>CAKSDI010000001.1 GCA_934445035.1 uncultured Eubacteriales bacterium
ACGGTCAGGACGGCAACGGAGTAGCCGAAACTTCGATAAACTCCGCCGGAGAGCTGATTATTAAATATACAGACGGCAATACCGTAAACCTCGGGAAAGTAGTTGGTAAAGACGGAGTTGACGGATCGAACGGTGAAAAAGGAGACAAAGGTGATAAGGGTGATACCGGCGCCGCCGGAACTGACGGTCAGGACGGTCGCGGAATAACCGGAGCGGCTGTAAATTCAAATAACGAGCTTGTTTTAACCTTTTCCGATAACAGCGAGCTTAACCTCGGTAATATAAAAGGCGCAAAAGGCGATAACGGAAAAGACGGTCAAGACGGAAAAGACGGTATCGGAATACAGAATGTTAAGATATCTTCATCAGGCGAGCTTACAGTCACTCTTACAAGCGGAACAATCATAAACCTCGGTAATATCAAGGGAACGGACGGTATCAGCATAACACGCTCGGAGATAGATTCAAACGGCTGCCTGCTGCTCACATTTTCGGACGGAACCGTTTCAAATCTCGGCAATGTTATCGGAGCCAAAGGCGCTGACGGTATAGGAATAAGCGAGGTTAAAATTCTGACCGACGGAACTCTTACCCTTACCCTTTCAGACGGCACAACAAAATCGCTCGGAAATGTAAAGGGAGAAAAGGGCGAGGACGGCAGAGGGATTGCAGATATTTCATATTCAAACGGTAAGTTTATATTTACATATACCGACGGGACAACAAAGGAAATAACTGCATCGGACTCCGGCTCAGGCGGAACAGGAGGCGGCGGAACAAGCGGTACAGAAGACACCGGAATACTAAAATATACTTCTCTTTCTGATGGGACTTGGAAAGTTGCAGCCGGAAGCACAGCAAGTGAACAAACAATAATCGAAATTCCCGAAAAACACAACGGAATTGAAGTGACTGAGATTGATTCAAAAGGATTTAAAGATTTAAGTAATTTAAAGACACTTATAATGCCTAACACAATAAAAAAAATAGGCTCTTATGCGTTTAGTGGTTGCATATATCTTGAAAATGTCACTTTTTCAGATAACTTGATATCAATAGCTACATTGGCATTTTTTAATTGTCAATTTTTAAAACAAATTAATCTTCCAGATACACTTACGGACATTGGAACTAACGCATTTGATAATTGTAACTCACTGGAAAATGTAACTATACCGAAATTGATTAAAACCTTAAATACGGCTTTTTATTATTGTAGCAGTTTGAAAACAGTTACTTTACCTGATGGATTAATAAAAATTGGTGATTCAACATTTGCATTTTGTGAATCATTAGAAAAAATTAATATTCCTGAAACTGTAACATATATAGGTGACTATTGTTTTTATTCGTGTGAAAATCTTACGGAAATAAGCATACCCAAAAATGTAAATTATATTGGAAAAGACGCTTTTCGTTTCTTTGGCTCTAACGATACAGCCAAAATCAATTTTGCGGAAACCGACGGCTGGAAGTTATGCGAAAATGCCGTTACCAGAACAGATATCGATTCAGCAATTCTTGCTAATCCGCGAAGAGCAGCAAAATATTTACGTGAAAACTGTGAATTAAAGTATTTAGAGCGCAAATAAAAGGATTTAAATAATATGACTAACAATGAATTAACAAATAATGATTCTTATCTAATTGTTGACAAAAATGGTGCTTTACACAAAATATCATATCGGTGCAATTTAATTGATGAAATTAATAATATCAGCCCTAATTCCCATAAAGAAATTATTGAAAATCATCTTACAAATACTGATGATATTAAGTGTATAAGAAAAATTGCGGAAATATTGGAAGAAGAGAATTGTGAACTTTATCAGCTGACAAGGCTTTAATATCATAACACAAAATAGAAAAGTTTTATCGGCTTGACTGAAAACTATAAATTTAAAAACAACCGCTACAGAAATTTAAAAATCTGTAGCGGTTGTTTTAATTAATAATTATTTATTTTTTATCTTTGAACTCTTCCGCTGCCGTCGCCCTTAGCGAGCTTTTCTACCTCGCTGACGCTCATTCTGTTGAAATCTCCCTCAACAGAATGCTTAAGCGCAGACGCGGCAACCGCGAACTCAACGGCGTCTTTTGTAGATTTGCCGGTTACGAGCGAATAAATAAGTCCTGCTCCGAAGCTGTCGCCTCCGCCGACGCGGTCGACTATATGCAAATGATATTCTTTTGAGAAGCAATAATCCTTACCGTCATAAAGCATTGCCGCCCAATCGTTATCACTGGCCGAGATCGAAGACCTGAGAGTGATAGCAACCTTTTCAAATCCGAATTTATCGGCGAGCTGCTTTGCAACGCTCTTATAGCCCTCTTTATCAAGCTTGCCGGAATAAATATCCGTGTTTTCAGCCTCTATTCCGAAAACATCCTTTGCGTCTTCCTCATTAGAAATGCAGACATCAACATACTTGCAAAGCTCGGTCATAGCGGCTCTCGCCTGATCTCTTGTCCAAAGCTTTCCGCGGTAATTAAGGTCACAGCTTACCTTTACGCCGTGATTTTTAGCCGCAATGCAGGCTTCTTTGCATATCTCTACTAAGTTTTCGCCCAAAGCCGGGGTGATACCCGTAAAGTGGAACCACTCTGCGCCCTCGAAGATCTCATCCCAATTAAAATCGCTTACATCGGCAGTCTGGATAGAAGATCCTGCCCTGTCATAAATACAAACGCTTCCTCTTTGTGACGCGCCTTTTTCGAGATAGTAAATTCCTACCCTATTGCCGCCTCTTACAATTTTAGAAGTGTCAACTCCGAAATATCTTAAAGAGTTGACCGCCGCCTGACCGATTGCATGGTCGGGAAGCTTGGTGACAAAAGCGGCGTCAAGCCCGAAGTTTGCAAGAGAAACCGCAACATTCGCTTCACCGCCGCCGAAAGTGGCCTGAAGCTGATCGTTCTGAAAAAATCTGTAATAACCGTTAGGTGCGAGGCGAAGCATAATTTCGCCAAATGTAACTATTTTACCCATTTTTGATCTCCTTTAAAAGCTTTACTGCTTCTTTAGTAAGGTTTTCTATTTCATCAAAATCGCCTGACGCGATCTTATCAGACGGTACCATCCAGCTGCCTCCGCAGGCAAAAATTGCTTTGCAGGCGAGATAATCCTTTAAGTTTGAAGTGTTTATTCCGCCTGTCGGCATAAATTTGACCATAGTATAAGGAGCGGCGAGAGATTTTATCATTTTAACTCCGCCTGCCGCCTCTGCAGGGAAAAATTTAAGATATGTAAGCCCTAAGGAAAGCGCCTTTTCGATTTCCGTGGGAGTGCAAACGCCGGGAATTATCGGATATCCTTTTTTCTTGCAATGCTCGACCACTTCCGGATTAAGACCGGGACTTACGATAAATTTTGCTCCCGCATTCATAGCCTTATCAGCCTGCTCGGGAGTAAGCACCGTGCCGGCGGCAATAAGCATATCGGGAAATTTTTCCGAAATTAGCTTTATGGATTCCTCTGCCGCAGAGGTTCTGAAAGTGATCTCAGCGCAGTTAAGACCGCCGTTTCTAAGGGCTGCCGCAAGTGCGACCGCGTCTTTCGAATCGTCAATTTTAACAACGGGAACTACCCCTGCCGCGGAAATTTCTTTAATGATATTTTCCATATTGATCCTCCTTGTTTCACAATGTGAAACGCTGTTTACTATTTACAAGTTAATTATAGCACTTTGCTTAAATTTGTCAAGTATTGAAATAAAAATTAAAATATGTTAAAATTCAATTAATGAAAATTCATCGGAAGTGAAAAAATGTCATCGGTTTCACCTATATTATCAATTAAAAAAGCATTTTTACTGATAGAGCTCATCTGTGAAAAAGGACCTCTTGGAGCCACCGAGCTTGCAAAGCTTTCAGGTCTTAACAAAACCACTGCTTTTAGGATACTTTCAACTCTTTTAAGTCTTGGATACATAAAGCAAGACGAGCAGACAAAAAAATATAATATCACTCTTAAATTCCTTAAAATTTCCTCTAAGAGCCTATCCGATACGGATATCATAAAATACGCTAAACCGCATTTAAAAGCGCTCTCTGAATTAACGGGAGAAACCGTGCATTTAGTTGAGAGAAGCGGAAATGAAATAATATATATCGATAAATATGAAAACTTTACAAATTCCGTAAGAATGGTGTCAAGAGTAGGCATTTCGCTGCCTATGATAAGAACAGCCGTGGGAAAAGCCATAATGGCGAAATTAAGCGATGATGAAACAGAAAATATTTGGAAAAGCTCCGAAATAATCAAAAAAACACAAAGAACCATTACCGATCTTAACGAATTTAAGGCAGAGCTTAAAAAGGTCAAAGAAAACGGCTATGCCACGGATATCGAAGAAAACGAAGAAGGAGTCAGCTGTGTTGCGGCGGCTGTGTGCGATATTAATGGAAAATATAAGTATGCAATAAGCGTTTCTGCTCCTGCTTCAAGAATGACCGAAGAAAACATAAAAAAGACAGGTATCGCCGTTTTAAAGACCGCGCGTGAATTATCAGAAATATAAATTTTATCTTTTTTTATAAAGTATAAGTTCGGGATCGCTACAGTCGCGCCCATAAGAACAGATAAGAATAAAACCAGCGGAGCATACCGCTCCGCAGCACACTCCTAAATCGGCAAATTCGATCTGATTTCCGAGATAGATCGTATCGTTTCTTAAAACCGCATTTTTTTCAACTTGCCATATTATCTCCCCCTTAATATTTAATATCATAAAACTACGATTTTTTCAAGTATTCATTGACTTAAATTAACTTATATAATATAATTATTAAAATAATATATATTAAGGCGGTTGTTTTATGAAGATCATAAAAGCATATCTTAACTTATGCGATAATTCAACTCAGGATTATGATATAAAAACGGAAATAAAAGATATTAAAGGCGTTAAAGCCGTGTATTTCAAAGGCTTTTCGAAAATGCCGCTCGATATGGATTTCGGCGCGGGAATAGACTTTAAAATTGACGGTTTTGAAAGCTTTGTTTCCGATTTCAGGCATTGCGAGATATGGTGTATGCCGGCATTCGGAAAAGACACTAAAGATATCCCCGATGAAACACAGGGACTTATCTGCAAAAAGACTGACGGAAGCTTTGCGGTAGTTATCCCCGTAGTTTCAAAAAAATATAAATGCGTGCTCTGCGGAAAAGAAGACGGCATTATCACAGCTAAGCTTTTCAGCTGGTATGATAAGCTTTCTTATTGCGACGAGCTGGCATTCGTTTATGCCGAGGGCGATGATCCTTTCAAACTTCTCGAAAGCACTGTTAAAACAGCTCTCGAAGAATTAAACACAGGCGTGAGGATAAGAGCCGAGAGAAGATACCCCGAAATATTCGAATATCTCGGCTGGTGCAGTTGGGACGCTATGGAAATCCGCGTAAACGAAGACGATCTTCTTAAAAAATGCGAAGAATTCAAAGAGAAAAACATTCCTGTTAAATGGGCTGTTATTGACGATATGTGGGGCGAAGTTCACGATTTTTACGGAATGAAATATGAAAACCGCCGCGAAATGTTTAATATAATGCACTATTCAAAGCTTTATTCCTTTAAAGCCGATCCGATAAGATTTCCGAACGGACTTAAAAATTGCATTAAGGGAATGAACGATTACGGTATAACCGTCGGAATGTGGCACCCTACCACCGGATATTGGATGGGAATAGACCCCGAGGGCGAAGTATATAAAGACCTTAAGGACTCTATTATTTACACTCAAAAAGGCGCTTATATCCACGATTACAAGCAGGAAAACTCATATAGATTTTATAATGCTTACCACGATTATTTAAGAAAATGCGGAGTTGAATTCGTAAAGATCGATAATCAGAGCATAAGTAAAAGATTTTATAGAAATCTTGCGCCTGTAGGCGAGGTCGCAAAAAATTATCACGACGGTATGGAAGCCTCTGTAGGTCAGCATTTTGACAATGCAATGATAAACTGTATGGGTATGGCAAGCGAGGATATGTGGAGCAGGTCCGTAAGCCCTCTTTCAAGGTGCAGTGACGATTTCCAGCCTGAGGACAGCGCATGGTTCTTAAAGCATATTATGCAGTGCTCCTATAACGATCTTATTCAGGGACAGTTTTATTTCTGCGACTGGGATATGTGGTGGACCGACGACGGACAGGCTGTTAAAAACAGCATTTTAAGAGCCGTCAGCGGAGGTCCGATATATGTCAGCGATAAGATAGGCAGAAGCAACAGAGATATCCTTATGCCGCTTATTACCGACGACGGCAAAATTTTAAGGTGCGACAGGCCCGCTTTCCCCACCGCGGACTGCCTGACAGAAGATCCTACCGAGAATGACAAGATATTCAAGCTCCAAAATGTTTGTGACGAAAGCGGAGTTATAGCCGTGTTTAATATCAATAAGGATGAAAAACCCGTGAGCGGAACGGTTTCTCCCTCGGAGGTTTACGGATTAGAGGGCGAAGAATTCGCAGTGTATGAGCATTTTTCAAAGGAGCTTTTAATTCTTAAAAAGAACGAAAAGTTTAATTTAAAGCTTGATACTATAAACGATTATAAGCTTTACATTATCGTTCCTTTAAAAGACGGATTTGCGCCTATCGGAAGAACGGATAAATTCATATCGCCTAAAAC
Source organism: uncultured Eubacteriales bacterium (assembly GCA_934445035.1). Lineage (GTDB taxonomy): Bacteria > Bacillota > Clostridia > Oscillospirales > Acutalibacteraceae > UBA737. The sequence continues at coordinate 6,636 of CAKSDI010000001.1, forward strand.
CGTTCGCGGTGTGTTCGGCGGTAAAGTCGAGCTGACAGAGCCGGGCGAATACGCTTATGTTGAAAACAAAAAGTTAGTAATAAATAAATCATAATATAAATTTTCGGGCGGTCTGCTTTTTTTGCAGACCGCCCGAAAAAGTTTTTTAATTATTTATATTTTCGCCGTTTGAAATGATTTTGGCGTCGCTTATAGCAAGCGTTCCCCACCTGCATTCAAATGTCACTTCGCCGTCGGTTTTAGGGGTGATAGAAAACTCAAAGTCAGCGTTTGCAAAGATCGGAGCCGTGTAATAAACCTCGCCCGAAGATAGAGTTATCTTGCAAAATCCCGAAGACATATCTGTTCCGCTTGACCTAAGATTTATTTCATAAGTTTTATCTTTAGAAAGATCATATCCCCCGTCGGATGAAACCTCTTCGCTTTTTTCATCGAAAACGCTTATTATTTTAAGATCGTAATTTGACGAGATAATATTCGAAACATCACTGCTCTTAGTCGATGAAAACCACGCCCAGCTCGCTCCGCAAAGATATATAAGCGAAGCCGCCATTCCTAAAATCGAGGGTGCCAAAACCCTCACAGCCCTAAATTTACCGTCAGCATTTTTAATATGCCGTTTGTTTGTAAAAAAGCGGTAGAGCTTTAAAGCTCTTTTTCGGTTTACAAAGGGAATCAGGCATAATTTATGAATTGCAAGCTCTTTTTTCCAATAAAGAAGCTCTTCTTTATCGTAAGCTCTTCCTATTTCGGTTTTGATATATTTCTTCTCTTCATTAAAATCCTTAAAAAAGAAGATTATTTTAAGAATTACAAGAAAAGCAATAATCGCCGAAAGAAAAAGGAAAATAAGCAAAGCCCCGGTTTCTTTCATTACACCGATCCCCCTTTCAAATAATTTGATTTAAAATCAGTCTTTAACTACTGTGTACCAGATGTTGCCGTCTTCTTTAGTTTCTTTTACAATATGGTAACCGCTCGCTAAAAAGTTTCCGTGCGGATTTTCAGAAGCACTGTCAGATGGATCGAAGTTTACAAAAGTGCCGCCTTTAATTATTATCTTAGCGGTGCCGTCTTTGTAAGCCGAGTCTATGCAGTTAATTATAAATTTGCTGCCATAGGGTTCTCCGAAAGGCTCGGCATCAAAAATTCCGCCGTTAATTATAAGCGTACCTTTTTGTACCTGAACGGCAGTACCGCCGCCGTAATAAGAGCCTCCGTTGATAGTAACAACGGCGCCGTTTTTGATGTTAATAGCGTATCCGCCGTTTACACCTGTATTGATTCCGCCGTTAGCAGAAGCGTTTATCGTAGTATCGGCATTGATAGTCAAGGCGACAAAATTAGTGTTGTTATCACCCATATTATCGGGCGAAATTATCTTGGCGTCTAAATTAAGCGTCGCAGGATTATTGATAGAATAGATATCTGCTAAAGTGTCTTTAGGATTGTTGGTTTTTAAATCATTTGAAACAGTGATAATTCCGCCGTTTGCAAGCTGAGTTTTAAGCTCCGCAGAATTCATAACGGGATATAAAGCCGCTGAATCATAATCATTTGAAGTGCTGTCTTTTTCAACATTGTCCTGTGTTGCATAAACGGTGATCGAAATATCTTCGATCGATTTATTCTGATAAGTATTCGGAGCGTCTTCTCTCATATGGCCGCTTAAGGTCATAATGTCATAATCTGCGTTATCTGCCGTTTTCGCCGCGAGCTTATGCTCTGCCGCGGGGGAATAATCCGCACCGTCAAGCTTAACTGTCCAATCTATAACACTATTTAATTCAGCGTCGCCGCCGATACCTGTGATCACCACTTTATACTTAAGCGCAAGATTTCCGATATTCGAGATCTTAAGCTCGGGAAGATCATATGTGCAGCCGGGCTCCCATAAGATCTGCGTTCTTTGATCGGCAGTCTTGAAATTAAGCTTTTCACCCTCGGCATTTGCCCAGGATGTAGGGTTGCCTGCAGTATCCCACGCAGTCGCATATTCAAGCTTTAATTCAAGGTTACCCGAAACTATGCGGTTGACCTGTGTTTTAGCCGAATCGGTAAACCACGCAAATGTGGTGGACACAAGCATTACTAAGCAGACAGCCACAGAAAAAACACTGTAAATAAGTGCGTTTTTAACTGATTTTTGTTTAGTCATTTCCTTATCTCCTTAGTTTTTAGAAAAATTATTTTACTGTTACAACCAGCTGATCGGCAGAGAGAATTTTGTGATAATTTCCGCCTTCAACTCCTGTCTGATAAGAGAATATATACTGACCGTCGGAAGATAATACAAAGCTGTCTGTAACTATCATTCTTGCAGCCCGCTGATTAAAGTTTTCGGTAGGAGTTGCGGTAAATCCGTCAAATGTGCAGTTTTCAACAGATATGTTGTAGCTTATTCCGCCTATTATGTGATCTAAGAATATTGCGGATTTTGCAGCGGAAGAAGTATTTTTAAATTCACTGTTTTTAACGGTCAGGTTTACAGGAGTGCTGCCCTCGCTGTAGATCTTAATTCCGTAACCTTCAGTATTGAATTTACAGCCGTCAAATACAACATCTTTGCAGCCATAGCCTACCTGAGAAACAGGAGAAGTAAAGGTGCAGCCTTTAAATACGAATTTTGAGCCGATCGTCTGCTTAAGTTCGGTGTTTAATTCACAGTCGATAAAGGTAACCACGCCGCCGCGGGCACAAATTCCTTTGATTGATCCGGCGTCAATAGTTATACCCTGGAAAGTAAGGTTTGCGCCGTCCTGATAGCAAAGCGAGCCTTCAGAGCCGGGATTGGTGTTTTGGAATTTAAGCTTTGTGGTCTTGTCACCGGTAATTTTGATTTCGGAAGTCTGACCTTGAGCAGGAGTAGCTATTCCGCTGTCAAAAGAAACGGTGGTGTTTGAGGGAAGTACTATCTGTGTAGGTGTAGTCTTGCCGGTAGAAGAATCAACAGTTTTTGCCGCTGTAATCGCAGACTTTAAGGCGCTATTTACAGTATCCTGATCACCTGCGGGAACAGAAACGGTCTTTATATCCTCGTACTCGGCGAACTTATCATAAAGATTATCCTTGCTGTCTTTTTCGTATGTATTCTGAGTAGCAACTACAGTGAGTCCGAGACCTGAAAGCTCTTTGCCCTGATAGAAGTTAGAAGCAGATTCAGCCATATGACCTTGGATAAAGAGAACTTCGCTTAATTCGTTTTTAGTGTTAAGCTTGCCCTCGAAAGTGCTGAGGTCTACGGCACTGCCGTCTTCTTTTACAACAGAAAAGCTGATTACTTTAAGTAAATCGCTGTCGCCTGTAATGCCGTTTAAAGCAAGCTTATACTTAAGAGCGAGGTTTCCGTTGTTTTTAATTTTAAAGCCCTCGGTCTTATATGTGCAGCCGGGCTCCCAAAGCAATGTTTCGCCTGATATGCCGTCTGCGTTTTTAAATTTAAGTCCGGTGTTCTGCACCGACTCTGTGCCGGATTCGTTTACTATATCAACTTTAAGTTCTCCGGCCTGAATTTTGTTTACAGCGGTCTTTGCAGAATCTGTAAACCATGCAAATGTTGTGCCAAGCGCCATAAGCACGCAAACACTAACCGAAACTATGCTTGCGATAAGCGACCGCTTGACAGAATTACTCTTTGTCATCGTTATTTCCTCCTTAAAAATTTATCAATGACTTTTATGTAAGCGCCAGACAATACAATTAGGGTACAATGCTTATTTGAAAAACGGACCGTTTTCTTGCAAAATCCATTACCCATAGTGAAAAAATTTTTTCGATTATGAAGTCGAGGAATGCAGGAATACTGTCGTATTTCAAATGACGAGACAATATAATCGGACAAATTTTCCGCTATGGGAAGTGTTGTACCCTGATTTGTATTGTCAAATGCGATTACTTCGAAGTTACTTTCCAAACACTTCCGCTCTGAATCATCTGAAGATCATCATTAAGGAAGTAAGACGCGGTATTATCGATAAAGGTAACGGGAGCGTCTGCGGTGATTCCAAGCTTAAAGAGTGAATAGTTAGATTTTGGCTCTTTTGAATATATCGGATTTGTGATCTCACCCTTTAAAAGATTGATCTTAGGAAGTGCTGTTTTTACACCGCTAGCTTCAAAAATTATTCCTTTTACATTCGGAACAGTTTCCGCATTTTGGGAGCCGATATTGATCTGTGCCTCGCCTTTTGCGCGGATAGCATAACTCTTTCCGTACTCATCGTTTCTGCGCTCAACGGCATTTGAATAAAGTTTTCCGCCGTTAATGTTGGAAACGGAGCCGACATAAGTATCCAACGCACATAAGCCGCCGTTGACAATACCGCCGTTAATATTCACGGTCATTCCGTTGCTTGCATGAATAGCACGGCTCTTAATATGTCCGTCGGGATTAGATACGGTTCCGCCGTTGATATTAACGGTGCATTCTTTTTTCCCGCTGTTGCCGATGGCGATAGAATAAAAATTATCATTTGCATTGCTTTGCACAGTACCCGATTCAAGCGTGAATACTGCGCCCTTGCCTTTCAGATCGACTGCTGCATAGGGGGTTGCTTTTCCGCTGTAAGTATTAGTAAGCACGCCTGCCGCACCGGCGGAGCTGTCAGTAACAGTTACATCTGCACCGAAATTAAGCTGCAAAGTATACTGAGCCGAGCTTGAAAGACTATAGCCTGCCAAATTGATAGTAAGCTTTTTATTGATAGAAATTATGCTGCTTAAATCAATATCACTGCCAAGGATAATGGTTTCACCGCCGACAGCCGATCTGATCGCTGTAGTAAATTCAGCCGTATTATTAACGATAACCGGATACTCCGCAAGTTCGTCATAGCTGTTATCCTTGCTGTCGCTCTCATATGTATCCTGAGTAGCAACTACTGTAAGTCCGAGACCTGTAAGCTCTTTGCCCTGGTAGAAGTTAGAAGCAGATTCAGCCATATGACCCTGGATATAGAGAACTTCGCTTAATTCGTTTTTAGCATTGAGTGTTCCCTCAAATGTGCTGAGGTCTACGGCACTGCCGTCTTCTTTTACAACGGAAAAGCTGATTACTTTAAGTAAGTCGCTGTCGCCGGTTATTCCGTTTAAAGCAAGCTTATACTTAAGAGCGAGGTTTCCGTTGTTTTTAATTTTAAAGCCCTCGGTCTTATATGTGCAGCCGGGCTCCCAAAGCAATGTTTCGCCTGATATGCCGTCTGCGTTTTTAAATTTAAGTCCGGTGTTCTGCACCGACTCTGTGCCGGATTCGTTTACTATATCAACTTTAAGTTCTCCGGCCTGAATTTTGTTTACAGCGGTCTTTGCAGAATCTGTAAACCATGCAAATGTTGTGCCAAGCGCCATAAGCACGCAAACACTAACCGAAACTATGCTTGCGATAAGCGACCGCTTGACAGAATTACTCTTTGTCATCGTTATTTCCTCCTTAAAAATTTATCAATGACTTTTATGTAAGCGCCAGACAATACAATTAGGGTACAATGCTTTTTTGAAGAAACGGCGCATTCATCGACTTTGTTGCCCTCCGCTCACAATACGACAGTATTCTTCGGTCGGGCGCCGCGCCGCTAAACAGCGCCGTTTTCTTACAAAATCTTCGACTCATAGCGAGAAAATTTTTTTGATTATGAAGTCGAGGAATGCAGGAATACTGCCGTATTTCAAATGACGAGACAATATAATCGGACAAATTTTCCGCTATGAGAAGTGTTGTACCCTGATTTGTATTGTCAAATGCAATTACTGCCCGTTTTCCGATTTACCAAGTTCGGCTTTGAGTTTTAAAAGCTCATTCATAAGTCTTTGGTTTTCTTCCTTTTCGGATCTTATTTCCTCTAATTTTTCTTCTTTATATTTTTTAAACAATCTTATACAGCGAATTCCCTCTGTTAAGATAAGCAGGAAAAACGGAATAAAAATGCAAATTATATAACCGGGAGTGGTTTTTAAAAATCTGAAAAATTTGCCCACATTAGGAATAGATCTAACATATTTTCCGAGAATATAAGGATATGTAACCACAGTTTCGTCATCGGTGTCCGTAGTAGTTCCGTAAGTTACAAACCCGGGCTGACCTGAGGCGTCGAAGGTTTTTTCCCTGATTTTATGGGTGACGGTCTCGCCGAAGTTTTCGGGGTTTTGCGAAGAAAAGGCTATTATATCCCCTTCTTTTAGCTTTTCGGGATCTACAGGCTTTGTAAGCACAAGGTCGCCTGCTTTAAAATCCGTTTTACTCATAGAATCGGAAAGCACGATAAAGGCTTTAAAGCCGAAAACGCTTCTGTCCGACCTATCAAATGAAGTAACGGAAATTATAGTAAATATCATTACGGACACGGCGATAACAAGCATTACGCCGACAAATATCCGCCTTAATATCTCAAGTATTTTCATCATTACTCCCCCGCTGGTTAATGCACATATCAAGAAGTTCTTTTATCTGCAATTCATTAAGAGTGTTCGGATCATCGGGATCAGGCAGAACATAAAGCTCAAAGTAGCAGTTTTCGCAAAGCTGACCTGCTCCGCTGACATAATTATTTCGCTTTTTTACCGGTTCCGAACTTAGTACCCCGGTATCCTTTCCGCAAACAATACATTTTTCGGTTTCATTATTCTGCATAAAATCACCGCCTAAAATAATCGCTCGGTATTATTTCTCGCCTGAACGGCGTCGGCGCAAACCGTGAACTTAAGATCTTTATTTTGGCTGAAAGCAGACTCGGCAGGATAATAGAATTCCATTGTTAAAACCTTTCTTTCGCCTGAGGTTAAAATTTCATCGAAAGCTTTAATGTTATCTTTTTTACAAAGCTCTCCTGCTTTTCCGCTCAATAATTCCTTTTCTTTATCTTTGACCGTGATAATAAGCTCGTCGGCAAGTCCGCCCGAAACATCTTTAAGGTAGATCTTATAATAGATATCGGCTGTACTCTCGTTTTCAACAAAGAAATCCTTTTTCACCGTCATTCCCGGTTCAAACAAGAATTCGTTTTCGGTGATTATAGGTTTTTCATCATTTATATTTATCTGAACTTTACCGGTTTTGAAAAAGTTACCTTTTTTATCTACCGATATAAAATAAAGAGCGAAAGTTGAAATGCAAAGGCAAACCGACAAGATCACTATAACTGCGATCTTACCGGCAATTTTCTTTGATGTATTATTCTGCCGCATTTTCTCTTCCCCTTTTATTTGCTAACTTTATAATACTGTATCCGGAAATCACTATTATCAAAGCCAACAAGGCTATAAAAGCTCTTCTTCCCGTTTTAGGAGAAAATCCGAGGTTATCTTTATCGTCTGCAAGCCAGATAAAATCTGCCGATAGATCAAGATCCGCATATTCGTTGTTTGTTTCGGTCGGCAGGTAAGCCGTAACGGCATAATTTATATCTTCCTGCGAGAAGCCGTTATTTTTCAGTGTTACGCAAACTCCGTCTGTAAGGTCTTTGATTTTGCCGTCGAAAAGCTCGCGGCCGCTGTCGGTCAAAACAACCTTTATATGCAAAGATTCGGCAAGCTTTTTATCCTGCTCCGGCAAAGCTTTAAATCTTACCGTGATCTTATCCTTATAATTTACCCTTACGCGGTAATGCTCGGTTTTGCTGTCGCCGGGTAAAATATTCTGAAAATCGAAAGCTTCGTTTTCCTGAGAGTGGAGCTTGTAAAGGCTCAAAGCGGTTTCGTTTTTTTCCTGCGGTGAGGAATTATTTTCCGTCTGTTCTTCGCTTTGACTTACATCGGAGATCTTATTTCCGCTCACCATAGCGCTCTCTTTGGAATTTTCCTGTCTGCCGCGGATAAGCTGCCAAAAAATCCCGAAAAGGCTTGCGGCAACAAGCACAGCCAAAACAATTATTGTTATACTGATCTTTTGCTTTTTTCGCATCGGCATATCTCTTTCTTAGTATTTTTAATAGATTTCAGGAAAAACTAAAATGAACTTTATCCTTATCTTTTCGCAGAGTTCGGCACTCTGCGAAAATCAGCGTAAAAACACGCTTAAAAAGGGATCTTTAAAATATGTGCGGCTTATTTTGACTGCTCAAAATCCCGAAACCCACAGCTTATTCATATTTTCTCTTTTAAGCTCCAAAGAGGAATGAACATATCTTTCAAGCGTAACGGTAGTAGACGAGTGGCCTAAAATTTCCGAAAGCGATTTTATTTCAAATCCCGCCTCTACTGCGCGTGTTGCAAAGGTGTGTCTTAAAGTATGGCAGTGCACGCCTTTAAGTCCGCATTCGGAAGAAAACTTTTTCATATAATACTGAAGAAGTCTTGGCTCCATAAAGTTTTCACACCCTGTTAAAATAAACGCGTTATTATTTTCCTTTTTTATTTTTTCACAAAGCCGTGAAACTTGATCGGTCAAAGGAATCAGTCTTACGGATTTATCGCTTTTTGGTCTGTCGAGTAAGATTTTTGTACTTTTTTCGTTTTCATTATTTATATCTTTTATTCTCTGCAAAGAGTGCGTTACATAAATAGTCTTATCTTTAAGGTTGATATCTCCCCACTTAAGCGCGCAAAGCTCACCGATCCTTAAGCCTGTGTAAAGAGAGAGCAACAGACCGAATTTGCAAAAATTCATATCTTTTAAAAGGTAATTAACTAAAAGCGTTTGCTCGTCTTTTGATAAAACTCTTATATCCTTTTTTGTTTCTTTAGGATAATTGATTTCGGGCAATGTAACTTTGTTTTCGGTCCTTTTTGAAATAAATTTTAAAATTCCGTTTAGAATAACCAGAATATCGCGCACGGTTTTCACACAAAGCTTGTCCTTTTCTAAAAGCTCAAAGCTGAATTCGGTGATAATTCGGTCATTTATTTCATAAAGCCTTAAATTTCCGAGTTTCGGAATAATATATTTTTTAAGCACCGCCGAATATTTAATATAGGTGCTTTCTCTGATCTTTATTTTTCTTTGCTCAAGCCAGCTTTCGCAAAAGTCTTTTAATCTTATAAAGCTTTCTTCGGATCTTTCTTCCGATAAAAATTCCGCTCTTTTTTGCATAACTTTAAGCTTTGCCTCGCGGTAGCTTGAGCCGTAGCAAAAGCCGTATCTTATCTTACCGTTTTGGTCGTAATTTTTAATAAATCTTGCTTCCCACCTCCCGTCTTTTCTCTTGAAAATGTTTTCTCCTTTTGACATATTTTTTACCTCCGTTTTTTTGACTGCTTATCTGACTGCGTTAAAATCAGGCAAACAGTTAATATGCATATTTTTTAAAAATAAGCGGCTAAAAGTTTGTGAAAAATTCCGAAATCAAAAATTTATGGTTGAAAAAATTATTTGTTTATGATAAAATCTATTACAAAGTAATGAAAAATCCGATTTGATTTAGTGCCGAACTCTGCGAAAGTTCGGCACTTTTTGCATAAAAAATGCCCCGCCGCGAATTTTTTCGCAGCGGGGTCATTCTTTTAAGTTATTTAATTTTTTGCTGAAACAAAAATATAAGCAAAATCGGTTTCAAACTCTTCTGTTAAATTCATTTTGCTTTGATTAATAAACTTCTTTATATCTTCTTTATTATCGGGATAAATTTTGACTTTTCATTACGAAAATCGCAAGATGAAAGAATGAGTTTCATGATAAATTCATTCCTTTCAACACCCCAGTTAATTTAAAATCTATGCCGTTTGCAAAAGTATCGTTTGGTGTCGCAAACCTCTCCGACCGATGTAACCGCAAATCCGCACCTTTGGTAAAACCCAAGCGCCTCGTCATCAGTTTCGGCTGTGATAGTATCTACCGAAAACTGACTGAGAATAAAATCAACCAATTTTCTGCCAATACCGCAGTTTTGGTGTTCGGGTTTCACGGCAATATCCAAAATCTCGGCGGTGTCATTTCCCATTTTCAAAACAACAATACCGGCATACACACCGTCAATTTTGCAGGCATACACAAAAGTATTTTTGTCCGCCGAGTATTTTTCTGCCCTGCGTTTTAATCGCTCCGGTGTGGGATTATAGACGCTCGGTTTAAGAAGTGTCAGAACCTCCGGATTAAAAAGGTTTGCTTTTACATTTACGATCGCGGTAATTTTTTGGAGTTCTATTCCCAATACGCCGTATTTTTGAATTTGGTTTTTGGTATAATACTTTTCCATATTCGTGTAGTGCGCTGCCTTTAAATCGTCTATTGAATACCCGCATTTTTCTAAGGGCAAAGCCTTATACAACTGCTCAAAATCGGAGAATTTATGCAGTTTTATAACCTCTGCAAAAATAACAGAATTTATCTCACTGCAATGAAATTCTATTCGATCGCCGATATTGATTTTTTGCCGCTTTTCATCATTTAACCGCAGTTCGATTGTTTTGCGCCTGTCTGCAATTTTTAAAAAAGCAGACAGTTCAAGGTTCATACAATGGGTCACAACAAATACTCCTTAATATCGCTTGTCAATTTTAATAAACTCTCATTTATACAGTTATCTACAGGAAAACAATGAACGATTGAATTTTCTTCAAAACAATTGCGGTTTGATGTTGCTTTTATCCACTTGCAGTAAGAAACCAAATCTTCGGGATATAGCGTTCTTATTAAATAATAATTAAAGAGTATAGCTGTATTTTCAGAAACGGTATGGGTTCCGTCTTTCATTTTAATATTTGTAGCAACCAAACGATCGGTGAATTGGTGGGTAAATTCATGCAACAGTTGATAAAATGTATTATTATACTTATTTTGATCTGTTACAAACGGCACAATAGCATTAAACGAATTTTTTTGGTAGTAACCTCTTCCGTTACAAGACAAAGAATATGAGAAACCGATATCGGCTTGTTTTTTAAAGTATAAAAACAGCGGTTCATATTTTAAAAAACGGGCTTTCATCCATCCTTCTAAATAAATTCTGTCTGCCTTTGTTTCCGAAAATACATTGAGCCAGTAACCCTCGTAAAAGTGAAATTCTTTTTCGATAATATTACATAATGGCACAATAAATTTGTCTTTGTCTTCGTCTATAAAATCGTTATAGGTTAAAAGTGCGTTTTGCAATTCCTCCAAAGCGGAACAGTAACACGGAAGAAAATTTATAACTCCTAATCTTTCAAAGTTATCATTATAATATTCTGTGATTTTTTCAACCTCTTTGCACAGTAAACTTTCAGTTTCGTTTTTGCTTTTTGAAATTAGGTTGATATAATCTTCGGAATATAAATTCGATGCATTTTCAACTTTCATATGAGCCAATATATGATATACCAAATCACAAATCACAGAATATTGAAAATGTATCATCATAACAAATACTCCTTAATATCGGGGGTAAACTGATTACCGCAGCGTGACAGTTCACCGAGCACACGGTTTATTCCCTGTTCGGTCGTGTACCAGTTATTTTTCGTGATATTATAGCAATGCACAGGGCAGACAAAAAATTCAGTGTCGGGGAAAGCCAACTGATAAAGCATAAGGCAACGCCGAGCGTGAAACGCTTTGCAGACGATAATAGCCGTTTTAATTTCAAGACTGTTATCATTCACAATTTTTCGAGAGAAAAAGGCGTTATCGCGTGTATGACCCGACTTGTCCTCGCCGTAAATTGTCGTTCTCGGCACACCGTTTTTTATCAGTACATCAGTAAAAAATTCACAGTCGGTTTTGTAGTCGCCGCTGTATATTTCTTTCTTTGACCGCACACCGGGCCATTTATCCCGTTTTACACTGACACCGCCCGACGGGATAACATATTCAGCAAAGCCTTTATTATACAGCTTTGCCGCATATTCGGGCTGTTCGGGGTGCGAACCGCCCGGCAGAAAAATAGCGTCAACCTTCTGTGGCTTGTCGGAAACAAATATAAAATTTGAGAGGTCAGCTATAATGCGATTATTCATATTCAACTTGATATCCTTTTCTCAATATATAAATTCTTAGACATACCATAATTGATAGCCTTGTCATACAATTCTTTTGCATATTTTGTTTGATTGCGGTCGATGAAAGCATTCACAATTCTGTTGATTGCTACAGTTGCCATATTATATTTTGAACGCTGACCGTTAAACCTTTCCCATTCACCGATCAAAAGGTTGTTTGGTTCATTCTCTAAATGCAGCCACGGAAGCAATTGGTCACCCAGTTCAAATACATCATATTCCGCTTGACCAAAGGCTTTTAGGCAAAGGGCGGCATAAACCGTTTTGTAAAAAATGTAATTGTCGGAAGTTGCCGGTGATTTTAAAAATTCTTTGAAATTATTTTTGGCAAACTGTAAATAATCAGTAGATGTCTTTAGCATCGGCGTTACAGAAAAAGCCGCATTATGGCATTCAAATGTAATCGGTTCTACCGCTTTTATGGTTGTATTTTTGCTTATAGCGGTTTTATAACAGTTCCACCAAAAATCTCCGAACCCACCGAGTTCAAGCGTAAAACGCTGGGTTGCGTCACAGGCAAGCCAAAGCAAATATTTTGAAGGTTTTTCGCTTAAAAATTTTGCAAATTCACAGTGGTTTTTATAAAGAGCTTTGCTATCTCTAAGCATGGCAAAGCTGTCCGAAATGTTCCAATAACAAAACCCGGTGAACAAAGTATCCGCGTTTTCCGTTTGCAAAAAGGAAGATAGGTATTCTATCATTGCTCCGGGGTTCTTTGCGGCTTGCAGACTTTTAAACTTATTTCGGACCTCATTTTGAATTTTTATGAGCAATTAAATTTTCTCCATTCTAATAAATAAGGGTAAATACTTCTTTTAACTTATTTAATTTTTTGCAGAAACAAAAATATAAGCAAAATCGGTTTCAAACTCTTCTGTTAAATTCATTTTGCTTTGATTAATAAACTTCTTTATATCTTCTTTATTATCGGGATAATTTTTGACTTTTCGTGTTGCGTAATCTAATATATCATTTTGGTTTTTGTCTAGACAATACAATCAGGGTACAATGCTTCTCATAGCGGCTCTGGGTTGCGCACAAGGTCATTGTTTTCGTCAACGAGTAGGTCGTAATGTTCAATTATACTGTTATTCGAAATATATAGCTTACATAATTCAACCATCTTCTTGAGAAAAGGCAAATCATTCCGACGGGGATTATCTATTCTAAATGTACAACCGCAAACTTCAGAAAATTCTTTTCCGAAGATAACCTTACTCTTACCGCCTGAGCAAGAGCCACAATGACCGCAAAAATCAATATGTTTCCAAGCGGTGTTTTTTATTTTGCAGTCCACAATGTCCGCTTCAAAAACTTTACAATCGTCAGACCAAACCGTCCAAAGATTTTCAGGTTCAGCAGGATCTTTAATAGCAATGAAAGCAACACATTCTTTTTTGAATTTGAGCCAATAATATATTTTATCTTCCCAACAAGAAGCGTTGTCCTTGTAAAATTCAATATTGTTACTTCGCAAAAAAGAGATAAAATCCAATGCTACTGCTTGATCTTCTCCTGTTAGGTTTTCTTTTATATAATCTTCGATTTGCTTAGACAATACAAATACTCCTTATGGAACGTTTTATAATTCTGTGAATCTCAGTTCATTTCATAAACTGCATATTGATTCTTCTCAGCGAACTTTATGGCTTTATAGATGTTTTGCAGCTCGGTTTTTGCAGATTCTTCATCCTTATACCAACCGAAAGCATTGTTCGATGTGACGCTGCTTCTAACATTTATTACAAATGGAAATTCATTTGATTTGGGATTTTTACTATAGGCACTATGCACCTCAGCACTAAAAAGCGGAGCTAACAGTTTCTTGTCTTGTGATAAAATATATAATCGATCTTTTGCAGATTCATCATCTTTTATTCCCTGAATAGCATTGAATACTGCATCCTCAATTTCTTCCTCAAAAGAGATTTCCATTTCCATAGCGTTTACTATTGCTTCTGGAAGTTCGTTGATTATCTCATTTTTAAAATTCTCTAACAATTCTTTAATGTTTTCCATATTTATGTTTCCTTTTCAATGATGATTTTTTGTACATCTTTCGAATTTCTTAGCCAAACGGTTTTCTCAGGGTAGGCTGAAATCTGAAACGGATCGCGCATTTTTATTCCTCACTTTTGGATTTTAGGCTTTCAATATCGGTTGAAAGTTTATCAAAATGTGCCTGCACTTCGTTTAAAATTGCTTTTGCGTCCTGTGCCGCGCATTTTATGTCTTCTATGCGGTAATCTAATTCATCGGCGGTATCCTCTAAATCTTCAAGCTCGTCATTGTCGGCAGTTACGGCTAACCCGACAGGACTGTTGATAAAATTTGCGTTGGCTCCGTCGCCGGATATTTTAACTGCATAAAGCGGAGTTTGATTGAAAGAAATATTTTGTCCGTCACCGGAAAGTTCGATGCTTTCGAGTATATTTTCTAATTTTTCAATTCTTCTTTCAAGTTCTGCTATTCTGTTTTCCATTTAAATCATCCTTTCGTTTTTGCACAGTGGTTTTTCTGAATTCAGCCGGAGTAAAACCGATTTGTGTTTTAAATATACGGCTGAAATGCTGAACTGTTTTAAATCCTGACATTACGGCGACATCCTTTATAGGAACATCCGTAAATTCAAGCTGTTTTTTGGCAACTGTAATGCGGTATCTCATAAGATACTCTATTGCAGTACAACCTAATTCCTCTTTCATAAGCACAGTGAGAGTAGTATGATTCATTCCCGATTTTTTTGATATTACGGACAATGAAATATTTTCATCAAATTGGCTTTCGATAAACAAAACTGCATCGCGAAGTTTGGGATTTTTTATGATAGGAGAAGAATAAGATTTTTGGTGCTTTATGCCATAACCGATAAGCCCGTACATCCGCTCTAAAGCAATAATAATTTCCATAAAATACGAGCGACCGCGGCAGGACCAATACCAATCACGCTGATTATTAAGTTCCTCCTGCATATAATCCGCTGACTGAATTATTTTTTCAAGCTGTGTTTGTGCGATAGGAATTACATATGCTTTATCGATAAACGGCTTTAAAAGGAACATATCGTGAGTGGAAGCAATATCGTTATACTTTTTTAATCTTAGCATTTCGAATGACATATTTATATTCAAATACTCCGGATGAAAAAATATGCAGGTATACTCGGCATTTGATTTTGAAATAAGCTTAGGATCAGCGGTTTCGTCAAAGCATATGAACGCCGGCGCAACAGCGATAAATATTTTTTCACCTACACAAAATTTCATTTTGCCCAAGCTTAAAATAATAAGCAAAAAGCATTTACCTTTAATATTTATATTTTTAAGACTGCAGTTTTTAATGCACTCGATCTTTGCGACCTTTCCCTCATTGTAACTTTTACCCACAGTAATATGTTCCATTCTTATTCCCCGATTTTTAACTTTCTATACTTAAATATTACCATATAAAGGAAAATCGCTCAATATTTATTTTTTATCGCAAAATAAATATTTTTTATCTGATATTAAACAAAAAAGGCACTCTGTTTTTATAAAAAACAGAGTGCCTTTTTTCGCTTAATGCGGCGTGGTGGAGACGAAGAGGATCGAACTCTCGACCTTACGGATGCGAACCGTACGCTCTCCCAGCTGAGCTACGCCCCCGGATATATGCCGCGGATAAGCTGAATTAAAAATATTTTAATACTTTTTTTGATATTTGTCAAGAAAAAGAGAGAAAATCAATCGTCCCAATATTTCCTGTCAAGACTTCTAAACCTAATAGCGGACAAAATATGTTTTTTCTCTATTACTTCTTTGCCGTCAAGGTCCGCTATTGTTCTTGCAACCTTTAAGATCCTATCATAAGCTCTGGCGGAAAGACCGAGATTATCAAAGCTTAAGCTTAAATACTTTGACGCGTCGTCAGTCATAATACATACTTCTCTGAGCAGTGACGGAGTTATTCTCGCATTGCAGGGAATACCTGTGCCTTTATATCGCTCGTTTTGAATAAAGCGCGCTTTATTTACCCTCTCTCGTATCTCTGCGGAGGTTTCGCCCTTAGAGCTTTTCGCAAGCGACTGATAATCTACCGGCGGAACTTCGACATGGATATCAAGTCGGTCAAGCATAGGACCTGAAATTCGGTTTAAATATTTTCTTACCATATTCGGCGAACAGGAGCAATGCTTAGTAGGGTGACCATAATACCCGCAGGGGCAGGGATTCATCGCCGCAACGAGCGTTATAGCGCTCGGATATGTAATTGATGCGTGGACCCTCGAAACGGTAATCACCCCGTCTTCAAGGGGCTGGCGGAGCGCTTCCATAGCGTCTCTTTTAAATTCGGGGAGCTCGTCTAAAAACAAAACTCCGTTATGCGCGAGCGATACCTCGCCGGGTTTGGGCACAGAGCCGCCGCCGATAAGACCGGCAGACGATACCGTGTGGTGAGGAGCTCTGAACGGGCGGCAAGTAATGATAGGCTCGTCCTTTTTAAGAATACCTGCTACAGAATGAATTTTAGTGGTTTCGATAGACTCTTCAAAGGTCATTTCCGGCAGAATTGACGGCAATCTTTTAGCGAGCATACTTTTACCGCTTCCGGGAGGACCGATAAGCAATATGTTATGCCCTCCTGCCGCCGCAACCTCTAAAGCCTTTTTGGCTAAGATCTGACCTTTAACATCGGAAAAATCAAGCAACGATTCGCTTGACGGCGCCGTGGCAATTTTAAACTGCTCTTTTTCAATAGGTAAAACATTTGTAAGATGATCGAAAAGCTGCTTGATATTTTTAACGGCATAGACATTTATTCCGTCGATCGCCGCCGCCTCGCAGGCGTTATACTCGGGGACAAATACATTTTTAACGCCGCTTTGCTTTGCAGTGATAACCATAGCAAGCACGCCGTTTACCTTTCTTACTTCACCGCTTAAGGAGACCTCGCCTATAAAAACGGAGTCATCATCGGGCAAAACAAGTTGTTTTGACGCGGAAAGAATAGCGATAAGCACGGGAAGATCGTAGACCGCTCCCTCTTTTTTCATATCCGCAGGAGCTAAATTTACTGTGATCCTGCCTGTGGGAAATTTAAAGCCGCAGTTCTTCACTGCCGCTCTTACCCTATCGCGGGATTCCTTAACCGCCGCGTCAGGCAAGCCGACTATATCAAAAGACGGCAGACCGCCCGAAATATCCGCCTCAACTTCGATCATATATGAATCAATACCGAAAATTCCGATACTTTTAACCTTTGAAAACATATCCTATCCCCTAACAGATATTTATTATAACATAAAAAAACAAAGGCTTTGAGCCTTTGTAAGGCGACAGCCGCGTCGCACCGCAGTGCGACTGTTTTATCGTTTCAATGAATTTATACGAAAATCTCCGATTTTCTTAATGCCGCAAGGCATTTCGGCAGCGTTTTACCGCTGTCGGTATAAATTCATTATAACATAAAAAAATAAATTATACAATTTATTTTAATTCTTTCTTAATAATTTACGGATATAATTTAGTATATAAAAAAATCACGGAGGTATATTATGGGCTTTCGATACAAACTTTATCAGTTTATGCAAGGCAGATACGGTGTGGATACTTTCTTTTACTGCCTTGTAGGCATATCGGTAGTTCTTGCCGTAATAAACAGTTTTTTAAGACTTATAGTTCTTCAGCTGATAATTTATGCATTGATGATCTATGCGATCTTCCGCTTTCTTTCGAGAAATATAAACGCGAGAGCGGCGGAAAACAGAAAAGTAAGAAAAATTCTTTTCTTCGTTTCTGATAAAATAAAGCAAAAAAGAGCAAGAAGTGCGGATACCTCGCACATTTATAAGAAGTGCCCGCACTGCAGAGTGACTTTAAAACTGCCCAGACGAAAAGGCAAGCATACGACCGTCTGCCCCAAATGCGGAAAAGAATTCACCGTAAGAGTTTATAAAGAATGAATTTAAGGCTTCCCACATTTATGGGAAGCCTTTATTTTCAGGATATTTTAGCTTTTTTCTTTTTAAATATAAAGAAACCGCCAACACCTGCTCCTGCAATTAAAACAATAGCGATCACAATAAATATCCAAATATGATTTGAATCTTTTGCTTTTGAATCTTTAATATCAGCGGATTTGGTTTCCTTTTCATCAAACTTGCATATTGCATAGTTGCTGAAATGACTTAATTTTGCGCTTATGGTGTTTTCAGCCTCGTTTACGGTCGATTCAAGCTTTTCATAATTTCCGTCTTCGGTTATATAATATATCGCTATATTTTTACCGAATCCCTCCGGTATTTTAAATGTAACGGTTACTTCGTTTTTCGGCTGTATTTTTGCTCCGTTTAAATACGCGGTTATATCATAAAGCTTAAATTCTTTGCAGATATCCTTTAATATGTTCTTTACAGACTCATAAGCAGGATCTTCTTTCTTTATTTCTTCTACCTTTATTTCGCTTCCCTTTTCGAATGTACCCTCGTTTGCTTCAAACAGTGTTCCTGTTGTTTCATCTTTAACGGAACAGGGTATTACTTCGCTTGTGGTCTGACCGCAGCGTTTGCACTTACCCTCTTTAAGTCCTGTTTCGCTTATAGTGGGTTCTTTTATTACGGTCGGGTTTTCAAAGTCGTGACCTAAAGCAGGAGTGTTTCTTGTTTCGGCTGCACCGCATACGGTACATTTTCTTTCCTGCATGCCGCCGTTTGTGCAATCGGGAGCTTTAGTATCCGACCATTCGGAAAACTTATGGCCTAATGGTTTTATGCTCTGTGAGGTAGTTTGACCGCAGCGGGTGCATTTACCTGATTCTATACCGGATTCTGTACAGGTAGGTTTCTTTGTTACAGTGGGGTTTGAAAAACTGTGTCCTAAAGCGTTTGTTGCTCTTGTTTCGGTATGGCCGCATTTTGAGCAGCTACGCTTTTCTTCTCCCTGTGTTGTACAGCCTGCGGCTTTACTCGTTTTCCAATCGATAAAACTATGGCCTGTTGCAGGGATAGAATGAGTTTCTGTCTTTTTGCATACGGAGCATTCTCTTATCTGAGTACCCTGCGTTGTGCAGCCGGGTTTAACTTTTACTTCATAATTTCCCCAGCTATGGTTATTGGTTTTAGCTATAGTTTCGTCTTTTTCTGCTTTGCAGGCGGAACATTCAAAGTGTTTTACTCCTGTTTCTTTACAGTTCGCCTGTTTTGTCACCTTACCGCTGTTCCAGGTATGGTTGGTTATTTCTTCATATCCGCACTCGGAGCATACGCGTTTATGTGTAGTATCGTTTACTTTTATGTAGGAACCGAAAGAATGAGAAACAGATGTAATTTTTAGAGTTTTTGTTGCAGAGGAAGAAGAATTATCTGCCAAAGTAACATTAACACTTATTTGCTGATCTAAGCTTGAATCTTCTTTTGCCTTTACAGTAAATCTGAAAAAAGCACCGTTTAAGTCGACATCTTTACCAAAGGAAAGCGCGCCTTTATTTTTTGAAAGATCGAAATAATTAAGAGGTGCTTCGTTTTTTATAAACTCGCCTGATATTACTTCAAGCTTATCCCCTACGGTTAAAGCGATTGATCCTCCAGAGCAATTCTGTGCTCCGCTTAGATTTACGGTATAAGTAACATTATTTCCTAAGGTGACGGAGCCGTTTCCGGAAATACTTATACTTATATTTGCGGCAGAAGCAGTAATTGCAAAAGAAAATAATAAGCTAAACACTGTTAGCAGCGATATTATTTTTTTCATATTTTATAAACCCCTTTTTATTTTATAGGATAATCTTCCGGGAAATAACAATACATAAGAAGATATATGGCGTCCTTATCGGATATTACCCCGTCGTCGTTAAAATCGCAGGATTGATTAACAGGATAATCTTCCGGAAAGTAGCTATACATCAACAAATGTATTGCATCTTTATCTGTTATTCTTTCGTCGCCGTCTATATTGCCTTTTTCAACATCAAAATCATATCCTAATAATTCGAAATCTTTATCAAATCTCATATATGCAATTTTCTTTGATCCGTCTTTATAATAGAATTCTTTTTCAACATAAACGGTATTGTTAAAAATTTTTTTACTGCCTATATTTGAAAATTCATAACTTGCCGCATCTGGAATATCTGCTATTTGAAATTTGTTTTCAGGTATACTTATTGCTTTTTTATTCAAAGTATTACTTTTTAGTTTTCTATTGTTTAAGTAAAAATTGCAGTAACTGTTTTCTCCATTTTCCCAACTATAACAGTCTAAATAAAGGATTCCAAAGTCTGTAAAGAAGGTCATACTATCCTGTGTGGACTTACAAGACCACGGAGTCCCCCCTCCATAACCGTCGAAAAAACCAATTTTTTCGATTTTCGAAGAAAACTTTTTACCATTTTTATCTGTAAAACTAAATTTCGGATTTAAAGTAAAAAAATCTTCTATTGAGATTTCTTTCCAAGTATTTTCTTTAACGGTTACAGGACACTCAAATTCCTGATTAAATGCAAAAAGTTTTACGGATTTTTGACTACTTGAGTTAAAATAATCAGTATTCATTACTGCAAAATACTCTTTGAGCTTACTTGAAAATATAAAATTAAGATTAAGATATTCATCAGGCAATTCTGTTACTTTGATGTCTTCAAAACTGCTATCTGAAAAGTTAAGCCTGATTACAGCCCCTCGCAAATCAAAACATTCACCTATGATATATTCCGTTTTATCCGGATTAGAAATCAATTCAATATTTGTAACCTGGATCCTATCTTCATTTTTTAATACTTTAACATTGTAAGTTGTTTTCAATTTCCCTAAAGAAGCTTCTATTGAATAGCTCTTTTCCTCTTCAAAAGGCGTTTCAAATTGTTTTCTACTGTCATAATCAACATTAAAAGTTTTTCCGTTTAAAGTAATATTTAAACCGTGACCATGATTATTAAGATCAATTTTTTCTCCCGAATCAAGCTCTACTGTCCCCGATTTAGGAAAATAGCTATAAAATTGTTCCGTCGAAGATTTTGTGATTTCAATATCATCAATATGTAATGATTTAAAGGGACTTTTAAGAACTTTTAAATTATAACTTGACTTTATATCTAAAATTTCGCAATTTATCTTATAACTTTCTCCGGCTTTGAGAGAATTAAAATCTATTTGATTATTATCCACTTTCAATTCATACTCTCTGTCACCGATAATAACAGAATTTTCATACGAAGGACTACTATCTGATGATAAAACAGTTCCGTCGTTTAATGTAACTTTACAACGGGGAGAATACCATTGCTCTGAATTTCCGTTTTCATCATAATAATTCAGTCCTTCATAAACAAAAACATCCTCAATTTTTATTTCTTTTATCGGATTTTTAATAATTTTAACATTTACATTGTTTTCAATTCCCTCATAGTTTACTTTTAATTTGTAGGTATTTCCTGCAATCCAGTGATTGGTTTCCTGCTTTTTTAAATTCGATTCATCTATATTCGCATAAGCGTATTTCTTTTCTCCGTCTTTATAAGAAGCTATACATTTGATATCAGAATTATAAATATCTTTAAAATAATAAAAAAATCCACCTGTCTTTGTTCCATATGTGTTTTCTATAATAGTGACATCGGGAACTTCTAAAGAAACAATCGGATTATCTTTTTCACCAATATATCTATTACTTTCTAAAGCATAAATATTTTGCGCATTTTCAGCAAAAACCGAAAGAGGGAACAAAGATATAATTAATAATAAAACTAAAATTAAAGAAATCACTTTTTTTGACATAATAAAACAACTCCTTAAAATTTTCTTATACTTTTTATTTCGATTATCTCTTCTTTGAATCTGACAAGATAATCTAAAAATTCTACAAAATTATTTCCTTTTAGTTTCAAGCACGAATAACATTCCCAGTGATTTTCAGAATGATACGGTCCGAATGTTTGAACTAAAAGTTTTCTTAAAATCTTCTCAACTTCTGAAATTTGCTTTCCGCATTCAAAATAAAAAGCCTTTACAAGAGAAATATCTATGTTTTTATGCTCGCTTTTAATTTGAGAAATCAATTTTTCTATAGTTTGTTCTTTCCGCACTGAAACCGAATATTTTGTTTTTTCAAACTCTACCGTACTTAAAATAGCTATTATTCCTTTTTCCATTTAAAATCTCTCCTTTCTGAATTTTTACAAAATTTAACAGCTTTCCTCCCCTTTTATTTAAATCTATTTATGATTTTAGCGGATTTTTCGCTAAAAGTCAATAGCGAAAAACTTTCTAAATTATAATTGAGTAAATAAATCAAATTATAATTTCGAGAGGTTTTTTATGGCTTATTATAAAAGAATCCGTGATTTAAGAGAAGACAATGATCTAACGCAAACGCAGCTCGGAAAAATTCTTTCGTGCAGTCAAAGAGTATACAGTAATTATGAGCGCGGTGATATCGATATTCCGACTGCAACGCTTATTAAAATTGCAAACTATTATAATGTATCCGTAGATTTTCTTCTAAACAGAACCGATAACCCTAAAATGAATATATAATCCCCCGCCGAATTAAATTCGGCGGGGGATTTTTTCAGCTCTGTGAGCTTTCGGTGCTTTGTGAAGATTTTTGCTTCTTTGAAAACTGTGAAGAATTTCCGTTTTCATCAGGCTTCTTATCGGGCTTTTTATCAGGTCTGCTGTTTGTATCAGAGTTTCCTGTTTGGTTTTCATTCGAAGAATCAGGCTTTTCGGGCGGCTGTGTGCCGTTATCCGACGGCTTATTTCCGCTCGGCTGTTCACCGTTTGCGTCGGGTGCGGCACCGTTACCCGGTGCATTGCCGCCGGGAGCGTTGCCATTCGGAGCAGTTCCTCCCATTCCTCTTGATTCGCCGTAGATAAGGCTGTCAAGAGTAACGGATTTTGAAAGATTACCCGAAACTATCGTGTAAGTTCCGCCCTTTACTATCGACGGTGCGGAAACCACCACATTTAAATATTTCTTTGCGGGAGTAAAGCTTACTATCTCGTTTGAAGAAGAGTCCTTTAAGACCACTGCGCTTTGCGACTGTGAATCAAGATCTACCATTATACTTCCCTGCGTGGAATCGCTGCCGAAGTTCATCGCCATTCCGCTTGAGCCTGTTGCAACGAATATTCCGCCTGTTATTTTAGCGGTGCCGTCATAATCAATAGCGCCGTTGCCATCGTTTACCGGACCGCTTACATAGGTTTCTCCGCCCTCTACGAACAGGCCGCCGTTTGAGTCGATACCGTCGCCGTAAGCGTTGACATTTATTTTTCCGCCTGTGATCTTAATATAATAATCGGAATTTGAGGCAAAATTATCTTTTCTCTCGCCGAAGCCGCTTTCGTCTTTTCCGCCTGCGGCGTTAAGACCGTCGTCAGAAGCGGTGACATTTATTTCTCCGCCCGATATCTCTATCTGAGCGCCCTCAAGTCCCTCATAGCTTTTTTCTACGGTGATATTACCGCCCGACACCTTTAAAAGAGAGTCGGAATGCATGCCGTCGTCGCCGGTGGTTATTTTAAATGTGCCGCCCGATATAGTGACATCGCCGTTTGAATGCACGGCGTCATCACAGCAGTCGAGAGTAAATTCGCCGTCTTTTATAAGAAGAGCCGAGCCTGATTTAATGCCCTTTGAGCTTGTATCGTTATCCGCCTTAGCGCTGCTGCCGCCGCCTGAAACAATATCAAACTTTCCTCCGCTGATACCTAAAAGGGTTTGCGCCTGGATACCGTCTTCAGATGATTTAAGATTTAAAGTGCAGTCAACCAAAGCTATATATCCTAAATTTTCGTCCTTATCGTTAGTCGATCTTACGGCGTCGCCGCCGGAAGTTACAGTAATAGCAGCATCTTTTGCCTTTAAATAATCTTTACCGTTTATCCCGTGATTTTTAGCGGTAACGGTTATATCGGAAGACATTATTAAAAGTGTATCCTTAGAGGTTATGCCGTTATTGCAGTTGCCGTTTACCGTAAGAAAGCCGGAGCCAAAAATCACGAGATCGGATTTTGAATAAAGAGCGGCATTCGGTTCCTCGTCATCACTTGAGCTGTAATTATCGGAATAATCATAAGAATCCGGATCAGACAAGACATTCTTTGTATTCTCTTCAAGATAAATCATCGTTTTTGAAGATTTATATACATAAATAGAAGAAGATTTTTTATTTGAAAGTTCAAGTCCGTTAAGAACCAGAGTTACTTCCTCGCCTTTTGCGTCTACTATCACCCTGCCGTTTTCACTTGATCCGCTTAAGATATAAACGCCGCCTTTTTTAATAGTTACAACGCCGTCTTTATACTCGGCGCCGCTGCCCGAAATCTCCGCGTTATCGGAAGAAAAACTGATTTTTGCGGCTTTGGAAGTATCAGGTTTTGAAACCGATTCTTCCTTTAATTCATTTAGTATCTCCTCGATATCCGCAGTTTTTGCGGAAGCTGTTTTTGAGCCCGATTTTTTACCGCACGCGCTCATAGTTAATATAAGAGCGGTACAAAGTAAGAAAATCGCAATTTTTTTAAGGTTTTTCATAAAAACCACCCTTTCTTTTTTTGTTTGACTCAATTTTAAATCCTCAACCTAAAGAAAACCTAAAGAAAAAAATTAAATTTTCTTTAGGTTCATTTTAGGTTAGGCGTTTACAATGTAGGCACAAGAGGTGATAAAAGTGAGCCGAAATATTCAGCTTTGTTTTGAAAGATATGAAAAGAAATACATTATAAATACCGAAAAGCAAAAAGAATTCATTAATTTAATATCGGAATATATAAAACCCGACGCTTACCCCGAATATGAAATTAGCAATATATATTATGATACTCCAAATCGGGCGCTTATCAGAGCTTCTATAGAAAAGCCTGCTTTTAAAGAAAAATTAAGGGTGAGGAGCTACGGCAGGGTAAACGACGGCGACAAAGTATTTATAGAAATGAAGAGAAAATACAACGGAATAGTTTACAAGCGCAGGATAACGGCTGATATAAATGATATCGATTCGATTTTAGATCCCGATTCGGAGTTAAAGGAAAACTCGCAGATATCGAGGGAGCTTAAAAGCTTTCAAAGGCAGTACAGATCGAAGCCTATGACATATATAAATTACAAGCGCAAAGCTTTTTCGGGGATAGAAGACGAGCGGCTCCGCATAACCTTTGATACCGATATAAACTGCCGCGATTACGGATTAGACTTAAGAAACGGCGAATCCGGCGTGCTGCTTTTAGACAAAAATACGGTTTTAATGGAAATAAAAATTCCCGGAGTTTGTCCGCTTTATTTAAGCCGTGCGCTTTCGCAGCTTCAAATTTATCCTGTTTCATTTTCGAAATACGGATATTATTATAAAAATTTTATTTTAAAAACGGAGGATGATTTACTTGCTTAATTCAATTATCGATTCTACACTTAACATTAAAACATTTCTTATCTGCACGGCGGTTTCGGTGGTGCTTGGAATTCTCACGGCTCTTATCGCCGGGTTCAGATCTAAAAGCTCGCAAAGCTTCAGCATAACGCTCGCGGTTCTTCCCGCAGTGGTACAGATAGTGATAATGCTTGTAAACGGCAATATCGGAACAGGCGTTGCGGTGGCGGGAGCTTTCAGTCTTGTAAGATTTCGCTCGGCACCGGGAAGCGCTAAAGAAATAAGCGCAATATTTCTTTGTATGGCATTAGGTCTTGCAACAGGAATGGGATATATTGCCGCGGCGGCAATATTTTTCCTGATAATCGCGGCCGTTTTTATGATCCTTACTTTAACTCATTTCGGCGAGGGCAACAGGCACGAGAGAAACCTTAAGATCACTATCCCGGAAAATCTTGATTTTGAGGGAATTTTTGACGATATTTTTGAAAAATACACTGTTTCACACTCGCTTGAAAAGGTAAAGACTGCAAATATGGGAACTCTTTTTGAGCTTAATTACACGGTAGTTTTTAAATCTGCTCAAATTCCGAAAGCTTTTATAGACGAAATAAGAACAAGAAACGGAAACTTAAATATTATCTGCGGAAGAGAAACGATAAAAGACGCTCTTTAAAAATTATTGATTTTAAGGCTTGATTATTATAAAATAAAGTGGGTGATCAAAATGAAACTGCTTATTGCGGAAGACGATCTCGATTTAGCCGAGGTTTTAAAAGCTTTTTTTGAAAAAAATCAGTTTACCGCCGACACCGTGCACGACGGATTTTCGGCTTATGAATACGCTTGCACCGGAGCATATGACGCGATAATTTTAGATGTGATGATGCCTAAAATGAACGGTATCGAAGTGCTTAAAAAATTAAGGGAAGAAAAATTGAGCACCCCTATAATGATGCTTACCGCAAAAGGCGAAAAAAGCGACAGGATATTAGGCTTTGATTCGGGAGCCGACGATTATCTTCCTAAACCCTTTGAGCCTGACGAGCTTATAAGCAGAGTAAGGGCACTGCTCCGAAGAACGGCTGACTATAAACCAAATATTTTAAGCTTTTCCGATATATCTCTTGATCCCTCAACAAGCGCTTTGACCTGCAATAAAAACACAGTAAAGTTAAGCGCCAAAGAATACGGGGTTATGGAATTATTTATGAGATCGCCTAAGATAGTTATTTCGGCGGATAAGATAATGGAAAGAGTCTGGGGCTGGGACAGCGAGTCGGAAATAAATGTGGTTT
Organism: uncultured Eubacteriales bacterium; assembly: GCA_934445035.1. Classification (GTDB taxonomy): domain Bacteria; phylum Bacillota; class Clostridia; order Oscillospirales; family Acutalibacteraceae; genus UBA737. The sequence goes on from CAKSDI010000001.1 coordinate 33,182, forward strand.
GGGTGCATATATCGAATTTAAGAAAAAAGCTTTTTTCGATAGGCTCTAAAGTAAACATTAATGTCAACCGCGGACTCGGATATGTTTTGGAGGAAGAAAAGTGATAAAGAAGCTTAAAAAGCGATTTATTCTGATAGCAATGCTTGCGGTAACGGGAGTTATGCTTGTTTTGTGCATTACTCTTAATATTTTAAATTTTGTATCGGTAAATTCTCAGCTCAACCGCACGCTTGATTCTATTTCTTCAAACAGCGGCTCTTTTCCCCCGCCCGCTTTAGGCGATAAAAAGCCCGATCAGAAACCCGACGACAAGCAGGACCGCGAAAAGCCTTTTATGACGAGATACTTTGTTTTAAATTACGACTTAAACGGTAATCTATCTTCATCAAATCTCGATAATATCGCGGCGGTAACGGAAAGCGAAACGGGTGAATACTTAAGCACTGCTTTAAAGCACGGCGAGGGTAGCGGATTTAAAAACGGATATAAGTTCAAGGTAACAAAAATCGGCAGCGGATATATGGCTGTGTTTTTAGACGCGCAAATGGAAATAAGCTCGCTTATTAAAGTTATGATAATTTCATTTTCCACAATGCTTATCTGCATAATTTTAATTTTCATAATTGTTGTGCTGTGCTCAAGGCGTGCGATCGATCCTGTAGTAAAAGGTTACGAAAAGCAAAAACAGTTTATAACAGACGCGGGTCACGAGCTAAAAACCCCTATTACAGTTATAGCAACAAGTCTAAAAGTCCTCGAAATGGAAACGGGAAAAAACAAATGGATAGATAAGGCTTCTTCGCAAAACGAAAAGCTAAAGGAGCTTGTAAACTCGCTTGTAACGCTTTCAAGACTTGACGAAGAGCAATCCCCCCTTAAAATGAAAGATTTTCAGATCTCAGACGCAATAAGCGAAACCGTAAAGTCTTTTGAAGATTTTTCATCGGTTAAAGGTCACTCTTTAAGCTATGATATCGAGCCCGAATTAAAATATTTCGGCGACGAATACGCGATAAGACAATTATGCTCCATTCTTATAGATAACGCCGTGAAATATGCGGCAGAAAATTCTTCTATCGAAATATCGCTTAAAAGAATAAAAAAGAAAACGATTTTAACTGTTACTAACAAATGCGAAGAAAAGCTTGATATAAAATCTCTCGATCTGCTTTTTGACAGATTTTACAGAGCCGATAAATCGAGGAGCCGCGAAACGGGCGGATTCGGAATAGGGCTTTCAATAGCTAAAAGCATTACGGAAAGCCACAAGGGAAAAATATATGCAAAAAGCCCTGACGGATATTCGGTAAGTTTTACGGCAGAGCTTTAAAAAAATAACCGCGGAATATAAAATTCCGCGGTTATTTTTATGATATTTTTTATGTTAGATTTTATGTTTAAATTCGTTAAAAACGCTTATTTTAAGCCGTTTTTAGCTTTCATTTGAGCGTAAACCTTTGTAGAAAGTCCGTAAAGATTTATAAAGCCCGTAGCGTCAGCCTGATTATAAACATCATCTTCCTCGAAGGTTGCGATCTCGGGATCATAAAGCGAATAAGGTGAAGTAACGCCTGCATTAATCATATTGCCTTTATAAAGCTTTAAGGTAACATCGCCGGTAACTGTTTTTTGAGTGGTTTTAACAAAGCTCAAAATCGCCTCAGTTAAAGGAGTAAACCACTGCGCATTATAAACGATCTCCGCAAGCTTCTGGGCAACGAGGGCTTTATAATGTGAGGTTTCCTTATCAAGGCAGAGAGTTTCAAGCACATTATGCGCCTTATAAAGAATTGCACCTCCCGGAGTTTCATAAACTCCTCTGCATTTCATTCCCACAAGCCTGTTTTCCACGATATCAAGAAGACCTATACCGTTTTCTCCGCCTAATTTATTAAGAGTTGTAACAAGCTCTGTCGCATTCATTTCCTTATCGTTTACTGCGGTCGGAATGCCTTTTTCAAAGTGAATCTTAACATAAGTGGGAGTATCGGGTGCCTTTTCGGGTGAAACGCCCATTTCAAGAAATCCGTCTTTATTATACAAAGGCTCATTAGCAGGATCTTCAAGGTCAAGTCCCTCGTGAGATAAATGCCAGATGTTTTTATCCTTAGAATAATTGGTCTCCCTGTTTATTTTAAGCGGAACATTGTGCGCCTCGGCATACTCTATCTCTTCTTCCCTCGATTTAATGCTCCATTCTCTCCAGGGTGCAATAATAGTCATATCAGGAGCAAGAGCTTTTATAGCCATTTCAAATCTTACCTGATCGTTGCCTTTTCCGGTGCAGCCGTGGCAGATAGCGTCTGCTCCCTCTTTTATGGCTATTTCAACAAGCTTTTTAGCAATAGGAGGTCTTGCAAAAGCAGTGCCTAACATATAGTCCTCATAAAGTGCGCCTGCCTGAACGCAGGGGAAAACATAGTCTGTTAAAAATTCCTCGGTGAGATCCTCAACATAAAGCTTTGAAGCGCCTGTTTTAATAGCTTTTTCTTCTAAGCCCTCAAGCTCGTCCTGCTGGCCGACATTGCCTGAAACCGCAATGATCTCGGGATTATTATAATTTTCTTTAAGCCAGGGAATTATTATTGAAGTGTCAAGCCCTCCAGAATATGCAAGAACAACCTTTTTTATATCTTTTTTATTCATAAAAATACCTCCAAAATGAATAATATGCAATCAACGATTAATATAATAGCATATAATTCATAAATATGCAAGTATTTTTTGAAAATTTTTTAAAAAAGACTTTCTTTTGCGTGAATAAGATCGACGATCATAGAATGGAAAGGCGTTTCGATACCGTATTTCCTGCCTAATTTTACCACAGCGCCGTTGATAAAATCGATTTCTGTTTTTCTTTTATTTTCCATATCCTGGCACATTGAAGCCTTTCCGGTGCCTAGCATTCGCGCGGTTTCAATAACCTCTTTATAAACTTTATCTTTATCAAATTCCTCGCCGTCTGCTTTAGCTACCGATACCGCCTCGTCAATAAGCTTTTTTGCGGCAGAAGAAGCGCCTGCCGAGTCGGCAATTATCGAAATATGGGCGTCAAGCAACGCAGTGACCGAATTTATAGTCATATTAATAAAAAGCTTTTGCCAGAGAAGTTTTTTCACATCGCTGCAAGCCTCTGCTTCTATTCCGCTTTCATTAAACATATCCGATATCTTTTGCGCCGCATCGCTGTTTCCCGCAGGAGAGCCGATATGTGTGATACCCGCGCCCGAATGATATATTTCACCGAAAGATAATGTTACGCAGTTATGCTTTGTTGTGCCGAGCAAAATTCTGCTTTTATCCGCAAATTCTTCCATAATTTCAAAGTTGCCGAGCCCGTTTTGAAGAGATAAAAGAAGAGTATCTTCTTTGATAAGATCTGCGTTCGACTCTAAAGCCGCTTTTGTGGCGGTATCCTTAACAAATACTATTATAAGATCAAGCTTTTCATCAAACTTACCGCTGAAATATGCGCTCACGCGATAGGTCTTTTTTTCTTGGCTTTCTTTAGAGGTCATAATAATTCCGTGTTCATTTATTGCGCTTACGGCTTTTTCACTTACATCAAGCAGTTTTACATCGTTTTTCCCGCTTAACATACTTGCATACAGGCAGCCCATAGCGCCCGCTCCGATAATTCCGATTTTCATATACCTTATCTCTTTTCCATAAAAAAATAAAGGATGCCTAAGGGACTTCCCCTCAGACATCCTTGCCTTTACGATTAGATATTATACATTCGCCTAACTAAAATGTCAAGCAAAAGTATATTTATTTTGCATAATCCACAGCGCGGTTTTCTCTGATAAGATTTATCTTTATCTGACCCGGATATTCAAGCTCATTTTCAATCTTTTCGGCAATTTCGTGAGCAATAATTACCATCTGATCGTCGCTTACAACATCAGGTTTAACGATTATTCTTATCTCTCTTCCTGCCTGAATAGCGAAAGAATCTTCTACGCCGCTGAAAGAATTGGCGATTTCTTCAAGCTTTTCAAGGCGCTTGATATAATTTTCGATATTTTCTCTTCTGGCACCGGGGCGAGCCGCCGAAATAGCGTCCGCCGCCTGAACGATACAGGCAATCACGGTTTTAGCTTCCACATCGCCGTGGTGAGCGTGAATAGCGTGGATAACCTCTTCGCTCTCGCGATACTTCTTAGCCGCTTCAACGCCGAGCTGAATATGAGAGCCTTCCTGCTCGTGGTCGATTGCCTTTCCGATATCGTGGAGAAGACCTGCTCTTTTAGCCAAAGTTACATCCGCTCCGAGTTCCGCAGCCAAAAGTCCTGAAAGGTGGCAAACCTCCAAAGAATGATTTAAAACATTCTGACCGTAGCTTGTGCGGAAATGAAGGCGGCCTAAAAGCTTGATAAGCTCGGGGTGAAGATTCTGTACCCCTGCCTCTATCATAGCGCGCTCGCCCTCTTGCTTTATAATAGCGTCAACCTCGGCGGTTGCCTTAGCAACTGTTTCTTCAATTCTCGCCGGATGAATTCTTCCGTCAACAATAAGCTTTTCAAGAGTTCTTCTTGCTATTTCTCTGCGGATAGGCTCAAAGCTTGAAACAGTGATAGCCTCGGGAGTATCGTCAATTATAAGATCGACGCCTGTGGCATTCTCTATAGCTCTTATGTTTCTGCCCTCTCTGCCTATAATTCTGCCTTTCATTTCATCATTCGGAAGAGCGACGACCGAAACCGTCATTTCCGAAGAATGATCCGCAGCGCAGCGCTGAATTGCTCTGCCTATTATCTCTCTTGCTATGGAATCGCATTCATCCTTAGTTTTCTGCTCATAATCCATGATCTTAACGGCTTTTTCGTGAGAAAGCTCGCCGTCAAGCGCGGTCAAAAGCTCGGATTTAGCCTGCTCCTTAGAGAAACCTGAAATTTTTTCGAGCATATCGAGCTGACTTCTTTTTATCTGCTCGCATTCCGCCATTCTATCGTCAATTTCCTTAGAACGCGCGGCAAGCTTTTCTTCCTTAAGCTCGATGTTATCTGTTTTTCTGTCAAGGTTCTCTTCTTTTTGCTGGAGCCTGTGCTCCTGGCGCTGAATTTCACTTCTGCGCTCTCTTAATTCTTTTTCGGTGTCCTGCCTTAACTGGTGGACTTCTTCTTTTGCTTCGATAAGAGTTTCTTTTTTCTTGGTTTCAGCCACGCGCATAGCTTCGTTTAAAATGCGCTTTGCCTCATCCTCCGCGGAGCCGATGGTTTTTTCTGCAGACTTTCTGCGATGCGCAGAGCCGAGAAAAAATCCTATAACCGCAAGGACAACCGAGGCGACTGCAAAAATAATAATTTGAGTCAAAGTGTCCATTAAATTTTTTTACCTCCAATATTAAAAAACGGTATTTTGCCGGCTATTCAGAAAAATATCGGACCGGTCGGGAACCGTATCTCAAACCCGGGATACATTTAACACTGTGAATTGTCCGACGCCACCGCACAACTCACACATTATAATTTATCTATATAATTTTATCATTTTTGGTATTACCTGTCAAGTATTTACAAAATAATAGACGGTATCCCATGCGGGCACGCTTTTAAAGTGCCTCATATATATTTTATAGTCTTCTCTTATTTCGATTATTCTTTCGGGAAGTGTAAAAAGATCCTCGCTTCTGTGATAGCAGGATACAGCCAATTTAGGGCGGTTTGCTTTTATAGTGTTTACAGCGCCGTTTATCATTTTAAGCTCTGCGCCCTCTATATCGGCTTTGATAAATGTCGCCTCGGGGCAAATATCGTCAACGCTTACGCATTTAACCCTTTTTTCACCTTTCCCTGCACTCGAACCCCTTGAATTACTGATATCAAATTCGGTTTCTCCCGTAAAATCAAGAACGCAGGCGTTTATAGTTTCTATATTTTTAATACTCTCGCTGAAAGTTTTCAGCTTATTAAAGCTTTTAGGATCAGGCTCTACCGCCGTTATTTTTTTATAATTTTCTTTTAGTTCCAAAAACTCTTTAACCGTATCTCCCCTATATGCGCCGAGATCAAGATAAACTTCATTATTGCTCAAATTTAAAAATTCATCATACGGCGATTTTTTCTCCGCTTCGCAGGAAAAAAGATAGTTTAAATCGCCTGAAAGTTTAAATTTAACCATATTTTCAAAGGTTTTTTTAGAAAGTTCGTCAGCAAGCCTGTTATATACTTTTTTAAGGCGGTCGTAATTTTTATTTACAAAATCCGAATCAAATATATTATTTCCGTAAACAGGCACATCGGGAGCTAAAAGCTCGTGCCTTGACATAATATTTTTAATATTTTCTATAACGTCTTCCCTCTCCGTACCGAAGCACAGAAGGATTATGAAATCTTCATATTTTTTCTCAAAATATGAAAGGCTTTCAATATGGTATCCGCGGAAATACTTATCTCTGACGAAACCGTCGGAAGCGAAAACGCCCGCGGGAGTTATATTATAGGAATTTAAAACATTTAAAATTTTATCGGCGCCGTTACCCATACCGTAAAGTATTATCGGTTTATCCGGATTTTTAAGTTTTTGCCAGATATCTATGATATATCACCTCGATTTTTAAATTATATCATATTTTAATAGACAAATCTATTTTTATCTGCTATTATTAATATATATTTTTAATTTCGGAGGACTTTTATGAAAAAAGTATTATCCTTTGATTTCGGCGCGTCAAGCGGAAGAGCGATGTTAGCCGAGCTTAAAAACGGAAAAATAGAAATGACGGAAATTCACCGCTTTTCAAACGATCCCGTGAATATAAACGGCAGAATGTACTGGGATATTTTAAGACTCTTTTTTGAAATAAAAACAGGTATTACTAAGGCTGTAAATTCCGGAGGCTTTGACGCAATAGGTATCGATACCTGGGGAGTAGACTTCGGGCTGATAAATAAAAGAGGCGAGCTGATAACAAACCCTGTTCATTACCGCGACCAGAGAACAAGAAGTATTCCAGAAAAGGTTTTTGAAAAGTACATCTCGAAAGACGAGCTTTACGGAAGAACGGGAATGCAGTTTATGCATTTTAATACTCTTTATCAGCTGATGTATCTTAAATTAAACGAGCCCGAGCTTTTAGAGCAAACCGATAAATTCCTTATGATCCCGGATCTTTTCGCTTATTTCTTAACAGGCGAAATGAAAGAGGAGTCTACCATAGCCTCCACTTCAAATCTTTTAGATCCGAATACAAAGGACTGGGATTTTGAGCTTATAGAAAAATTAGGGCTTGATAAAAATATCTTTGCACCGATAGTTAATCCCGGAAGCGTTTACGGATATTTAAAAGACGATATCTGCGAAGAATTAGGCTGCAAAAAAGTCCCTGTTATAGCGGTGGCAAGCCACGATACGGCTTCGGCAGTTGCAGCAACTCCCACGAAATACGATGATTTTATTTATATCAGCTGCGGCACCTGGAGCCTTTTCGGAACGGAAATGAAAACTCCCCTCCTCAGCTTATCCGCACAGAACGCAAACTTTACAAATGAGGGCGGATTTGACGGAACTATCCGATTCCTTAAAAATATTATGGGACTCTGGCTTATTCAGGAATCTCGCAGGCAGTGGAAAAGAGAGGGCGACGATGTCGGATTTGATACTCTCGAAAAAGAAGCGCTTGCAAGCGAGCCTTTTAAGTGCTTTATAAATGTTGATGATCCGATGTTTGAAACAGCGGGAAATCTGCCGAAAAGAGTATGCGAGTTCTGCGAAAAAACAGGTCAGTATGTTCCTCAAAACCGCGGAGAGATCATGCGCTGCATTTATCAGAGCCTTGCTATGAAATATAAGCATACTTTTGAGTTTTTAAAAAGCATTACCGGCAAAGATTATAAAACTATCAATATCCTCGGCGGAGGAATTAAGGATACTCTGCTTTGCCGCCTCACGGCAAACGCCACGGGAGCAACCGTTTTAGCCGGACCCACCGAGGCCACTGTTATGGGCAATATAGCCGTTACATATAGTGCTTTAGGCGAATTATCCGATCTTAAAGATATAAGAAATGCGGTATATAATTCCACAGATATTAAAACCTACTCTCCCGAAAGCACCGATATCTGGAATAAGCATTACGAAGATTATAAGAAATTGGTACGATAATTTTTAAAAAGCTTCTGCCCTGAATAATCAGGGCAGAATGATTTTTTAAAAAATTAAAAAATTTTGTTGACATTGATAATACTATTTGATATAATAGTCAAGCACGATATTTGAAGTGCATAAATATTTGCGAGTGTGCTGGAATAGGCAGACAGGCACGTTTGAGGGGCGTGTGTCTTCGACGTATGGGTTCAAGTCCCATCACTCGCACCATATCGAGTGTTCATAACGGATTTAAGTTATGAACACTCAATTTTTTATCTTTGTACTGATTTATAAAAAAGGAGCAGGCGGATCGCCTGCTCCCTTTTTGCTATACCTGTGAGATATTCGACTTAATATCATTCTCGCTTATCGGCTGTGTTTTTCATAACTAACTTAAAAATTTAATATTTTCTTACCGCCATACAGTAATTGACATGCTCAAAAGCTTTCATATCCGCTCCCGCCCTGTCGATAATATCTCTTTGAATTTCATCAGGTGTGAGCAGTTCATAAATCAGAAAGCCATGCTTTTCAAGCATTTTTTCAAGTTCTTTGTATGAAAAAGCCGACTGCATTGGTTCACCGCCTGCTTTTGCCATCATAATCGTGTTTTGCACACGCTTTTCGGGAGCATTAAAGAAGTTCTCATCCGGGTAATCGAAAACAAGCGTGCTGCCCTCCGCGCAAAGCGATGAAAGCTCGGAAAGCGTTTTGTCTATTGCTTCCGCCGAAAGGTAATAGGTCACACCGAGCCATGAAAAAAAGGACTTGACGGACTTATCAAATCCGGCGGTAATAAGTTGGCTCGGCAGACTGTCCTTTCTGAAATCTATGGGGACAAAGATTAGATTTTCGGGAATCGACCAACCGGCGAGAGTAATTCTTTCCCTTTTATCTGCCTGAGTCAGAGGGTGGTCGACCTCGAACACCTTATGTTTCGATAAAAACTCCTTTTCACGAAAAGCAAAGGTATCCAATCCGGCGCCGAGAATAACATATTGCTTTGTGCCGGTAAGAACGGCATTTTTTAAAGCCTGTTCTGTATATGCCGCACGGCAAAGAGGCGACGGCGAAATATGTTCATTTACAAGTCTGCGCACAAGCTCTTTCGGCTCAAAACTCGTAAGTTCGATTTCAGGTTCAAAAAACTGCGCTCCGCCGAGGATATAGCCTTTGATATCCGAATATTCTTCTGCCGTCATCAGCTCTTTTGCAAGGCAGTCCGCAAAAACCGGATTTTTTTCATTTTCTGCGTGAAACGCTCTTCCAAACGAACTCATAAGAGCGGTAATACTTGTTTTTTTATCCATTAAATTGTCCTCCGTATTTTCTTTCGATTTTCTCTTAAGTTGTTTATATTGATTTTTTTCGGAAGCGTTCTTGTCAGGATCAGTGTATAAGCGACCGTAATTACGATAAGAACAGCGAGATGCAACAGGTGCATTTTTGCAGAAAGGTTCGTGTCATTGGCAAAGGTGCCGAGTGTATTTATAGCCGAATGGACTAAAATGCAGGGGATCAAACTTCCGCCGCGATAAAATATCGTGACCAGAAGAAAACCGACTGCGACCGCAAAGACGATCTGGCACAAGTTCTCCGCAATATCCATTCCGCTGCCGTTAAATAGATTGATAATATGTCCTATACCGAAGGTTACACTCGATATTATAACGGCTGATTTTATATTATCTTTTGCGATGGCTTCAAACAGAAGCCCTCGAAAGATCACTTCCTCCAAGAATCCGACTAAGAGCATACACACGATTCTGCAGATAATTTCTGCCGATGAATAATTGAGAGCAACTCCGTTCCAAAGATTTCCCGAGGCAAGGATAACCAGCGGCACATAGTAAAGAAAGCTCTTTGCGGGAACGGGCGATTTGCAAAAACCATATCGTTTTTGCAAATTATTTTTTCTGATAAAGGCGAAAAGAACGACCGCCTGCACAATACAGAAAGCCGCGCTTGCCGAGTATTCAATTCCGATAATTTTATTAAGCGGATTTGCAAGCGATTGCAACACGCAGTAAACCGCGATCCATACGATTGCAAAAGTCAGCTCGTTTTTCTCATATAGTTTTTTCAATTTGTTTCCTCCTGTACTGCATATTAAATGCCAAAAAGCCGCTTACTGTGTGCTATCTTTCAGCATATCTTTTTATTTGCAGGAATAGCGGTCTTTCCCCCAAAAGCCCGGCAGCAGTTCCCCTATGGTAACGGTTTGCCTACTTTCGTAATCGACCATGATCTCTGTATTTTTGTTTTGCTCATTCAGCTGGTACAGAAATTCGCGGCACGCACCGCAGGGCATTCCGCTTCCGCCGCCAAACGGTGCCTTGTCACGAAAAGCGATCAATCTTTTTATTCGCGTCTGACCGCTGTTCACATACATATTCAGAGCGGCAACCCGTTCTGCGCATAAATTCATAACTCCGCTGCATGCCTCAATGCAAAAACCCGTATAAATCGTTCCGTTTTCGCTTTCCAAAGCGCATACCACATGATGTGCTTGGATAAAAGGGCTTACATCTTCCGGGTGGTATTCTTTTTCAGCATGTTCATAAAGTTCTTTCCAAATATCCACAGTATCCTCCTGAATTCACAGATATCTTCTTTAATAAAAACGCCGCTTCGAATAATCTTCATCTTTCTGCGATTCGAGAAAACTCAACAACTTCGCAGCCCTTGCTTTCATAATAGGTAAGCATCTCGGGCACTTTCTTTTTATCATAGCTTATTATGCAGTCCGACAACACATGAACGGTATAGCCGCATTTTGCCATATTGAAGCAAGTAGATTTGACGCAAGCCGTAGCGTCTGCACCGGCTATATAAAACTCGTCAATGCCGTTTTCCCTGATAAAAACCGCAAACTCCTCGCTTGTAAGTGCGTTGCTTTTTGACTTTGTGAAGATATGCTCGGATACGACATTCATTTCGGGAACAAATTCTGCGCCATGCGTTTCGGGTTTGAATGTTCTAGTTCCCGCAGAGATATTGTTGTGCTGTATATAAACTACCCATAAGCCATTTTGAACCGCCCAGTCGATTGCTTTATTAACTTTATCAATAATTTCCTTGTAATTTTTAGTTATGTCATTTTGAAGGTCGATTACGACCAGTGCAGTATTTATCATATTACCTCCATAATTTTTCAAATTCTTTCGTTTTCAGCACCTGATCGTGCCGCCAATATCGCCCCTCTGTACGCCTGCTGCAGCTGAGAATTGATTAGCTCTTCATCGTAGCTAAGCGAATTGTTGGCGATAATGCTTGCATACCCATGAGCGAACAGAAAAACTGTCAGGAATATCTTTTTGGTCTGTTCCATATCGACACTTAAGGATTTCTGCATAGCAGAAAGCACAGGGGTAAGCTCTTCGGCGTCTATCAGTTCAAGCAGGGTTTTTCCGCAAAAATAATCCGACTGAAAAAGGAAACGAAACAAATTCGGCTCTTCGATTGCAAAGCGGATATAATTCATTCCGATCCCAAGCGCCGCACCCTTTGGCGGTTTTTTCATATTCATAAGATATTCCGAATGATAAAGGTCGGCTTTTTCATAAACGGTCCGTTTCAAATCATCAATAGTTGAAAAATGATACATTACGGGCTGTGTGGAGCAGTTCAGCTTTTCCGAAACGGTCCTTGCGTTAATGTTTTCCGCACCCGATTCACGGGCAACCGCGTATGCCGCGTCAATAATCATTTCTTTTGTGACTTTTGTTTTCGCTGGCATATTCGCACCTCCAAGTATAATTTGAATTATTTATAATTTGAATTATACTTCAAAATAAAATTTTTGTCAATATGTAAATTCAGATTTCGTAAATATTATTTATAATATAAACTCCGAAATGATCAAAAAATACAAATCCATATAACTTTATTGCCAATAATTTTTTATTCCTTACAGTTGAAACCTCGTAATATTATGTGGTATGATAAGAAATAACCAAACGTCACTCAGTGGGGAGATCACGATAGAGGCACAGGTCTATGCCCGTGCACTGTATGAAAAACTCGGCTTCCGGCAAACCTCCGAAGAATTTTTGGAGGATGGGGTTTTCGCATTCAAATGCAGAGAAAGCGACTGCCTTAACAAAGTACAGACGAAAACAGTTGAAAGCGGATATAAAAAGTTCAAAAGGAGAACAATAAAATGTTCAGAGAAATTCGCAGAAAAAATCATGAAATCAATAGCGATGATGCAAAAGCGCTTTTGCAATCTTGTCGACGCGGTGTGCTTGCTGTAAACGGCGACGACGGCTATCCTTATGCGATACCGATCAATTATGTTTATGACAAAGATATCGGAAAAATCTATTTTCATGGAGCAAAAGCAGGTCATAAAGTTGATTCCCTGCGCGTCTGCGACAAAGTGTGCTTTACAATTTTCGGAAACGAAACCGTAAGGGAGGAAGAGTGGGCGCCGTTTATGCAGAGCGTAGTGGTGTTCGGCAGATGCCGCTTAGTTGAACCGGGCGAAAGAACTACCGAACTGTTAAAAAAATTGGCAATGAAGTACTATCCCGATGAGCAGCTTGCCGATGCGGAGATCGCCCGTGCGGGCAAAGCGGCGCAGATGTTTGAAATTGAGATCGAACACCTCAGCGGCAAGGAAGTTCAGGAGAAATAACTCTCGGTTTCCCGAGCAAATAATATGCTTAAAATATTTGAAAAAGCATAGAAATCAGGACAAATCACCCATTATAGCAGAACAGCAAAAAATAAAGCCATTGTTTGAATTTCAAACAATGGCTAAAATTTTATGATTATAATTAATCGTTAGAATAAGGAAGCAAAGCTACCTGACGCGCACGCTTGATTGCAGTGGTAAGCTCGCGCTGATGCTTAGCGCAAGTTCCTGTTGCACGGCGGGGTAAAATTTTTGCACGCTCGGAAACGAATTTGCGAAGACGCGCTACATCCTTATAATCGATCTCTTCAACACGATCCGCGCAGAAATGGCACACCTTTTTGCGGGGCTTTCTCTGAAACGGTCTTTCAGTCTTTTCCATCGAAAAGTTCCTCCTTAAATTATTCAGAGATTAAAACGGAAGATCGGAATCGCCCTCATCGTCCATATCAGCGAAATCCTCTGCGGAAGCATTCGAATAAGAAGCCGCATTGTTTTCGCTCGAACCCGGAGCGGAACTGCTATCCCTTTTAGACTCTACAAACTGGGCATTATTTACGACGACTTCAAAAGCCGTGCGGTTATTTCCGTTCTTATCGGTGTACTTTCTGGTCTGAATAGATCCTTCAATACCGATCATATTGCCCTTTTTAAAATATTTTGTTATGAATTCAGCACTCTGACGCCATGCAACAATATTGATGAAATCAGTCTGCTGCTCTTCGCCTGAACGGTAACGGCGACTTACGGCAATAGAAAAAGAAGTCACGGGTATACCGTTAGGTGTGGTTTTAAGCTCGGGATCGGCCGTAAGGCGACCTGTTAAAACTACGAAATTAAACATATCTTTTTCCTCCGATTACTTTTTGATAACCATTGCGCGAAGAACACCGTCAGTAATTCCGGCTACACGCTCAAGTTCTGCCGGGAATTCCGCGGAAGCTGTAAATGTAGTGAATACATAAGCGCCCTCGGTTTCGTCATTGATAGGATACGCAAGACGGCGCTTACCCCAATCATCAACATTCTCGACCTCACCGTTTTTAGCTATAAGATCATTGAACTTCTCTTTTAAAGCTGCTACGGCTTCATCTCCGCCTGCTACTGAATAAACAATAGCTGCTTCGTACTTGTTAGTCATATTCGTTGCACCTCCTTCTGGACTTTTGGCCATATTTTTAATATGGCAAGGAAGCTAAAATGATATTTTTTCACATTAGCAACAAACATTATACCAACAAATTTACCTTTAGTCAATAATTTTTTAAAAATTGCTTGATTTAAAATATAATATAAAATATAATAAAGAAAAAAACAGGAGAACGGATAAATTGTTTATTACCGAAAATAATCTTATACCTGTCGTAAAAGAATACGATACCGTGGTCTGCGGAGGCGGAATAGCAGGCATTGCCGCGGCTCTCGCCGCTTCGAGAAACGGAGCGAAAACTCTTCTTATTGAAAATTCATTTATGCTCGGCGGTCTTGCAACAGCCGGGCTTATCGCCATTTACCTCCCCATTTGCGACGGTAAGGGCGGCCAGGTTTCTTTCGGCATTGCCGAAGAGCTTTTAAAGCTTTCGGTAAAGCACGGAACGGAGTACCCCGAAAATGCCGAAAGCTGGATAAAAAACGAAAGCGTTAAAAAAGGAAGATATTTTACAAAATATAACCCGAATGTTTTTTCAGTTCTGTCAGAATCGCTTTTGAAAGACGAAAAAGTCGATATTCTTTTCGGCACGCGCGTTTGTGCGGCAAAGGTCAAAGATAACATAATAACACATATTATAATAGAAAATAAATCCGGCAGAAGCGCAGTTGCCGCAAAAAATTTTGCAGACTGCACAGGCGACGCTGATATCTGCGCGCTGTCGGGCGAGGAAACATATATTTATCCTGAAGGAAACATTCTTGCAGGCTGGTATGTCCGAGCAAAAGACGGAAAAAACGAACTTTGCCCTTTAGGCGCCTGCGATTCACAGAGGAAAAATGACGAGCTTGAAAGCGTTGTGAAGTCTAAAAGAATATCAGGGTTAGACGCCGATGAGCTTTCCGAATTCACTCTCAGCTCTCATAAGCTTACTTTGGAAGATTTTTTAAAAAACGGAAATGTTTCGGATAAAAACTCGCTCAGCACCATTTCTTCAATTCCCGAAATGAGAATGACAAGGCGGCTTTCGGGCTGTTACACACAAAAGTATGATGAAAACAGCAAAACCTTTTCCGATTCCGTGGGTCTTTATGCAGATTGGGAATCCTGCGGAAGAGTTTACGAGCTGCCGTTTTCCTCTTTACACGGCAAAAAGATAAAAAATCTGATAGCCGCGGGAAGATGTATTTCATCGGACGATAAGCTGTGGAATATAACAAGAGTTATCCCTGTTTGCGCTGTATCGGGCGAAGCGGCGGGCACTGCCTGCGCGTTGTTTGCCGATTTTAATTGCGCCGATATTTCAAAACTTCAAAAAGTTCTAAAAAGTAACGGTGCTAAAATACATCTTGACGAAATTTATTAAGAAAGTAGGTCTTTATTTATGCTACTTGCTATAGATATCGGAAATTCAAATATAACCTTGGGCGTGTATGACA
Organism: uncultured Eubacteriales bacterium; assembly: GCA_934445035.1. Lineage (GTDB taxonomy): Bacteria > Bacillota > Clostridia > Oscillospirales > Acutalibacteraceae > UBA737. Next base: position 48,501 of record CAKSDI010000001.1, read on the forward strand.
AAGATATACTTATCTGCACCGCAAGAATTGCGACGGATAAGAAAAAAACCTCGGATCAATATGCAGTCGATATAAAAAACATTCTCGATCTTCACGGAGTGGAGTGCAGCGAGGCGGAGGACTGCATAATTTCTTCGGTCGTTCCGCAGACGGGTTTATCTGTTGCAATGGCGGTATCCGAATTATGCGATATTGTGCCGCTCGAAGTCGGTCCCGGTGTAAAAACAGGACTTAACATAAAAATAGATAATCCCGCTCAGCTCGGCGCGGATCTTGCGGCAGGAGCAGTGGGAGCAATAGCTGAATACACCCTGCCGTGTATCGTTATAGATATGGGAACCGCCACGACAGTGAGCGTTATAGATAAAGACGGAAAATTTTTAGGCGGAGCTATTGCCGCAGGGGTAAATCTTACGCTTAAAGCGCTTTGCGAAAATACCGCGCAGCTGCCGTCTGTCAGTCTTACCGCTCCCGACAGCCCCATTGGCTCAAATACTGCGGATTGTATGCGCTCTGGAATTATCTTCGGCACGGCTTCCATGCTCGACGGAATGATAGACAGAATTTCCGAGGAGCTTGGAGAAAATCCCACGGTAGTCGCAACAGGCGGACTTTCAAAACAAATAATATCCTACTGCAAAAATGATATAATATATAATGAAAATCTTTTGCTTGACGGCTTAAAAGAGATTTATGAAAGAAACAAATAGGTTGTAACGCAAAGAAAAAAGAGTTTTGTCTTTTGCGCTGACAATAAATGAACTGTACCTTTAAAAAGGACAGTATCGGAGGTTATTTTATGAAAAATCAGAAGTCAAAGTCACAAAAAGTCGCTGTCTTAGGTATGCTCACGGCTGTAACGGTCGTGCTGCAGCTTATCAGCTACACGGTAAAGATAGGAACATTCAATCTTTCCCTTGTTCTTATCCCGATCGTTGTATCAGGTTGTCTTTACGGGCCTTATATCAGCGGCTATCTCGGCGCGGTGTTCGGAGCAGTAACGGTTATAGGCTGCGTTTCGGGTATCGACGCGGGAGGTTATATCCTTTTTACCGCTTCCCCGTTTTTAACCGTTTTAACCTGTATGCTTAAAGGCACATTATGCGGTATTCTTTGCGGAACGGTTGCAAAGGCGTTAAGATCTAAAAAAGGCGGACTTTTATCCGTGGTGATCCCGGCGGTAGTCGCACCGGTAACAAACACCGGCATTTTTATTCTTATGATGATTTTATGCTTTACTTCCACCCTCTATGAGTGGGCGGGAAATACAAACGCCGTTACTTATATCCTGACGGGACTTATCGGTGTAAACTTTCTTATAGAACTGTTTATAAATGTATTTTTATCCCCTGTTATTTTAAGAGTTATCAAAGCTTTAAGCAAAACAAACCGGGAATTCTAATTCCATTGAGCGTGTCGACTTTTCGACACGCTCTTGGACGGGAATGCCGTTCGAAAGAAAATCAAAGATTTTCTTAACTGCACTCTATCCCCGCCAATACCACCCCGGTGCCCTTGAAAAACCGCTTATGTTACGCGGTTTTTCGCTTACAAGGTGTTTTTTCGCCGCACATGTCAGCGAAAAAACGTAAATGCGGCGTAAACGCCGCAAAAATAAAACTTGAGATTTATTGACTGACCGAGTGGAATTTTAATTCCATTTTCAGTATATTTTTTAAAATTTTTACAAATTGCGCCTAAATTTTAAAAAAACTCTTTATTTTTTATATTTTTTTTGGTATAATGAATTGGATACTCAAAACCTTGAGTACTTTCATTTAATTTGGATTATTCGGTCCATAAAATTTTTAGGAGGTTGATTCAAAACATGAGTCACAAGTATGTTTACCTTTTCAGCGAAGGCAATGCAAAAATGCGTGAGCTTCTCGGCGGTAAGGGTGCTAACCTTGCTGAGATGACCGGCCTCGGTCTTCCCGTTCCGCAGGGCTTCACCATCTCCACTGAGGCCTGCACTCAGTATTATGAAGACGGCCAGAAGATCAATGATGAAATTCAGGCACAGATCATGGAGTACATCGAGAAGATGGAAGAGATCACCGGCAAAAAGTTCGGCGATAAAGAAAATCCGCTCCTCGTTTCCGTTCGTTCGGGCGCGCGCGCTTCTATGCCGGGTATGATGGATACTATCCTCAACCTCGGTCTTAACGAAGAAGTTGTAAATGTTATCGCAGAGAAATCCAATAACCCCCGTTGGGCTTGGGACTGCTACAGAAGATTTATTCAGATGTATTCCGATGTAGTTATGGAAGTCGGCAAAAAATACTTTGAGCAGCTTATTGACGCTATGAAAGAAAAAAGAGGCGTTACTCAGGATGTTGAGCTTACTGCCGACGATCTTAAGGAGCTTGCTTCTCAGTTTAAAGCTGAGTATAAATCTAAAATCGGCGCTGAATTCCCGACTGATCCTAAGGAGCAGTTAATGGGTGCTATCAAAGCCGTTTTCCGTTCTTGGGACAACCCCCGTGCAAATGTTTACCGTCGTGATAACGATATCCCTTATTCCTGGGGTACCGCTGTTAACGTTCAGATGATGGCATTCGGTAATATGGGTGACGACTGCGGAACAGGCGTTGCGTTCACCCGCGACCCCGCAACAGGCGCTAAGGGCCTCTTCGGCGAGTTCCTTACTAACGCTCAGGGCGAAGATGTTGTTGCAGGCGTTCGTACTCCTATGCACATCTCCGAAATGGAAGAAAAATTCCCCGAGGCTTTCAAACAGTTCAAAGATGTTTGTCAGCGTCTTGAAAATCATTACCGCGATATGCAGGATATGGAGTTCACCGTTGAGCACGGAAAGCTCTTTATGCTTCAGACCCGTAATGGTAAGAGAACAGCTCAGGCTGCTCTTAAGATCGCCTGCGATCTCGTTGACGAGGGTATGATTACCGACGAGGAAGCCGTTCTTATGATCGATCCCCGTAACCTTGATACTCTTCTTCATCCGCAGTTTGACGCTAAGGCATTAAAGGCTGCAGAACCTATCGGTAAAGCTCTCCCCGCTTCTCCCGGCGCTGCTTGCGGTAAGATCGTATTCACCGCTGAAGACGCTAAGAATTGGGGCGCTAAGGGCGAGAAAGTAGTTCTCGTTCGTCTTGAAACCTCTCCTGAAGATATCGAAGGAATGAAAGCCGCTCAGGGTATTCTCACTGTTCGCGGCGGTATGACTTCACACGCTGCCGTTGTTGCGCGCGGTATGGGTACCTGCTGCGTTTCCGGCTGCACCGCTATCAATATGGACGAGGATAACAAACAGTTCACTCTCTCCGGAAAGACCTATCACGAGGGCGACTTCATTTCTCTCGACGGTTCTACCGGTAATATTTACGACGGCATTATCCCGACCGTTGACGCTTCTATAGCAGGCGAGTTCGGAAGAATAATGGGCTGGGCGGACAAGTACCGCAAGCTCGGCGTTCGCACAAATGCCGACACTCCGCGTGACGCTAAGAAAGCCGCTGAACTCGGTGCAGAGGGAATCGGTCTTTGCCGTACAGAGCATATGTTCTTCGAGGGCAACAGAATTGATTACTTCCGTCAGATGATCTGCTCATCTACAGTTGAAGAGCGCGAAAAGGCTCTTGAAAATATTATCCCCTTCCAGCAGGGCGACTTTGAAAAGCTTTATGAGGCTCTTGAGGGCAAGCCGGTAACTATCCGCTTCCTGGATCCTCCGCTTCACGAGTTTGTTCCCACAGAAGAGGCTGATATCAAGAAGCTTGCTGACGCACAGGGCAAGAGCGTTGAAGATATCAAGGCTATCATCGCTTCTCTCCACGAGGCTAACCCGATGATGGGCCACCGCGGCTGCCGTCTTGCAGTTACCTATCCGGAAATTGCTAAAATGCAGACAACCGCTGTTATCCGTGCGGCTATCAATGTTAAGAAAGCTCACGCTGATTGGAATATAGTTCCCGAAATTATGATTCCGCTCGTAGGCGATGTTAAAGAGCTTAAATATGTTAAGAAGACCGTTGTTGAAACAGCTGACGCTGAGATCGCAGCTGCCGGAATCGACCTTAAGTATGAAGTCGGTACTATGATCGAAATTCCGCGTGCAGCTCTCACTGCTGACGAAATTGCTAAGGAAGCTGAATTCTTCTGCTTCGGTACAAACGATCTTACCCAGATGACTTACGGCTTCAGCCGTGACGACGCAGGTAAGTTCCTTGACGCTTACTATGACGCTAAGATCTTTGAGAACGATCCGTTCGCTAAGCTCGATCAGGTCGGCGTAGGCAAGCTTATGGAAATGGCTGTTAAGCTCGGTAAGGGCGTAAGAAAAGACCTCCACTGCGGTATCTGCGGAGAGCACGGCGGCGATCCGTCTTCTGTTGAATTCTGCCACAAGATCGGTCTTGATTATGTTTCCTGCTCACCGTTCCGTGTTCCGATCGCTCGCCTCGCAGCAGCTCAGGCAGCTATCAAGGAAAGCAAAAACTAATATCAAATCTTAATTGATTTTAGTGATCAAATTAAAATCCTCTGCTGAAAATTTTCAGCAGAGGATTTTTTTGTTGAAGAAAGAAAAGCGTTATAGTATAATAAGCTTGAATTTAATTTTGAGGGAAAATATGTTGAAATTTGTTTTACCGACAGAAGAAAATGCGGAAGATGTTTTATCCTTTTATAGTGCAATAGAAAAAATCGGCGGCGAATGCATAGGAATTGCCGGTTATAAAAACTACGAAAAATGGCTTATAGGAATGCAAAACAGGCATAAGGGAGAAAATCTGCCCGAAGGTTATGTCAGAGAAAATTTTTATCTTTGCTATGAAAATAACCGTTTGATCGGTGTGTTCAGTCTTAAATTCGAGCTTACGGATTTTTTGCTTAAATACGGCGGTCACATCGGTTATGCGGTCTTACCCGCTTTACGCAATAGAGGCCTAGCGACGCAGATTTTAAAACAAGGATTGGCTATTGCAAAAGACTTCGGCTTTGATAAAATTCTTTGCATCTGCGATAATGATAATTATGCCTCGGAAAAAGTTATACTCAAAAACGGCGGAATTTTTGAAAACGAGCTTTATGACCCTGACGAGAAGGTCACGGTCAAGCGCTTTTGGATCAATTTATAAAAAAGTTGACTTACAAATAAAAAGGTGATATAATTTCTTTCGGGAATGAAGTTCTCCCTAAGCGTTATGCTTAAACTGCTTATTGAAGCTGATGACTTCTGCATTTTATTTGCAGAGGGCATCAGCTTTTCTGCGTTTATAGGAGGATATTTATGTTTCTATCTCTATCACTTATTTTTCTTGTCGGTCTTTCGCTTGCTTCAATATGTGAAAAAATACGACTTCCGCGAATTGTGGGAATGATAGCCACCGGAATAATGCTCGGTCCATATGTACTTGATTTGCTTGACACTAAAATTCTCGGTATTTCATCTGAACTGCGAGAAATGGCACTTATTATTATTTTAATAAAAGCAGGTCTTTCGTTGAATTTGTCCGATCTTAAAAAAGTCGGGCGACCGGCTGTGCTGATGTCATTTTTACCGGCAAGCTTTGAAATTCTCGGATATGTGCTGTTTGCACCGTTGGTTTTAGGCGTTTCACGAATTGAAGCAGCCGTTATAGGCGCAGTTTTAGGAGCGGTCTCGCCGGCAGTGGTAGTTCCGAGAATGCTAAATCTTATGAAAGAAAAATACGGAACACAAAAAAGTATACCGCAATTAATAATGGCAGGCGCATCGTGCGACGATATATTTGTGATCGTGCTTTTCACCGCTTTTGTCAGTATGGCAAAAGGCGGAAAAGTCAAACTGCTTGATTTTTTCAATATCCCTGTTTCTATTTTGCTCGGAGTTGCTGTCGGTGCGGTGTTCGGCTGCATTTTGAGAATATTTTTCGAAAAAGTTTTTTCACACGGAAATACTATTCAAAGCGTGGAAAAAGTAATTATTATTCTCGGAATATCATTTCTTTTGATTTTTATTGAAAATTGGGTAAAGAAATGGGTTGCGATGTCAGGATTGCTTGCTGTTGTAGGAATGGCGTGTGTTTTAAAAATCAAAAGTCCCGAAAGCGAGATCGAAAACCTGTCAGAAAAGTTCGGAAATTTGTGGCTTGCCGCCGAACTACTATTATTTGTGCTTGTCGGCGCGGCGGTGGATATCAGGTATACGCTAAGTGCAGGAATTTCCGCGGTAGGAATGGTCTTTATTGCTCTTATCTTCCGTGCGGTAGGCGTTATGATCTGTTTAATAAAAACACCGCTTTCAATCAAAGAACGAATCTTTTGCATAATAGCATATTTACCAAAAGCAACAGTACAGGCGGCCATTGGCTCTGTTCCTTTAAGTATGGGACTTTCTTGCGGCAAAATAGTTTTAACAGTAGCTGTTCTCGGCATTTTAATAACGGCTCCGCTCGGTGCATTTTTAATAGATTTAAGTTATAAAAAGCTCTTGATAAAAAATTAAAAAATTATATAATATTCTTAAAGGTTTTTTATAACGGAGGCTTTAAAATGATTTACTCTTCCCTTTACTCTTCACCGCTCGGGTCGATAACACTTGCAAGCGACGAAACTTCCATAATCGGCCTTTGGTTTAACGGGCAAAGGCATTTCGGAAATATCTTGCCTGAATTGACCGAGCAAAAAGAGCTTTCGATATTTAAAGACGCTAAGCGCTGGCTTGATATTTACTTTTCAGGGAAAGAGCCGCAATTTTTGCCGCCGCTTAAATATGATTCAACGCCGTTTCGCAAAGCAGTTTGCGATATAATGCTCACTATTCCCTACGGTAAAACTATGACCTACGGTGAAATAGCCGAAAAGATAGCAGAGGAAAAAGGAATCAAAAAAATGTCCGCACAGGCAGTCGGCGGAGCGGTCGGACATAATCCTATTTCTATTATGATACCCTGCCACAGAGTTGTGGGAACAAGCGGCAGTCTTACAGGCTACGGCGGAGGAATGGACAGAAAAGTAAAACTTTTAAAGCTTGAAAAAACCGATATGAGCAAGTTTTTTGTACCGAAGAAAGGAACGGCGTTATAATAGCATTAAAGAGCAATAAAAATCAGGAAATTATTTAAGAGTTTTGTTAGAATATACTCACAGAAAGGGAGTGCGCAAATGAATTGGATACAGGGAATTCAAAGTGCAATAGATTATGTTGAAGAAAACATAACGCAGGATATCGATATCGAAGAAGTTGCAAAAATTGCCTATTCTTCCCCTTTTCATTTTCAAAGAGTATTCGGAATTCTTTGCGGTTTTTCTCTGGGTGATTATATTCGTATGAGGAGGCTGTCTTTAGCAGGAGAAGAGCTTTCAAAGGGTGACGCAAAAATTATTGATATCGCCATAAAATACGGCTACGATTCTCCCGAAAGTTTTTCAAGAGCCTTTACGCGCTTTCACGGTGTAACGCCCAGTGCCGCTAAGAACTCCGGAAAAGTTAAAATTTTTACTCCCCTCTCTGTAAAATTAACCTTAACAGGAGGCAGTAAAATGGATTATCGAATTGAAAAAAGAGAAGCTTTTAAGGTGGTTTGCAAGAGGAAAAAAGTCGGCAAGCCGCAGTCTGCAAACGCTACACCCGATATAACCGCTATGTGGCAGGAATTCGGAAAAGACGGAACTTTGGAAAAACTTATTCATTGTATTCCCGAGTGTCCGATAATGAAAGGATTGCTCGGAATTTGCTTTTCTTCGGAGCTTAACGCTAAACAATTTCCTTACGGCATAGGAGTCGAATATGACGGAAGAGAGGTCGATAAAGACCTTGAAATAATTACAATCCCCGCAAATACATATGCGGTGTTTACAAGCAAAGGCAAAATGCCCGACGCATTTATTGACACTTACCACAGGATCGTTACAGAGTTTTTCCCTCAGAGCGCACAGTATGAATATGCGGAAAATGTGGAATTCGAGGTATATTCTTCGGCGGACACTTCCAACCCGAACTATTCCTGTGAAATATGGATAGCAGTCAAAGAAAAAGCTTAATATAATTTAAAAAAGAGCGTACGCTTAAATGTTAAGCGTACGCTCTTTTTTATCAATAAACTACTGCGTCATCGCCGGTAAATCCGTCTAACGAATTTTCTTTTACCTGAATACATATAAACTCTATTCCCTCATCGACCGCGGCGGAAAACTGCCTTTTAGCGCTTGGCGCTATTCTTATAAAGTCACCGGCTTTGAGCGATACTTCTTCGCCGTCGATAACAGCTTTGCCCTTGCCTGAAATCACGCCGTAAATTTCCTCGTTTTTCTTGTGCGAGTGCACAAACGGAACGCCTGCGCCCGCGGGAAGCCTGTTTATGCTTATCTCGGCTCCGGTAAGACCCAAAAGATCGTGAAGCTCTGTTCTGCCCTCATTTCCTATGTTCTTAACAGTGTAGTTTTTCATTATTTTTTTCCTCCTTTTTTTACTGTGTTTTTAGATTACCATTTTACGCATACAAAAACAAGTACGCACTTTTTTATAACTATAGACAATACAATCAGGATACAACGCTTCTCATAGCGGAAAATTTGTCCGATTATATTGTCTCGTCATTTGAAATACGGCAGTATTCCTGCATTCCTCGACTTCATAATCAAAAAAATTTTCTCGCTATGAGTCGAAGATATGTTAAGAAAACGGCGCTGTTTAGCGGCGCGGCGCCCGACCGAAGAATACTGTCGTATTGTGAGCGGAGGGCAACAATGCCGATAATTAAGCCGTTTCTTCAAAAAAGCATTGTACCCTGATTGTATTGTCTATACTTTTTTAAAAATATGTGATATTATAATAAAGAGGTGTAAAATGATGAAAACTAAGGATGAATTACCTGCCTGCCCCGTTGCTACGGCAGTGGACCTAATAGGCGGAAAATGGAAGCTTTTGATTTTAAGAAATCTCAAGGCCCGCCCCTGGAGATTTAACGAACTAAGAAGAGATCTAGACGGCATATCACAAAAAGTGCTTACTGACAGCTTAAGGCAGATGATTGACGACGGGCTTGCTTACCGCCGCGATTACAGCGAAATGCCACCTAAAGTGGAATACGGACTTACCGATCTCGGCAAAGAAATGCTGCCTATTATAGATTCACTTGAAAAATTCGGGAATTATTATAAATCTGTTTTAAATCAATAAAAGAGGGAAAATTATGAAAAAACCTTATATTATTTGCCATATGATGACTTCGCTTGACGGCAGAATAGACTGTGCAATGACATCGCTTCTTCCGGGTGTGAGTGATTATTATAAAACGCTGGATTTGCTTGATATCCCCACGACTTTAAGCGGAAGAGTAACGGCAGAGCTTGAAATGGCTCTTCCGGGCAAATTTTCTGCAAATGATAATACGCCTTATAACAAAGAGGGGTTTTCAAAAAAATCAAACAAAGAGCAATTTGAGATTATCGCTGATACAAAGGGCACCTTGCTCTGGCCCGACGCAGGTGACGAAAACAAACCCTACCTTATTATAACCTCTGAAAAGGTGACGAAAGAATATCTCGATTACTTAGACGGCCTTAACATATCCTGGATCGCCTGCGGAAAAGAGAAAATAGACCTTAAAAGAGCCTGTGAAATCTTAACGGAGAAATTTAATATTAAAAGAATGGGCATTGTCGGAGGAGCGGCGATCAACACCGCATTTTTAAACGAGGAATTATTAGACGAAATAAGCATTTTAATAGGTGCCGGAATTGACGCAAGGGCGGGAATGCCCTCTGTTTTTGACGGCAGAGATAAGGACTTTCCTTTAACCTTACTAAAGCTTTTAAGTGTTGAAAAATTTGAAAGCGGAGCAGTTTTACTCAGATATAAAACAAAATAAAACTATTGACAAAAGAATTTTTTTATGATAGATTAGACAATACAATATAATTCTGCCACCGGGTAGAAGATGCAATAAAAGCATCCGTTTACACATCGTTAGGTCATTGAAGATGTGTATGCGGATGCTTTTTTTAGGAGGAAAAGTATGATTAAAAAAATAAGATATTATTTCAAAACTTCGGAAATCATACTGTGGTCCGTTTCGGTAATACTTATCATTTCTTCGTTTTTTGCTTTTAAAAGCAACAGTTATTTATCCCTTGCGGCTTCGCTGATAGGAGTAACTTCTTTAATCTTTAATGCAAAGGGCAATCCGTTCGGACAATTTCTAATGGTAATTTTCAGTTTGCTTTACGGAATTATTTCATTTACCTTTTCTTACTTCGGCGAAATGCTCACCTACCTCGGAATGACAATGCCGATGGCGGTGTTTGCACTCATTTCGTGGCTGAGAAATCCTTATAACGGCAATAAATCAGAAGTAAAGGTAAATACTTTAAGCAAAAAAGAAATTGCGTTTATGTCGATATTGGCTGTCTTGGTGACAGCCGGCTTTTATTTCATTCTTGACGCTTTTAATACCGCAAATATCGTACCGAGTACTATATCGGTCACAACAAGCTTCATCGCAGTTTACCTTACTTTCAGGAGAAGCCCTTTCTTTGCGCTTGCATATGCTGCAAATGATATTGTTTTGATAATTTTATGGATCTTAGCAAGCTTATCGGATATCAGATATATTTCCGTTGTGATATGTTTTTCATTATTTTTTATAAATGATATTTACGGATTTATAAATTGGCAGAGAATAAAGAAAAGGCAAAGAATTTAAATATTCGAAAGTTTTTTAATATTGAAAAATATATTTAAAGTGATATAATTATTTAAAAATCTTAGTGTAACTACAGGGAGAAAATCTAAAGTGAATATATTTTTAACTGTTATTGTAACCTTTTTTGCCGGTATGGGAGCGGGCTTAGGAACAGGCTTTGCGGGAATGAGTGCCGCCGCGGTAATCAGTCCTATGCTTATAGCTTTTTTAAAAATCGATCCTTTCACCGCCGTGGGAATAGCGCTTGCCTCCGATGTGCTTGCAAGCGCGGTTTCGGCTTATACATATCACAAAAATAAAAATCTCGATATAAAAAACGGACTTATAATGATGGCAAGCGTGCTTTTATTTACCGTTTTCGGAAGCTATATCGCAAGTCTTGTTCCCTCGCATACTATGGGTAATTTTTCTGTTTTTATGACGCTGTTGCTCGGAGTAAAATTCATTTTAAAGCCTGTTATGACCACAAAAGAGGCAATGGGCAATGTGTCGGCTAAAAAGCGGGCTTTGCAATCGGTTGTCTGCGGAATGCTTATCGGCTTTATCTGCGGATTTATAGGCGCGGGCGGCGGAATGATGATGCTGCTTATTCTTACAAGCGTTTTAGGTTATGAACTTAAAACGGCTGTCGGAACAAGCGTGTTTATTATGACATTTACTGCTCTGACCGGTGCTGTTTCTCATTTTGCAATGGGTGAAAAGCCAGATCTCACAATATTTATTCTTTGCGTTATATTCACCCTTATCTGGGCGAGAATCGCGGCAGTGATCGCAAACAAAGCTAAGCCTAAAACTTTAAATCGGATAACGGGCGTGATCCTTGTTGTGCTTTCAGCCGCAGTTATGATTTTTAATTTAATTTCCGAAAAATAAAATTTTAAGAAGAATTAAAAAAGCAGACTTTTGAAAATTCAAAAGTCTGCTTTTTATTAACCTTTAAGACCGTCCGCCTGTCTTTGCATATCCTCGATAACTATATCGAAGATATCGCCTAAAGTTGCGCAGTATTCAAGGACTTTCCACGGCTCGTTAGTATGATAATGAATTTTAATAAGCTCATCATCACCGACCGCTAAAAGGCAATCGCCTTTAAAGTTTTCGGTGAAATAATCATTTATTTTATCTTCATCAAGATTTTCGCCCTCTATAAGAAGCTGTGTATCATATTTATATTCAAGCATAAGTTTCTCCTATCAATGAATCAGTTTTAAAAGCTTATCAAAAATTCCTGCGAGCATTAAAATAGACAGAGAACCAGTTATAAGACTTATAAGCTGAACCTTAGAAAGCTTTTCTCTGAAAAGAATATAGCCCGCAAGCGAAGCGAACAGAATAATCGATCCGTTAAACACGGGGAAGAAAATTATACTGTCCATCGCGCCCGTGAGGTAAATATTAAGCCTGTTATAAAGGCAGCTTACGAGTGCGCAGGGAATTAGATAAAGCAGCGAAACACCGCCGAGCTTAGGAACCTTTTCGCCTTTTACGCCGTTATAAATAAACGCGGCAATAGAAAGGATAAGCGCCGAAACACCTGCTGAAATAACCATCATTGAAGCGACATCGCTTCCGACTGACGATTTTTGGTGGAATTTAAAGGTGATACTTGTAAGACTCGCCGCAATGAAAAACAGCAGGCAGAATATCATCCATTTAAATGTGGGCTTTTGAGGCGAGCGCTTAGGCGAAACGCAGTAAAACAAGGATATAAGCAGCGCAACAAGACCGACGCCCTGCAAAATCGTGAATTTTTCATGCCAATAAAGCGTGCCGAAAATAGTAGGAATAATAAGTGCGGAGCAGCCTATTAGCGAAGTTATGGAAATAGATCCGCTCGCAAGAGCCTCCATTTTAAAAAGCAGAAAGCTTGCATTGACTACGCCGTAAACCACGCCGAAAAACCAGGTATACTTATTATGGAAATCAATTCTGCCGTCACCCACGACAACAAGAATAGGTATCCACACAAGCGAAACGCCCGCGTTGAAAATAAGAGCGTCACCCGTGTTTTCAAGACCGCGGTTTCCGAATTTATGTAACAGAATATTATTTGATACCGCCAAAACTATCGATATGCAAAGCAACAAAGCCGGACTCATCAAAATCCCCCTAATTTTATTCCTAAACCATTATAGCATATAATTCCCTTTTTGCAATGCCTTTTTTTACTAATTTCTTATATTGATTAAAGCTATGTTGTATACACCTGGATCAGATTTAAGCGCAGCCTTAACAGCGCAAAAAGAATTAGGAATGCTTTCTTTTAAGGCTGTGAAAACGCCGTTTTGATCGATTTCTCCCTCGCCTGCTTCAATCGACCATACAACTTCACTTTCATCAGTGCCGAGAATTTCAGCCACTTTTAATTCCGCTTTCTCGCCCGGTTTTACAGCAAAGCTGCATTTTTCAAGATTAAGCTGCTTTGTTTCGGGGAGAGTTGTAAGAACTGTAAGAGTATGGTTTGAGGGGATAGTAATCTTTAGTCTGCCGTTTTGAGCTAAAACCTTTTCGGAAACTGCAGGGATTTTGCACTCTTCTGCGGGCAGTGTGGGGAAATTAGGCATATAAGCAAACTGAGCTTTATTGAAAACTCTTGTCTTATAATCGTTAAGACTGATATAAACAGTTCTGTCTTTAAGATCATACTCGCTTTCAATAAGTATAGTTATTTCACCGTCGGGCGAAACAAATCCGCAGGCTCTGGCGTCTGTTTCATCGCCGAAACGCGATTCGATATTACCATCGGAACAATATGATGTCATAGATCCCGAATGCATTTTTACATAGTTCATTATAAGTCCCATCTCTTTAAAACGCGGACTTATACCGTCTAAAGTATCGCTCGGAATTTTAAATAAAACATCTTCGATATTATTTACAAGCTTTCCGTCTTCCTTAACAGCGCCTGACATAAGACTGTCCGCACTGCCTTTAAATCCGCTTTTAGTCTGCTCTATAAACTGACCTGCCTGCGAATACCAATATTTATTGTTCTTTTTAAGCTTACCGCCCACATTTTCAGAGCCCTCGGCAAATTCATTTACTAACATATTTTTATATTTTTTGCCTGTTTCTCTGTATAGAAAATGGTTTAAATATCTTATCATATGATGAGAAGAATAAAATTCAGTGCTTAAAAGTTCCTCTTCCTTATCTCCGATATAATCGTTAAAATTGCCTTGATCAAAAGCATTACCCCTAAGAGAAAGGGCAACTGCTTTTATATTTTTGTCAAGCTTTCTTAGCTTTTCGGAAATATTATCTATCATTTCTAAATAATATTTTCTCTTGTTGCCGAAGCAGGCAAAGCCCTCTGCGTTTACATTTTTATAAAAAGCGACCGTTTTGATATTATCATATCCGCGATTTAAGCATTCGGTCAAAAATGCGATAACGGCGTCTGAATAAGGACCGATATCTTTCGGTGCCGCAATAGTTATATCTTTTGAAGCATTTTTAACGGCAAACCAATTATAAATATCTAAACTTTTAGTTCCGCAGAAATTAAGATAAATTTCACTGCCGGCATTTTTTGCCGCGGAAAAATACTTATAAAGCCATTTCATCTGCTCGGAATCAAAATTAAATTTACCTGATTTATAATTATTTTCTCCATTTGCATTATCGGAATCATCGATAAAATAATCTATAAATACAGGGATTCTTACAAATGCCGGTTTTAATCTGTTGAGCCTATCGAATTCAACGGCTAAATGCGCGTCTGTCATAAATGCAGGAGAATCCTTGCTCATTTTACTTTTAAGCGGCAGATTCCAAGCGTTTGTACCAAGACCGAAATGGTCCTTGCACTTTAAATTTTTAACATCAAATTTTAAGCTTAGATCTACGCTGTTATCGGCGAACTGACTGCCTGCGGCTTTGATTCCGAAAACTTTAAGCTGTGAGATAACGCCGAGAATTTTATCTCCATAATAAGGGTGAGCGCCCTTTTCGATTTCAAAGCGGACAAAAAGTGCAGTTCTCGGCAGAAAGCTGAATTCAAAATTACCGTTATCAAATTTACCCTCAAAAGTTTTTAAGGGCTTAACATTTTTGCCGAAAAGTCCCGCTTCATTATCTGAGATATAGAAATTGATCTTTTCGGGTAAATATTCTTTGTCGCAACCGAAAATTGCGGAAATTTTGTTTACAGAGCAAGGCTCATTAAGATCGACAACGATATTTACGCTTTCCTCGCCGTTTTTACCTGCATAAACATTATAAACATCGCCCGGCCTATCATTAAATGCTTTTTTGAAAAAATAAGCGTTTTCTTTAATAAGCCAGCTCTGATAATATTTGTTTATATCAGGGTCAATATTTTCTCTTTTGAAGTTTTCTTTATTTTCGATACAAACATATGCGTAATTATTCTTATTTTTAATGATATTACGATATGTATTTATCTGAGAATTAAGCCCTTCTGCAACAATGTTTATAACATTAAGTATGTTATTTTTGCAAACCAAAGACATGTGGACATACCTTGCAAATACCGATAGATCATCGGGAATAAGCGAAATTCCCGAAAGCTCTCCCGAAGATTTTTCCGTTTTTAAAAGAGTTTCATTAGGTGTGAAAATATCTTTTTCTTCATTTGAAGTAAAAATGCTGATTTCCTCTAAATCTTTATTCAAGCATTTAACTTCAAACGAACAAATACCCCTGACTGACAACAGATCGAAGACAAAATCAAGCTTTTTTTCATTTCCTAAATCTATTACAGCAGGATCGGAAGGATCGTTTTTAAATATTTTTTCGTGAGTTTCGGCATTATAATTTTCTATTAAAACGCGATGTTTTTCATCCGATTTATAGACTTTAACAGGTACGGAATAAAGGAGATTTACCTTTTTTATCGGATTATCGATACTTTTATTATAAATTCCGAATTTATCAAGTAGATTAAATAAATTATCTTTCATATTTTCTCACCTCTCAGACAATGCTGAAAATCGCAACCGCATAAGAAGACGGATCGTATTTTGAAATTATCTTGACGGATACTGTTTCGCCTTTTTTAGTGCCTTTTGAAGAATAGTTTCCGTTTTCATCCACAGAGCCGTTTCCTATGAGCATTTCAAATTTAACATTATTCTCATTATTTTGAGCGAATTCTTTGTCGGTTCCGTAAATTCCCTTTATATTTATTTTTTTGCTTTCACCGCATTTTATTTCGGTCAAAACATTTTCAAGAATTATCTGTACCTGCTCTTTTAAGGTGGTGTATAAAACTATGTTATGAGCGCTGTCAACATCGTCATAAATATATCCGTCTGATACAGTCAGATATTTTTCGGTGACGGGAAGAATTGCGTTTTCTTCCCCGGCGGTATTAAACCTGTCGTAAGCATAGATATACTTATGCTTTTCAAATACCTTGCCGTTTTGCTCTTCGCCTACGAATATTTTTATTTTTCTTTCTTTTTCGCCGTCATTGATATCGGCGGCGATAGTCATATCTTCGCCTTTTTTATATACAGCTGCAATAATATCTTCGGAATTAACGCTTGATCTTATAACGCTGCAATGTCTCGGCACATATCTCATCATTAGTCCTAATTCCATATATTTAGGAGATATCTGATCTATCATATTGCATGGAGTGAGCCACATACAAATTCCCATATCATTTTGTGTTACATTAAGCGGAGGTCCTATAACCGTGCCGCACAAAAACCAGGAAGCCGAACCTCCGCAGCCTGCATTGGAATGAGCTATAGCCTGATCAGCCTCTGAGTGAGAAAATGCGTTATATCTATCCTTATTTGCCGTTGTTCCGGGGGGATTTCCGGAACCATATTCCGTAATATAAATATCAGGATATTTCTTAGTAAGCTCTTTTGTAAGCTTTAATACCTCATCATATTTTTTATACATCGGATATTCGTGATTACTTAAAAAGTCATAGCAAGGCTTTCCTTTTTCATCACGGCAGTTTTCAATAATAAAATCCAAAAATTCACAGACAGGTTTATCATAAACATAGCCTGCAAGATCAGTGCCGAAGATTTTAACAGTATCGCGCAAATTTTCTCTTAAAAAAGCATAATGGCATTTCTTAACCATTTCGCTGTAATAAACGCGCTTATCTGCAAAAGCCTCAAAACAGCCGCCGTTCACCTCATTATAAAATGAAAGATAATCGATAGTTTTGCAGCCTTTTTCTCTTAAATACTTAAAAAGAGCTACAGTTGCATTAGCAAAGCTCTCTAAATCTCTCGGAGCGCTCCTTGTTCCGTTTTCAGTCAGCATTGAGCCTTTTATCGAAAACCAATCTCTTATCTTAGGATCAACTCTTCCGCCCATATTCACCTGAACGCTTGTGCCCGATTCGCTGAATGCAAGGCAGTTTTCGAGATAATGGCGGCATTCTCTCGACTCGAAATTATAGATTCCCTTTTCCCATTTCTCTTTCTGAACGCTCTCGGGCTCATCCATAAAAATAAGCCAGCTCGGCATAAACATCATTCTGACAAATGCGGGTTTTATCGTATTTATTCTTTTAAAATTGACCGTTTCAAAAGCGGAATTCATACCCTTAGCATTAGGCCCTACCCAATAGTTATCTCCTATGCCGTCAAAATCAGGCTGAATAATATTATCCGGCTCGGCAACGATTTCGAGAGTACCGCTTTTATTCTCTAAAGAAACGCCGAAAACCGAGATATTCTCAATAGCCGCGACAAAGCTTTCAGCCGACTGATTTTTTATAAACTCAATCTTTAAAAACCTGGCTTTTTTAGGCTCAAATTCAGCTTTTATCTCACCGTTTGACACTTTGAAAGTGCCTAAATTATCGGGATTTTTAAGTATATCGCTTCTGTTTTGCGAAAAGCAAATAGAAACGGCTTCAGGATCTAATTCCCTGTTATCCGTAAATTTTATTTCAATCGAATTTATACTGCACAGCTCATTTAAATCGACAACTATATTAACCGATTTATCGCAGCTAATTTCAGCATAAATATCGCCTATGCTTTTATCATCGATAAAAGCATTTCTTAAAGGAAATTCCACATCCAATCCGTCAAACGATAAAGCTTTATTACCGTCAGGATCAAATTCAGTAAATTCCCCGCTTTTTAAATCTTTAAGATAAGCTTTTAAAGAAAAGATATCTTTTTTCAGCAGATTATCGTAATTTTCCATAACTCCGCTCCTTTTATTTGATTTATGTTCATTATACCTGATATAGCTATAAAGTCAACAAGAAAAAGCACTGATTTTTTATACAAATCAGTGCTTTTTTATTATTCAAGCTCAAAGGCTCCTGTATAAAGCTGATAATAAGTTCCCTTATCAGCAATAAGTTTTTCGTGAGTGCCTCTCTCAATTATAACTCCGTGATCAAGTACCATAATAACATCGGAATTTTTAACTGTTGACAAGCGGTGGGCAATTACAAATACCGTTCTGCCCTCCATAAGTTTATCCATTCCTCGCTGAACTATCGCCTCGGTGCGGGTATCTATCGAAGAGGTAGCTTCATCGAGTATCATAACCGGGGGATCGGCGACAGCCGCTCTTGCTATCGATATCAGCTGGCGCTGACCTTGAGAAAGGTTTGAGCCGTTATTAGCTAAGACAGAATCGTAACCGTTTGGCAGTCGGGTGATAAAATCATCTGCTCCGACAAGCTTTGCCGCTTCGATACATTCCTCATCGGTCGCATCAAGCCTGCCGTAACGGATATTATCGAGCACGGTACCTGTAAAGAGGTTCGTATCCTGCAAAACAATACCGAGCGAGCGGCGGAGATCGGATTTTTTAATTTTATTGACATTTATACCGTCATAACGAATCTTACCGTCGTCAATATCATAAAACCTGTTGATAAGGTTTGTGATAGTAGTTTTTCCGGCACCCGTAGCGCCGACAAAAGCGACTTTCTGACCGGGCTTTGCATACACGCTTACATCGTGCAGCACAGTCTTTCCCTCTTCATAGCCGAAATCGATATGATCCATAACCACATCGCCTTTTAGCTCTGTTAAAGTCACCGTTCCATCGCCGTGGGGGTGTTTCCAAGCCCAGACATCGGTGCGGCTGTCGGTTTCCTTTAAATTTCCGTCTTTATCTTTAGTAACATTGACAAGCGTTACATAGCCGTTATCAGTTTCTGGCTGCATATCCATAAGCTTAAATACCCTGTCGGCGCCTGCCATACCCATTGCAACAACATTTATCTGCTGTGACACCTGATTGATATTGCCTGTAAACTGTTTCGCCATATTAAGGAACGGAATGATAACATCAATAGTAAGCACACCGAGAGAACCGGCGGTTATTGAAGAAATTGACGGGTTAGGAACCTTAAGCAGAAGCAGAATTCCGCCGACTGTTGCGATAATAACATAGAGAATATTTCCGATATTCTGAATTATAGGGCCTAAACAGTTTGCATAAGCATTTGCTTTAAAGCTGTCGTTAAAAAGCTGATCGTTTAATTCGTCAAATCCTTTTTCGCACTTTTCTTCGTGGCAGAAAACTTTAACGACCTTCTGACCGCTCATCATTTCCTGAACATAGCCCTCTGTTTTACCGAGCGATTTTTGCTGACGGACAAAGAACTTTGCCGAGCCGCCGCCGATCTTTTTTGAAACGAAATACATTGCCACAACGCCCAATAAAACGACTAATGTCATCCAGACGCTGTAATAAAGCATTATAAACAGAACGCTCAACACAATGATCGAAGCCTGCAAAAGCGACGGAAACGCTCTTGAAACAAGCTCGCGCATAGTATCGATATCATTTGTATAATAACTCATTATATCGCCGTGCTTATTGGTATCGAAAAACTTAACGGGCAGGTTTTGCATTCCGTTAAAAGTGAGCTTTCGCATTTTATTTAAAAAGCCTTGCGTGATATAAGCCATTAACTGCGATTGAAGAGTTATGGAAATAATAGCAAGCACATAAAGCGCTATAAGAACATAAATTTTAGGAAGTATCGCGGCTTTAGCGGCTATCCAGTCGCCTGTCTTACAGTATATTACGATATCCGCGATAACCTTTTGCTGGAATATTGCAGGAATAGAAGAAACTACCGCGCAGAATATTGTGCAAAATGCGGCGAGCGGCACCATAACGGGGTAAGACTTAAATAAAAGCTTCATAAGGCGCTTTAGAGCCGCGCCGTCTATTTTTTTACCGGCAGGCGGTCTTCTGCCCGGCATAGGACCTTTATTATTCGGCATTTTCTTCACCTCCGCTTACCTGCTGTTCATAAACCTCTCTGTAAATTTCGCTTGATTTAATAAGCTCGTCGTGAGTTCCGATATCTGCGATCTCGCCGTTATCCATAACCACGATGATATCCGCGTCCTGAACAGAGGTTATCCTTTGAGCGATAATTATTTTTGTCGTATCAGGAATATAGGATTTAAAGCCCTCTCTGATAAGAGCGTCGGTCTTAGTATCGACAGCGCTTGTAGAGTCGTCAAGAATAAGAATTTTAGGCTTTTTAAGAAGCGCTCTAGCAATACACAGCCTTTGTTTCTGACCTCCCGAAACATTTGCTCCGCCCTGCTCAATATGCGTGTTATATTTATCGGGGAAAGATTCAACAAATTCCTCAGCCTGAGCAAGCTTGCAAGCTTCTTCGATCTCGGCGTCGGTAGCAGACTCATTGCCCCACCTTAAATTTTCGCTTATAGTGCCTGCGAAAAGCTGATTTTTCTGAAGCACCATTGCAACGCTGTTTCTAAGAGATATTATATCGTAATCCTTAATATCTTTTCCGCCGATCTTTATTTCTCCCTCGGTTGCGTCATAAAGCCTTGGTATCAGCTGAACGAGCGAGGATTTGCCGGAGCCTGTTCCTCCGATTATTCCCACTGTCTGTCCCGATTTAATATGAAGATTTATATTATTAAGAGCATTTTTCTTTGCTTTTTTGGAATATTTAAAGCCGACATTATCAAAATCGATATCGCCGTTTTCCACTTCATAGACAGGATTTTCGGGGTTATGAAGCTCGGGGCTTTCGTCTAGCACCTCGCAAATTCGCTTTACGGATTCAACAGACATCGTTATCATTACATATATCATAGATAACATCATAAGCGACATAAGTATCTGCACGCCGTAAGTAAGCATTGCGGATATCTGACCGACATCAAGCTCTGTGGCTTTGGAGGTGATAGTGATCTTAGAGCCTACTATCAAAACAAACGCCATATTGAAATACATACAAAGCTGCATAAGCGGTCCGTTTAAAGCGACTATTCTTTCAGCCTTTGTAAAATCCTGACAGATATCATCAGCTGCGGCGGCAAATTTTTTCTTTTCGTAATCCTCTCTTGCAAAGCCTTTTACAACTCGTATCGCTCTGACATTTTCTTCTATGGATTCGTTAAGCTTATCATATTTTTTAAATACTCTTCTGAAAGCCGGCATTGCTTTTCTGCCTATCATAATAAGTCCGAACAAAAGCACCGGAATTACGATAACAAACATCGTTGCAAGCTTGCCGCCCATAATATAAGCCATTACGACTGAGAAAATAAACATTAAAGGACTTCTGATGGCTGTTCTTATGATCATCATAAACGCCATCTGAACATTGGTGATATCAGTCGTAAGCCTGGTTACGAGCGAAGATGAAGAAAACTTATCTATATTCGCAAAATCAAAGACCTGGATCTTTGAAAAAACATCGTGCCTTAAATTTCTCGAAAATCCTGCGGAAGCCTTTGAGCAGGTATAACCGGCTATCGCTCCGCAGCAAAGAGATAACACTGCAAGCCCTACTAATATTCCGCCTGTTTCAAGGATAAAGGACAGATCCGCACCGGCTTTTATCTGATTAACAAGCCTTGCCGTAATAAAAGGGATAACAGATTCTATTACTGCCTCGCCTACAATAAACAGCAAAGTAAGCAGAGTGGGCTTTTTAAATTCCCTAATGCTTTTTGCTAATTTTTTAATCATCATTACCCTCCAAATTTTTCATAAAATCTTCGCAAACGCTGAAAAACACTTCAAGATCGCTTTTTGAAATATTTTCCCGCATTCTTTTTTCTCTTCTTTTAATATCTTCGTCTATAATTTTAAGAATATCCTCGGCTTTATCGGTTAAAATTATTTTTTTAAGTCTGGCGTCGCTCTCCACACTTTTTCTTACAATCAGCCCGTTTTTTTCCATAAGCTTAAGTATCTGCGTGGCAGTGGAGCGCCTGATAGAGAATTTTTCTTCAAAATCCCTCTGAAAAATATCTTTATCCTTATTTTCATAAAAATATTTTATAGCCCAGCCGTGCACACCTTTTGCGGAAATATTATTCTTCGCATTGGTTTTTTCAATATCTCTGCGGATAGCATTATTGAGCTTTCTTATAGTCAAACCTACCGATAATTCGCTTTCCATTATAACCTCCCTGAAATTTGTTAGGATGCTAACATTATAACTCTGCGCTTAAAAAATGTCAACAGCTTAAATATTAACAATTTGTAAAAAAGCGACTGTAATTTTTACAGTCGCTTTTTTTAAATTCCGAAAACCTGTGAATTTGTTCCGTAAAAAATGTCTTGTTTGTTTGCAAGCTCTTTGCAGATATCTTCAAACCAGCTCCAGGAATTATCGGTATCAAACTCAAAAGAATGTCCCCAAATATAGAAAAGTTTAGGAGAATCGGGTTTAAGATCGATAAATTTTTTTGTCAGCTCTTCGATCGATTTATGATCTCCCTGCCTTTCGGTGGGATCAAAGCGGATAAGATCGTTTTGAAGATCGAAGCTTTTGGTGGAAGTAATGGTTCTTGAATATTTTATACCCGTATTTTCTTTGATAAGCTTTGCTACCCGCTCGTCATTATTCTTTCCGCCGCAGGGATATGCCATTCCCTTAACTTCATAGCCGACAAGTTTTGAAAGGTTTATCCTGTCTGTTTCAACCTGCCTTATTACTTCTTCATCCGGAAGAGAAGTTAAAAGCGGATGAGTAAGCGTGTGAGCCGCAATCTCGTGGTCCTTATATATCTTTGCAATCTCGCAGTCCCTCGGCTTGCAGTGAGCAACGGTGACATCATTTCTTACAAGCGAGCCCGCCTTGCCTAAAAGCTCCGAATTTATATTGAAAGTGCATTTAAGATTATATTTATTGAATATTTCTATAAGTCTTTGATCCTGGGTGATACCGTCATCAAAGCTGAAAGTGAGCGCTTTTAATTTTCCGTCAAACATTTCGGTCCCTCTGAGCCATAACGCTTTCAAAATACTCAAAAGCATTATCTCTTACGCTTTCCATTTTATTTTTAATTTCCGCGTCGAAGTCCTGATTTTCCGAAATTGCAAGAATTTCAGACTTTGCGACCTCGGTTCTTCCCAAAATCAAATTTATAAGTTCTTTATTTTCGCCTGTTTTTTCATTTGATAATTCGTTAGATAACTTGGTCGCTTTCAAAACGACTTCGCCTATAATATCCGAGCCGAAAGAAGTGATATCGTCGATCAGATCGGACTCCTCTATAATTTTAGGCTCTTCTTTTATTTCGGGCAGAGGTAAATTAGTTTCTTCCGTTTCGGATTTTAAAAGCTCTTTAATGCGCGCGTCTTTTTTAGAAATTTCCTTTTTAAGAAGCGCAAGCTCGATTTCAAGGTGCTTCACCTGCTCAAAAAGCAGAGTATTCTGTTCAAGAAGCTTTTTCTTTCTCACAAGCTTTTCTCCCTTTTTTCTTAAAATAAAGCGAAACTAAAATAACAGCTACAAGCGCCGCCGATGAATCTATCAGCATATCTCTTACTTCACAGCTCCTGCCGGGAACAAAATACTGATGAATTTCATCGCTTACCGAGTAAAGCGCACAAAGCGCAAAGGCGAGCAATGAGCGGACTATAAATTTCGGTTTTTTCAAATTTAAAAATGTCAATGCCGAAAAGATGCCTAAAACGAAATAAATGCTGAAATGAGCGGATTTTCTTACGGGAAAGGTAAGATCGCTTACCACTTTTTCTTTTTCTTTCTCATTTAATTCTTTGAATTTCGGCGAAACGGTGCTTAAAACCTTCACTGTAAAAGTATCGCTTGTTTTATCGGAAACTGTGGAATTCTGCGCGCTGAAACAGAAGATCAAAACCATACAAAGAACAGTGAGAATTCCAAAAATAAGCGGCTTTTTCATTACAGCTTTTGTCCTCTTATATATGCAAGAAGAGTTCCGCCTAAAAGTCTGACATTATTGCGCTTGACTTCAACATGGAGATGATAGCCTGTTGAATTACCGGTGGTGCCGACATAGCCTATTACCTGACCTTGCTTAACATGAGCGCCGTTTGAAACTGCAGTTCTCATCATATGCGCATAAAGAGTAATATATGTGTTGCCGGTAGGAGTGCGGCCGTGGTCGATAGTTACATAATTTCCGTAGCTTGCCATTCCGTAAGTTCCCATAGAGGCATTCCACCCGCTCTGAACTCCTACTACAATACCGTCAGCCATAGCTAAAATAGGAACGCCGGGTGTTCTATTAGTAGGAATATCGTATCCGGTATGACCGCTATAAGTAGTTGCATTATAATAACCCGGAACAGGCCAGATAAACCTCTCCGCGTCAAGCACGATATTGACATTCGAATTCAAGTTCAAAAGATAATTCTGTCTTTCTTTTATCTGCGATTCAAGCTCTTTATTCTGCTTAACAGTGGTGCTTTGCTGAGAAGAAATGCTGTTTAAGGTGTTCTGCTCCTTTGCTCTATCGGCTTCAAGCTCTTTTTGCTTTTCGGCAATAGTGTTTTTAAGCGCGACCTGATCGTTTAAAAGCTTTTCGTTTTCCGCGTTTTTATCCTGGAGCTCTTTTATAGCGACTTCCAATTTCTCCATAAGCGCTTTATCGTGAGAGCTTACCGCTTTCATAAGCTGAGAAAGCTGAAGATACTCGGCAAAGCTTTGCGCTCCGAACAAAACCTTTATATTACTGTCCGTATTGCTCATATATGAAGCGCGGAGTCTTTTTTTGAATGTGAGTTTATCAGATTCGATCTCTTTGTTTTTTTCATCTATCTGCGCCTTATTGGCGGCAATTTTTGAATTTATTGAGCTTATCTGCTTATTGCAGGCTATAATCTGACTTTCAACAACATTCATTTTTTTCTGAATAGCGCTGACAACCGCCTGCTGATTATTCTTTTGTTTACTGAGCGATGATATCTGTTTTTCAAGCTCCTGCGACTGCCTTTCAAGCTCATTTATTTCATTCTGAACCTGAGAAGCCGACTTTGCGGCAGAAGTATTTGAAAAAGAAGAAAACGAAACGGCCGAAGTTATCATCAGCACAGATAAAAATACCGAAATAATTTTATTCGATTTCATAACTATCATCCTTAAAAAATTATATTGCCGCAAATTCGCTGCCCTCGCGCCTTAAATACTTTCCGATTATGATAACGCTTCCGAGCACGCCTGCAATTACGCCCACTCCTATGAATATCAAAAGCAGCTGCCAGGAAAGCGAGCTGAATTTAACCAAAGAATCGGGGCCGAAAGATTTAACGATCGTTTCAGTAGCTACGCGGTAGCAGAAATAGATAAGCCCCTCCGCTATCAAAGCCGAAACTGTTCCGATAAGAATACCTTCTACAACAAACGGAATTCTTACGAACGAATCGGTCGCTCCGACCGCTTTCATAATGCTTATTTCAAGCTTTCTGTTATACATTGTAATACGAATTGTGTTACAAACTATAACCAAAGATATAACAATAAGTATTGCCATTATGACCGCTCCGGCAACCGTAATACCGTTTTTGATAGAAGTTATCTTCTCTGCTGTATCGCTGTTTGACTGGATAACATCAACGCCGTCAAGCGCTTTTATCTTATCAAGCGTTGCGTCAAACAAGGACATATCGGTCATAGTAACTTTTGCGGAGGCGGAAATAGGATTTCCGTACTCATCGTTTAAAAAGTTGAATAATTCTCCCTGGCTTTCGTCAAGCATAGCCGCCTTGGCGTTTTTAAGCCCGTCCTCACTCGAAATATATTCGACTTCCTTGACATTCGGGATCTTTTTTATCTCTTCACAGAGCTTTTTGCCCTCTTCATCATCGTGAATGACATAATCGCTCTTTTTAATGCCGTTTTTATCAGCCTGCTCTTCGGACTGCGTTTCGGAAGAAGAGGAAGAAGAGGTATCTTTCTTATCCGAATAAAGCGCCCAATTATAGTCTTTCATATAGACCATAACGACATTTTCCTGCTCAAGTCTGCCTATTGCTTTATCGGCGCAGGCAGATATAAGCACCGCAAGACCAATTATAACCATACACGCAACAAGCACGCCTATAGAGGCAAGCGACATCAATCTATTCGCCCAGGTGTTTTTAACTCCCTCTTTGCAGAGGTATTTCACGCTTTGAATTTTCATCAGTCCGCACCTCCTGCCGCATTATCGGCAACAATGTGACCGGAATCGAGCATAATAACGCGATGATGAAAATCACGAACAAGATTATGATCGTGTGTTACCATAAGAATAGTAGTTCCGCGCTTATTGATCTCGGTAAGCAAAGAAACTATTTCGTAAGACATATTGGGATCGACATTTCCCGTAGGCTCGTCCGCTATAATAAGCTCGGGAGAATTGACAAGAGCGCGGGCAAGACCTACTCTCTGCTGCTCGCCGCCCGAAAGCTGGCGAGGCATTGACCTTGCTTTATCGCCGAGGCCCACTTTTGAAAGGGCTTTTGAAACTTTTACTCTTATTTCCCTGTTAGAAGCTCCTACCACATGCATAGCAAAAGCCACATTTTCAAAAACATTCATAGTGGGAATAAGTCTGAAATCCTGGAATACTATTCCCATTGTGCGCCTGAGCATAGGAACCTCTCGGCGCGGCATTTTGGTAAGATCAAAGCCATTGACGCGGATAATTCCTGTGTTGGCTTTTTCCTCGCGCATTATAAGCTTTAAAAATGTACTTTTACCGGCACCCGAAGAGCCTACCACGAATACAAATTCTCCGCTGTTTATCCTAACATTGAGGTCTTCCACGGCGTGAGTGCCCGTAGGGTAAGTTTTTGAAACGCCGCGGAATTCAATTATAGTCTTAGAGGGGCTTTCGGGAACGATTATTCCCGGCTGCTCTGAATTTTCGATAGACATTTTAAAGGTGTCTTCCTCTCTTTTAATACTTTATCGGATTGCTCTTTAAATATTTATTTACCATAAGAGCAATTTTAAAGATTATCGCGTGATCGAATTCACGAAGATCAAGACCGGTTATCTTTTTGATCTTTTCAAGCCTGTAAACAAGTGTGTTTCTGTGAACAAAAAGCTTTCTTGAAGTTTCGGAAACATTAAGATTATTTTCAAAAAAGCGCTGAATGGTGAATAAAGTTTCCTGATCGAGAGTATCGATCGATCCTCTTTTGAATACCTCGCGCAAGAATGTTTCGCAAAGGGTGGTGGGAAGCTGATAAATAAGTCTTGCAATTCCGAGGTTATTATAAGAAATTATAGTTTTCTCGGTATCGAAAACTTTTCCGACTTCCAAAGCCGTTTGCGCTTCTTTGAATGAGCGGGCAAGGTCTTTTAGGTTATCAACAGTCGTTCCTATTCCTATAACCGCTCTTACATAGAATTCGCCCGAAATTGTATCCGCTATCGAAGAAGCAAGATTTTCAATATCCTTAGGCTCTATCTCAGGGGGAGTTTCTTTAACGAGCGCAATATCCGTTTCATTTATATTGATAATAAAATCCTTTGATTTATCGGGGAAAAGATTTTGCAGAACATCATAAACCGACACATCATTAGGCTCAAGATTTCTGATAAGTATACAGGTGCGGTTGACCTCGCTGTTAAAATAAAGCTCTCTCGCTTTAAGATAAATATCTCCGGGGAGAATATTATCAAGAATTATGTTTTTAATGAAATTGCCGCGGTCATATTTTTCATCATAATAATATTTGATATTAGCGAAAGCGACCGCTAAAACAGAGGCATATTTATCCGAAATAATATCATCGCCCTCAACAAAAACGGTATAATCGCCGCCGTTTTTATTTCCGAGAGATTTAAAAGTAAAGCCCTCGGCAGTCACAGTTTCTCCGGAGCTTACAGGAACCGCCGAAAACTGATCGCCGATATTGCCAAGCTCACTGCACGCAATAACGATAAAATTCTCATCGAGAACGCCGAAAGTTTTATCAATAGAATCTTTCATCTGGTGGATAACACCCTGAAACAAGCGATTTGACATCTATTTTACACACCCTGTCTGTTATAATACTATTATTGTACACAAAATTCGCCTTTTTTTCAAGTGGATATACGAAAAAAGTTACAAAAAGTTACAAAATAAAACCAAGGATTTCTTTAAAGTCCGAAAGGATAAAAACAAAGACGGCAGCTTTAAAAAAGCTAAACCGTCTTTTTTTAGAAAGGGGTAGACATTACAAAGTAACAAACAGTTTTGTAAGAAATTCTTTGTTATCGACCTCGTCTATTAACAGCATTTCTTTCGCGCCCTTATACGGCGGCTCGCAAACAGCATTAGGCATAAGTTTTAAAGCGGAATCGGTTTTCTTTACAAGCAACCGATCATCATATATTCCGCCGACGATTTTGCCGCGATAATAGATGATATATTCTCCCATCATAGCACGATAAGAAACATCGCTTAAATCAGACAACTGCTCCAAAATGAAATAAAGATATTCTTTGCTTGACGCCATTTTCCCACCTCTTTTTTCCGTATTAAAACAGCTGACCCGGAAGTTTTAACTTTTCCTTTTTAGGAAAAGCTTTTTCAAATTTTTCAAAGCCCTCAGGATCTTTCTCGCAGACAAAATATCCCTCGGGATCTTTATAAGTGCCGGAAATGTCGTCAAGGAAACCTGGGATCAGCTCCTTGATAAGGAAATAATCCGCCTCTAAGTCGTCGGCATATCTTACTCCCTTTGTTTTTGCGGGAACGAAGCCCGATTTGCCGTAAAAGAGAATATTCCCTGTTATAGCGAGCGCTCCGACGCCCATTTCCTTTGCTTTTTCCATAGAGAAATCAAGCAGCTGTTTTCCGTAGCCCTGCCGCTTATATTTAGGTGCAATTCCGATAGGTCCGAAGGTCATTATAGGCACCTTTTTCCCGTCACTGCACTCTATTTCCGAGCGCACATAGATAACCTGCCCTATAAGCTCGCCGTCTAACTCCATTACGAAGTCAAGTTCCGGAACAAAAGCGGGATCGTCACGATAGCAGTGAAGAACATAATGCTCCATACAGCCCGGGCGATAGACATTCCAAAATGCCTCGCGTGTGAGATTTTCTGTTTTAAAGTAATCGTCTTTTGTTTCAAGACGGATAATAGTTTTCTTTTCTGACATAATATTTACTCCTTTTTTGGTTTTAATAAAAATATGTGTATCCCGAGGACCGCATTAAAGCCTGTCGCGGCAAACACACTGAAGCGCTCGACTACGCCGAAGTACTCTTTAGGTACAATTTTCATTCCGACCGCTCCTATCAGCATCATCGAAAGTGCAATACCTGCGCATATTCCGAATGATAAGCAATCCTTGCTTTTTGCTCCTGCGATTATAATAACGGTAAGCGATATTATCGATAGAAGTACAACTATTGCTGTAACGATCATATGCATAACATCCTGAAAAGTACCCGCATAGCCGCTGCTTGAAAGCGGAAACATCCTGTACCCTACCGCCGATATCCACTCCATTGCGGCAAACAAGTAAATTCCTAAACGGAGAAGTTTGGTTTTTTGCCCCTGAATTCCTATGCATACGACGATAACGCAAACAATTTCGCACACATTATAAAGCGCGCTTAATTGATTCCAGAGTGAAAGCGACGGCGCGTCGGCAGCACTTAAATCGCTGACTGCCTGCGCCAAAGCGTTATAACCGGGATAAGCAAGCGGCGAGAATACCACTGCCGCAGTATACGAAAGAAAGCTTATAATACCTAAAAGGCCGAGCTTTTGTATCAATGATTTTTTCATTTTATTTGCCCTCCTGTAAACTGCTGCTATGAACCATTCTAAAGAAAAGGCTTACATGGCTTTTAAGCTTTTTTATGCACTCCTGCTCTTTTTCAGGCTGGCGGTCACATACGCCTATCAAAGTAACAACAGGCGCCACATACATCATTGAAAGCGCCTCGGGATCTTCTGCGCATATCTCGCCAGATTCGATAAGAGCACGGAAAATATCGGCGTGATAATCTAATATCCGCTCCACATATCGCTTGGAATAAAGCCTTGCAAGTTCATTAGAACGGAACTGCTCAATAGTCATCATTCGGCGAAATCGGCTGATAGTTTCGTTATGAAGAGAATACTCAAAAATCTGGCGCACCTTTTCAAAGAGAAAGTCCTCATTTATCTCCTTAAATATCGGAATATCTTTTTTTACATTCTGCACATGAATATCGATCTTATCTGTATCTTTTTCATACTTTGCCGCCGTGGATTCTACTATGGCGTCAAAAATCGCCTGCTTGCTTTGATAGTGGTTATAAAGCGAGGGAGCTTTTATTCCCACGGCTTTTGCAATTTCACCCACGCTGACAGAATCATACCCACGGGCGGAAAACAGCTCAAGGGCCTTATCCAAAATTATCTTTTTTGTGTCTTCCTGTTTCATAATATGCCTCACTAACTAATGTTCGTTAGTTATATTATAAAATTTTTTCGCAATTTGTCAAGAGGATATTATAAGATTAACCTTGCAATTTCCATAGTGGCGATTTTTAGTACCGCTCCGCCTGACATAATATAAAACCATATTTCTCTTACTTTCTGCGATTTTGCTATCGGCGTGCCGATAGCGGCAATTATAATCAGCAGCGCACCGATACAGCCGACAATAGTAGGAATGCTCAATAGCGGAAAGATACCCGGCACACAGCTGCCGTCAATAGAGTGCTGAATGGTTTTATCAAGACCGTCGCGCGCGGCGGCAAAGCAACAGACGACAAGCCCGAAGATCAGCAGAATTGCACTCCTGCGCCCCCAATATAAAATATTTGAGCGATTAAAGATCGAATATCCGATAAATCCGAGCAATGCAAGGATCATTAGAGTCGTCGCTGTGGAGACGGCGTTTTCAAAATAAAGCTTCATAAAATCTCACTTTCTTTAAAAAATTATTTTATATAAGTTATGAATTTCTATAATCTGATTCGATTTTTGCAATAAAGCGGTCAATATGGTCCGTAAGCAGCCGCGAAACGCTTTCTTTTTTCTCCGCTTTATCATAAACGCTGTAAAGCAGGAACATCGGGCCGTAAAACTCAAGTGCCAGCTGCATAGCGCTATCGTCTGAATCAGTCAGCTTTCTGAAAATAGCCGCCATATACTCGGTGGGGCCTGTTGCAAGATAATCGTGATAAAGCCCGCAAAGCTTCGGATCGCGATATTGCTCCAAAGTCAGCATTTTTCTGAAATTTGAAGAAAAAGGCTCCTTTGTCCAATGGTCGAACTGCGCCGCCGAGTAAGCTTTTATCTTATCTATCGGCGCGTTTAAATATGCCTCCGCAAAGCCGTCAGGCTCGGTTTCGGGCATCTCGTATTCTTCGGCGCGGTCATAGTCCGTTTTATTCATTCGCTCTACAATGCTGTCGAGTATCTCCTGCTTACTTAAATAGTGCTTATAAAGAGCGCCTTTTGTGATTTGCAGTTTGTTTGCAATATCGCTCATAGAAGTGCCCTTATACCCGCTGACGGCGAATAATTCAAGCGCCGCTTCTAAAATTCGTTCTTTTGTATTTCCTGCCATAAATTTCATTCCTTTAAGAAAAAGTAACCGAATGGTTACTTTTATTATAGCAACCGTTCGGTTACTTGTCAAGCTTTTTTACAAAAAAATAACCGGAAGGCTTTTACACCTTCCGGTTTTATACCGTTTAAACTTTAACGGAGATTACTTACCGTAAAGCTCAACAAGCTTTTCAAGATGAGCTCTTCTTGCCTTAGCAGTCTGGGCTGCCTTATCAAAGAGCTGCTCTGCGCGCTCGGGGAACGAACGGGTAAGAGAAGAATATCTTGCTTCGCCGAGAATAAACTCTTTATAATCGGTGGTAGCAGGCTTGCTGTCTAAGCTGAACGGGTTCTTACCCTCTGCTTTGAGAGCAGGATTGTAACGGAAAAGATCCCAATATCCGCAGTCAACAGCTTTCTTCATTTCTTTCTGGCAGTTAACCATTCCGCCCTTGATCGAGTGCATTTCGCAGGGAGCGTAACCAATAACAAGTGACGGACCGTCATAAGCCTCAGCCTCTTTTAAAGCCTTAAGAGTCTGATTCTGATCTGCGCCCATTGCAACCTGTGCTACATAGATATAGCCATAAGACATAGCGATCTCTGCAAGGCTCTTCTTAGCTATTGCTTTACCGGCAGCTGCGAACTGTGCAACCTGGCCGATATTGGAAGCCTTAGAAGCCTGACCGCCTGTATTGGAGTAAACCTCGGTATCGAATACCATAATGTTTACATTTCTTCCGCTTGCGAGAACATGGTCAACACCGCCGAAGCCGATATCGTAAGCCCAGCCGTCGCCGCCGAAGATCCAAACGGATTTCTTGGAAAGATACTCGGAATTCTCAAGGATATCCTTGCATTTATCGCAATCAGCGCCCGAAGCCTTGATAGCGGCAGTTAAAGCCTTAGAAGCTTCTGCGTTTGATTTAGCGTCATTAAGTGTTTCGAGGTACTTATCAGCGGCAGCCTTAACTTCTGCGAAAGCTTTATCGGATTCCGAGATAGCCTTAGCGTCGTCAATAAGGCGCTCTCTTATAGCTGTCTGACCGAGGAACATACCATAGCCGTGCTCAGCGTTATCCTCAAAGAGGGAATTTGCCCAGGCAGGACCGTGACCCTCTGCGTTAGTGGTGTAAGGCGAAGTAGCCGCAGGACCGCCCCAGATTGAAGAACAGCCTGTTGCGTTAGAAATATACATTCTGTCGCCGAAGAGCTGAGTGATAAGTCTTGCATAAGAGGTTTCAGCGCAGCCTGCGCATGAGCCTGAGAATTCAAGAAGCGGCTTTTTGAACTGTGAAGTGATAACATTTGCGTCTGTAGCAACTTCTTTTTTCTCTGAAACATTTGCTACGCAATAGTCAAATACCTTCTGCTCATCAAGCTGTGATTCCTGAGAAACCATTTTAAGAGAAGCAGTCGGGCAAACGCCTACGCATACTCCGCATCCCATACAGTCAAGCGGAGAAACGGTAAGAGCATAAGTATAACCCTTATTCGAAACGGTCTTTTCTTTAACCGCATACTTTGTATTAGCGGGAGCTTTAGCTTTTTCATCATCTGAAAGAGCAAACGGGCGAAGTGTTGCGTGAGGGCAGACAAACGCACATTTGTTACAGCCGATACAGGTTTCATTATTCCACTCGGGAACCATTACTGCAACTCCGCGTTTTTCAAATGCGGAAGCACCCTGCTCGAAAGTACCGTCAGCGTGGTCGGTGAAAGCGGAAACAGGAAGCTCGTAGCCGTTCATAAGGCCGACCGGTTTCATAATTCCGTCAACCATTTTAACGAGCTTTTCAGGTCCGTTTTCAGTAACGGCAGTCTTAACATCTTCGGCATTAGCCCATGAAGCAGGAACATCTACCTGAACGAATGCGGTTGCACCGGCGTCGATAGCCTTTTCGTTCATCTCAACGATCTCTTTACCCTTCTTCATAAACTTCTGTGCTTTTTCTTTCATATATCCGATAGCTTCATCAACAGGAAGAACCTTTGCAAGAGCAAAGAAAGCGGACTGTAAAACAGTGTTAGTACGCTTGCCGAGGCCTATTTTTGCCGCAATATCGATAGCGTTAACAGTGTAAAGCTTGATATTATTCTTAGCGATATAACGCTTAGCCTCTGCGGGCATATGGCGGTCAAGCTCTTCAGCGTTCCACTGGCAGTTGATAAGGAATACGCCGCCGGGCTTAACATCGTTGACCATCTTATAGCCTTTGATAACATAAGACGGGTTATGGCAAGCAACGAAATCAGCCTTATTTATGTAATAAGGGCTCTTAATAGGCTTATCGCCGAAACGGAGGTGGGATACTGTGATACCGCCTGTTTTCTTTGAGTCATACTGGAAGTAAGCCTGAACATACTTATCGGTGTGGTCGCCGATTATCTTGATAGAGTCTTTGTTAGCGCCGACAGTACCGTCGCCGCCGAGACCCCAGAATTTGCACTCGATAGTGCCTTCTGCGGCAGTGTTCGGAGCTTCCTCTTCTTCAAGAGAGAGGTTAGTAACATCATCGACAATGCCGATAGTGAACTGCGCCTTAGGAGCGTCTTTAGCAAGCTCTTTATAAACTGCAAAAATGCTGGCAGGCGGAGTATCCTTAGAACCTAAGCCGTAGCGGCCGCCGATAACGGTGTCAACCTTTCTGCCTGTTGCGGCAAGAGCGCCTACAACATCCATATAAAGAGGTTCGCCGAGAGCGCCCGGCTCTTTGGTACGGTCTAAAACAGCTATTTTCTTAACTGTTTCAGGGATAGCCTCTACGAGCTTTTCAGCAGAGAAAGGACGATACAGGCGAACCTTAACAAGACCAACCTTTTCACCCTTTGCGGTGAGGTAATCGATAACTTCTTCGGCAACATCACATACAGAGCCCATAGCGATTATTACGCGCTCAGCGTCAGCCGCGCCGTAATAGTTAAAGAGCTTGTAATCTGTGCCGAGCTTGGCATTGACTTTGCCCATATACTCTTCGACGATTCCCGGAACAGCGTCATAATACTTATTACATGCCTCTCTGTTCTGGAAGAAAATATCGTCGTTCTCATGAGAGCCGCGCATAACGGGATGCTCAGGATTGAGCGCGCGCTTACGGAAAGCCTTTACAGCGTCCATATCGCACATTTCTTTAAGATCCTCATAATCCCAAATCTGGATCTTCTGAATTTCGTGGGAAGTACGGAATCCGTCAAAGAAGTTTATAAAAGGAACTCTGCTCTTGATCGAAGCTAAGTGAGCAACAGCGGCAAGATCCATAACCTCCTGCGGATTTGTTTCTGCGAGCATAGCAAATCCCGTCTGACGACATGCGTAAACATCGGAATGGTCGCCGAAAATGTTAAGAGCGTGGCTCGCAACGCAGCGCGCGGAAACATGGAACACGCAGGGAAGAAGCTCGCCTGCAATTTTATACATATTCGGGATCATAAGTAAAAGACCCTGTGAAGCTGTGAATGTGGTGGTGAGAGCACCGGCGGCAAGCGAACCGTGAACAGTACCCGCAGCACCTGCTTCAGACTGCATTTCGACAACATTTACTTTTGTGCCGAAAATATTTTTAAGGCCCTGAGCAGACCACTGATCCACATAATCCGCCATAGGGCTGGACGGTGTAATCGGATAAATTCCGGCTACTTCGGTGAACGCATAGGCTACATGAGCCGCGGCGTTATTACCGTCCATAGTTTTGAACTTTCTTGCCATGGAAAATTCCTCCTGTTAAATAATAAATAAGATAAAATCCGCTAATACCGCAATGCAGTATCATACTACTATATAGTAACACTTTTTTCCGCTTTTGTAAACAAAAAATATTATTTTTTATCAAAAAAGCCGCTCTTTTGCAAAAAGCAGAAGAGCAGCTATGAATTTAATATTATCTTTCCTCTCTGAAATAGGAAAGGCCAAGAGCCTGGGGAGGCTGATTTTCGCGTTTTTTGCGAATGCTGACTACTATTAAAACGATAATAGTAACAACATATGGTAACATTTGGATAAGCGGGATCATCTGCATAGGAACATTTATATAATTGAAAAGAATATAAAGCGCTCCGAAGAGGTAAGAGCCGATTATCGCAAGCGAAGGCTTCCAGGTGGCGAAAATAACTATCGCTATCGCAAGCCAGCCGCGGTCGCCGAAGCCGTTATTTGACCAGATACCGTTAGAGTAATCCATAACATAGAAAAGTCCGCCGAGGCCTGCGATCATTCCGCCGATACAGGTAGCGCTGTACTTATATTTGGTAACATTGATACCTGCGGCGTCGGCAGTGGCAGGATTTTCACCTACTGCCCTCAAATTAAGGCCGAACTTTGTTTTCTTTAAAAATACAGCTACAACTATCGCTATTATAACCGCGAGATATACCATAAAGCCGTACGAGAAGAAAAGCTTTCCTATTTCTCCCATATCTTCGGCAAAAGGAAGAGTGGTTTTAAATGCTCTTGCAATTTCCACCAAAGAAAGATAAGGAACATCGCTTTTAATAATTTTTATGAGCGAGCCGCCGAAAAAGTTTCCGCAGCCGATACCGAAAGTGGTAATGGCAAGACCTGTAACATTCTGATTTGCTCTTAAAGTAACGGTCAAGAAGCAATAAAGTAATGAAACGAGGAAAGAGCCTAAAAGGCAGCACAAGAGCGGGATCAAAACTGCCAAGAACGGAGAAACCTCATAGGCGTTCGTCTGATATAAAAATCCGCCGACAACGCCGGATATTGCTCCGATATACATAATTCCCGGAATTCCGAGGTTTAAGTTACCGGACTTTTCGGTTAAAATTTCACCGGTTGAGCCGTAAAGCAAAGGAGTGCCCTGCAAAATAGCGCGCTGAATAAAATTAATTATAGCTATCATTAGTTTTCCTCCTTTTTGCGGTGAGAGAAGTTTATCTTATAATTGATGAAGAATTCGCAGCCGATTATAAAGAAGAGAATAATTCCTGTTAAAATATCGGAGAAATCTCCGTTAAGTCCGAATTTCGAAGTTACCTCATCAGCGCCTCTGCCGAGGAAAACAAGCAAGAGAGTCGTTAATATCATATTGATAGGATTGAATTTTCCGAGCCAGGAAACCATAATTGCGGTAAATCCTCTGCCTCCGACAAGGTTTGAATCAATTGAGTGAGAAGATCCTCCGACAAGCAAAAGACCTGCAATTCCGCAGACAGCGCCCGAAACGAGCATAGTGCGGATAATGACCTTTTTAACATTTATTCCTATATATCTTGCTGTATTTTCGCTTTCTCCGACAACGGAAATCTCATAGCCGTGCTTACTGTACTTAAGATAGATATACATAAGAACGGTTATTATTGCTACAATTATGATATTTAAAAGATATTTAACTCCGAAAATATCGGGCAGCCAGCCGTGGCTTAAAAGGTCGGGGCCTACAACATTAGAGCCGCTCTTATCGGCAATTTTAAGGAAATATTCAACAAGCTGAATAGCAACATAGTTCATCATAAGCGTAAAGAGCGTTTCGTTGGTCTTCCACTCGGCTTTGAAAATTGCAGGGATAACTCCCCAAATCATTCCCGCGGCAACTGCGCAGACTATCATTATTATTATGAGCGCCCATTCGGGGACCTTTCCGCCGAGATAGAACATACAAACAGCCGTTGCGAGGCAGCCTATTAGCACCTGACCTTCAGCACCCGTGTTCCAGAATTTCATTCGGAACGCAGGCGTAACGGCGAGTGAAATGCAAAGAAGAATTGCAATATCGTGGATAGTAACTAAAAGTCTTCCCTGTCCTACAGCGCCGTGGATAATGGTCTTATATATCGATATCGGATTATCGCCCGTTAAAACCTTAGTAACTATTCCGCAGACGACAAGCGCTAAAATAATCGCTATAAATCTTACAAGAAACTTAGTTTTAAAAGGAACATTATCTTTTTTTGAGATATACACGAGAGGCTCGCGATGATGCTTTAATTTATCTTTCATTGTTCTTGCCTCCCGATTTAGTCATCAGCAATCCGAGTTCTTCCTTGGTTGCTTCCCTGCCGTCTACAATACCGGTTATTCTGCCTGAGTTTACTACTATAATTCTATCGCAAAGCTCGGTCAGAACATCAAGGTCTTCGCCGACGAAAATTACCGCAACGCCGTTTTTCTTCTGCTGATTTAAAAGATTATATATCATATAAGAGGAATTGATATCAAGACCTCTTACAGGGTAAGCCGCCATAAGCACAGTCGGAGAAGCGGCGATCTCGCGCCCTACGAGAACTTTCTGAACATTACCGCCCGAAAGTCTTCTTACAGGTGTGTTGGCATTCGGAGTAACGACTTCAAGATCTCTTATGATATCCTCTGCAAGCTTTTTAGGCGACTGACGGTTTAGAAACATCGATCTGCCTCTTGTATAGGATCTGAGCATCATATTATCGACAATATCCATATTGCCCACAAGTCCCATGCCGAGCCTGTCCTCAGGAACGAAAGAAAGTCTTACTCCGAGCTCTCTTATCTGCATAGGAGTTTTATCTCTTAAGTTTTCCTCAAGCCCGTTTTTAGGATTGTTGTAAATTATCTCGCCGCCGGAGATATGCTGAAGACCGGCTATAGCTTCCAAAAGCTCTCTCTGGCCGCTTCCCGCAATTCCCGCAATTCCTAAAATTTCTCCGCTTTTCGCGGTAAAGGTTATATCGTCAAGAACCTTAACGCCATTTTCATCATAAAGGTCGATACCTTTAACGAAAAGTCTGTCGACGCTGTTTTCAGGCTCTGATCTGTCAATATTAAGCGAAATCTTTTTGCCTACCATCATTTCGGTAAGCTCGGATTCGTTGGTCTCACTCGTTATGACAGTGTCGATATACTCGCCCTTGCGAAGGATCGATACCCTGTCAGATACAGAGAGGACCTCGTGCATTTTATGAGTGATAATGATGATGGATTTTCCGTCATCACGCATTCTTTTGAGTACGGCAAACAGCTTATCTGTTTCCTGAGGGGTCAAAACAGCGGTAGGCTCATCGAGGATAAGGATATCCGCTCCCCTATATAAAACTTTAATTATCTCAACGGTCTGTTTTTCAGAAACAGACATTTGATAGATCTTCTTTTTGGGGTCTATTTCAAAACCGTATTTTTCGGAAATTTCGGCTACGCGTGAAGCCGCTTCCTTTAAGTTGAACTTTTCCCCGTCATTAATTCCGAGAACTATATTTTCTGTAGCGCTGAAAACATCAACAAGCTTAAAATGCTGATGGATCATACCGATTTTTAAATCAAACGCGTCCTTAGGAGAGTTGATGGAAACCACTTCGCCGTTAACAAGAATTTCGCCCTCATCGGGGTGATAAATTCCGGCTATCATATTCATCAATGTGGTCTTACCCGAACCGTTTTCTCCCAAAACAGCAAGTATCTCGCCTTTTTTAACGGTTAAATTTATATTTTTATTGGCAACTATCTTACTGAACCGTTTGGTAACATTTCTGATTTCAAGTGCGTTCACTTTTTTCCTCCTTTTTAAAAATCAAAATACACAAGGGGAGCTTACAGTCCCCTTGTGCCGAAAGTTTTAAAAAGACTTTAAATTACATCTTTTCATTGAGGTTTGTTATACCGTCAATGATCATATCAAAGTAAGGAGCAGAACGGAAATCCTTAGCGTTTGACTCGTCAAAGTAACCGTCGTGGATTACATTGGTTTCACCCTTGTAGTCGCCGTCAATATCAGCGAGGTACTCAGTAAGGTTTTTGCCGTCCTTAGTGAACTTGCTTGTATCAAATACATGGAGCGATCCTGCTTTGAAAGCGTCGATAGCTTCATTGATCTTCTCTTCTGTTCCGCTTGCCGCAACATCTTCATTAAGACCTGTGAGAACTACAGAGTTTGAAGCTATATCTCCGCACCAGTCAGCAGCGATAGCCTCGCCCTTAACAACGCACTCAATGATGTACTGGAAGTAAGGAGCCCAGTTGATAGCGGAAGATACGATGAATGAATTTTTACCTGCGGAATATGTGCTTCCGTTATAAGAAACATTCGGAACACCTGCAAGCTCGCAAGCGGTAGGAGCGCCGAGAGAGTCAGCATGCTGGCTTACAAGAACGCACTTGTCTTTCTCGATAAGAGCTGTAGCAGCTTCCTGCTCTTTAGCCTGATCATACCAAGAACCTGTGTAACGAACTTTCATTGTAGCGGATTCGCAAATTGAGCGAGCGCCGAGGTAGAAAGAAGTCATACCGGAAATAACCTCTGCATAGGTGTAAGCTCCGACATAGCCGATTATAGCTTCATCAGCTTTGATCTTTCCGTCTTTGATCATTTCGTTAAGCTTCATACCAGCGGCAATACCTGCAAGATATCTGCCCTCATAAATAGAAGCGAATGCATTGTGGAAGTTTGCAAGACCTGCGGTCTTTGCAGAAGTACCTGTAGCGTGGCAGAACTGAACTTCCGGGAATTCAGCGGCTGCCTGCTTTAA
The DNA here is from genome assembly GCA_934445035.1 of uncultured Eubacteriales bacterium. Classification (GTDB taxonomy): domain Bacteria; phylum Bacillota; class Clostridia; order Oscillospirales; family Acutalibacteraceae; genus UBA737. The sequence goes on from CAKSDI010000001.1 coordinate 88,322, forward strand.
AAATGACTCATGGCCGAAAGAATCTCCGAAGATAACTTTGCAGCCTTTATTCTTGGCAAGGTCAACTGCGGTATCATAGCATGCGCTGTCTTCGCCGATATTGGAAACTATTACTACCTGATCGTCTTTAAGACCCATACCTTTTTGAACCGATTTAAGAGCCTGGATAAAGTTGTTGTCATAGGTGGAGTTTTCATCGTGAAGACAGATCATTCCGATTTTGAAATCATCGGGAACTGTTACTTCTGATTTGATCTCCTGGCGAGGAAGGATCTCTGCGCCTTCGCCCTTTGCGGTCTTTTTCGAGCTTCCTTTGCAGCCTGCAAGACAGCCTACAGTGAGAAGTCCGGCAAGAAGAACTGCCAATAACTTTTTCATTTTTTGTTTCCCCCAAAATTTTTTATATGTAAATAAATTTACACCGAATTAAATCTCTCTGAAACGAATTTTATCCTCATTCATTTCATCGATAACGGCAAGGGACTCAACCCTTATGCCTTTTTCACGCAATGCGTCGCCGCCGCCCTGAAAACCTTTTTCCACCGCACAGGTGCAGCCTACAAGCTTTGCTCCCGCCTGATTGACGATATCTATAAGGCCCTCTAAAGCCTTACCGTTCGCCAAAAAATCATCAACGATCACAACATTGTCAGAAGAATTAAGGTAATCCTTCGGAACGACAACATCGTAATCGCTGTTATGTGTATATGAATGAACGACTGTTTTATAAACATCTCCGCTCACATTTGCGCTCTTACCTTTTTTTGCAAAAACTGCGGGAATATTCATAGCCATTCCTGCCGCAACCGCAAGAGCAATACCCGACGCTTCGATAGTTAAGATCTTCGTAACGCCGCAGTTATTATAAATATTTTTGATCTCTTCGCCTATTTCGCGCAAAAAGGCAACATCAATCTGCTGATTTAAAAAAGAGCCGACTTTAAGAATATTACCCGGGAGAACTTTACCTTCATTGATTATTTTCTGCTCTAATGCTTTCAAAAAAAGTTCCCTCCCCTAACAAAAATAAAAAAACAGATCAAAAAGATCTGCTTACCGATATAAACAACGCACAGCACATATATAAATATATGCGTTATTTTTTTAAAACCAATAGTCGCTGCTGTGGCGCTGCGGTAGAAACATTTGGGCCATTTATCCAAACCTATATCGGTGAGCTATTAAATTTTACAAGCTTATGGTAACATAAAAAAACTTATTTGTCAATAAGCGAAATTCAAAATTGTCAACTTTAGTATATTTTAATAATAATGTGGCGAAAAACAAAAATTTTTTATAGTTTTATACTTGTAGCAAGACTTTAAAAGTGATATAATTTCAGATAATTTAAAAAAGAGGGTGAATTCTTTTGCGATTAACCGATATTTTAGGTCCGGTCATGGTAGGACCGTCAAGCAGTCACACCGCAGGAGCGGTGAAAATCGGTCTTGTGGCTTTAAAGCTTTTGGGTGAAAGCCCGAAAAAAGCCGATATTTTCTTAAGCGGCAGCTTTGCGCTCACAGGCGCCGGCCACGGCACGGATCTTGCGATAATTGCAGGTCTTCTCGGAATGAAGCCGGATGATCTGAGGATCTCAAAAAGCTTTTCTGTCGCCGAAGAAAAAGGGCTTGAATTTTCTTTTTCTGTGAAAAATATAAGAAACGCCCACCCGAACACCGTACAGATAAAGCTTTTAGGGTGCACAGGGCGAACGCTTGATATTATCGCCGAAAGTATCGGAGGAGGCAGAATTCACATAAGCCATATAGACGGCATTGAGGCAAATTTCTACTGCGAGCACAATACCCTTATCGTTCATAACCAGGATGTGCCGGGCCATGTTGCGGCGGTCTCTGCGGCGCTTAAAGAGCAGAATATCAATATCGCAACTATGCAGCTTTACAGAAGCGTTCACGGAGGGTATGCCGTAATGATACTTGAGTGCGACGAGCCGATACCGAGAGATATCGAAAACAAGCTTTCGCATATCAAGGGAATTAAAAAGGTCACCGTTTTCAATCAGGAGGAAGAATTATGAAAAGCATTTCTTCACTGCTAAAATCAGCGTCAAAATACGAAAAACCGCTTTACCTTATTATTGCCGGAAACGATTGCGAGGAAAACGGAAGAGAAATAAGCTCTTTAAAAGCGCAGTTTAAAGCATTATGGAATGTTATGCGAGAAACAAGCGAAAATTATTCGTCTTCCGACAGGTCGAAAAGCGGCTTATCGGGAGGCGACGCGGGAAAAATAAAAAGCTCTAAAGAAAACCTGCTCGGCGGAAACTATATTATAAGGGTAACCGAGGAGGCGCTTAAAACCGCGGAATGCAACGCCTGCATGAAAAGGATAGTCGCAGCTCCAACAGCCGGCAGCTGCGGAGTTCTTCCAGCCGTGCTTATTCCTTTGGCACAGGAGAAAAATATCAGCGACGATATTATAACCGAGGGACTTTTAATAGCCGCAGGATTCGGCGAAGTTACAGCCGACCGCGCGAGCATTTCGGGCGCCGAGGGAGGCTGTCAGGCGGAGATAGGCACCGCCTCCGCTATGGCTGCGGCAGCCCTTGTTCACATTATGGGCGGAAGCGATGAAATGTGCGCCGAGGCTTTTTCTATGGCGCTCAGCAACCTTTTAGGGCTTGTCTGCGATCCTGTTGCGGGACTTGTGGAAATTCCCTGCATTAAAAGAAATGTGATAGGCGCGATGAACGCGGTAAGCTCCGCAAATATGGCGCTTGCAGGAATTAAAAATATAATTCCTGCAGACGAGGTTATAGACGCTATGGGAGAAATAGGCTCCTCAATTACCGAGGCTTTGCGTGAAACGGGAAACGGCGGTCTTGCCGCTACTCCCACCGCAAAAAAGCTTACGCAGTCACTCAGAACGAACAATTTTAAATAAAAAAACTGCGCCGATAAAAATTCGGCGCAGTTTTTTTATTTTTCAGTGATGCAATCGGCAACATAAATTCCCATAGCTCCCGACTGTGAAAGACCTCGGCAGATACCGCTGCCGTCGCCTATAATATAAACATTATCGATAAGCTCAAATTTATCGTTCATAAATACAGGTCTTATCGAATAGTATTTACTTTCGCAGCCGTAAAGCAAAGTATCGTCATTCGCCGTTCCCGGAGCGACTTTATCGAGCGCATAGATAGTTTCGATAATATTTGTAAGTATTCTGTGCGGAAGAGCAAGAGAAATATCTCCGGCAGTCGCTTTCAAAGTAGGAATGACGGTGTTTTGAGAAAGACGGTGGTCGTTGGTCCTTCTTCCTCTTATAAGATCGCCGAAGCGCTGAACAAGGACATTTCCCTTACCTATCATATTGGCAATTCTCGAAATATTTTCGGCATATTCCGTGGGCTGATTGAAAGGCTCTGTAAATCTTATGCTTGAAAGAATTGCAAAGTTGCAGTTATCGGTCTTTTTATCCGCCTGTGCGAAAGAGTGGCCGTTAGCGGTTATTATTCCGTGGTTATTTTCCGCCGAAACAAGACCGCCCTGATTAAAGCAGAACATTCTGCAGCGATCCTCAAAGGTCTTTGTTTTATAAAGAATTTTAGGCTCATAAATCTTAGAAGAAAATTCTCTCCATATTATATCCTTCATCTCGACTCTTACGCCGATATCGATATGATTAGACTTTGTTTTCACATCGAATTTTTTGCAGAATTCCGAAACGAAATTAGCGCCGCCTCTGCCGGTAGCTATAATGATATTTTTAGCTGTGAGCGTTTCGCCGTTTGAATAAACAAGCTTATAAATATCGTTCTCCTTTTCCACATTTACGCAGTCGTAAAAGCTGAAAAGCTCGGTGCCGCCGGATTTGATAGCGTTTATAAGATTCTGCATTGTGAGGTAATTGTTATCTGTACCCAAATGCTTAACATTCATATCAAGCAGACGCAGATTATTCTGAATACATTTAAGCTTTAATTCATCATTGGTATTATAAACTTTAGGAATACCCGAAGTGCAGTATTCGTTAAGCACCTCGTCGACCTCGGCTATGTATTTATTAGCGGTATCGTCGCCTAATTCCTCGCCGAGCGTTCCGCCGTAAGCCGTGCCGAGATTGAATTTTCCGTCGGAAAAAGCGCCCGCTCCTGCAAAACCGCTCGTGATAGAGCAAATTTTACAATGCGCGCAGGTATTATTCTTTCCTGCGGGGCATTTCCTGTTTTCAAGAGTATTTCCGCGTTCCGTAACCGCGATTTTCATTTCGGGGCTGTTCTTTTTCAGTCTGTATGCCGCCATAAGGCCGCCTATTCCGCCGCCTATTATGACCGTATCAAAACTTGAGCCTGCCATTTTTTTCACTCCAAAAAAATATAATAGGGCCATTATCCTCAGACAATGGCCCTTTCAATAATATATCATTTAATTTTTATTTTGTCAACTCTTTTTTAAAAAGCTTCAAGCTCGCTTTCTATCAAAAGAAGTCTGTTATATTTTGCCGTTCTTTCGGATCTCTGCGGAGCGCCTGTTTTTATCTGCTCCGAATTCATTCCCACGGCGATATCCGCTATAAACGAATCCTCCGTATCGCCCGAGCGGTGAGAAACTATGGTCTTATAACCGTGCTTTTGAGCAAATCTTATTACGCTGAGCGTTTGTGACAAAGTGCCTATCTGATTAGGCTTTATGAGTATCGCGTTGGCCGATCCGTTTTTAATTCCTTTCTCTAATCGCTTTTCATCGGTTACGAAAAGATCGTCGCCCACAAGCTGAATTCTTTTACCTAACTTTTCTGTCATATATTTCCAGCCCTCGAAATCGGTTTCGCCGAGCCCGTCTTCAATAGATATTATCGGATATTTGCTTAAAAGTTCTTCATAATATTCCGTAAGTCCCTTATAATCAAACTCCGTACCTCTTTTCGGCATTTTATAAGCGCCGTTATCATACCATTCGCTTGAAGCCGCGTCCAGAGCGATCTTTACACATTCTGTATTATATCCGCTTTTCTCTATCGCTTTGACAAGATATTCAAGTGCATAAGAATCATTGTCAAGATCGGGTGCAAATCCGCCCTCGTCGCCTACTCCGCAGGAAAGACCCTCGGCCTTTAAAAGTCTGCCGAGAGTGTGATATATCTCACTGCAAACCCTTAATCTTTCTTTAAAGCTTTTACAGGCTACAGGCATTATCATAAATTCCTGAATATCGATATTGTTCGCCGCGTGCGCTCCGCCGTTTAAAATATTCATCATAGGAACGGGCGCCGTCATTTTCACGCTTCCGCCGAGATATCTGTAAAGCGGGAGCTTTAAGCTTTTTGCCGCCGCTCTTGCAACAGAAAGGGATACTGCAAGGATTGCGTTAGCGCCGAGTCTGCTTTTATTTTCGGTCGCGTCACAGCGGATCATTTTATCGTCGATAGCCGCCTGATCATAAGCCTCGTCGCCGATAAGGAGCGAGGAAATCACCTCGTTTATATTTTCAACCGCTCTTAAAGTCCCTTTTCCGAAATATCTGTCGGCGTCGTTATCTCTAAGCTCGCACGCCTCAAACTGACCTGTAGAAGCACCGCTCGGAACTATTGCGAGCGCGGAAGCCCCGTCGTCTAAAACCGTCTTAGCGGCGACAGTCGGGTTTCCTCTCGAATCGATAAATTCATATCCTTTTATATCTCTTATTTTCATTTGTTTTCACTCCGTTCTTTTTTGTATTTTCCCCTTTTATTTTTTTATTATGTATGTTATAATAAATTTATATTGTCAGCGGAAAAGCGCTGACAATATGCCTTGCGGCATTAAGAAAATCATAGATTTTCATATAAATTCATTGAAACATTAAAACTGTCGCACTGCGGTGCGACGCGGCTATCGCCGTACAAAGGCTCAAAGCCTTTGTTTTTATGTTATAATAAGAAAGATTGTAAAAATCTATATATGGAGAAGAATATGACTGATCAAAAAAACAGCGATAACATAATCTGCGGAAGAAATCCGGTTATGGAAGCGGTCAAGTCGGGCAAAGAGATCGATAGGCTTTTAATAGCCCACGGTGTGGGCGGCGGCTCGATCTCGGCTATAACCGCAAAATGCGCGGCAAAAGGGATACTGATCAAAGAGATAAGCCCTCAGAAAATGGATTATTTCTGCGGTGGAGCCAATCATCAGGGCGTTGCCGTAATGCTTGCATCAAGAGAATATTCCACAGTTGAAGATATTTTAAATTATGCTAAGGAAAAAAACGAGGCTCCTTTCGTGGTTATATGCGACGAAATAGAGGATCCTCACAACCTCGGAGCCATTATCAGGACCGCTGTGTGCTGCGGTGCGCACGGAATCATAATTCCTAAAAGGCGCTCCGCTTCGCTTAATATGACCGTGGCTAAAACCTCGGCAGGCGCTCTTGAATATATGAAAGTTGCAAGAGTTACGAATATTGCGAACACTATCGATAAATTAAAGGAAAACGGCCTTTGGATATTCGGCGCGGATATGAGCGGCGAGGACTTCAGAAAAACCGATTTTTCCGTTCCGACCGCTCTTGTTATAGGTAACGAAGGCAAAGGAATAGGCGCGCTCACCGCTAAAAAATGCGATAAAATAATCAGCCTGCCGATGAAAGGAAGTCTTAATTCCTTAAACGCCTCGGTAGCGGCAGGAATATTAATGTTTGAAGTAATGAGAAAAAGGGAGGGTTAAAAATGGGGTTATTTAAAAGATCCAAAAAAGAAGACGAACTTCTCGATCTTGAAAGTATGGAAGAAAGCCTTTATACAGAGAGAAAAAAAGAAGAAATAAAAATGCCCATTTTTAAGCCTTCGTATTCGCTTACTCCGACCGAAGTCCTCTCAAATATCAAACCCGGCATTTCTTCAACGGCAGAGCCTTCAAATTCAAGTCCGCTCGAGGCTTTGAAAAAAAGAATGCTTTCAAATCTTCCCGAGGTTTCGGATGAGAACGAAAAGGAAGAGGAGAAGAAGCCCGATAATACAGAAAACAGGAGCTATAAAACCGTCGGGATGTTCCCCGATGTTACGGAGGCTCCTATCAAATCCGATATATTGAGTGTTGAAGAAAATCCTCTGCCTGCGGAAAATCACGATAAGCCTATTACATATATGCCTAAAAAGCACGACAATGTGAATGAAAACGAGCAGTTTTTCATCGATGTGGAATCGGCTATAAAGCACAGAGATCAAAGCCTGCTTGAAAAGTGCAGCGCTTATACTGTGGATGACAACGGCAACGATCTTTCAAAGGATCAAAAATCGGATTACACTCTTGAATCCGTTTCCGATATATTAAGAAGCGAAAGTAATTTCGCGCTTGACGAGTTATCGAAAAAATGCAATATGACTATTGACGATCTCGGCAAGAAAATGGAAAATGTGGGCGAAAATTCCGAAAAGCCCGAAGAAAAAGGTTCAAAGAGGACCGAGGCTTTTGCAAAAATGGTTTCCGAGTCTTTAAAAGACAAGACTGCCCCCGATTTTGTGGAGGGTCTTAAAGAGCAGGGTGTAGAAGTAAAAGAAATGAACACCGATACCCCCGATATTTCCGATCTTGACGGCGGCTCGCCTAAAATGGAAGAAGACACTAATATCTCAAACACCGCTACGGTGAGATTTACTCCTATCAAAGACGAAAAAAGCGATACGGGAACAATAATAATCAGCAATATGACCCGCCCGCTCGATATCAAATCAGAGCTATTGGAGCTTGAAGAAAAAAGCGAACCTGAAAACGGACTTGCAGAGGAATTTGAAGAATTCGAAGAAGAAACAGAAGAGGAAGAATTCAAAAACCTCGGCGAATCGAAAAAATTCTTAAGAAAATTTTCAATCGCAAAGCGCTCGGCATTCTTAAAGCTTTGCGCAAGCAGTCTGCTTTTCTTTGCGGGAATTTTATTTATGATCCCTCCGCTTTTGGAGCTTAACCAGGATTATCCGTCGACTGTATCTGTGATCCTCACGGTTTTCTGCGGTCTTTCAATACTTTCAAATATTGATCTTGTATTTTCTTTTAAAACCTTTTTCACAAAAAAATGCAGTACCGATATTCCCTGCTTCTTTGCGGGTATATTCCTTTTTATAAACTGTTTAAGCTATTGCCTTAAAAAAGGCTCTTTGCTTGAGATGTCCTGCCTGTATTCGGCGGTTTTATGTCTCTTTATAATTTTTATGAGAGCTTTATCGCAATTCTTTAAAACCTGCTACGAGCTTTCTAATTTAAGGCAGATAGCCACAAAGCGGCCTAAAAAAGCCGTTTCGCTGATAGGCGATAAGGGAGCGGCTTTCGCTATGGCTAAAAACGCTGTAGACGGCGACGCGCTTGTCGCTCTTTCCCACCCGACGGAATTTGTCGGCGATTATGTTAAATACACAAAGCATAAATCCGTTTTGGGCGGAAAATTAAGGCTTATAACCATTACCTCTTTGATAGTGGGAATTATTTCCGCCGTGATAAATTATTCTTCGACAAAGGATCTTACCTCCGCCTCATTTGTGCTTGCTGCGATAGTAAGCTTTGCGGCTGTGCCGGCACTGTTTTTGATCGATGAGCTGCCGAATTTCTGCGCCGCATCAAAATTAAACAAAAAAGGCGCTATGATTGCAGGAAGAACCGCCGCTGAGCGCCTTGAAATGGCGAACACGGCAGTGCTTTCCTCGGCAGATTTCTTCCCTGCGGGAACAATAACTCTTCAAAATTTAAAAGTGCTTTCAAATAATAATATTGACGATACTCTTTTAAGAGCCGCGTCCCTTACAGAGGCTGTATCGAGCACACTTGCTCCGCTCTTTAAGAAAATAGTCAAAACCAATTCCGCTTATACTCTTCCCGATTCCGACACTGTTAAATACGAGGACAGATTAGGTCTTTCAGGCTGGGTGGATAACGAACTTCTCTTTATCGGAAACAGAACGCTTATGGAGGCTCACGGAATAGATATTCCGAGCATTGAAATAGACAGAAAAATTCTTCATAACGGCTGCTTCCCGATATATGTTGCAAGCAAAAATACAGCCTGCGCGCTTTTGGTCGTTAAATACGATGTTGACGAAAATGTCGTAAGAGAGCTTAGAACTCTTACAAATTCCGGTGTAACGGTGCTTGTTAACAACTGCGATCCGAACATAAGCGAAGAAATGCTCTGCGATTATTTCGGCCTTTATTCGAATTCGGTAAAGGTAATGACCAACGCGGGAGTTCACATGTATAAAACGCTTTGCGAAAAAACGGAAAGCTGTTCCGCGCCCGCCGCATTCAGAAGCAGTCAGCTGACATTTATATCAATACTCAACTGTGCGTCAAAAATAAAGAAAAGCAACAGTGTTTTATCATTTATTTATGCGCTGTTCTGTTTGCTGGGAATACTGTTTATGGCATATTATTCGGCAGTAAAGGGAGGCACCGGCGACCTGCAAACCGCCCTGCCGCTTATCGGTGCCGCTTCGGGTACGCTGATATCTGTTTTGACATTTTTAATTACCAAGCCTTAAGGAGAAATAAAAATGAGTGAAAAAAAGAAATTTTATATTACCACTGCAATAGCTTATACTTCAAGCAAGCCCCATATCGGCAACGCTTATGATATCGTGCTTTCGGATATGATAGCGAGATACAAGAAAATGATGGGCTTTGAAGTATTTTTGCAGACAGGCTCCGATGAGCACGGTCAGAAAATAGAGGAAAAGGCCAAGGCCGCTAATATTACTCCGAAAGAATATGTCGATAATGTTTCAGAGCAGATAAAAAGCGTATGGAAAAGTCTTAATACCGATTATGACAAATTTATTAGAACGACCGATTCAGACCACGAAAAAGCTGTTCAGAAAATATTTAAAAAGCTTTATGATCAGGGCGATATTTATAAGGGTACATACGAGGGCAAATACTGCGTTCCCTGCGAATCGTTCTTCACCGCTTCCCAGCTTGTTGACGGTAAATGCCCCGACTGCGGAAGAGAAGTGACCGACGCTAAGGAAGAAGCATATTTTTTAAAGCTTTCAAAATATCAGGATAAGCTTTTAAAATATTATGAGGAAAATCCCGATTTTATCAAGCCTGAATCCCGCAAGAATGAGATGATTAACAATTTCTTAAAGCCGGGACTTGAAGATCTCTGCGTTTCAAGATCATCTTTTAAATGGGGAATACCTGTTCCCTTTGACGACCGCCATGTCATTTATGTCTGGCTTGACGCGCTAACAAACTATATTACCGGTATCGGTTACGACACCGATAAGCCGAGCGAGCAGTTTGAAAAGCTGTGGCCTGCCGATCTGCATGTTATAGGCAAAGATATTGTAAGATTCCATACGATTTACTGGCCGATAATTCTTATGGCGCTCGGTCTCCCCTTACCCAAACAGGTTTTAGGCCACCCCTGGGTACTGACAGGCGAAGATAAAATGTCTAAATCAAAGGGAAATATTATCTATGCCGATTACCTTGCAAACAGGTACGGCGCGGACGCTGTAAGATACTATCTTCTTTCCGAAATTCCTTTCACGCAGGACGGCGCTATTACTTACGAATCCTTTATCACTAAATACAATTCCGATCTTGCAAATACTTTCGGAAACTTAGTTAACCGAACCGTCGCTATGACAAATAAGTATTTTTCGGGAAAGGTCGGCAAAAACAAAGCTAATACTGACTTTGACGGCGATCTGATAAGCACTGCGAAAGACTCGGTTTCGGATTACTGCAAATATATGGATTCATTCCACAATGCAGACGCGTGCAATGTTGTTTTAAATCTTGCAAAGCGCTGCAACAAGTATATCGATGAAACCGCTCCCTGGCTCCTTGCAAAAGACGAAGATAAAAAAGATACCTTAGAAAATGTTCTTTATAACCTTCTCGAATGCATAAGACTATTAGGCGTAATGCTCAGTCCCATAATGCCTGAGTGCAGTGAAAAAATAGCAAAAATGATAAACTGCAATGATAAATCGCTTGATATTTTTAAAGCGGAAAGCTTTGAAGTAAACGAGGCAAGCCCGCTTTTTGCCAGACTTGACACGCAAAAAGAACTTGAAGAAATAGCGCAGGAGCTTAAAAAGGAAGAAAAGAAACCTCAAAACACCGTAACTCTTTCTGAAATATCTATCGATGATTTTTTGAAAACAAATCTTATAACAGCAAAGGTCGTTTCCTGCGAGCCTGTTAAAAAATCCAAAAAGCTCTTAAAGCTTACATTAAACGACGGTTCCGATAAGCCGCGCACCGTGGTTTCGGGAATATCGGAGTTTTACTCACCTGAAGATCTTATCGGTCACACAGTAATAGTGGTTTCCAATTTAAAGCCTGCAAAGCTTTGCGGAGTAGAGTCAAACGGAATGATTTTAGCCGCCGACAGCAATGATGAGATAAAGGTCATCTTTGCAGACGGTACCGAGCCGGGTTCGAGAGTTCGGTAAATAATATGTGTAAAATTTTCGATACCCATTCTCATTACGATGATGAGAAGTTTGATCTGATAAGGGATGAGATATTATCCGATCTTCCCGCAAAAAATGTGGGAAAAATTATAACCTGCGGAGTAAATAAAGCCTCTTCATATAAAGCGCGCGAGCTTTCAAAAAAATATGATTATATTTATTTTGCCGCAGGAATTCACCCCGAAAATATTTGCGACGGTACGGATACGGAGTTTTTAAGCGAGCTTTTAAACGATAAAAAGTGCGTGGCTTTAGGCGAAATAGGTCTTGATTATCATTATGAGAAAGAGTCGGCTCAAATTCAGAAGAAGATATTTGAAGATCAGCTTATAATTGCAAAATCTTTTTCAAAGCCCGTGATAATTCACGACCGCGACGCTCATAAGGATACGCTTGACCTTATCTTAAAGCACAGACCGAAAGGCGTGCTTCACTGCTTTTCGGGAAGTCTTGAAAGCGCAAAAATTATTCTTGACGCCGGGTTATATATAGGTATAGGCGGAGTTATAACATTTAAAAACTCAAAAAAGCTCCCGGAGATAGTTGCCGAAATCCCGCTTGAAAGGATATTGCTTGAAACAGATTGCCCATATCTTGCGCCCGAGCCTTTCAGGGGCAGATTATGCACATCGGATATGATAAAATATACAGCCCGAAAAATTGCAGAAATTAAAAATATTTCTTATGAAGAGCTGTTAAAAATTACCTTTGAAAACGCTGTGAAATTATTTTTAAATTAAGAATAATATCAAAGCTTTGGCAGATAATATCTGTGAAAGCGGGGTGATTTTCAATGGAAAACAACAATAACAAGAATAAGAAAGAACAGTCTTCTAAATCCAAGAAAAATCAGAACGGACAGAATAAGAGCAACCAGAACAACAGATAATTTCTAAAATCTTATTTTGCAGCTATAAATTTGCTCCGATTTTTATAAAAAATCGGAGCAAATTTTTTTAATACAAAAAGTTAGGAAAAACGAGTATTTTAAAGAAAACAAGAGATTTTGAGATTTTTATAATAAAATACTTTAAAACTTTAAAGAAAATGCGTAAAATTATCTTGACAATTAGGGATTTTTAGTTTATATTCAATTAATGTCGAATATTTTTTCGGCGCTTTTTTCGCATCTGTGTAGTTATAAAGCCGGATCTCTCTCCGGCACGCGGAAATTATAATGCAATGCCGCAGCTGAAAACGGATTATTTTTTAAAAAGCTGTTTAAAGCCCTTTGTTCGGGCATTGCAAAACTCCGCGGGCATCACAGGGTAAACGTATGACTGTATTCAGTCGATTTTACTGCTGTTCGGGCAAGAAATTGCCAATGCTTCGTGCGTGAACAAAGGGGGATGCAAAAAATGGAAAAACAGAATATTATTGACCTTAAAAACATCAGAGTTATGTTTGACGATGAGCAGGTGCTTGACGGGCTTAACCTTTCTATCCGTGATAAAGAATTTATCACTCTTTTAGGTCCGTCAGGGTGCGGCAAAACCACCACCCTGCGCATTATCGCCGGATTTTTGGAGCCCGATGAGGGCGAGATCGTTTTTGAGGGCAAAAAACTCAACGGTGTTCCGGCTTATAAAAGGCAAGTGAACACCATTTTTCAGCGCTATGCGCTTTTTCCTCATCTGAATGTTTATGAAAATATCGCGTTCGGTCTGAGGATAAAAAAGCAAAAAGAGGCTGAAATCAAAAAAAGCGTTAAAGAAATGCTTAAGCTTGTCAATTTAGAGGGCTTTGAAAAGCGGAGAGTAAACACTCTTTCAGGCGGTCAGCAGCAGAGAGTAGCTATTGCGAGAGCTATAGCAAATCAGCCGAAAGTGCTTTTGCTTGACGAGCCGCTCGCCGCTCTCGATCTAAAGCTTAGAAAGGATATGCAAAAAGAGCTTCGCAATATTCAAAGAAAGCTCGGAATTACTTTTATATTCGTAACCCACGATCAGGAAGAGGCTCTCACTCTTTCGGACAGAGTGGTTGTTATGGATAAGGGAAGAATTCAGCAGGTCGGCACTCCGCAGGATATCTATAACGAGCCGCAAAACGCTTTCGTTGCAGATTTTATCGGCGAGTCGAATATTCTTGACGGTACGATGTTAAAAGACTTTTTCGTCAATTTTTCCGGCAATAATTTCGAATGCCTCGATAAAGGCTTTGAGGAAAACGAACAGGTCGATGTCGTAGTAAGACCGGAAGATGTAGATATAGTCGATATCTCGCGCGGAATGTTAAAAGGCTTGGTTACCTCGGTAGATTTCTTAGGCGTTCATTATGAAATAATCGTCGATATAGGCGGCTTTAAATGGATGATACAGACTACCGACGAACATAAGGTGGGAGAAGAAGTAGGACTTTATATCGAGCCGGACGCTATCCATATTATGAAAAAATCCGAGTATTCCGGACTTTACGGCGATTATAGCTCCTATAGCGAAGAAATGGACCATCTTTCCGATACCGAACTGCCGGAGGAGGATTAATAATGGAGAAAAAATCTTTCGGCTCAAGGCTTGTCGCCGCTCCGTATATCGTCTGGTCTGCAATTTTTATAATAGTGCCTCTTTTTATAATGGTCTATTTTGCGCTGACAAACGAGGCCGGCGCTTTCACCTTAGAAAATTTAAAATCGATAGGAAAATATAAGAATGCCTTTTTCATTTCGATTATTTATGCGGCTATCGCCACTGTCATAACTTTAATTCTCGCTTATCCGATGTCTTATTTTATGACTAAAATGAAGATAAGCAATCAGCGTATGATAATGCTTATAGTTATGCTTCCTATGTGGATGAATTTTCTTATAAGAACCTATTCGTGGATATCTATCCTTGCAAACACGGGTATAATAAATTCACTGCTCGGAAAAATAGGATTAGGTCCGCTCAAGCTTATCAATACGCCCGGTGCCGTAATTCTCGGAATGGTATATGATTTTATTCCGTATATGATACTGCCTATCTACACGGTAATGTCTAAAATAGATAATTCTCTTTTAGAGGCTTCCGAGGATCTCGGAGCAAACGGCCCCTTAAAGCTAAAAAAAGTAATATTCCCCCTCTCTCTTCCGGGAGTGATTTCGGGAATAACTATGGTTTTTGTGCCGAGCGTCAGCACATTTTATATCTCGCAAAAGCTCGGCGGAAATAAGACTTTGCTTATTGGCGACGCTATAGAATACCTATTTAATACAGGCCCCGAATACTACAGCGTGGCTTCCGCTCTTTCACTTGTTTTAATGGTGATGATCCTTATTTGTCTTGCCGTTATGAATAAGTTTTCGGATGGTGAAGGGAGCGTGACGGTATGAAAGCTCTATCAAGATTTTATATAGGACTTATAATATTCTTTCTTTACGCACCCGTTGCAGTAATGGTGTTTTTCTCATTCAATTCGGGCAACAGCGTTTGGGTGTTTGAAAGCTTTTCGCTTGAGCCGTATGCAGGCCTTATATTTAACAGGACCATGCTTTCGGCTTTAGAGCATACTCTTATTATCGCAGTTTTATCAGCCGTTATCTCAACGGTGCTCGGAACTGCCGCGGCAGTAGGAATAACAGCGCTTAGAAAGAAAATATCAAGAAGCTTTGTTATGACCGTTACAAATATACCTATGATGAACGCGGATATCGTAACAGGCGTTTCGCTTATGCTTTTGTTTGTATTTATAGGCAAGATCATAGGTCTTTCGGAATCCCTCGGCTTTTTAACGGTGTTGATTGCTCACATAACTTTTAACTTACCTTATGTTATATTATCTGTTATGCCAAGGCTTGCTCAAACCGATAAAAACCTTCACGAAGCGGCATTAGACCTCGGCTGCACACCTCTTCAGGCTTTTTTCAAGGTTATAATTCCCTCTGTTTCAAACGGGATTTTCACAGGCTTTATTATGGCTTTCACTCTTTCTCTTGACGATTTTGTTATAAGCTATTTTACCTGCGGCCATTATCAAACATTACCTATAGTAATTTATAATATGACCAAAAAAACCGTAGGACCTGATGTGTACGCTCTCTCAACGGTTATATTTATAAGCGTCTTTGTTCTGCTTGTGCTTTATAACGCTTTGCAGTCAAAAAGTGAAACAAGGAGGAATGCAAATGTCCGCATTTAAAAAATTCCTCTCAATATTTATAAGTGTTTCTGTTATTTGCGTTATGCTTTCTTCCTGCGGCTATGATTACGCCGAACTTGATCTTAAAGGCGAGTATACAAAAGAGCTCGCCGGAACAACGCTTAATGTTTATAACTGGGGCGAGTATATTTCCGACGGTTCCGACGGCAGTATTGATGTTAACCGCGAATTTGAAAAGCTCACAGGAATTAAAGTCAATTATTCGACCTTTGAAAGCAACGAAACAATGTATTCTCAGCTTAAAAACGGCGGTGTATCATACGATATAATTATCCCGTCGGATTATATGATAGAGCGTCTTAAAAATGAAAATATGCTCACAAAATTCAATGTAAGCGAGCTTTCAAATTATAAGTATATCTCCGATGAATATAAAAATCTTTTCTATGATAAAAACAATGAGTATACAGTAACTTACAATGTCGGTATGGTCGGAGTTATTTATAATAAGGCGTTGATAGGCGAGCCGGAGCATTCCTGGAAAACGCTTTGGGATAAAAAATATCAGGATATGTCGCTCAATTTCAGCAACCCGCGCGACGGCTTTATGACAGCCCAGATGATCTTAGGTCAGGACCTCAATACGACTAATAAAGCCGACTGGGATAAAGCGCTAAAGCTTCTCAAAAAAGGCAAGTCCGTTTTGCAGTCTTATGTTATGGACGAGATCTACGGTAAAATGGAAACCGGCGAGGCAGCTATAGGCCCGTATTATGCAGGCGATTATTTAACAATGTTAGAAAATAACGAAGATCTAGGATTTTTCTATCCGAAAGAGGGCACCAATATCTTTGTCGACGCGGTTTGTATCCCGTCAAGCGTAAAGCACCTAAAAGCCGCTAAAATGTATATCAACTTCCTGCTCGAGCCCGAAATCGCTCTTGCAAACGCGGAATATATCGGTTACGCTTCGCCCAACACGGCTGTTGTAGAAAACGAGGATTACTGCTATTATAAAAATGAAATTCTTTACCCTGAGGATAAGGATAAACCGAAAACGCAGTATTATCATGATATCGATCCCGAAATAAGAAATTATTACGAAAACCTTTGGATCGATTTAAAGCTATACTAAAAAAAATGAGTCTGTAGAATTTCTACAGACTCATTTTTGCTTTTTTATATTTCTTTTTGGTTGCAAGTCCTCCCCTTATATGGCGTTCAGACTTGTTTTTTTCAAGCACGGCTTTAACCTGTTTGTAAAGCTCGCAGTCTATGTCGTGCAATCTTACCGTAACATCTTTATGTACCGTGCTTTTGGAAATGCTGAAGACCTTTGCCGCGGCGCGTACAGTGGAACCGGTATCTATTATATATTCCCCCAGCTCCACTGCGCGTTTATCACTCAACTCTCTCATACAACTCAACTCCATTAAGGACTGTTTAATTGTATGATATATCCCTTTTATTTATTACGGTATTTTTTATTACTCCGCTACCGCGTTTGCGTTTATCTGTTCAATCACTTTACGAATACTCGTCCAAATAGACAAATCATTAAACACTTCAACAATGCTGCCGCGGTCGGTAAACGGCGGCTCCTGCAAAACCGATAAGTCTTTCATCATACCGTTTCGAACGATATACTTTACAATCTGATCTACAAAATAGATCTGTCTTGAATCAAGATCACTTAAATACTTTGAAAAAGCTGTTTGTGCCGCCTTCATATCAAGACCGACGATCTCACGCACGAATTCGCCGATCGGCTTTTTGCCGCACTCCGCTTCATATTCCTCTTTTGTACCGAGGTCATTCCAAAGAATTTTTTCAAGTTTCTTTACATCCTCTGCGGTTAAAGGAATATTATTTTTCAGTTTGGCAATGACTTCATCATCCATATGCTGACGGATATAAAACTTGGCTTTTGCTTTATAATTTTTCAAATCGTCATTCGCAAGCTCAGAGTCTTTCCAATCTATTGATAAAATTTCATCATCAAAATTCGTATCATAGCGCAGTTTGCTGACCGGAATATATTTCATAAGATCGCGCAGATTTTTACGGATATGCTCAAACTCGTTCATTCCGGCATTTTCAAGATAATCCGTGTGCAATAATTTATCTATCAACTCCGATCGTGCCATAATTTCCGGTATGTTGGCGACACCGGCTACGCAGCTGACCTTTTTATAAAGGTCGCTTTTTGCTTTGCTGTATTTTTTTCCTGCAAGGTACGCCAGCTCAATGCCGTACATAAGTGCGTCGAACCGGAGCGCTTTTGCATCGTCTTCGCAGGGAATGATCAGCGGCGCAAGCTCTTTTTCTATAAGTAAAGTATCTTCATACGAAAGCGCATTATAGTTTTTCTCATACGAATAAAGTTCAACGTATTTAATATGCTGACGAACCACAAAATGTTCCCGATCAAGCTCTCTCACCTTAGCCGCCAAATCGCCGACCAGCGATTTGCGAAATGCAATCAGTTCATTCGTCTGATATGCCAGATCCTGCAATTTGTAGGCAATTTGCGCTTTTAGATAGAATATTGCGCCCTGTAATGCCATTTTATTTGCCGTAGGTCTAACGCTGTTTAAACGAAAGAATTCAAAGTTGCCGCAAAAATCGAAAATATAAAACTTATCTTTATCTTTTCCGTCAATCAGGTTTTCACAAAGGCGCGTACCTCTGCCGATCATCTGCCAGAATTTCGCCTTGCTCAAAACTTTTTTAAAGAACACAAGGTTTAACACTTCCGGCACATCAATTCCGGTATCAAGCATATCCACGGAAATGGCAATCTGCGGCAGCTTTTTCGGGTCAGAGAACTCGTCGATCGCGCTTTGCGCATAGCTCATATAATTATCAATTACTGTTGCAAACCCCGGAAGATAAGGGTATTGTTTATTAAAAATTTCAAGAATTTTTTCGGCATGGGAATGATTTTTTGCAAAAATAATGGTCTTGCCAAGCTTTTGACCGTAGTCGATTTTAAGACCGTTGGTCATCAGCACATGGAGCACTTCTTTAATGGTGTTCTCATTAAAAATCCATTCATCCAAAGCAGACGGACCGATGCGTTCGGGCAGCTCACCGTTTTCATCTTCAAATGTGTCTTCATAGGCGGCTTTGTCCTCGTCGGAAAGGTCGTCATAAACAATGCCCTGTTCAATAAATTTAAGTTTAGTTTCTACAGATATAAAATCAACCAAATAACCGTCTTTTACTGCCTGCGCCAGCTCATAACCGTAAGTCGGAACGCCGTTTTCAAGTTCAAAAACCTCGTAAGTGTTCTTGTCAATTTCGTCCTTAGGTGTTGCTGTAAGACCAATCAGCGGTGCGTCAAAATAGTTAAAGATATCGCGATACTTGTTATAAATTGAGCGGTGCGCCTCGTCGCAGATTACAAGATCAAAATGGCCGCTGGTAAACAGTTTTCCTTCTTCGTCTTTAACTGAATCAATGCAGTTTAAAAGAGTCTTATATGTGGAAAATACGCAATGTGCCGTATAGTTGTCTTTTTCTTCGCAAAGATTTGTTACCGATAAATCCGGCAACAAATTTACGAAAGACCGCTTTGCCTGTGCTACAAGAGAATTCCTGTCGGCAAGAAATAGAATATTTTTTACCCAGCCATGCTGCAAGAGCACATCGCAAAGCGCCATCACCGTTCGAGTTTTGCCCGAGCCCGTTGCCATAACCAATAACGCCTTGCGGCGGTTCTTTACTCCGAAACTGTTGCATACCGCTTTAACGGCAGCCTCTTGATAATACCGCCCAGCAATACTTTTGCTGACAGTTATATTTTTAAGACTTGTCCGCAGCGTTTGCAAATTAAACAGCTTTTCAAGATCGCGCTTTGAATAAATGCAGGCGCATTTACGCTCAGGGTACAAATTATCCTGTATATGCGTTTCGAAACCATTGGTGAGGAAAATCACCGGGCGGCGGCCGTATTTCTTTTCAAGCAGATCAGCATACAATTTTGCCTGCTGTCGGCCTTTTGAAACATCAACACTGGTGCGTTTGGCTTCCACTACAGCAAGCGGACGCCCATCGTCTCCGTAAAGCACATAATCGGCAAAGCCCACATTGCTTCGATTCGGCATTCCGGAAAGTTCCACTTCGTTAAGCCAATCCTTGCCCCGATGCCAGCCGGCATCCTCCAGCATAAAATCAATATAAATTTTGCGCGTTTTGAATTCCGAAAGATCAAGCGGCTTTTGAACATAGGTTTTCTGCCGCTTGGCACGGCGCGCCGTAAGCTCTTCTTTCAGTCTTCTGTTTTCTTCAATCAGCTTGTCAAAATCAATATTCTTATCAGAAGCAAATAAGAACGTTTCCTCAACGGGTTTTTTAAGAAGTGATTTATCAAATTTGCCGCTTTGGTAGTTTTCCCCGTAACAACATGCAATAAAATCAAGAAAAACATATAGATTTTCAAGGCAAAGCTCCGCCTGTTCCTCGGTAACCTTCTTATCGCTCTGAGACGCTTTATTGCCGATTTTGCGGATAAAGTTCATTCGACGGAAAATATCCTCACCGACAATTTTGCGGAAGTCGGCTGCGTTCATAAGGTTGACCAAATTAACCTGATTAGGCGTATAAAGCGCCTTATCCACCGCATACATCCACTTAACGGCAAATTCCATTGCCAGACGGCAGTTGATAACGCAGGAACCACCATCAATATGTAAAAGATTTTCGGCAGCAACCGCAATTCCCGAAAAGGTATTAAATTGCTTGTCCTTTATTAAAAAATCAAAATTGGTCATATGCTTTCCCTCATTTTGCATATCTTTTAATAAAATTTTTCTATTAATTATAGAAGATTTTTGTTTCCGGTTTTTTTATCGTCTCAATGTTTTTCAGATCATTTATAACATCCGCTTCTTTTTCAGAAAAATATGTTTAGAATTCAATGTTTTTATCGTTATCAAATTAATTTTCATAGTTAGCTTCATAATTCAAATACTCATTATATGCTTGCTCTACCTCTGAAAACTCGCTGGACTGATTAACCATATAATCATAACAAAATTTGAACAAAGGAGCTTCCTCATTTCCCAAATCAGTAGAGAAGAACTTTTCTTGCCCCCATTTTTTAATTTCTCCGATTTTCTGATTTTGAACAAATAATATAATTCCAAAAAATATTGCTCTGACGAATTTTTCAGAAGAAAGATATTTTTTCCCTAAAATATTAAATATATCATTTGTTTTTTGACAAGCGTATTTAAACGAACGCAGATTTGGATATTTACTATTGTTAATTAAACTTAAAATAGATTTTAACTCTTTTTCATTAGAAAATTGATTTAAAGTCTTATTGTCAAACATTTTGATTATACTTTTAAATGCAGCTTTATAATCTTCTTCAAAATGGATTGTATCACTGATGGTTTTTTCCTTGATTTTAAGATACTCTTTAGTAAATGCAGTATATTCTATTTGAATGTTATTTTCTGAGTCCTTATTTCCCAAACCCATAATTGCTCGCACCTTTTGCTCGCTTTCGATTTCCTGTTTTTCCTTAATCCCAATAATTTTTTCTCCACATTGAAATTTTATTATTTCATTTTCATTAGCAACCAAGAGGATTTTTACACCATCTTGTTCAACAAGACTATTCACATATCCCATTATCTCGAAAATATCTATGCCCGAACGTTCTAAATCTTCAAAAATGATAAGCTTTCCTAAAAGATTTACAGATTCAAATATTTTTTTCTTATCATTATCTGAAAGTGAAATATCAATGTTGAAGTGACTTGCAATATTTCTTATAACAGTTTTTGCTATAATTTTTCCGGTAGTAATCTTTTTGAAATGCTTTACAACAAATTTGCCGATAATTGTATTTTTAAACTTTCTTTTTGGAATTTTAACTTGGTTTTCTACATATATAGCTTTACTTACTTCATAAATATCCTTTAAACCATAAAGAGATACAGTAAGGCATTTGTATTTCGCGTTTTTTTCTTTTTCAAGAAACGGTTTAAGCTCATTTTTAATGTAATAGCTTTTTCCTGTTCCCCAGGGAGCAGTAAGCATAAGGGCACTATTGGTTTTGTCATCTTTTAAGTAATGTAAAATAAACTTATTAAGTTCTTCAAATGTCATTGCTGTATTTTCTTTTCATTCCTTTCATCGCACATTAATACTTCATTTGAAATACTTCTGCATTAAACTGTCAAATAATAATTGTGCTTTATCAAGCGCCTGTTGAACTGCAAATTTTGAGTTATTAACTTGTTCAACAAAAGCTGCAAACTGCTCTTGTAAAAAAATCGGAGGAGCCGGAATTAACATTTTCTTAAGATCGTTAGCAGTAATACTTGCCTGGTTGACGGCTTTTTTAGTGATTTTCGAAATGTAATTTTTTGCCATTGGCGTTTTAAAAAAGTATTCAATATAAGTTGGGTTATTTTCTTTCTTTATTCGTGCACATAATAAATTCATTCCGTGTATAATAGGTGTTTTTAATTCTCCTCGATACTGGACAGCTCTTCCTAAGTATGCGACACTGTTAATGTTGGAAATTAAAATATCACCTTTTTGTAAAATGAACTTTTCATAACCATTAAGGTGCTCAATATTGGCATATCCTAGTTTATCGGAATTGAAAGTATCGTTTGTAAGTGTCTCAATTCTTGTGATTGGATATCCTCCGGCACCTTTAGTTTGCTTTATAGTTGCACCATTTTTAAGAAATTCGCAAAATAAATGAAACGGTTTCTCTTCAAATTCACTTTTATTAAACATTTCTACAAATCGAGATTTAATAAGTTCATCAAGCTTTTTAAGTTGTTTACGATGGAGAAAAATAACACTTTCTGTAAGTTTTAATTGCTTTACTATTTCACATCTTTCTGCAGCAGTTTTTACATCAATTTCAAGATTTGCAATATCGCTTAAATTTATTGAAGGATACGCGGTATCTTTTATAAGACGATTTGGTTTATGAAAGCTAAAAAACAATCTTAAATACTCTGATAATTCCTCATTCGGTGTAATGCAGGCAAGATGATTTACTACATAAGAATTTTGAGGCAAAATATAAACATGCCCTTTCATACATGACATTCCGCTCTTAGCAAATACGATTGTTCCCTTAGGATAAATCTTTAATCTGTGTTTTTTTGCAACTTCTTCTGACACGTTTTGTATTTTGTTTATATCTTTTCCCTCTATCAATTCCTGAAGATTAGCTGCTTTGACGAAAGGAACACCATTTTCGCAATAATTGCTATCTCCCTGCGGCGCTTTTTGTCCTGCACCTATTGAAGCGATATCTTTTAATATTTTTTTCATTTCAACATTCCTATAAATTACAGTTTGTCTCTGATTTCTCACAGTATTGCCGATAATTTCTTACTCATTCAGCATTTTTTCCAACTTATCCATAGTTCCGCAGATCTGCTTTTCGAGTTCACGCAGATCTGCTATAATCTCGCTTGTCGGCGGATATTCAATAGCTTTACATTCGATTTTTTTATATTTGTTTATTGAAAGGTCGTAATCGCTTTCGGCTATTTCTTCTTTAGGTACAAAGAATGATTTCTCGGTTCTTTCGCGGCTAATTTCTCCGTCAAGGTTTTTAAAGCGCGCGATAATATCGGGAATATCATTATCCACAATGGGTAAACGCTTATCATCAAGGCTGAATCCGTCCGCCTGCATATCGTAAAACCATACCTTGTCAGTGCCGCCATGTCCGGTTTTGGTAAATATTAAAACGGCAGTAGAAACGCCGGCATAAGGCTTAAACACGCCGGATGGCATAGAAATAACGGCTTCAAGGCGGTTTTTTTCAATAATTTCTTTGCGGATTGCTTTATGTGCCAACGAAGAGCCAAACAGCACACCTTCGGGAACAATGCAAGCACATCTGCCGCCGGTACAAAGCATTCGCAAAAAAAGCGCCAAAAACAAGAGCTCTGTTTTTTTGGTTTTGCAGACCTTTAATAAATCTACCGAAACGATATCATAATCAAGACTGCCTTTAAACGGCGGATTGGCAAGAATTAAGCTATAAATTTCTTTATCCGTGTTTTGGTCGGAAAGACTGTCATAATATTTGATACACGGATTAGCAATCCCGTGAGTCATCATATTCATAGCACCTATACGAAGCATGGTTCTGTCCATATCGTAACCGTGAAACATTCGATTCATATAGTGGTCTTTTTTCTGTTTATTAAAAAAGATTTCCTCTTTGCAATGTTCTTTTAAATATTCACCAGCCGCAACAAGAAAACCTGAGGTACCACAGGCGGGGTCACAGATAATTTCGTCGGCTTTAGGGTCTGTTAGCTCTACCATCATCTTAATAATGTGGCGAGGTGTGCGGAATTGACCGTTAAGCCCGGACTGTGCAATTTTATTTAATAGGTATTCGTATGTATCTCCGCGTACATCGGAGCTCTCGACTTCGTTCATCAACTCATAAATACCGTCAAGTGCATCAACAACTTTTGAAAGCAGCAATGGAGTTGGAATTTTAAAAATTGCGTCGCCCATATATTTTGAATAGGCGCTGTCCTTATTGCCGTGCAGATTTTTTATAAAAGGGAACACGCTTTCCTGCACAACTGCATACATCTTAACCGCAGGAAAATCGCGAAACACAGACCATTTTAATTGGCTGCCATCTACAGTTCGGTCGCCTATCTGCACCTTTTCTGCAAAAATACTGTTGTATGGCAGCCCCAGCATCGCCGCCTCTTTGGCATGCAGATTGTCGCTGTCGTCAAGATCGTGGATAAACATAAGATATGTGATTTGCTCAATTACATCCAACGGATTTACAAGTCCGCCCGCCGCAAATATATCCCAAAGTGAATCAATTTTATTTTTCAGTTCTCCGGTTATCATAATTATTTCTCCCTATTCCAAATATAAGACATATAGCGGCCGCCGCCGATTTTAATTATTTTCTCTTTTTTCAGCATATCGTTCAGCGCTCTTTGCACAGTCACTCGGCTGATATAGAGGCATTTTTTATGTGAACTTAGAGCCGAGAATTGTATAATTTATATTACTTTTTATTGTTTTTACTTAATAGCGGCTTTAAGAATTTTCCGGTGTAAGATTCTTCGCACGCTGCCACCTTTTCGGGTGTGCCGGAGCATACCACAGTGCCTCCCTTATCGCCGCCCTCAGGGCCGAGATCGATAATATAGTCCGCAGTTTTTATCACATCGAGATTATGCTCTATAACAATTATACTGTTGCCCGCGTCTACAAGCCTTTGCAAAACCTCGATAAGCCTGTGAACATCGGCGGTGTGAAGACCGGTTGTCGGCTCGTCGAGAATATATACGGTTTTGCCTGTGGATTTTTTTGAAAGCTCCGTTGCGAGCTTTACTCTCTGCGCTTCGCCGCCGGAGAGAGTTGTTGCAGGCTGACCGATCTTGATATAACCCAGTCCGACATCAAAAAGAGTTTTAAGCTTTCTGTATATCCTATTATGATTTTCGAAAAAGTGCATTCCCTCTTCGACAGTCATTTCAAGCACATCGTAAATGCTCTTATCTTTATATTTTACCGACAGAACTTCCCTGCTGTAGCGCGTACCTCCGCACACCTCGCACGGAACATAAATATCGGGGAGAAAATGCATTTCTATTTTAATTATACCGTCGCCCTGACAGGCTTCGCATCTTCCGCCTTTGACATTAAATGAAAATTTGCCGGCATTAAACCCTTTTGCCTTTGCCTCTTTTGTATTTGCAAAAAGATCTCTTATATCGGTAAACACGCCGGTATAAGTGGCGGGGTTGCTTCGGGGAGTTCTGCCTATCGGCGACTGATCGATATTAATGACTTTATCGAGATTTTCAATTCCCTCGATTTCTTTAAACAAGCCCGGGAAAGTTTTTGCCCGATTTAATTTATTTGCAAGCTCTTTATAAAGAATATCGTTTACAAGCGAGGATTTTCCGCTACCGGAAACACCCGTCACGCAGACGAACTCACCCAAAGGAATTTTAACCGAAATATTTTTAAGGTTATTTTCTTTAGCTCCTTTTATTTTTAAGAAAAGTCCGTTTCCCTTTCTGCGCTCTGCAGGCACGGGAATCTTTTTTCTGCCTGTAAGATAATCGGAAGTTATTGACTCTGTGCAGCTTTCAAGTTCTTTAGGCGTTCCTGTAAAGACAACATTTCCTCCGTGAATACCCGCACCGGGGCCGATATCCACAATATAGTCGGCAGCGCGCATAGTATCCTCGTCGTGCTCGACTACGACCAAGGTATTGCCGATATCTCTTAATTTTTTAAGGGTTTCAAGCAGCCTTTCGTTATCTCTTTGGTGAAGACCGATACTCGGCTCATCGAGGATATACAGCACTCCGACAAGCGAAGAGCCTATTTGTGTTGCAAGTCTTATTCTCTGCGATTCACCGCCCGACAGAGTACCTGAAGACCTCGAAAGAGAAAGATATTCAAGACCAACGCTTTTTAAGAAAGAAAGCCTTTCTTTTACTTCTTTTAAGATAGGTTTTGCGATCATTTCGTCGCTTCCCGAAAATTCAAGACCTGAAATAAAATCAAGCTCATCATTCACCGAAAGATCGCAAAATTCTTTGATATTCTTTCCTCCGACGGTAACGGCAAGAAACTCGGGCTTTAATCTTGCTCCTTTACAGTCGGGGCAAACGCACTCGGTCATATAGCTTTCAAGCTCGCTTCTTGCGTAATCGCTTTGAGTTGTTTTATACCTGCGCTCAAGGTTATTTACCACTCCCTCAAAAGGAGCTTCATAATTTCCTCCGCCCCATTCAGCAGATCTTTTAAGCTTAAGCTTTTTATCTCCTGTTCCGTAAAGCACGGCGTTTTGCGCCGTTTTCGGAATATCTTTCCAGGGAGTATTGATATCAAAATCATAATAATCGGCGATTCCCTGATAATACATAGTTGCTATTGCTCCGGCATCGGGGTGGAACCAACTGTTTACTCCCCATCCGGAAGCTTTTATACAACCGTCGGTAAGAGATTTATTTTCATCATTAATTATGATTCTCGGATCGATCTTCATAAAACTGCCGATACCTGTGCAGGTAGGGCAGGCGCCGGTGGGATTATTGAAAGAAAACATTGCGGGAGTAAGCTCGGGGATACTTATACCGTGCTCCTCGCAGGCATAAGTCTGCGAAAATTGCAGTTCTTCTCCCCCTATTATATCCGCGCTGACAAGCCCGCCGGAAAGTGAAAGAGCGGTCGATACCGAATCTGTCAGTCTGGAAGAAATTTCAGGCTTAATAACAAGCCTGTCCACAACAGCCTCTATGGTATGCTTTTTGTTCTTTTCAAGCTTGATTTCCTCTGAAAGATCGAATATATTTCCGTCAATTCTGACTCTGACATAGCCTGATTTGCGCAATCCGTCAAGCTCTTTTATATGCTCGCCTTTTCTCGATCTTATAACGGGGGATAATATCTGAATTTTGGTCCCCTGATCAAGCTTCATAAGCGAATCAACTATCTGATCGGTAGTCTGCTGGCTTATTACCTTTCCGCACACAGGGCAATGGGGAGTTCCCACTCTTGCAAATAAAAGCCTTAAGTAATCGTATATTTCGGTTACGGTGCCGACAGTGGAGCGGGGGTTTTTGGAGGTCGTTTTCTGGTCAATGGAAATTGCGGGCGAAAGTCCCTCAATAGAATCGACATCCGGCTTTTCCATTTGACCTAAAAACTGCCTTGCATAGCTTGAAAGCGATTCAACATATCTTCTCTGCCCTTCCGCATAAACGGTATCAAAAGCGAGCGAAGATTTTCCACTTCCCGAAAGGCCTGTAAAAACCACAAGCTTATCCCGCGGAAATGTAACATCGATATTTTTGAGATTATGCTCTCTTGCGCCTTTTATAATAATTTTATCGTTAGCCAAAACCTTTTACACCCTCGTTTTATTGTTTTTTCAGTTTTTCTATCCTATCGCGCAGAAATGCCGCCTGCTCAAATTCAAGAATTTTTGCCGCCTGCTTCATTTCCTCGGTCAGACGCTTGATAAGCGCGTCTTTTTCAGCTTTAGTAAGTTTTTTATCGCTCCTATCCTCTTTAACGCCTATCTCTATTATCTCGCGAACATCTTTTTTGATAGTTTTAGGAATTATTCCGTGCTTTTCATTATATTCCTGTTGGATAGACCGTCTTCTTTCGGTTTCGAAAATCGCTCTTTCCATTGACGGGGTGACGGAATCGGCGTACATTATCACCTTACCGTCAGCGTTTCTCGCGGCTCTGCCTATAGTCTGCACAAGCGAAGTCTCGCTGCGCAGAAAGCCCTCTTTATCGGCGTCAAGAATAGCGACAAGCGATACTTCGGGGATATCAAGTCCCTCTCTTAAGAGGTTTATTCCCACAAGCACATCGAATTCTCCGAGTCTCAGATCCCTGATTATCTGCATTCTTTCTATAGTATCAATATCCGAATGCATATATCTTACTTTTATATCGAGATTTTTAAGATAATCGGTAAGATCCTCCGCCATTTTCTTAGTAAGCGTTGTCACAAGAGTGCGCTCACCCTTTTCGGTTATTAAATTTATCTCGGATACAAGGTCGTCTATCTGACCTTCGCTCGGTTTAACGGTAACCGGAGGATCCAAAAGTCCCGTAGGTCTGATCACCTGCTCGACTATCTGCGAAGCTTTCGATTTTTCAAATTCTCCGGGAGTAGCCGAAACAAACACCGCCTGATTAATATGCGAATAGAATTCTTCGAAATTCAGCGGTCTGTTATCGTAGGCAGAGGGAAGTCTGAAGCCGTATTCAACGAGCGTTTCTTTTCTTCCTCTGTCACCTGCGAACATTCCTCTGACCTGAGGCAGAGTGACATGTGATTCGTCTACAAAAAGCAGAAAATCATCGGGGAAATAATCGAGCAGCGTCGGCGGCGTGCTGCCGGGTTTTCTGCCCGACAAAACTCTCGAATAATTTTCGATTCCCTTGCAAACTCCGATCTCGCGGAGCATTTCTATATCATATTCGGTTCTTTGCCTTATTCGCTGAGCTTCAATGAGTTTGCCGCAGTCTGTGAAGAATTTTACCCTTTCTTCCATTTCATCTTTAATGGAAGAAAGCGCTTTTTCCATTTTTTCGTGCGGAACGATATAATGAGATGCAGGATAAATTGCTATATGGGAAAGAGTCTGCTTAACATTTCCGGTGACTGTATTGATTTCAGAAATTCTGTCTATTTCATCGCCGAAAAACTCTATTCGCACAGCACTTTCATAAGCGTAAGCAGGATAAACTTCCACCGTATCCCCTCTTACCCTGAATTTGTTTCGGGTAAAGTTTATATCGTTTCTTTCATACTGCAGATCGACAAGCTTGTGGATCAGTTCTTCTCTTGTTTTTGCCATTCCCTGCCTTAATGATATTACCATATTTCTGTAATCTATAGGATCGCCTAAAGAGTAAATACAGGAAACGGAGGCGACTATTATAACATCTCGTCTTTCAGACAGCGCACAAGTCGCGCTGTGGCGCAGTTTATCAATTTCGTCATTGATAGCGGAATCTTTTTCAATATAGGTATCGGTGCCGGGAATATAGGCTTCGGGCTGATAATAATCATAATATGATACAAAATACTCCACAGCGTTTTCGGGGAAGAACTCTTTAAACTCCGAACACAGCTGAGCCGCAAGAGTTTTATTGTGAGCGAGCACCAGCGTCGGGCGGTTGACATTTGCGATAATATTTGCCATGGTAAAGGTCTTGCCCGAACCGGTAACACCTAAAAGGACCTGTTCTCTGTTACCGGCATTTATTCCGGCTGTGAGTTTTTTTATTGCCTCCGGCTGGTCGCCGGTGGGTTTGTAATCCGAATGAAGAATAAATTTATCCAAAGCTTTTTTACCCCGAGCATTTTTAATATATCTTTATTATACCATAATTTTCGGCAAAGTAAACACCGAAAAAACATTTGTTTGTTTTCTTGACAAATACTTTTTTATGGTGTATTATAGATAAGCTGTTGTAAACTTATTTATGTGGTGCGGCGTGTAGGTTTTGACTATTTATTTTCCGTAAATTTGTGTTATAATAGGCTGGCGACCATATAGTATCCCACAGTAGCGGATTTGCTGTAAAAAATCCGAGTAAAAAACTAAATATTTCGGGGTGTAGCGCAGTTGGTAGCGCGCCAGTTTTGGGAACTGGATGTCGCAGGTTCGAGCCCTGTCACCCCGACCAAAATTTCGACCGAAAGCAGAGTTTATTCTCCACTTTCGGTCATTTTTTATGCTTATTAAGGTATTTCAACACCACTTTCAGAAAAAATTATATTTCCAGACCACATAAGCAAATGTGGACTGAAAATTCCTTTTCCTTTGTTTACAGCGGCGCAAAATTTGAGGGCTGACCGCTTAATTTCGGTCAGCCCTCATTTAATCATATTTTGGTTCTCTTTTTATGTTTTCTAATCTTCTTCTGAATAAGAACAGTTTAAACATTCCCAAAGCTCTCCATCCCAATGTAGACAACCACCACATTCAGGACACGAACGAACTTCTTCATCATCTTCTAATTCACCAGAACAATATGGGCAATGAG
Source organism: uncultured Eubacteriales bacterium (assembly GCA_934445035.1). Taxonomy (GTDB): domain Bacteria; phylum Bacillota; class Clostridia; order Oscillospirales; family Acutalibacteraceae; genus UBA737. Next base: position 118,382 of record CAKSDI010000001.1, read on the forward strand.
TATATTCTGATTCGTCATACACCTTATCGCAATTAGGACACATCTGCATCTTTATCACCCCCATTAACACTTTTAGTCGAGTCAGACCTTTCTTCGTCTGCTTTGTTCTTCTTGTGATAAGCTATGGTTTTGTTGATACACCATACACCTACTGCAAAGACTCCAGCTACACAAACTGTAACAATTGAGCCTTTGACGATACCGCTTGAATACCCGATACTATAACCATCACCAAAGCCATTATCGTATCCTTCTCGACTGGCGACTGTCAAAACCTCACCTGCAAGTTTTCTTATGCCATTACCCAAATTTCCTTCGCCGTAATCACATAGAACATGGTTAATCACATCAGCAGAACTATGAGATGCGTGCAGAACGTCACAAAGATCATACATAAACAAACCTCCTCATTCCACCCGTAATTTTCGTTAGGTGGTATTTTGATTATATCAATTATATTTTGGTTTGTCGTTCATACTGTATGAACTTTATTAATTATGAATTTTTATTTAAACATGCATACTTGTTACCCATCAATGAAAATACGCTTAACATCTCACTTCCAATAGCACTATTCTGTTCACTACTCATACCATTGCATACAATATCAAACACATATGAAATTGCAAGATAATAATCTCCAAGATCAGCATATAATGAATTTAGTTTCAATTTTCGTATATTGACATAAAAATCTACTGCATACTCTTCCCAAAACTCTTTTTTGTTCTCTTGTTTATTTGAGTCATCTTTAGTATCGAAAGGCGTCAAATAACCCTTTTTAAAGAACTCTTTAACACCTATTCGCCCTTGATTCAGCCGCTCTACAGCATCAAACATTCGTGAATCACAAAAGGATGTTAAAAAACCGAAGAAACAAATCCACCACAAATAATTTGCATTTGCTTCTATAACGCCTTCATCGCTCGCTTTTTTATATAATTCTATACATTTTTCAATCAGCGCTTCGTCGAAACCCTCTATGGCCGTTCCCGAACCTATTAAAGTGCAAACCTGATTATGAAGTTTATACGCCAGTCTAAAGTTTTCATTGTTCATTGCTGATTCAGAGGACACCAACGGGAGAAGTTTCTCAAATATATCTTTGTTATAGTCAATTTCATTTATTGGTGCATCGGTCATCTTTCTAAATCCTGAATAATCGTTTTGAAGAAGATTCGTTTCCGTAACATGAAAATATTTTGCGATTTTTATCAAAACATCTCTTACCGGGACGCTTGTACCGGTTTCATATTGACATATTGCAGATTTACCAATCCCAATTTCGAGTGCGAGTTCCTCTTGACTGAGTCCAAATGACTCTCGTAAACATCTTATGTTATTGCCTATTCTATAATATGCTTTATTATCCATTGGATACTCCCTTAACAAAGCACGTTTACCTTTTACCATTTAAACGTTTATATACATTGTATTCTTTAATATTAATTATACCATATAAAACTATCTTTTTCAACAAAACTACGGCGGTAAGGATTTTGTTCTTTACCGCCGTGTATTCGTTTATGCCAATTGTCCTGCTTTTAGCCGTTCTTTCTCAGCGGCGATTTCCGCATTCTTTTGTTTGATCATCTCTGCAAGCTTTTCCTCGCATTCTTCTCTTGTGTCGGCATAGATATTAAACTTTTTGCGTTTGCCGTTTGGCAATTTCGGCGAATAGCTGCCTTCCCATTGTCCTTTCTTTTCAGGCGTATCATTCCTTCGCCCGATGGTCTTCGTTTTGCCATATCGGCCACCTCCTTGCAGCACAACACACAGCGAAAGTTTTGTCAAGGTTTTGAGCGGTCCGGTGAATATTTCAGCCGTTTTTGGGAATACTGTTTTCTTTGTTTTCTGCGGTACAGGTTTTAATCCGTAAAAGGCTCAACGCCACCGGAACCTCTCCGATGGCGTTTGGCATTACTTCGTGCAATAGATTTTAATGGATTCGGAAACAAATTCCGCGGTACCTTCGCCGCATTTGTCGATGTTGTTTTTGAACCTCCCGTCGCCTATGTACATCTGACCGAGACCTGCTAAGATTTCATTGGTGCAGTGATAAAAATGTTCGGTAATATAGTCCTGCAACTTCTTCACGAGTCTTTGCGCGGTATCGCTGTCGACACTCTCTCCGCAATTCTTGCAATCCGCAAACTCAGCGAAGATTCCATTCATACCGCCGAGCGCATCGTTCAATTGTTCTTTGGAGTATCCGGCAGTCTTTGCCAGACTTTCCTTGTAGGCATCGGTGCCGCCCCAACGCTGTTTTGCCTCATCCTCGTACTGCTGACGGGCAGTTTCGTATTCGCTGTTGTCAAAAGCACTCATTGTGATCCCTCCTTTTTCCGCTTGTTTCAGAGCCGCAATCAGCCGTTCCAACCGTTCTTTCTTGATGGTCAGTAACCGTTTCTGCTCGGCAAACGCTTTTTGCTTATCGTAGTTCGGCGAGGCAAGAATCTCCCCGATGCTTTTCAGTGAAAAATCCAACTCACGGTAAAACAAAATTTCCTGCATTCGTTCCAGCGATGTTTCGTCATAAAAACGGTAACCGTTTTGCTCGTCCACAAAACCCGGCTTGAGTAATCCGATCTCGTCGTAGTAATGCAGAGTGCGCACGCTGACACCGGTAAGCACGGCAAATTCTTTGATCTGTAATTTCATATCTTCACCTCACGAATTGGAGTATACACTATAACGCTGCATCAGAGTCAACCATATTTTACACGATTTTTTGCAAAAGGTAAAGGGCGCGGTGTTTTACCACGCCCACGGCAGAGAAGAATTACATTTCTTCTTCCGTTTCTGTGCGGCTCATAACTTCAACCATAATCTTCACTGCCAAGCTGAACCCGTCGGCAAAGGCCTGACGGGTTGTGATGTCGCTCAGCTCCTTTTAGCAATCAGTAAACTTATTAAATATTTCTTTCTGCCTGCCACTAAGATTTTTAGTAAGGTTTTCTTCGTTTCGGCAGAGCAGTTTCAGAATTTTTTCTTCCCTTGAGCCGTGCTTTATGTACCGCTCGTACGGAGCGATGTTTCCGTAATACAGATCTTCAAGTGTTGTCATGCTCATCCCACCTTACATAGGAAGAGGGCGGCACGCTATCGGTCATACCCGACACCGTGTCGCCCTCACTTTTTATTTTTTCTGCCACAATCAGCGCGTGTTTTACGAGCAGCATATCAAGCCAGGTCCGCTCGTCGTACTCTGCCGGACGACCATTCTTGAGATAATCTGCCACCGCCGCACTCATCACACCATACTTTTCGCCTCTGTAAATTTCTTCTACAGTAATTCGTGCCATATCAGCACCTCCTTTGCAGTACACAACAGTACCACAGAAAGGCACGGAAGTCCAGAGAAAAACAATCTCATCCCCTTGTTTGTATTATACCACAGATTGTCACTTTGTTCCAAGGCGCAGTTGGTTCGTATTTATGTTATATACGAATTGGCATTACAGCTGTTAATTGTTCGTAAGATGTTCGTGAAAATTTACTTCATTATTTTCGCTGTACCTCAATATCTTTTCCAGAAACTTTAAGCTACTTACCCAAAGCTCACGAAACGCAGTTTTGAGCTAATTTGTGTCGGGGGAATTTCTGATGCACAACCGGGTCGAAATACCGTTCGTGACGTAGGAGCATTGCTGCGAATTACTGCAAATTCAGGACCTTATCAACTTCTTGCAGAATTGTAGGGGAGATATCCATCGAGTGGACATCATTTTTGCTAAACCAATTCATACATTTCGCTTTGTCATAATCATCTGATACCATTAATTCCGATAATTCAAGAGCAGCGGTACGAGTAAAGCCCATTGACATCAAAGAAATCTGTGTCGCTTTTGATGCGCCAAATTCCAACCACAAACTGATTTCTGGGATTTGTTTTACGGCTTCTACATTATCGGCAGACACAAGATAATATTTGAGTACATCCAAGTAGCACGTAGTATATTTTAAAAATCTAAAACGTGCAAATTCTTCAATTTCCCGCATAGTATCACGAATGATGGTTGCTAATTTTTTGCTCGGATTGTGTTCTTTATTCCATCTAATATTGTCGTTAATAATACGTGCCAATCCATATCCTCGCATCCATCCCGTAACCAAAATCGAACGTGACATATTCAGTTTATATGAGTCGCCAGTGATATACTTAGAAATTCTCCCTATAATGTGCATATATTTCTCTTGCGCATCATCATTTTCTGGATATGGTGGGATTAACTCCTCAACACTTTTGTTTGAATTTCTAAAGTAATCAAGTAGTTTTTGCTGTGCCAGCGGATTTACACCTTGATTTTTTGACAGCAAAGGAGATGGAATCTCCACATTTGACAAAGCACTTTGAAAAGCGTTATCTATTGATTTACAAAATTCTTCGCCATACAGTTTAGTGAGCGGTGATTTAGAAATTGCCTCATATTGAAAAAATACACTCAAAAAATATGTATATGCGTAGTCTAACTGTGCGTCTTTATTTACTGTTTCGTCTTTTGCGCCAATATAGTTTATGAGCTCCTGCGATTTCATTTCCACAACTGATTCTACAGTGCCCTTGATCAAATATTTTTTCCGTTCAAGCGGAGTCCCGTTTTTCCACACAGACTCATCAGTTGCATCCAAACATATTATATTGCCTTGAAACTCCTTGCCTTGTCTGCCAGCCCTTCCCGCCAAATTCCAAAAGTCCATCTCACTCATAGGATTGTTTTTGCCTTTTTGAGGACCACGAATGTATATAGATTTTGCGGGAAGATTAACGCCCTCGACAAGCGTTGAAGTGCATACCAGAAAAGATATATCACCGTTTTTAAATAAAGATTCAATTTCGTTTCTTATGCTCAAAGGCATATTCCCATAATGAAATGCCACTCCTGCTTTTAAGACTTCAACCAACGCATAATTCGGATGTATTGTTTTCTTTACAAGTTTAATTAACTCTTTAACTCGTATAGACACCTCCAAATCAGGTGTTTTATCTAATATTAGGCTCATCAATTGGATAGCTGTTTTCTCAGCTTCGGCGGCGCCATTACAATATATGAGATTTCCTTTTTTTGAACCAGAGAGCGTAAATGCCAAGACTGGTAATCTCATTGATGTTTTAGTAATTCTATCTGTATTTATAGAGCCTAAATTAATTCGTTCTCCATTTGACAATAAATCCATCTGCCATTTTTCTGTTCCCGCCCCGTCTTTATAAACCCAAATCAGATTTTGATTAACGGTAGCTATTTCTGAAATCACTTGTTTACTCTGAGGAGATATTTCATCCGAATAATTAATTATTTTTAGAAGCGATGATGGATTTTCTGACATCGGGCTTGCGAATATAAAGCGGGTCACATCATTAACAGCTATTTGTTGCAATACCTGCTGAAGTAAAATTCCCCTCGACCCATCGCCAATTTTTTGAGCCTCATCTACAATGATAAAATCAAATGTTATATCATTAGATTCGCTTATAATCCATTGCAGTCGCTCCTGCGTAAAAATCATTACACAAGCCATAGTATTCCAAGTATCGGGCTTGACTGGTATACTGCTTACATCAGCTACAAGGTTGCATTTCTTTATTATTTCCCTAATATCAAATTCTACCTGTTGAATTAATGCCCGTGTAGGAACAATATACGCTATTTTTACAAGAGAACTATTGGAAATGAATTCTTTTATCATTTGTAATAATATGAATGATTTACCTGCCGATGTTGGGGCGGAAATAGAAAGCAACTTTGTATTGTCAAAAGAATCATATACTTCTTTTTGAAAATCATTAAGGAATATGAAATTGTCACCATCACTGATTGTGTTGGAAAATTGTTTGCGTTTCACATCTAATGCACACTGTATTGGGAGATTTGACAAGTAATCGTCATTAATGTACGCTCTCTGCTTTGATAATGAAATTGCTGGAGAATTGGTCAGTACATCGAAAATTGCTGCACACGCATTATGATATTCAATTTCAAGGTCATTTTGTGTTATGCAAGTCTGGCAAATTCGATATGCCATATCCAAAACATTTCCATCCTTAGATTGAGCAAATAGACTCGCACAAGTTATTAAATAATTCCAGTCTATTTGCTCTCCATCATGTTCATAAATCAAGGATGAAAACTGTGTTCTAACAGAATGAAGCAGTAAAGCATTATAGCGCTCTATAAAGTAATTTGTAGAGGTCAATCTATTAATCAAGCTGTTTAATGACATTTAAATCACCTCCAAAAACTTTTTCCTAAATTCTTCGACATCTGAGAAAGGAATGAGAAATATATCAAGTCGAAAATCATCCAATGGTGTTCTGTATTTCAATCTGCTTGAAATTTTCGATTTAAATTCTGATATTCTGTTTTGTATCGTACTTTGAATTGTTGCTTCGACACCAGACAAGTCTTTTGGGTAAGCATCTTCGTCATATCCGATAAGGCATACCCCTCTATATTCCAATTTTAAATAGTTGGGGTCATCTGGATTTAAGTAAGAAAGGATAGCATTTTCTAAATCATCGTTGTTGAAGTCGATATTATCACGAAATAGTGTTAAATCACGTTCTCGTTGAGAACCAGTTGCCCCTTCTTCAACGAGTAACGGCTTAATGCTGTCAAAACATTTAGATAAGGCTTCATCTACATTGGAATACAGTTTTGACTCTCCCCAATATAAACAGAACTTTTTGGTATCCTCATCGTATTTGCCATACAATCCATCAGCACCGTGATAATGAACTTGCGAATTAGTCTTTAAAGGCATCTTACATAAAACCTGTGGGATTTTCAAAACGCTTTGCGTTATAATAGAGAGCAGCAATTCTCCGCCTTCACCTGTATTTTTCAAATTAGTAAATAGCCCTTCCGCCTTTTTGTATAACTTCATAATATTCTGAGTTGTGTTATGTTCTTCATCAAGCTTTTTAGCACAAGCTATGTCTTTCGCCGGAATACAGTAATCAATGATACAGCAAGATATGTAGGATGCGAGGTCACTAATTCGAGGTCTGTTATTTCCATCAAGTCTCAGCATATAGATGTGCATTTCTGCTTTTGTTGAATCAACATACTCATTTTTACAGACTTCAAGAAGGTAGGCGGCCAAACTATTGGCATTTCCTCTGATTAAATTATCGAGTGCTTCTTTTATAAAATTCATATCATCACCTTAAGTCCAATGTTGACTATCTGACAGCCACATTTTATGGAATTCTTCCTCATTAACAATTGCATCAAACACAGGCCCAAGGAAAGTCTGGATTTCAGCAATGACAAACGGACACTCAAGTGTATCGTCTTTTATTGTTTTCAAAAAAACTTCCAACGCTTTTTTCATATCTACATCATCAGAAAGCAAAATAACTCGCTTGAAATTATACAACAGTACAAAGATTGGTGGATGTCTGAAGTTTTCGTAAATAAGTGTTGAGCAGTCTTACTTTTTCAATATCATTGTACAATTTATTTTTTGGTTAGTAAGAACTTTTAATTTTTTGTATTGTCTTCATACATTTTACATAAAATGCTTATATATTTTAATTGATCCAATCCGGATTTCCGACTAATAATTATATATTGTCTGCACTGTATCAAGCAATTCATTAAAATAAACATACATACAATCAGCATCCACATTATTAGCAAAAAATCACTTGACTTTTTGCTCAATCCAAGGTAACATACAACATCCTATGAAAAGGAGGAGCGAAAATGAATAAAAGTACTTTTATTCTTACCCAAGTTATGTTATACTGTAGTATATGTGAGGTGATAAAATGAATCCGATTATTAAGTGGCCGGGTGGAAAATCTAGAGAAATTGATAAAATTGAGCCCTTAATTCCTTCATTCAACAGATATGTGGAGCCGTTTTTCGGCGGTGGCGCACTTTTTTTTCATCTCGCTCCAAAATCAGCAGCAATAAACGATATATCACAATCACTAATTCAGTACTATAATCTAATTAAAGATCAAGACCGCGAGCTTTACGATCTTTTGATATGCTACAATAACAGTTTTAATAATATCGTGTCGATTTTTAGCAAAGAAACCACTGAATTACTCAATATATTTTTTAAATTGAAAGATGGGGCAATTCATAAAGTTGAACTTAACTCCGCTTTAGAAATGTTAATATCAAGCCTATCTGATAAGATCAACTCCGGCTTTAGCGAAAAACTCTTATTGGACAAGAAGGAGTTTGACGCGTTTCTTCACAAAATGGTAGAAGACAAATTTATTAGAACCGTTGCCAATTATAATAAAAAGCCTTTTACACATAAAGATTTATGTGAAAATTTAATTACCGGTTTTACGAGCGGATATTACATGTATTTTCGTAAAATTTTCAATGATATTAATCTTGGAAAAATAACAAATCAGTCCATTCAATATCAAGCTGCAAATTTTTATTTTATACGAGAGTACTGTTATGGTTCTATGTTTCGCTATAATTCTAAGGGCGAATTTAATATACCATATGGTGGTATGTCGTACAATCGGAAAGACATGAGAGCAAAAATTGAAAACATGTTTAACAGGGAAGTAACTCAACTGTTTTCTACCACAGATATTTATTGTTCCGATTTCGAGGATTTTTTCAAGAAAGTAAACTTATCGCCCAATGATTTTATTTTCTTAGATCCTCCTTACGATACGGATTTTTCTGATTATGAAGGGAAAGATTTTACTAAATTTGATCAGGAACGACTGGCTTACTCTTTAAAGAAAACTATAGCTAAATTTATTTTGGTTATTAAAAACACTGACTTTATCGACAATTTGTACAAGGATAAGTTTAACATTATAAGTTTTGACAAGCAATATACATACAATGTCAGAAGTCGCAATGATAGAGATGCTGAACATCTGATTATTACTAACCTCTCGGTTTAGAAACGAGAGGTTAATTTTTGTGTGATTTATATTTTATAATATATTGTCATCGTAATATTTCAATTGAGCTTTAACCTTATTATAATAATCTTCGCTCACTTCAATTGCTTCCACGAAATCCATGCTATCTTGCGCTATATTCAGATATTCTCCATTAACCTTTATCCCATACCACCACTTGTCTCTATTATCATAAAGCGTTGGTGAAACCTTAAAAACTATTTCATTGTTTAATAGATACATTCTTATGTAATTCCAATACAAATCATTGCTTTCGTTTTCCGAACTGTAATCCTGACAATAATCAATTGCATAAAGTCCCCAACGTTCATTTATAAATGGATCAATAACATTATATATAAATTGCAATGAAGTCAAGTGTGAAACGGGACTGTCGTTTGGTACAATGCCAAAATGCTGTATAGAGTTTCTAATAATACCAAATCTATTAAATTCAGTGACATTAATAGATTTCACATTACTGACTGCCCATAAAAAGTCTAGCAACGAACTCCATTCAATGGTATGTCCCTTTTCTGATAGTTTAGAAACGGTCAATTCATCAGTGATTTCATTTAAGGTGTTCTTTGTTGGCTTAGGAATTCTATCAAATATGAGAAGCGGATGTTCCTCCGCAATACATGCTTTTATTAAAATTTCCATGGCATGAGCCACTTGTAGGATAGATAATTCTGCCCACTTATCAGTTTGAGGTTCTATACGATTTGCATGCGATAATGCCGCCAGACCTAAATTTTTCATTTCACCGGCTATGTTACTCAAATTTTCTAACATTTCATTTCAATTCCTTGATTCGATTTTCGGCTGCACAGAAATAATCTTTTTCAATTTCAATACCAATGAATTTTCGATTATTTTTCAAAGCGGCAACACCGGTTGATCCTACACCCATAAAAGGATCAAATATCACATCGTTTTCATTTGAGGCAATTTTAATAATATGTTGTAATAACTTTATTGGCTTTTGAGCTGGATGTTTAGGATTAGAAAGGCGTTCCGGTCGCATACATATAGGGCTTTGAAAGAAATTATGCATCTCATTTTGCGATGTAAAGTTCCATTTATGACCTTTATTCCACATGCATGCTATCATTTCACAGCTGTTTAAAAATCCATTTTTATATATTTTGGGTGCGGGATTGGTTTTGTGCCATACAAAAAATTGAAATGTGTCAAATTCACTATCGAAGGCAGCGTGCCATTTGCCAATTAAGTTATAACTTGTAAATACAAAAATATTTCCATCGGGTTTTAAGATTCTTTTAAAATCATCCAACATAGCAAATGGGTCTATTTCTTTAAGATCCCATTCAGCCAAATCGTTGTTTAATGCTGTTCTTCCCGGCAAATCGATATTACCAGTAGAATACTGAGCGATATTATAGGGCGGATCTGTTAGAATAAGGTCAATACTATTGTCGGGAATTTGACTCAAATAATTAAGACAGTCGCCATTAACAAGAGTATATCTCTTGGACTTGATTTTTTCTAGTTTATACATATCAATTTGCGATACAACTGTTAATCATTTCAATTATGCGGTTGTTTAGTCCTATTTCTTCTAATGCTTCTTTGTAAATAGCTTCAAATTCTTCAAAAGAAATATTATTCGGAAGTATCTTATTCCAAAGATTTTTTCCTATTAAAAACATTTCCGGAAAAGCCAAATGTTTTTTTACAGCACCCTTCCATGTGTTACCTTCGCCGTCTTTATTATAAAGTGTTGCAAAATAGGCTTTGCAGTTTTCTATCCCCATATCAACATAAATAGTAAGTAATTTTTCGACATTAGACGGAGCATTCGAACTATCCAAATCTCCACCAGCCTTAAGTTCCATGATGTTCCATTCGTTTCCATCAAAAAACGCAAGGTCGACAGGTTTTGAATAAATAGACTCAGTGTGATATTTCTTAGAAAGAGGAAGCAAATATTCTTTTATACTATCTTGTGTAACACGACTTTCTATACGATTTTTTCCAGCACCTTTTGCCTCATTATTTGCACGAAAGGCAGATATTTCGCCTCGTAAATTTCCGTTGTGTGTGTCAACATCAGTTACAACAATTTGACCTGATATTTTTGAAGGGTCAAAATTATGCGGAAGGTTTCTGGGATTAACAATAGCTGGAACATTTTCATTTCCGAATTTCAGCCTTGCAATACGCTTTGCACATGTTTCTATTGCAAAACCGCTTTTAGATTCAAAGCTGCTGACAAATACCATACTTGCTGTTATATTTTCGTCCATTTGGCTAAGAAGAAAATTGTTTACTTTTCTTTTATAATTTGCAGTAAAATCTTTTTCAATTAAATCTGTGAGTTTCGAAAATTCTTCAAAAACAATCTGTTTAATTATATCACGCATATTACCCCTCCGATTTTCATGTTTATATTCTATATTTTAACACATTTCGTCAATTATCGCAATAGTGTATTATCTAACCTACAAGTTGCCTACATGATTAATTGCCGAATTGCAATCTTTCTTTGCAATCGAATAATGACTATGCTTTTTCTTTGTCTACTGCGGTGCAAATTTTGACTTGAATCGGGGGTTGTTCAGAGTTATAATAACCGTATAAAAGCAAAAGTCTCTCGCGTGATAGCGAGAGGCGGGGAGAGCATATTATTCCGCAAAAAATTCTGCTGACCACATAACAGACCACCTACCGTTTCGGAGCACTCGGAAATAGTGGACTGGGGAGCGCCGAAGAGCACGGTTTTCCGAGCGGAAAGGGGCGGAAAAAGCTATTTTTAGCGGAAATTGCCTTCATAGGTCCGTTTGGGAACTGGATGTCGCAGGTTCGAGCCCTGTCACCCCGACCAAAATTTCGACCGAAAGCAGAGTTTATTCTCCACTTTCGGTCATTTTTTATGCTTATTAAGGTAGTTCAACGCCACTTTCAGAAAAAATCATATTTCCAGACCACATAAACAAATGTGGAACGAAAATTCATTTTTGTTTACAGCCTCGTAGATTTTGACCGAAACGACTTGATTTTTAAGGTGTTCAGAGTTATTATACAACTAATCTGCGAAGGCTAATCAACTATAATCAGCCGAAAGAGGTTTTTTATGCCGCTTACAGCTGATTTTTTAAATATTAACCAAATCATTTTTCTTTCACTATTAAAATAGAAGCTTCTAAAAAACGAAAGGAGATCGAGCAAATGAGTGAAGGCAAATACCAAAAGGAAATAGCAGAGATATCTAAGACGATATACTCATATTGCTTATCCAAAACTTCGACACCGGAGGATGCTGAGGATCTTTCACAGGATATATTGCTTGAACTTACAAGATCGGTCAAGAACATTCGCGACGAGAACGCATTTTACGCTTTTATGTGGGGAGTTGCCGGGAATGTTTATAAACAGTGGTACAGAAAAAAGCTGAAAAACACCACTTACGAATTACCGGAAAATATTCCGTCGGAAGACCAGCTTTTTTCGGAAGAAGACAGCAAATACTTATATCTTCTTAGGCGTGAATTAACTTTATTGTCGGCAAAATACCGTAAAGCGACTATTTCTTATTATATTGAAAACCACTCCTGCGCCGAGATCGCAAATTTGCTCTCAATTTCCGAAAGTATGGTAAAATATTTGCTTTTCAAATCAAGAAAAATATTGAAAGAAGGAATGAATAGACAATACAATCAGGATACAACGCTTCTCATAGCGGAAAATTTGTCCGATTATATTGTCTCGTCATTTGAAATACGACAGTATTCCTGCATTCCTCGACTTCATAATCAAAAAAATTTTCTCGCTATGAGTCGAAGATTTTGTAAGATAACGGCGCTGTTTAGCGGCGCGGCGCCCGACCGAAGAATACTGTCGTATTGTGAGCGGAGGGCAACAAAGTCGATGAATGCGCCGTTTCTTCAAAAAAGTATTGTATCCTGATTGTATTGTCTATGGATAGAAGTTTAGGAGAACTCAGCTACAATCCCAAAGTTTTAATTCCTATGTACAGCGGGCAAGGACCGAACCGATTTTGGCAATTTATGCAAAGCAAAATCAAACAAAATATCGTTAGCTCTTGTTATAATGACGCACTTACAATTCAACAGATAAGTCTTGAAACAGGAATACCTCTGCCCTATCTTGATGATGAGATCAATGAACTCGAAAGCAAAAAAATTATACTTAAAAGCGGTAATCATTACAAGGCAAATGTTATTGTGATTACTGCCGAGTGTGCAGATGAAATAGCACGCGCCGCTAACAAATATCATAATTTGATTGCTGACAAAATAGAAACTTTTCTTAAAACCAAAATGGAAGAATATAAAAATATCGGGTTTAACGGGTGTAATTTTTGTGAAAACACTTTGCGCTGGCAGCTTTGCACCGTTCTTTTCAGAATGATAAACGGAATTGACCGCGGAAACAAAACAAGCGCCCCAAAGACGGGCTGGGGTGAATCCGCATATCTGTGGTGTGTTGAAAAACTAAGTGATAAGCATATTTTCGCTTATTGCGGAGTGGACAGCAAAAATGGAGACAGCCTTTATTTTTTTGATTATTTAAAAGGCGGCAAAGGCGATCATCACGATTTTTACGGAAATGAACGATATATAAATATTTTCTGTGATATTTGCAGCGGCAGGACTGACGGCTTCAGCTAATATGATCTTGAAGCACTCGCCGAGATGATCAAAAAAGGATATGTGGTTAAAGAAAACAATAATTTTAAAGCGACAGTTCCTGTTTACACTTCCGATCAGTATAACCGACTTTGTACTCTTACAAAAGAATTTATAAATTCCGAGCTTATTGATATCATACATGATATGGACAATACCTCCGCTCGGATTTTAAGCGCGCACACACCGAAGTCTTTGCAGGATCAGGTCGCAGGAATTGCCGCTATGGACAAGTTTGTTAATGCAGTGTGCATCCCAGCCGCGATACTTATAGACCGAAATATTTTAAATACCTCTTGGGATCCGCTTGAAATGCCTACAACCTATGTTGTATTAAATTCATAAATTTAAGTTGACAAATTAAATTACGCATTATATAATTACGCTGATAACTTAAAAAGGAGAAGTCTTATGAGTTACAAAGTTGAATATAAAGTTAAGGATATAATGCAAACGGCTCCACTCGGTTCCTGCTTTATAGAAGGTGAAATAGGCGCCCGTTTTGACCGATTTATCTACGAGCGCATAAGCAGTAACTTTGCCATTGAAGAAATTCTTCGTGAAGCCGAAGATTTTTTTGCCACGCAGTATGACGATATATACACCTTTGGCTCCTGGCGCAGCGAATTTTGGGGCAAGCTCATGCTAAGCGCTGTGAGATGCTGCAGATATAAAAACGACGAAAAATTAAAAGAATCTCTTAAAAGATCGTGCTATAAAATACTCTCGTTGCAGCGAAAAGACGGTTACCTTTCTACATACAGAAATTCGGATAATATATATCCTTTTGACACTAAAAAATCCGCTCTTTACTCCGGTTGGGAAAATGACTACTGCTGGAATATCTGGGGAATGAAATACACCCTGTGGGGTTTGATCGAAGCCTATGATTATCTTGATGACGAGCAAATTCTGTCCGGCGCAGTAAAACTTGCGGATTGGATAATTGCTAAGTTTGAAGCAGACGGGAAACGGGTTAAAGAAAGCGGCGTTATGGACGGTCTTCCGTCATGCTCAATTCTTAAACCTATGCTTATTCTTTACAAAATCACAGCCGATGATAAGTACCTAAAATTCGGTCAAGATATAGTTAAAGAATGGTCGCGCGATGATAATGAAAGACCGAATCTTTTATACAACGCTCTTTCAAAAAAGCCTGTTGCCGAATGGTATGATATTAACGACGGCTGGCTGCCCAAAGCTTATGAAATGACGAGCTGCTTTGACGGTATTCTTGAGTTATACCGTTTGACCGGCGACCGAATTTTGCTCGAAGCATCCGAATCTTTTTACGAAACTCTCGTCAAATATGAATCTAACATTTTAGGCTCGGTCGGATATTGCGAAAGATATCATAATGCGGCAGATTATGCCGACGCCGCAACCGAAGTCTGCGATGTAATTCATTGGATGCGTTTGTGTCACGAGTTGTTTAAGATCACAGGAAATATTAAATATATAAATTCCTTTGAAAAAGCATTTTTAAACGCTTTTTTGGCAGGAGTATATTCAGACGGAAAAAGCGGAGCATTTTTTGTTCGTTCCGCAGGCAGACACTGGAACGCTTTGCCTCAATGTGAAACAAAATATCAGCATTGCTGCCTTAACAATGTGGGGCGCGGATTTGCAAATGCCGCCGAAACCGCTGTTACTGAGAATGAAAACGGTTATTTTATTAACTTATACAATCAAAGCTATGTTCGTTTTAAAGATACCGAAATCTGCGTAGGTTCGGGATATACTGACGGCGGATCGGTCGGACTCTCCGTAAGAAACCCCAAACCCGGCAAAAAGCTTTATCTTAGAGTTCCCGAATGGAGTAAAAACACAAAACTGCGCATTGATCTCGATGATGAAATTCCGGTCAAATGCGGTGAATATTATGAGGTCAAGCTTAATCCCGGCACGACAATTTTAAAAATAAGATTTGATATGACGGTTCAAGTGATCGAAAGAAAATGGTCGCTTATCCCTGATGGCGATTATCATCTTGTAAGATGGGTAGACAGCGTTTACGGCGTTTGCAATAAAGAAAGTATGCTAAAAAGCTCAAAAATTGTACTGCGCCGCGGTCCTGTTATATTAGCCCGAACAAAACGATTCGGAGCCAAAGAGAGCGATATGTTTACGGCCGATTCTCTCTACGGCAAAAGCATTACCGAAATAACAGCGCCTCAACTCAAGAACAATTCTAACTGTCTTGTTGTTACAAGAGTTAATATTACCGCTGACGGTATATCAAGCGAATATGTTATGTGCGACTATGCGTCTGCAGCTAATTTTGAAAGTGACGACGCAAAATTCTTCTCAATATACCTATAATTTAAAAGCAACAATAAAAATGACCGAAAGCAGAGAAAAACTCTGCTTTCGGTCATTTTATAAAAAAGAAGACACTTAAGATTTATATTTTGCATATATCCGCTTATATACGATCATAAGGAGTGGAAGTCCGATAACGCAACTTAAAACAATCAAAATAAGCGATATTATTGCGTGCCGCAAGCCCAAAAATGTTGATACCCATAACGGAATAGAAAATACTATCCACATTATTCCGTTAGCGCGGTTATAAGCGGGAATATCGGCAATTTCCGTTTCCTCTACGGTTGACAAGGACCAAAACCACATAGGTTTTTTCCTAAAAAAAGCATATACGCCTATGATACTAAACAAAGCGCTGCAAGGAACCATAATGAGAAGATAAATAA
The DNA here is from genome assembly GCA_934445035.1 of uncultured Eubacteriales bacterium. Taxonomy (GTDB): domain Bacteria; phylum Bacillota; class Clostridia; order Oscillospirales; family Acutalibacteraceae; genus UBA737. Next base: position 134,659 of record CAKSDI010000001.1, read on the forward strand.
TATTGTTCATATTTGCTCTCCTTTGAAGAACTATGCTTATTATATTGCAAAGAGCTTTAGGATTCAACTGTTTATATTTTTCTTTTTTTACCGGAATTAGTAATTTTATAATAAAAAGCGGCGAGGGATAATCCTCACCGCCAATTTTGATTCATAATTTATTCTTCTAGAAAGCCTATTTCTGCCATAATACCGGAAAGTTTTTGCATTTGTTCCTCATTACCGGAACATTTTTCAAGGGCAGCCAAAGCTTTTGTCTTTAAAGTTTTTTTACCTGTTAAATCGTCATACATTTTACTGTAAAGCTCCAAAAGCTGTTGCAAGCTTTCCTCTCGATGATGAAAAACTTCAGTCAAAGCGGATAATTTTTTGACAGCGATTTCATCATGTACTGTAACGCTTTCTTCGCCGTTTCGATCGCAATCTTCAACACAGCCGATATTATTGACCGTGTTTTTTAAATCACTGAACTCGCTCTGAACTTTTTCTATTTGCTTTAAAATATAATCTATTGAAAACTTTTCTGTTTTTTTATTTTCTGACATTTTACAGTCCTCCGAATCTGAATAAGGCGGACACGTAAAGCATATTTTATTTTCATTTATGAAGCGCGCCCTGCCGTTTTTAACAAGACCTTTTGCCCTTTTAGGATAGGTCGCTCCGTATTCTTTTCCTTGTTTATCTACCACAATAATGTTTTTTTCTATGGGTATCTTCCCCTTTGCAGTAAAAGTAAAGCCGTTTTTTGTTATGGGTGCCGTCCCCGTTTACGGCTTAATTATAACATAATATCAAAAAAATTTCAATAATGATATTTTTCTCTTTTTATAAGCATGAAAGCACCGGATAATAAAACTGCGGCGAACTCTGCGACAATTATTGACAGCCATACGCCGTTGATACCTAAAATCGACGGCAATATAAGCACGGCGGCGACCTGGAATACAAGAGTCCGTAAAAAAGAGATGAGGGCGGAAGTCGCACCGTCGTTTAATGCAGTGAAAAATCCGGAGCCGAAAATAGCATAGCCCATAAATGCAAAAGAAAGAGCAAAAATTCTAAAGCCCGATACGGTCAGCTCCATAAGCTGCGAATCATAGCCGACAAATATTTTAGCAAGAAGATTTGCAAGCAGTAAAGCAGACGCCACCATCGATACGCCGAAAATTCCTATTATCGTAAGGCTCTTTTTAAGCAGACTTTTAAGCTCCGAGTAATTTTTAGCCCCGTCGTGATAACCGAAAACCGGAGCTGTGCCGATAGTATAGCCTATAAAAGCGGCGGAAAATATCATACTTACATACATCATAACGCCGTAAGCCGCAACGCCGTTTTCTCCGGCATACTTTAAAAGCTGAATATTATAAAGCATTCCTACAAGACTCATCGAAACATTGCTCATAAATTCCGAAGATCCGTTTGTGCAGGCTTTTATCAGCGCTTTTTTATTAAAGCTTGTTTGACCTAACATTAAAAGACTGCTGTTTTTCCTAAAGAAATATAAAATCGGGAAGCTTCCTCCTATAAACTGACTGACAGCCGTTGCAGCGGCGGCTCCCATTAATTTATAGCTTTGCGGGAGTAATATAACAAGAACAGCGTCAAGCACCATATTTGTTACTCCCGAAGACAAGGTCACCGCAAGTCCGATATGCGGCTTTTGCGCGGTAACGAAAAACGACTGAAAAAGATACTGAAGACAGGCAAACGGGAGTGCAAGCAATATAATTCTCGCATATTCAACGGAATTTTCAAGCATTGCTCCGCTCGCTCCCAAAAGCCGTGCTATAGGCCTGATAAACGCAATTCCCAAAACCGCAAAAATTACGCCTAATACGAATGTTGCGTAAACGAACAATGAAAAGTAAGCGTTTGCCTTTTCTCTGTCGCCCTCGCCCAAAGTTTTGGCTACTATGGCAGAACCGCCCGTGCCGAAAATAAAACCGACAGTCGAAAGTATCATTAAAAACGGCATTATTAAATTAAGAGCGGCAAAAGGGGTTTTGCCGGCAAAATTTGATACGAAAAAACCGTCGACAATCGAATATACGGATGTAAAGATCATCATTATTATAGACGGCAGTGTAAATCTTAAAAGCCTGCCGTAAGTAAAGTGATCGGATAATTGTATATAATTTTTCATTTTTCTCTCCTGAATTTTATAAAATATCTATCTGTTTTTTAAACGATTTATTATACTTTTCCATTAAATCAATATAATACTTTGTTTCTTCTTCGTTCCATTCTTCAAAAGCGGCGCATTCTGCTTTAAATAAGCGGACAACGGTATTTTCACAATAATCTTTTCCTTTTTTAGTCAAAAACACCTGCTTGTTTTTACCTTTGTATTTTTCAAGATAAATAAACCCTTTTCCCTCAAGCTTTCTGACCGCCGAATTGACCGTCTGCTTACTTATTCCGCTTTCAAAGCAAATATCGTGCAAAAGACAGCAATCCTTTTTGTCTATAATCATATAGAGTATAAACATTTCGCTGTCGGACAAGCCGAATTTCAGCGCCGCCCGATGATACAATGCGTTAAGATCATTCGTAAGACAGTTGATTTTATGAACTTTTTCACGGTAATTTTTATTCATCAGAATTCCTCCGAAACGAATTCACACCCGATAATTATAGTACGAAATCGTACTAAAGTCAATAAAAATATTATCAACTTACAGTTGTCTTTTGGTAAACGGATATGTTATACTTTTTTAAAAGAAGATGTTTTATAATATAATCAGAAAGCGCTTTCAAATATAATGAGGTGAAGCAAAATGCTAAATATCGGAGAAAAGATCAAAACTTTAAGAAAAGCACAGGATGTGACCCAGGAAAAGCTGGCTGATTATTTAAACATTTCCTCTCAGGCGGTATCTAAGTGGGAAAACGGTCTTGCATTGCCTGATGTAACGCTTATTCCCGCTTTGGCAGGCTTTTTCGGGGTTTCCGCCGACTATTTGCTCGGTATTGACAATGAAAATACAGACAAGGTTATTGAAGATGTTCTCGTTGAAGTATTTCGCTTAAAGCATATCGCAAAGGCAAAAGAAGGCGTTGCGTTAATAGAAAAAACGCTTCGGTCATATCCAAACAATCATAAATTGCTTGCAGAGTGGGTGGAATTGAAAGTACAATATACCTTTGAGCGGAACTGCGAGAAAAAAGAATGGCTGAAACAGATTGAGGATAAAGCCAATATCGTTTTACATGACAGTAATGACGATTATATCAGATACAAAGCAAAGTTAGCTCTTACTCTTGCTTACTCTTTTTGCGGAGAAAGAGTAAAGGCTGAAAAGCTTTGCGACACATTTCCCGAAGAAGCCTATTCACGAATAGATATGTATTCGATGACTGCCCGGGCGCAGGAAAAAGTTAAATATTTGCGCGGCTGTATCGGCTGTAACCTCAAAAAATTACTTGTGAATATTTTATGTATTACAAAGCATTACTACTGCTTCGCAGATCCAAAAGACGCTATACCGGTTTGCAATATAGCTCTTAATATAATAAATTCTATCGGTGACGAAGGCTTTTTAATCGGTTTTTCTGCAGAAGCGTACAGCGATCTTGCAAATGCCTACGCAAAGCTGAAGGATAAGAGCGGTGTTATAACAAATGTGGAAGCTGCTTTTAAAGAGAATCTGAAAATGGATTCTCTTGTCGGCAACGGTGATTATACCTACACATCCCCGCTGTTAACCGGAGAAACATTTAATAAAGAAAAAGTGGTGTATTATGCGCCTATTTCAGCTACAGAAAGCTACATTCAGATAATTTCTCAAAGGAGGTCATATGATTGGCTAAAAAAGGATCCGGATTTCATAGATCTGATCAGAGAGTTGAAAGAAAAAGTCATACCGTATGATCCCGATTAAACAGAGCACAAAATATCGGGAAAAACAAATCGCCTTTTGATAAAATACAGACAGACAAGGAGGGATAGCGTGGATTGGATAAAAGGCTTGCAAAGGTCTATCGACTATATTGAAGAGCATTTAACCGAAACCGTCGATTACGAAGCAGTTGCGGCCCAAAGCTTTTCGTCAAGCTATCATTTTCAACGAGTTTTTGGTATTCTTTGCGGACTTACCGTCGGTGAATATATTAGGAACCGCAGATTATCGCTTGCCGGCACGGAGCTTGCCGCAGGTGGTGCAAAAGTAATTGATGTTGCGCTGAAATACGGCTATGAAAGTCCGGACAGCTTTGCTAAAGCATTTAAGAAATTCCACGGTATATTGCCGTCCGAAGTGAAAAAGGGCGCCAGCAATTTAAAATCATTTTCCCGTCTTGTCTTAAAAATTTCTTTGGAGGGCGGAACACTTATGGATTACAAAATTATCGAAAAGCCTGAAATGATATTAACGGGCTACAAGGCGCATTTTACAGGAGTTCCTTACGGAGAGGAGCGGAAAATCCAAGAGGGCGAATTATTCAAAACAACAAGGGCAAAGCAATGGCTTTTGCGTGGTGCAAAGGGTGCGTCCGGTGACAAGGGAACAGATATGTGCCTTATAACAAATATTTCGGATATCGGTTACGACTTTTATTATGCAGCCGAGCTCGAAAAATACGAGCGCGAAAATATGTATAACACGGCAGTTACAGGCTTTGAATATATGAAAGAATTCGGTTTCGAAAACATAACGGTTCCAAAACAGACCTATGCCGTATTTACAACCGAAAATCAGCCGTATCCCATTGAGGACTATTTTGATATAAGGAAACAAATTGTTTCGGAGTGGTTACCCGCAAACAATTTTGAAATTGCAAACGCACCGGAGATTTCAGTTTACCACTGGTTTCCGAAAAATGAAAAAGAAAAACGGTTTATCGAAATTTGGCTGCCGATAATTCAAAAATAGCAATTTGCCGCCCATATTCGTGGGCGGCATTTTTAAAGCCGTTTACTCAACCAATGGTTGCATAGCGGTAAACGGATATGTTATACTCATTATAATCTAAAGGTTTTATAATATAATCAGAAAGCGCTTTCAAATAAAATGAGGTGAAGCAAAATGCTAAATATCGGAGAAAAGATCAAAACTTTAAGAAAAGCACAGGATGTGACTCAAGAAAAGCTGGCTGATTATCTAAACATTTCTTATCAAGCAGTATCTAAGTGGGAAAACGGACTTGCATTGCCTGATATAACGTTGTTGCCGCAACTGGCAAACTTTTTCGGAGTGACGGTAGATGAAATTTTGGGAGTAACAAAACCTGAACAATCGGAAGAATTGACTCAATATGAAAAACAATATTTTAAATTCGGACGGGAAGGAAAAGTTTTAGAAAAAATTGCACTTTGCCGTGAGGTTTTAGAAAAATACCCACGCAATTATCAATGGATGTTAAATCTCGCTTACGGCTTGGTTTCTTACGGTGCAACAAAAGAGCAGGAAGAATACAGCAAAGAGCACAAATTTACAGAAGAAGCAATCAATTTGTGTGAAAAAGTATTGGAGGATTGCACAACCGATAAACTAAGACACAGTGCCATACAAATTCTTTGCTACAATTATCCTTGTGTCGGCAAAAAGGCAGAAGCAATTAAATTGGCTGAAAGTATGCCCGATATGCTTTTATCCCGTGAAGCATTGCTTTCAAGAATTTACAAAGGTGAAGAATGCTTAAAACAAGACCAAAAAAATCTGTCAAATATGATTGGCTGGTGTGCTGGAATTATTTACGAAATGGCTTGCAGAAGCGATTTAAAGCAAGGGCTTTCTAATGAACAAAGGATTCATTTACTTAATATGGCAATCAAATTGTATCAAATGATTTATGAAAAGGACGAAAACAGTTCAATATATAATTGCAGCCTTTCCCACTATTACTTAATGATTGCAAAGCTTTATTGTTACGAAAATAAATTTGAGGAAGCAATGAGGAATCTGTTGATTTCCGAAAATCATGCTAAAGTGTTTGATAACAATTTAAATTTAGGTGAGCAAAAATTTAAATCGGTATTTTTAAACCGACTGACTTGGAATCCTCAAAAAATAGTTACTAACTCTGATAAAACCTTGTGTGAGGAATTGTTAATGAATCTGAACGATAATTGCTTTGACGGATTAAAGGATAGCGCAGACTTTATAGCATTAAAAGAACGATTAAGAATCAATAAAATGCAAATTCATACCTAACCAACCTCAAAACTTTCCGACTATATAGGCGTAATGATCATTATGAATTCTAAGGTGCAAAATGAAAACAAACGAAATACTTAATTTAATAGGCGACAAAAACTTTTTGGATAAAGTTTATCAATTTTCTTACAGCAGATGTAATACTTCTTTTGAAGCCGAGGATTTAAGCTCTGATATTATTCTTAATATTATCTCTTATGTGAAAAAATCCGATAATATCGATAATTTTTATGCTTTCGTCTGGACTGTCGCGCGCAGGGTTTATGCGGATTATTCGGAAAGAAGAAGTAAAGCAAGACAAATATTAAGCACAGAAAACGGTAATATTGAGCTGTCTGATAAAGAAAATCATATCGAAAGTTTTCTTAATGACAACGCAGATAAGGAAGCTTTAAAAAAGATCTTCGCCGAGATCACTTTTCTTTCCAAAGCTTACCGAGAGGTAATGGTGCTTTATTATCTTGACGAAATGAAGATAAAGGACATAGCAAAAAAGCTTGATATCAGCGAAACCACCGTAAAACAGCGTTTGTTTTTTGCACGAAACACCGTCAGAAAAGAGGTTGAAAATATGAGTGAAAGAAATTTATCATTAAAACCCATCACAATGGATTTTATGGGTTCTGGCTCTGTTACGGGCAACAGTCCGGCTGCAGTCGCAACCAGAACATTTTCTCAAAATCTTATTTATGCTTGCAAAGATGTTGCTAAAAGTGCTAAGGAGCTTTCGGAGGAATTATGTGTACCGATGCTGTATGTAGAGGAAGAATTAGAAATTCAACTTCATGGTATAAACGGAACCTACGGAACACTTCGCAAACAAGGAGATAAATTTATCTCTAACATCATTATTGTTGACGAACAGGACAGATTGGAGGTTTCGAGGTTTTATGAGAAATATACCGATAAGTTTTGTGACCTGCTTAAGAAACATCTAAAAGATAATGAAACCGAATTATCGGAATTCCCTTACATCAAGAAACCCAAGGATATTAAACAGCTTTTATGGGTTCTTATCGCAAATACTGTATGGGGTATTGTAAAAGAAACAGAAAAAATTATGGGTGAAATTTATTTTTCTGATGTTAAAGAGGCTATGGTTTCTACAGATAGGAAATTTACTTGCGGTGCAATAGCGAGAAAAGAAAATGAACCGAAAATACCGTATGGCTACGGTTGCGACTGCAATAAAGCAGAAAATTTTTGCGGATATTCATATGTTGAAATTAGAAATATTTACGGTCCAAAAAAGGATGCCTTTTACAGAGTAGGATATAACCTTTCACAAGACAAAGCTTTTTCTCTTTTACTGAAATCAATAGGCGGAATTTCTGTCGAAACATTGACAGAGGAGCAAAAAGAAATTGCGGCTAAGGGAATTGAATTAGGTCTGCTTCGTAAAAATAATATGATTTTGGAACCGGCAATTATAATTATTGAAAAAAAGAACTTAAAGAAACTTATCGGAAGCTTTGATGGATTTTTTTCGTTATTCGAACCATATTGTAAAGACTTGGCATATGATGTATCAGAATATATAAGAACTCATATACAAAAGCATTTGCTGGATGAGTATAAAACCTATAATATGGCAGCAAGTGCTTCTTTGGTGAGCAGCGTGATCAATAAATGCATAGAATTGGGTTTGCTTAACGAACCAGAAAACCGAATCGGTCCGGAGGGTGTATTGCTGGTGGTTGAAAAATAAATAAAATTTTAAAATTAAAACAGCTTAAGGAAAAACCTTAAGCTGTTTTGTTTTAAACGCTTGACTTTATCTCTTTTAAGTTTCATAATATAATATATTATTCATTATCAGGCGGTAAATCTCAATGGAAAAAAATCTGACAAGCGGAAGCGTATTTAAAAATATTATTTTCTTTTCTCTTCCCTATTTGCTTTCATATTTTCTGCAGACGCTTTACGGAATGGCAGACCTTTTAATTATCGGAATTTTCGGAAAGGTTTCCGATACAACGGCGGTATCAATAGGCTCGCAGATCATGCATATGATAACGGTCATAATCGTAGGCCTTGCTATGGGTACGACTGTGAGCATTGCACAGGCGGTAGGTGCGAAAGAAAACAAAAAAGCCTCGCTTGTTATAGGAAACACCGCTTTAATATTTTTCATTTTTTCTGTAATATTGACGGCTGTGCTTATTTGCCTCATTAATCCCATTGTTGCGGCAATGTCCACTCCTATTCAGGCTGTGGACAAGACTGCGGATTACCTTACCGTGTGCATTTTGGGAATACCTTTTATTACGGCATACAATGTTATAAGCTCCGTATTCCGAGGAATGGGCGATTCGAAAAGTCCGATGTATTTTATAGGCGCCGCCTGTTTCTTTAATATTGTGCTTGACTTTGTCTTTATGGGTGCGCTCAATATGGGACCGAAAGGCGCGGCTTTGGGGACAACTTTGTCGCAGGTTTTGAGCGTAGTTTTATCGCTTATATTTATATTAAGAAAAAACAGCGGGATAGTTATTAAAAAAAGCGATTTCAAACCGAAAAAAGATATAATTTTAAAAATACTGAAGATCGGAATTCCTATCGCTTGTCAAGACGGACTTATTCAGATAGCTTTTATAGTCATCACCGTAATTGCGAATTTAAGAGGACTTACGGACTCGGCGGCTGTGGGGATAGTTGAAAAGATAATAAGCTTTCTGTTTTTGGTGCCTTCAACTATGCTTTCGACCGTTTCAGCTCTCGGCGCGCAGAACATCGGAGCAAAAAAGCCGCAGCGTGCAGCTCTTACGCTTAAGTATGCCATATTTATCGCGGCTGGTTTCGGAATAATAGTTTCGATTTTAATTCAGTTTATATCAGGACCTGTCGTTTCCCTGTTTACCGATGACAAAGAGGTAATTTTTTCGGGAAGTCAGTATTTAAGAGGATATATTTTTGACTGCATTTTTGCGGGTATCCACTTCTCTTTCAGCGGTTATTTCTGCGCGATAGGCAGATCGGAATTATCTTTTATACACAACATTCTTTCTATAGCGCTTGTCAGGATCCCGGCAGTTTTCCTCACATCAAAGCTTTTTGCGGATACGCTCTTTCCTATGGGACTTGCAACCGCCGCAGGTTCGTTTGTTTCGGTAATGATTTGCCTTGTTATGTTTAAAATTATAAGGAAGAAAAATGATATATAACAAACAATCTCTTTTTATTGAAAAAATATGTTCAATATGATATAATTATTTTATTCTTTTAAGGGGAGGAAATTATGAAAAATTTTATAGAGAAATGGAAAAAAATGGATAAGCCTTGGAAATTAGAATGGATTATCCTTGGAGTATTAATTGTTTTTTGTTATTTGTCTTTTAACCACGGAGATATTAGAGCAACCGCAACACACGGTATGGATTTGCTGAAAATTAGTTTAAAGGGACAATTTCTCCAGTTTTACGATTACACAGAATCAACCGCAGTTTATTTGATTCCTATATATATATTATTCGCAATTTGGTCTATTCCAATTTATATCATTTACGGAATTGCCGGTATACCTATTTGGGGAAAATTAAACTATATGGGCATTTCTTTCCCGGTTTTGATGTGGTACAAGCTTTTACCGACATTGTTCGTTTTGGGAACAGCGATTGTTCTTTATAAAATCGGAAAATTATTAGGTTTATCAGAATCAAAAAATAAGTGGATGACTTTTTTATTTGCAAGTTTCCCGATTTTAATGTTTTCACAATTCTGTTTTGGTCAATATGACAGCATATGTATGTTCTTTACGATGTTTTCTCTTTATTATTATCTTCAAAAAAAATTATATAAATTTTCTATTTTGATGTCGTTAGCAATCACCTTTAAATTATTCCCTTTATTCCTTTTTATCCCTCTTTTACTTTTAATAGAAAAAAAATTATTTAAGCTTTTAAAATATTGTTTTATCGGATCCTTAGGTTACATTTTAAGTAATGCTCTTTTTTACAAAAGCAGCGGCTTCCAGGAAACCAAATCTTTTTCTTCCGGAATGATTCCAAGATTCTTTATTGCAAATATATCTACTTCTTTTGGAACAGTTTCTATTATTTTAGTTTTCTTTATTATTGTATGTGTTTTAGCTTATATTAAAAAGTTAAGTATTGATAATAACTTTGAGTTTTATCAGTTTTCCATCTATCTTTGCTTCTCAATTTATTCAATATTATTCGCCTTTTTATTATGGCATCCGCAATGGGTAATTCTCATATCTCCATTTATTATTTTAATGGCAATGATCAGTGAAAATATAAAAACTTCCGTTATTTTAAATATAGCAATGTCAGTTAGTTACTTCTTAATCACTATTTCATGCTTTGCTTATAATGTTGATGAAAGACTTGTAAATATGGGTATATGGCCAATATTAACAGGACTTCCTAAAATCGATGGCGGACATTTTTCTCATTTCGTTCATAGGTTATCAATTCTTAGCAACGACTTATTTATAACAATATTTGCAGCTGCATTGATTGCGAATCTTATAATCAAATATCCTACTAAAGACCGTCTCGAGCAAAGAAAAGCTCTCTTAAAAGAAAAAACTATTTCTGTAGAACGTGGATTTATATGGATTCAATTATTTACCATCCTTTTCTATGCTGTTCCTTCTTTAGTTATCTTCTTTTAAAATGTATAAAAGATCCCCCGTCAGAATTACTTCTGACGGGGGATCTTTTCTTTTAATAAACTATTTAGTACACACATCTTCCCGGACAAGATAGCGCTTCCGGAAGCAGGTGATAGCGCGGATAAGAGGGTCCGCGGTTTTCAGATGTTCTATGAAAATGTGAGTACTAAAAATCAGAGAATCAAACCAACTCGATAATAGCCATTTCAGCTGCGTCGCCGCGGCGCGGGCCGGTCTTTGTAATACGGCAATATCCGCCGTTTACATCTTTATACTTAGGAGCGATCTCATTGTAAAGCTTTGCAACAACATCTTCCTTAGTAATAAATGCCATAGCCTGACGCTTGCTGTGAAGACTATCGGTTTTTGCGAGTGTAATATACTTCTCTGCCATTGAACGAACTTCTTTTGCGCGTGTAACGGTTGTTTCTATTTTTCCGTTTTCAAAAAGAAAAGTTACCATTGCACGAAGCATAGCAGTTCTATGGTCGCTGGTTCTTCCGAGTTTACGGGTACCTGCCATTTATATTCACTCCTTTATCAATCTTCGCTTTTCTTGAGGTTAAATCCGAAAGATACGAGCTTCGCGATAACCTCTTCTAACGATTTACGGCCGAGATTTCGAACCTTCATCATATCCTCTTCGGTCTTATTAGTAAGGTCTTCAACAGTGTTGATACCTGCGCGTTTAAGACAGTTAAAGCTGCGGACCGAAAGATCAAGCTCGTCAATAGTAAGATCGAGGACCTTTTTCTTAGCATTATCGTTCTTTTCAGCCATAATGCTCTCGGTTTCAACATCTTCAACGATATTGAGGAACAGTTCAAAATGCTCTATAAGGATTTTTGCAGAGAGTGATACAGCTTCATCTGCTCCTATTGAACCGTCTGTCCATACTTCCAATGTAAGCTTATTCTTATCGATAGCGCTGCCTACGCGGGCATTATCTACCGTGAAATTAGCTTTTAAAACAGGAGTATAGATTGAATCCACCGGAATAACTCCGATAACATTCTGTGCCGACTTATTTTTCTCAGCCGGTACATATCCGTTACCCTTATCAAGAGTCATCTCCATATTGAGTTTAGCGCCCTCGTCAAGAGTTGCAATGTACATATCCGGATTGAGAATTTCAACCTCTGAATCGGCTTTTATTGATGCGGCTGTAACTACGCACGGACCTTCAGCTTCGATATAGATTTTCTTCTCGGTGTCGGAATGAAGTTTCGCAATAAGACCTTTAAGGTTTAAAACGATTTCTGTAACATCTTCCTTAACTCCGGGAATTGTTGAAAATTCGTGAAGAACACCGTCGATCTTAACCGAGGTAATAGCAACACCGGGAAGAATTGAAAGAAGAACTCTTCTCATACTGTTGCCTAAGGTCGTTGCATAACCGCGCTCAAGAGGCTCCATTACGAATTTACCGTAGGTGCCGTCTGCCCTAAGCTCAAGTGTATCAATTCTGGGCTTTTCAATTTTTTCCATCTGAAAGCTCCATTTCTCCGCACTAATTTATTTTTGAGCGCACCTGAAGTGTGCGGCGTAATCGGTGCGCGCCGATATTATCTTGAATAGAACTCAACGATGAGCTGCTCGTCAACAGGAGCTTCGATCTGCTCGCGTGTGGGGAGAGCTATAACCTTTGCGGTGAGTTTATCGTGATCAACATCGATCCATTCGGGAACGGGCTTAGAAGCATTAGCTTCGATAACCGCTTTGATCTTCTCGCTGCCGCGTGATTTTTCGCAAACGGAAACAACATCTCCTGCCTTTAAAAGGTAAGATGCTATATCTACACGGCTGCCGTTAACCTCGAAATGGCCGTGGCCGACAAGCTGTCTTGCTTCTGCTCTTGAAGAAGCGAAACCTACTCTGTAAACCACATTATCAAGACGGCTTTCGAGAATTTTTAAAAGGTTATCACCTGTAATTCCCTGTTTTCTTTCAGCAACATCAAAATAATGACGGAACTGATTTTCCTGAACGCCGTAAAAGCGTCTTGCGGTCTGTTTAGCGCGAAGCTGAAGACCGTATTCTGATGACTTCTTTCTACCCTGTCCGTGCTGGCCGGGAGCGTATCCGCGAAGACCGAACGAACATTTTTCAGAATAGCAGCGTTCGCCCTTTAAGAACAATTTCTGTCCCTCGCGGCGGCACTGTCTGCAAACTGCACCGGTATATCTTGCCATCTGTTACACCTCCAAATTATTTTCTGTACTCAAAAATGTACAGCTCATTATACTCGTCTTCTTTTGGGAGGACGGCAGCCATTGTGCGGAATAGGGGTAACATCTTTGATCATGCTAACCTCAAGACCTGCTGACTGCAAGGCGCGTATAGCAGCCTCTCTTCCAGCTCCCGGACCTTTTACATAAACCTCAACAGTTTTAAGACCGTGTTCCATAGCAGCCTTTGCAGCCATTTCTGCAGCGCTCTGAGCTGCGAAAGGTGTGGACTTCTTAGAACCTCTGAATCCGAGCTCACCGGCGGATGCCCAAGAAAGAGCGTTGCCCTGAGTATCGGAAATGGTAACTATTGTGTTATTGAAGGTTGACTGAATATGAGCGGCACCACGTTCAATGTTTTTCTTTTCGCGGCGGCGGCGTGTAGCGGTCGCCTTTTTAGCAGTAGCCATTAATTCTTCCTCCTACTTATTTCTTCTTGTTAGCTATCGTTCTCTTCGGACCCTTGCGTGTGCGCGCATTGGTTTTAGAGCGCTGACCTCTTACGGGAAGTCCCTTGCGGTGACGAAGTCCGCGATAACTGCCGATTTCAATAAGTCTTTTAATATCCAATGCTACGGTACGGCGGCGGTCGCCTTCGACCTGAAGATTATGGTCGATATATTCACGCAGCTTTGAGATATCTTCTTCTGTAAGATCCTTGACTCTTGTATCGGGATTGATTCCGGTACTTTCAAGAATCTTTTTGGATGTTGTAAGACCGATTCCGTAAATATAAGTAAGTCCTATTTCAACTCGCTTCTCATTAGGAAGGTCAACACCAGCAATTCGTGCCATTTATCAAAGCACCTCCATTATTTAGTTAAGAGTAACTCAGCCCTGACGCTGCTTGTGCTTCGGGTTCTCACAGATAACCATGACTTTACCCTTACGCTTGATGATTTTGCATTTATCGCAAATCTTTTTAACAGAAGGTCTGACTTTCATATGGATTATACCTCCTTAAATTTTATCCGCCTTACTTTGAACGCCATGTTATGCGTCCTTTAGACAGATCATACGGGGACATTTCTACAGTTACCTTATCTCCGGGAAGAATTCTTATGAAATTCATCCTAAGCTTTCCGGAAATATGGGCAAGTATCTGATGCCCTCCCTGGATTTCTACCTTGAACATTGCGTTAGGCATTGCCTCAACAACGGTTCCCTCAAGCTCGATCATATCTGATTTTGACATTGTTTCCCTCCTTTAACTGTCTCGCCGCATTTTAAAAGCTCGCGGCGGATCAAACGGTTTGTTATAATCTTATCTTCGCTGATTTTTTTATCCGTAAAGCATAAATGGCGTGGGTTTTTCCGCTTCGGAGAATCGAGCTTTCTTTTTTTGCCGTCACAGACAAAACAAACTTTCTTTTCCTCTGCTACAACTACCATTAAAGATCCTTTATCCTTTCCGGCTTTTGAAAATACTACTGTTCCGATCATATGATCCTCAGTCTGCAACAGTCATGATCTGCGGACCGTCGGGTGTGATCGCTATTGTATGTTCAAAATGTGCGGAAAGCGAACCGTCTTTTGTTAAAGTGGTCCAGCCGTCAGGCATAATCTTGACCTCGGGCCTGCCGATATTTACCATAGGCTCTATGGCTATCGTCATACCCGGCATAAGTCTTATGCCGTGACCCTGATTGCCGAAATTAGGTACTTCCGGCGCTTCGTGCAAATGGGTTCCTACTCCGTGACCGACAAATTGCCTTACAACGGAAAATCCATTTGCTTCGACATAACTCTGCACAGCGTGGCCGATATCACCTATTCTGCCGCCCACTTTCGCGGCGCCGATACCCTTATAGAGCGCATCGTGCGTCACTTCCATCAGCCGCTTTGCCTGCTCGGAAACATCTCCGCAGGCAAATGTGGCGGCATTATCACCGTGATATCCGTCAAACATTGCTCCGAGGTCGATACTAACTATATCGCCCTCCGCAATTTTACGCTTTTCAGACGGAATGCCGTGAATAACCTCGTTGTTGATAGATATACACGCAGTTGCAGGATAGCCTTCATAGTTTTTGAAGTTAGGAATTCCTCCCTGGCTTCTTATATACTTTTCAGCCAGCCTGTCGATCTCGGCAGTCGTAACGCCGGGTTCTACTGCGCTGCCAGCTATTTTTAATGCTCCGGCCGAAATTCTGCAAGCTTCTCGCATTATTTTCAGCTCGCGGCCGGTTTTAAGGACTACCATATACCTTATATCTCCGAAAGTGCTTTCAGAACAAGGGCGGTGGTATCTTTGACATCATCCTGACCCTCAACTGAAATCAGCTTTTCCTGAGCTTTGTAATAATCCTTAAGCGGCTCGGTCTGCTCGTGATAGACTTTAAGTCTTTCAAGAACAGTCGCAGGCTCGTCGTCCTTACGGATAACGAGATCTCCGCCGCAGGCATTACAAACGCCCTCTTTTAAGGGTTTCTTAAATTCCGTGTGATAGCTTGCCGAGCATTTTTCACAGACGCGTCTGCCGGACATTCTTTTAACGATCTCTTCATCGGCAACTTCTATTGAAAGAGCCGCGTCGATCGAAACGCCCATTTTATCCAAAGCCTCGGCCTGCGGAATTGTACGGGGGAACCCGTCTAAGATAAATCCGTTTGCACAATCATCTTGCGCAAGTCTTTCTCTTATAATTCCGATTACCACATCATCCGGAACAAGCTTACCCTGTTCGGTATATGCTTTTGCCTTAAGTCCCATTTCTGTACCGTTTTTAAGTGCAGCACGGATAATGTTGCCGGTTGAAATGGTAGGAATATTGTATTTTTCTGAAATGATTTCAGCCTGAGTACCTTTTCCGGCACCCGGAGCTCCCAAAAGAATAAGCTTCATATCAATACTCCTTTATTTATTAATCAAGAAATCCCTTATAATGACGCATCATCATCTGAGATTCGAGATTTTGAACTGTATCAAGTGCTACGCCGACAAGAATGAGTATCGAAGTACCGCCGAGCGAAATATTGATCTGACCGATATTGCCTAAGACGATCGGGAGAATAGCTATAACGCTTAAGAAGATAGCTCCGAGAAGCGTAACTCTTGAAAGAATTTTGGAAATGAAATCCGAGGTCGGTTTTCCGGGACGGATTCCGGGGATAGCTCCGCCGTTTTTGCGAAGATTGTTTGCCATTTCAACAGGATTAAACTGAATGGTCGAGTAGAAATAAGCAAACGCGATTATCAGCAGAAAATAAATTACAGCGTAAAATATTCCTCTTGTGCTGAAAAGCGCAAGCGCTTTATACCAGCTCGGCTGCTTGATCGCTGTTTCCGGACTTGCAAAAGAAAGGATCATAGTCGGGAACATAAGAATTGACGAAGCAAAGATGATCGGCATAACGCCTGACATATTTACTTTGATCGGAATATGAGTATTCTGACCGCCGTACATCTTATTACCGACGACTCTTTTTGCATACTGAATAGGAACTCTGCGCTCCGCGTTAGTCATCCAAACGATGAAAGCAACAACTACGAGGAACAGAACGACAACTGCGATAACGGCAGTTTTGTTTGTGCTCCAGGAATTTTTCAAAGCAGCGTAAGCCTGGGGGCCGCGGGAAAGAATACCTGCAAAAAGCAGAATTGAAATACCGTTGCCTATTCCCTTATTATCTATCTGCTCGCCGAGCCACATAACAAGAGTTG
Source organism: uncultured Eubacteriales bacterium (assembly GCA_934445035.1). Classification (GTDB taxonomy): domain Bacteria; phylum Bacillota; class Clostridia; order Oscillospirales; family Acutalibacteraceae; genus UBA737. The sequence goes on from CAKSDI010000001.1 coordinate 151,341, forward strand.
AACCCGCAGTAAGAGCAAGAACAATAACGAAACCTGCAAATACCTTAGCGCCCTTGCCTGTAACATCAAGGTAATCATTACCGTTAAGATAAATAAAGTAAGTGACACCCTGAATAAGAGCTAAAACTATTGTTGCATATCGTGTGATAGAAGCGAGCTTCTTCTGTCCCTCTTCGCCTTCTTTGGTAAGGCGCTCAAGAGCAGGGATAGCTACGCAAAGCAGCTGAATGATAATTGAAGAGTTGATGTACGGTGTAACCGACATCGCGAAAATTGCGCCGTATTCCAGTCCGCCTCCGGTAAGAATGGAGAGATAACTGAAAAATTCGCTGCTGGAGCCGTTATTTGCGGCATTCCTCAAAGTGTCGTACGCTACGAAAGGAACCGGGATAGCCGAGCCGATGCGGAAAATTATGATTATCATGAGAGTAAAAAGAATCTTATTTCTGAGTTCTTTTACTTTCCATGCATTTCTTAAGGTTTCCAACATACTCAGATCACCTCTGCCTTTCCACCGACAGAATTTATCTTTTCAGCCGCAGAAGCCGAGAAAGCATTAAGCTTAACAGTAAGCTTTTTAGAAAGCTTTCCGTTACCCAAAACCTTAACTGCTTTATCAGCAGACTTGATGATACCTTTTTCCTTGAGGGCAGCTGCATCAACTGTAGCTCCGTCTTCGAATACCTCCAAAGCGGAAACATTGATAGCAATTACTTCCTCAGCAAAAATATTATTGAAGCCACGCTTAGGAACGCGTCTTTGAAGAGGCATCTGACCGCCTTCAAATCCCGGTCTCATTCCGTGACCGGCACGAGCTTTCTGACCTTTATGGCCTTTACCGGCAGTTTTACCATTGCCGGAGCCGTGACCTCTGCCTATACGCTTTGCGTCTTTTGTAGAACCCAAAGCAGGTGACAAATCGTGCAATTTCATTGTTCGCACCTCCTTGCATTATTAACGCTTTTTGATAAAAGCGCCGCCGTAACCGGCTTTTGCGTTATTGAAACTCAAAATCAGTCTTCAACGATCTTTACAAGGTGCGAAACCTTGTTGACTTTGCCGAGAGTCTGCGCGTTATCGGGCTGAACCGAAACATCGCCGACTTTGTGAAGACCAAGTGCTTCAACCGTTGCGATCTGATCCTTTTTGGAACCTATAGTGCTCTTAACGAGCTTTACTTTAAGGCCGGCAGCCTTTTTCTTTGTTGCCATAATGCTGCTCCCCCTTAACCTATGATTTCCTTGGCAGTTTTACCGCGAACAGCTGCTACCTGCTCGGCGTCGCGTAAAGCTGCAAGACCGGCAACAGTTGCGCGAACTACATTGCACGGATTATTTGAACGAAGAGCCTTTGTACGGATATCCTTGATTCCGACAATTTCAACGACGGCACGAACTGCACCGCCGGCGATAACGCCGGTACCGGGAGCTGCGGGCTTTAAGAGCACGCGGCCTGCTCCGAACTCTCCTATTACTTCGTGAGGAATGGTAGTACCTTTAAGAGAAACCTTGATAAGGTTCTTCTTAGCGTCTTCAATACCCTTGCGGATAGCGTCGGGTACCTCGCCTGCTTTTCCGAGGCCGAAGCCTACGATACCGTTACCGTCGCCGACAACGACTAAAGCCGCAAATTTCATTATACGGCCGCCCTTAACGGTTTTGGAAACTCTGTTTATGGAAACTACTCTTTCCTGAAGATCTAATGTTGATGCGTCAATATTTGTAGCCAAAAGTATTCCCCCTCCTTATTAGAACTTGAGGCCGCCCTCGCGGGCACCTTCGGCAAGCTCCTTGACACGGCCGTGATAGATATAACCGCCGCGGTCAAAAACGACCTCAGTGATCTTTTTCTTCTTGGCACGTTCAGCTATTAACTGTCCAACCTTGCGGGCTCCCTCTTTATTCGAACCGCTTATGCCGAAATCTTTCTCGTTAGAAGCGGCTGCACAGAGAGTAACACCCTTTTCATCGTCGATAAGCTGGGCGTAAATATTGCTGTTGGAGCGGAATACATCAAGGCGCGGGATCGCTGCTGTACCGCTGATCTTGGAACGAACGCGGGTATGGCGCTTAAGCCTTGCCTGATTACTGTTAGGTTTGCTAACCATTTTCTATACACTCCTTTATTATTTCTTAGCACCCTTGGCTGCTTTACCTTCTTTGCGACGGATATGCTCGTTTGCATATTTGATACCTTTGCCTTTATAGGGCTCCGGAGGACGCTTTTTGCGAACATCCGCTGCAAACTGGCCAACCAGCTGCTTATCTGCACCGCTGATAACTATTGAGTTAGGAGCGGGTACTTCAATTTTAATTCCGGGGATCTCCGGAACGATTACCTGATGAGAATAACCAAGGTTCATAACAAGGTTATTGCCCTGCTTCTGAGCACGGTAACCTACACCGTTAACCTCAAGAGTTTTAGAGTAGCCTTCTGTAACACCCTGAACCATATTGGCGATAAGTGTACGGGTAAGGCCGTGTAAAGCTCTGTGTTCTTTGTCATCGGTGGGACGGGTAACAACGATATTGTCGCCGTCTTTTACGACTGAGATTTCCTTATTGAACTGGTAGGAAAGCTCGCCTTTTGCGCCTTTAACGGTAACGGTATTTCCGTCTATTTTAACATCTACACCGTTCGGAACGGCGATCGGCATTTTACCTATTCTTGACATACCTTTTACCTCCTTACCAGACAAACGCGAGAACTTCGCCGCCGACATTGGCTTTGCGAGCCTGCTTATCTGTCATTATTCCTTTAGAGGTAGAGAGAATAGCTATACCGAGGCCTTTCATAACCTTAGGCATTTCTTCTACGCTTGTATATATGCGCAGACCGGGCTTTGATACCCTGCGGATTCCGCTGATGGTCTGAGCTTTATTGGGGCCGTATTTCAATACTATATGAATTACGCCCTGCTTACCGTCGTCTTCAACGGTAAAGCTGCTGATGTATCCTTCATCGAGAAGTATCTGAGCGATAGACTTCTTAACGTTTGATGCAGGAACATCTACCGAATTATGTTTTGCCGAGGATGCGTTACGAATTCGTGTAAGCATATCGGCTATTGTATCGGTGATTTGCATGCCGTAAACCTCCTTTAGATTTGTGCCTTACCAGCTTGCCTTCTTAACTCCGGGGATCTCGCCCTTATAAGCGAGCTCTCTGAAACATATACGGCAGATGCCGTATTTGCGAAGATAAGCATGGGGACGGCCGCAGATCTTGCATCTGTTATACTGTCTTGTTGAAAATTTAGCGGGGCGAGCCTGCCTTACTTTCATAGATGTCTTAGCCATATTTTATCTCCTTATCTCGCAAACGGAGCGCCCATAAGAGTGAGTAACTCACGAGCCTCTTCATCTGTCTTGGCGGTAGTAACGATAACGATATCCATACCGCGAACTTTATCTATCTTATCATACTCAATTTCAGGGAAAATGAGCTGCTCTTTAACGCCGCAGGCATAGTTGCCGCGACCGTCGAAGGCATCGGGATTGATGCCGCGGAAGTCGCGCACGCGCGGTAAAGCTGCGTTAAAGAAACGGTCGATAAACTCGTACATTTTTTCTCCGCGAAGTGTTACCTTTGCGCCGATAGGCATTCCCTCACGAAGCTTAAAGTTCGCAACGGATTTCTTTGCACGGCACGGTATTGCCTTCTGACCGGTTATTTTGCTGAGATCCGAGATAACGGAATCTACTATCTTCGCGTTATCCTTAGCCTCTCCGCAACCTACATTGATAATGACTTTCTCGAGCTTCGGAATCTGCATAACACTCTTATAGCCAAATTTGGTCATCAATGCAGGAGCTATCGAATTTTTATATTCGTTTCCAAGCGTTGACATGTCATGTCCTCCTTACTCTTAAAAAGTTTCGCCGCACTTTTTGCAAACGCGGTCTTTTTTGCCGTCCTCATAGATCTTGGTTCCTACTCTGGTCGGCTTGTTGCACTTCGGGCAAACCAACTGAACTTTGCAGGCATAAACTGCGCCGTCAGTTTCTATAATTCCGGAGGGATCTCCGGCTTTTTTCGGCTTAACATGCTTTTTAACCTTGTTAAGACCTTCAACGATAACCTTCTGCTCTTTAGGGCTTACCTGAAGAACCTTTCCGGTTTTCTTGCGGTCTTTAGCGTCACCGGTAAGAAGCATAACTGTATCGCCGGTTTTAATGTGAAGCTTACTCATATCTTTTTACCTCCCATTAAAGAACTTCCGGAGCGAGAGAAAGGATCTTTGTATAATCCTTATCGCGAAGCTCACGCGCTACAGGCCCGAAGATACGGGTGCCTCTCGGATTCTTATCGTCACGGATAAGAACCGCAGCATTTTCATCAAATCTAATATAAGTGCCATCATTACGGCGAAGACCTTTTGCAGAACGAACTACAACAGCCTTAACTACATCGCCCTTCTTAACGGTACCGCCCGGAGCGGCCTTTTTAACAGAAGCAACGATAACATCGCCGATGTTGGCGTACCTCCTTTTGGAGCCTCCCAAAACACGGATGCACATAATTTCTTTTGCACCGGTATTGTCGGCAACCTTGAGGTAACTCTGTTGTTGTATCACAGTGGTTTCCTCCTTAAAGCCAAATTACTTAGCTTTCTCAACTATTTCGGCAACGCGCCATCTCTTATCTTTAGAAAGCGGTCTTGTTTCCATAATGAGCACTCTGTCGCCAACGCCGCAGGTGTTGTTCTCATCATGAGCCTTAAGTCTGATTGTGTTTTTGATTATCTTCTTGTAAAGCGGGTGCTTAACATTGTCTTCAATAGCAACTACGACGGTTTTATCCATTTTATTGCTTACGACCTTGCCCACTCTTGTTTTACGAAGGTTTCTTTCGCTCATTTTCAGCTACCTCCTCTTTTAAGCGTTAGCGCTGTTTGAAAGCTCTTTTTCGCGGATAATTGTTTTAACGCGAGCGATATCTTTCTTAACAGCCGCTATTCGCATGGGGTTGTCGAGCTGATTAATGGCATGTTGGAAACGAAGATGGAACAATTCATCTTTAAGCTTTGCCAACTGCTCATTAAGCTCCGGTAAAGTGTTTTCTCTGATTTCCTTTGCATTCATTACTGCTCACCACCCGTTTCCTTGCTTATAAACTTGCATTTGATCGGAAGTTTATTAGCTGCAAGACGCATAGCCTCGCGAGCCAATTCCTCGGATACGCCGCCGATTTCGAACATAACGCGTCCGGGTTTAACCACTGCTACCCAGTACTCCGGAGCGCCTTTTCCGGAACCCATTCGAGTACCGAGAGGCTTGTTAGTAACCGGTTTATCAGGGAAAATTTTGATCCAGACCTGACCGCCACGCTTGATATAACGAGTCATAGCAACACGGGCAGCTTCTATCTGGTTAGAGGTGATCCACGCCGGCTCAAGAGCCTGAAGACCGAAATTACCGTGAGTTACGGTGTTTCCTCTTGTTGCAGTACCGGTCATGCGGCCGCGCTGCACTCTGCGGTATTTTACACGCTTAGGCATTAACATCAGCGGGCGCCCCCTCTCTTAGAAGTTCTGCGGTTCTCGTTAAGAACCTCACCCTTGTATATCCAAACCTTAACGCCGATTCTGCCGTAGGTTGTGTTAGCCTCTGCAAAACCGTAATCAATGTCTGCACGAAGAGTCTGAAGCGGGATTGTACCCTCGTGATACTGTTCGCTTCTTGCGATTTCAGCACCGCCTAAACGGCCCGAAACCTGAGTTTTGATACCTTTAACTCCGAGGCGCATAGCTCTTCCTATAGAAAGCTTCATAGCGCGGCGGAAAGATATACGCTTTTCAAGCTGAGTTGCAATGTTTTCAGCAACGAGCTGAGCATCAGCATCGGGGTTTTTGATTTCCACAATGTTGATCACAACAGGCTTTCCGAGCATTTTCTGGCATACATCGCGGAGCTTATCGATCTCTGCACCGTTTCTGCCTATAACCATTCCCGGTTTAGCACAGTGGAGATGTAATCTCACACGCTTGTCATCGCGTTCAATTTCGATTTTAGCAATACCTGCACTCGAAAGTGTCTTTTTAAGGTATTTACGGAGGTTATAGTCCTCAACAAGTGTATCGCCGAATGTTTCGTCACTTGCAAACCAACGCGAGTCCCAGTTTTTAATAATACCGACGCGTAAACCGTGCGGATTAACTTTCTGGCCCATAGTTTTAACCTCCTAACTTAAATATCGCGTTCTTTAAGAACGAGTGTGATATGGCTTGTTCTCTTTAAGATGCGGTGTGCGCGGCCGTGGTCCTTAGCGCGGATTCTCTTAAGAATCGGTCCGGGGCCTACTGCGCATTCAGCAACATAGAGCTTAGACATATCCATATTTTTGTTTTCAGCATTAGCCATAGCTGACTTCAAAAGCTTTTCAAGATACTCGCAAGCGGACTTAGGAGTAAATTTGAGAATAGCCATTGCTTTGTCAGCGTCCTGATTTCTGATGATATCGAGGACTATCTTCACCTTGCGGGGTGAGATACGGGCATATTTAAGAGTAGCCCTTGCTTCCATAAATTCTATCTCCTTTCGGCCGCTTACTTACCGGTAGTTTTTGCGCCGGCATGGCCTTTGAATGTTCTTGTGGGTGCAAACTCACCGAGTTTGTGACCTACCATATCCTCAGTTACATAAACCGGCACATGCTTGCGACCGTCATGTACTGCAAAAGTGTGTCCGACGAAATCGGGGAATATGGTAGACGAACGGCTCCAAGTTTTAAGCACGCGCTTTTCACCGGCTGCATTCATATCCTGAACTCTTTTGAGCAGGACTTCCTGCACATAAGGGCCCTTTTTAATACTTCTTCCCATTATGAAATCTCCTTTCGTCTGACTTATTTACGACGCTTTACAATATACTTATTGCTCTGCTTGTTCTTCTGGCGGGTCTTGTAACCGAGAGTAGGTTTACCCCACGGGGTTACAGGTCCGGGACGGCCGACAGGTGACTTACCTTCACCACCGCCGTGCGGGTGGTCGTTCGGGTTCATTACAGAACCGCGGACAGTCGGTCTCCAGCCCATATGACGCTTACGGCCTGCTTTACCGTAATTTACATTTGCGTGTTCCGGATTGGAAACAACGCCTACGGTTGCCATACAGCCTTCGGGAACATTGCGAAGTTCTCCTGAAGGAAGACGAAGAAGCGCCATACCGTTTTCCTTAGCCATAAGCTGAGCCATATTTCCTGCGCTTCTGGCGAGCTGAGCGCCTTTGCCGGGATAAAGCTCAATATTATGAAGAAAAGTACCGACAGGGATATTAACGAGCGGAAGAGCATTGCCGGGCTTAATGTCCGCACCGGGACCGCTGACAATTTTATCTCCGACCTTAAGATCCTGAGGAGCTATAATGTATCTCTTTTCACCGTCTTCGTACTGAACCAAAGCGATGAAAGCAGAACGGTTAGGATCGTACTCAAGAGTAAGAACGGTCGCGCTTACGCCGAAACGCTCTCTTTTGAAATCGATGACCCTGTATTTTCTGCGGTTGCCGCCGCCTCTGTGGCGAACGGTGATTCGGCCGTAGCTATTGCGGCCGGCATTCTTTTTAATAGGTTCAAGCAAGCTTCTTTCGGGCGCTACCTTTGACAGCTCGGAATAATCCATAGTTGTCATATTACGGCGGCCGTTAGAAGTAGGCTTGTAATGTTTTATTGCCATTTGTTTCACTCTCCTGTTTAGGCTTAGCGAAGTTTTTAAAAAACTTCATACATCACCGGAAATTTTAAAATTTCCTTTACGCTTACATAAGACCGTCGAAGAACTCGATCGGCTTGGAATCTGCTTTAAGAGTAACGATCGCTTTTTTGAAAGCAGCCGTTTTACCCTCATAGCGGCCCATTCTCTTTACCTTACCGCGTACATTTACGGTGTTTACCTTGGCAACATCGACCTTGAAAAGTTCCTTGACCGCGTCTGCGATCTCGTACTTTGTAGCGTCACGGTCGACCTTGAAGGTGTATTTCTTGCCGGCAACTCCCGACATGCTCTTCTCGGTGATGATCGGAGCGATAATGATATCCTGAGCGGTTTTCATTATGCGTACACCTCCTCGATTTTCTCGACAGCACCCTTGACCATTACAAGTGTATCGGCGTGGATGATATCGTAAGTATTTATTGTGTTGTACTGTGCAGACTTGGTTCCTGCAATGTTAGCCATACTCTTAACTGCATAAGCGTCATTGTTTTCAAGAACGAAAAGAACCTTTTTGCCTGCGCCTACAGCTTTAAGACAATCAACAACAGTCTTTGTCTTGAAACCGTCAAGCTTAAGCTCGTCTAAGACTATCATATTTCCGGTTGCAACCTTATCGGAAAGCGCGGATTTAAGAGCCAGACGGCGAACCTTTTTATTGAGAGCATAAGAATAATCTCTCGGCTTCGGAGCATGCACAATTCCGCCGTGTCTCCACTGAGGAGCTCTGGTGGAACCCTGACGGGCGTGGCCTGTTCCTTTCTGGCGCCACGGCTTTCTGCCGCCGCCGGAAACTTCTGTACGGGTCAGAGTGGACTGTGTGCCCTGACGCTGATTTGCAAGATAGTTAACAACTGCCATGTGCATAACCGTTGCATTAGGCTCAATTCCGAATATTTCATCGCTGAGCTTGATCTCGCCGACGCTTTTACCTGTCATATCAACTACTGCTATATTTGGCATAACTTAAACACTCCTTCCCTTAAGCCTTTACGCTGTCGAAAAGAACGACAACTCCGCCTTTGGGGCCGGGAACGGCGCCTTTAACGGCAATTATATTCTTTTCTGCGTCAACTTTAACTACGCTGAGGTTCTGAACCGTAACGCGCTCGTGACCGAGGTGACCTGCCATTTTCTTGCCCTTGAAAACTCTTGACGGGCTTGAGCATGCACCGAGCGATCCGCCGTGACGGTGAACCGGACCTGTACCGTGAGATTCTTTAAGTCTTGAGAAGTTCCAGCGCTTGATCGTGCCGGCATATCCCTTACCCTTTGAAGTACCTCTTACATCTACGCAGTCGCCCTCGGCAAATATGTCAGCCTTAATGATATCTCCGACATTCAGAGCGGAAGTATCTTCAAGTCTGAACTCGCGAAGAACTTTCTTCGGAGCAACATCGCCTTTTGCAAAATGACCTTTTGCGGGCTTCTTTACTTTAGAAGCTTTCATATCGCCGAAGCCAATCTGAACAGCCTCATAACCGTCGTTCTCAGCAGTTTTCTTTTGTGCTACAACACAGGGGCCTGCTTCTATTACGGTTACCGGAATAAAATTTCCTTTTTCGTCAAAAAACTGAGTCATACCAAGCTTTTTTCCAATAATTCCCTTTTGCATTGATTTTTCCTCCTTTGGTTATTGGTCAGCACAAAGCCGACTTGACCTTGGCGCAAATATAAAGAAATTAAAGCTTAATTTCGATTTCTACGCCTGCGGGGAGCTCAAGACCTGTAAGAGCCTCGACCGTCTTATTAGAAGGTCTGATAACATCTATAAGTCTTTTGTGAGTCCTCATTTCGAACTGCTCGCGGCTATCCTTATATTTGTGGACAGCACGAAGGATTGTAACGATCTCCTTTTCAGTAGGGAGCGGCACGGGGCCGGACACTCTGGCGCCTGTACGTTTAGCGGTTTCCACTATTTTTTCAGCGGACTGGTCTACAAGTGCATGATCGTAACCCTTGATACGAATTCGGATTTTTTCTTTCACTGCCATGTGAATTTCGCCTCCTTGATTAGTTGGCGGGCAAAACTTACACCGCTCCGTGTTTTTCTTATCGGAGCAATATAAAACCGGCAATTGCTGGGGTTGCAGACAATTCCGGAACAGCAGCCAAGCTGCCGTTGGCACAAAAATTCGCAAGTATTTTTATGCCTTCCAAAGTTCTTTCGCCCGGTTTAAAATCGGACATACTCCGCGGAAATTTCCCGACTCATGGTCGGCCACCTCCCGCATCATCGCATGTTTAACGCCGCATTTTCACAGCGTACCTTGATATATTACCATAACCAAGCGATAAAATCAAGTGTTTTTTTAAATTTTTATAAAAAAATTCGCCGGAAGATCTCCGGCGAATTAAAATATAAATTTTTATCCAACAAGTCCTGTTCTCTCGATACTTTCAGTAAAGTATTTCTGAGTAAAGATATAAAGGATAAGCGGAGGAGCTATCGTAAGGAGCGCTCCTGCCTGCAAATACATTCTTATCGAATATACGCTTCCGGCATTGATATTACCGTCAAGTCTAAGTGAATTTGAAAGAGTGCTGAGCATTACAACTATCGGCTTTGTGCCCTCTGCGAAGTAAACGGAAGCACTGCTGTAATCTGTCCAATGCCAAACTATTGAGAAAAGCAAAACAGTTATGAAAGCAGGAACCGCCATAGGGATCATAACCTTAGCAAAGGTTTTGAAGACTCCGCAGCCGTCGATATTAGCAGCCTCTTCTATTTCATAAGGAAGACCTTTAAAGAATGAATAGAAGATAAAGATGAAAATACCGTTTCGCAGTCCCGAAGCGAAAATAGCAGGAACTATAAATACAGCCGGGCTGTTCAGCAGGTTTAATGATACTCCGAATATCGAAAGAATTCCGCCGAAATCAAAAAATCTGAAAAGCAGGTAATTGGAATTGAAAAGAACCTGTGGCGGGATAACTATCGTTGCGATTACCAAAACAAGCGTTATGCTTTTCCCGGGAAATTTAAATCTTGCAAGACCGTAACCTGCAAGCGAGCAGGAAACAAGAGAGCAAAGAGTAGCAAGAACAGTATAAGTAAGAGTAGTTCCCGCAGATTTCCAATAATCAAGCAGTTTTATGGATTTTTTAATTCCCAAAAGCGAAAGCTGTTTCGGGATCCATACAACTGTGGGGTCCTCAGCCGACGACGGCGACTGAAACGCAGTTATAAGCATATACAAAATCGGGAAAAGGAACAGGTAGCAAAGACCGACTATAAAGAAGAAGCGAATGATACCCATTAAAAGGTCTTTTGCTTTTTTCTTTGTTGCCAAAGAATTTTTCTTGTCGAAAATACTTAATAAATTCATTTCGCCTTTCCTCCTTATTCCTTAATTTTTTTGGTTCTTGTTGAAAAATAGTATATTAAGAATACCGCACCAAGAATAAACGCGATAAATATGAAGTATGTCCATGCCATTGCGGAGCTTGTTCCGTAATGAGCATTACTTATGTTTGAAAGGATCAGCGACATTACGCTGTTTGAAGACGAAGTGTAACTGTCGACGACCGTATATACCGCATTAAGGAGGATCATCGGGCCTAACATCGGGATCGTTATTTTACAGAAGCTTTCCCAAGCGGAAGCGCCCTCAACGGAAGCGGCTTCATAAAGGCTTCCGGAAATGCTCTGAAGTCCCGAAAGGAAGATAAGCATCTGAATTCCGGAGTTCCAGATAAGCGAGAAAAAGCTGTTTGTAATATTAGTAACAAAATCGATGACCTTCTGATCGAGGCCTGCCTGGAGCAAAAGCTGCGAAAGACCCATTGACTGGTTGATAGTACCGCTGTCAAGCACAGTGCTTGAAGTTAAGGTATTTCTTACAACAAGGTCGCTCTGAATGATTCCGAGAACAACGCCGGATGAAAATATTACCGGAAGGAAAAATACCGCTCTGACAAATATTCTGCCCTTAAATTTCTGATTGATAAGAAGAGCAAATATCAGTGAAAGAACCAGAATAACCGGTGTTTTCCAAAGCAAGTTCAAAAAGTCATCAAAAAGTTGCGTCTTAAACGTTTCGTTATCGTTAAAAATTTCTTTGTAATATTTAAGACCTACAAAAGTGGTTTTATAACCGCTTGTCGAAACAGAAACATCACTGAAAGAGAACTGGATCGACTGAAATATCGGTTCTATATAGAAGAATATAATACCGAGGAAGAAAGGAATTAAAAACAAAAGTCCTTTCAGATTATGTTTGTCGGCAACAGAAAGACGAGATCCGATTTTCATTTTTTATGCTGCCTCCTTAACTTCCGTGAATGAACGCGCGCTGACTTTAACGCCGTTTACTTCGGTATCATTATAATTATAGTTTACTATAACCGAAACGCCGCCCTCAAATGTTGTTTTCATAACATTTTCGCTGAGTTCGCTGTGAGCGATTATAGGTTTATCTTTGATTTTTTCATAAAGCTCTTTATAATTCTTAAATCTTGAAGCAGCTTCCTTGTTCCAAAGGGTGTAAGTTGAGCTGTAAAGATTTTCTTCGCGAAGACCTCTTAAAATCGTAGCGTCTTCATAAACACAGTTATAAAGCAGAGCCGAACCGGTTTCAACCGCCTTTAAGAACTCGGTCTTTGAAGTAATTTCGGTCTGAGCGGGAGCTCCAGTCATAGGGATATAACCGTGAAGAACTATCTGATAGAAAGGAATTTCCTTGCTGAATAAATTGTATCCGCTTGTAAGCGTGGGCGCATTATAAATGGAGCTTAAATAATCAAAAGAATAAGCGTTTGCACTATCGCCGGTAAGCTTTTTGCCGGATTTTTTGAAGTTATTTAAAACTTCTTCAGCGGATTTTCCTATAGTGGATCTGTAAGATCCGTTGCCCTCGTCAAAATCCGAATAAATAAGATTTGTAAGAGTCGAAAGCGAGATATTATTCAGATTTTTATTGAGAGATTTAAGATAAGAAGCTGAATTAGAAAGAAGCTTTTTATTGCTTACCATAAGCCAGGGATCTACAGTAAGTTTTGTAACATATGTAGATCTCAGATACTGATACTGATAAGCCTTTTTATTGAACATTGTAGTTGCGACGGCGCTTCTTCCGCCCTTTCTTGTCTGCATAAGATCGGCGTCGCAAATAAGCTGTCCGGAATTTTCTTCGAGATAATCCTGAAGGGCAAGAAGTTTTTTCTTTCCTCCGAGCTTACCTAAGATACTGCTCTTTTTAAGCTGGGAAAGATTGAAAGGACCGTCGTTCTGCCAACCGATATATCTCATAGAAATATCATCGATTCCTGATTTTTTAAGGCTTTCGGCGATTTTCTTAGCCTCTTCAAAAGTTGTAAGAGTTTCGAGCGTCTTATATTTAAAACCTATAAAGTTGCCCTGAATCTCAACAGTGCCGTAAACATTAAGGTTTAAAAGACTCATATTACCGTTTTTATTAAGACCGCACTCTTTGATAAGATAATCGCGGTAAGCTTCGGCAATATCGTAATAGGTAACGGGCGAGCCTGAAAGCAGACCGTATCTTACATCATAGCTATCCAAAGAATATTTTTCCTGTGAAATACGATAGATGTTAGCTTTTGCCGAGCTCTGGGAGATCATCTCATCCGCAGCGATAGCACGGTACTCAAGAATGCTGTATACCATATTACCGCCGAAATTTTCATTACCTGAAAGAGCTTTTATGCTGGCGGCAGTGTCGCCCTTGGTGATAACACCGTAGGTTCCTCTGTCCTGCATAGTAACTCCGAAAACGGGCATACGGATCGTTTCGGTCTTAGTAAGCTGATAATCTTTAAGTACGGATTTTTCTGCACCGTAAACCTCAGCCTCATAAGAATTATCCTCGGCGCCGTTATTAAAATCGATCAGTGCGCCGCAGCCGTCGGGAACGAATATCTCGCCTGAGTCATTTCTGCCTCCGCAGCAGAACGAGGGGAGAAGATGAATACGGTATAAAGTATTTTCTTTACCCTCTTTGATCTCATCGGTGAGAATGCTCGCGTAAAAATTATTGCCGTTTATTTTATATTCAACGGGGATCTTTATTCCGTACATTTGGAAGTCATAATCAACTCTGATACCGTTTTTGATCTGAGTGACTTTTACTTCACCGCCGCTGATACAGCCCGAATAGCTTCCGACGGATTTATAAAGTCCCGCCGCCGTGAAGCCTTCGTTTACAACATAATCAATAATAAGCGCGGAGCCGTAATTCAGTCTGTTTTTCTTCAATGTAGCCGTATCTTCGGTAAACTCTTTTGCAGCGCTGAACCACGATTTACCCGAAGCTTTATCGATTATCTGAAAATCGCCTGTTTCTTCATCTGCATACATAGATAAAGAAGAGTTATCTGCGACCTGCGTATATCCTTCTTCCGCAGCGGGAAGCACCGTGGTGTTATCGGCAAAGCTTACAAGCTGAAACGAAGATACAGCCAAAGCCGAAGCCAAGACACCGCAGAACAGGGCACGAAGCCGCTTAAATCTGATCTGCACGAATATTCCTCCTTTTAAAGAATTCTTAGCGTAATTGCAGCTCCTGCCAGATCGATTTAACAAAGTAAACTATCTGTTGCATAAGTGAGAAGAGCAAGAATACAATTACCGCGATTATAACCATTGCGAAGAGTGAAAGGATCATAGTTCCAATGGTTTTTCCGATATAATACTGATGAACCTGACTTAAACCGATAAGCAGTATCATAGCCGACCAGATAACACCGATAGCAGTGATAATGCTCATAGTCATAGCTTCGTCAAGAGTGAGAATATTCGAAAGTCCGACATTTATGAGCTGACTCAAAAGATACGGAATAATAGCGTAACATGTTACGGAAACGATCTCGATCATTTTACCGTTACCGTCTAATAACGAGCAGACAGCCCAGTTACCTACGGCAAACAGAATAACCAAAGCTACAGAACCGATAAAGGTCGAAAGAATGGTGTAATCCTGGGGATCGTTGCCGTTGAAAATATAACCCGTTTTAAAGAACTGCAAAACCTTAATAAGGAAGAAAGCAATTACTATAATTACCGAAAGCAGGTAAGACGGAAGCTCTTTGCGGTATTTAAACTGCTGGAAACCGTCAGACGGGTGCGAAAGAGTGTAAAGCGGGAAAGTATATTTGTTTTCAAGCGCTGAAAACGCTCCGTTGTTCATAGCCGCAAGCTTTTTCTTTGCAAGCTTGACACCTACGACTATCAAAACAACTACGGCGATAATTAATGCCGCAAGCCAGAGAATATTATCTGACATATACTGCTTTCTGTACTCGTGATAAGCGTCGGAATACTCATTCGCCGTATCGGCAAGCTTAAAGTAATCCATTGCTTTACCGTAATCACCGAGTTTTTCGTAAGCCATTCCAAGACCGTAATAAGGGAATTGGCTGTTAGAATTATAGGAAAGAACTTCTTCCCAAAGGCTTATCGCCTTTTGGGGATCGGAAGTATCAAGATCCAAGAACGCAGCGCGGAGAGCCTTGAGATAGTCGGTCGGTTTAAATACCGAAATGTTTCTCGTAGTCATATCAAGAACGAGAACCTCTTCTCCGATAGTTTCGATAGCAATCGGTTTTTGGAACATTCCGACCTGATTGCCGTAACCGCCGTAGACCGCTATAAGCTGACCGTTCTGAGTATATTGGAATATCTTGCCTCGTCCGTCGTCAAGAAGATGGATAAATTCATTATCATCTATATCTATATCGGAGAACGAAGTGTAGTTATTGTTAGTGAAAACGCTTCTGGAGTTTTCAAGATCTCCGTAAGACTTAATTATACCTTCGCTTTTCATTATGTTTTTGCCGGCATAATTAAGCTTTCTTATCTGGTTATCGCTCTGAACGCTTCCGCTTATGGTAACGGTATAAATAAATCCGTTATCATCAATATCATAGTTTGAAATTGTTGCAGGAGCGTAAGTCTGAAGTTTCTTTATCTGCTCCCGGGTCATAAACTGCTTGCGGATAAAGTTAAGAATAATATCCACAGTTCTTTGAACCGTGCTTCTGCCGAAGAAAGAGCTAAAATTACCGTCGGTATCGAAAACGAATGCACCGTTGTTAACGCTCTTTGCAATTACAAGGAGCTTGCCCTCGTCATTAATAAGGACCTTGGTTACATCGAACGAAAAGTCGTAACCGACGATCGAAGTTTCAGGCTTTTCAATGACTTTTATAATCTTTGCGTCTTCTCCGATAATAAGAACGCGCTTATTTTCGGTATCGGCAATATAATATCTTCCGTCTTTATCAACAACAAGACCCGAAGCGCCGACAAATGTGAATGTCGTTCCGTCGTCGGAAGTAATGTTTTCAATAACTCCCACTGCTTTGAGCGAAGAATCAAGCTTTAAAATTCTGCTGTTTCCCGAGTCAAGCACATAGAGAATATTACCGTCATAATACATATCGGAGGGAGAATCAAGTGCTTTATCAAGTCCCATATCCTCAAAATCATAAGATTTTTCGAAAACATAAGAGGTAGGAGCAGCTATTGATTCACTGTCCGAATCGTATTCATAACCCTCATAAGGGGCATATTCAACATTTTTGGCGCTAACCGAAAATACGGAGGCGAGAACGCAGACGCACATTATTAAAGAAATAAAATATTTTGTAAATCGCATTCTCTTCACCTCACTTAAGTCCCGAATGGCTCATAGTTTCCATAACCGAGCTCTGTGACCATAAGAACACAGCGATAGGCGGAACCATCATAATAACACTTACCGCGGCTCCCGCACCTGCACGGGCGATACCGCCGGCGGCAATAGTTGTAAGAACTGTCGGAAGCTCTTTTAAGCTCTCGCTGAATATGTACTGCTTAGTACCCGAAGCATTCCACATAGACTGGAAAGTGAATATCATAACAGTCATAATAGCAGGCTTAATGCTCGGCAGAACGATCTGCCTGAAAGTACGGAATTCCGTAGCACCGTCAATTCTTGCGGCTTCAAGCGTCGCGTCCGGGACAGAGGAAACAACGAACTGTCTTATAAGGAATACACCCATAGTACCCGAAAGCGGAGTAAGAAGCAGCGCCCAATAAGTATCGATAATACCGAGTTTGGAAACAACGTAATAAACCGGGATAGCTGTAACTTCCGGGCGGAAAAGCAAGGCAAGAACTATAAGGGTGTAAAGAGTACCTACTCCCTTGAATTTGCCTTTTGCCAATGAATAGCCGGCAAGCGAAGCAATAATGAGATATAAAACCGTGCCGACAACTGTAACGAAAATACTGTTGAATAAATATCTTGCGAAAGGAACCGTAAGGTTACCCGAAAGATAATAAACCTGAACGAAGTTTTCAAAGGTCGGGTTCTTTACATAAAATCGCGGCGGATAAATGAAAATTTCATCTATCGGCTTGAGCGACTGCACGATTGAATAGTACAGCGGGAAAAGCATAAATGCACTAACAATCAGCAAGATCACAAATATAACGGCTGTGCCGCCGCGAGAACGCGAAAGAACGACCTGATGATCTTTTGCCATATCTTTACACACTCCTAAGCGAATTTACAATTTTGTACTGTAGTTAAACTAATCCATAAACTTTCTCAGTACCTTGCTGATCAAAAGCCAAGAAAGTACCATTACAATGAATAATACGACTGCCAGAGCAGAAGCATAACCCATTTCATATCGGTTGAGCGCATAGTCGTTTATGTGCAAAAGCCAGGTATGAGTCGAGTAGTTACTGCTCGGGAAACCGGTAAGCGTTTGACTGACAGCACCTGTCGCAAAAGCGCTTGATATGGACATAACCGCGCCGTACATAAGCTGAGGTCCCATCTGCGGGAAAGTAACATAGTAAAGTTCCTGCCAGCGGTTGCGCAATCCGTCGATAGCGGCCGCTTCAAAGTAGGCTCTGTCGAGGCCCTGAAATCCTGCTCGGAATGAAAGGAATCCGGAGCTGAACGACATCCATACCGAAACGATTATAACCACATTAAGGTTATAAGCCGAATTGGTAAGCCACGAAATAGGCTCTGAAATAATACCCATCTGCATAGCCACACTGTTAACTAAACCGTAGCTGTCGGCAGAGAAAATGTACTGCCAGATCGCATACGTACTTGCCGAAAGGCTCGGCGCGTAAACAAAGAATGTTACAAGACCGCGAAGTTTGACCGGAATTTCATTGATAAGCCAGGCTAAAACGAAGCTTAAAATAAATCCTACAGGTCCGGTAATTATCGCGAGGATCATTGTGTTTTTAAGAGCAATAATGAATATCTTATCCGATAGGAACATTCTCAGATAGTTTTTAAATCCTACAAAGTTGTTTATCGAAACAAGGTTGAAGTCTGTAAAAGAGAAGAATATCGAAATAAGAATAGGTGCGATAGTGAAAAGAACGAAAAATACTAAAAACGGCACCAGCATCCAGATAAAAGGAGTTTGCACTGATGAAAATTTTTCTTTGCGTTTAAGCTTTATCATTTTATGTTAAACTCCTCTCTCTTCCTCTGGATTTCTTCGTTGATATTTGAATTGTAGAGCATTAATGCTCTGCGCGCTCTGTTTGTTCCGTCGATGACCTCACGAAGAGCACTTGTAAGGTCACGGTTTACCGCATAGCTTCCTATAACGGAGGGCTGGTTCTTAAGCCAGTTGCGCTGAGCTGTGATCATATCTTTTTCTTCACTTGCCCAGCTTACTTTTGAGAATGCTTCAAGGTTTGCGGAATAATATCTTCCTGCAACACCGAGAGCTATCTCAAGGTCGTTGCCGTACTTATTCTGAGCGTCGGCACTTACCCACCAATTCATAAATTCAAATGCCTCGTCGGCAATGCCTCTTTCTTCGGCAGCCTTAAGCATTATGCAGCCTGTAACCGAAGAGGGCTGTGTTCTGTCTATAGATCCGTCTTCCTTAACTGTACCCGGAATCGGCGACATTGCCCAAAGGCCTCTTATTTCAGGAGCCGCCTCGTGGATCTGAGCATAGGTTCCGATTCCCGTAAATCCGAGCGGAAGCTCGCCTGTTCTGAATCGGCTGTAGAAGTCTATCTGTCTTGAAAGGCCGTAATCAGTGTAGAAACGCGACCATTCGGTGAATGACTCATAAGCTATTTCTTTATCGAACTGAGTTTTCGAAAGGTCATCCACATAGTACATTCCGCCTTTCTGCTCAAGCAGTGACGCGAAAATGAACAAGCTTGCGGAAACACCCATTTCAGCAGAGTTGATTTCGTTAAGACCGATAGAAAGGTTGTTGCTCTGCAATACCTCAAGAACTTTATAAAGATCATCCCAGGTATCGGGAACTTTGATTCCTAACTGCTTGAATATATCCGTTCTGTAGAAAAGAACATTGAATGCCTGGGATTCGGGCAAAGCATAGATCTTGTTCTGATAGTAGAACGGCGTCCAGGAAGCTTCCTGGAAGTTGTCATAAAGATCGTTTGTTACATATTTTGTAAGGTCTACAAGCGCACCTCTCGCGGCAAGCTCAACAGGAGTTCCCTGAGCTATCATAAGCGCTACATCCGGACCCTTGCCCGCAAGCGCCGCTCTTATAAGGGTCTGACCTGTATCAACCATACTTAAATTAACATTTATACCCGTTTTTTCAGTGAATTCGGAAGAAATAAGGTTCGAAATTATCTGCGCCTGATCTCGGCCGGTGTTTACCCATACCTTTACGGGCTTGTCGCCTTCGGAAGTAGTTCCGCCGACTGTGGTATAATCGTTGGTAAACGAATAAATAAACTGCTTGAATCCGAAATCAAGTCCCTTAAAGAAACCTGCTCCGGCTTTCGGAACTTCCGCATTTTCCGCCATAAATGAAATATAGTCTATTTCAAGCGGGAAAGTGTTAAGCGTGAGGATCATTGAACCGAGAGTTTCAAGAACATTTTTAAATGAGCTTAATCTCTCAGGAATTTCATAAGGCTTATCGGCAAACTTCTTAATGGTTCTCGCTGTAACTGAAAGTGTTGAAGCAACAGAACCGCTGCCACCGGAATTTTCAGAAAGATCTTTATACGCTTTTTCAAGATTCTTATAAGCGGAATTGAGTCTTTTCTTAAGATTCGGGATCTTAACTTCAAGATCATACTCCTGATAAGCATCGGGGTTTGCGGAGGTGATAGCGATTACTTCTCTGTAAAGAGCGTTGAGCGCGGTAATGTTACTCTGTACCTCGCGGAGAGTTTCGGAAGTATTACCTGCCGAAACGGAAAGGGTGATAAGATCGCCCGGCTCAAGGTAGAAATAATAATCGTTCTTACCGTCGCCTAAAGTGTACATTGTCCAGTTCTGGCTGTACTTAAAGGGGATATCTGCGGCTTCCTTGAAAGGAATTTCGCCGTTGATTTTAAGCTCTCTGTAGGAAACAAGACCGGAGTTTGTCTGTCTGCCGCGAAGAGTTATCCTGTAAAGTCCAGCTTCTTTAACATCGGCTTTCCAGGTGATCTCGTCGCCCTCTCCTGTGCAGTTGCTTCCTATGCAGTTAAGGTATATGTATTTCGGGTCTGTAGGAGTCATACCCGCATTGGTTTTATCATAAGTCGGATAAATGGATTTGCTTGTTGTATACTCCGCGATTTCAGCCTGAATGGTAGAAATGGAATCGCCCTTTATTTTTTTGCCTTCATACTGTTTTAAGTAATCTGCATAAGAACCGTAAACCGCGTTTTTGAAGGTGATATCGGAAATTGCCACTGCAACCTCTTTCGAAGAAATTCTTACAGTGTGCGTTCCGGCAGTGAGATAAAACAGGTAAGGCTCATCATAGAGTCCCTGTGAATCTATAAAATAAGAATTGAGCCAGGCGCTGAGCTGCTCCTGAGCCGGGCGGACATCGTTGCCCTGAGCGTCGATCTCGAAATGATGATCGTCGTCGGTATATTTAGACTTCCACCTGCGGGAAAGGTTAAGATTCTGCGCCTCGGAGAACTGATAATTACCGTCGATCATAACGCCGAGGTTTATCTCCATATCATTGGAAGTGTCCGGCGAATAGGTGATGTTAAGCGCATACGCTCCTGTTTGAGAAACATTTACGGAAAACTCGCACCAATTACTTTCAGCTCCGATAGTAACGGCGTCCTTTTCAAGAACCTTTCCTACGGGAAGATTCTTTTCATTCACCGACTGCACGGCTGACGCACTTATCGGGTCTGCCTCAACAATTGCGGCTTTCATACTTTCATAAATATTGAAATATGAATTTTCCGCATCCAAAGACTGCTCGATAGGCGCAGACTGATCCGAAGATCCGCTATCCGACGCTTCAACTGCCGAAACAGAGAAAGCGCACTGCATTGACCCGATTATCATTAAGAAAACCAGGACGAGCGAGCAAACCTTTGAGATTTTCGATTTCAAAAATTGCAAATCCATTTACGATACTCCTTTTTGAAGTTTAAAAGCGGAAATTTCGCCCCGAAAAGCCGAAAACAGACAAATTTCGGCAAAATCGGACAATGGCAACAATACCCGCATATTATCAATATAAATAATACCACAAAATGCACAAATATACTATGTGGTTTTTTATCATAATTTACTTAATATTTACCATCATCTATAAAATTATATGCAAGGTTTTGTGTAATTTGACCATAAGATTTTTAATGCTTTATTTAATTCGAATTTAGAGTAATAAAAACAATGTCGAATTCGGGATAATTTTATATGCTCATACAGAGCCGGTTTAGCACACTTCGGAGTTTTTTGCAAACTGAAAGCCGCAGGCAAATGCCTGCGGCTTAACAGCTTAATATTCAAAAACGCAATTTGTGCAGTATTAAAATCACCACACGCTCGCATATAGCGATGAATATAAATTATTTTGCAATTTCAGCAAGAAGAGCGTCCATCGTTACGCCGTCAGCTGCATATTTATCCATCTTACCTTTTGATGCAAATCTTACAGCGTCACGAACGGAAAGACCTTCGTAGTTAGCGGTTACATAATAGGATGCAGAATATTTTCTAACATTGAAACCGTTAAGGAAGTCGATCATAGCGTTAAGGTAAGCCTGACCGCCGATGTTGCCGAAATCGCCGAGAGCGGTAATATCCTTTGCACTGTTAACGAAGCGATTCTCAAGACCTGAGAATGTATCCATGTCGCCTGTGAATGCAGCGTCTTTAAGAGCGGCAGCACTTTCAGCAAGAGAAGCGCCCAAGCTATTTGTTGTAGCTTTTACTTCGGTAACGGAAAGTGTAGCAGATCCGTTGATTCCGAGGTAAAGAGTATCAATAGCGTCTAAAATCTTATTACCCTCTGCGTCAATCTTAGCGATCTCTTTCCAGTTTGCACCGAATACATCGTTGAAAGAAACTTTGGTCCAAGTTCCTGCTTTAAGGTTTACAGCATTGCAGTAAGCTAAACCTTTATTATCGCCTGCAGAAAGAGTATTCGGATTTGTATATCCGAGAGTCGGGAAAATACGCATTGCAACATCTGCAGAAGATTTTACAAAGAATACAAGATCATCGGTAGTATCATCAAGAGCAACAGGATTTGCAGTAACGGCTTTTATCATACCCTTATCAAATGTGATAGAGCCCGTTTTTGCAATGGAAGCCGAATAAGCAGAAGTGAAATCAAGGCTTCCGGTTTCAGCAGCTTCAAGAGTGAGATCTGCTTCGGATGTATCTTCTTCAACATGATTCTTAGCAAGAGTCGGAACGAAAGAAGCTTTTACATAGGAAATATCGTCAGCAGCTGATACAAGCGCGTCAAGATTTGCTACGACCTGGCTCATATGAGTAATATTTTCAAGAGCGGTCTTATATTCAGAGTCTGCACTGAAATCAGCGTCGAATGCAGCGAATACGCTGTCAAGTGTAGCCTTATCAGTGTAGTTTGCAGAAATATTTGATTTAACAGAAAGAAGAGCAGTTATAATAGCGTCTTTATCTGTTGCATTGTTTAAAACTGTGAGTAACTTATCAGCGTCAGCATAAGCAACAATTACTTTAGCATTGCCGATAGTGATTTCTCCGCCGTCGAAAGCAGCAAGTCTAACAAGAACATCCTTAAACGAAGCGCTTGACGCAAAGTTTTTGTGGTTTGCTCTGTTGTTCCAGGAGGAAGCATAAAGATCTTTAACGCTTACGGTGTTAACAGCGTTATTAGTAAGGTTTTTAGCAGAAGAACCGCCGACATTTGTAAAGTAAGTGTTATCTATATCGGTGCCTCTGATAGTTCTGGAAGTACCGTTTCCAAGGTAAACCATTGCGTTTACTTTAGTAACATTTTTAGCTGTGAAATCATAAACGATATCCTGAACATCGCTGATATTAACATTTAATCCGGAGTTCGAAAGGATAACAGAACCTTTAAGAGTTCCGGTGTTATTCGAAGCGTCGGCACCGCCGTACATTTCAGAACCGAATGTTTTGGAATCAACATTAGCGGTCTGTGTTCCGTTCTCATCTACATAAGAAGTAATGTTAAGCGGATAAGAAGCGGTCTTTGTTCCGTCAAGAACATAAGCGGCAGCGTCTTTATAGGCTGCAAGTTTTAAATCTTTGTAATCAGCATTAGCGGACTCGTAATCAGCAACAGCTTTAGCAAGATTACCGTTATCATCAGCATAGCCGAGTGCAAGAGCTTTTACGGAAGCTTTATAAGCGTCGGCAACAGTAGCAAATGTTTCCTGAGCTATCTTTGATTTTGAGTAAGCCGCAGGAGTTCCCATTGTAAGAGTGAGCTCTTCACCGGAAGAGAGAACAACACAAGCTACAAAACGGAAAGAATTGTTTATATCGTGACCGTCAAGAGCCTTCTCAAGATCATATTCTTTAAGGCTGAACTTATTCCATCCGGATTTAACCTTCATTGAATCGTCGGTATAAGTAACATATTTAGCAGAACCGTCATAGAATACGGAAATCTTGAATGTACCAACAGCTTTATCAGCGTGATACCAGAAAGAGATATCATCGAGATCTTCAAGAGCTACGGTAGCGGTTCTGTCAGCATCATCCGCAAACAAACCGTTAGAGAATCCGGTGGCAGCTGTAGCAGTATTGAAGGTGTACTGAACTGCTGTATTTCCAAGTTCGCTGAATAGCGGAGCATTAGCAGCGTCAGGAAGAGATGCAACAGAAGAAATTACTGTGTTTGAAGCGGTAGAACCGGCAGTAGCAGTGAAAGCAACATTTCTTAAAGCATAGTTTGAAACTTTAGCAGAGCCTTCAGCAACATAAAGCTTATTATAATACTTATTAAGGTTAAATTTAATTACATCTTCAGCAAAAGCAGTCTTAACTGCAGCTACGGCAGCATTGTATTCTTCTTCATTAGAGATAAAGCTTGCGTCAAACGAATCGTTCATAAATGCTTCAACTGTAGAAAGATCGTCAGCATTGACAGCTGCAGCAGCAGTAGCAAAAGCAGGATCATTATAAACAAGAGTGCCGTCATAGAAAGTTATGCCGGTGCAATCCTTAAGAGATGCAGTCTGAGCATAAAGAGCACTGAAATATCTCTCGTTGTTCATAGTGGTCCAAGTTTCGAGTGTTGCACGGTCAGACCAGTTTTTAACATCGCCTAAATCATAGAAAGCTTTGATAGAAGCTTCATTATCAGTATTAACATCAAGCTTTCCGCCGCCGCCTTTTTGACCTACACCAAAGAAGTCAGCATTCTCAAAATAGCTTCCGCGTGCAGTGAAAGCATTATTAGAATTCAATATGTAGAGCAAAAGATTGCAGGTTCCGTCTTTCTGATTGAAAGTGAACTTTATATCATCGATATCTGCAATTTTAACATTATACTTTTTAGCCGCCTCAGCTAAAGTATAATAAACTCCGGCAGCGGTATTTGTGTTAGAGGCACTACCGGTGTTTAAAAGCTCGGTTGTGAGTTCAACCTTACCGTCAACAGCCGTTACTTCAGGGCTGCCTTTACCGGAAACATAATTGTCCCACGAAGTAACAGTTATCGGGAGGTTTCTCTTGGCATTTGTAAGCGCAGTTTTAAGGCTTTCTACTGCAGCCGCTTTATCAGCGTCCGCCGCGCCGGCAAAGAGATTGAGAACCGGGCTCATCAACCCGATTATCAATGAAAGCGCAAGAACAACTCCCATCAATTTTTTGAATTTTTTGGTTTTCATGATCACATACTCCCTCTTAATAGAAATTTGGATTTAAAAAAAGAGAAAAACGCCGTTAGGGTATAATAACCCTTATTTACATTTATTATTATAAAGCCTAAAGTTAAAAAGGTCAAGGATTTTTTTAAATTTTTCTCAATAAATTATACTTTTTTAAAAATCAAAATTCTACACAAATTTTGACATTTCGGCATTTGATGTTCTAAAAGGCAAAAAATCGGTTGCAAAACCAAATAGTTTTGCAACCGATCAGATTTTAACGCCAGGGCTTAAAGCCTTTCATCGAATCTTCATCAGATGTATTTTCTTTAGAGCCGGAAGAAGAGCTTGACGGCTTAGAAGAACTTGAATTCTTAGAAGAACTTGAACTCTTTGAAGATGATGAACTTTTAGAAGACGATTTTGAAGAAGATTTAGAAGAGGAAGATTTTTTAGAGGAGCTGTTTTCCTTTAAGAATTCCTCGTCTATCTCAACAACCGCGCTACTGTTTTTATCAGTGCCGGGTGCTATTTCATCGACGCCGCTTGTGCCGACATCGATCTTCGGCTTAGTTGTCTTTTTATTTTTCTTTCCGCAGCCGCACAAGGCAACCATTGCGAGAAGAACCGCAAAAGACAATGCAATAATCCTTTTTTTCATATCGACAACCGATCAGCCTGCGATATCAGAATCGTCAATATCAACGCTGCCGCCCGGAGTTGTGGGCTCGATAACATCATCGCTGATAGTTAAAATATCTTCAGCAGATAACTTTAAGATTTCTATTGACGCATTTTCAAAAGCTTTTTTCATTTTATGTCACCTGCTCCTTATTATTTATTTATGTTCTGGATCTCTGCGGAGAAGATTACGGAATCATCATCTTTAATTCCATAACCAACTGCGAAATACTGATTGTCTGCTGCAGTCTTTACACGAAGTGCATACTGGAATGAAGTTGCATCCGAATTTTTCCACATATAAGTGTTGCTCTTTACTGCATAAACTGCAAGGGAAACGCCGTTTTTACCGTTAATGGTAAGGCCGCCGTCTTCGCCCCATTTATCAGAGTTATTTGCATATGTTTTATAAATTGCTGCTAAAACTTCTGTATCAGTCTTACCCTTAACTCTGTAATACTCTGCGAAAGCGTTGAAATCACCAATCATAAGGAGAGTTCCGTAAGTCTTAGCTGTTACGCTGTCAACATAAGTACCGAACTGAACATAACCGTCTTTCTTAGCGTCTTCGTTTTCAGCAAGGATATTTTCGGAAGTACCGAAAGTGGTGAAGCCTAAAGAAGCGTCAGGTTTCTTAAACTTATCAACTTTAACATCGCCTGCTTTAAGATCGAAAGAACCGTCAGCATTCTTATTATAGAAGTTTCCTGCCTCATCATAAGCGGAACCGAAAGGAACGAAAGAATCATCGTCATCAAGATTTTCGGACTTATCCTCTGTTACGGGAACAGTGGTTGTATCCGCGCGGTTGATAACGATAGAACCGTCAATAGTCTTGCAAGCTTTGATTGCATTCTCGCCCTTATCTACCATAAGAAGATCGGAAACTTTGAAGTTATATGTTCCGACAGCAGCGGCAGCATTAACTGTGAAAGGAAGATCAGCATAAGCCTCGGATGTTCCTTCATTAACTGCTACTACGCTTACACAACCGGCGCTATTAACAGCTTTCGAATTTCCAAAATTTGACTGAAGATGGGTATTGAAAGTGTCAACATCAGCTGCTAAAGCAACAGGATTATAGCTTACTTTAAACTGCAAACCTGCAACAGCGCCGATATTTTTGAAAGTGATCCTCACATTTACTCTTTCACCGGGCTTTGCAGCTACGCTGCTGTTTGAAACAGCAACCACGGGATTGGGATCAGCAGATGCAGCGGAGGCGCCTATACACATACAGCCAAAAGCTACCGCACACATCAGCACAAGTGCCAGGGACTTTTTCATTAGAGATTTCATTCTGAGTAACTCCTATCCGGCATACGCCTAGTTTTTAAAAAATACGCTTTTCTCCGAAGAGATTTTTATACATTTATAGTTTACAACATCATCCGTTTAAAATCTATGCGTAATTTTATCAAAATTATTTGATTTTTTATCATAAAATAAATAATACTTGAAAATTTATCATTTTTGTATAATAATATATCATATCTAAAAAAGCTTAAATATAAGGTTTTCTTAAATTAAACTTTATATTTTTCTAAAATTAATGTGATTTCTTATCAAATTTTAGCAAAGGGGAATGCGTAAAATTTATGCAATCGGCGAATAAACTTCGGTCAGACGGGTTTTCATTGCAGATATCCTACGGCAAAAAGCTGACGGACAGTATCAAAACCCTGGAGAACTACGAAATAATCTATATATACAGCGGAAAATGCGTACATATATTAAACGGAAAAACAAGCGAGCTTACCTCGGGAGAAATGCTGATAATGGGCGAAGACGACTCGCATTGCTTTTTAAGACAGCAGCCCGACACGGTGATAATCTCTCTTTCGGTTTCAAAAGAGAAAATGGCTGAATTTATTAAGCCTTATGAAAAAGACAACAAAGAAACTGTGATAAAAAGCAAGCTTATTCACTTAAATCTTTTTCAGCAGCATTATTTATCGGAAACCTACGGAGGGCTTGTAAAAAAAGCGGCGGCGGATCAGAGAAACTGCAATATTATATTAGGCGCTGTTTTGCCGATGTTTTATCTCGATATTATTTCTGTCAAAAAATCCGAGAATAATTCAGTGCCGAAAAGCTTTACGGAGCTTGTGGCGGAAATGTCAAATCCGGAAAACATCCGCGGAGGAATTGACGCAATGCTTGAAATTTCGAATTTCAGCCATTCCCACCTTTGCAGGCTGTTTAAGTCTTATATGAATATGTCGCCGCATCAATATATATCGACGCTTAGAATGGATCAGGCATTCAATCTGATAGCTAACACCGATATTTCTTTTGAAAATGTCGCGGAGCAGGTGGGATATTCTTCATTCAGCCATTTCAGCCTGAAATTCAAAGAAACATTCGGAAAAACTCCTGCGGCGATACGGCGGGAATATTATAAAAATACCAAAGATTAAAAAGAACTTCCTTAAAAAGGGAGTTCTTTTTAATCGGAATTTATAATGATATTAAAGAGTTCTCTTATTCTTTCGGTATTCTTTGAAAGATAAAGATATCCGAAAAGGCATTCAAGGCCTGTGGCGGTGTGGTACTGCTTACCCGTTGCATTTTTAGGGACATTGCCCGTGTGAAAATTTCTGCCTCTTTTAAAAATCTCAATTTCTTTAGAATTAAGCAAAGGCTCAATACTTTCAAATGCCTTTGCCTGATTAGGCGCGCTGACGAAGCCGACCGACAGCGAATGGAGGTCTTTAGAGGAGCGGTTTACTTCCGCGAGGTGTTCTCTGACTAAAAGACCGTAAACCGCGTCGCCTACAAAAGCGAGGACAGACGGGCTTAAAAGTTCTGCATTTTCCATACCGATCACACCACATATTCAAACTCGATATCGTAAACGCTGACAGTATCGCCCTCGTTTATCCCGGCTTTTACAAGAGCGTCAATAATTCCGCTCGATCTTAAAATTCTTTCAAAGTAAGCGAGAGAATCATAGTTATCGGGATCGATAGAGTCCATAATATTAAGAAGCCAGGGAGCATTTTCCACGAAGAAAACGCCGTCTTCCGCGCGCACTGTAAAATCGCGGGATTTTGAAGTTATCTCAAGGGGCTTAACTTCCGGCTCGAATTTCTTTATAGGCTCCAAATGCGAAAGAGTTGCGGCGATACAGTCAAGAAGATCGTCCACTCCCTCTCTTATAGCCGCCATAATGGGGAAAAATTTATATCCCTTATCTTCAAAATACTTTTTAAGCGAAGCCACGGTTTCATCGTCGCAAAGGTCGCATTTATTGCCTGCGATTATCTGCGGTCTGCTTTTAAGCTCGGGGCTGAAAATTTCAAGCTCTTTATTTATCTTTTCAAAATCCTCTTTAGGATCTCTGCCCTCGGAGCCCGAAACATCTATCACATGGACAAGCATTCTGCACCTTTCGACATGGCGCAAAAATTCGTGACCTAATCCTGCTCCGCCGCCCGCGCCCTCGATAAGACCGGGGATATCCGCCATAACAAAGGAATTTCCCTCGGAATATCTTACAACGCCGAGAACGGGAGTGAGGGTGGTAAAATGATAGTTAGCGATTTTTGGCTTAGCCTCGCTTACGACCGAAACGAGAGTGGACTTGCCGACATTCGGGAAGCCTATAAGTCCGACATCAGCCAGGAGCTTCAGCTCTAAAGTAACATCCATTTCTTCGCCGGGGTTGCCTCTTTTGGCAAACCTCGGAACCTGGCGGGTGGAAGTGGCAAAGTGGGTATTGCCCCAGCCGCCGTTTCCTCCCTTTGCGACTACAACTTCCTCTTCATCGGAAATATCGGCGATAATTCTGCCTGTTTCGGCGTCTTTAATAACAGTGCCTATCGGCACGCTGATATAAAGCGGCTGTGCTTTTTTGCCCGAACAGCGGGAAGCGCCGCCGTTTTGTCCGTTTTCAGCGCAGTATTTCCTTTTATATCTGAAATCGGCAAGGGTGGAAAGGTTACTGTCGGCAACAAATATTATATCGCCGCCTCTGCCGCCGTCGCCGCCGTCAGGTCCGCCTGCGGCAACATACTTTTCTCTATGGAAAGATACGGCGCCATCGCCCCCGTTACCGGCCTTTAGATGAATTTTGGCTATATCAACAAACATCTTTTAATTTTCCTCTTCCTCAAAATCTTCCGTTTTTAAAACAGCGTCGTACAAAAGTTGAGCCGCTTCAAGATCGCTTTTTGATACGAAAATCTCGCAAGCGCTCATTCCGCCGCCGAAGCGCAGGTGAATTCCCTCTTTTTCTTCTGCGGAGAAAAGGATACCGTTTTCCGCAAGGACATCCTTATAGATATCGGCTATTATCATATTCTCCACACTTGCCGCAAGAACGGGATCTTTTATTATTATATCCTCTTTTTCTTCCGTTACAGCGTCAAGCTCCGCTCCGCAATTCGGGCAAAGCTCCGCATTATCCTCGCATTCAAACCCGCAAACTCTGCAATTTCTCATTTTTTACTCCTAAACAAAAAACCGGGCGGAATTAATACAAAAGCCGCCCGGTTATGATACAAAAAGTATTATTACTGCTCTACTGCGTAGATGCTGACCTGCTTGCGGTCCTTACCTACGCGCTCAAACTTAACCTTACCGTCAACAAGAGCAAACAAGGTATCATCCGAGCCGCGGCCAACATTATTGCCGGCGTGGATATGAGTACCTCTCTGTCTTACGAGGATATTTCCGGCTAATACAAACTGCCCGTCACCGCGCTTAACGCCGAGTCTTTTGGACTCACTGTCACGACCGTTCTTAGTCGAACCCATACCTTTTTTATGAGCGAACAACTGAATGTTTATCTTCAACATAGTGATCTACACCTCCGTGGTAATTTTTATTCTATCCGGATACTGAGCGGAAAGCTCCTTTATATGAAGAGCGAAGCCTTTTAAAACATCTTTAGAGCCTTTGCTTAAATTCTCGCCTACAGACTTCATAAATCCGTCCTGCACACAAGAATTCATTTTATCTCCGATAATTTCGGTGACGGTGTTTACCGCCATATATGCCGCGGAAGATACCGCCGAGCATACAATCTTTCCTGCCTCATCGTTACAGTTAAAAGAACTGTGACCGCTGATCTCAAACCCTACGGGATCGCTATCAGCAAAAATGAATTTAACCTCGGTCATAATCAGCCGATCTCGGTGATCTGAACCTTAGTATAGGGCTGCCTATGGCCCATTTTGCGTGAAGAGCTTTTCTTCGGCTTATAAGTGAAGATATTGATCTTCTTGCCCTTACCGTTCTTTACAACAGTGCCTTTTACAAAAGCGTCCTTAACATAGGGCTTACCGAGCTTTAAAGTTCTGTTGCAAACTGCAACGACCTTATCGAAGGTAACTTCTTCATCAGCCTGAGCATTGAGCTTTTCAACATAGATTACATCGCCCTGCTCTACGCGGTACTGCTTACCGCCGGTTTCTAAAATTGCATACATTTTTCTTTACACCTACCTGATATATAACAGTCTCGCTAAAGTTAGGCGCGCACCCTTAAAAAGGGCACAACTTATCAGAGCCTACAATATGCGGCTTAAGTATTTTATCACAATGCTTTCAACTTGTCAACATATTTTTTAATTGACTTGAATTCTTTATTATGCTACTATTAAAGAAAAAATTATCAGGAGAATAAATATGAAATACGCTGTTATAACCGGAGCTTCTTCAGGCCTTGGAAAAGAATATATTTACGCTGTTTTAAGCTCTATGCCCGAAATTGAAAAAATACTGATAATCGCTAGGCGGCAAGACAGGCTAAACAGTCTTAAAGAAGAGCTCGGCGAAAAAATAGTACCGATGCCCGGCGATATAACAGACGGTGAATTTATCCGCAAATATGCCGAGTATCTTAAAGCCGAAAAGGCGGAAGTGAAATTACTTATAAACAACGCAGGCTTTGGGCGGCTTGCTGATTTTACCGACATCAGCACTCTTGACAACGCGGCAATGGTCAGGCTAAACTGCGAGGCGCTGACTGTTATGACTTCTGTAACTCTCACCTTTATGACGGAAAATTCCAATATTATAAACACCTGCTCGATAGCGGCTTTCGCGCCGAATGCGAGAATGGCTGTTTACTCTTCCACAAAGGCTTATGTTTTAAGCCTTTCAAGAGCGCTTAAAATAGAGCTTAAAAGTAAAAAGATCTATGTTACAGCCGTTTGCCCCGGACCTATGGATACGGAATTTTTACCCGTTGCAAACATAAAAAAGGGCACAAGCAAGACTTTTGACACCCTGCCGAGGGTAAACCCGAAAATTATGGCTGAAAGATCGCTTAAAGCGGCGCTTTCTAAAAAAGCGGTTTATACTAACAAAGCATTTTATAAATTTTACCGCTTTATCGCAAAAATTCTTCCCTGCTCGCTTGTGATGAAGTGGTGCAAGACCTGACGATGTAATATTTAAAGCCGTGTGAGGAACAGAAATTTTACAGCATTTCTTTTATTATTTTGATTTGCTTTTCCACGCTGCCCTTGCCTGTTCCTCCGCGGCTTATTCTTTTTGCCGCGCAATTTTCAAGAGATATGAATTCATAAAGGTCCTCTTCAAAAAGGGGACTGAATTTTTTATACTTTTCTAGCAATAAATCTTCAAGAACGCAGGAATTTTCAGCGCAGAAATTAACTATCTCGCCCGAAAGCTTATAAGCCGATCTGAAAGGCAGGCCTTTTAATACAAGGTAATCTGCAAGATCGGTCGCATTGATAAAGCCCTCGCCTGCGGCTTTACGCATTTTATCCGTATCGGCTTTAAGAGTGCTTATCATTCCAAGGAATACCTTAAGGCACATCTTAACTGTTTCGCAGGCGTCGAACACGCCCTCCTTATCCTCCTGCATATCCTTATTATAGGCAAGAGGGAGACCTTTAAGAGTAGTGAGCATTGCGATAAGCTCGCCGTAAACCCTGCCGGTCTTACCGCGCACAAGCTCCGCCATATCGGGGTTTTTCTTTTGCGGCATTATGGAAGAGCCGGTGGTATAAGCGTCGTCAAGCTTAATAAAGCCGAACTCAAAGCTTGAATAGAGAATTATCTCTTCGGAAAATCTTGAAAGGTGCATCATAAGAATTGAAAGAGCGCTTAAAAGCTCGACTGTATGGTCGCGGTCCGAAACGCCGTCGATAGAGTTTTCACAGATACCGTCAAACTTAAGCAGCTCCGCTTCATAAATTCTGTCCGTATTATATGTAGTGCCGGCGAGAGCGCAGGAGCCTATGGGAGAAATATTCATTCTCTTTTTTAAATCTATGATCCTCCCTATATCGCGCAAAAGCATAAACGCATAAGCAAGCAGCTGATGACCGAAAACTATCGGCTGAGCGCGCTGGAGGTGGGTATAACCCGGCATAATATAGTCTTTATAAATTTCCGCTTTATCGCAGACTGCGTTTATCAGGTCTTTGATAAGCACGATTATTTCATCGCACTGCTTTCTTAAATAAAGGCGGGAATCAAGCGCCACCTGGTCGTTTCTGCTCCTGGCGGTGTGGAGCTTTTTGCCTGTTTCGCCGATCAAAGATGTTAAATACTGTTCAACAAAAGTGTGAATATCCTCACAGCTTTCATCTATCGTGAGCTTGCCGCTTTTTATATCTTCGGATATTTTTTCAAGACCGCATACAAGCTTATTTCCCTCTTCATCAGTTATAATTCCGCATTTCGAAAGCATTTTTGCATGAGCGATACTTCCCATAATATCCTCTTCGAACATTGCTTTATCCACTCTGATAGAAGAATTGAAATCATCTGCTGTTTTATCTATTTCTCCGCTCGTTCTGCCTGCCCAAAGCTTAGCCATAATCAGAATACTCCTTATTTTTTGAATAAATATGCAAAAATTTATGCCTTTATTGCATTATTATACAATAAAGGCATAAAAAAGTCAATAAATTATTATTCCTCTTCTTCAGCGGATTTTTTAAGAGCCTCAAGCTTTTCCACGCAGGAAGAGCACACGGATATTCCGTTAAGCTCCACTCCGTCAGCCAGGCGGTCGCAGAAAGCGCAGGTAGGGCGGTATTTTTTAAGAATTATATTTCCGCCCTCCATATAGATCTCAAGACTGTCAAAATTAGAGCGAAGACCGAGCTGATTTCTTATCTCTTTAGGAATAACTATTCTTCCCATACTGTCAAGCTGTCTTACAATACCGGTGGATTTCATTTTTTACCCTCCGAAAAATCAGATGTTTCCGATCTCTTTGATCGCTTCATTGATCTTTTCTATTCTTTCTACGGCTTTTTTATAGCCCTCTTTTTGAGCGGCAACGACCTTTTCGGGAGCATTTGCCATAAAGCCCGCGTTATTAAGCTTTTTACCGAAGAAATCTTTATCGATCTCGGCTTTTTCAAGATCTTTATTAAGCCTTAAAAGCTCTTTTTCAACATCGACAAGCTCTTTCATCGGCATATAGACCGCGGCGCTTGAGCAAACAACGCTTACGCACTTATTATGATCGAATTCTTCTTTAACATTTACTTCGCTTGCATAAGCGAGCCTGCAAATAAAGGGAATTCCCGAAGTGAAGATATCGGAAAATTCAGTTTCTATATTTACCGTAACTTTCTTTGACGGCGGAACATTCATTTCCGCTCGGCGGTTTCTTACCGCCTTAATTACTTCCATGATCTTTTCAAAATCGCTTTCCTCTTTAGAAAAATCAAACAGGGAAGTGTATTCGGGCCATTTTGAAACCATTAAAGCCGTATCGCAGTTTGGCATCGACTGCCAAATTTCTTCAGTGATAAAAGGCATAAAAGGATGAAGCAGAGCCAAAGTGCCTTTAAATACGAAGACAAGAACCGAGCAGGCTGTATCGCAGGCTTTCTTATCATCGGCAAAAAGGCGGGATTTGCAGATCTCTATATACCAATCGCAGAAAACATCCCAAATAAAGTCATAAAGCTTTGAAACTGCAAGACCAAGCTCGAATTTTTCAAGATTTTCCGTGACTTCTTTTACGAGCGAATTATATTTCGATAATATCCATTTATCTTCGATAGCAAGCTCTAAGCTGTTTAAATCTTTGACCTCGCCGTTTTCAAGATTCATCAAAATAAATCTTGCGGCATTCCAGATCTTATTAGCAAAATTTCTGCTCGCCTCAACTCTTTCGGGGATATATCTCATATCGTTACCGGGGCTGTTTCCCGTAGCGAGAGAAAATCTCAAAGCGTCGGCGCCGTACTGATCTATAACTTCAAGGGGATCAACGCCGTTTCCTAAAGATTTTGACATTTTTCTGCCCTGCGAATCTCTTACAAGACCGTGGATAAGAACAGTATCGAAAGGAACCTGCCCTGTCTGCTCAATACCCGAGAACATCATTCTCATTACCCAGAAAGGTATTATATCATAGCCTGTAACAAGTGTGTTAGTGGGATAATAATGCTTGAAATCTTCCGTTTCTTCGGGCCAGCCGAGAGTGGAAAAAGGCCAGAGAGCGGATGAAAACCAGGTGTCGAGAGTATCGGGGTCCTGATGAATATGAGTGCTTCCGCAGTGAGCGCATTTTTTTGCGTCTTCTTTAGATACGGTTATTTCTCCGCACTCGTCGCAGTACCACGCGGGAATTCTGTGACCCCACCAAAGCTGGCGGGAAATGCACCAATCCCTGATATTTTCAAGCCAGTGGAAATAAACCTTTTCAAACCTCTGCGGAACAAACTTAGTTTCTCCCGATTTAACCGCCTCGATAGCAGGCTTAGCTAACGGCTCCATTTTAACGAACCACTGCTTTGAAACCCTCGGCTCAACCGTGGTTCCGCAGCGGTAGCAAGTGCCGACATTATGATTATAAGGCTCGATTTTAACAAGCGCGCCCTCTTTTTTCAGTTCCTCAACTATTTTCTTTCTCGCCTCATAGCGGTCAAGACCCGCAAAGGCGGGATAATCGTCGGTAATTTTTGCGTCGGGCGTTAAAACATTTATAACTTCAAGATTATGCCTTAAGCCGACTTCAAAGTCATTAGGATCGTGGGCAGGCGTGATTTTAACAACGCCCGTTCCGAAATCCGGCTCAACATAGCTGTCCGCAATTACGGGAATTTCGCGGTGGACTATCGGCAGAATAAGAGTTTTGCCGACAAGATCCTTATATCTTTCGTCATCGGGGTTTACCGCAACCGCAGTATCTCCCAAAAGGGTTTCAGGTCTTGTTGTAGCAAGCTCAAGATATCCGCTGCCGTCTTTAAAAGGATATCTTAAATGCCAGAAAGATCCTGCCTGATCTTCATATTCAACCTCGGCGTCGGAAATCGAGGTATGGCAATGGGGGCACCAATTTATTATTCTTTCGCCCCTGTAAATAAGACCTTTTTCATAAAGCTTTACAAATACTTCTTTGACAGCCTTTGAACAGCCCTCGTCAAGAGTAAAGCGCTCCCTGTCCCAATCGCATGAGGAGCCCATTTTTTTGAGCTGTTCTATAATTCTTCCGCCGTACTGCTCTTTCCATTTCCAGGCGCGCTCTAAAAAGCCTTCTCTTCCGATATCGTCTTTAGTGATACCTTCTTTTTTCATCGCTTCGACTATCTTTGCTTCCGTTGCGATAGAGGCGTGGTCGGTTCCCGGAATCCAAAGGGTATCGTATCCCTGCATTCTCTTAAAGCGGATAAGAATATCCTGCAGGGTATTATCAAGCGCGTGGCCCATATGGAGCTGACCTGTGATATTCGGAGGGGGAATTACTATTGTATAGGTCTTTTTGCCCTCTTCTCTTTTTGCGTGAAAATAATGTCCGTCAAGCCACATTTTATAAATGCGGTCTTCAACGCTTTTAGGATCATACTGTTTTTCAAGTTCTTTACTCATTATCCTTTTACCCCGTTTTAAATATCCATTTTTTCCTGACTGCCGGCAGTGCTTTGAATTATACTGCCTGCGGCAGGAAGATTTTTTGTTCTGTAGCGGTGCTCGTTTTCAACGGCTCCGCTTTCAAATTTTTCGGCAGAAAAAATTCTCTGTCCTTTTTTCTGCGTCATCACGGCAATTCCGCCGTTATCCTTTGTAGCTTTCGCGGGAATCGACGCGGTGCTTACTATAAGCATTCTGTTATTTGTGGAAACCAAAGCTATATCGCAGTCGTCCTCAAAAAACATCACCGTGTGCAATACGAACTTTTTGCAGTAAGCGTTTATTAGCTTCTTGCGGTTTGTTTTTGTAACATATGAAGAAAGCGGAACTTTAGCTACGCGCCCGTTATCGAAAACAAAGAGGACAAAGCCCTTATAATCCTTTGTATCGATCATATAAACCGCGTTTTCGCCCTCTTCAAACTGAAGCTTTGAAGCGATATAATCGCCTAAAATGCTTGCTTTTGAGTCGCCGAAATCCGCCACTCTGCTTTTATATACCTGCGCCTTATCCGTGAAAAAAAGGAGATCCTTATCGCAGGAGGATTCTATCACCTGCGTTATCTCGTCGCCCTCTTTAAGCTTCTGCTCGCCGCTCATTCGAAGCGACTGCGGAGTTATGCGCTTAAAGTAACCGTCTTTAGTGAAAAAGAGGGTGACAGGGGAAGTATCGAGAGGCTCGTCTGTCACTTCGGCAAGTTCGTTTTCCTCGGCGCTGATTATTTTTGTGCGCCTTTCTTTGGCATATTTTTCAATAACCGCTTTTAATTCAGAAACGATTATTTTTTTGATTTTTGCTCTCGAATTCAGAGTTTCCTCGCAATCGCTTATTTCGGCTTCAAGCTTTTCTATATCATCGAGCCGTTTTAGAATATACTCGCGGTTTAAATGCCTCAATTTTATCTCAGCCACATATTCCGCCTGAGTTTCATCGATTCCGAAGCCTATCATAAGATTAGGCACGACTTCTTTTTCAATGCGGGTTTCTCTTACAATCTTAACTGCCTTATCGATATCAAGCAGTATTTTCTCCATACCCTTTAAAAGGTGAAGACTGTTTTTAGCCTTTGAAAGCTTAAAATAAACTCTTCTTCTGATGCACTCTTCTCTGAAAGCCACCCATTCCGAAATTATTTCTTTTACACCCATAACTCTGGGAGATGCGGCAATAAGAATATTAAAGTTGCAGGAAAAACTGTCCTGCAAAGGGGTGAGCCTGAAGAGCTTTTTCATAAGCTTATCGGGATCGGTGCCCCTTTTAAGGTCTATCGTTATTTTAAGGCCGGAAAGATCGGTTTCATCCCGAACATCGCTTATCTCCGTTATCTTCTTAGCCTTTACAAGCTCTGTTATTTTTTCTATGATCGCCTCTGTTGTTGTGGTGGGAGGGATCTCGCTTATATCGATACAGTTTTGCGATTTATCATAGGAATAAACGCCTCTTACCTTAAAGCTTCCTCTGCCTGTTTCATAAATTTTTTCCATTTCGGCGCGGTTATATAAAAGCTCGCCGCCTATGGGAAAATCGGGTGCTAAAAGGGTATCTGCAACATTTATATCCTCATCTTTAATATAAGCTATCGTGGTTTCGCAGACCTCTTTTAAATTAAACGGACAGAT
This sequence comes from uncultured Eubacteriales bacterium, assembly GCA_934445035.1. Classification (GTDB taxonomy): domain Bacteria; phylum Bacillota; class Clostridia; order Oscillospirales; family Acutalibacteraceae; genus UBA737. The sequence continues at coordinate 189,263 of CAKSDI010000001.1, forward strand.
CTGGCTCGCCATTCCTGCGGCTATACCCATATTTGAGTTTACAAGTATAGTCGGGAAAGTAACCGGGAACAGCACGGGCTCTTTCATAGTCGCGTCGTAGTTATCCACAAAATCGACCGTGTCTTTATCGATATCCGTAAAAAGCTCTGCGGATATAGGAGCGAGCTTTGCCTCTGTGTACCTTGCGGCGGCGCACTGCATATCGCGTGAATACGCCTTACCGAAAGATCCCTTTGATTCTACGAACGGGTGCAAAAGCGCGCCGTTGCCCTCGGAAAGCCTTACCATTGTTTCATATATCGCGGAATCTCCGTGAGGGTTTAACTGCATAGTTCTTCCCACGATATTGGCGGACTTGATAGTCGGTCCGTTTAAAAGCCCCATATTATACATAGTATAAAGAAGCTTTCTGTGCGAGGGCTTAAATCCGTCGATTTCCGGTATTGCCCGGGAAATAATTATGCTCATAGCATAGGGCATAAAGTTTTGCTTAAGCGTTTCGGTAACCGGCTGATCGAGAACGGTTCCTGCGCCGGCTATATACGCGTTATCCGTGCGGACTTTAGGCGCTTTTATTTCTTTACTCTTTCTCGGAGCCATTTTGCTCCTCCTTATTTTTGAATTATCAGCTTAAATCGGTGCTGTCAATATAAAGGTGACCGTTTTCCGATATATAATCTTTTCTTCCCTGCAAATTATCGCCGAGCAGAAGATCAAACATTGAAGATGTCATCTCCGCTTCCTCGGGAAGAATTTTTATAAGCCTGCGCGTGAGAGGATTCATGGTGGTGAGGTTCATCATATCCGGCTGGTTTTCGCCGAGTCCTTTCGAGCGCTGAAGAGAATATTTCTCATCGCCTATCATTTTAAGAATATCGGTCTTTTCGCTTTCATCATAAGCGAAATATGTTTTTTTCTTCGTGTTTATTTCATAGAGCGGAGTTTCGGCAATAAATACCTTACCCTCTGTTATAAGGGTAGGAACAAGCCTGTAGATCATAGTGATAATAAGTGATCTGATATGAAATCCGTCAACATCCGCGTCGGTACAGATAATTATTTTATTCCAGCGCAGATTATCAAGATCGAAATTGGAAAGGCCTTTATTAGACTTTGATTTCACTTCCACTCCGCAGCCTAAAACCTTTAAAAGATCGGTTATTATTTCGCTTTTGAATATTTTATCATATTCCGCCTTTAAGCAGTTAAGAATTTTTCCTCTTACGGGCATAATTGCCTGAAAAGCCGCGTCACGCGCGAGCTTACAGGAGCCGAGAGCCGAGTCGCCCTCAACGATATAAAGCTCTCTTTCGCTTACATCTTTACTTCTGCAGTCGACGAATTTCTGCACTCTGTCCATCATAGAGTTTCCGCCCGAAAGGGTCTTTTTGATATTTATGCGCTCTTTTTCGCTGCGCTCTCTGCTTCTCTTATTGATCAAAACCTGATCGGCTATCTTATCCGCTTCCGCTTTATTTTCAATAAAATAAACTTCAAGCTGATGGCGCAGAAAATCCGTCATAGCCTCGGCGATAAATTTATTCGTTACCGCCTTTTTGGTCTGATTTTCATAAGAGGTTATAGTGGAGAAGGAGGAAGTAACTAAAACCAGACATTCTTCCACATCGGCAAAAGTGATCTTGCTTTCGCCGGATTTATATTTATTCGTCTGTTTGATATAATTGTCTATCTGATAGACAAATGCGTTCCTTACCGCCTTATCGGGCGCGCCGCCGTACTCAAGAAAGCTTGAATTGTGATAATATTCCTTAAGCGTTCTTGTATTGGAAAAGCACATCGCGACATTTATCTTAACTTTATATTCCGGCTTGTCCGCACGATCTCTTCCCTTGCGCTCGGTATTGAAAAATCTAACCGATGTTAAAGCCTCGTCGCCCACATATTCGGAAACATAATCGCTTATGCCGTTTTCATACTTAAATTCGGTATTTATAAATTTAGAACCCTGTTGCTGACGGAAGATAAATAGCAGACCGTTATTTACAATAGCCTGTCTTTTTAAAATATCCGTGAAATATTCGGGTGGGATATTTATATCCGTAAAAACATCGATATCGGGCTTCCACCGAGTTTTCGTTCCGGTATCCTTTCCCGAATAAGGTTCTTTTTTAAGTCCGCCTATATTATAGCCGTGTTCAAAGTGGAGATTGTATTTAAAACCGTCGCGCTTTATCTCAACATCCATATATTCCGCGGTATACTGAGTAGAGCAAAGACCGAGTCCGTTTAATCCGACGGAATATTCATAGTTTGTACCGTCGTTTGTATTATATTTTCCTCCGGCGTACATCTCGCAGTATAAAAGCTCCCAGTTATAGCACTGCTGCTTATTGTTAAAATCGACCGGCGCTCCTCTTCCGTGATCCTCGACCTCTATCGAGCCGTCGGAAAAATAAGTTACGGTGATCTTATTGCCGAAGCCTTCTCTTGCCTCGTCGATAGAATTAGAGATTATTTCAAAAACGGAATGCTCGCAGCCGTCAATACCGTCGGACCCGAAAATTACCGCCGGGCGCTTTCTTACCCTATCCGGTCCCTCAAGCTTTTCTATACTGTCATTTCCGTACTCAGCAACAGTTTTTGCCACAAGCACCAACCTTTCGGATTTACATTTTATGTCATTATATATTATATAATTTACATTATTAATAGTCAAGTCAAAAAAACGCCGCCCGAAAGCCTTAAAACTTTCGGGCGGCTGAAAAATTCAAAAATTATTTAACTCCGATATACGGTGCGGGATTTACCCTGGTACCGTTGCAGTTAACTTCGAAATGCAGGTGATTTCCCGTGGAATATCCCGTGCTTCCTACAAGCGCGATAACCTCTCCGGCATTTACCGTTTCTCCCGCTCTTACGCAAAGAGAGGATGCGTGCGCATAGGTCGTGATAAGTCCGTTTCCGTGGTCGATCCTTACGCAGTTGCCGTAAGATCCGTCATACCCCGAAAAAACAACCTTACCCGAAGCCACAGCGAATATCTGCGTGCCTCTAGGAGCCCTTAAATCAAGGCCTTTATGTCCGCCGTTACCGTAATAACAGCTGACCTGCCATACACCATTGGGCAGAGGGAATATAAATCCCGAGCTTTTGGCTATTCTTATCTGAGCGGCAGTTGCCGCGGTTTTAGCAGTTCCTACTACAACGACCTGGTCTACAGGTGTGCTTAAAACTTCATCGGAAAGGGTAGTTTTCTCCTGCACCTCGCCGTTTAAATAAACGACTTCGTCGGTCACGCGTCTTACACCCTTTTTACCCTCTACCTGAATCTCTTTATAATCGACGGTCTGACTTGAAGTTTTCTTGGTTACGACCTTAAAATTGGTTTCGATATCTGTAACAACAGTAGCCACAGCTTTAACATTCAAATTCGAAAGCTCGCTTACCGCCTCGTCAGACTCCTTTATTTCGCTTGACAGACAATATCCGTCGCTTATCTCAACTTCTTCAACAAAGCTGCACTGTGCGCCCTCGGGTGCTTTCTGCTTATATATATCATTGATAGCGGACTCAAGCTCGTCCTTTTTTACAAAACCGATCTCCTTACCGTTAATCTTTACATCGCTTGCAAGCACGATATCGTCTGTTTTTTCAATTATAGCGTCCGCCACATTCTGATCGGTGGATATTTCATTATTAAGAGCTATTACAGCGGAGTATTCCGGAGCGCTGACTGTGGATTCAACATCGCTGCCGGTGACTTTTTCTTTTACGATACTTACAGCCGCTTTAAACTGATCTTTACTTTTAACGGTTGCGATATATTCGCCCTGATAGCTTACTTTATAAGCAAATCTTGCGCCAACGGCCGCGATGCTCGCAAATATTGCAACAGCGGAAAATCCGGCGAAAATAAGCACTCTTACCGCCCTGCTCAATTTCTTAGCTTTTTTTCTGAAGGGCTCGGTTATTTCTCCTGCCCACGAAAGCATATCGTGAAAGATAAAGCATTACTCCTTTCTTTAAAAGTTACAAGTTTGTAACAACTTACTTATTATATTATACCTAAAAGTTACAAAATTGCAACCTTTTTTTACAAAAAAATTTTAAAAAGCAAAAAAATAACTGCGCAAACCCGCTGATTAAACGGATCTGCGCAATTTTTTAAAACATTGAAATTTGATTTGTTTCGGGTATGCTTCCGAGCGCTCCGAGCTCGCCGAGCTTTGCTATCACGGTTTTTGAAACGCCGGATTCTATAATAAGGTCTTCTCTTGAAACAAAATCGCCCTTTTTTGCCGCTTCATATATTGAATACGCCGCTTTTTCGCCTACGCCTGACAGCGCGCCGAAAGGAAGACGCATTTTTCCGTTTTCCGGAATAAACTTAACGGCATGGGATCTATCGATATCTATAGGAAGTATTTCAATTCCTCTTGAAAGCATTTCATTGAAAATAAGCATATTTTCATAGACATCGAGTTCCTTTTTAGAAGCCTCTTTTCCCTTAGCCTTGATATCTCTTAAATATCTTCTTACGGATTCTTTACCGCCCATAAGCACTTCGACATCGACATCTTCGGGTCTTGCGGTGAAGTAAGCGCAGTAAAATTCAAGCGGCTTATGCACCTTATACCATGCGACTCTGAGTGCTGAAATAACATATGCCGCCGCGTGGGCTTTAGGGAACATATACTTTATCTTATAGCAGCTCTTGATATACCATTCGGGAACTCCGACCGCCCGCATATCGTCTTCCATTGCGGACCAATCCTCTTTTGATACCTTGCCTTTAGCGACAAGACCTTTACGCACGGTTTCGGTAATCTTAAAGGCTCTTCCCTCTTCCATACCCTGATGAATAAGGTATACCATTATATTATCACGCGTTCCGATAACCTCGGAAATGGTGCAGGTGCCGTTATCAATAAGATCCTTTGCGTTGCCGAGATAAACGTCTGTACCGTGGGAAAGTCCCGATATCTGCAAAAGATCGGCAAAGTTTTTCGGCTTACAGTCCATAAGCATTTCTCTTACGAATTTTGTGCCGAATTCGGGTAAACAGAATGTTCCGTTTTGCGAATCAATATCCTCAGGCTCTACCCCGAGAGCCTTTGTGGAAGTAAACAGGCTGTAAACCGCAGGATCGCTCATCGAAATATCGCTTACAGGTATCCCTGTATATTCCTCAAGATATTTATATGTAGTAGGAATAACATGGCCGAGCTCATCGAGCTTTAAAATGGTATCGTGTATTGAATGGAAATCAAAGTGAGTGGTGATGATATCGCTTTTAACATCGTCTGCCGGGTGCTGAACGGGGCAGAAATCATAAATTTCCATTCCGTCAGGCACGATTATCATTCCTGCAGGGTGCTGACCGGTGGTGGTTTTCACCTTGGCTCCCTCGACCTTTTTGGCAAGCCTGTCAAGCTCGGCAGGACTTAATATCTTTCCTGTTTTCTCGCAGTAAGCTTTGGCAAAACCGTAAGCCGTTTTTTCGGCTATAGTGGAGATAGTACCCGCTTTAAAAACGTTTTCCTTACCGAAAAGGCTTTTAGTGTACTCCTGAACATCGTTTTGCACTTCATCGGAGAAGTTAAGATCGATATCAGGCACTTTATCGCCCTTAAAGCCCAAAAATGTTTCGAAAGGAATATCGTGGCCGTTGCGGTTTAATTTTTCTCCGCAAACAGGACAGTTTTCCTCGGGAAGGTCAAAACCCGAGCCCACAGAGCCGTCGGTGAAGAATTTGCTGTATTTGCACTTCGGGCACACATAATGCGGAGCAAGAGGATTAACCTCCGATATCCCCGCCATTGTTGCGACAAAAGACGATCCTACCGATCCTCGCGAGCCTACTAAATATCCTTTTTTCTCGCTGTAGGCAACAAGCTTCTGCGCAGAAATATACATTATGGAAAATCCGTTTTTAATAATCGAATCAAGCTCTTTTTTAAGCCTTTTTTCAACTATTTCGGGAAGCTCGTCGCCGTAAATCTTATGCGCGTTTTCCCAGCAGATATCTTCAAGCAGCTGATCCGAGCCCTCTATCACAGGCGGATAGTTGCCCTCGGGCACCGGGATAACATCGTCAGATATCATATCGGCGATCTTATTCGGATTATCGATAACAAATTCCTTTGCCCGCTCGCCGAAATAATCAAAATCCGAAAGCATTTCAGAGGTGGTTTTAAAATAGAGGGGCGCCTGGTTTTCGATATCGTCAAACCCCTGACCTGCCATAACTATCTGGCGGATAATGCCGTCTTCCTTAGTTAAAAAATGCACATCGCCCGTTGCTACTACGGGTTTATTAAGCGCGTCTGCGATTTCTACAACCTTGCGGTTAAAGTCCTTTATTACCTCTAAGCTTTTAACTTTTTTAAATCTGTTTACCTTTATAATTTGACCTGTCTTTTCGCTTACCTTATCCGGCAGCGACGATTCTCTTACCATAAATTCATTGTTGCCTAAAGGCTGAATTTCAAGATAATCGTAATAAGAAGCTATTCTTTTAAGCTCCTCGTCGTCGGCGCCGTCAACAATAGCTTTATAAAGCTCGCCCTGCTCGCAGGCTGTGCCGACAATCAGTCCTTCGCGGTAAACATCTAACACGCTTTTAAGGGTTATCGGTCTGCCGTGAAAGTTTTCAAGGTGTGCGTTTGAAACTATTTTATAAAGATTTTTAAGTCCCGTTAAATTCTTGACTAAAATTATCTGGTGGTTTCGAAGTTTTGCTATCTGCTTAGTTGTGAGCCCGTCAAGCTTATTTTTATAATCGTCGATAAAATAGCTCTCAACGCCGTAAATAACCTTGAAATTTCCGCCGTTTTTCCTGATTGCGCTTACTGCCGCCGCGGCGGCAGGATAACTCTGCACAACTCCGTGGTCGGTAATGGCGATAGCGGTGTGGCCCCATTTATACGCGCAGTTTATTATATCTCCCGCGCTCGATACCGCGTCTTTAGCGGACATATTGGTATGGCAGTGAAGCTCTACGCGCTTTTTGCCATCGTAATCGTCGGTTTCCTCATATTTTTGCAAAAGCGCTATTGATTTCGGCTCTACAACAAAGGATTTTTTATAATCGTCAAATTTATAAGAGCCGTTTACAAGAATATACTGCCCGTCTTTAACCGCCGACAGCGAAGCTAAATTCTCGGGTTTTACAAACATACTCGCACAAAGGGCGTTAGTATGATCCGAAAAGCTGAATTTAACTATCACTCTTTCGCCGTTTCTTGTGTTTATCTTCCTGTCTTCTCTGCCGAATACCTCTCCGAAACAGCATATATATGTATCCTCTTCGGTTACGCGGATCATATCTTTGACATTTGTATCTATACTTCTCGGTCCGTAAATCACTCTCGGATCGTCAAGATAAACAAGACCGTTCTGAGGCTTGTCCGAGCGGGGCTCAAATTTCACGGGAACGGCAGACTTATTTGCCGCCTTTTCTTTTGTTTGCCTTTTAGGCGGCTCTGTCTGCACGGTTTTAGGAATTTCTATTTTCACATCTTCCGCCTGCCCGTCAAACAAAACGGTGATTTCTCTTTCAAAAAGCTTAAACACGGCTCTTTCGAATTTGCTTTCAAATTCGCAGGATCTAAGCGTTGAAAGACCGCCGAATTTTAAAGTTACAGTCACATTATCTCCGTTTAGAGTATATTCCGCCTGATTGAGATACCCGTTTATCGCGGCGTTTTTAGCCTTTATTCTTTCGCAGATATCCGCACAGGCGGTTTCATTTAAAGCCTCGGGCGGAAATTTCTCTTCAAAATCAAGATTTTTAAGAGAAAAAGCGGAAATAAGCGTTTCCTTAAAATCATTTATTATCTTATTATCCACATAGCAACTAAACCGAACGCCTATATCAAGCGTTCGGTTTTGAGGATCAAGCTCGCAGGTATAAAGCTCAGCGTCTTTAAATGCGGGCGGATAATCTTCCTTTATTAAATTTCCGAAAAGCTCTAAGAGCTTAAGCATTATTTTTCCCCTCTGTTTACATCTTTTTGATTTCTTTTTCCAATTCGTCAAGAAGATACTCTTCTTTTATATTGCTTTTTAAAACTTTACCGTTTTTAAAAATAACTCCGCAGTTCTTTCCTCCTGCGATACCTATATCGGCGTGGCTTGCCTCGCCGGGACCGTTTACCACGCACCCCATTATTGCGACGGTCAAATTTTTATCTATACCTTTAAATCTTTCCTCCGCGGCTTTTGCAAGACCTATAAGGTCGATAGAAGTTCTTCCGCAGGTGGGGCAGGATATAAATCTTATTCCGTCAATTCTTTGCCCTATAGCTTTTAAAATATCTATTCCTGCTTTTACTTCCTTTTCGGGATCGTCTGTAAGAGAAACTCTTATGGTATCGCCTATTCCGCGAAGAAGAAGACCTCCGATACCGGCAGCCGACCTTAAAGTTCCCATATGCTCGGTGCCGGCCTCCGTAATTCCTAAATGAAGAGGATAAGAGCACCTTTCGTGGGCTAAAACATAAGCGTCATAAGCTGTTTTAACATCCGAAGATTTAAGCGATAAAACTATATCGTTAAAATCGAATTTTTCAAGCAGCGATATATGGTAAAGTCCGCTTTCGACCAAAGCCTCGGCTGTCGGAGAACCGAACTTTTTAAGGATATGTTTTTCAAGCGAGCCTGAATTTACCCCTATTCTTATCGGAACTTCTTTTTGCCTGCATTTATCGGCCACGGCTTTAATATGCTCGTCTGCTCCGATATTCCCGGGATTTATCCTTATCTTGTCCGCTCCCGCCTCGCAGCTTTCTACCGCTAGCCGCCAATCAAAATGAATATCGGCGACCAAAGGTATATCGACTGCGCATTTAACCTCATAAAGAGTTTTTACAGCCTCTTTGTCCGGAACAGAAATTCTTAATATATCACAGCCGGCATTTTTAAGCCTTAAAGCCTGTGCAATGTTTTCCTTTATATCGTGGGCAGGCGCATTGAGCATAGACTGCACCGCTATCTTTTCTCCTGCTCCGATATAAATATTTCCAATTTTTATTCTTTTAGTTTCCATTTTTTCACCGGAAAATAAGCGACCTGATATCTTTTGCCGTTACAGCAAGCATAAACAATATAAGAATTATAAATCCTATTGCGTGAATAGTCGCCTCGTATTTGGCAGGTATCTTTTTGCGCGTTACCATTTCAATGAAGATGAAAAGCAGTCTTCCGCCGTCAAGAGCGGGAATGGGCAAAAGATTAAAGAGCCCTAAATTGATAGTGATAAGCGCCATAATAGGAATAAGATTTTTAAGGCTTGCCTTTGCGGCGCTGCCTATCGCCGCGGTAACTCCAACAGGACCGGATACGGCGCTTATTCCGTATTTTCCCCCTATAAGGTCAAACAGCGACCTATATATAACCGCACAGTATGAAAATGTCATTTTAAAGGTCTGGCTTATAAAGCTTTTAAAGGTTTTCTTCTGCGGATACACTTTAAAATCCACATTTATATAAGTGAAATCGTCTTCTTCGGTTATTTCAAAAGTTACATCTTTTAAAAGTTTTTTTGCGCCGTGTCTGTCAACTTCAATATCAAGGGAGCCGGTTTTAACATTTGTAAAAGCATAGCTTAGATCATAAGTCGTGTAAATCTTTCTGCCGTCAACCTTTAAAATTTTATCGTCAACCCTAAGGCCCGATTCTTCGCTTGAAGCATTTTCGTCAAAAGCGGCGATTTTTGTTGTGGTAAACTGCTTTGAGGGAATAAGCGTAAAGCTTACAAGAATTATTCCCAAAAGCAGATTGAATATCGCGCCCATTGCAACGATTATAAATCTTCTCCAGGCGCTTTTTTTGCAAAACGCGCGCTCATCGGAGCTTTCCTCGTCTTCTCCCTCCATAGCGCAGTAACCGCCTAAAGGAATAAGGTTTACTTTATACTCGGTTTCTCCTTTTTTCTTTGAAAAAAGCTTAGGTCCGAAGCCTACTGCAAATTCATTCACCTTTACTCCCAAAAGCTTTGCCGCTATAAAATGGCCGAATTCGTGAATGATTATCAGAACTAAAAAAAGAAGCACCGCCACAAGATACGGCCAGATATTATTCAAAACATTTAATACCGAGGAAATAAAAACCACTCCTGTCTTAAAAATGCGACCGCACAAATTCCCTCGCGGCCCTATCCGCTTCAAAAACATCCTCTATAGTGTAATTTTCATTGCTGTAAGCATTAAGCATAGCTTCGCCGTTAAGCTTTTCAATATCGGTAAATTTTATTTTTCCCTCTAAAAAGAGCTTGACCGATTCCTCGTTTGCCCCGTTTATCGCCGCGGGGTAAAGACCGCCCCTGTTTATCGCCTCAATGCAAAGGGGAAGGCATTTAAAGGTATCGGTATCGGGTTTTTCGAAAGTAAGCGTTTTGACCTTAAAAAGATCAAGCCTTTCAAAGCATTCTTTTCTTTCGGGATAGGTAAGCGCATACTGAATAGGCAGGCGCATATCTGGCGTGCCGAGCTGCGCTATCACCGCGCCGTCATTAAGCTCCACAGCGGAATGAAGAATACTCTGCCTGTGAACGACGACTTCTATATCCTCTGCTTTCACCCCGAAAAGGTGGACCGCCTCAATAACCTCTAAGCCTTTATTCATCAGCGTTGCAGAGTCCACGGTTATTTTAGCTCCCATAGACCAGTTAGGATGATTGAGCGCCTGCTCTACGGTTACACTCTTCAGCTCTTCTTTGGTTTTTCCGAAAAAAGGTCCGCCGGAGGCAGTTAGAATTATTTTTTTAGGAATTTTTTCTTTTACTCCCTGCAAAGACTGAAAAATAGCCGAATGCTCGCTGTCAACAGGGATCAATTTAACATTTTTCTCTTTTGCCGCGGCTTTAACAAGCTTACCCGCGGTAACAAGAGTTTCTTTATTTGCAAGCGCTATGGTCTTGCCGGCGTTTATCGCGGTCAATGTAGGCAATAAGCCCGCTATGCCGACTATTGCGCTGATAACCGTATCGCCGTAATCCGAGGCGGCACTCAAGACGCCCTCTTGCCCCGATAAGACCTTAATATTTGTGTCTTTAAGGCGAAGCTTTAATTCTTTTGCCGCTTTCTCGTTTGCCACGGCAACGCATTCGGGCAAAAATTTTCTCGCCTGAATTTCCAAAAGCTTAATATCGGAGCCCGCCGCAAGTGCGCTTACCTTAAAGCCGCATTTTTGAGCCACTTCAAGGCTTTGCCTGCCGATTGAGCCCGTTGAGCCTAAAATTACAAGGTCTTTCATTAAATTATACCGTAATTTATAAGAATATATACCACCGGTGATAAAAGAAGTACGCTGTCAAACCTATCGAGAATACCGCCGTGGCCGGGGATTATCTTTCCGTAATCCTTAATATCTGCGGCTCTTTTAAAGGAAGAAGCGAAGAGATCGCCGAGCATTCCTACAATGCAGAGCGGTATAGTAAGCAAAATGGTGGGTAAAATTTTATTTGATTTGAATGCGAAAACCAAAATCACGCATACAAGAACGCTTGAAACTATGCCACCTATCGCTCCCTCAACTGTTTTATGAGGGCTGATATTCGGGCAAAGCTTTCTTTTGCCTAATACTACGCCTGTGAAATACGCGCCCGTATCGCAGACAGCCGAAAAATCAAGCAAAAGCAAGAGATAATAAAGCCCCGGATTTGAAACTGTGCCGACGCTTAAAACCACAATGCTTTCAAGGAAAGAAAATCCTCTCGCTATTATAAACGGCATACAGGAAATTCCGGCTACTTGAGCAAGCGAAAATTTGCCGTGATTTTTAAGGATCATACAAACGGCGAAAATGAAATATATAACGGCAATACTTACCGCAAGAAGTCCCATTTTGCCGTTATTATAAAGAGTATTTGTAATAAATATCCGCCTTGCAAGATCGGCTTTATTAGTTATCCGCTCGTGCGAAAACATATTAAGCAGCGTGTTTTCAAATACTCCGCTTATAAAAAGCACCTGCAAAAACGCATAAACAGACGAAATAATATAAATTAATTTTTTTTCGACCTTAAAAGCATTTTTAAGCATTTCATAAACGGCAGCCGCCGCGACAAAACCTATAAAAAGGGTTATAACTATTCTGTTTTGATTATATCCCAAAGCTAAGATCAGGGTGATAAGGGATATAAGCACTGCACCTGAAATAATTCGCGTTTCCATTTAAAAAGCTCCCAATATTTTTAATTTATACCCCGCCGAACCTGCGGTTTCGGTGAGAGAATTCCTCCAAAGCCTTATCAAGATGGCGCGGCGTGAAATCCGGCCATAAAACATCGGAGAACCAATATTCCGCATAAGCAGACTGCCAAATAAGATAATTTGATAGCCTGTACTCTCCGCTCGGTCTAATAATAAAATCGGGATCGGGCTGACCCGCCGTGTAAAGCTCCGAAGAGATAAGCTCCTCGGTGATATCTTCGGGGGGTATCTTTTTTTCGGCGATGTTTTTCACGGCGTTTACTATCTCGTCGCGTCCGCCGTAATTTATCGCCATATTAAGGTGAAGACCCGTTGCGTTTTCCGATTCCTTTTCGGCATTTAGCATAAGCTCCTTTATATCGTCGTCAAGAGGGGATCTGTCGCCGATAAACTGCAGCCTGATATTTTCACCCTTAAAATTATCCACATCTTTAAGATAGCTTCTGAAAAGGTCCATTATATTATCGACCTCTTCTTTCGGGCGCTTCCAATTTTCGGTGGAAAAAGCATACACGGTAAGATATTTGATTCCTATTTTATTGCAGTATCTCGCAATGGTCTTGAAATTCTTCGCACCCGCCGCGTGACCTGCGGACCTCGGAAGACCGCGCTTTTTCGCCCACCTGCCGTTACCGTCCATTATAATCGCTATAGATGTTGGCAAAATATCGACATTTAAGGCTTTTTTCTTTTTAAAAAGCATTATTAAAGCTCCATTATCTCTTTTTCTTTAGCAGAACAAAGCTCGTCGCTTTCCTTGCAGAATTTATCGGTGAGCTTCTGGATCTTCTTCTCTCCGTCGGACTCCTCGTCTTCCGTGATCTTTGAAGCTTTTTTAAGCGCTTTCAGCTTATCGAGCGCGTCCCTGCGCTGATTTCTTAAAGCGACCTTCGCGTCCTCCGATTTTTTCTTAACTTCTTTAACGATCTCTTTTCTGCGCTCCTCAGTAAGAGGGGGGAAGTTAAGTCTTATAACCTTTCCGTCGTTTTGAGGATTTATTCCAATTTCGGAAGTTAATATAGCTTTTTCGATTTCCTTTAAAGTGGAGATATCCCAGGGCTGGATCATAAGAATTCTCGCCTCGGGAATAGATATCGCCGCCATCTGCTGAATGGGGGTGGGTACTCCGTAATAATCGACGGTGATTCTGTCAAGAACAGAGGCGTTAGCCCTGCCGGCTCTTATAGACTTATATTCGCGCTCTAAAGCCGCTATGGATTTTTCCATCTTTTCTTCGGTGTTTTTAAGTAGTTCCTGCATAAAATTTCCTCCGGAATTAATTTATTTTACAAGCGTGCCGTTGTGCTTACCTAAAACGGCTCTTACAATATTTTCGGGATCATTAAGATTGAAAACAAGAATTTCAATATTGTTATCCATACAAAGCGAAGCCGCCGTCGAATCCATAACATGAAGCTCTAATGACAGCACATCGTGGTGCGAAAGAGTTTCGAATTTTTTAGCTTCGGGATTGACTTTCGGATCGCAGTCATAAACTCCGTCAACATTCGTTGCCTTAAATATAACATCGGCTCCTATCTCGGCGGCTCTGAGCGCCGCGGCAGTATCGGTAGAGAAGAAAGGATTTCCCGTTCCGCAGCCGAAAATAACAACTCTTCCTTTTTCAAGGTGGCGCACAGCTTTATTTCTTATGTAAGGCTCTGCTATCTGACGCATTTCGATAGCCGTCTGCACTCTCGCGGTAACGCCTAACTGCTCAAGCGCGTCGGCAAGAGCGAGCGAGTTAATAGTAGTAGCGAGCATTCCCATATGGTCGGCTCTCGTGCGGTCCATCTTTCCGCTCGATCTTCCGCGCCAGAAGTTGCCCCCTCCGACAACTATCGCTACTTCAACGCCCATATCCACGCATTTTTTAACGCTTTTGCATACTTCGATAACCTTATCGAAATCGATTCCGGTGCCTTTTTCTCCTGCGAGAACTTCGCCGCTCAGCTTTAAAAGAATTCTTTTATAAACAGGTTTCAAAATCACTCAGCTCCTAAAAATCAATATTATTTTCTCACTAAATTATTTTACAATAATTTATGCTTAAAGTCAATCAAAATAAACTTATATCAAAGCGTTTAAAAAAACATTTTGTTTCCATAATTTTCTAAATTGTAACTAAGAGTAACCGTTTTGTTTCTTTTAAAACGAAACACACAAGAATATAATAAAAATCAAGGAGATGATCTTATGAAAAAAATTGCGGTTTTCTTAGTTTTGATAATGTCCGTTTTGAGCTTTGCCTCCTGCAAAGAGAAAAAGCCCTCATATTCTGCATTTGTAGAAGAGCTGAAAACAAAAAATCCCGATCTTCATTATATAATTAAGGATATTGACAATAACTCTTCAGATGAACTTATCGTGCTTAAAAACACAGCTATAACAGTTTATACTTCCTCCGATAAAATCACTAAACTTGATTCCTATGATTTTTATACCGGCACCACAAGGCTCTTTTTATCCGATAAAAAAGATTTTCCGGGTATATTCTATTTTTGCTGCGGCGGCGGAGTAAATCATTTCGGAGTTGTAAATATTGAAAATAATAAACTCGTTTCCTCCGCAATTTTCGAAGAAGATTACTCTGGGATTCTCGGCGAAAAAGGAAAAATTTACGAGCTTTGTGAAAATAAAGCTCTGATAGAAGAATCAAAAAGACTTTATAACGAAAATAAAGATATTAAATTTTCGTAAAGGAGGAACAATATGAAAAAAATTGCGGTTTTCTTAGTTTTGATAATGTCCGTTTTGAGCCTTACCGCCTGCAAAAATTCAAAAGCAAGCTCGGAAAGCTATAAATACGCTTTGAATTCCTCGGTTACTTATGATATCTCGTTTGATTATTCCAATTCGCAAAAACTCAACATAAAGTCCTTTTCGCTTAAAACCGAAAATAAAACCCAAAAAACAGAACTTTCTGAAAACGAAAAATTTACAAAAAAGCCCTTTTATGTTTATGATGTGAATTTTGACGGATATAACGATATACTTATACCATTTGAGCAAAGTGCATACGCAAAGTATTTTTACGCGTATCTGTGGGATCCCGAAAAAAAGGAGCTTGTAAAAGCTAAAAACTTCAAAAATCTTGCAAATGTTGCGGCAGATAAAGAAAAGGGATTGATACTTTCAAGTCTTTCAGGAGATGGGATCACTGTCTACAGCTTAAGCAAGTTTGATCAGTCGTCTGAAAGCTTTAATGCGATAAGATCTTATTCTTACACTCGTGACGGCGATGAAATGATATTTAAAAAAGAAAGCCTTGAAAACGGGGAAATGAAAACAGTATCGAAATTTTCCGTACCCGTTACAGATGATAATGCTTATCTTTCGGATACCGAAATTTCGGAAAACATCAAAAAACTCGGCGATACTGATATTGATATCACACTTTTTAAAAATTATATTTTCTAAAGGATTTGTTATGAAAAAATTTTATGCTTTGATTTTTTTAGCGGCTGTTGTTCTAAGCCTTGCCTCCTGCAATGCGAAAAAGGATACCGACAATTCTGTTTACGATAGCTTTATCTCCGGCAAAGTAACGGCGGCAGGCGCTGATAATAAAAAATTAAAATATCGGATCTTTCTTCCGATAAAACCGCAAAGTACGCTCTGTTTGATTTAAACGGCGATAATATAAACGAGCTTTTGATAAAATCAAATGAATCTTTAAAGATTTTTACTGTAAAGGAAGGTTCTGTTTATCTTATAATCGAGTTGCCGACTTACTATAAACCTTTAAATAACGGTGCTTTTCTATATGTAAGAGTTGGTGCCGCCCCCCGAGCATACTGATTATATTTATACCATTTTAAATACAGATGGCGAAAAGCTCTTCGAGCAATCCTTTTCGGAATATAAAATTTCCGATACTGAAATTAAATATTTCTTGAATAATATAGAAACATCAAAAGAAATCTTTGAGTCCGTTTCAAAACCAATCTTAAAAATTAAAGACGATAAAATCGGCTTTAAAAAGCTTAAATCCCGATAATAAAAAGTCCTAAAAAGAAAAACTGCCGCGTTAAGTTTAACTTAACGCGGCAGCCTTGAATTTCAGTTCCACTCAAGCTCTACGCTTGAACGCATTATAGCCTTTAAATCATTATTGCTCACTTTATCGCGCTCAACATTGTAAATAAAAACATATCTTATGGTATTTCTTTCACCGTCAAAGAAAATACCGCAATAGTTATCCGAAAAAACCTTATCCTGCAAATTGACCGCGGCTAATAAATATGAGCCGAAATAATTTGTTTTATTTTCCTCATCAGGCTTATCGGTATTTTCAAAAAGCGAGGATCTTAGAGATAAATAATCTTCGGAATTATACTTTATATCAAGCACAAAAACAGTGTGCGAAGCGTGTTTAAGGGTTATTCTATCATCGTTATCCCTGTATTTAAAAGAAATATCTTGATAATTATCTAAACCCGCAAACCTTTTAAAAAATTCCGAGGCTTCTTTTCCGCCGTTATAAGAAGTATAATCGCCGCTCAAAAATTTTTCCTTAGAATCCGTTCTTTTAAAGGTCGAGTTTTTAAAGACAATATATGCCGGCAGTGAAATAACGCTCAAAATAATAATTACTAAAGCCGCTATCAATAATCGTTTTGTGCTTTTCTTGATCGAAGATACTTTATCCAAATTTTCACACCCCTTTATAATTAAATTATATGCTTTGTGCTATAAATTTTCAAGTCACTCATAAAATGTGATAGACAAATATTTTCCGCTCTGATATAATTAAAATAATAGAAAATAAATTTAGGTGAGCGTGTTTATGAAAAAAGAATTGCTTACGAAAGACAAAATAATTTTTGATTTAGAGTCGATAACAAAAGCCGATTTCAAAAGTTGCTTTAGAGCGATTCCGATTTTTATTTTTTTATATTTTTGTTTTTTACCTTACTTTTGTATTGTTAGAGCTTTTCTTTTTAAAAAATCTATAGAATTAATAGATATTATCTTTTTCGCATTTATATTTGTGGGTATTAATTTTATAATCTTTATCATAGAACTGATTGAATTTATTTCAAGAAAGAAAGCTATAAAAACAGAAAATTTTGAAATAATCACAGACTGGTTAACTGAAAAACGCCTTTTCTCCAAATGGAGTTTTTTCGGTGAAACTTCTACATACGAACCTTCCCTGCAATTTGCCAGAAGCGGAAAATTTCTTTTTTCTGATACAATTTATTATTCCTGGTCCTCACTTTTTCCTTTTGATAGCAAAACTTTATACCGCACCTCCGAAATAAATCAGGATTTTTATGTGATAAGATTTAAAAACAAAAAGCCTTTTTTAATATATAACAAAAAATACTTTGAAATGGAAGAAAAAAACAGTCCGTAAAAGCACAAGCTTTTACGGACTGTTTTATCAAATTAATTTAAAACTTTTTTACGAAAACTTCCTAAAATAAAAGACACTATAATCACGGGCCATTCTGTTAAAAAAAGAATTCCTAGAAGGCGGGAACTTGCAGCACCATGCCCTTCCGGCAACATATCTGCTGTAATAACTCGGGCGAAAACAAGAATTTGAAAAACTAATGCGCAAAAAATCAGACTTGCAGAAACAATACAACAAATCTTAAAAAAACCCCTAAAATCCGCATTAAAAATTCTACGCACACTTCGGAATAAAACAATCTCTTCTAAAAGAATAGGGAAAACAAAAAATAAATAGTAAAAACAAGTTAATCCTTGATCTATTTTGTCATTTGTAATATCGGTAAAGTCCCGGATAAAGCAGATTATCATTACGATAGCCGTTAAAGCAAGTATTGTTTTACGGACCACTGAAACAAACTTACTTTTTTTAATCATATAAAGTCCCCTCCCTGTCGGTAGGTTTATTCTCAACGCGTCTGAAAGAATATCATTATATTCATTTTCATTATAATCGCTTTAAAATATATTTACAAGTGTTTTGTGCTTTTTGAATAGGCGATAAAATCATATTCTAAAAAAGGTTGTGAGCATATCTGCTCACAACTAAGCATTTAATAAAATGTGATAGACATTCATTTTCCGCTCTGATATAATTAAAATAGTAGAAAATAAATTTAGGTGAGCGTGTTTATGAAAAAAGAATTGCTTACGAAAGACAAAATAATTTTGGATCTAGAGGCGCTAACAAAATCCCATTTCAAAGGTTGCTTTAAAGAGATTCCGATTTTTATTTTTTTATATTTTTGTTTTTTACCTTTATTTTGTTTTGTCATGGTTGATTTTTTTAATAAATCTATAGAATTAATAGATATTATCTTTTTCGCTTTTATATTTGTGGGTATTAATTTTATAATCTTTATTTTAGGACTGATTGAATTTATTTCAAAAAAGAAAGCAATAAAAACAGAAAATTTTGAAACAATCACAGACTGGGTAACTGAAAAACGCCTTTACGCCAAAAACAGTATTTTTGATAAAACTCCAACATACGAGCCTTCCCTGCAATTTGCCAGAAGCGGAAAATTTCTTTTTTCTGAAATAATTTATTATTCCTGGTCCTCACTTTTTCCTTTTGATCGCAAAACTTTATACCGCACCTCCGAAATAAACCAGGATTTTTATGTGATAAGATTTAAAAACAAAAAGCCTTTTTTAATATATAACAAAAAATACTTTGAAATGGAAGAAAAAAACAGTCCGTAAAAGCTTGTGCTTTTACGGACTGTTTTATAAAATTAATTTAAAACTTTTCTTATATCTTCAAGATAATAATTTTTTCCGGATTTAAGTTCTGCTTTTATATTATAATTTGACTTATCCGCACAATAATCAATAATCTGATGATAATAATTTTTTCTTTGATTCCAGCTATTTGCAATATCATTTAAATTATTATAAACCGAAACTAAAGAGAATGCCCAATTTAAATCAGTATCGGCAAAAGCATTTTTCACAAAACTTTCAGACGAAGAAGCAAAAAAGCCGCCTTTTACCGCAATAGAAACAAAATTAAATATTTTCATAGCTGTGTCAATAAATTTTTCAGCCGCATAAAGCTCTATAACACCTGTAGCAAACTTTGCAGCAATGAGAGCTATATTAATTATCGAAACGCAAACTTCACGAAATTGATGTTTGTTATAATAATCATGCAGCGCATGCATACCGAAAAGAGTTTCCGATTCTGATACCACTGTTTTTAGATCGCTTTTATCATTTGTCGGATACCAAGTGCTACCGTCTGTAGATCTATAGAAATACATAGGATTTCGATTAAAAAGCAACCTGAAAACTCTGTCTTTTTCCTGAACGGCTCCGCAAACCCCGCCTATTGTATTTGCATATCTTTCAACATAATTTGCAACGCCGTAAGGATCCAAAGCAAACAAAATTTTTAATTCCTCATCGGTATAAGTTCTGTAGATTCCTGTTTCGCCTTTATCATAATTTTTATAAGCATTAAAATTCGATCTTTGAATATAATTGATATCATTAGCATAATTACTATCAAAAACCATATCGGCGTTTATACAGCGCCATTCTTTTCCGCTTTTTTTAAAGATGATTTTATTAAAATACCCGTCTTTTTTAATTGTTATTGTGTCATAATAAACCCTGACTGAACAGCTCGCGGAAAATCCGCCGTCATCGGTTGTAACGGTGATCGTAGCAGTTCCGGGGTTCTTTGCGGTTATTTTACCGGTGCTCTCTCTTACAGAAGCGACTGTGGGATTACTGCTTGTCCATCTTACTTTTTTATTATCCGCATTGTAAGGACTTAAGACTGTACACAAAGAATAGGTTTCACCTGTGTTCATTTTCAATTCAACGGGATTAACGGTTATACCGGTAACTTTTATTGCGACATTTCTTACGGTAACGGTTATAAAGCCCCATTTAGTACGATCCCGAACCGATTCGGCATATATTTTTACTGTTCCGGGCTTTACGCCGAAAATATAGCCGTAATTCGGATTGACCGTAGCAATACTTTCGTCACCGCTAAACCATCTGACATCTGAACTGCAGCTGTCAGAAGCACTGACCACAGCTGTAGCTTTGATAAACCAATCGCCCTTATCGACCGTAGCGGAAGACGGATATACATTTACAGCATAAACACTCATATTTTTTTACCTCCATTTTCTTTAAAACATTGTTTTAATTATTATTTTTTTGTCTTTTATCAGACTTACATTAAAGGAAGTCGGATTTCCGTCATTATCGAATATCGGGTGACATTCTTTCCCGTATTGCCAAAGAGCAATATCCTCTCTTGTTACGGATGACGGTGCAAACGGCATCCAATTATCAGGATGAATAAGATGAGAAGTTGTCATATTATCATAATCTGCAAGGCTCGGTGCCGTCGCCCAAATGATACAGGTTTTAAAAGCCTCGTGATTATTTTGCATCCCTTTACTGAATTCCTTATCAAAATTATAATTTGCGTCGGTATTAGCCTTGAAAGCCGGCATATATCCCTCGCTAAGCAGTTCATCAGAAAATCCTCCCATATATTCTGCTGTAACTGTTTCATCGTCCTTGATTTCAAGGAATAGAGTTGTACCCTCCGGAACTCCGGTATCATAAGCAATATCGCTGATTTTATTTGCGAATTTTCTTCCGCTTTCCTCTGTGTTTTTTTCTTCCGGATCAAAACATATTGCCGCTATCCTGCACCCTTTTTTATGAAGAAATTCAATTTCTTCCTTTGTAAGTGCATTTTCTCCGTTAATATTTCTTCCCCAAAAGGCGGGAGGAATTTTATTTCTTAGCACCCACTCATATTCGGTCAAATTATTTTGAAGAATATTATCTGCGGGTGATTTTGAATCCACCCCGAAAAAAAGTCTGTCGGAATTAGATTCAACCGAAATAAAATTTTCAATTTTTGCTTCGCTTAAAGAAGCAGTAAGATTTTTTAAAGCATCTCTGCAAGCCATATTTTTTCCTTCTTTCATATTATTTTTTTGCAGCTGCAAAGCCATTATAAAGATAAAACCGGACAGTTTATGCCCGGTTTGAAAAAATTTTTTAAAAATTTTTTTATAAATAAAAGGTCGGGAGCAGATATGCTCCCGACCGAAGTCTTTTTATGATTATTTTACCTGCCTGCGGCGCTTTTTCATTTTCCTTTTATAAGCCGCGTTTTTAAAGAAGCGAACCACGGAATTATATCCGCCTTTGATAACGAGCCACAGCCCATAAAGATTATCGCAGAAAAACATTCTATATATAATGCAGCAGATAAATCCTATCGAAATTCCCGACAAAAATCCTCCGAGAATGCTGACGATATAGCCGAGCCATTTAAAAATAAGAAGATAAACTCCTCCGGCATAAAGCGCAAATTTAACAATAAAAACCAAAACTGCGCTTTTAAAAATTTTTCTTTCGGAAAATTTGGTTAAATTATATGTTAAAACGCACTGCAAAAAAGCAAATAAAAATGATAATAAAAAAAACATTTTTTTCTCCGCAAAAAGATTTTTACATATATTATATTAATACTTTTTGCGTGTAAAGTCAACGGATTTTACATAATCAGCCTTAAAAACAGCAGTCCGCAGACACCCGGCAGACCGAATACCGAGCCTGCGCACGCGGAATAAGGGTTTATGGGAATTCTTATTCCCGTAAACCTTGCCGTGAGATTTACGGCGGCGAGCGCCGCGGCTCCTATTAAAAAATTGATAAAAATATATTTAAAAGGCTTTCTGCTGCCTATGCAAAAGCCTAGAATGCATAAAGCTCCTGCCACACTTAAAACAAGCGCAAAGATTTTTAAAAACTGCATAAATAAAAACCTCCATAGACAATACAATCAGGATACAACGCTTCTCATAGCGGAAAATTTGTCCGATTATATTGTCTCGTCATTTGAAATACGGCAGTATTCCTGCATTCCTCGACTTCATAATCAAAAAAATTTTCTCGCTATGAGTCGAAGATTTTGTAAGATAACGGCGCTGTTTAGCGGCGCGGCGCCCGACCGAAGAATACTGTCGTATTGTGAGCGGAGGGCAACAAAGTCGATGAATGCGCCGTTTCTTCAAAAAAGCATTGTATCCTGATTGTATTGTCTACTAAAAAGTATGAAGGTTTTTATAATTTTATGAAAGAATGGCTTTATCGGATGAAAAATCTATCTTTGCTTTATTAAACAGCTCAAGCAGCTGCTCGACCGTAAGATTTTTCTTCTCTTCACCGCTCACATCGAAAGCTATCTTGCCCTCATAGAGCATAATAAGGCGGTTGCCGTACTTAATAGCGTCGCGCATATTATGAGTTATCATAAGGGTGGTAAGATTATTTTCGGTTACTATTCTCTGGGTTATTTCAAGCACCTTTTCGGCGGTTTTAGGATCAAGCGCCGCAGTGTGTTCGTCCAAAAGAAGGAGCTTAGGCTTATTCATAGCCGCCATAAGCAAAGTAACAGTCTGTCTTTGACCGCCGGAAAGAAGTCCCATTTTCGTTTTAAGTCTTTCTTCAAGACCTAATCCTAATTCGCTCAAAAGCTTTTTATAGGTTTCACGCTCGGCGGAGGTGATACCTTTTTTAAGACCTCTGTGCTTGCCTCTTCTTGTTGCCAAAGCAAGGTTTTCTTCTATTTCCATATCGGCGGCAGTACCCATCATAGGATCCTGAAAAACTCTGCCTAAAAATTTCGCTCTTTTATACTCCGGCATATTTGTAACATCGGAATTATCGATAAGAATTCTTCCGCTGTCCACCCTCCAGGTACCGCAAACGGCGTTTAAAAGCGTGGATTTTCCCGCGCCGTTGCCTCCTATCACGGTAACGAACTCGCCGTCGTTGATAGTAAGGCTCAATTCGTCTAAAGCGACCTTTTCATTAACGGTTCCGGGATTAAATGTTTTCTTAATGTTTTTAAGTTCAAGCATTAATCGTTACCTCCCTTTTTAACCGCCGAAAAGTAATGCTTTTTAACATAAGGCAATCCGAGGAAGAGGATAACAACTATTGCCGAGAGCATTCTGAGAAGATCGGTATCTATTCCTAAGAAAATTATTACCTGATAAACTATATAGTAAATTATTCCGCCTACAAGGACTGAAATAAGCCTTACAGCGAAATTCTTCGCGATCTTTGAAAATACCGCCTCGCCGATTATAACGGCGGCAAGACCGATAACGATCGCGCCTTTTCCCCTGTTAATATCGGCAAAGCCCTGATACTGCGAAAGAAGAGCGCCCGAGAGAGCTACAATCCCGTTAGATATCATAAGACCGAGCACAATATTGACATTTGTATTTATTCCCTGAGCGCGGCTCATATTAAGGTTGCTTCCCGTTGCTCTTAAAGAGCAGCCTCTCTCAGTTCCGAAGAACCAATAAAGAATAGCAATCAATACGGCGCTGAAAATAAGAAGCACCACAATAGAGGAATTGATATCCATTTGGCTGAGTAGTACTTTAAAGTTTCTTGTGGAAATAGAGATATTTGCCTTGCCCATTATTTTAAGGTTTACAGACCATAAAATAAGCTGTGTAAGAATTCCGGCGAGAATAGCCGGAATTCCGAGAGCGGTGTGAATTAAACCTGTGACCGCTCCTGCCAGCATTCCGACGAGTAACGCCGCTAAAATGCAAAGATAAGGATTTATGCCTTTAATCAACATAACAGCGCAAACGGCGGCACCTGTGCACATCGATCCGTCTACCGTAAGGTCGGCGATATCGAGGATCTTATAGGTTATATATACACCTATAGCCATTATGCCCCAGATAAGTCCCTGCGCGATCGCACCCGGTAAAGTGCTTAAAAGTTCCATTATTATTCTCCTAATTCAGAATAATCGGAGGGAATTGTGATGCCGAGTTTCTCGCAGATGGTTTTGTTATACTCCTTTTTAGCGTCAACATATTCGATCTTCATATTCTTGATGTCTTTTTTGCCGGTTAATATTTCGGCTGCCATTTCACCGGTCTTGTAGCCGAGGTCATAATAGTCTATTGAAAGAGTTGCAACTCCGCAGCCGCGGCAAATAGAAGCCTCGCCCGCAATTACAGGAACCTTTTTATCTACTACGATACCGCCTATCGTTTCCGCACAGCTGGCTGCGGTGTTATCTGTAGGAATATAGATAACATCGCTGTTTGCAGCAGCAGAAGAAACAACAGAAGCTATATCGTTAGAGTCTGAAAAAGAATATCTTGTTACTTCGATATTTTTAGCCTTAAGGAATTTCTCAACCTGCTCAACCTGATACATTGAGTTAGGCTCTGCGGAGCAGTAAACGATTCCGACTTTTTTCGTGTTCGGGAAAAGCTCCGTTATCATTTCAGCCTGCTTATCAAGCGGTGCCAAATCGCTGGTTCCCGAAACATTTCCTCCGACAGTACCGCTAAAGTTCTCTATTCCGAGGGCTACGCCGTATTCAGTTACGGAAGTGCCGAGGATCGGGATAGTGGTAGTTGCGTTATAAGCCGCCTGAAGAGCGGGCGTCGCATTAGCCATTATAAGGTCATATTTTTTCTGAACAAAGGAATTTACAATTGTTGAGCAGGCGTTCGAATCGTTCGCCGCGTTCTGATAATCAAATTTGACCTTATCCTTACCGAGCTTATCGATAAGAGCCTGCTTGAATCCGTCGGTCGCTTTATCAAGCGCACCGTGAGTTACGAGCTGGCAAATTCCGACATTGTAAACATCTTTCTTGCTTCCCTTACAGCCTGCAAAGCTTAATGTTAAAGCTAAGCAAAGCACAAAAGAAGCAACTTTTAAAACTGCTTTTTTCATATTTTTTACCTCCGTGTTTGTTTTTAAACAAAAAGCCCCCGCACCCGAAAAAGGATGCAGGGACGAATTCAAGAAATGATCCGCGGTACCACTCTGCGTTGCTTTATCACAAAGGATAATGCCTCTTTAAGCCATGATAACGGCGGCTTTTAACTTCCCGGCAATGCCTACTAAAATTTTCAGCACGCAGCTTGCAAAATGTATTTCATACGGATACTCGCTGCCGCCTCACAGCAACCGACGGCTCTCTTTGAACTTTCTTACGCATTACTCTTTTTTGCTCAAACGCTTTTATTAATAAATATAAAATAATTTTATATCCTTTTTAATAATTTGTCAAGCTTTTTATAAAGAAGCGGTTAAAAGAGAAGAGAATATTGCGGTGTAAACTCCCGTAGCTATAGTTATTATCATCAATAAAGCGAGAAGAATAAAGCTGCACCAATGCGATCTCGCAAAATTGCGGCGGTTTAAATTATCGTTTGAAAAGCTGTGGATAATAAGGAATATAAACCCTATGATCGGCAGTCCGTAAAGAATAGTAAGGCCGAAATACTCCCACATACTCAAAACTCTTTTTTGACTTTCCGGATAATTAGAATAATCTTTTTTCATTTCAAATCCCCCTTTAGTTTTATTTTATATTTTTTAACATCTTATGTCAATAAAAAAAGAAAGGCTAAAAGCCTTTCTTTAAAAATTAAACTTTTTTCTTAGACAATACAATCAGGATACAACGCTTCTCATAGCGGAAAATTTGTCCGATTATATTGTCTCGTCATTTGAAATACGTCAGTATTCCTGCATTCCTCGACTTCATAATCAAAAAAATTTTCTCGCTATGAGTCGAAGATATGTTAAGAAAACGGCGCTGTTTAGCGGCGCGGCGCCCGACCGAGGAATACTGTCGTATTGTGAGCGGAGGGCAACAAAGTTGATAAATGCGCCGTTTCTTCAAAAAAGCATTGTACCCTGATTGTATTGTCTAAGGGAAAATCCGAAACAAACCGCGCTTAAAAGTGAGATTCCCATTATTGCAAACAAGACTTTGTTATCATATCCTGTTTTAGGTGATTTAACGGTCTTATCCGCTGTGGTTAAAGTCGCATTATCGCCCGAGCCTATGTTTTCCACATTACAGAAAGCATAAACGGAGAAATGCTTAAGCTCCGCCGTGACCTTATTGTTTTCTTTATCAACGGTGATTTTTATTTCTTCTTTTTTGCCGTCGTCAGCAATATAGAAAAGTTTAAGATTATCTTTAGAAAGTCCCTCGGGGATATCAAATGTTACTTTTACAGGCTTTGAGGGCTGAACATCGGCGCCGCTCCAATTTCCCCTGTCATAAGCATAAATATCAAAAACGAATATTTTACCGTTTAAAGCAATGTCTTTAAGCGCAAGCTTTGCATTATCGAAAGCATAATCTCCCTCTTCCGATTTCATTATCTCTACCTTAGTTCCGGGTGCAAAACAATCGTCGCCGTCTACGGTTACGCCTTTCGGAAGATCATAAGAAACATCGTCAAATGTGGTTAGCCCCTCAATTTTAGGCATAACAGAATAGATAGTCTTAAAATCGTTTATCTTTAAATAGTTTCCGACAAGCTCCACATCAAATTCTGCATAAAAAGGATCTTCGTTTTCTTTAAGGTCCGATCCGTCTTCATTAACGCCTTTGACATAAACTTTATATCCCGAGCCTGATTTAATATATCCTGCATAAGCGAAATCTGCTCCGCCGCCTGCTCTGTAACTCCAAAAAATGATATAATAATTATCTTTTTCATCATAATAACCGTTATCAAGCTTTATACCGTTATAAACTTCGCTGTTATCGAGGATTTCCAAATAATCTTTTCTGAAATCACCTTTATAAGCGAAACATTTTTTAACCGTTTCGTCAAATTTATCGGCGTCTACCTTAATAAAAAGTCCGTCGTCGCCGCTCGGATAAAATTTACCGTTATCGTCGCAGTCATAGAACTCAAAATCGGTTTCTTTTTCTACATACTGACCGGCTGTATAGTAAGCTATATTATACGCATTCATATCAGAGAAATTTTTATTTCTGTAATAAATAGGAAGTATCTCTTGATAAAAGGTATCGCTTAAATTTTCCTCTTTCTGCGCCGCGGTTGCAGTGTAAAACGCGGCTCCTGCCAGCACCAAAACCGCAACTATTAAAGATATGACCTTTTTCATTAAAAACAACTCCTTAAATTTTTTCTTATTATAACACTATGGTTTAATATTGTCAATATAATTTTAACTATGATTGATTATAATTTATGAGTCTTTTTAATATAATAGTTGTATAAAGCGAGGTGCGAAGTATGAGCGGTAATACATTTTTAACAGAAATGGGTAACAGAATTTCGGCTCAGAGAAAAAAATCAGGTCTTACTCAGGAGCAGGTTTCAGAAAAAATTAATATAAGTATTCAGTCGCTTTCCTGCATTGAGCTTGGAAAGAAAGCCATAAGACCGGAAAATCTTCGCAACCTGTGCGAGGCTCTGAATGTTTCCGCAGATTATATTTTAACCGGCAAAAGATCGGAAAAACAATTAAGCAGCATAGTTAAAAAATTATCTTTGTTAAGCGAAGAGGACTTTAAAATTGCCGAAAACATTATAAACAGACTCTCTAAAGATTAAAAAAAGCGCCTTCCCGTGTTCGGGAAAGCGCTTTTTATTTCAAATTTACTTGTTAAAATATCTCTTTAAAAGTCCTTCAAAAGCTTTACCGTGGCGAGCTTCATCTTGAAAAAATGCTTATAAACCCTTTATTTAAGCCACTTTATAAAAAAACTCACACTTGACCCACACCGTAAAAAGTGGTAAAATCAAAGCAAGATAAAAAACTTATGAGAAAAAATTTTCTCTCATAAGTATTTTACGGAGGTTTTAAGTATGGGTAAAAAATTTACAGGGGTAATGGCACTAAACAAAAGTAAAACCGCTTGGCAATACAGAATTAAAATGACATTACCGAACGGCGAGAAAATAGATAAGATTTCACGGCGAAACGAGGAGGGTAAGCCGTATTTTACGGCAGAGGAAGCCTACAAGGCGAGGGAAAAACACTTAAAAGGTATTTTGTCTAAATACGAAGAAAAAAGCGAAAGAGGGGCAATTATGACCCTCTCGGAGGTATATGCGAAATATCTTTCAAGTGCTGAGGCGAAAAGCAAAGCCCCCGCTACACTCAAAAAACAGCAAAGTATGTGGGAAAACTGGATTTCTGTAAGATTTGGAGAAAAACAGGTTAACCGTATAAAAATATCTGAACTTTGTGATTTTTTATATCATCTTTATGTTATTGAAAACAAGGCTTATGCTTATGTTGAGGGTTTCTTAAAGTTTTTTTATTTGCTCTTTGGTTTTGCCTACCGCTGCGAGGCAATAGATACAGAAAGATATACCCGTTTTTTCATAGATAAAAAAACAAGGTTATCAATGCCTAAAAAACTACAATCAAAAGATGAAGATGAGGAGGCGGAGATAACTGTTTATACCGAACAACAAATAAAAGATATGGAGGAACTAATTTCAAAAAATGACGGTAATCTTTTACCTGCTTTTTACTTAGGTTTAAAAGCGGGCCTTCGTATCTCCGAGGTTTTCGGTTTACGGTGGCAAAATATAGATTTTGATAATCACATAATAACAGTTAATAGACAACTGATATACGAAAATAACATCTTGAAATTATGCCCCGTTAAGACCCTGGCAAGTGTAAGAAAGGTTATTATGCCCCCCTCTCTTGAAAAGTATTTAATAGACCTTAAAGGCGAACAGGAGGCACTAAAAGAAGAACGAGGGCGAGGATATAAAAACACAGAAGAAGTAGAAGACATAATAACAAAAGAGTTTATAAAAGGCGGTGATTTTGTCAATCGTAAACGAAACGGAGTACTTTTGACAGTAAATTCTTTTAAGTATTATTCAAGAACCATAAAAGAAAAATTAGGTATTAATTTTAAGTTTCATAATTTACGGCACACATACGCCACAAACTGCGCTATACACAATATGAACATACAAGTTTTAATGAACCAAATGGGTCACAAAAAAATAGAAACAACTCGGCGGTATTATATAAACCTAAACAACAAAGACCTACAAACCCAAACATACAACCTTTTAAGCAGTATATACCCCCTCCATTTTTGACTTTAAAAGACAGAAAAAAGGGGCAAGGGAGAAAAGTGATTTTTCCCCTTGCCTCTTTTTTAATACCCTAAAACATCATCTGCCTCGTGAAAATTATTAAAATCTTTATTTTTCGGAGCCGGCTTTTCATCATCAAAAACGGAGTTAATTATTTCCTTAGTTTCCTCTTGCCGTTTGTCTAGTATTTCCTCTAAATGAGATAATTCCGCCCGTTTCTGTTCTATTCGCTCGGCATCCGTTTTAAGTTTGTCTATTTGTTCATCTATTTTTTTAATATCGTTTTCTAAAAAAGCCGTTTTTGTCATATGTTTTGCTTTGGTCTTGTCGGCACTTATACCCCGTTTAAGCCCAAAAGGTTTCATAGCCTCGGCATATGTATCTTGATATTTTGTCAACATAGATTTTTTGGCGAAAAAGTGAGAACCGTTGAAAAGCCCCTTTTCATCTGTCGTAAGAACGAAAGCATGAAGATGTGGGGTAGTTTCATCCATATGAAAATCAAAGCGGACCAGTTCGCCCCCTTTTTTCTCATAAGTATTTTTTAACCATTCTATATTGGCCTTTACCCATTCATCCTTTTTTTGAAGTATCTGTTCTGTCATTTCGGGAGAAAAGGTTAAAACAAATTCTGCAACAACTACCTTATTTTTAGCCGTGTTTTTGCCTGTTCTGTTTTTAATTTCCTTGACTTTTTTATTAACTAACTGGGTCATAGTCATATTATATTTTTTTCGTGTAAAATTATATTTTTCTAATTCTGGGTGTTTTCTACCTCTTAAATGTTTTCTGTCATTATTATGTCTGTCAATTTTAGCACAGCCGTTCTTTTGGTATTTTTGAAATCTCATAATACAAAAACAATTCATAATAAACTTCCTTTCTTTTATAATTTTCGTATATTATCTTTTTTTCATTTTGTCATTTTTACAAATGACAACGGAAACGGCAAAAGGAGAAGAGCCGTTTCCGCTCCTCAGCCCTGCCCCCTAAAAACCTTATGAGAAAAAATTAAGGGGGCAGAACCTCGGACAATTTCCCCAAAAAATTATGAAAGATTAGAACCTAATTCAACCGATTTTTTGGAAAAATTGACTTACTACGGTTTTGCGGAGCAAAACCTGTAAGGCAGGGCTTCGCCCCACACCCCACAGGGGCAAGCCCCTTGACCCCCCAAAAAAGAAAAATAAAAAACCTTATGAGAGAAAATTTTTTTATTTTATTTCTTTCATACTAATTTTAGAAAATGATAATATTATCATTTTTCCTCGTTTTATTATTTTGTCTGTCATACTTATTTTGTCAGGCAAAAGAGGCAAACAAAAAAATAAAAAAAGACCCGTTAAGACCTCACGGGCAGAAAGGAAAAAATAAAATGAGTAATTTAGTTGATGAAGTAAACAAGGAAATGGCGGACACTATGAAACGAATACCTGGGAACCTTTTAAGGTTAATAAGGACTATACAGCAAATTCAGGAATGGACCGAAAGACATAAAACAGACTTTGATGAAAAATTTTACAAAAATAATTTTGAGGAATTAAAAAGCAAACTTTCACAAACACAAAAAGAGTATGATGATATTTACGACAAACTTTACCACACTGGAAATTTTGAAGTAGTTTGTCCACAAACTTACGAGGAAACTAAAAAGTGGATAATGGAAGATGTTATCAATTACCCCAACTCTTGTATAGATTTTATACAAAGGTCATTAAACTATAATAACAGTTTAACGGAAAAAGAGAGGTTATATTTATACAACAAAGATGATATTAACGATGTTTTCGCGGAAGTATTTCACGGAACAGAATGGTTAGAAAATAATAGTAATAATGACTTTATACAGTTATGTAGTAAATATTTTTCAGAGGAATATGAGGGCGACTTTGAAACGGAATTTAGAGATGAAAACGGTAATTTTGACTTTAAAAAATTTTGTGATGAAACAGAATTTAGAGAAGATATAGCCGAGCCTTGTTTTCAACAAATAATACAAATAGATTACGATATTACAGAGAGAATAGAACAAGTTAATAAAGAGATTATAAATGACTTTGAGGAAAGAATGAAAACAAAAAACCAAATCAGCAAACCTGCCCCCTCTTTTGATGATGATTGGGAAAGATAAACAAACTACGAAAGGAGTTAAAAAATTATGGAAAGAATAACATTTTTACTAACAAAACAAGAAAAAAAGGAATTAAAAATTAAGGCAATTAATGAAAACAAAAGCCTGACTAAATACATTAAAGACCTTTTGAACATAACCACACAAACACCACAAAAAACAGCCACGGAGAGAATAAACGAGATAAACGAAACACTACAAAAAAACGGAGCGAATATGACAACAGAACAAAGGCAAGCACTAAAAAGCGAAAGGGAGCAACTACGAAAGGAGTTATAATTTATGACTAAGCAAGAATTAAACGAACTTTTACAGCAAGAAAAAATAGAGCGATTTATAGACCAACTAGAATATTTGGGCGACCTCACGGACCTTAAAAAAGAGAATGAGGAACTAAAAAATAAAATTGAAAAAATTAAAAATATTTTAGAAAATACAGAAAGGAAAGATATAATATGGATAAAGAAACATTGAGCCATTACGGATGGATAGTAGTTTTAATTTTAATATTATCAGTTATGTTAGCACTTGCTACACCCTTTGGGGGGTTTGTAGCGAAAGGTTTTAAAGCAACCTATACGGGTTTTGATTTCGTGGAAAATAAGGCACTTAAACAGGTAGACACCGACAACACAACAGGAGAGCCAAGCACCCCCACAAACCCAACAGACCCAAGCACACCGACAGGAGGAGAGGAAAGCAACCCAACGGGCGGAGGCTCCGAGCCAAGCAACCCAACAGGAGAACCGAGCAACCCAAGCACAACCAAACCGAACGAATACACGGGAACACTTACGGAAATTTGGAGCAAAACATATGACAAACTTTTACCGACCGGAGAAAAATTGGGAAGCGGTATATTTAGATATAACAAAGTTATTACTATTGATGTTTATTTTGTAGAAACAGAAAAACAAATAACCGACATTCAAAAATTCAACGAAAAAGCAACAGAGGGAAAAATAACACACATTAAAATGAAAGGCACATTAGAAATAACCTATACCGCTAAATTCACATCCTCGGATGGCACAACCACCCTAAAAATAGAACAGCCAGGAGAAAGCACATTAACACAAAACGGGGTAAGTAAAACGGGTTATACATACATCTTAAACTAACAAAAAAGGGGCAAGCGCCCCTTTTTTCTTTTTGTCTGTCATACTTATTTTGTCCATATAATTAATACTTTCTTTTGTCGCCTGTTAAGCCTATAAAACAGGAAAACCTCCGAGCGCACGCTCGGAGGTTTTTTTATTAAAAGCCGTTAAGTTTTTCTAAGTCATCTATGTTGTCATCTGTTATCTTTTCGTTTTTCTCTTGTTCTATTAAATTACCGAAAAACTCAAAAGCATCTTCTTCCCCGTTTTCTGTAATGCCTCTCTCGTTGTCAGAAATGCCCCTTAAATCGTTTTTTATAGTTTCCGAGGGTAAATACTCGTTCTCGGTTTCATCTTGATATAATTCGGGGTGTTTCGCTTTGTTTATACGGTGCCAAGCGGAGGAGGCCCTTTCGTTATTCGTTTTCAAAATATCAAAGACAATTTTAGCCGTGTTGTCTTTTTGTATTTCCTCATAACTTTTTTTATTTTCTGTAATTTCGCCGTGTTCATCTAAATCTAAAAGGCAGTAAATAACATTCCTTAGTTGTTTATCTGTCAGTAATTCAAAAACGGTTTTTCTGTAATCGTAATAAATGTTAATACCTTTCTTTTGTCCTGTTTTTAAGCCCATAATCAGCCCTCCTTTTTCCTTTTGTAATATTCTTGTTTTCTCTTTTTGTCGTTGTTTCTAATATCAATTTTTTTAATAGCCACATTTTCAAACAGATATTTAACTAATTTGTCTGTTTCCTCTGTTGTAGTGATATTTCCGTTAAATTGGTATTCGTTCATTAAACGGACTAACTCGCCTATCTGTTCATTTGTTAAGTTGTTTTGTATGCTAAAAATATATTTCATTAACATATAAAAAACTCCTTTCTCATTTTTATTTTTGTAATGTAAATATGACAGACAAGAAACAAAAACGAGAAAAAAATATTTTTGTATGGTTTCTTCCGTTTAACTATTAACTATTAACGATTAACTATTAACGATTAACCTTTAACTTTTAACTATTAACAAAAACAAAAAGAAAAGATAAAACAATAAGATAAAAAGAAAAAGGAGATAAGATAAATACACATTCACACACCAACTCACACACGGGGTAAAAACAGGGCAACGGGCAGAGGGGTTAAAGTGTGAATATTCACACTGTATCACAAAAAACGAGCAAAAAGCAAAGAAAAAGGCACCTCTCCGAAAAATCGGAAAAATGCCTTAAAGCCTTATAAATAAAGGGTTTCTTACTTGTTGAAATATCTCTTCAAAAGTCCCTCAAAAGCCTTACCGTGTCGTGCTTCATCGCGTGCCATTTCGTGAACAGTATCGTGAATTGCGTCAAGTCCCAATTCTTTGGCGAGCTTTGCAAGCTCGGTTTTGCCGAGGGTTGCGCCGTTTTCCGCCTCTACGCGGACTTTGAGGTTTTCCTCGGTGCTTTCGCTTACGACTTCGCCGAGCATTTCAGCGAATTTTGCCGCGTGCTCTGCCTCTTCAAGGGCCGCTTTTTCCCAATACATTCCGATCTCGGGATAGCCCTCTCTGTGAGCCGCTCTCGACATTGCAAGATACATTCCGACCTCGGTGCATTCGCCGTTAAAATTCTCGCGAAGACCGTCAATAATTCTCTGATCTACGCCCTTGGCAACACCGATAACATGCTCAGCCGCCCAGGTTTTATCGCCGCTCTGCTCCGCAAATTTTGAAGCGGGAGCGTGGCAGATAGGACATTCAGCCGGCGGCTCTGCACCCTCATAAACATATCCGCAAACAAGACATACATACTTTTTCATAAAAATTACCTCCGAAAAATTAATTTTATTTTTTTTATTTGCAATCCTTACAAATTCCCTCGATAATACATATGGTGCTTTCACACTTAAAGCCCTCTTTTAGGGCAAGGGCGTTAAGCTCGTTATTTTCATCCAGCGGAATATCGAAAATATTTCCGCAGACCTTACAGTGAAGATGAAGATGAGCTTTAACATTCCCATCGTACCTCTCGCAGCCTTCGCCTACGCTCAGCATTAAAATATCTCCGTTTTGAGAAAGCTGGGCTAAATTTCTGTAAACCGTGCCAAGGCTGATATTAGGAATTTTTTCTTTTACCGCCGCATAGACCTGCGCGGCAGTGGGGTGAGAATGAGAAGCGGAAACGATTTCGAGGATCGCCTCGCGCTGCCTTGAATAGTTTTTCATAAATTCTCCTAAATCAGTAATGATTACTATTTTAGTATAATCGAACCTTTGCCATTTGTCAAGAGTTTTCTTGACAATTTTTTTATTTTCATTTAATATATTTTAAAAGAACGCTTTGAAAGGGAAGAAAATGAAGAACAGCAGGATATCAAAAGCCGTTTTAAACAGGCTGCCTAAATACTACCGCATACTAAAAAGCCTGAAAGAGCAGAATATTTCAAAGATATCATCCCTTACGCTTGCAAATATGCTGGATCTGACGCCGAGCCAGGTAAGGCAGGATTTTAACTGCTTCGGCGGATTCGGTCAGCAGGGGTACGGTTACAATGTCGATTATCTTTTAAGCGAGCTAAGCGCAATTTTAGGAATAAACAATATAAAAAAGCTTATTTTAATAGGCGCGGGAGATCTCGGAAGCACGCTTGCTTCGCATTTGAATTTTGAAAGTATGGGATTTTCATTAATAGGTATTTTCGATAAAAAAGAGCCGCTTATCGGGAAAATGGTTAAAAACACGCCTGTAAGAAGTATTTCTTTGCTTGACGAATTTTGCCTTGAGCAGCGCCCTGACGCGGCAATGCTGTGCCTGACCGAAAGCGGAGCAAAGGAAGTTTTCGAAACGCTTGTAAAGCGAGGAGTTAAAGGATTTATAAACTTTACAAACTGCGAGCTTAAAGCAAAATCCGAGGATATTCATATTAAAAATGTATTTTTATCAGACAGCTTTTTATCGCTTTCTATGGAATTATAAAAAACCCGACCGTTTAATAAAAAACGGTCGGGTTTTTTCAAATCATTTCTATTATAGCGGCAAGATTTCCTCTTTTGCCGCCGCTCGCCCTATGCGAGAAAAGCTCGCTGCTGTTACAGCAGGTGCAAAGATCGGATACTTCTAAATTTTCATGCTTTATGCCGCAATTTAAAAGCACCTCTTGATTAGCTTTAGGAAGATCGAGCATATATTTTTGATTATTTAAGGGTTTAAAAATATTATCTGTATCAAATCCTGCTTTTTTAAATTCTTCGAAAACAGGACCGTCAACCTCATAGCAGCAGCTATGAATACAGGGGCCTATTGCCGCTTTTATATTTTCGCGCCTGCAGCCGAACTCACTGACCATTTTTTCCACGGTCTTAAGTCCTATTTTCTTAACGGTCCCTCGCCAGCCGGCGTGGGAAGAGGCGATAACTCTATTTTGAGGATCGCAGAAAATAAGCGGAGTGCAATCGGCATACTGAGTAACTAAAGCGACATTTTTTTCGCTTGTAACAAGCCCGTCAACATCTTCAAATTCGGGTTTTGAAAAACCTGTGCCCCTATCATTAAAGCCGACTGTGCGGACAAAGTCAGTGTGAGTTTGCTTGCTTAAAACGAGATCGTCAGTCGAAATTCCGACGGCAGAGCAAAGGATCTCATAATTTTTTATAACATTGGCTCTTTCATCATCTCTGTGAAAGCTCAAATTCATCGAGCCGACATAGCCTTTGCTTACTCCTCCGAGCCGAGTGGAAAAGCAGTGCCTTAAAAAATCAATATCGGAAAATATCTTAAACTGAATATAAACAAGATCGCCTGATCTCACGATAATTGAATTACGGCTTTTCAAAACTCATACTCCTAAAATTCGATTTTTAATGTTTTCCTGTGAAGAAATAAGCCTGTCGGTATTTTTATCACCGCATAATTTTCTTAATTCTTTATATGCTTCGGCTAGCCTCGGAGGCCTGTTCTTTACCGAATGGGAATCTGTGGCGACGATACTTACATAACCGCTCTTTACAAGCTTTTTTATTCTTCCCTGATAATCGGATTCCAATACAGAATCGGCATTTATCTGAGCTATTCCTATTCCGCTGTCAAGACATTTAAGAAGCTTTTTAAAGCCTTTAAAATGATAATATCTTTCTATATGAGCGATCACGGGAATTATTCCGAAATTATCGTCGAGATTTATTATGTCCTTAATAACATAATCGTCAAGCTCGGTAAAAGTGAAATCAATTAACAGATATTTCGAATCGGCAAGCGTTAAAGCTTTAAGACTTTCAACTTCGCCCATACCGGGAAAATAATAAATTTCACACCCGAAATAAATTTTCGGAATATCACTTGGCATTTCCGATTTAAAAAGCTCGTTTTTCGAAATAACGACTCTGTTTAAAAAGCTTTCGAGATTTTCTCTGCCCGGAACAAAATGCGGAGTGGCGATAACCTCGGAAATTCCCTGCTCTTTCATCATTTTTAAAAGCTGCAGGGATTCTTCGCGGGATCTTGCACCGTCGTCAATTCCGGGGAGAATATGAGAATGAATATCTACCATGCAGGTTTTACCTCTTAAAAATCAGTTTCCGTATTTTCTGTAATACCTGTAATATTTCTTGCGGTAGGAATATTTTCTCTTGCTGTATTTTGTGGAATTCTTTATATCGGCGGCATTGAGGACAACGCCTAAAACCTTGACTTTTGCAAACTCAACCGCCTCTATCGATTGCCTGAGCATTTCGTTTACCGTATATCCGCATCTTGCGACAAGCACAATACCGTCGGTATTAGAAGCGACGACCAGCGGATCGGAAACTATTCCTATGGGAGGCGTATCGATAATTATATACTTATATTTTTTACCAAGCTCATCTAAAAGAGATTTAAATCTCGGAGAGCCTAAAAGCTCGCTCGGATTCGGAGCTGTGTGTCCGGAGGCGAGAACATCGAGATTATTGCCGGCGCTCTGAACGCAGGACTCAAAATCCGTGAAATCGGCAAGGATCTCGGAAAGCCCTGTTTTATTTTCAAGGTGGAGCTTTTTATGGACGGAGGATCTGCGAAGATCGGCATCAATAAGCAATACCTTTTCGCCGAGCTGAGAAAATGCTACCGCAATATTTATAGCGGTGGTTGATTTTCCCTCTCCGACATCGGAACCGGAAACGGTGAAAATATTACCGGTTTTTTTATTAAGCAGGAATTTGATATTTGTTCTGATAGTCTTATAAGCCTCGGCGACAGTGAAAGAAACAGCCGAACGGTTATTGTCTTCCGTTATACCCGTTATCTGCGCGCCTGAATCTTTAGACTGCTCGGTTACATTAATATTATCTATATTCATTCTTCTTACCTGCCTTTCCGGAAACAAGCGCTTCAAAGACGGGGACAGTTCCGAGCAGCGGAACGCCGTACACCGCCGAGATATCTTCATCGCTTGTAATTGTATGGTTCATATTGCGAACGATAAGCAGAATAATATAGCAGATCACTATTCCGATAAATGCGGAAATAGCCGTGGCTACCACTGTTCTCGGGTATACCTTCGGCGCGGAATCCGCTTCTTCAACTACCTTTATATTTGAATTTTTAAGAGTTTGCGAAACATATTCCGGAACAAGCTCCGCAAATGCGTTGCAAAGATTTATCGACTCTTCTTTTGAGTTTGTGGTAAATCTTATCTTCACAAACAGTGTATCCTGGCTTGCTCTTGAAATGCTTGCGATGTTTTTAAGCTGCTTATAGCTGTAGCCGTAAGTAGTTTTATTTTCAAGCTGTTTAAAAATATTCGAGGTCTTAAGCAGCTCTACCACCGTGTCGGTAAGTTCAAGCGAAGCGGTAAGGTCCGTTCCCTGAACCTTTTCATAGGCGGTATTATCGGTAATAGCTCCGTTCGTAACCATTATTGAAGCGGTCGCAGTGTACCTATCTTCAAGCATAAAAGTGCACACGCCGAACGCGCACCCGCCTGCTATGATTCCGGCAAGCAAAAGCGCCCAAAGCTTTTCCCATGCGAGGGATAAAAGATCAAAAAATGAAATTTCTTTCATTGCTTCTCCTCTTTTTCGTTAGAATTCTAAAAATTATTTTACCATTGCCCGGCATATATTTCAAGCTATTTTTTAATATCTCTTAAAAGATTGAAATAAGAAGAAAAAAGTTCTTCGTATTCATTATAAGCGGATCTGTAGACCTCTATGATATAGTCGCCATTGTAATCGAACTTCGAGGCGGTTTTTATAAGCTCATTAAAATCGAAGTTTCCTAGCCCCGGAAGCATACAGTCGGAACTTACACTGTTATCGCTGATATGATAGTGCCTGATATATTTTCCGATACTTTTTATCGTTTCGATAGGGTCATAGTTTCCCCTTATAGCCTGCTTGATATCAAAGCAGATATCGGCGTCATCCTTTAAATACTCGGTGAATTTTTTTAAAAACTCCGCGCTCCCTGCTCTGAAATTAACGACATTTTCCTGCAAAAGCACGGCGCCTTGCTCTTTTACAGCTGAAGAAAGCTTATAAAATCTTTCAATATATCCGTAATCATCAAGAACATTATTCGGCTTTCCGCCGTGAAGAATTACATATTTTGCGCCTAGTTTTGACGCTATCTCGCCGTACCTTTTATATATTTCAAAGCCCTCTTCTGTCCTTCTTTCATAGGCGGAAAAAAGCAAAAATGATTCGGAAAGCGAAAATGCGGGGTGAACAGACGATATTCTTATCCCGTATTCATCCCTCAATTTTACAAGCTTATCCACAAAATCGTCTTTAAGCTCATTTATAGAGTTAAAAAACACTTCAGCGCAGGGTATATTCTTTTTTCCTATCATTTCAAGCGCTTTTTCCGTTTCAAGAGGATAAAGCGACGCGCTTGATATTCCGAAACTCATTATAATCCCTCTTCTTTATCAAAAGTAACAAACAAGGTCTTGTTTGTTTTATAGATCACCATTCCGGGCTTTGCGCCTCCGGGTTTTTTCACATATTTTACATATGTGTAATCCACAGGCACATTCGAAGAGCTTTCAGCCGAAGAATATTTTACCGCGAGCTTTGCGGCAAAAATCAGCGTTTCTTCGCTCGGCTCTTTACCCGCGCATTCGAGAATTACATGAGAGCCGGGAGCATTTTTGATATGGAACCAGATATCGAGCTTATCCGCAGATTTAAGCGTCAAATGATCGTTTTCAATATTATTTCTGCCGACAAGTACTTTAAATCCCTCTTTGCTCTTAAATTCAAGAGGGGAAAATGAAGGCTTTCTTCTGTCGGGCTTTTTCATTTTTTTCTGCTTTATGTAACCCGTTTCGGTAAGCTCTGTTCTTATATCCGCGATATCTGAAATATTTCTGCACCTGCCGATATTATCGCAGACGGATCTTAAATATTGCGCCTCGCGGTCATCATTTTCTATAAGTTCTTTTAAAGTCTGCCGTGCTATGCAGGCTTTTTTATATTCTTTAAAATACTTTGCGGCGTTTTGCGCAGCGCCTAAAGCCGGATCAAGCTTTATTTTTTTTAAACTTAAATCGGGATCATAAAAATTTTCCACTTCCGCAAATTCCGCTCCCGGAGCGATATTATGAATATTGGCTTTTATAAGCTCTCCGCAAATTCTTTTTTCCTCGCAGTTTTCGCAGGCTTTTAGTTCCCTTTTTCTGTTAGCCGAGCGCTTTATAACGCGGTTAAGAGCGTTTTGCGCCGTTTTTAAAATATCCGAAGAGGCTTTTTTAAGCCTTGATAAGATATCTTTTTCTTTATAAAAATCGTCGAGCAAAGTTGACGGACTTTCATATTCTTCGCAGGAATAAAGTGCGCCGTACTGCAAGACGGGAATAAAAGAAAAATCTTTTAAATTTCCGCTTTTATCCCTTAAAAGGTAACAGCCTTTTTTATTTAATATTTCCTCTCTTAAAAGAAGTATCTTTTCTTTTATTATGTTTTTATCAGCGATATCATCAAGCCTTATATCCTCGCCGAAAGTATCAAAAGCAATTTCCCTGCAAACAAGCGGAGAAAGCCCCTTAAAGGTTTTAAGCAGGAATTCGCTTAAAAGTATTTCGCCCGAAAAACCGATATTATCAAAAGAAAAATCTTCATCGGTGATATCGGCTTTGTTCTGCAAAGGCAGAGGGACATATTTGGCGCCGGGCAAAATAAGCCTTGAAGATGTTTCGATATCGCTTCTTTTAACAGCGTCGATTATAACGGAGTTTTCATTTAAAAGAATGATATTGCTGACCGAGCCTACAAGCTCGCAGACTATTTTAAAAACGCACCTGTCGCCGAGCTCGTTATAAACCTCGCAGTTTATCTCGACCGCCCGCTCAAGCCCGGGCTGACAAACGGATAATATCTTAGCTCCCGAAAAATATTTTCTTGCAAGCATACAAAATGTCGGAGGAGAGAGAGGATTTTCCGGCTTTTCATCTGTAAAGTGAATTCTCGGCGCATTAGACGCACTTAATAAAAGCCTCTTAGAAAAATCCTTTTTTCTGAGAAGTAAAATTATTTCTTCTTTAGAGGGCTGATAAATTTTTTCTATTCTGCTGTCTTTAGCTTCCGATAATTCAATAACTGTTTTACGGATAAATCCGCCGTCAAGCGCCATTTTCTGCCTCCGAGATCTTTTTTTCTATTTCTGCGCAAATTTTTTGTGCCTTTATGTATTCCCCGCGTTTTTTATCGGTAGAAGAAAGGTCTAAAGCAAGCTTTTGCTTGATCGCAAGCTGCTTTTTAGCATACTCCAAAGCCGTTTTATCTTTTAAATCCAATTTTCCGAGATAGATCTGCGCAAAATCGGGGGAAGATACCGCGCCTGTATATTTAACTTTCATCACGGCATAATATTTCCCGTTTTCTTTTACCGCTGTTTCTTTTAAAGTTTCAAATCCGTTTTTAAAAAGATATGCTCTTAACTCCGAAGCGGAGGTTGTTGGGGAAAGCACGATATTTACAGTCGGGTCCTTTAAAATCTTCGCCCTGTCGATAATTCCGGATATCACTTCTCCGCCCATACCGGCTATCACAACATTATCCGCTTCCTCGCGCGAAACTTTTTCAAGGCCGTCGCAAAGGACTAGTTTTACTCCCTTCACATCCAGCGCTTTTAAATTTTTTTCGGCGGTAAGCAGAGGCTTTTGCCTGATATCCGTGGCTGTGACTTTAGAAAATTTGCCTGATAAATAAAGAAAAGCAGGCAGGTATCCGTGATCCGTACCGACATCACAAACACTTCCGCCTGCTTCGATCAGACCGGTTATTACAGACAGTCTGAGACTAAGCTTAAGCATTCTTTTCAATATGCTCGTTTAACTTTTTAAGAAGCTCGTCGCAATCTGTTCCGTGAACTTCGCAAGCCTGCTCTATAGACTCGCCTCTTGAAGCAGGGCAGCCGAGGCAGTGCATTCCGATAGCGAAGAAATATTCCGCTAAAGTTTCATCCATTTCAAGAACATCGCCAATAAGCATATCTTTTGTTATTTTCATAAGTTTTATCTCCTTTAAAATAATTTTACCTTTTCATTTTTTAAATCTTTTCTGCCGTGATTATAAAGCTTTCTGTTTTCAAGAGCCCATACTCTGCCCGAAAACTGATTTACGGCAGTGGGAATAAGCGCCTCGCGCATTTCGTAAACCCTGGAGTCCAAAAGGTCAAGCTCGCTTAAAAGCTCGGCTTCTATAAACATCGGAACGACAGCCGCACCGAATTCCGGCTGACCGTGGTGAGAAAGAATCATATGCTGAACAAGCATTGAGGTTTCCTCGCTGATACCGAGCTTTTCGGCATAAAAAGCTACCTTTTTGGCACCCATTGTGAGGTGGCCCAAAAGATTTCCGCAAACCGAATAGCCCTCGGCAAGCCCGACATTTTCATCGACTATAAACTCTTCTGTTTTCGAAATATCGTGAAGCATTGCTCCGCAGATTAAAAGATCCCTATCCACAAAAGGATATATCTCACAAACGCTTTCGCACATTCTCACGATCGAGAGCGTGTGCATAAGCAGACCTCCGCGCACGGCGTGGTGGAGCTTGAATGCGGCGGGAAAATAAAGCAAAGCTTTGCGGTTATCGGAATATATTTCCAAAGCTAATTTTTTAAGCTCCGAATCCGAAAAGCTTTCGGCAATTTTTATAAGCTCGTTATACATCTGCTCGGAAGAATAATCCGCCGAGGGAACAAAGTCCTCCGACTTTACGCCGTCAGACTCTATAGCCGCTCTTATCTTTTCTATTCTTAACTGATCCGAACCGTTATAAGCGCTTACCGTGCCTCTTACCTTTACGATCTCATTTGCCTTATATTCTCCGTGCTCTATCGGCGAATAGCGCCAAAGCTTGGCATTGATTTCACCGTCAGAGTCCGCAAGAGTAAAGTCAAGATAGGTATCTCCCTTTGAAGAGGTCTTTTTCTCTACGCTTTTTACAAGACAAAATCCGTCTACACGGCCTGTCCCATCAACAGGAGTAAAATTCATTCTCTTATTCCTTTACTATTATATTTTCACGCGCGGGGCCGTTTGATACAAGAGAAATCTTAAAACCTATCTGTTTTTCGATAAATTCTATGTAATTGCGGCAGTTTTCGGGAAGATCGGAATATTTTTTGATACCCGAAATATCGCATTTCCAGCCGGGGAGTGTTTTAAGCACGGGTTTAGCATTATAAAGCTCGTGGGTAACAGGGAAGTCAGTGGTGACCTTACCGTCTATCTCATAGCCTACGCATACCTTTATCTCATCGAGATAACCGAGCGCGTCTACAACGGTCAAAACCCCGTCGGTAGTGCCCTGGACCTCGCAGCCGTATTTAGTAGCTACGCAGTCAAACCAGCCCATTCTTCTCGGTCTGCCCGTAGTAGCGCCGTACTCTCCGCCGTCGCCGCCGTGATCTCTTAACTGCTGTGCCTCTTCGCCGAATATCTCGCTGACAAACGCGCCTGCTCCCACAGCCGAAGAATAAGCTTTAATAACAGTATAAATTTCCTTTACGGAATAAGGCGGAAGTCCCGCGCTTACAGCGCCGTAAGCCGCGATAGTGTTTGAAGAGGTGACCATAGGATAAATTCCGTGGTCAACATCCTTAAGGGTGCCGAGCTGACCTTCTAAAAGAATGGTCTTTCCGCTCTTATCAGCCTCATAGCAAAGCTTTCTGACATCGCCGACGAAATCCTTTATTCCGTCGCGCCAAACCATCATTTTATCGAATATTTCATTTTTATCAAGCTTAGGCTTATGATAAAGATTTTCTATAAGAATATTCTTGACTTCAAGGGTTTTCTCAAGTTTTTCCATAAGCGCCTTTTCATCGAAAAGATCGCATACCTGAAAGCCTATTTTTGCATATTTATCCGAATAAAAAGGAGCTATACCTGATTTTGTGGAGCCGAAAGAAGCTTTTCCCAATCTCTCTTCTTCATAAACATCAAATAAAACATGATAAGGCATAACCATCTGGCAGCGCGGTGAGATCATAAGCTTAGGAGCGGGAACTCCTGCTTCTACTACGGAGTTATATTCCTTTAAAAGCTTGTCTATATCCAAAGCCACGCCGTTACCGATGCAGTTGATAACACCGGGATTGAAAACGCCCGACGGAAGAGTGTGAAGAGCAAATTTGCCGTAACTGTTTTTAATAGTATGGCCGGCGTTTGCTCCGCCCTGAAATCTGACGACGATATCAGCGTCAGTCGCGAGCATATCGGTTATTTTACCTTTTCCCTCGTCGCCCCAGTTGGCGCCTACTACTGCTTTAACCATTTAAAAATCCCCTTTGAAATTTTTTCGGTTTAATTATACATTATTATATAATACTTTTCAAGCGATTTAAAAATAATTTAACAATTATTATTTTCCTTGAAATCCAGAGAAAAAATTATATTTTTTTATAATAAGATAAAGCGGTACTCCTACAATCATAACTACCGCCGCCTCTCCTGCCATTACCCAAAGCGAAGAAAGCAAAAATCCGGTGCT
This sequence comes from uncultured Eubacteriales bacterium, assembly GCA_934445035.1. Classification (GTDB taxonomy): domain Bacteria; phylum Bacillota; class Clostridia; order Oscillospirales; family Acutalibacteraceae; genus UBA737. Next base: position 233,523 of record CAKSDI010000001.1, read on the forward strand.
TTTTCCCTCGCTTAAAAACAGCGAAATTTCCGCTCCCACTGTAAACCCGTTAATAATAATCGGAGAAAGCAGTGAAAACAGCGGAATTTTAAATACCTTTACATTTCTTAAAAGATATGTAACGCATGCTGCCGCGAGGGTGGCTCCGGTGCCGAAGATCATATCCACGGGGTTAAAAGAAGCGATATTCGAGATAAAGCAGCCGATAGTGAGTCCCCAGATAGCATTAGGTGAAAAAAGAGGAAGCACCGTGAGCGCTTCCGATATGCGGAACTGCACAGGCCCGTAAGCCAGACCGAAAATATTGCTTATATATGTAAGCGCGATATAAGCGGCGGCAATAAGCGCGCCGATAACTGTGTTTAAAGTGTTTTTCTTAAGCATTAATCTTTTCCTTTGTAATATGATGTTGCAAGCTCGTCGCACCGCTCGTTTTCCGGGTGGCCTGCGTGGCCTTTGACCCATACTATATCCAAGTTGTGTATCTCCGAGAGGTTTAAAAGCTCTTCCCAAAGATCGGAATTCAAAGCCGGCTTTTTATCGGCTTTTTTCCACCCGTTTTTCCTCCAGGAAGCCGCCCAGCCTTTTAAAAGACCGTCGCTTAAATATTTAGAATCGGTCACAAGCGTGACAAAGCAAGGCTCTTTAAGCGCTTTTAAGCCCTCTATTGCCGCAGTCAGCTCCATTCGGTTGTTAGTGGTGAGATCCTCGCCGCCGGAAAGCTCCTTTTGAGTTTTCCCGTAGCGCAGGATAGCTCCCCAGCCGCCTTTTCCGGGGTTGCCCGAGCAGGCGCCGTCGGTAAACAGCTCAACATGTTTTTTTATTGAATTCATTTGTATCTCCTGAAAACTCCGATAACCTTTCCGAGCACTGCCGGTTTTTCGGGAATTATCGGCTCGAAATCGGGATTTTCGGGCATAAAGACGACTGTTTTATCAGGCTTTATAATAAGCCTTTTTACAGTGGCGCTGTCCTCCGTCATACCTATTACTATATCTCCGCTTTTGCAGGCGGCATTTTTATCGGCAATGACTATATCGCCGTCTAAAATAGCGGCGTTTTTCATACTCTCGCCCGAAACCTTAAGCGCAAAAAGTCCCTCAGAGCTTTTTGCAGGATAGGGAATATAATCCGTTATCTGCTCGATAGCGAGAATGGGCTTACCCGCCGTTACTCTTCCGACAAGCGGAACCATAGAGGAATCTCCCTCTTTTTCTATTTTAATAGCTCTTGAAAAGCCGGGATCTCTGCTTATATACCCCTCGTCTTCAAGATGATTGAGTATAGCGTGGACCGATGAAGTGGATCTTATCCCCGTTGCCTGGCATATTTCTCTGACGGTGGGCGGAAGACCTTCGCCCGATTTTTTTACAAGAAATTTATAGACTGCAAGCTGGTTTTCTGAGAGCGGAGTTTTTTGTTCTTTCAACTCTTTTTCCTCCCGAACATTTATTCAATGTAATTATAACATCACATATTCCATCTTTCAAGTCATTTTCCCGATTTAGTAAAAATTTCTTTTATGCCGAGCAATATGAGAAATCCGCCGAAAAGCTTACCCATAAGCTCGCCGCCGGCTAATTTTAAAAACAGCATACCTACAAGCGCCCCTACAACGCCCCCTGCGGCATAGGCTAAAGTAATTTTCCATTTTATCTTCTTTTTTACGGCATAGATTAGTACCGCCAGCGCGCCGATAGGAATAAAAAACAAAAGATTTATTCCCTGGGCCGTCAGCTGGGAGGTGTCTGTGAACACGGCAAGATAGATTATAAGCACCGCGCCGCCGCCTAATCCCATTCCTCCGATAATTCCCGATAAAAGCCCTGCTAAAAGGGCGGCGATATTCATTTAAGGAGCAGGCGGACGCCTGCGTAGATCATAAATCCGCCGAATATCTTTTTTAAAATACTCGGAGATATTTTTTTCATGATACCCGTCGCGATAAGGGAGCCCAAAAGTCCTGTAGGGATAAACACAAGACTTTCCGACAGCTTTACATATCCCGAAACAAGATAAAGCACGGCGCTAAGCACGGTTATGGGTAAAATAACCGCTATCGCGTTAGCGTGAGCCTGTTTTTGATCCATTCCGCTCTTTTTAAGAAGCGGCACCGCAATCATTCCGCCTCCCGCGCCGAAGCAGCCGTTTACAACGCCGATAAGCGTGCCTAAAGCGGCGTTTTTAAAAAAAGTTTTTGTTTTTCTTTTCATATTCCTCACCTGTTTTATCTTTTCTTAAAAATTTTAAAATACACTTATAAAAATAAATTTAAAGAAAATCAAAAAAACTCTTCTTTTTTTAAACGGGTTTTGGTATAATAATAAATAATAGCAATTTTTCGGGAGATAGAATAAAAGTGTTTATTAATCTTTGCGGTCTTGAAATTGAATATTGCGTTCAGGGCGAGGGAGATATCCCCGTTATTCTTCTTCACGGCTGGGGGTCAAGCTTTGAAGTTTACAGCGGAATTATCCGCGCTCTAAGCGACAGGTGCAGATTTTACGCGCTTAATTTCCCCGGCTGCGGCAATTCTCAGATCATGCCTAGCCCCTGGACACTTGACGATTACTGCGGCCTTGTAAAAGAATTTGCAAAAGCCTTTAATATCGAATCTCCCGTTATTATAGGCCATTCGCACGGCGGCCGCACGGCTTTAAAGCTTGCCGCCGAAAAAATAATAGAGCCGTCAAAGCTTGTTTTGCTGGACTCTGCGGGAATTATCCCCAAAAAAAGCTTTAAGCAAAAGTTTCGCGCTAAAAGCTTTAAGGTGATAAAAAAGGTATTATTGTCGCCGCCGTTTAAAAACCACTCAAAGGCTCTGCTCGATAAGGCGAGAGCTCATTACGGCTCTGCTGATTATAACGCGGCAAAGCCCGTGTTAAGGCAAACGATGGTATCGCTTGTAAACACAGACCTTTCCGATATCATTCATAAAATCGACTGCCCCACTTTACTTATCTGGGGGGAAAACGATACGGACACTCCGCTTTACTGCGGGAGAAAGATAGAATCGCTCATCAAAGACAGCGGTCTTTGCGTTATAAAAAATACAGGTCACTTTTCGTTTTGCGAAAAGCCGTATGAAGCGGCGGCAATACTGAGAAGCTTTATAAAATAAAATGCGGAGAAGTATTTATGAAAAATTATCAGGAACTTTTTATTATCATCTCTATGTTCTGCGGAATTATATCGGCGTTTTTCTCACTTGTGCGCCAATATCAGATGTTTCAGCAGAACTCTTATTTCCCCTCGAGATATTTTAAATGGCTTAAATCCTCCTATTCGGTAGACGCGGCGGCGAGCGCGGTCGTATTCTGTATATCTTCCGTGCTTTATTCCTGCGGATATTATATTTTCCAGACCATAGTTTTAGCCCTGCTTTTAGGCTGGAGGATAGCTAACTGCATTTCGGTTTACAGAAGTTCGGTCAAAAAAATTGTTTTCACTTCAAGAATTATCCGCCTTTTTATCTCTTCGCTGATAATCGAGAGCGTGCCGGCTGTAATTTATATGTCGCAGTTCGGCAGAAGCATAACCGTGGGATATGAAAATTTCTGCAGTATAATGCTGATAGTTTCAATACTTATTTCAACCCTTTCTCCGATACTCGTATTTTTATCCTGGGGACTAAGCTATCCTTTAGAAAAAATAATTTCAAATTGGTTTATTTACGACGCAAGGCAGAAACTTGAAAACAGCCCCGAGCTTAAAGTTATAGGCATCACGGGAAGCTACGGAAAGACCACCACGAAATTCATTTTAACAAGAATGTTAAGCGAAAAGTATAACACCGTATGCACTCCGCAGAGCTTTAACACAACTATGGGAGTTGTAAGAACAATAAGAGAAAAGCTCACTCCGGCAACGGAAATTTTCGTCTGCGAAATGGGCGCTAAAAAGCCTAACGATATAAAAGAGATCTGCGATATTGTAAATCCGGATTTCGGAATTATCACAGCCGTCGGAGAACAGCACCTTGAAACCTTTAAAACTATCGATAATGTTTATAAAACGAAGTTTGAGCTTGCCGACGCGGTGATTAAAAATAAAGGCGTATGCCTTTTAAATCACGACAGCGAAAAGATCGCCGAAAAAACTCAAAGCGGCGATAACATCGTATTTTACGGCGCAAACACCGATTACCGCGCCGAAAATATAACCTATTCCAAAAAAGGCTCCGAATTCGACCTTATTTTAGGCTCAAAATCAATAAGAGTGTCGACTATGCTTTTGGGCAAGCACTCGGTAAGCGATATAGTCGCCGCGGCGGCTATGGCGGATATGCTCGGAGTGGAAATCAACGATATTGCTTTTGCGATATCCTCTTTAAAGCCCACGGAGCACCGCCTTGAATTAAAGCAGTTCAGCAACGGCTCGCTTATTATCGACGACGCTTATAATTCAAACCCCGAGGGCTGTATCGAAGCGGTCGCAGTGCTTTCCTGCTTTAAGGGAATGAAAAAGACGATAATCACTCCCGGACTTATAGAGCTCGGCGAAAAAGAGCATACATATAATTATAATTTAGGCCTTGCCTGCGCTAAGGTGTGCGACACGATAATACTTGTCGGCAGCCGCTACAGCGCTCCTATAAAAGAGGCAGTGCTTTCCACCGAATTTGATCCCGAAAATCTTCATTGCACAAACAGCTTTGCGGAGGCGCTTGAAATATTCGGCCCTACGGCGGATGAAAACAGCGTTTGCCTTTTAGAAAACGATCTTCCCGATAATTATCTTTCCGAATCAAAAAGTAAACATTAAAGAGGTTATTATAATGAAAACTAATATCGCAGTATTTTTCGGGTGCCGCTCGGTAGAGCACGAGGTTTCTATCATCTCGGCGGTCCAGGCTATGAATTCTATCGATAAAACAAAGTACGAGGTGATCCCCGTATATGTTTCTAAGGAAAGCGAGATGTTTTCTTCACCGCTGCTTTTCGATATCGATAACTATAAGCAGGATCTTAAAAAGCTTACCGAAAAATGCGATAAAGTAACATTCGTAAGGTCAGAAAATAAGGTGTTTATGAAAACCATTTCAAGCGGTCTTTTCAAAAAGCCTAAAGAAATCCCTGTCGACCTCGCTTTCCCCATTGTTCACGGAACAAACTGTGAAGACGGAACAATGGCGGGATATTTCGAATTTTTAGATATTCCTTATATCAGCTGCGATATCGTTTCGGCGGCTGTGGGAATGGATAAAGCCGTGTTTAAAAGCGTTCTTAAATCGGCAGGTCTTCCCGTGCTTGACTGTATAGTTTTCAGATCGAGGGAATATGCGGCGGATAAGCAGAGCATACTTGATAAATTAAGCGAAAATATAGGCTTTCCTATGATAATAAAGCCGGCAAATTTGGGATCGAGCGTGGGTATAACAAAGGTAAATTCTTTATCTGAGCTTGACAGCGCAATTATGCTTGCCTGCTCGTTTGCAGAAAAGATTCTTGCCGAAAGAGCCGTAACCGATCTAAGGGAGATAAACTGCTCTGTTTTAGGCGACGCGGACAGCTGCATTTCAAGCGTTTGCGAAGAGCCTTTTATGCACGACGAGATACTTTCCTATGCCGATAAATACGAGGGTTCCTCAAAATCCAAAGGTATGGCGTCGCTCGGAAGAAAAATACCCGCCGATATAAGCGAAGAGCTTTCTGATAAGATTAAAGCGGTTTCGGAAGAAATTATGAAAGTAACAGGATCAAGCGGAGTTGTAAGGATAGACTATCTTCTTGATTCCAAAACAGGCGAATTTTTCGCTAATGAAATAAATACTATCCCCGGCTCCCTTGCATTTTATCTCTGGGAAGCGACGGGAATTAGCTACACCGAGCTTATAGACCGGCTTGTATCAATAGCTTTCAAGCGCCACAGAAACCGTGAAAACCTCACTTTCGGAATTAAAACAAATATTCTTTCAGGCGTAGGCTTCGGCTCTAAAGGCTCAAAAGGATCGAAATTTTAATGACTGACCTTCTAATAAAACTGTTTGTAAAGCAAGGCAAAAACAGCGATAAAAAAGCTTTAAGGAAGCAGTACGGAACGCTCGGCTCTTATGTCGGCATTTTCTGCAACTTCCTTTTAGGCTTTTTTAAAATTCTTATAGGTTTGCTCGCTTCGAGTATCTCTGTCACGGCGGACGGTCTTAACAATATGTCCGATATAGGTTCCTCGGTGATAACGCTTATAGGCTTCAGGCTGTCCGATAAGCCTGCCGACCGCGAGCACCCTTTCGGCCACGGAAGAATGGAATATGTTTCGGCGTTCACCGTTTCACTTATTATTTTAACAGTCGGCGCGGAGCTGCTTATTTCTTCGGTTAAAAAGCTGTTTTCGGGGAATTTGCCCGATAATAAGCCGTGGTATCTTTTCGCGATACTTGTTTTTTCGATAATTCTAAAACTTTGGCTTTCGTTTTTTAACAGAAAATTAAGCAAAAAGATAGACTCCTCCGCTTTGCTTGCAGCCGCCAAAGACAGCGAGAGCGACTGCATATCCACCCTTGCCGTTTTGATTTCCGCGGTCATTGTAAGATTTGTAAATGTTCCTTTCGATCTCGACAGCTTAATGGCGGCGCTTGTTTCGCTGTTTATTATCAAGTCGGGTATTTCCTCCGCTAAAGGCGTGCTTGATGAAATTCTCGGAAAACCGCCCGAGGAAGAAACGGTTAAAGAGCTTGAAAGCGAAATTATGAAGTTCGACGGATTTTTGGGAGTACACGATCTGCTCGTTCACGATTACGGACCGGGTAGAAAATTTGCCTCCGTTCATGTGGAAGTGCCGCAGGAGGCGGACATAGTTTCAACTCACGAAAAAATAGACCTTTGCGAAAGGCTCGTCACAGAAAAAACGGGGATAAGCCTTGTTATACATATGGATCCCGTTGATACTAACGACGAAAATGTCAAAAAAGCAAAATCACAGCTGATTAGAGTCGTTCATTCTATCGATAAAAGACTTGATCTTCACGATTTTCGAATGACTCCCTCTTCAAAGCTGCGCACAAATCTTATTTTTGATGTGGTAGTACCCCAGGATTTTGAAATGAGTAAAAAAGAACTGATAAGCGCGATAAACGCAGGAGCAAAAGCCTGCGATCCGTCTTACCACTGTATTGTAACTATTGACAGGGATTTTACAGGCAAATTATAAAAATAAGCCGATTTAAGCTTTTTACTTAATTTTATTAAATAAAATTGTAAATAGGCTTTAAATTTGCCGAATTTTTCAAAATAAAATGAAATTTAGTTGACTAAACCTGAAATTTTTATTATAATAAATCAGTAAAATTTAAATTATAAGTTTTTGAAAGGATCGTTTTTTATGAAAAAGTTTATTGCTCTTTTAATGAGCGTGCTTATGCTCTCAGCTGTTTTCGCAGGCTGCGGAGAAAAGAAAGAAGACGGTAAGAAAGACAGCAAATCATCTAAAGTTTGGGTAATCGCTACAGATACTGCGTTCAACCCCTTTGAGTATACCGATGCTTCGGGTAACTTCGTAGGTATAGATGTTGATGTCCTTGCAGCTATCGCAAAGGATCAGAAATTTGAATATAAGCTCAATTCTCTCGGTTGGGACGCTTCCATCGCCGCTTGCCAGGCAGGCCAGGCTGACGCTATGATAGCAGGCGCTTCGATCACCGAAAAAAGAAAGAACGAAGGCTGGATATTCTCTGACGGTTATTATACCGCTACTCAGTGCATGACAGTTGCTAAAGATTCCGATATCAAATCTTTTGACGATATCAAGGGTAAGACCGTAGCTGTTAAAACAGGTACTATGGGTGCAACTTATGCTGAAAGCCTTAAGGATAAATACGGATTCAAGATCACCTATCTTGAGGACTCCCCGACAGTTTATCAGACTGTTATCGGCGGCCAGGCAGTAGCTCTCTTTGAAGATACTCCGGTTATGAAAGCTTCTATCAAGAGCGGCAACCTTGCGCTTAAGGTCGTTGAGAGCTCCGAAAACGAGGGCGCTCCTTACGGTCTTGCAATATTCAACAAAGATAATCAGGAATTCCTCGATCTCTTTAATGCAGGTCTTAAAAACATCAAGGCTAGCGGAGAGTACGATAAAATAATCGAGAAATATCTCGGCTGATAATCTTTACACTTTTAGTTAAAATATAGTTGCGGAGCACCGTAGGAAAATGCGGTGTTCCGCTTTTGTCACGAAAGGAGGAACCGTTCCGATGTGGAGTATTATTACCGATTACGGCCATTTGCTTCTGCAGGCTATGGGCAAAACTTTGCTGCTTGCCCTTTGCGGTCTGTTTTTCGCCTGCATATTAGGTCTTTTCTTCGGAATTTTAAGCGTTCTGAAAAGTAAGGTTAGCAGAGCGATTGCTACCGTATTCGTTGATGTTATACGAGGCGTCCCGATGATAGTCCTCGCTTTCTTCATTTATTTCGGTATCCCTTATTTTTTCAAAAATTATCTGAATTCGCCTATCACTCTTTCAGGTCTTCAGGCAGGTACGATAGCGCTCGCGCTTAACTGCGGCGCTTATATGGCTGAGATCATAAGAGCGGGTATCCAATCTGTCGATAAAGGTCAGATGGAGGCGGCGAGAAGTCTTGGTCTTCCTTATTCAAAGGCTATGAGCAAGGTCGTTATGCCGCAGGCTATCAAAACTATGATACCGAGTATTATCAACCAGTTTATTATCACTCTTAAAGATACCTCTATTCTTTCGGTTATAGGTTTCCCGGAGCTTGTAAATTCCGCTAAAAATATAATTTCGATAACTTTCAAGTCTTTCCAGACCTGGCTAATAGTTGGAATTATGTACTTTATAATCATTGAGATCCTTTCAAAGATTGCGAAAAAGCTTGAAAGGAGGCTTAACCGTGGCCGTTAATAAAGAAAATGTTAAAATTCATGTTGAGTCGCTTAAAAAATATTTTGATAAATTAAGCGTTCTTGAAGATATCTCCACGGATATTTATGAAGGCGAGGTCGTCGTTATTATAGGACCCTCGGGCAGCGGTAAATCCACATTCTTACGCTGTATGAACAGACTTGAAGATATTACCGACGGCACTATTATTGTCGACGGTTATAATATCTCCGATAAAAAGGTGGATATAAATAAGGTAAGAGAAAATATCGGAATGGTTTTTCAGCACTTCAATCTCTTTAAGAATCTTTCCGTTATCGATAACCTTATGCTTGCCCCTGTTCAGCTTAAAAAGAAAACTAAGGATGAAGCAAGAGAACTTGCTCTTAATATGCTTAAAAAGGTCGGCCTTGAAGATAAGGCGGATGTTTTCCCGTCAAAGCTTTCGGGAGGTCAGAAACAACGCGTAGCCATTGCCCGCGCGCTTTGTATGAACCCCGATATTATGCTGTTTGACGAGCCCACAAGCGCGCTCGATCCCGAAATGGTCGGAGAAGTGCTTAATGTTATGAAACAGCTCGCAGCCGACGGTATGACAATGGTTATCGTAACCCACGAAATTGGCTTTGCAAAAGAGGTTGCGGATAGGGTAATATTTATGGACGGCGGATTTATAGTCGAAGAGGGAACTCCCGACGAGGTTATAAACCACCCCAAGGCCCAAAGAACCATTGATTTCTTGAATAAAGTTTTATAAAAGCTAAAGGCTCCCGGAATTCAGGGAGCCTTTGAATTTTATCAAGCCCTGCCTTCCTCTGACGAGGGCGCGGGTGTCCGGTGGCAAATTAGACATTAGATATTCGACTTTAGATGTTAGACAAACCATGCCTTCCTCTGATGAGGGAGGTGTCAAAGCACAGCTTTGACGGAAGGAGAGAAAAGCTTAAGCTTTATTAAAAACTATAAAGCTGACCATAAAATCTTCGGCTTTTCTCTCCCTCAGTCGGCTTATGCCGACAGCTCCCTCGAAGTCGGGAGCCTTGGTTTTCATCAAAATTTTACAACTGATTAATAAAAAATCAGCCACAGATACACACTGCGGCTGACTTTATTTTTTAATTGATTTATATATATTAAATTTTCCGGTACTATAAATTATTTGTACATCGGACCCACCTATTTCTTTTATTTGATTTGATGCTTAAATCTTAAAGCTAACATTCAAATCACCTTTTAGGATCAAATTGATTTTTCAAAATCCGGGCTTAATTACCCATGGGACTCAATCCTTTCTGAAATTACGAAACAAACTTAACTGTCCTTCGGACTCACCTCTTTCTTTTTTCTGACTTTATTATAATGCATAATGCATTATTTGTCAAGTGTTTTTTAAAAACTTTTGTGTAAATTAATTAAAAAGCTTAAATTTCCTGCTTTTTTATCTTAACTGTTGACTAATATAAAAATTTGGATTAAAATATAGTAAAACAAAAAAGGAGAAAATTATGAGTGAAAATATAAATAACGAAGCGTATGATCCCGATCTTATCACATTGTCCGATGATGAGGGAAAGGAATACACATTCGAGGTATTAGACGCTATAGAAACGGACGAAAGCAGATATCTCGCTCTTTTGCCCACCTATGAGGATCCGAAAAAAATGCTTGAGGATTCGGGCGAACTCGTTATCGTCAAGGTAGAAGAGGAGGACGGCGAGGAATACTACTGCGAGATCGAAGACGACGATGAGTACGAAACTATCGCCGACGCTTTTGTAGACAGACTCGAAGATTTTTTTGAAATCGACGAAAAATAACATATAATATAATATCCTGCCCTGTTCGCGAATCGATGCTGTTATAACCCTACAAGCTTTATTAAAGGAGTCAGGTTTCGGGCGGCGGGCCTGCAGACCTCCCGCGGCGGTGCCGAGTTCGGAAGAAGGGAGCGCGAAACCGTTCGACAGACATCCACCTGGATTAATTTCAGGTTATTAAAAGCCGTTACGGCAGGGCGGGATCTTTTAAAAGGAGAAAACTTTATGAAAAAATCCGTTAAAATCACCATTATTATAATTGCAGTTGTTGCAGCTCTGGCGCTGATCATCGGCGGCACCTACAACAGCCTTTATTCACAAAGAGAATCCGTTGAAAACGCAAGATCGGATATCTCTACGCAGATCCAGCGCAGAGCCGACCTTATCCCTAATTTCGTTAATTCCGTAAAAGGTTACACCAAATACGAGGGCGATACCTATAAGGCTGTAACAGAGGCGAGAGCTTCTGTAGGAAACGCTAAAACCACCAAAGAGCAGCAGAATGCCAATGACGAGCTTAACCGTGCGATAGATGTGTGGGTAAACGCGGTTACCGAAAACTATCCGGAACTTAAAGCGGACAGTCAGTTTACAGCTCTTCAGGATGAGCTTGCAGGCACAGAAAGCAGAATTGCTACTGCAAGAAAAGACTTTAACAAAACAGTCAAGGAATACAACACTTCTGTCGGAAAATTCCCTAAAAATATAATCGCTTCTATGTTCGGATTTGAAAAAGAAGCTTATTTTGAGGGTACTGCCGATTCTTCATCAGTTCCGCAGGTAAGCTTTGATTAATTATGAAGAAAAATTTTAAAAAATTCTCGGGGCTATTAGCTCTGCTCCTTGTTATCCAGGTGCTTTTCTGCTCCTGCTCGGAATCCCAAAAATATCCTGACGCCACAAAAGAATTTTTTGTAAACGATTTTGCAAATGTTTTATCCGATTCCACCAAAAGCGAAATAATGTCCCGCTCGGCGGCGCTTTCAGAAAACGAAGAGGTTAAAGCACAGGCGGTCGTTGTAACCGTAAAAGACACAGGCGACGAAGAGATATCCGATTATGCGCTTAATCTCGGCAGAGAGTGGGGAGTCGGCGACAGCGAAATGAATAACGGCGTTATGATAGTCCTCGCAACAGAGCAAAGAGAAATTCAGATCTCCGTGGGATACGGACTTGAGGGCGCTATTCCCGACAGCAAGGCCGGAAGAATTATAGATACTTACGGAATTCCGTACCTTAAAAAAGACAATTTCGACAAAGGCGTTCTTGAAATTTACCGTGCGGTAATAAACGAGATATGTATTGAATACGGGCTTGAGTACGACGAAAGCTACACGCCTATCGATATGCTCGAATCCTCAAATTCCGACAGCGAATCATCTTATTCAAAAAAGGTGCTTATTTCGTGGGTAGCTTTAATTGCGGTTGTTGCGATAATAGTGCTGATATTCGGGAGAAACTCGATAATATTCTTCGGCGGCGGACCGCGCGGAGGCTTTTTCGGAGGCTTCGGGACAGGTTCGGGCTTCGGCAAAGGCTCCGGGGGATTTTCGGGAGGATTTTCCGGCGGAGGCGGCTCTTTCGGAGGCGGAGGAGCAGGCAGAGGATTTTAATTTAAAAAATTTGTAAAAAAGTGTTGACAAATATAATACCTTATGATATAATCTTTTTGTTGTCCGATCAGGGCAACAAAATAGTTGGTGTTGATTGCGGTGAGGGTCCACCTGTTCCCATTCCGAACACAGAAGTTAAGCTCACTTGCGCTGAAGATACTTGGCGGGCAGCTGCCCGGGAAAATAAGTAGATGCCAACATTTCAAGACCTGATGATTTCTCATCAGGTCTTTTTTTGAATTTATTCTTCAAAGAATTCGTTTTCTTTCGGCAGCCCCTGCGCTATATGCGGAAATTCGTTATCCGATTCGGCGGTAGGCTGAATATTATAAGTGCCGTACTTATTTAAAAGGTCGAACACATCGTGCGGCTGACCGTGCACCGCTGTGGAAGACGGAGTTAACCTTATTTTCTTTCTTTTTTTCATATTTTCACCCCTATATTATTATTTCCTATAAGAAAATTTATAATCTTTTGGAGGAAAAATGGCTGTAAATTACCAAATCGTTTTAGACGAAACTTTAAAAAGCTTAAATCGCACGCCATCATTGCTGCTTCACAGCTGCTGTGCGCCGTGTTCAAGCTATGTGCTTGAATATTTAAGCGAATATTTTAATATAACGGTGCTCTATTATAACCCGAATATTTCTTCATCCGAGGAATACGAAAAAAGGGCGAACGAGCTTAAAAGACTTGTATCCTTAATGCAATTTAAAAATCCCGTGAAAGTGCAGATTCTGCCCTTTACACCGGAAGATTATAATGATATAAAAAAATTGAGGCAAAACGACCGCGAGGGCGGCGAGGCCTGCTTTAAGTGCTATGAGCTAAGACTTGATAAAACGGCAAAGACGGCAAAAGAGCAGGGATTTGACTATTTTACGACCACTCTTTCGATCTCGCCGCTTAAAAATTCGCAGAAATTAAACGAAATAGGAAAAAAACTCGCTGAAAATTATAAAGTGAATTATTTATTTTCGGATTTCAAGAAAAAAGACGGTTTTAAGCGCTCGGTCATTCTTTCTGAAAAATATTCTCTTTACAGGCAGAATTACTGCGGCTGCGAATTTTCAAAAAAAGAGGCAATTTTAAGAGAAAAAAACTGTGACAGTGCTTTGACATAAGCACAATGATATGATATAATTATTTTTAATAATGTTGATATCGGAGGAAGTAAATTGTTAGATATTAAATTTATTTGCGAAAATCAGGATCTGGTAAAAGAAAACATAAAGAAAAAATTCGAGGATTCAAAGCTTGAGCTTGTTGACGAAATAGTTAAGCTCTACTCCGAAAAATGCGAGGCAAACAGCAGAGCGAACGAGCTTAGAGCCAACCGAAATAAAATAAGCCGCGAAATCGGCGTTTTAATGGGGCAGGGCAAAAAAGAAGAAGCCGAGGAAATGAAACAGCTTGTATCAAAGCAGGCGGCGGAATTAAAAGAGCTTGAAACAAAAGAAGAAGAGCTCGACAAAAAAGTTAAAGAAATTCAGATGAAGATCCCGAATATAGTTGATAAAAGCGTTCCTGTAGGAAAAGACGACAGCGAAAACGTGGAAGTCAAGCAGTTCGGCGAGCAGACTAACCCTGATTTTGAAATTCCTTATCACACCGATATTATGGCGCTTTTTAACGGCATTGATAAAGACGCCGCCGGAAGAGTTGCAGGCGAAGGATTTTATTATCTTATGGGCGATATCGCGAGAATGCACTCGGCAGTTACAGCTTATGCCAGAGATTTTATGATAAATAAAGGGTTTACTTACTGCATTCCTCCTTTTATGATAAGAAGCAAGGTCGTAACAGGTGTTATGAGCTTTGAGGAAATGGACGCGATGATGTATAAAATAGAGGGCGAAGACCTCTATCTTATAGGCACCTCCGAGCATTCGATGATCGGTAAATTTATCGATACGATCACTCCCGAAGAGTCGCTCCCTCTTACCCTTACAAGTTATTCTCCTTGTTTCAGAAAAGAAAAAGGCGCGCACGGAATAGAAGAGCGCGGAATTTACAGAATTCATCAGTTTGAAAAGCAGGAAATGATAGTTATCTGTAAGCCCGAAGAGAGTATGCAGTGGTTTGATAAAATGTGGAGCTATTCTGTTGAGCTTTTCAGAAGTCTTGATATCCCTGTAAGAACGCTCGAATGCTGCACAGGCGATCTTGCCGATCTTAAAGTCAAATCCTATGATGTTGAGGCATGGAGCCCGAAACAGAAGAAATACTTTGAAGTTTGCTCCTGCTCTAACTTAGGCGACGCGCAGGCAAGAAGACTCGGCATAAAAGTCCGCAAAGAGGACGGATCTAAATATCTTGCCCACACTCTTAACAACACCGTTGTAGCGCCTCCGAGAATGCTTATAGCACTTCTCGAAAACAACCTTTGCTTTGACGGCGAGTATTACAGCGTAAAGATCCCCGAGGCTTTAAGACCTTATATGGGCGGAACAAAAGAAATCAAAGCACTTAAAAAATACGAAACAAAATAATAATTTTTCTGCCTGCAATTTTTTGCAGGCTTTTTGAGCTTTAGAGGTGAATGATCTTGAAAAATAAAAAAGCCCTGAATATAATTCTGATGATAATTTCAGGTATTCTTTTTTTAGGCGCAACGGCGATACTCGTAATTCAGCTGATACCTAAAAAGAATACTTATAAAAAATATAAGGACTCGGTTTCTTCCGCGCAAAAAGCGGATAATCCGGTCAATTTTGCGCAGCTTAAAAATCAGAATCCCGATGTTGTGGGGTGGATAACGATTCCGGGGACTACTATCGATTACCCGATACTTCAAAGCGGCGACGATACTGAGGAAAACTTTTATTTAAACCACGATCTTGAAAGGAAATATAAATTTGCCGGCAGCGTTTATATTCAAAGGTGCAATAATTCCGAATTCAAGGATAAAAACACGGTGATCTACGGGCACGACCTGGCGGACGGCACAATGTTTACCCCTTTAAGAAAATACCGCAAAGCCGATTTTTTCAATGAAAACGATACTATAACGCTCTATAGCCCCGGCCATATTTTAACCTATAAAATATTTTCCGCTTTTGTGTATGACGACAGGCATATAATAAATTCCTTTGATTTTTCAACGGAAGAGGGCTATTCCGATTTTTTGGAAGAATGCACAAATCCGAAAACTCTTGCTAAAAATGTCAGGAGCGATATAAGCGTTACGACTAAGGATAAAATAATAACTCTCAGCACCTGCACCGATAATCCTACCGAGAGATATCTTGTTTGCGCGGTGCTTACAAACGATACTCAAACAAAGTAATTATGAATACCTTAAAAAAATTCGCGGTCTATTATAAACCGCATAAAAAAATGTTCGCGCTTGATATGACGGCGTCGTTTTTCATATCCGTGATAGGAATGGTCTATCCTATAGTCACGAACAGAATGCTGAACGATCTTATTCCGAATAAACGAATCGGACTTATCGTGTTTGCAGGTCTTACGGTTTTATTGCTATATCTTATCAGAATGTTTCTTGAATACTTTGTTCAGTATTACGGACATATGATAGGCACTAAAATGCAGGCGCAGATGAGAAGAGATATGTTTAAAAAACTTGAAAGTCTTCCCTATTCTTATTTTGATAAGAATGAAACGGGGCAGATCTTATCAAGAATAACCCACGATCTTTTCGATATAGCGGAGCTTGCTCATCACGGCCCCGAAAACATAATAATTTCCTCGCTTACTGTGATAGGCTCTTTTATCTATCTTTGCACGATAAATATTTATCTCACGCTTATCATTTTCGCCTGCGTGCCAATACTTATAGGTATTTCTTCCTATTGCAGAAAGCAAATGCGCGCGGCTTTCAGAGAAAGAAGAGTAACCACGGGAATGATAAACGCTTCTATAGAAAGCAGCATCACGGGTATCAGGACAACCAAAGCTTTCGGCGGAAGCGAAAGGGAATATGAAAAGTTCGAAAAAAACAATATGCTTTTTGTGGAGGCATGCAGAAAAGCTTACCGCTCTATGGGAGTTTTCCATTCCACATCAAGCTTTATAACGAATGTGTTTAATGTTATAATCATTATCGCAGGCGGACTTTTTCTTTATAACGGAAAAATAAATTTCGGCGATTATACCACTTTTATAGTATCCGTCAATGTCTTTATAAACCCGGTAACGGTGCTTATCGGCTTTATGGAGCAGTTTCAAAACGGCGTGAGCGGGTTTAACAGATTTTTAGAGGTTATGGACGAAGAACCCGAAAAGGAAAATGAAAACGCTAAGGATATAACCGATGTTAAAGGCGAGATAGAATTTAAAAATGTCTGCTTTTCATATTCCGATAACAGCCCCGAAGTGCTTAAAAATATCAACCTTAAGATCAAAAAAGGCGAAAAGCTGGCGCTCGTGGGAGAGTCGGGCGGAGGAAAGACGACGATCTGCCACCTTATACCTAATTTTTATAAAGTAAGCTCGGGAGAAATAACGCTTGACGGAATAAATATCAACGATATAACCTTCTCCTCGCTTAGAAAAAATATAGGAATAGTTCAGCAGGATGTTTTCCTTTTCTCGGGAAATATCAGGGACAATATTCTTTACGGCAGACCTGACGCAACCGATGAAGAAGTAATCCTTGCCGCAAAGCGGGCGAATATTCACGATTATGTTATGTCTTTGCCGAACGGTTACGACACCGAGGTGGGCGAGCGTGGAATAAGGCTTTCGGGCGGTCAAAAGCAGCGGCTTTCCATAGCGCGCGTCTTTCTTAAAAACCCTGCGGTGCTTATTCTTGACGAGGCGACGAGCGCTCTTGACAATACGACTGAAATTCTCATTCAGTCCGCGCTTGACGAGCTTTGCAAGGGCAGAACGACGATAATAGTTGCCCACAGGCTCTCGACGGTTAAAAACGCGGATGAAATAGCCGTTATCGACGGCGGTAAGATTACCGAAAAGGGCATGCACGAGGAACTTATGAAGCTCGGCGGAACTTACGAAAATCTTTATTCTTTGCAGTTTAAAAGATAAAAACACGCGGCGCTAAAAGCGCCGCGTGTTTTTATCTTATTATACCTTTGCGATAGCTTTGATTTTTCTTACTATTGGCGGCAAAATCACCGCTATCACCGCAGAAGTGGCGGCGCCTGATAATATCCTGCTTAAAAGCATTATTCCGAAAAGCGCCGCAGGATAACCGAAAATTTTTGAATCGATATACATAACAACCGTGTTGCACGCGGTGACCAAAAGCGCTGAAATAACGCAGTTTAATATAAGCGGCAGTCTTTTAAGGCTCTTTTTAAACGCGATAAACATAAGACCGACTGCAAGACCTCTTATTACTGCGGGGAGAGTCCAAAGAAGAGTTGTAGCCGTGATACCGTAGGTTATCAGCTGACCGATAAATGCGCCGATAAAGCCAGTTGCGGCGCCCCAGACAGGGCCGAAGCAAACAGCCGCCACGATCACAGGAAACGCATTGAGCGATATTTTAAAAGACATTGAAAACGGCGCGCTTAAAGCGGTGCTTAAAAAATCAAGCCCGACATAAAGCGCCGACATCACCGCGCAAAAGCACAGCTTTTTTACAAACAAATTATTTTTTTCCATAAAATAAACCTCCCTATCATCCGAGCTTAACCGATAATAGAGAGGTCTTCTTCTATTTTCTGCCAGCGGGATGCGATATTTTAACCGCAGGCAGGAAAACCTTGCCTTTCGTTCGGCGGACAACTCCCCGTTCCGCTGACACTTTACGCTAAAATATCTACTCTGAATTTGCATAGACAATACAATCAGGATACAACGCTTCTCATAGCGGAAAATTTGTCCGATTATATTGTCTCGTCATTTGAAATACGGCAGTATTCCTGCATTCCTCGACTTCATAATCAAAAAAATTTTCTCGCTATGAGTCGAAGATTTTGTAAGATAACGGCGCTGTTTAGCGGCGCGGCGCCCGACCGAAGAATACTGTCGTATTGTGAGCGGAGGGCAACAAAGTCGATGAATGCGCCGTTTCTTCAAAAAAGCATTGTATCCTGATTATATTGTCTATTTAATTATACATTAAAAAGCTTATTTGTCAAGAGCTAAGCTCTTCCCATTTTTCCATAAGATCTAAAAGCAGTTCGTCATTTTGCTTTATCTCGGCTGAAATTTCCTGCAATTTTATATAATCGGACTGAATTTCGCCGTCGTTTAACAGCTCTTTTAATTCTTCCTGCCTTTTCTCAAGCTTTGATATCTCCGCCTCGGTCTTTATCAGCGCCTGTTCTCTTTTCGCCTTTATTTTTCCGGGAGTTTGATACTTTTTATTTTCCCGCTTAGGCTTTTTTTCTTCATTGATTTCTTCCTTTTGCTCCTGATTTTCGGATAAATACTGCGAGTAACCGTACTCATAGAATTTTATCTCATCGGCCTTAAAATCTATAAGCTTATCGGAAATTTTTCTGATAAAGTATCTGTCGTGAGAAACGAAAAGAAGCGTTCCGCCGTAGCTTAAGAGAATATCCTCTAAAGCCTCTTTTGATTCGATATCCATATGGTTTGTCGGCTCGTCTAAAATAAGGAAATTCGGCTGTTTTATAAAAAGCTTGCAAAGCGCTAATCTGACCTTTTCTCCGCCGGAAAGCATATCGAGAGTTTTAAAGACCTCTTCGCCTGTAAACAGGAATTTTCCGAGCATACTTCTTGCCTCAAATTCGGAAAAAGACGGATAGGTTTCAAAAAAATCATCTAGCACGCAAATATTTCCCTTAAAATGCGCCATTTGCTGATCGAAATACCCTATACTTACTCTCTCGCCGAAAGATACATCGCCGCCGATCTTCGGTATTACTCCGGCGATAGTTTTAAGCAGAGTCGATTTACCGAGTCCGTTTCCTCCTATAACTCCTACTCTGTCCCCTCTTTTTATGCAAAAATCGGTTTTATAAAGCGCCTTATCGTATCCGATCTCAAGATCGGTCACAGTAAGCACGGTTTCACTGCTTTTATACTTAGGCTCTAAATTAAAGTTTAAAGTTCTTTCGTCTGATTTTTCGGGGGCTTCGGGAATTTCCATTTTTTCAAGCTGTTTTAATTTTGACTGCACCATTCTCGCCTTTGTGGCTTTATATCTGAACCGCTCGGCAAGCTCGTTTGTCTTTTTTATCTCAGATAGCGCCTGCTCATATTTCTTTTGCATCAATTCTTTTCTTTTTTTCTTTTCCGCCGCAAAATATGAGTAATTGCCGTTATATAAAAATGTTTTTTGGTTTTCTATATCGTAAATTTTAGTTACCGTTGCGTCTAAAAAAGACCTGTCGTGCGAAACCACGGCGACCGCTTTTTTGTATTCCCTTATATAGCTTTCGAGCCAGGCTATCGCCTCTAAATCAAGGTGATTTGTCGGCTCGTCTAACAAAAGAAGATCGGGCTTTGAAAGCAGAAGCTTTAAAAAGGCGATTTTTGTCCTTTGTCCTCCAGAGAATTCGCTTAATTTCTTTGATTTATCGCGTTCATCAAACCCGAATTTTTTTAGTGCGGACTCATATTCCTTTTCAAAATAAAATCCGCCGAGATTGGTAAAAACATCGAGAATAAGCGTATAATTTTTTATATTTTCTTCGCTTTGCTCTTCCTGCATTTTATCTAAGGCTGTGTTTAGTTTCTCTTTGGTTTCTAAAATTTCCGAATATGCGGATCTTATTTCTTCAAGCAAGGTTTTTGAATCGTCTTTAAAAGCCATTTGGTCGAGCATTCCCAAAACCGCGCCGTTTGTCACCGACCTTGCAAGAGCGGGAGTTACATCATAAATTCCCGCAAGAGCTTTTAAAAGCGTGGTCTTGCCTGATCCGTTTCTCCCTATTATTCCGACCTTATCGGTCGTATTTATTTCCACATTTATATCCTTTAGGATATCATCTCCCGAAAGCGATACCGCTCCCGATGTGATCTTAAGCTGCATATTTACTCCTTTTTAATATTTACAAGTATTCCGTTATCTCTTATCTCTATTACCGCATAGGTGGGTCCGCCCTCCCGCGGTCTTGAGCAGGAGCCCGGATTTACAAGATAAATTCCGTCTATATATTCCGATTTGGCGATATGGGTATGGCCGTAAAGCGCTATTTTGCAGTTTGCGTTAAGCGCCGCTTCATAAAGCCTTGAAGTTCCGAATTTCACGCCGAAAGTGTGGCCGTGGCAATAGAGAATGTCTATCCCGTTTTCCCTTATTATATCATAATCGGGGTAGGAACAAAAGCCGTCGCAGTTACCCTTTACAATATGAAATTTTTTCGAGGAGTACTCATACACGGCGTCTTCGATATCAGGCGTTTTATCGCCTAAAAAAAATATATGCTCACACTCCGGGTTTTCTCTGATTATTTTATCCACAACAAAAGAATTGCCGTGGGAATCTGAAATTATAAGTAATCTCATAGGCGCTTACCTCATAATATTAAAGTAGATAAATTTATTTGGGGGATAAATATGAATAACGGCAGATACGATATAAATAAAATTATGCAAACGCTTAACAAAAACGGAATAAACAACTCCGCTCTGAATAAACTCAAAACCGGGGATTCCTCCGAACTGCTCAAAAATCTGAGCCTTGAAGATAAAAATAAAATTATGTCCGCTCTTAATAACAAAGAACAGCTTAACAAAATTTTAAGCGATAAAAACACAATGAATATTTTAAAAAACTTCACAAACGGCGGTAATAAAAATGGATGACCTCAATCAAAAGCTTGAGGGGATATTAAACGACCCCGACAGTATGGACAGGGTAAGGCAGATGGCGGAGCAGCTCTTAGGCTCTAAAGAGGAGGAAAAATTGGCTCCCCCTGCAGACGGAATCGATCCTATGTTTATAAAAAAGCTTATGCCTGTGATAAACAGACTCAATTCCGACACAAACGATAAACGAACTGCGCTGCTTTTAGCCTTAAAGCCTAATTTAAGCGAAGAAAGGCGCGCAAAGGTAGACGCGGCGGTAAAGCTTATTAAGCTTATAGAAATGCTGCCTTATTTAAAAGAGTGCGGCCTTTTTGATATTTAAAAAGGGCGGTGAAAAGCTTTGAACAACGAAGAATTTATACTCGAACAGCAGCGCGCCGTGGAGCGAATGAAAGAAATGAGCGCGCAGAGCAAATTTGAGCAGTCTTCACATAAAATGCCGCCCGTTCCTCCCTTTGTGAGGGTGAACAGATCGGGCGGCTATAAAAGGCCCGAAAGAAAACCCGAACAAAGCCCCTCTAAAAAGGAAGAAACAACCGACCCTTTGAATTTTCTAAGCTCTGTTTTAGGGGGAAACGGCGGCTCGCTAAATCTTAAAAGCGACCCTGATATCTTCCTGCTTCTCGGGATCATTCTTCTTATTTCAAGCGAAAGCGGCGATAAATTATTGCTCGCGGCGCTCGCCTTTATTTTGTTATAGCAAAATATTATTTTATTCGATAATTTTTTGCATTTTTAGAGTTTATGTAAACCCGGACAACCATATAAGTTATTAAACTTATCCACCGACTATTCAACCGAAAATACACTGATTTAATCAAAATTATGAATTTTCGGGGGTCAAAACGGTGGATAACTCTGTGGAAAAGTTGAAATACATATTATGCAAATGTAAAATGAATTAAAATTTATGTAAATTCAAAGTTTGGCTGTCAAGTGATTTTTTTCAAAAAATTTAAACAATTTTCATCAAAAAAATTCGGGAAAGTTTTTAAATAACTTTCCCGAATTTTGGTAGACAAGTAGAAATTACAATCAGTCTTTAGAAATTGCTTCTACAGGACATCCTTCAGCACAAGAGCCGCAATCGCAGCACTTATCCGGATCTATTTCATAATGACTGTCACCCTCGGAAATAGCTTCGCAGGGACATCCGGCGGCGCAAGCTCCGCAGCTGATGCATTCATCGGAAATTTTATATGCCATTTTGTCACACCTCCATAAAGTGGTATATAGTACGCCCGAATCTAAAAGAAACTGCATTTACTAACTGTATTGTATCAGCAAACCGAGAAAAATGCAAGAGTAAATATTTGCATTATTTATCATTTTCTTCTGTTTTTCCGCCTTTTTTGGAGCGGGAAAGAACTTTTACGCTGTTTCTGTGCACTTTATAAGGCGCACCCTCGCCGTCTTTAGGTCTTATAATAAGGTTGCCGGTGATGAGATTTGAGTCTACGACCGTTCCGATACCCTCGCTTGTTTTAACCACCGCTCCGATACCCGGCGTGATGGAAATAAGGTGCTTATATGAGTCTTCTTCATATTTTAGGCAGCACATAAGTCTTCCGCAGCTGCCCGATATCTTTGTGGGATTTAAAGAAAGCCCCTGATCCTTTGCCATTTTTATTGAAACAGGCTCAAAATCATTTAAAAACCTCTTACAGCAATACGGCTGACCGCAAATTCCGAGGCCGCCGAGCATTCTCGCTTCATCGCGCACGCCTATCTGCCTTAATTCTATCCTCGTGTGGAACTGCGAAGCAAGGTCTTTTACGAGCTCGCGGAAATCCACTCTGCCGTCGGCAGTGAAGAAAAATGTTATTTTAGAGCCGTCAAAAGAATACTCCACTTCTACAAGCTTCATTTCAAGGCTGTGATCCGCTATCTTTTTTTCGCAGATCGAAAAAGCGTCTTTTTCCTTTTCCTTGTTTTCTTCAAGCTGTTTTAAGTCCTTGTCCGTTGCAATGCGGACCGCCTTTTTAAGCTCAGATACTATTTTTTCCTCTCCGACCTCGCTTACAGCTTCGCTGACAAAGCCGAAAGCAAGACCGTTAGAAGTTTCTACTATTATTTTTTCGCCGATATCGGGGTCAAGCCCGTTAGGGTCGAAATAATAGGATCTTCCGTTTTCTTTAAATTTTACCGATATGACCTTTGTCACTTTTAATCCTCCGTCAAGATACTGCAGAAAAGCAATGAAAGATTAACATTTATCTTCAGCATTTCCTGCCATTTTGATATATTTTTATAAAGTTCTGCAAATTTGCGGCATACGACCTTTGATGAAAGCTTTGATTTAAGCTTTTCTTCAGCGGCAATTTTAAGAGCGGCAAAAAACTCGTCTGCAAAAGCCCTGTCTTTTACAAAGTCCTGAAGCAGGCAAAGAATTTCATAATCCTTATCTTTTTCATAAAGCTCGCAGAACTCTTGTGCCGCCTGCTCTGCTTTTGTTTTTTCGGAAGTTTTATCCGAAAAAGAAAGCGAAAGGTTTATACACCGTGAAACGACCGTGTCGAGCAAAAGCGTTCTCGAAGAGCAGAGAAGAACAAACACCACAGTTTTGGGCGGCTCTTCAAGAATTTTAAGTATGGCGTTTTGCGCCTGCTCGTTCATCTTATCCGCATTCTCAATTATAAATACTCTTCTTTTACCCGAATGCGGCAAAACATAAGCCTGCGCTTTTACCTCTCTTATCTGATTTACCGTGATATTCTTCTTTCCTTTTTCTTCGGAAATAAAGGATATATCGGGGTGGGTATTATTTTCCGCCTGCCTGCAATCTAAGCAGGTTTTGCAGGGAACGGGCGCGCCGTTACACACAGATATCTGCGCTATAATTTTTGCAAGCGCGGTCTTTTCCGAATTTGAAGCGCCCTCTATTAAAAAAGCGTGCGGAAATCTGCCTGATTTTATGAAGTTATTTATTTTTTCAAACGCAAGATCAAATTCGCCCGAAAATTCGCTCATAAAACAAATCCGACCTTTTTCATTGCCTTAAAGTATGTTTTTCTGGCTATTTTTTCAGCTCTTTCATCTCCGAGCGAGAATATTCTCTCTATTTCCGCTTTATCGGCGATTATTTTTTCATAATTTTCTTTTATGGGAGCAAGCTCGTCTGCCACAGCCTCGCCTACAGCCAACTTAAATTCGCCGTAACCCTTTCCTTCAAACTCGCGCTCGATCTCTTCGGGCGTTTTGCCTGTTACACAGCTGTAAATTCCGATAAGGTTCGATACTCCCTTTTTATCCTCGCTTAAGCGAACGCAGGATTCGCTGTCCGTAACGGCTCTTTTGAATTTTCTTATGATAGTATCCCTGTCGTCAAGTATGGCGACATAAGCGTTCGCGTTATCATCCGACTTAGACATTTTTTTCTCCGGATCCTGCAGCGACATTATTCTTGCGCCTGTTTTGGGAATATAGGGCTCGGGAAGCTTGAATACTTCGCCGTAAACATTATTAAACCTGCTCGCGATATCCCTCGCAATTTCAAGGTGCTGCTTCTGATCCGCTCCCACCGGAACGAAATCCGGCTTATAAAGCAAAATATCGGCAGCCATTAATACGGGATATGAAAAAAGGCCTACATTGACATTATCCGCGTGCTTTGCGGACTTATCTTTAAACTGCGTCATTCTTGACATTTCACCGAACTGCGTATAGCAGGACAAAAGCCAGCTTAACTGCGAATGCTCGGGGACATGCGACTGAACGAATAAAATATTTTTTTCGGGATCAAGGCCTAAAGCTAATAAAAGCGCACAGGTAGAATATATCTGCGCTCTGAATTTAGCCGGCTCCTGCCTTACGGTGATCGCGTGAAGATCAGCCACGGCATAAACGCACTCAAAATCCTCCTGCATTTTTACCCAGCTTTTCAAAGCGCCTAGATAATTGCCTAAGGTGAGCATACCGCTCGGCTGAATACAGCTTAATACTCTTTTTTTCTGAATTTCTTCCATATCATCTTATCCTTTCGGAACTTAACCTATATAATCTATTATAGTTTAACATATTTTTTAAAAAATTACAATAGCAAGTAAATCACCGAGCAAAGGGAATATTTTGGGACACTGAAAATATTATTATAAATATATCAAAAAAAGACTTGACAAATCAAACGCGTCAGGCTATAATAAAAATACAGAAAGCGAACAAGTGTTCGTCGGAGGTAAATTTATGAGTTTTGCAGGTATTGTTTTAAGTATATTTGAAACGATTATCGTTTTATTCACCCTCTGGGCATTATTTCACGAGGATTTCTTTATAGCCGTGGAGGACAGGATATTTGCGCACTTTAGAAGAAAGCGCTTTAAAGTGATAAAAGGTTCGGAATTTTCCGAAAAGCTTTTTGACAGAAATTAGATTTTTCCTTTCTTTCTTTTTTATAACTTCTTTTAGCATTTCGGGGCTTATGCTTTAAAGCATAAGCCCCGAAGTGTTTTTATTTTTCAAGATTATCCGTTTTATCGCTGATGATATATCTCGGTCTGTGCTTAACTTCAAGATAGGTCTTTCCCACATATTCGCCTATGATGCCGAGCGAAATAAGCTGAATTCCGCCCATAAAGCAGATAATGCACACGATACTTGCCCAGCCCGTTACCGCGGCGCCCGTTATATAGGAAACAAACGCATAGATCACGCCGATAAAGCTTAAAAGCGAAACGATAATTCCAAGCGAAATAATAAGCTTTAAAGGCTTAGTAGAAAGGCTCGTGATCCCGTCAAGAGCAAGAGCGAGCATTTTTTTAAGCGGATAATGGCTCTCTCCCGCAATTCTTTTCGCGCGGTCGTAATAAACGCAGGTGCTGTTAAACCCGACAAGCGGTATCATTCCTCTTAAAAAGAGATTGACTTCCTTAAATTCGCTTAAATAGGAAAGCACTTTAGAAGAGATAAGCCTGTAATCCGCGTGATCGTAAACCACTTTAGCACCCATTGCGCCCATAAATTTATAAAAAGCGCGGGCGGAAGTTCTCTTAAAGCCGGAATCGGTATCCCTGTTTTTTCGCACGCCGTAAACAATATCGGAGCCTTCGCGGTACTTCTTTACCATTTCGGGCATAACGGAAATATCGTCTTGCCCGTCGCAGTCGATAGATATCGTTATATCGCAAAGATCTTTAGAATACATAAGCCCTGCAAGCAGACTGCTCTGGTGGCCCCTGTTTTTACTCTGCTTTATTCCGCAGTACCGATCGTCCGACCGGCTGAGATCTTCGATTATTTCCCAGGTTTTATCCGTGGAGCCGTCGTCAATAAAAAGAATTCGGCTTTTTTTATCTATAAGCTCATTTTCAGCCATACTTTCAAGGCATTTTAAAAACATCGGCGCCGTGATCGGCAAAACCTCGCTTTCATTATAGCAAGGAATAACAATATATAAGATCGGATTGATATTTATCCCTCCAATATTAAGGATACTAAAATTATACCACACATTTACTTTATTTTCAATTTTTGAAAATAATTCTTGCCTTTTAAAATAATTTATGGCATAATAGGTTTATTCGGAGGCATAGCTCAGTTGGTCAGAGTACTTGCTTGACATGCAAGGGGTCACCGGTTCAAGTCCAGTTGTCTCCACCAAAGCCCCAAAGACTTACGCCTTTGGGGCTTTAACTTTTACCTTTTCACTATTCACTCTTCACTAAAAAACGCCTTTGGGGCTTTGGAAGTAATAAGTAATAGTGAAAAGTGAATAAGTTCGGTGTCGGCTTCGCCGACAAATTAATAAAAAGCAGTGACAAAGCAAAAATCCTATCACATTTTGTGATAGGATTTTCTAAATGAATATTTTCACTCGCTGATTTTAGTAACATCATAAGGCGTGGTCTGATAAACGAAATAGTTAAGCCAATTCGAATAAAGCAGGTTTGCGTGCGCCCTCCAGCTGACAACAGGCTCTTTTTTAGGATCGTCTTTCAAAAAATAATTTTTCGGCAGATCTATTTCTTTTCCTTGGGAGAGATCCCTTAAATATTCGTTTTTAAGGGTATTTTTATCATACTCGCTGTGACCGGTGATAAAAATCTGTCTGCCGTTTCTCGAAGATACGGCATAAACGCCGGTTTCCTCGCTTTCAGCCAAAATCTTCAGCTCTTTTACCGCTTTTATTTCCTCGGTCTTAAGAGTGGTATGCCTTGACTGCGGCACCATAAACTCATCGTCAAACCCGCGGAACAAAATTGATCTTTTATATACCACCTTATGCGGAAATACTCCGAAGATCTTTTTATCTACGGGGTATTTTTTTATACCGTAATGATAATACAGCCCCGCCTGTGCGCCCCAGCAGATATGGAAAGTGCTGTGCACATTTGTCTTGCTCCACTCCATTATCGAGCAGAGCTCGGGATAATATTCCACATCTTCAAAATTCATCTGCTCAACGGGCGCGCCGGTGATTATCATACCGTCAAACCGCTCGTTTTTCACATCATCAAAGGTCTTATAAAATGTAAATAAGTGCTCTTTTGAAGTATTTTTGGAAATATGGCTTTTTGTGTGCATTAAGGTCAGATCGACCTGCAGCGGAGAGTTACCTAAAAGGCGGGAAAGCTGAGTTTCCGTTTCTATCTTATTAGGCATAAGATTTAAAAGGAGAATTTTAAGAGGACGGATATCCTGCGTTATGGCTCGCTTTTCGGTCATAACGAAAATATTTTCGCTCTCTAAGGTTTTTACGGCAGGAAGATCATTAGGAATTTTTATCGGCATTTAATTCATTCCTTTAAAAATCAAAGATTATTTAGTGCCTGATTTATATCGGCTATAAGATCCTCGCTGCTTTCAAGACCGCAGGAAAATCTGACAAGATCGGGGGAAACGCCTGCGGCTTCAAGCTCCGCGTCGTTCATCTGGCGGTGGGTGGTGCTTGCCGGATGCAGGCAGCAGGTCCTGGCGTCTGCAACATGGGTTTCGATAGCGGCGATTTTAAGGTTTTCCATAAATTTTTCAGCTGCGTTTCTTCCGCCCTTTACTCCGAAAGATACAACTCCGCAGGTGCCGTTTTTCATATATTTTTGAGCCAGATCAAAATATTTATCGCCTTTAAGCCCCGGATATTTTACCCAGGCGATCCTATCGTCATTACTTAAAAATTCGGCAACTTTCTGCGCATTTTCGCAGTGCTTTTTCATTCTAATATGAAGACTTTCAAGGCCTAAATTTAAAATAAACGCATTCATCGGCGACTGAACGGAGCCTAAATCTCTCATAAGCTGAGCCGTTGCCTTAGTGATATAAGCGCCCTCAATACCGAAGCGCTCGGTATAGGTTATCCCGTGATAGCTTTCATCGGGAGTGCAGAGGCCGGGATATTTATCGGGATACTTTGTCCAATCAAATTTACCCGAATCGACAATACAGCCTCCGACAGCCGCGCCGTGACCGTCCATATACTTTGTGGTGGAATGGGTTACAATATCAGCGCCGAAATCAAAAGGTCTGCAATTAACGGGGGTTGCAAAGGTGTTATCCATTATAAGCGGAACGCCGTGGGCGTGAGCGGCGGCGGCAAATTTTTCGATATCAAGCACGGTGAGCGCAGGATTTGCAATGGTTTCGCCGAAGACCGCTTTGGTGTTAGGCTTAAACGCGGCGTTTAATTCATCGGCGGTGCAATCGGGAGAAACGAAAGTGAAATCTATTCCCATTTTCTTCATTGTAACAGCAAAAAGATTATATGTTCCGCCGTAAATAGAGGAAGAAGAAACTATATGATCGCCGCAGTTTGCTATATTAAACACTGCAAAGAACGACGCCGCCTGACCCGAAGAGGTAAGCATAGCGGCAGTTCCGCCCTCTAATTCGCATATCTTTGCCGCAACGCTGTCGCAGGTGGGGTTTTGGAGCCTTGAATAAAAATATCCGCTCGCCTCAAGGTCAAAAAGCTTACCCATATCAAGCCCTGTGTCATATTTAAAAGTTGTGCTTTGGATAACAGGTATCTGCCTCGGTTCCCCGTTTTTAGGAGTATACCCTCCCTGAACGCATTTTGTTTCTATATTTTTATCTCTCATTATGTTTACCTCTTTATTAATGATGATATAATTTTTTAGTCTGATATTTAGGCTCGCAGGTGATATTCACGCCGAGCTTTTTAAAAGTCTGCTCATCGACCCTTGACAGAATGACCGAGGAATGAGCTTCAAGCCCTTTAAGCTTAGACAGCTGATCTAAAGCTTTTTTAGCAGTGGCATTCGTAACCGCGCAGATCGAAAGCGCGATCAGGACCTCGTCAATATGAAGTCTTGGATTGTGATTGCCCAAAACCCCTGTTTTAAGCTTTTGGATAGGCTCGATTATCGTATGCGATAAAAGCTCGATATCATCGGGAATTCCGCCTAATTCCTTTAAAGCGTTTAAAAGCATAGAAGAAGAGGCGCCTAAAAGAGAGGAAGTTTTTCCGGTTATAATTTTTCCGTCTTCAAGCATCATAGCCACAGCCGGTCCCTTAGTAAGCTCCGCTTTATCCAAAGCGGCTTTTACAACAGGTCTGTCGGAAACGGAAATATTCATAGCATTCATAAGAATTTCTATTCTTCCCGCCTCGGACTGCTCGGACATTCCCTGCCTTGCGCTGCAAAGCGCGCCGAAATATCTGCGGATGATCTCCTGGTTTGCGGCATTTCTGCAAACCTCGTCGTCACAGACGGCAAAGCCTGCCATATTTACTCCCATATCCGTGGGGCTCTTATAGGGCGACTCGCCCATAATTTTTTCCATCATAGCATTTAAAACGGGGAAAATTTCAATATCCCTGTTATAGTTGACGGTGGTCTTTCCGTAAGCCTCCAAATGGAAAGGATCTATCATATTAACATCGTTAAGATCGGCGGTTGCCGCTTCGTAAGCCACATTTACAGGGTGTTTAAGCGGAAGATTCCAGATAGGGAATGTTTCGAATTTCGCATATCCTGCTTTTACCCCTCTTTTATGCTCGTGATAAAGCTGTGAAAGACAGGTCGCCATTTTACCGCTGCCGGGGCCGGGAGCCGTGACTACTACAAGCTCGCGCTCGGTTTCAATATAATCGTTTTTGCCGAATCCCTCGTCGCTTACAATATAGGGGATATTTGAAGGATAATCGTTTATCGGATAATGCCTGTATACCTTTATACCTAAATTCTTCAGCCTGTTTTCAAAAGCGAGAGCCGATGGCTGACCCGTAAATCTTGTGATAACAACGCTTCCGACAAAAAGGCCTATTCCTCTGAAAGCGTCGATAAGTCTTAAAGTATCGAGATCGTATGTAATTCCGAGGTCGCCGCGGCGCTTGTTTTTCTCAATAGCGTCGGCATTTATGACTATAACTATCTCCGCCTCGTCTTTAAGCTTTAAAAGCATTTTTACCTTTGCGTCAGGCTCAAAGCCGGGAAGAACTCTCGACGCATGAAAATCGTCAAACAGCTTTCCTCCGAACTCCATATAAAGCTTTCCTCCGAAAAGCTTTATTCTCTCCCTGATATTTTCAGACTGCAGTCTTATATACTCCGCATTATCAAACCCGATCTTTGCCATAAACATCCTCCTGATTAAAATCTATTTTAGTTTAACACATATATTATTTTCTTTCAAGGTTTTTTAAAATATTCGGTCTTATTCACGCATAATATTTACGGGAGGAATGAATATGATAGGGAATTTTTTTAAAAGATCCGCGGCTCTGATCCTGAGTTTTTCTCTCTTAGGGGGAATAACCGGTCTTGCCGCGCACACAGTTTCAAGCGAGTGCGATATATCGGATATCGCAGTTCCTGTGACGGCGCAGGCGCAGGAAAACGCCTCGGCGCCGTTTGATGTAGACGCAAAATCGGCGGTGCTTGCCGAGGTAAACACCAAAACCGTGCTTTACGAGAAAAACAGCGATGAAAAACTGCCCCCTGCCTCGATAACAAAGATAATGTCGCTTCTTCTCATTATGGAGGCGATAGACTCAAAAAGAATTACTCTTTCCGATAGCATTTCCGCAAGCGAACACGCGGCAAGTATGGGCGGCTCGCAGATATGGCTCGAACCCGGGGAAACTATGACTGTCGACGAGCTGTTAAAAGCGGCGGTAATAGCCTCCGCTAACGACGCCACCGTGGCTCTCGCCGAGGCGGTCGCGGGAAGCGAAGAGGAATTTGTGCGGCTCATGAACGAAAAAGCAAAAATGCTCGGAATGAACAACACGCAGTTTAAAAACTGCACGGGGCTTGACGCCGAAGGTCATTACAGCTCCGCCGCGGATATTGCGATAATGTCCTGCGAGCTTATTAGACACGACCTTATAAAGAAATATTCAACCGTGTGGATGGATACTTTAAGAAACGGTGAAAGCGAGCTTGTAAACACAAATAAGCTCGTAAGATTTTATTCGGGAACCACAGGTCTTAAAACAGGAACGACCTCTTCGGCAGGATACTGCCTTAGCGCCACTGCCGAGCGCGACGGCACGGAATTTGTGGCGGTGATAATGTGTGCCTCGGCTTCCGCAGAAAGATTTTCCGCCGCCAAAAAACTGCTTGACCACGGCTTTGCGAATTACCGCTACACCTGTATAAAAGCCGATAAAGACGAATATGAGGCTCTTATTTCCAATGCCGCCGAGCCGACAATAACGCTTAAAGCGGATAAAGGCTTTGACCTGCTGCTTAAAAAGAGCAGCACAGGCAAAATAACAAAAGAGGTCAAAATAGATGAAAATATATCGGCGCCCGTGAAAAAGGGCGAAAGGCTCGGTAAAATAATTATTTCAAACGACGGCGTGCAGATAGGCGCTATCGATCTTTTAGCCAAAGAAGATGTGTGGAAAATAAATTTCAAAACCGTATTTTCCTGGCTTATAAAAGGAATTTTCACGCCGTAAATTATATTTTCTCAAAAAGTTCACAGTTTGTTGATATTACCGCTTGAAAAAAATATTAGAATATAGTAAAATGAATTTAGTAAAAAGAAAGAAGTTTAGTGTATGTCCCTTAAGTTTACAACAGATTATGCCGGCAAATTTATCTCCGGCGACGATATATTGTCGGTCAAAGAAGAAGCTTTGGCCGCCGCGAAGACCCTCGATGAAAAATCAGGCGCAGGCTCCGAATTCACAGGCTGGGTAACCCTGCCTGAGGATTATGATAAGGATGAGTTTGCAAGAATAAAAAATGCCGCTAAAAAGATCCGCGAGCAATCCGATGTCCTGGTCGTTATCGGTATCGGAGGCTCTTATTTGGGAGCACGAGCCGCTATTGAGTTTTTAAAAGGTCAGTTTTATAATTCGTTTGACCCCTCGCTTCAGATCCTTTTTGCGGGAAACAGCATTTCCGGCAGCTATTTAAGCGATATTTTAAAATTATGCGAAAATAAAAGAGTTTCGGTAAATATTATTTCAAAATCGGGAACGACTACCGAGCCTGCCATAGCTTTCAGAGTATTCAGAGAAATGCTTGAAAAGCAGTACGGCGAAAAAGGCGCCGCAGAGAGAATTTTCTGCACCACCGATAAGAGTAAAGGTACACTTAAAAAACTCGCCGATGAAAAGGGCTATGAAT
Organism: uncultured Eubacteriales bacterium; assembly: GCA_934445035.1. Classification (GTDB taxonomy): domain Bacteria; phylum Bacillota; class Clostridia; order Oscillospirales; family Acutalibacteraceae; genus UBA737. The sequence continues at coordinate 266,044 of CAKSDI010000001.1, forward strand.
GCTTTGTGGTTCCGGATAATGTCGGAGGAAGATACTCTGTTTTAACAGCGGTCGGTCTTCTCCCGATAGCCGCCGCAGGCTGTGATATCGACGCGCTTATGAAAGGCGCTAAAGACGCGAAAGCCGATTATTCTTCCGCGGATTATGAAAGCAATCCCTGCTTAAAATACGCCGCAGTGAGAAATCTTCTTTACAGGAGCGGAAAATCCGTCGAAATGCTCGTAAGTTACGAGCCGAAGTTCGCTATGATGGCAGAATGGTTTAAGCAGCTCTTCGGCGAAAGCGAGGGCAAGGAAAATAAGGGTATTTTCCCGGCAAGCGTCACTTTTTCAACCGATCTTCATTCAATGGGCCAGTTTATTCAGGAAGGCTCAAGAATTATGTTTGAAACCGTCGTTCAGATAAAGAACGCAGGCGAAGATATTGTTATAAAGGAAGACGCCGACAACGGCGACGGTCTTAATTTCCTCGCAGGAAAAGATATGTCGTATGTAAATGAAAAGGCCTTTGAGGGCACCGTTCTCGCTCATACAGACGGTGAGGTGCCGAACCTTGTTATCACCGTTGACAAGGCCGACGAAGAGAATTTAGGAAGACTTATCTATTTCTTTGAAAGAGCCTGTGCGGTTTCCGGGTATATGCTCGGAGTCAATCCCTTTAATCAGCCGGGCGTTGAAGCATATAAGAAAAATATGTTCGCCCTTCTCGGCAAGCCGGGATATGAGGATATGAAAGCCGAGCTTGAAAAAAGGCTTTAAAAAAGTTTAAAATCCGCAGCTTGCGGTTAAAATAAAGGAGTTGTTAATATGATTAAGCTTATAATCGGAAACAAGGGTTCGGGTAAAACGAAAAAATTGGTTGATGTTGTCAACGAAACAGCCAATTCAAGCCTCGGCAATGTCGTATGCATTGAAAAAGGCGATACCCTTACTTTTTCCGTAACGCATAAAGCAAGACTTATCGACGCTGACGCTCTCGGTATTTCCGGCTACGGCGAATATTACGCAATGCTTGTAACGCTTAAAAATTCAAATCACGATATCACAAATATTTTCGGTGACGCTACTCTTAAGATCGGCGGCAAGGACCTCGAAGCCTTTACCGCTTTCTTAAAGAGAATTTCGACTATTGAAGATGTCGACTTCACTTTCACCGTTTCGTGTGACGAAAGCGAGCTTCCGAAAGCTGTTTTCGATTATGCCGAAAAATTCTGATTTAAAGAATGATAAAAACTCTCCGCTAAAAAAGCGGAGAGTTTTTAAATTTTAGGCTTGACTTGAATGGTAAAATAGAGTATAATCTTCTTGTTGACAAAAAATATTGGGGAATTGTGTAACGGTAGCACGACAGACTCTGACTCTGTTTGTTGGGGTTCGAATCCCTATTCCCCAGCCAAAAGATCCCGCTCACTTTAGTGTGCGGGATCTTACTTTTTACCTCTTCACTAAAAAGCACCTTAACGGCTACTAAAATAATAAAAGCAGTCTAAAACCTTACAGGTATCAAAAGATACCTGCAGGGTTTATTTTTTATGGTGAATAATAGAATATCTTAAGCAAATAATATTAGGGACTTATCAACCGAAAAAGGAAGTATTCTTATATGAAAGCAACCGGAATAGTCAGACGAATAGACGACCTCGGAAGAGTGGTTATCCCTAAAGAAATAAGAAGAACAATGCGTATGCGCGAGGGCGACCCTTTAGAAATTTTCACAAATCAAAGCGGTGAGCTTATTTTTAAAAAATATTCTCCTATAAGCGAGATATCGGAAAACGCGGGCGAAGTGGCGGCGGCACTTAATGAAGAAACGGGACTTTCTGTGCTTATATGCGACCGCGACACCTGCATTGCCGTGAGCGGAATTTCAAAATCGCAGGTATCGGGCAGAAAAATAAGCGAGGATTTAGAAAAAATCATAGAATTAAGACAGCCCACAGCTCCCGATAATGAAGTTTATGCTTTAGAGGCAAGCGAAATAAGCATTCTTTTTGCAGTGCCTGTTATAGCCGCGGGAGATATAGTGGGAGCAGTAATATTAATCAAAAAAGACGGCGAAAAGCCCCTCACCGAAACCGATGAGAGGCTTGCAAAAATGGCGGCTAAAATTTTAGGCGGCAAAACAGTTATTTAGTTTTAAAAATATTTTCAAATCCCGATTTTGTGCTTTTTAAAAGTAAAGTAAGCGCGCCTATGGCTTTTTTCCTCGTATCCTCGTCAAGATTTTTTACGGATTTAAGCATACTCGCAGTGCTTTCGAATTTCTTTTCTCCCATTTCTCTTAATGTTTCGAAATTCGTTTCACTCATCACTGTGAACACGGCCTCGACAAAGCTGTTAAACTCTTCCTTTGTCATTTCGGACAGCCATTTTTTAAGTGTGTTATCGATGAAAATGCTTGTGGAGTCTACCGATTTAAGATAAGGGAATTTTTTATTTCCCACATTCCACGAATAAATATCGTGCTGCATAATACCCGAATTAACGCTCTTAACCGTTTTTATCTTCTCTTTATGCCCTAAAAGCATACCTATTATCGACGACTGCGGGACAAAGGTTTTTACCCTCCCGCAGATATTTTTATATCCCGGAGAATTTATAACGCTGTCATCAAATCCCGGGCCGTCATAATTATAAACGGACAGAATTCTATCCTGCTTATCGGCTTGCATCGCCGATGAAAAAACGGCTAAATTTCCGCCCTTGCTGTGACCTGTGACTATGATTTTTTCATACTTTTCAAGCGCATTTTTTAAATAGTTTTCCGCAGATCTTTGCGCAGGGACAGGGCAAAAAAGTCCCATATTAAGGTCCTCTTTCCAGCCCACTACGGTGTTATCCGTACCTCGGAAGCAAACGACTGCGAAATCTTCAAACTCTAAAGTGACCGCGCAAAACTGCGTCTGCGTGTTTTTATCCGTGTTATGTACAAAATCGCAAATCGCCGCATTTTTAAATCTTGCGCTTTTCTTAAGTGCGGAGATCAGCTTAAAATCGGATTTTATAAGCACCGTTTCGTAAAGATTTTCTATTCTCTGCATTTTTTCCGCCGCTTCAAAGAGAGAAAGCGAATAATTTTCATTTATTATTTTTTCAAAAGGCAAATACGAAAGCCTGGCGGCTATCATTCCGTCGATCTCATTAAAAGGATCCGCACTAAAGCTCAGATCACCGCGCCAAAAAAGATAATCAAATAAATCAGCCAAATTTTCCGCCTCCTTTAGAATATTATATTAACATAGAAAAGACATAAATTCAATAAAAAAGAGGTCTTAAATAAGACCTCTTTTTTTTCTATTATTTAGAGCAATCTTCTACGACTAACTCTCTTACCGCATTTTCATCTTCCGGCTTTTTATCAAGACCGTCACGCTGCTTGATAAACTTCTCTGCAACCTGCGGGAAAAGCGCATAGCTTAAAACATCCTCCTGGGATTTGCCTATATGCTTATTCTTCATTTCAAGAGCATATTTTACAAGCTCCGGCTCAAGAAGATCGGCAGGCCTGCAGGTGATGACCTCTTCATCGCCTATGGCTTTCTTTCTTACTTCCTCGTTGACTTCAGCGGGGAGCTTGCCGTATTCCCCTCTTAAAAGAGCTTTCGACTCTTTGGGGATCATTTTATATCTTTCGCCTGAAATGACATTAAGAACTGCCTGCGTGCCGACTATCTGACTTGTAGGAGTTACAAGCGGAGGATAGCCGAAATCTTCTCTTACTCTCGGCACTTCCGCAAGAACATCATAATACTTATCTTCTTTGCCTGCCTGCTTAAGCTGAGAAAGCATATTTGAGAGCATTCCGCCGGGAACCTGATAAATAAGCGTCTTAGCGTCAACATTCAAAACCTTAGGATCAAGAATTCCCTCGGCTTTGAGCCTATCCGCAACGGTGCGGAAGTGAGCGGCAATATCAGTAAGCTCTGTAAGGTCAAGACCTGTATCGCGGTCTGTTCCCTTAAGAGTTGCAACAAGCGCCTCTGTGGAGGGCTGGCTCGTTCCGTTAGCAAGAGGAGAAAGAGCAGTGTCGACAATATCCACGCCTGCCTGAGCAGCCATAAGATAGGTCATATCTCCGGTGCCGGTGGTGTTATGAGTGTGGAGATGGATCGGAACCTTAACGGTTTCCTTAAGCTTTTTAACCAGCGAATAAGCGTCATAAGGAAGCAGAAGACCTGCCATATCCTTAATGCAGATAACATCGGCGCCCATATCCTCAAGCTGGCGTGCAAGATTTACGAAATACTTTTCATCATGCACGGGGCTGACGGTATAGCTCATAGCGGTCTCGCAGATACCGCCGAACTTTTTGCAGGATTTAACTGCCTGCTCAAGGTTTCTCGGATCGTTAAGAGCGTCGAAAATTCTTAAAACATCAATACCGTTTTCAATGCTCTTTTCAACGAATTTTTCTACGACATCGTCAGCATAGTGCTTATATCCTAAAATATTCTGACCTCTGAAAAGCATCTGCAATTTAGTGTTGGGCATATGCTTTTTAAGAGTTCTTAATCTTTCCCAGGGATCTTCGTTTAAAAATCTCATACAAGCGTCAAAAGTGGCTCCGCCCCAGCACTCAATAGACCAATAGCCTACCTTATCAAGCTTTTCAAGAGCGGGGAGCATATCTTCTATACGCATTCTCGTCGCGGCCTGCGACTGATGAGCGTCACGAAGGATCGTATCGGTAATATATAAAGGCTTTTTAACCATTCAAAATTCCTCCTATCAACCGAAAAGTGTTATAAGAACACCGGCGGCAATAGCCGAGCCGATAACTCCGGCAACATTCGGACCCATAGCGTGCATAAGCAGGAAGTTCGACGGGTTTTCTTTCTGACCGACTGTCTGAGAAACACGCGCCGCCATAGGAACTGCCGAAACGCCAGCCGAGCCGATAAGCGGATTAATCTTATTCTTTCTTGTAAAGAGATTCATAAACTTAGCAAGAAGCACGCCGCCTGCAGTACCGAGACCGAAAGCAACAACGCCCATTGCAAGAATCTTAAGAGTTTTAACATTGAGGAAAGCCTCCGCAGTAGCAGTAGCTCCGACGGAAATTCCGAGGAATATTGTAACGATATTCATAAGCTCGTTCTGCGCGGTCTTGCAGAGTCTTTCGCAAACGCCGGATTCTTTCCAGAGGTTTCCGAGCATAAGACAGCCAACAAGCGGAGTAGCAGACGGAACGAGAAGCGCTACAAACACGGTAACTGCTATCGGGAAGATTATCTTCTCTGTCTTTTTTACCTTTCTTAAAGGCTTCATAACTATTGCGCGCTCTTTTTTGGTGGTAAGGAGCTTCATAATAGGCGGCTGGATTACCGGAACAAGCGCCATGTACGAATATGCCGCAACCGCTATCGGGCCTAAAAGCGAAGGATAAAGCTTTGATGTGGTGTAGATCGCAGTAGGACCGTCGGCTCCGCCGATAATTCCTATGGAAGCCGCAGCCTCCGCCGGGAAAGCAAGAGCAAGACAGCCTAAGAATGTAATAAATATTCCGAGCTGAGCGGCAGCGCCGAGAAGCAGGGATTTCGGGTTTGCTATAAGCGGCTCAAAATCCGTCATAGCTCCTATTCCTACGAATATAAGGCAGGGATAAAGGCAGGTCTTAACGCCGATATAAAGGATATCGAGAAGTCCGCCGTTTGACATTATATGGCCGTAGCTGTGATAGAACTCCGATTCGGAATTCATAAATTCGCTCCACAGCTCGGTGTGATACATCGCGTCGGTTCCTGTAAATGCGGTAAGGTTCGTAAGGAGCATACCGAAAGCGATACCGACTAAAAGCAACGGCTCGAACTGCTTTTTAATTCCGAGCCACAAAAGGAAAAGGGAAATAAGAATCATAACAAACGATCCCCAATTTTCCTTTATATTGCCGAAAAGCATATAAAATCCTGTGCTTTTGGCAAAATCCAAAAGATTTTCTAACATATCAGTTCCTCCGATCAGCCGATCTCGCAAAGAACAGCGCCGGTTTCAACGGAAATACCGCTTGCTACGACGCTCTTAACAGTACCGTCGCAAGGAGCGATAATTTCGTTTTCCATTTTCATAGCCTCAAGGATAAGGAGAACATCGCCTTTCTTAACAGCGTCGCCAACCTTAACATTTACTGATAAAATGTTGCCGGGCATAGGACTTGAAACAGTTTCACCCTCGCCTGTTGCTGCAGGTGCAGGTGCTGCGGCGGGTGCGCTCTCGGCTTTTGCGGGAGCGGCGGCAGATTTAGCCGCGGCAGTGCCGGTGATATCCTCGAGCTCGATCTCATAAGCTGTTCCGTTAACAGTTACTTTATACTTTTTCATAATTTTTCCTCTTTTCGTTTACTGTTTAGATTTTTTTGAATGATACTACTCTGAGGGCGGAAATATCAGTTCCCATATCCTCAGCCGCGGCAGCGCATACAGCCGCAATGACTTTTCCGCGCTCAACATCTGACAGATCGGCTTTTAAAGCCTTATTTGCAGGCTTTGTTTCTTCACTGCCTCCCTTAAAGAAAAGACCTATTATCTTGCAGATAATAATTATGAAGATAAGTCCTACAAAAACCGTTCCCAGACCCATACAGACCACAAACCAGGCCGGAATATCAGCCGCTCCGCTAACCGCCGCGGAAATAAGATTTCCTGTCATAAAAGCACCTCCCGCACTTTTTTAAATGATTATTTTTTAACAAAAATCTTAAAATGATCCAATTTTCTGTCATTTTACAGTATATCATAAAGCTTTTCAATATGCAATAGATAATTCCCTCATTTTAACAAATTAAAGCATAAAGAATATTATGTTAGTAGTTTTTAAAAAAGGAGAATTCAAAATGGATAAAGAAACAAACTGTCCCGATAATGATATCCTTGCCATGGCGTTTGTAAATATTCAGCCCGACGACGGACTTTACGATGTTTCGGCAGGCTTTGAGCGGGGCACTATTTTCCCCGATCTCGACAAGCCGTTTTTACGCGGAGGCGACGAGAAATGACAGATACCAAAAGAGCGCTTTTAAGAAAAATAAACGAATATGATTTCGCAATTCACGAGATCGTTTTGTTTTTGGATACCCACCCAGAAAGCGAAAAAGCATTAAATAAGCTCAAGGCTTTCAGAGAAGCAAGATCCGCGGCGGTAAAGGCTTATACCGACAGATTCGGCGTTTATGCGCCTATGGTAAGCGATGTTCCTGCGGACACGAAGACCTGGACCTGGATAGACGGCCCGTGGCCCTGGGAAAATGAAAGCGAGGAGAACTGAAACCTATGTGGCAATACGATAAAAAACTTCAATACCCTGTTAAAATAAAAAATCCAAATCCTAAGCTTGCGCAGATAATTATTACTCAGTACGGCGGACCTGACGGCGAGCTCGGCGCTTCGATGAGATATCTTACTCAGCGCTACTCAATGCCCTATGACGATGTTAAGGGCGGACTTACCGATATAGGTACCGAGGAGCTTGCACATCTTGAAATGATCTGCGCTATGGTACATCAGCTGACTAAAAACCTCACTCCCGATCAGATAATGAAATCGGGATTTGATAAATATTTCGTGGATCACACAGCGGGAGTTTACCCCATAGCCGCCTCCGCTATGCCGTGGGATGCAAATTCCATTCAGGCGACAGGCGATATCTTAGCCGACCTCCACGAGGACCTCGCAGCAGAGCAAAAAGCAAGAGTGACTTACGATAACCTTTTAAGACTTATCGACGATCCCGATGTTCTCGATCCGCTGAGATTCTTAAGAGAAAGAGAGATAGTTCACTATCAGCGGTTCGGCGAAATGCTCAGAAGAACTACCGACAGGCTCGATTCAAAGAACTTCTATGCCTGCAACCCGAGCTTTGATAAAAACTGCCCTAAAAAATAAAACAAGTAATCGATTTAAAAAAGAGCGCTTTTCGCGCTCTTTTTTATTTGTTTATCTTGTAAAAGAGGAAAAAATATGATAATATAAAGAAAGATATATTATAAGGAGAAATGCCCCTTGTCGTTTCCTTTGGAAAGAATAAGAAATTTTTGCATAGTTGCTCATATAGATCACGGTAAATCCACTCTGGCGGACAGACTTTTAGAGCTTACAAACTCTGTTTCAAAAAGGGATATGGAAGAGCAGATACTCGATTCTATGGACCTCGAAAGAGAGCGCGGAATTACAATTAAAGCGCACGCTGTAACGCTTTATTACACCGCCGCCGACGGCGAGGAATACGAGCTTAACCTTATCGATACTCCCGGACATGTGGATTTTAATTATGAGGTTTCAAGATCGCTTGCCGCCTGCGAGGGCGCAATATTAGTGGTTGACGCTTCTCAGGGAATAGAGGCGCAAACTCTTGCTAACACTTATCTTGCGGTGGATCACGGGCTTGAAATATTGCCCGTGATAAATAAGATCGATCTTCCCTCCGCGGATCCCGAAAGAATAAAAAAAGAAATTGAAGATGTGATAGGAATCCCTGCCGACGAGGCGCCGCTGATTTCCGCAAAAACAGGGCTTAATGTCGAACAGGTGCTTGAGCAGATAGTAAAATCGGTGCCGGCACCTAAAGGCGACAGAAACGCGCCCTTAAAAGCGCTTATATTCGATTCTTATTATGACGCCTATAAGGGAGTTATAGTATATTTCAGAGTTGTGAGCGGAACACTAAAAACGGGCGATACCGTGCGGATGATGGCGACGAATTCCGATTTTGAAGTTGTGGAAATCGGAAGAAAGAAAGCAACGGACCTTTCCCCCTGCGACTCGCTTGAAGCAGGAGAGGTAGGATATCTTGCGGCGTCTATTAAAACCGTTTCTCAGGCAAGAGTAGGCGATACCATTACTTTGGCTGAAGATCCTGCCGACGCTCCTCTTCCCGGATACAGAACCGTAAAGCCCGTGGTATTCTGCGGAATTTACCCTGCCGACGGCGCTAAATACCCCGATCTTCGCGAGGCGCTCGACAAGCTGCAGCTAAACGACGCGTCACTTATCTTCGAGCCCGAAACCTCCCAGGCTCTCGGATTCGGATTCAGGTGCGGATTTTTAGGCCTTCTCCATATGGAAATAATAGAAGAAAGGCTTGAAAGGGAATATAATCTCGATATAATCACCACTGCTCCGAGCGTGCAGTATAAATTCGAGCTTACTAACGGTACAGTAGCAGATGTCGATAACCCGACCAATTACCCCGATCCTGCCTCGATAAGTCAGGCCATGGAGCCCGTATCGAATGTGCATATCTATTCACCGAGCGAATTTGTGGGAACTATTATGCAGCTTTGCGAGGAACGCAGAGGCGAATATAAAGATATGAAATATATGGGCGACCGAGTGGATATCCATTATATTATGCCGACGGGCGAAATAGTTTACGATTTCTTTGACCTTTTAAAATCCCGCACCAAGGGCTACGCAAGCTTTGACTACGAGCCTGACGGATATAAAAAATCAAATCTTGTTAAGCTTGATGTGCTTATTGCCGGCGAAACGGTAGACGCGCTTTCATTTATAGTATTTAACGACAATGCCTACAATAAGGCGCGCAGAATTGCGGAAAAACTAAAAGATTATATCCCCCGACAGCTTTTTGAAGTGCCGATCCAGGTGGCAGTGGGCGGAAAGATAATCGCGAGAGAAACCATAAAGGCGCTTAGAAAAGATGTTCTTGCGAAGTGCTACGGCGGCGATATTTCAAGAAAGAAAAAGCTGCTCGAAAAGCAAAAAGAGGGCAAGAAGAAAATGCGCAGGCTCGGCTCCGTGGAAGTGCCGAAAGACGCATTTATGGCAGTGCTTAAGCTTGACGAATAAATTACAGGTGAGAAAAATGACCGAAAAAAGAAAAAAAGCATTAAGAAAAAGAAGAATTTTTGTTTCTGTCTGCTGTGTTTTGCTGATCGCGCTTGTTGCGGGTATAACATTCGGAACAAAAGCGGTGATAAAATCGGTAAAATCAAAACAAAGCTCATTGGATGCTAAAGTTTCCGCAAAAGCGGAAAAGACCGACATAAAAAAGCAATCCGATCCTGCTTTTGACGACACAAAACAATTAGTCACAATAGGCGGAGTTGAGCTTGACGCGAATTTTAAAAATCTCCTTCTTGTAAACGGCTCTCACCCTCTAAGCGAGGATTATGATTACACAAAGGATCTTACGACTATTCCCGAGGAATACCATAACGGACAGCTCGATCAGATAAATAAAGATATCTGGCCTTATCTTAAAGCTATGATAGACGACGCGAGAAAAGAGGGAGTAAATCTCTCCGTCTGGTCGCCCTACAGGTCATATAGCGTTCAGCAAATGCTTTTTAACAGGCAAAAGCAAAAGCAGATAGAAGCAGGAGTCCCCGAATCCGAGGCTGACGCTAAGGCGGCAACGATAGTTGCTCGACCGGGAACCAGCGAGCATCACACAGGGCTTGCCGCAGACATAAATATGGCTGACGACGCTTTTGAAAACACCCCGATGTATGCCTGGCTTACGGAGCATTGCCAGGATTACGGCTTTATAATGCGCTATCCGAAAGATAAGATCGATGTGACAGGCGTTATCTACGAATCCTGGCACTACAGATTTGTGGGAATAAATGTTGCAAAGGATATAAAGAACAAAGGTATCACGCTTGAAGAATATTTAGAGCTTAAAGGCATTAAGAATTAAACCGGGGAGGAAACCTTACAATGGATTGCAAGCAGTTTTTTGAAAAGTTAAACGGAAAGAAAATCGCCGTGTGCGGCATAGGAATAAGCAACACGCCTCTTATAAAAAACTTCCTTGAAAAAGGAGCAAGAGTGATAGCCTGCGACCGCAGGACAAGAGAGCAGATCGGCCCTGTTGCAGACGAGCTTGAAAACGAGGGCGCAGAGCTCAAACTCGGCGAGGACTACTTAACGGATCTTGAAGTGGATATAATTTTCAGAACTCCCGGAATGAGCTTTAATCTTCCCGAGCTTGTGAACGCGAGAAAAAGAGGAATAGCCGTAACGAGCGAAATGGAAGTGTTTTTCGATCTTTGCCCGGCGACTATCTTCGCAGTAACAGGCTCCGACGGAAAGACCACTACCACCACCCTTATCGCCAAAATGCTTGAAGCCGAGGGTAAAAAGGTATTCGTGGGAGGAAATATCGGAAAACCGCTTCTCCCCGAGATTGAAAATATCACACCCGATGATTTTGTGGTTGCGGAGCTTTCTTCATTTCAGCTTATCTCTATGAGAAAAAGCCCCGATGTGGCTGTGGTTACAAATGTTGCGCCGAACCACCTCGATATCCATAAGGATATGGACGAATATGTTGAAGCGAAGAAGAATATTCTTCTTCATCAGAACGCCTTTTCAAGAACTGTTTTAAACCGTGATAATGAAATAACCGAGAGCTTCCGCTCGTTTGTAAGAGGTCAGTCGCTCGGATTCAGTATGACAAGAACTCTTCATAACGGCGCCTGGCTTGATAAAAAAGGAATTCTTCATATGGCTTACCGCGGAATTGATGTTCCTGTGCTTGACAGAAAGGATATAGCAATAATCGGCGACCATAATGTGGCAAATTATCTTGCCGCTATTACCGCCGTTTGGGGTTATGTGGGAGTAGACGCCATCAAAAAGGTCGCTAAGGAATTCGGCGGAGTACCACACAGAATTGAGCTTGTGCGCGTAAAAGACGGAGTTAAATATTATAACGACTCTATCGCCTCTTCGCCTACAAGAACGATAGCGGGTCTTAAAGCCTTTGATAAAAAGGTTCTGCTTATAGCGGGCGGATATGATAAACATATTCCCTTTGAGCCGCTTATGCCGTATCTTGTGGAAAAAGTAAAGGTCCTCTATCTCTGCGGAACGACCGCGCAAAAAATAGAAGACTGCTTAAAAGCTTACGAGGGATATAACGGCTCGCCCGAAATAGTCAGGACAAAAGACATCAAGGAAGCGACTGTTCTTGCTTCTAAAAGGGCAGAAAGCGGAGATATCGTAACACTCTCTCCTGCATGCGCCAGCTTTGACGCTTTCCCGAACTTCGCCGCAAGAGGCAATTATTTTAAGGAAGTAGTGAATTCACTTTGAATTTTATAAAGGATACTCTTTTTTCGCTTACTCATTTGCAGTCCTTAGGAAATATAACCGACGCGGCGGATAAGTACGCGGAAATATTAAAAGATTTTGCCGAGGTAAAAAGGCAGGGCGCTTTGACCGTGAAAGGTTATATAAAAGGAGAAAGCGACTATAAAATATTGCTTGACGCTCATATCGATCAGATAGGTTTCACCGTGACCGATATAAGCGGCGACGGATTTTTAACAGTGGCGGCCTGCGGAGGAATAGATTTAAGAATTCTGCCTTCAAAAAGAGTGGATATCCACACTAAAAGCGGTGTGTATCCCGGCACATTCTGCAGTATTCCGCCCCACCTTTTAAAGGGCGATTCGGAATTTGAAGATTTAAAGGATATTAAGATCGATTCGCTTTTAGGAGAAAAAGCGAAAGAAATTATCGCTTTGGGCGATTTTGTAACTTTCAGCGGCGAGCCCTGCGATATGCTCTCAAACCGTGTTTTATCCCCTGCTTGCGACGACCGCGCGGGAGTTACCGTGCTGCTTGAGCTTGCTAAAAGATTTAAAGAGAAAAAGCCGCCGGTTTCGGTTGCTTTTCAGATAAGCAATATGGAAGAATTGGGGCTTAGAGGCGCTAAAACTGCCGTGTTTGACGAAAACCCCGACGAGGCGATAGCAATAGATGTCAGCTTTGCGACGGCTCCCGATGTGCCGTCTGATAAAGCAAAGGAGCTTTCAAAAGGCGCAATGATCGGAATTTCTCCTACTCTTAACAGAAAAATTTCCGATAAGCTTTTAAAAACCGCAAAGGATCTTAATACAACTTATCAAACGGAGGTTATGGCGTCCTCCACCGGCACAAATGCCGACGCTGTAACGCTTACAAAATCAGGGATAAAAACAGGTCTTGTTTCAATCCCTATAAGAAATATGCATACTCCCTGCGAGGTGCTTGATCTCAGCGATATTTTAAGCACCTGCGATATCTTGGAAAACTATATCCGCTCGGGAGGAATAAAAGATGAATGATTTAATTGATATTTTAAAAGCTCTGTGCCTATCTAACGGAATTTCGGGCAGAGAAGAAAATATCAGAGATATAATAATAGATTTAATTTCCGATCACTGCGAATATAAGACCGATAATTTAGGAAATATAATCGCATTTAAAAAAGGAAAAAATAAAGCTTTAAAAAAAGTTATGTGCGACGCTCATATGGATGAGGTCGGCTTTATAATAACCGATATCACAAGCGAGGGATTTTTGAAATTTGCCTCCGTCGGAGGGATAGACGCGTCGGTCATTCCTGCCTCGAAAGTAACTGTGGGCGAAAACAATATCCCGGGAGTTATAGGGATAAAGCCCGTTCACTTAACCGATAAATCAGAGCTTAAAACCTCCCCAAAAGAAAGCTCGCTTTATATAGATATAGGAGCAAAAAATAAAGAAGAGGCTCAAAAAGCCGTAAAAATCGGCGACAGCGCCGTAATGCAGGGCGATTTTATAAAATCGGGAGATCATATCCTCTCTAAGGCTATCGACGACAGGGTTGGCTGCGCGGTACTGATAAAAATGCTGCAAGCTCCTGCCGATTATGATTTTTACGCCTCGTTTTCCGTTCAGGAGGAGGTCGGCTTAAGAGGCGCCGCCGTTTCGGCATACGAAATAAATCCCGATTTTGCCGTTGTGCTTGACGCGACAACCGCCTCCGATATCCCCGGCTCTTCGCCTGAAACGCAGGTGTGCAATTTAGGAAGAGGAGCGGTGGTTTCGTTTATGGATAAAGCCACTCTTTATGATAAAGAGCTTTATCAAGCCGCATTAAACTCAAAAATTAAATGCCAGCCTAAAAGGGCGGTCGCGGGAGGCAATAATTCGGGAAGAATTCATTTAAGCCGCGGCGGAATAAGAACCATAGCGCTCTCTTTGCCCTGCAGATATATCCATTCGCCATCAAGTGTTAGCAATATCAATGATGTGAATTCTCTCTTTGAGCTTTCAAAATATATGGTATCGCTTTGCGCCTTGGGTAATATATGATTAAAAGCACTCTTATCCTGCCCGATGTTTTAAGTGAAGATCCGCAATCGGTAAAGCTTTATTCTCTTTTTGAGCTTTATAAAAGCGAGGCCCTGTTTTTTACAGACGAAAACGAAAATTTTATCCTCTCTTTGCTTGACGGCAGTGCGGTTTTGTGCGGAGAAGTTAAAAAAAGCGAAGAACTGCTGTCTTTTTTAAAGGCAGTGGGGGCAAGATCTGTTTTTTTAAGCGCGAAAAATGCCGAAAAAGCAGGTTTTACGGATAAAAAGACAGTTAAAGTCTTTAAAAAAGCAAAAGATAAAAATTATGATTTAAAAAGCGACCGACTTTCTTCTAAAGAAGTTTATGCTATGCTGAAATCAGGAGGATTTTCTCTTCCGCCTTACGAATATTTTGCCCCTGATTACTGCAGAAGAATAAATCACAAAAAAGCCGCGCTTTTTGCAAGATCCGGCGAATGCGCCGCAGTGGGGTTTTTATATAATGATATCTGCCTTATAAACGGAATAGTAAGCTTTAAAAAAGGCGGAGGAAGAAAAGCTATTGAGGGACTTTTTTGCGAAAGCAAGGCTGAAACCATGCTTGCCTGCGCAGAAGAGAAAAACAGCGGATTTTATGAAAAATGTGGATTTAAAGCGGCAGACTTTTGCGCATACTGCAATATTTAATTTAAAGGTGAAAAAATAAAAATGTCTTTTTTCAAATTTTCAGAAGAAATAAAAGCTCTCGATCTTAAAGCTCTCGAAATTACCAAGGAAAGCTTTAAAAAAATCGAGGAAATATCCGAATATAATTCTCAAAAGGTGCTCAAAGCTTTTACCGATAACTGCGTGAGCGAGCCCGATCTCGGGATCAGCACGGGTTACGGTTACGGCGATCAGGGCAGAGATAAGCTTGATAAAATTTTAAGCGCTTGCTTCGGCACTGAAGACGCGCTTATCCGCCACAGCTTTGCCAGCGGAACGCACACTTTAAGCGTGGCGCTTTTCGGAATTTTAAGGCCGGGCGATAAGGTGCTCTGCGTTACAGGCAGACCTTACGATACCATAATCGGAGTTTTCGGTATCGACGAAAAGACCGACGGCTCGCTTGCCGATTTCGGCATAGGCTATTCTCAGGTGGACTTAAAAAACGGCAGACCTGATATCGAAGCTATAAAAGAAGCCTTAAAGGCTGACGATTATAAAATGGCATATATCCAAAGATCGCGCGGATATTCTTTAAGACCGAGCCTCAGCATTGCGGATATCAAAGAGATATGCGACGCCGTAAGGTCAGTAAAAAAAGACACCGTGATTATGGTGGATAACTGCTACGGTGAATTTGTGGAAAAAGAAGAGCCCTGCTCTGCCGGTGCTGACCTCTTTGCAGGCTCGCTTATCAAAAACGCGGGCGGAGGAATTGCAAGGAGCGGCGGATATATCGCAGGAAAAGCAAAATATATCGAAATGTGCGCCGCAAGAATGACCTGTGCGGGAGTAGGAAGAGAAGTAGGAGCGAGCCTCGGCAATAACAGGGAGCTTTATATGGGGCTTTTCGCGGCTCCGCACACTGTGGGCGAGGCGCTTAAAACTGCGGTTTATGCCTCGGCGGTGTTTGAAGAGCTGGGATTTGAGGTATCTCCGCGAAGCTTTGATGAAAGGCACGATATTATTCAGAGTATAACGCTTAAAAGCAGAGAGCTTTTGATAGATTTCTGCCGCGGAATTCAAAAGGGCTCGCCTATCGATTCTTTCGCAGTGCCCGAGCCTGCGCCTATGCCGGGATATACAGACGAGGTTATAATGGCGGCAGGCGCTTTCACACTCGGCGCCTCTATCGAGCTTTCGGCTGACGGACCGCTGAGAGAACCGTATGCCGTGTGGCTGCAGGGAGGACTTAACTTCCATACAGCGAAGATCGGAATTTTATATGCGGCAGAAAATGTTTTAAACTCCAAAGGAGAATAAATTTTATGAATACTATTTTTCCCGGCGAGGTCTATGATGTTATCCCCACTCCCACGGGTATAGTTTTTTCCTATTGCAAGGAAAAAACAAAGGAAAACATAATAATCGGATATAAGATGATCACTTTTGAAACGGGCGTAATGGTCGATATCGCGAAAAATGTTTATCTTATGTCAAAATTCGGGAGCAATTATGCAGCCGCTTCAAATCTCTGCGCAAACTATATCACCGCAAAAACAATTTTGCTGCCTCAAAGCAAGGTGTTTGTATGCTCCGCTAAGGGCGACGCTTATATAGTCGACAGCTCCGGGCAGACCGTGTGGAATGGGAGATTTACCTATAAGGATACCGCTCCTTCGGATATAGCGGTGTTTGAAGATTCATTTGTAGCGGCGTTTAAAAAGTATAACGCACTTATAAAATTCAATATGAATACTTTCCGCGAGGAGCTGAGAATCGGCGGTCAGGTTTCGCCGTTTAACAGACCGAGCAGTATATTTATAGAAAATTCTTCTGCATTTGTCGCGTCAACAGGCGATAAAAGAGTAATAAAAATAGACCTTAAAAGTTTCGAAAACGAAATCTATTTAAGAACAAAAGAGCCCGTTTATTCCTATACAAAGGTTAAAGATTACGAATTTTTACTGCTTAAATCGGGACTTTATATGCTGTAAAATAAAAAGGAGCAAAAAAATGTTTGAAAGAATGCTGTTTTTAAAAAGCTTTGACGAGGTCAAAAAATTCTCGGCTTTCGCCGCGGAAAAGGATTATGATATCGAGCTTGTTTCGGGCAAGTATGTTATAAACGCGAAATCCATAATGGGTATTTTCAGTCTTGATTTAACAAAGCCCGTTAAAATGGTCGCTCACTGCGATAAGGCGGCTGAGCTTACCCGCCAGACCGAAGAATTTGCTTACGAGAAAAAGGAAAAAATCAGATAATGGATTATATCGCACTTCGAAAAAAAATAATCGAAAAAGAATTCGGCGGAATGAACGACAGGCAGTTTGAGGCTGTGACAACGGTAAACGGTCCGCTTTTAGTGTTAGCAGGCGCCGGCAGCGGAAAAACGACCGTGCTTGTAAACCGCATAGCTTACCTTGTTAAATACGGAAACGCTTATTTAAGCGAAAAAATTCAGGATAACACTGAAAACGACTTAAACGAGGCAAGCTCTTATATAGAAAATAAGCTTGATTTTATCGATAACCCCGCATTTAAAGTCGACGCTCCGAGGCCTTACGAGATTTTAGCCATAACCTTTACAAATAAAGCGGCCGACGAATTAAAAGAGCGCATTAGCGCAAAACTCGGAATTGAAAATTCGGGAGTATGGGCAGGCACTTTCCATAGGATATGCGGTCAGATATTAAGATACAATGCCGAAAGAATAGGCTACAATTCGCATTTTACCATCTATGATTCCGACGATCAGAAAGCCGCTATGAAAGCGATACTCAAAAAAGCCGAGATCGATGAAAAACTTATACCGATAAAAAGCGCGCTTTCCTTTATCTCGCACTGCAAGGACTCTCTTATCTCTGCCGACGAGGCTTTAAGCGAGGCAGGAAACGATCCGAGAAGAAAAATACTCTGCGAGCTTTATAAAGAGTATCAAAAACAGCTTAAATCCTCAAATGCAATGGATTTTGACGATATGATAGTAAATACCGTTAATCTATTTGAAAATTCTCCCGATGTTCTCGATTTTTATTCGGGAAGATTTAAGTATGTAATGGTTGACGAGTATCAGGATACGAACTTTGCGCAGTACAGGCTGATAAGCCTTATTTCTTCCAAACATAAAAACCTCTGCGTTGTCGGCGACGACGACCAGAGCATTTATAGATTCAGAGGAGCGACTATTGAAAATATCCTCAACTTTGAAGACGAGTTTGACGATGCGAAAACCATTCGCTTAGAGCAGAATTACCGCTCCACTTCAAACATATTAGACGCCGCAAACGAAGTTATCTCCCACAACCGCGCGAGAAAAGGCAAAAATCTCTGGACCGATTCAGGGAGCGGCGAGAAGATAACCGTGCGCACCTGCTTTGACGACAGGAGCGAAGCGGAGTATGTGACAGACGAAATACTTAAAAATGTGAAAAACGGCGACCTTTTTTCCGAAAACGCCGTGCTTTACAGAATGAACGCGCAGTCCGCCTCTATAGAGCAGAGATTTATAAGGTCGGGAATTGCATATACTATAATCGGCTCAAGGAAATTTTTTGAAAGAAGAGAAATAAAGGATATTTTAGCCTATCTTGCCGTGATAAACAATCATAACGACGCGGTAAGGCTCAAAAGAATTATAAATGTGCCCAAGCGCGGAATAGGATTGACGACGATAAATTCAGCCGCCGAAATTTCCGATACCACAAATATTTCTCTTTTTGAAGTTTTTAAAAATTCGCACGAGTTCGCAAAAATTTCGCGCGCTTCGCAAAAGCTCTCGGAATTCTGCGAGATGATAGATAATTTCACAGCCGACGCTGAAAATTTAAGCGTTGCGGAGCTTACGATAAAGGTTATCGAGCAAACGGGTTACAGGGACTCTCTTTTATCCGATCCCGATGATAATTCTTCCGACAGAATTCAGAACTTAGAGGAGCTTGTAAATACCATAAGGCAGTTTGACGAGGAGCACCCGGGAGCCTCGCTTTCGGATTATCTTGAAGATATCGCGCTTCTTACGGATACCGATAATATGGAGTCCGACTCAAACAAGGTGGTTTTAATGACTGTTCATTCCGCAAAGGGACTTGAATTTAAAAATGTGTTTCTTATAGGAATGGAAGAGGGAATTTTCCCGGGAAATATGTCAATTTTAGGCGGAGAGGCTGAAATTGAAGAGGAAAGGCGCTTAGCATATGTTGCGATAACAAGAGCCAAGAAAAAGCTTGTTATCACCCACACAGTGCAAAGATATATGTATGCCTCCACGCAAAGAAACCTCCCCTCAAGATTTTTAGATGAAATTCCCGATCTTCTCTGCGAAAAATCAGCCGAGGAAAGAAGCTTCTTTAATTCCTATAGCTCCGGCGGATATTCGGTGCAGAGAAGTTCATCCGCTTTCGGCAATCCCGACGCGGGCTTTGCGGGCGGCTATAAGACAAAGCCCTCTTTAAAAAATTCACTTCCGAAAACGCAGGCGCCGGCAAATAAAAACCCCGTCGACTGCTATAAGGTCGGGCAGACGGTCGAGCATTCTGCTTTCGGAACAGGCATTATCTCCGCTATCGCTCCCACCGCAACAGACGCTATGCTTACTATCGAGTTTGAAAAGGTGGGCACTAAAAAAATTATGGCGGGTTATGCAAAATTAAAAATTCTGTAATTCTTTTTTAACAATATTTTCGTATAATGATTTTTAAAGATAATTTGAAAGGAGCAATCTTATGGCGTCAAGCGCTTCGGTAAGATCTAATGCGCGGCTTGCCTTAAAGGACAGATATTTAAAATGTTCCGCGGCATCTCTCCCCTTAGTCTTCACACAGATAGTGATACTAATGCTGTGCAGTGCGGTCGCGGTTATGGGAAACAGTATAGCCGTGTGGATCTTAAGGCTTTTATTTCACCTGTTTTTATCATTCCCGCTCTTCCTCGGCACCGTGAGATACTTTAAAAGGCTGATTTTCGGAATTGAAGACGCTGTAATAGATGTTTTTTACTATTTTTCCGAAATAAAGCTCTATAAAAAAGCACTTAAATTCACTTTTTCGTTTTTTGTAAATCTCGCCTTAAAGGCGCTTGTAAGCTTTTTGCCCGCAATAATAGTGAGAATTCTCACAAGATCATATTTCTATGAATTTTTTGATCTTAAAGTGCCGCAGATCGCGGCAAATCTCTGGGCGGCAGGAAATATCTTCGTGTTTATAGGCTCGGTTTGTTTCCTTATTTTAGCGTTAAAGCTGTATCTTGCGCCGTTCTTATTCGTTGCGGATGAAAATATGTGCCCGGGAGAATGTATAACAGTTTCTGCAATCATTTCGAGAATATCATTTTCATCATTTGTTTTTCTAATGTTTAGTTTATCGTTTTATATAATTATTTCGCTGTTTTTTGTGCCGCTCGTTTTCACTGCGCCGTTTTTCTTTGCTTGCTATGCGGTCCATTCAAGATACGCGGTCTCGCAGTATAACGGACATATAGACGCGGATATTCATAACTGTCACTGTTATGAAGCAAATATATAAAAAGGTTTGCAGGAGAGAAAAAATGGCAGGAAAAATAATCACTAAAATTTTATATGTTCTCACGGCAGTAATTACAATATTCAATCTTGTCGCAGGGGTAAAAGAAAGCCTTTTCTTTGATATAGACAGGCTCCCCGAGGGAAAGCTCGTAAGCTCAAGCGTTTCGCCGGATGAAAAGAGAATTCTTAATATCTATTCGGTAAGTAATTCGGTCGGCAGCGCGGTCAGAGGCGAGATCGTTTATAAAAATGAGAAAAAGAATATCTTTTGGCAGACCGGCATTACCACTGCCGACTCTTATTGGATAAACGATAAGGGAGTCAGTATCAACGGCGTGGGACTTAATGTGGTAAACGAAGATACCTATGACTCCAGAAGAGGAACCTCTCTCTTCCAGGAGGGCAACCTCGGAGGCGAGGCGGCGCCCGAAAATATTGCGGAGTTAAACAAGCAGAATGGTTAAAAATGAAATAATAAACATTAAAATTTCGGCTTATTCCTCTTCGGGCGACGGTATCGGCAGAACTGACGACGGCTTTGCCGTGTTTGTCCCTAAAGTCGCTTTAGGCGATGAGATATCGGCTAAAATCCTTAAGGTCAAAAAAAACTATGCTTTCGCAAAATGCGAAAGCATAATAAATCCGGGACCCGACAGAGAAGAAAACGACTGCGAATTTTTCTCAAAATGCGGTGGCTGCAAGCTTAGGCATATAAGCTATGAATCAGAGCTAAAGCTAAAAGAGGAAACGGTGCGGTCAAATCTTAAAAAGATAGCTAAGATCGATATGCCCCCTGAAAAAATAACCGCTTTAAATCCTTTAAGATACAGAAATAAAGCGGTTTATCCTATAGACAGCTTAGGTAAAACAGGTCTTTATGCCCCGAATTCCCATAGAGTTATTTCAATTTCAGACTGCAAAATAGAAAATGAGCAGAATTTTAAAATTTGCAAAGCTTTTGAAAATTGGATAAGCGATTTTAAAGTCCCTGTGTTTGATGAAACTTCGGGTAAAGGAATTTTAAGGCGGCTTTGCATAAGGCACGCAAACGCCACAAATGAAATAATGGTGGGAATAGTTGCCGCAAAGGAAAATTTTGCGGGAATTGATAAGCTTCCCCTTTATCTTAAAAATTCAGGTCTTGATATCAAAACAGTAGTTTTGAACATAAATAAAAAACTTAACAATGTTATTTTTTCGGATAAGACCGTTATACTTTCGGGCGACGGTTACATAACCGATATTCTCTGCGGAGTTAACCTAAGAATTTCGCTTAAAACCTTTTATCAGGTAAATTCCCCTATGGCGGAGCTTTTATATAAAAAAGCCGCCGCTTTAGGCGAAATCGAGAATAAAACCGTGCTTGATCTTTACTGCGGAGCAGGCTCTATCGGCTTATCTATGGCAAAAAAAGCAAAAAAAATAATCGGGGCAGAGATAGTCCCCGAAGCGGTTATTGATGCGAAGTTCAACGCTTTAAATAACAACTTTTCAAATGCCGAATTTATTTGTGCCGACGCGGCAAAAGCCGCAAAAATGCTATCGGACAAGAATTTAAAGCCCGATGTTGTAATAGTCGATCCGCCGAGAAAAGGTTGTGAAAGGGCGCTTATAGAAACTATCTGCAAGGATTTTTCACCCGAAAGAACAGTATATGTTTCTTGCGACAGCGCAACTCTTGCACGAGACGCGGCGATTTTTGCAGAATATTCATATTCGCTTAAATCTTACGCGCCTTTTGACCTTTTCCCCCGAACCCCTCATGTGGAGACCGTGGCGCTGTTTGTGAAAGAAAAATAAAAATTGTTTCATACCAAAGGCTCCATCTGATGAGGGAGAGATAAACCGAAGATTTTACGGTCAGCTTTATAGTTTTTTCTAAAACTAAAGCTTTTCTCTCCTTCCGTCACGGCTAAAGCCGTGCCACCTTCCTCGTCAGAGGAAGGCAAGGTACGATGAAAACCAAAGGCTCCCTCTGCGAGGGAGCTGTCACCGTAGGTGACTGAGGGAGAGAAAAAATAAAGATTTTGCAGTCGGTTTTATAGCTTTTTATTTCAATTTTCCGAGTTTCTCGGTTTCGGCTATAACTATAAGCTTATCATAAGAAGAAATAGGCATTGAGGGATCGACGAGAGTGTTTACTTCGCCGCTTTTTATAACCGCTATAACATTTATCCCGTATTTTTCTCTTAATTTAAGCTCTTTTAAGCTTTTATCTTTCCATTCCTGCCTGATATCAAGCTCCACAACGGAAATTCCCTCTGCAAGCTCCGCCATATCGATAAATCCGGAACTTAACATATTTTTTGCAAGCCTTATTCCCGATTCTTTTTCGGGAAGAACAGTTTTATCCACGCCGATCTTTTCAAGGATCTCGGCGTGTTTTTCATTTTTGCACTTTGCGATCACTGTCTTAACGCCCGAATCCTTGCAAAGCATAGCGATCATAATGCTCGCCTCAAAATTCCCCGCCATTGCGATAACGGCGACATCGGCGTTTTTAATTCCCAAAGCCGACATAACCTCCGGATCGGAAGCATCGGCGCATTTGCATATCGGTAAATAAGTCGCCGCCTCTTCGACTGCCGATTCGTCTGTATCCACTCCGATAACATCGGCGCCGTTTAAAGCAAGCTCTTTTGCCACGGCTTTGCCGTATCGACCTAATCCTAAAACCGCATAAGTTTTTTTATTGCTCATTTTTTAACCTCGCTTATACAATACAATCCTTCTCATAGCGGAAAATTTGTCCGATTGTATTGTCTATCCTATATTCAATTCTTCCTCAGGATCTTTAACGGAATTCTCATTTTTCGCTTTTTTGCCGAATGCAACGGCTATAGATATCGGCCCCACTCTTCCGAAATACATTGTAAAACATATAACAAGCTTAGCCGTAAATTTAAGCGTGGGCGTAAGGTTTCGGCTTAATCCAACCGTAGCCGCGGCG
Source organism: uncultured Eubacteriales bacterium (assembly GCA_934445035.1). Lineage (GTDB taxonomy): Bacteria > Bacillota > Clostridia > Oscillospirales > Acutalibacteraceae > UBA737. Next base: position 289,222 of record CAKSDI010000001.1, read on the forward strand.
CTGACCGTTTCAAAAACAATGTCGATAAAATCAGCGTCACACAAAAAGCTTAAAGCAACCGTGGATACAAATACCGTGGCAAACAGGAAAAAGAATACCGCCGCCGCTTTTCTCACGGCTGTTTCCGAAATTTTTCTTCCGAAAGCGCAGATATCTCTTTTGCCGCTTATAACCGCTCTTGCCGCTAAGAATATGACAGCGACGGTGACAGTTTTTATTCCGCCCGCCGTACCGACAGGCGAGCCTCCGATAAACATTAAAAGCAGGCACACCGCAGAGGCGACATTTGAAAGGTTTTGCTGCGGAATTGTCGCAAATCCCGCCGTTCTTGTAGTGACAGACTGAAAAATACTTGCCTGAATTTTATCCCATAAAGAGAATTTTCCGATGGTAAGATCGTTATTATATTCTGCGGCGAAAATCAAAACGGCACCCGAAATTATGAAAAACAGCGTTGAAATTATAACAAGTTTGCTTTGAAGAGTGAGCCTTTTAAAGATTTTAAGCTTATGGTTTTTAAACTTATCTTTTATAACTCTTATAAGGTCCCACCATACGATAAAGCCCAGTCCCCCGAAAATGATCAGCAATTCTGTCACGATATTTATAATGGGGTTGTTATAATAATCCGTAAGGCTGTTTTGAGAAATTATATCGATCCCCGCGTTGCAGAAAGCGGAAACGGAATTAAAAACAGATATCCATATCCCCTTTAATCCGAACTGCGGAATAAAAACAGACATATAGCAAATAGCGCCTATACCCTCGACCGTGAAAGTACCGATAACCACTTTTCTCACGAATTTTACGATTCCCGAAAAAGTGTTTAAATTAAAGGACTCCTGAATTATCAGCCTGTCCGAAAAGCCGAGCTTTTTATTAAAGCTTATTAAAAAGCCCGAAATGACTGTGATGACTCCGAGCCCGCCTATTTGAATAAGCAAGAGAATAATTATGTGGCCGAAAGTGCTGTAAGCGCTGACGGTCGGCACGGTCACAAGCCCCGTCACGCAGGTGGAAGTAACGGCGGTGAAAAGCGCGTCAATATACCTGATCTTCTCCCCTGCAGAAGATATGGGCAGATATAAAAGAAGACTGCCTAAAATTATAACGCTGAAAAATCCTATAAGAACAAGCAGAGGAGGATTTATTTTTCTGACCTTTTTTAAGCTCATTTTTTATTTTATCCTAACCAATCACTGTTATAAACTTTAAAACTGTTTCTGTATTTTATAACAATTAAATCGATTTTATTCGTTTCTTCTTTTTTAGAGCCCTTAATACTGTAAGACACGGTAACGGTCTTAGCGGATTTTATCTTATCGGGGTTTAAAAAACAGCTTTTCATAATTTTGCTGTCGCGCTCGGAATAATAAGAATTTATTTCTTTTTTAAGGGTTTTAAGCGCGGAAGACGAGTAATCGACGGTTTTAACAGCCTCGGCTGTCACCTTATAATTATCGCCGTAGTCCGATTTAAGGGCGCTGTCGGTAATTTTTTTAATATAAGAGTAAAGGTCCGCTCTTTTTTCAAAAGACTGCTCAAATTGGCTTGCAAAGTTCTTTACAAACTCGCTTTCGCTTGAATACGCACCGCTTTTAACAAGGTACACGGACATATTTTTTATATTATAAACACCGGTTTTATCTAAATTTTCATAATCAGCCAAAGTGTTCGCATAAACATATTTTTCCGCCGCCTTTTGCGCCTTTTCCATATCGTTTCCTGATCCGAAAAAGTAAACTCCGCAAAACGCCAAAGCGCCTGCAACAACGGCGCAGATAATAAGTATCACGATTTTTTTAATTTTATTCTCTTTCATAGATCGATCACCTTTATTATTTTATAAAATTACCGCTGTTTAAACAGCGGTAAAAATATTAATAAGCTTTTCCGAAATAAAGCATTTTATCGGCTTTTTTGCCGCAGCATACGCAGGTATCGGAAATATGCTCCTGCTCAAAGGGAATACATCTTGAGGTTACCCCTGCATATTCCTTTAATTTATCCTCGCACTCTCTGCTGCCGCACCACATAGCTCTGATAAAGCCGGGCTTATTATCGGCGATCTCTTTCATTTCGTCGAGAGTTTTCGCGTCAAAGGTCATATTTTTGCGGCGCTTTAAAGCAGTGTTATAAAGATTATCGCGAACTTCGCCTAAAAGGCGCGGAATTTCGGTTTCTAAAGAGTCTAAAGAAACGGTCGTCTTTTCATAATTATCTCTGCGCGCTACAACACAACAGTTGTTTTCAATATCTCTCGGGCCTATCTCGATTCTTAAAGGAACGCCTTTCATTTCGTATTCGGCGAACTTCCAGCCGGGCGACTGCTCCGATTTATCGCATTTTATCCTGCAGATGTCTTTAAGTCTGTCACAGATCTCGTCAGCCTTTTCGGTAACTCCGGGCTTATGCGAAGCAATAGGCACAACTATTGCCTGAATAGGCGCTATTGCAGGCGGAAGAACAAGTCCGTTATCATCGCCGTGAGTCATAATAACAGCGCCGATAAGCCTTGTTGTTGAGCCCCAGGAGGTCTGATAAGGGTGGCGGAGCTTATTCTCGCGGTCGGTAAATGTCACATCGAAAGCTTTTGAAAAACCGTCGCCGAAATAGTGGGAGGTTCCGCTCTGCAGAGCCTTACCGTCGTGCATAAGTGCCTCGATCGTATAAGTAGCCTCGGCGCCTGCGAAGCGCTCCTTTTCGGTCTTCTGACCCTTTACAACGGGCATTGCAAGATATTTTTCCGCAAACTCGGCGTAAACATTCAGCATCTGCTCTGTTTCTTTTTTAGCCTCTTCGGGGGTTTCGTGAATGGTGTGGCCCTCCTGCCAGAGGAATTCTCTTGATCTTAAAAAAGGCCTTGTGGTCTTTTCCCACCTTACAACGCTGCACCACTGATTATAGAGCTTCGGCAGGTCGCGGTAGGACTGAACGACATTTTTAAAGTGATCGCAAAAAAGAGTTTCGGAAGTGGGGCGCACGCAAAGCCTTTCTTCAAGCTTCTCGTTTCCTCCCTGCGTTACCCATGCAACCTCGGGCGCAAACCCCTCAACATGGTCCTTTTCTTTCTGCAAAAGGCTTTCGGGGATAAAAAGCGGCATATAAACATTTTCGTGACCTTTTTCTTTAAACATAGAGTCCATTATATGCTGAATATTTTCCCAGATAGCATAACCGTAAGGTCTGATTATCATACAGCCCTTTACCGAGGAATAATCAATAAGCTCGGCTTTTATGCACACATCAGTATACCACTGCGCAAAATCCTCATCCATAGGAGTTATCGATTTTACGAGCTTTTCATTTTTTGCCATAATATCTATCACCTTAAATGTATATAATATAATTATTATAAGATAATTGTCAAAGGATTGCAACAGTTTTATTTTCGGAAATTAATTTTAAAAAAACTATTGACAAAAGGCAAAATAAAACATATTATTGTATTGTTATTAAGATTTAAACGGAGGAAAAATTATGATTTTTGAAAAATTCGTTGAGATTCTTGCCGATCAGCTTGATGTTGATAAAGACACTATCACGGGCGAAACAAAAATTGCCGAAGATCTCAATGCCGATAGTCTTGATGTTGTAGAAATGCTTATGGCTATCGAGGATGAGTTTAATATCGAGATCCCTGATGAAGAGATCGAAAACTTCAAAACTGTCAATGATGTTGTAGAGTACATTCAGAACAACGCAAAAGATTGATCTTAAACCTTTTTTAATCCGTCTGTTTTTTTAAACAGGCGGCTTTTTTGTATGAAAAATCCCCTTAAAAAAGGCTGAAAAGTTGGTCAGGTTGCCTATGTCATTTTTTGTAAAAATATAGTATAATAGATAAGTAAAGGGGATGTATATTTTGTTTGAGGTGGGTCAAAAGGTTGTTTACGGTGCGTGCGGCGCCTGCGAGATAACGGCTATCACTGAAAAAAAGATCGGTAAGGAAACCTATAGCTATTACTGCTTAAGGTCGCTAATAAATGAAAATAACTGCGTTTTTGTTCCTGTTAATAACGACTCGCTTGTTTCTAAAATGCAAAAGATACTTAATTTTGAAGAGCTTTGCAGTCTGCTTGAAGCTTCTTTTAAGGAAGACCCTCTTTGGATAGATGATGATAAGCAGAGGAAAGACTCTTTCAGGCTCATCCTCTCTTCGGGTAACCGAATGGATATAATTAAAATGACTAAGGGGATATCCAATCAGGAGCAATTAAGAAAAGCGGCAGGCAAAAAGCTTAGAAGCAGCGACGAGATATTCTTCAAAAAAGCGCAGAATTATCTTTTCGGCGAATTTTCAAACGCCATAAATTTAAAGCAAAATCAGGTTATTCCTCTTCTTTTCGGAGAGATAAAACCCGAAGAGATAAATTAAAATGATAAAACCAAAGGCTCCCGTGTTTAGGGAGCCTTTGGTTTTGCCAAAAATTATTTCAAAGCCTACTTTTCATTTTTAAAACAGCTCGTTCTTAAAATCAGCTTAATAATTCTTTCGGCGCTTATTCTTGCTTTTGCACGCGAAATTTCACCCGATTTAATAAGGCTTAAATATTCCTTGTTTTTAAGCCCCGGCATAACAAGATCGCACCCTGAATTCACCATATATCTTGCTGAACTTTTAGCGCACCAATCGGTCATAACGCAGCCGTCAAACCCCCACTCGTTGCGCAAAACATAGGTGTTTAAGCGCAGACTGTCGGAAGTATATTCGCCGTTTAATTTATTATAGGAATTCATAACGGCAAGCGGTTTACCTACTTTGACCGCTGTTTCAAAAGCCCTTAAATATATCTCTCTTAACGCCCTCTCGCTTACAATACTGTCGGAATCAAAGCGGTTATTTTCAGCGTGATTGGCGGCAAAATGCTTGATAGTGGCATATCTGCCGGCAGGCGAGCCGTCGGGTTCGGTCTGGCAGCCTTTAACAACTGCCGCCGCGAAAAGTCCCGAAACAAGCGGATCTTCCGAAAAATACTCGAAATTTCTGCCGCAAAGAGGATTTCTGTGAATATTCATTCCCGGTGCAAGCCAGCCCGAAACCTTGCAGGTATCCATATCAAAGCCTACGCATCTGCCGAACTCCTCCGCGAGCTTTAAATTAAAGCTGTTGGCTATCGTAGTGGCGGTCGGAAAAGCGGTCATCTTGAGGGAATATTCGGTTTCTTTCGGAACGGGATTTCTGCCCACAAAGCCGCCGAGCCGGATTCCTGCAGGTCCGTCTGCATTGACGCAGGGCGGAATTTTGTATTTTTTCGAAGTAAAGGTTTCTCCCGCCGCACCGTCTACCGTTCTTGCCATTGTTCCGACATGTAATTCCTCGCTTAAGGTGGAGGCGGTAACGCCGTTTAAAATATCCGCAAGCTCGCCGTCGGTAAACTGCGAAACGAATTTTTTAAGCAGACTTTCGTCTTTATAAACATCGCTTAAAAGTATATCCGCTTTGCCGCTGCCCTCTGTCAAAGCGGCTTCGGGGTCTTTTGAATACACCGTTTCTTCGGTTTTTATCTGATCCTTTGAAATAGTTAAAAGCTTAAAATTTAAAGCTTCTTCTTTTCTTTCGGGTTTTGACCGCATAGGAGCGATAAGATTTAATTTATCGGTATCCGAAAAAAGATTTTTCACTTTTTTAACGGTTACGGAATCCGTAAGATTTATAACTGCGGCGATATCGGTGTTCCTTGAATTTTTACCTATTCTTACGGTGTACGCGCCCTTTTCAAGTATATAAGCCTCTGACTGTGTATCGTAGCAGGCAAAGCTTGCGAGGTCAAAGGTAACGAAGACTTTCTCGCTCTCGCCCGGCTTTAAAGTATCGGTTTTAGCAAAGCCTGCAAGCTGCTGATAAGCTTTATCAAGTTTACCCGCAGGCTCGCTTAAATAAACCTGAACGACCTCTTTAGAGGCAAAATTACCGCAGTTTTCCACATTAGCGGTGATAGTGATTTGAGTTTTATCAGCCGAAACATCCTTTGTATCGATGATAAAATCGGAATAGGAAAGACCGAAACCGAAAGGATAGCAGACGGGTTTATTAAAGGTGTCAAAATATCTGTAGCCGACATAAATTCCCTCGTTATAAGGGATCTCAAGACTGTCAAAACCCTCGTTTGTCGGAAAATCGTCAATATCGGCAAAAGTATCGGTCAGTCTGCCAGAGGGCGAAACATTACCGAAAACTATATCCGCGACCGCCCTGCCCATTTCCTCACCGCCGAGCGCGGTGTAAAGTATAGCGTCAAAATCTAAAGACGAAATAAATTTCATATCTATTACGCTGTGGACATTGAGCAGCAAAACCGTCTTTTTAAAGTATTTTTTCACATTTTTAAGCACGGCTTTTTCGATATCGGTAAGATAATATCCGCCCGCCTCTTTTTTAACATCTATCCATTCGCCGGAAGTCCTCGCGATGTTTATTATGGCGGTAGAATTCCTTTTCGCCGCGTCTTTTATCATTTTTTCGTTTATCGGGGCCTCCGATAAAGAGTTTACCCATTTGCGATCAACGCGGTTGAAGTATTTAAGCTCCGTTTCATATCTTTTTTGATTAAAGCTGTGATAAAAGTCCGCAATTTCGCGGTCAAGCTCGCAGTTTTCTTTTAAAAAGCAGTCATAAAGGTCTATAGCAGGCTTGCCCAAAACCGCGCCCGAGCCCGCTCCCGAAGAAAAACAGAAATAGAATGTCCTGCCGAAAGCGGCTGTTTTTTCCTCTCTTTTCAGAGGCAGCGCGCCGTCACGGTTCTTTAAAAGTACCATTCCCTCTCTTGCCGACTCAAGAGCAATCTTTAAAAGATATTTTTTATCCATTCTTTTCTCCCCTTTACTGTTATTTTAACATATAGTATTAGCTTTTACAAACTCAATATTTTTATGAAATGAGTTTATATGTAAAATTACTTTCTTTTGAGGTGAGACAATACAATCAGAGTACAATGCTTTTTTGAAGAAACGGCGCATTCACCGACTTTGTTGCCCTCCGCTCACAATACGACAGTATTCTTCGGTCGGGCGCCGCGCCGATAAACAGCGCCGCTTTCTTACAAAATCTTCGACTCATAGCGAGAAAATTTTTTTGATTATGAAGTCGAGGAATGCAGGAATACTGTCGTATTTCAAATGACGAGACAATATAATCGGACAAATTTTCCGCTATGAGAAGCGTTGTACTCTGATTATATTGTCTACTCTGTCAAATACCTTAAACATTATCTCACATTCTTTTTGCAGATCTTCTTTTAAAGTGTAGAAATTATAAATTTCTACCGTGATTTTTTCATCGTCAAATAAGTATCTAAGGCAGTCCCAAAGCGCGTCCCAATTTTCGCCGTAATATTCGGGAAGTCCGAATTTTTCTTTCAGCATTAAATGAATTTCTCCTATATACCTGCATTTTGAAAAATCAAGTTTAACAGGATTTTCGGTTATTTCTTTGAATGCGTTATAATCGTTAATATTCATAGTTGCCTCCCGGACAATCTTATCACAAAGATTAATGATTACTTAAGAATGAATACTTAAAAATTAATAATACAAAGCGAAAATCCTACCACAATTCTGTGATAGGATTTTCGCTTTGGCGCGCCGGAGAAGATTCGAACTCCCGACCTTCTGGTCCGTAGCCAGACGCTCTATCCAGCTGAGCTACCGGCGCAAATTATCGTGCCATAGTATAATACCACAATTTAAACTTAAAATCAATAGCAAATTGCAAAATTTATCAAATTTTCGCAGTTCTCTTTTAAAAATATTATTTACATCGGCTTTTAGGTGTGTTAAAATTATTCTACAAAAGTAATTGGGGAATGAAAAATGAATTATTCTGTCAATCCGTCTGTGTTTCTTAACGGGTCTTTCCCGATCCCGAGCATTATAGCGGATAAATATTTAAAGCTTGCTACGGAAATTCAGCTTAAAGTTATACTCTGCGTTTTAAGAAACTGCGCAAATCCTTTGAGTGCACAAGAGCTTTCTAAACTTTTGTCACTGCCTTTAAGCGAGGTTGAAGACGCGCTTGTTTTCTGGGCGCAAAGAGAGATACTCAATGTTGAGAATATAACCGCGCAAAAAGAAAAGGAAAAAACCTTGGTTAAAAACGAGAAGCCGTCGAGAGAAGATGTCGCTAAAAGAGGGCTTGAAGATCCGAAAATTATGATGATGCTGCAAGCCGCTCAGCTTAAATTCGGCAGAAATTTAAAGACTAACGAAACAAGAACGCTCGTGTGGCTTTATGACGACAAGGGAATGAGCGTATCGCTGATATTAATGCTGCTCGAATATGCCGCGGCAAATGGGAAATTAAATTTAAGCTTTATAGAAAAAACCGCCGCTTCCTGGATCGACCTTGGAATTGAAACTATTTCCGACGCAGAGGCGCAGATAGAGCGTGACGCAAAGAGAAATATCGCGGCAAATCATATTTACCGCCTTTTCGGTATCGACCGCAGAAAGCCAAGCGAAAAGGAAATGGAGCTAAGCTCGCTATGGCTTGACGATTGGGAGCTTTCCGACTCCTTGATAAGTGAGGCTTACAACAGATGTATAGATAAAAACGCAAAAATTTCTTTTGCTTATATCGGAAAAATTCTTGAAAGCTGGCACAAAAAAGGCTATAAAACAGCCGCCGATGTAAAAGAAAACGAATTAAAACCGCAGACTGATAAGAAAAACGATTTTGCGGCTTATGATATAAAAGCATTTGAAAAAATGCTTGACGACGAATAAATTTATAAGCGAGGGAAGACTGATGATAAACAGGCAAAAGTGTTTCTCTGAAGCATTTGCAGAGCAAAAAAGCGCTCTTGACAGAAAAACTGCCGAACACTATAAAAAGATCGAAGACCTCAAAGCCTCCGATAAAGAGTTTTCCGAAATTCTTTTAAAAATATCATCATTAGGCGCGAATATAGCTTCTGCCGCTTTAAGCGGAAATTCTAATGAGCTTGAATATTTAAGCAAAGAAATTTTAAGGCTTTCGAAATTAAAAGAAGAAAAATTAAAGGAAAATAATATCGCGCCTATCGATTATGAATGCAAGCTTTGCAAAGATACGGGCTATGTTTCGGGCAAAATATGCACCTGCATAAAAAATAAAGCCAAAAATATAATGCTTAAAAAATTATCCGCCGAGCTTCCGATAAATGAAAGCGGATTCGATAATTTCGATCTTTCTTTTTATCCGGATGATAGTTCCGACAAAAGCCCGAGAAAGCGAATGGAAAAGCTTTATAAATTATGCGTTTCCTATGCTGAAACTTTCGATCCTAAAACAAGCGAAAATCTTTTGTTTTTAGGCAGTGCGGGGCTCGGAAAAACGCATCTTTCGCTCGCAATTGTGAAAGAGCTGATAAATAGGGGGTTTGACTGCGTTTATTCCTCTTCATATAACCTTTTTTCAGCTATGGAAAACGATCATTTTTCTTCCCGCTCGAACGAAACCTATGAGGCGGCCGTTAATTGCGACCTGCTTGTTATCGACGATCTCGGCAGCGAATTCACCTCGCCGTTTATAATAAGCTGTATTTACAATGTGATAAACACGAGGCTTTTATCCAAAAAGCCGACGGTGATAAGCACAAATCTTACAATTAAAGAAATCGAAACAAGATATACTCCGAGAATTTCATCAAGATTTATCGGAAATTATTGTGCGAAGAAATTTTGGGGAGAAGATATAAGGCAGATAAAAATGCTTAGAAAATAAAGAAGCGCGGCGATTTTTCGCCGCGCGCTTTTATTGAATTAAGTTACTAAATTCCGCTATTTGCTCGATAGTTAATTTTTCGCCCCTTATGCTTTCATCAAGCCCCATATTTTTGAGCGCCGAAGAAATAACCGATTTATCGATTTTTAATGTGCTTGAAACTGAATTTAAAAGAGTTTTTCTTCTTTGAGCAAAAAGCGATTTTGCAACTTTGAAGAAAAATTCCTCGCTTTTGACTTCAACCTTAGGCTCTTTTCTTATCTTTAGGTTGATCACCGCTGAATCAACCTTCGGAGCCGGCATAAAGCAATTTCGGCTCACCTCAAAAAGCACGCTTGCCTCGGAATAATAATCCACCGCCACGGTGACCGCTCCGGCATTTCTCGAACCCACCTCTGCGCAGATTCTCTGCGCCGCCTCTTTTTGCACCATTGCGGTTAAAGAGCCGATATCCGGCTTCATTTTTAAAATGCCCATAATTATAGGCGAGGTTATATAATAAGGAAGATTTGCGCAGATATTTACCTTTTCAAAGCCTGCGAATTCTTCGCTTATCAGTTTATTTATATCGGTTTTTAAAATATCGCCGAAAATAACCTTTACATTATCACAGCCCTCAAGCGATTTTTTTAAGACGGGTTTAAGCCGCTCGTCGATCTCCACCGCGACGACCTTTTTTGCGGTTTCACTCAGGCTCCTTGTAAGCACGCCGGCGCCGGGACCTATTTCTATTACGCCCGTTTCACCGTCCGCCGCGAATTCTGCCATTTTAGGGCAGACAAACGGATCGATTATAAAATTCTGACCGAGAGATTTTTTGAAAGTGAACCCCTCGCCGCTTAAAAGCTCTTTAAAATAACGCTCGTTTTGAAAACTCATATCAATCTCCTTTATAAGCTTTAAAGAGTTTAACACATATTTTGCTTTTTTTCAAGAAAATTATAGGTGACAAACCGCAAAAAATATAGTATAATAGTTTAAAATAATTCTTGGATGTGAATAAATTGGATAACAAATATTTTGAAATAATTCTAAAAGAGCTCTCCTCTTTTTTCGCGGATAACGGCTTTAAAAAGAGTGAAGACGGCTTTAAAAGCGATAAGCTTGCGGTTAAAATAGAGTATAACGAAGAAAAGCACCTCTTTAATCTGCTTACCGCCAATTTAGAAAATGAAACTTTAGAATATTCTATCGCTTCTTCCTATCTTTTTGACGACTCTTCAAACGAGGAAGACGCCGTGGCAGTGGGAATTGACTTTTTAAATACCCTGCGCGATATCAGCGGAATCAAAGCAAAAAGAGTAACGGGCGCCGATCAGATAGATCTTCCCACGAACAAGGGCTGCTCGGATATTTCGGGATTTACAAAGAAAGTTCTCGATGTTTTCCCACAGCTTAAAGAGGAATATAAGCTGTCGGTTGCGGAGCACGGAAAGTTCCTTTATATGAATTTCTTTGCTGTAAATCTTGTTCCGCTTATAAAGTCAACTATTAAAGACGGTAATAAAAAACAGGTAAAAAAGCTTTTTGATCTTATCGAGCAGGGATTTATCAACGGCGATAAGGACACTTCGGATATTGCCCTTGCGGTGACTGCGGCGGCAGTGTATAAAGAAGAAAAATTAAAAGCCGCGGCTATTGAAGCTTCAAACTGCAATGAATACTTAAAATCCGCTCTTATAAGCTTTATTCCCGCATTTGAAAAGGATAAAAAGCTTACAGCCGCTTTAATTAAATAATAAGAAAAAATTTATCCGGACAGCAATTTTGCTGTCCGGAATTTTTTTAAGCTAAAAATGCTTTTTCTATTTTTGCGATAAACATAATATGATAATCCTTATTCGGATACCATTTATCAATGCTCTTGTCGATAAATTTTTCAGGCTTTATATTATCGCAGTAAAGCTTTTTGCAGACGATATTCAGCCTCGCCTCTTTAAAACAGGGCGCGCCGCAGATAAATTCGGGCGTGAGCTTTGATAATTTCATTTTATCCGTATCTCTTCCGGATTTATGGCCGCAAAGCTTGTGGATTTCCTTATTATCGCCGTAAAAAGAAACGGAAAAGGTATCGGATTTTTCCACAAATTCATAGGTATACCTTTGAGGGCGGATAAACACGGCTATCGCGTCTTCTCCCCACATTTCGCCTGCAAAGCCCCAGGAGGCAGTCATCATATTATACTTTTTTTCATCGCCTGCCGCGATCAGCATCCATTCATCGGAAATATCCTTTATAAAATTTTCCTTTAGATCTTTTATACCGATTTCAGTCAAGACTTCATTACTCCTTTTAAAGAATTGCTCATGATCTCGTGCACTTTATCGCCGAGCTCGGCTGTGTTATCCCCGAAATCTTCGGGAGAGAGAATTTCGGCAACATTTAAGTAAACATCGGTCTTTTTGATAAAAAGCTTTTTTTCTATCTTTCTTGAACCCGAAATAGTGCAGACTGCTATCTTGCAGTTTGCCTTTGTTGCGATTTTAAGCGAACCGTTCCTTATACTCTGAAGCTCGCCCGTTTTGGAAGTGTAACCCTCGGGGAAGATACCGATAGTTCCCTCGCCGTTCTTTATAATATTTATGGCTTTGATTATAGTTTTAGCACCCTCGCGGTTATTTTCCCTGTCGATAGGAAGACCGCCGAGCTTATGAAGCGCCTTTGCTACAAAAGGCATATCCGAATATACCTCTTTTTTTGCGATAAACCTTAAATCGACTTCGGGGAGCATCATAAGGAAAAACGCGGGGTCTAAATTATCGATATGATTGCACACAAGCAAAAAATCCTCGTTTTGAGGTATCTTATCAAAGCCCGTTGCATGAATTTTTACCCTTGCGACCTTAAAGAAAAGCTTTAAGGTGGAAGAAATATAGCGCCTTAAAAGCCGGGAGCATTTTTTTCTCGGCTTTTTTGTATCCACAAACGCGAATATCGGCAGGATCATAAAAAACTGCAGTAAAACAAGCGCGATTATAATTCCTATAAATAAAAGGGGAACGACATAAAAGGAATTCGGGTTTTTAAAAATTCCGACAAAAAACCGATCCGTGATAAGCAAGACCGCCGCCGAAAAGATCACATAGAAATAAAACATATCTGTTTTCCTTTAATTCTGTTTTCTCACGATTTTATATTCATCGTAAAAATCAAAGTAGGGGCAGTTAAAACTGCTTAATGTTAAAAATTTATACATTTCGTCTTCATCGAGATCCCTGTCGCAAAAATAGGTGCCCGATTCATCGTCAAAAAGATAATTTGAGCAGTTTTCGCAGTTGGTCGCTCTTTTTCTCATTGAAGTCCCTCCGGATTTTCGGGATCGGGTGTAACCGGATCGGGATCGGTGGGTTTAACGGGATCCGTAGGCTCAACAGGGTCGGGATCCTCGGGTACATTAGGCTTTGAAGACGGCGTAGAGTCCGTTTCCTGACTGCTTGAAGACGAGCTTGACGACGGCAAAGACGATGCGCTTGTCAACGGCTTGCTTGACGACGAAGAAGACGGCGACGAAACCGTGCCCGGATTTTTAACGGAGCTTCCTCCCTTATACCAGGGGGTCTTGCCTATTCCGTTTGCTTCGACATAACTTTCAATAGTCATATCGTCATAGATTATTCCGTGAATAAGCTTTGAAACGAAATCAAGATCATAATATAGCACAGATCCGAAGCTGCCCGACGGCGCCGGCATTAAGAATTCGTTCTGCGGAATTCTGTACTGCTCGAACTGCGGAGAATTAAGCAGCACGCTTGCCGCGATACTTAAAATTTCCGAAGTGGACATCGAAGTTTTAGTGCAGGGGATAAGCGCGTTTGCAAGGGAGATATACTGGCTCTTTTTAAGCTTTGTCGCCTTATTGAAAAGCTCCTGCATAACATGGCGCTGACGGTCCGTTCGGCCATAGTCGTTAGAGGTATCCCAAACGCTCTTGCAATACCTTATTCTTGAATAGGCGACAGCCTGCACGCCGTTTAAGTGCTGGGTGCCTGCCTTCGTTATTTTATATTTATTTACATTAAGACCGAGATATTTGCATATCTCCCCCATACAGCCGTTAAGTCCCGGCTTTTCGGGGCCTTTATCATAAAGCTCATCTTCCGTGATAGTGGCTTCTATTCCGCCGACGGCGTCGATAATATCTACCATTCCGTAAAAATTAACGGTGGCATAATCTGAAATATCAAGATTGAAATTCTGATTTAGTGTTTTAACGGCAAGCTCGGGGCCTCCCCAGCCGTAAGCTGCGTTTATCTTGCTGTAGGTTGTTTTTCCGTTTCTTTCTATCGGAACAAGGCTGTCCCTCATAACCGACATTACCTTGACTTTTTTCGACTTGGTATTGATACTTAATATCATAATACTGTCGGAATTGCCCGAAAAAGAGTTTACCCCTCTTGTATCAAGGCCGAAAAGGGCGACATTGATTATCTTATCGTCAATAACCTTATTTATTCCGAGGTTATCCTTATCATCGTTAAACGATCTGTCGAAAACTCTGCCGATATAGCCGTAAAGCATAGCTAAAATAAGGATTATAGCCGTGGCGCTTATAAGCAGCGCTTTCTGCCAGGTCTTTCTTCTTGACCACCAATCGGAAACGGCATAGCCGATATTTTTGAAAAATCCTATCACGCCGTGCTGTTTTTTGCGGTATTTTCTCTTAGAAACAGAGTCAAGAGCGATAAAATCGCTGTCAGTCAGCTTGCCTAACACCTGCGGATCGGTTTTCGAATTCGAATAAAGATCCTCGAAATCCTTACCTTTGGCGCCTTTTGAGCTTGAATATATTTCTTCGGGCTCATTAAACCCGGTATCGGAACCGAAGTTGAAATCAAGACCGTTAAATTTATCGTCTGCCATTTATTCACTACCTAAATTTTATTTTCCCATAGTATCTATTATATTAAACCTAAAATAAAGAAAAATCAAGAGCATATTTCTCTGTAGATATCGCTCTTCTTTATACCTGTGATCTGCGCAGCCGCTTTAGAAGCGGCGCTTATACCCGATCCCTCGGAAATATATTTTTTTGCGATTTTAACCGCGTCCTCTAAAGTAAAGGTTTTTTCCTCTTCTTCTTTTCCTTTTATTATCAGCACATATTCGCCTTTAGGGGGATTTTCCGTGAAATATCGGAGCGCTTTTTCAAGATCGGTATTAAAAACCGATTCGTGAATTTTAGTAAGCTCTTTAACTACGGATATTTCGCGGTTTCCGAGAGCACCTAAAAGATCGGAAAGGGTGGAAACAAGCTTATGGGGAGCCTCATAAAAAATAAGGGTTCTTTTTTCATCTTTTATCTCTTCGAGATGCTTTTTCCTCGACGGCTTATTTACCGACAAAAAGCCCTCGAAGCAAAATCTTCCGCTCGGCATTCCGGAAACGCAGAGCGCCGTCGCGAAAGCGACGGGGCCGGGGACTGCTATCACTTCTATCCCGTTTTTATGAGCCTCCCGCACGATATCCTCGCCGGGATCGGAAATGGCGGGCATTCCGGCGTCGGTCACGAGCGCCATACTTTCGCCTTTTAGCATTCGGTTTATAAGATACGCGCCCTTTTCCTTTTTATTATGCTCATAATAAGAAACAAGTTCCTTTTTTATTTCAAAATGATTTAAAAGTTTTAAGGTGACTCTTGTATCCTCGGCGGCGATAAAATCGACCGAATTTAAAATTCTCTGCGCTCTCGGCGATAGATCCTCTAAATTTCCTATAGGAGTGCCTACGCAATAAAGCTTACCGCTCATTTATAAAAATTCCTCCTTATAAGGACCGTAAATTTCAAGCATTTCGGGGGATAATTCGCCGTTTTCATAAACGAAAAGCGGAGGATCTATTCTCATTCCCGGTTTTGCGCATCTTGTGCCCGAAACCAGCACGAGCCACGGCTCCTCGCCCTGTTTTTTACATACTATGCGAAGCCTTTTAGGCTCTGTTTTATATTTGCTCATAAGGGTTATCAGCTCGCCGAGCCTCTCGGGGCGCTGGCAGACGCAGAGCTTGCCCGAGGTTTTTAAAAGCTTTGAAGAAACTCTTATTATATCTTCAAGCGAGCATTTTGTTTCATGCCTAGCAGTTTCGGTTACAGGATCCGAATTTTTAATTCCCCCTGCCGCCGATTTATAAGGCGGATTGCAAACAACAAGATCGTGGCACCCGAAAGGGACCTTACCTTTTAAATCGTTTAGATCTGAATTAACGGGGATAAATCCGGGATAAGAAAAATCTTTTACCGACTTTTCCGCCGCTAAATAAGCTTCATAAGATATATCCACGCCATATACCTTTATATCGGGATTATCCCTTAAAAAGAGCATTCCGATAATTCCGCAGCCCGTCCCTAAATCGACCGCAGACTTAAAATTATAACGGCCTGCAAAATCGGCAAGAATCACCGCATCTGTCCCGAAAGTGTGATGCGGTGAAACATAGATATATTTATTTTTTCCTATCGGCAGCGCCTTTAAATTTTCGACCATTTTACACCCTGCGGAGTATCTTCAAGCACAATGCCCATATTCTTAAGCTGATCGCGAATTTCATCGGCTGTTTTAAAATCCTTATTTTTTCTTGCCTCTGTGCGCTTTTTGATAAGCTCCTCGATATCGGAATCAAGAATTTCGGATTTTCTGTTATAAACAAGGCCTAAAACGGATGTTAACTCGTCAAAGCACTCTGCGCAGGCTTTAAGGGTATCCTGCTTTGCGCCTGAAGCGATAAGAGAATTTATATCCCTTACTAAATTGAATATCGCAGCAAGAGCGTCGGCAGTGTTAAGATCATCGTCCATAGCGGCGATAAATTCAGCTTTTCTTTTCTCGGTAAAATCGGGCGCCTCTCCTCCGGGGAGGGCGGATTTAAGCGCAAAATCGATATTATCGCGGCAGGTATAAAGCCTTGAAAGCGCGTTTTTACTCTGCTCGATTATATCCACAGAATAATTTATCGGTCCTCTGTAATGAGAAGATATCATAAGGTATCTTATAGGCTCATAGCCGAATTTTTCGGCAACATCGCGGACAGTGAAGAAATTATTCAAGGATTTTGACATCTTATGATTGTCAACATTTATAAATCCGTTATGCATCCAATAGTGGGCGAATTCGCAGCCGTTAGCCGCCTCGCTCTGGGCAATTTCGTTTTCATGGTGAGGGAAAATAAGGTCAAGTCCTCCGCAGTGGATATCAATGGTTTCGCCGAGATATCTGCACGCCATAGCGGAGCATTCGATATGCCAGCCCGGTCTGCCCTTGCCCCACGGCGACTCCCAATAGGGCTCGCCCGGTTTTGCGCCTTTCCAAAGACAGAAATCCATAGGATCTTCCTTTATTTCTCCCACGCTTATTCTTGCACCCGCTTCAAGATCTTCAAGCGGCTGGTGAGAAAGCTTGCCGTAACCCGAAAAATTCTTTGCCCTATAATAAACATCGCCGCCGGCACAATAGGCATAGCCTTTTTCAAAAAGCTTTGAAATAATATTTATGATATTATCGATATTTTCGGTGGCTCTCGGGTGAAAATCCGCTTTTAAGACATTTAGCCCGTCGGAATCGATACGGAATTCCTTTATAAACTTCTCCGCAACCTGAGGCACGGTGACATTATCTTCGTTGGCTTTTTTTATAAGCTTATCGTCGATATCGGTGAAATTCTGAACAAAAGTGACCTTATACCCGCGCCACATAAGATATCTGCGCAGAACATCGAAAACGCACAGCGGTCTTGCGTTTCCTATATGGATATAGTTATACACTGTCGGACCGCAGGCGTAAATTTTGACTTCGCCTTCTTTAATAGGAACAAATTCGTCTTTATTCCTGGTCAGAGTATTGAAAATTTTCATTATTTCTCACCTTTTTTATTCATCTGCGCTTTAAGCGACTTTATTTCCGATTTAAGCGCCTTTATTTCCTGCTCGATAGGATCGGGAATATGGATCTGATCGAGCGGTTTTCTTTCTATTTTCTTTCCGTTTTGTCTAACGACCTTTGCCGGCACTCCGACGACCGTGGAATTTTCGGGGACTTCCTTTAAAACCACCGCTCCCGCGGCAATTCTCGCATTATCTCCGACTTTTATCGGACCTAACACCTTTGCGCCCGCGCTTATCATAACATTATTGCCGATAGTGGGGTGTCTTTTGCCCTCGTCTTTACCCGTTCCGCCTAAGGTTACGCCCTGATAGATAAGCACATCGTCGCCTATCTCGGCGGTTTCTCCTATAACAATGCCCGTGCCGTGATCGATAACGAGCCTTTTGCCGATAGTAGCGCCCGGGTGGATCTCAATGCCTGTTTTTCTCGCGGCGCGCTGTGAAATAAGGCGGGCTCTGAAAAAATGGCCCTTTAAATATGCCTTATGCGCTCTGCGATATGCTCTTATCGCTTTAAGGCCGGGATAAAGCAGATAAATTTCTATACTGCTTCTCGCCGCGGGATCGCGGTCCTTTATAGCCTGAATATCCTCTTTTAAAGTTTCAAACAAAATTTATCAGCTCCGAAATTTATTTGGAAGTATTGATTATACCCTTATTATCGATAAGATAGATAGCTCCCGAAAGCGTACAGAGAACGGCGGTTATCCAGAAAAGTACGATTATAACGATATCAAACGCGTTAATTATACTCTCCCCTAAGCTCACAAATTCGCCTGTTGCATATAAGAAAAGCGCCAAAACTATGCTTATCATCTGACTTACTGTTTTAAGCTTTCCGAAAATATTCGCGGCTATAACCTTTCCTCCGCTCGTTACTGCAACAAGCCTGAAGCTTGAAACGAGGAATTCGCGGAAAAGCACCAAAAATGTGATCGCAGTGACCTGAATTAAAAGCGCTTTTTTATCAGCAAACATACTGATAAAGCCTAAATATGCCGCGGTCGTGAGCATTTTATCCGCGAGCGGATCTAAAAATTTTCCGAAATCGGTGACAAGGTTTCTCGATCTTGCAAGCTTGCCGTCTATCATATCCGTAAGCGACGCGGCGGCGAACAGAATAAGAGAAACAGTATAATGAAATTTAAAATCGATAAGCATTGTCGCCATAAAAATGGGGGTAGCTATAATTCTTGCAACTGTCAGTCTGTTAGGTATATTCATATCAGTTCTCCCAATAAATCATATTCAACAGTATCATTAATCTTTACTTTAACAAAATCTCCGATTTTAAGCGGTCTGCCGGAGATAAAGAATACCTTGCCGTCTATATCGGGCGCGTCCGCCTCGGATCTGCCGAAATAGCACCTTATATAATCGTCGTACCCCTCTATAAGGACTTCGACAGTACGACCTTGCTTTTCCTCATTCTTTTCGCGGCTTATCCTAAGCTGGGTATCCATAATGCTTTCCATTCGGTCGACCTTTGTCTGCTCGTCTACCTGGTCGGGCATACCTGCGGCAACGGTGTTTTCCTCGGCGGAATATGTAAAGCAGCCGAGCCTGTCAAACCTTGTATCCTTTACAAACTCCGCAAGCTCTTCAAACTGCTCCTCGGTTTCTCCGGGGAAGCCCGTTATAAGCGTAGTCCTTAAAGTGATATCGGGTATTTTTGCCCTTATTTTTTCTATAAGTTTTTTAATGGACTCTTTATCGCCTTTACGGTTCATCCGTTTTAAAATCTCACCGTTTATATGCTGAATGGGCATATCGAGATAATTTAGCAGTTTTTTCTCGCTTGCCATAAGGTCCAAAAAATCGTCTGTTATTCTTTCGGGGTAGGTATAAAGAGTTCGTATCCAATGGAGCTTATCTATTTTAACAAGCTCCTTTAAAAGCTCGGTGAGCATAGGCTTGCCGTAGATATCCGTTCCGTAAGCCGTGGTGTCCTGTGCTACGACTATCAGCTCTTTTACTCCGCCCTCCGCAAGCTTTTTAGCCTCGCTTACGCAGTCCTCTATCTTTCGGCTCCTCATTCTTCCTCTAATCATAGGAATAGCGCAGTAAGTACAGCAGTTATCACAGCCGTCGGCAATTTTAAGATAGGTAGAAAAAGGATAGCCGCCTAAAATTCTTCCGCCGTTTAAATCAAGCTCGAATTTATCGCCGAAAGTGTTTTCCGCCTTATCTTCCACAGCGGATCTCACTATATTCGCGATATCCTTATTAGAGCCTATTCCTACGCACACATCTACCTCGGGAATTTCTTCCGTTACATCGTTTTTATATCTTTCGGCTAAACAGCCTGTGACTATAAGCGCTTTGCATTTACCGCTTTTTTTATACTTTGCGGCCTCTAAAATATTTTCTATCGCTTCTTTTTTAGCCTCTTCGATAAATCCGCAGGTGTTTATTATTATCGCGTCTGCCTCCGCCTCTTCGGGGCAGATCTCAATGCCCTCGTCCGAAAGAGTTTTGAGCATCATTTCCGCGTCGACCTGGTTTTTCGGACAGCCGAGGCTGACCATACTTACTTTTATCATTAATAAAATTCCTCTTCTTGTGACATTTCGTCAGTAAATTTAGACAAAGCCGATTTTATATCCGAAAAAGAAAATCCTTTTCTTGCAAGCGCCGCTATTACCTTTTGCGTTTCCTTGCGGTCGTTTAATTCAAGATTTTTAAGATACTTTTTTTCTATCAGCTTTTCTATAGCCGCTTCCTCGTCAAATTCGACCTTTGAAATTGCCGATTTTACCGTTTCGCGGTCCAATTTTTTAGATATAAGCTTTATATAGGTTTGATTTTTTGATATACCGCTCTGCGCGCATTTTAAAGCGTACCGCTCGGCATACCTATCGTCATTTATAAGATCCAAGCTTTTAAGTCTGTTGATAGCCTTTTTTGCGGTTTCTTCCTCAAAGCCCGCTCTTTTAAGCTTATCAATCAGGCAGGTTTCAGACTGATCGGCATAGTCTAAAAGCCAAAGCGCCCTTGATTTTGCCCTATTATAATCTGAAAGGGCTTTAAGCTTTTCTATATCTTCTTCCGATAATTCGTCGCCCTCGTGGATATGGCTTTCTTCCATTGCCGAAAGGTCGATCTCAAGGGTCTCGCCGCTGTCAAGACTTAACAGCGCCGAATGCTTTTTGCCTCTTTTTATTTTAACAATTTTCATCAATCGTCAACTGCTATATCGATATCTATTTTTCTCGGTTTTCTTTCAGGCTCAATGGTTTCGGGATCCACGGGCTCGATAGAAGCCTCTTCGGGAGCGTCTTCCGGAGTATCCGAGAAAGCGGCGTAATATTTAGCCATTATCTTATTTTCTATCTCTTTTGCAAGCTCGGCATTATCGCTTAAAAGCTGCTTAACATTATCTCTGCCCTGGCCGAGCCTATCCTCGCCGTAATAGAACCAGGCGCCCGATCTTCTCAATACCTCGAAATTAAGTCCCATATCCACAAGCTCGCCTGTGTGGGAGATACCTGTGCCGTACATTATATCGAACTCCGCCTCTTTAAACGGGGGAGCGACCTTATTTTTAACTACCTTCGCCCTTGTGCGGGAGCCGATAAGCTCGCTGCCGTTTTTAATAGCCTCGATCTTTCTGACATCTATTCTTACGCTCGAATAGAATTTAAGCGCTCGGCCGCCGGTGGTGGTTTCGGGGTTGCCGTAAAGCACGCCGATCTTTTCGCGGAGCTGATTTATGAAAATTGCGCTGCACTTCGATTTAGAAAGCGCGCCTGTTATTTTCCTTAAAGCCTGCGACATAAGTCTTGCAAGCTGACCTACATGGGAATCGCCCATATCGCCCTCAAGCTCGGCTCTTGTAACGAGCGCCGCAACGGAGTCGATAACAATTATATCGATAGCGCCCGATCTGATGAGCGCTTCCGCTATTTCAAGCGCCTGCTCGCCCGAGCTTGGCTGTGAAACCAAAAGGTTATCTATATCTACGCCCAAATGCGAAGCATAAACAGGATCAAGCGCGTGCTCAACATCGATAAACGCGGCGGTGCCTCCCGCTTTTTGCGCCTCTGCAACGCAGTGGAGCGCAACGGTGGTTTTACCTGAGGACTCGGGACCGTAGATCTCAATAATTCTTCCCTTAGGAATTCCTCCGATACCGAGCGCGATATCAAGAGCGAGCGAGCCTGTGCGGATATGCTCGACATTCATAGCCTTATTTTCTCCGAGGCGCATAACCGAACCTTTTCCGAACTGACGCTCTATCTGCTCGACCGCAGTTGACAGAGCTTTTTCTTTATCTTCGACAACTGATTTTTCGTTATTTACCGGATTTTTTGCTTTAGCCATATGTGTTTTGCCTCCTGAATTGTTTTTCCGATATTATATCTTTTCGGGTGTCCCGAAAACTACCCTGTCAAACCCGGAGCAGTCTTTTTTTGACCCGATATTTAAAAACCCGTTTTCCTTTAAAATATTTTGAACGCTATCTTTCTGATAAGCGCCGATCTCGAATACCAAAACACCGTCTTGCTTTAAAGAGTTACGGTAATTTTTTGCTATCGCTCTGTAAAAATTCAGACCGTCGTCACCGCCGAAAAGCGCGGTTTCGGGCTCGAATGTGACCTCGGGCTGGAGAGCGGACATATCGGTCTTATCGATATAAGGCGGATTTGAAACGATAATATCATATTTATCTCCGCCGCAGTCGCCCTTTAAAACATCGCCTTTTACGATATTCACGCCGCTGTTTAGATCCTCGGCATTTTTATTAAGATACCTTAGCGCCTCGTCGTATTTTTCAAGGCAGAAAGTTTCCGCTTTTGTTTCAAGAGCAAGAGTAATTCCTATACAGCCTGTGCCGGAGCAGAGGTCAAGCACCTTTTTATCTTTTTTCCCTTTTAATTTTTCTATGCAGAGATCGACAAGCGTTTCCGTATCGTACCTCGGGATAAGCACTCCGGGGCCTACCGAAAAATCCCTGCCGAAGAATGACCACACCCCTGTTATATACTGGAGCGGATATCTTATCTTTCGCTGATTTATTATAGCGGTGAGCAAATTCTGCTGATAATCTGTAAGCTTTTGCGTGTAATTTGAAAGAATTTGTGCGGAGGATAAATTCGTTACATATTTTATAATAATTTTAGCCTCGCTTACATAATCCTCCACGCCGAAAGACTTAAGCTTATTTTTTGTATCGTTATAGCTTTCAAATATCGTTTTGCTCATCTGATTGCTCTCTTTTTTCAATTTCGCGGTCAATGCTCCTGTCCACATCGGGAACAGCCGGCTCGCAGGCTTTAAGCGCCTTTATCGCAACCTCGATCATAGAATCGTCAGGCTCCTTTGTGGTGAGCCTCTGAAGCCAAAGGCCGGGAGCGGAAACAATGCGGGTAAAAGCATTATCATATTTCCCACAGGCTCGAAGCACTTCATAACCCGCTCCGCAGATAATCGGTATCAAAAGCAGTTTTATAAGCACCCACAGCCATTTTATATCATAAATTCCGAAGCCGAAAAGGCCGCAGATAAACTGCACAAGGATGGAAAATACCATACTCACGATTATCATAAGTATCAAAAACGATGTTCCGCACCTGGGGTGAAAGCGGCTTTGAATCTTAACATTTTCAACATTCAGCTCCAAGCCCTTTTCATAGCAAAAAATAGTTTTATGCTCGGCACCGTGATACCTGAACACTCTTTTAATATCTTTAGAAAGAGAAATCGCGGCAATATAACCTACAAAAACCGCAAGCTTTATAAGCTGCTCGATAAGCGCTCTTATGACCGCATTGAAACTTGCTCCTACCGCTTTTTCTATTCCGCCCTCGATGAGCCTTGGAAGATAAATAAAAAGCACCGCGGCAAGGATAACTCCCAAAACCGAGCCGACAGCGGTGATAACTGCCGTGAATTTATTTGACTCCGATTTATCGCTTTCATCATCCGTATCGGCAAAGCCCGATTTATCAACGGATATATTCATAGCCTTATATCCCTCTTTCATAGATTCGATATAAGTAACTATCCCTCGGATTATGGGAAGAGAGAGGATCTTATATTTATCCTTGATACTCTCGGTTTTATACTTTTCGACCTCTATTTCACCGCTTTTGGTCCTAACGGCGATAGCCGTCTTTTCGGGGCTTTTCATCATTATGCCCTCGATAAGCGCCTGACCGCCGATCGCAGTGTATTTACTCATTTTCTTCACTCTTTTCTGTTTCGGGGTCCGGAATTTGCTCTGATTCGGGCTCGTTTGCTATAAGCGGCAAAACGACCGTGACCGAAGTGCCTACGCCCTCGGTGCTTTCAACAAAAAGAAGTCCTTTATGCTGTTTTATAATTTCATCAGCGACCGCAAGACCTATTCCGCTTCCTCTTACCTGCTTATTCGATTTAAAGAATTTTTCCTTTACATGGTCGATATCCTGCGCGGGAATTCCGACACCTGTGTCCTTGACGGTTATTCTTACGCAGCCGTCTTCAATTATTTGAGTTATAAGGACAAGACCGCCTTTTTCGGTGTATTTTACCGCGTTATCGATAATATTGATAAATACCTGCTTTAATCTGTCCGAATCGCCGTTCGCCACAGCCTCTTCGGCAGGAGGCATATATGTAACCTCGATACCCTGCTTTTTGGCAAGCTCGGCATACATATCCGCCGCGGATTTCAAAAGCTCCGAAACATTAACGGGAGCTATATTATTGACGCTTAGTCTGCCCGACTGCATTCTTGAAAAATCAAGCAGTTCTTCCACTAAATTTGAAAGTCTGTCCGCCTCGCTTAATACAACATCAAGCCCTCTTTTTACAAGCTCCTCGTCTGTCCCGACGGACATTTTAGCGGTTTCGCCCCAGCCTCTGATAGCCGTGAGCGGTGTGCGGAGCTCGTGGGATACGGAGGATATAAAATCGTTTTTAATAGTTTCCGCCTGGTCGAGCTCGCACGCCATATAATTTATGGTATCGCAAAGCTCGCCTATCTCGTCGTTCTTTTCAAGCTCTATTCTCGATTTAAAATCGCCGCCGGCAATTTTTCTTGCTATGGTGCTTACATCTCTTATCGGGCGCACTATCGATTTAATAAAGAAAATTCCCGAAAGCGCGGAAATTCCTATAGCAACAAGACCGATAAGGGTCAAAAAAAGCGTGGTTTCGGTGATTTTTCTGTTCACCGCCGTAAGAGAAGATACCCACCTATAGGCGCCGAGCTTTTCCCCGTTATGCCCGATAAGCGCGCAAGTGCCGGCAACTATTTTTTCACCCGAATCGGTTTTGGATTTTAAAACAAAGGTTTTCCCCGGATTTTTCATTGCCGCTTCAAATTCCGTTACAACGGAATTTTCGGGCGAAAATCCGGAAGTGGAAATTATGATGTTTCCGCTGCTGTCGATAACCTGGACTTCAATTTTATTCTTATAAGCAAAAGAATCGGAAATAGTGACCGCCGATTCCGCAAAGGATTCCTTGCTTGTGGAAGCGAGCGCCTCGAATTCATAGGAATAATCGGATGCAAGCGTAACTACTCTTTCATTATATACGGAGGAGAAAAACACGGAAAACGCCGAAACGGCGACTATAACCACCGCAGCGCTTATCGCAAAGACCTCGGTAAACCAGCGCACGGCTATGCTTTTAAAGTGCAGCTCGAATTCCATTTTTCTCCTCCTTTCTTAATTTTTTTATAAAATCAGACTATACTGTTCCACTTATAGCCCATACCCCATACGGTAACGAGGTATTTCGGCAGAGAGGGATTGTCCTCTATCTTCATTCTCAGTCTTCTTATATTTACATCGACGATCTTTTCTTCGCCGAAATAATTTTCTCCCCAAACTATCTTTAAAAGCTCTGTTCTTCCCACAGGCGTATCGGGGTGATTGAAAAAGTGCTCTAATATCTGAAATTCGACCTGTGTGATCTCGATATTCTTTCCGCTTTTTGTGAGCGTGTGTTTTCTCATATTAAGGGCAAATTCGCCGAGTCTTATCTCGTCGCTCGACAGCTTGACCTGCTTTATCTGCTGGCTTACCCTGCGGTAAAGCGAATCCACTCTCGCAAGGAGCTCGGAGGGGGAAAATGGCTTTGTAACATAATCGTCCGCCCCTATCATAAGGCCGCTTATCTTATCCATTTCCTGGGATTTCGCGGTGAGCATAATTATGCCTATTGTTTCATTCTTTTCGCGTATCTTTTTACACACGGCAAATCCGTCGATACCGGGCATCATCACATCCAAAAGCGCGATATCAAAACCCTCGGTATCATTATCGAAAATTTCAAGCGCCTCTTCGCCGCTGCCTGCCTGCACGACCGTATAGCCTGCTCTTGTAAGATTTATGGCTTCAAACTCTCGGATAGCTTCTTCATCTTCGGCAATAAGTATTCTTCTCATATAAGGCTCCTTAAAATTTTTTATCAGCTTGACAGCTTGAACATATTTTTTATCTGCTCTTCGGAAATTCCCTGGCTTTCCGCCTCGGCACCTGTTTTATATAAATAGGTGTAGCCTTTGCTTTGAGTGATCTTTTTATATTCCTTATAAATTTTTTTATCGTATTTCTCGCTTTTAACGGTTAAAAACTCTGTTATCATTCCGCCTATTTCATCGGTTTCGGGGTTAAAGGTATATATTATCCTTGATTTTGAGTCAGTGTCTTTCTTGACGGCTATTTTACCCATAAGCTTATCGGGAAGCTCTACAGTGTAACCGTCAACAGAGTTGACGACGGTCGATCTTTTGACGGTAAGCGCCTCGCCGTTATATGTACACCAATTTGTGTAATACATTATTTCTTTGCTTTCGCTGTCCGCATTTTTAAGCGTGCTTGCGACAGGAATTTCTATCTGTCCGTCGTCATCTATATCCTGCAAAAGGATAGAAGACTGCCTTAAAGTCACGGTGTTTTCCATACTTTCCGAATTATCAAGAAGACCGTTTACAAGCTCGCCTTTTTTATAGAAGATAACCTCCGTTACAGCTCCGATACCTTTGATCTCATCTATATACACCGCGTTTTGCCCCGTTGAGAGGGTGGCAAGCTTAGGCTGAAGAGCTGTTTTTATCGATTTATCCATAACGCAGCCGCCTATTCTAATCACGGAATTATCCTTAAAGCCGAAAAGCTTTGCATTATTGTTCTGATCGGAAGTGGATAGGAGCTGAATAAAAATATCGTCTTTATTATCGCCGCTTAAGTCACAGCATAAAAATGAAGTATAGGATTCGTCAAGCAAAAGCTTAAGTTCCCTGTTTTCAAAGGAATAAACAGAAAGCCTTTTTTCGCCCGAACCGAAAATTTCCCAGCCCACGGCTATTTCTTTTTTACCGTCGCCGTTTAGATCGCAGAATTCAACCTTTTCTATGCCGCCTGCCGTGACCGACGCCTCGCAGACGCTTTCCCATTCTTTTGAATTATAGGCGATAAGGTTTATATGCATTTTCGTAAGCTCGTCCTCATCGGTGCTGTAAAAAGCGAGAGCCTCGTTAAGCCCGTCGTTATTTATATCCTCAAGCACCACGGCCGACCTTTTTTCGCCCTCCGAGGGGTATTTAAGAGAATATCCTTTAGGAGCGCTTTTTTCAAGCGCGGCTTTTATCGGAAGCATATCTCCCGAAAGCTGGGGAGGAGCGATAAGCTCTTCGGTATCGGCGGAAAAGAGCGCGCAGGAGCAAAGAGATAAACAAATGCTGATACTAAGCAATGATACAAGCAATTTTTTAATCATTTTTCCGCCTCCCGTTCTTATAAACCTATTCATATTAATTATAGCATAACACATTATAAAAATAAAGAGATTTTTTAAATAAAAAAACTTAAAAAACTTTGCATTTTTGCAGCGGTTAATTAAGGCTCCCGACTTCGAGGGAGCTGTCACCGCAGGTGACTGAGGGAGAGAAAAACTAAAGATTTTGATGTCGACTTTATAGTTTTTTCTAAAACTTGAGCCTTTCTCTCCTTCCGTCAAAACTATCGTTTTGCCACCTCCCTCGACAGAGGGAGGCTTTAATTGTCTAACATCTAAAGTCTAATTCGTCTCCTCGGTCGGTGCTTATGCTTCGCAGAGGAAGCCAAAATTTAAAAGCCCCTGCACAAAATGCAGAGGCTTTAAGCTTAAGATTTAATTATTGATCGTTTTCCTTTTCGCTCTTTTTTGAGAGGAACACATTTGTGAGAATTCCGAGGATAAGAGCGCAGGCGATAGAGGTGATTTTAATCTCTCCGAATGTAACTGTGAGTCCGCCGATACCGCAGATAAGGATAACTGCTACGACGAAGAGGTTTTTGTTATCGTTAAGGTCAACTTCCTGTATCATCTTAAGACCGGATACCGCGATAAATCCGTAAAGCGTTACGCAAACGCCGCCCATTACGCAGTTCGGAATGGTGGAAAGGAATGTTACGAAAGGACCGAAGAATGAGATCACGATTGCCATTACAGCAGTTGCAATAATGGTTATTACCGATGCGTTGCCTGTGATAGCAACACAACCTACAGACTCGCCGTATGTAGTGTTCGGGCAGCCGCCGAATACCGCGCCTGCCATAGAGCCTACGCCGTCGCCGAGGAGGGTTCTGTGAAGACCGGGATCTTCAAGAAGATCTTTTTCGATAACCGTTGAGAGGTTCTTGTGGTCTGCTATGTGCTCTGCGAATACAACGAATGCTACGGGAACATACGCAACCGCAATTGTTGCTATATAGTGAGCAGTGATTCCTTTAAAGCCCTGAGCTGCTTTAATGAAAGTGAAATCGGGAACTGCGAAGAAGCTCATTTCTTTAAATACCGAGAAATCGATTATCTGGAGAGCTTTGTTGCCTGTCTGAATTCCGATCACGGTGAAAATTGCCGCAGCAGCATATCCTGCAAGAATTCCTATAATGAAAGGAATGAGTTTTACCATTTTCTTGCCGTAAACCGAGCAGATCGTTACGGTAAAGAGGGTTATAAGTCCGCAAACAAGGCAGATAAGCGGATTAGCCGCAGAAACGCCATCGACCATAACCTTACCCTTGGTAAGATCGCCTATTGCGCTTCCTGCAAGCGAAAGACCGATGATCGCAACTGTGGGTCCGATAACCACTGCCGGCATAAGCTTGTTTATCCATTTTACGCCCGCAACCTTAACCACTATTGCGATGACAACATAAACAAGACCTGCAAACAAAGCGCCGATTATAAGGCCTGCGTATCCGAGCTTCATCGATACGGCGCCTGCGAAAGCCGCCTGCATAGAGCCGATAAACGCGAACGAAGAGCCTAAGAACACGGGGCTTCTGAATTTAGTGAACAGAAGATAAACGAGAGTTCCCACACCTGCACCGAAAAGCGCCGCAGCCTGGGACATTCCGTTTCCTACTATCGTAGGAACCGCGATAGTTGCCGCAAGAATGGCAAGAAGCTGCTGAAAAGCGAAAACTATTACCTTGCCGAAACCGGGTTTGTCCTTAACATTGTAGATAAGTTTCATATTCTTTCCTCCATATTTTGCACACGCTGTTGCAAATTAATATATTAAAACGGACTTTTTATAACGCCCGGTTTAATCCCCCTGTCAGTCAAAAAGCTCAACGCATATTCCGTCGTCGTAAGGCGGAAGCTTGACGGAAATTCGCTCCGTTTTAGCGGTGGGCACATTTTTCCCGACATAATCGCCTCTTATCGGCAACTCTCTGTGGCCCCTGTCAACAAGCACCGCAAGCTGGATTGCCTCAGGTCTGCCTCTGCTTATCACCGCGTCGATAGCGGCGCGGGCTGTTCTTCCCGTGTAAAGCACATCGTCGACGATTATTACTCTTTTACCTGTTATCTCAAACGGGATCTGCGAGCTGTGAAGCACGGGATCCGCGGAAGTATGCACTAAATCATCTCTGTAAAACGTGATATCAAGGTTCCCGCAGGGAACAAGCTTTTTTTCAATATCGGCGATATTTGCGGCTATCATTCCCGCGAGCGGAACGCCTCTTCTTTTAACGCCGATTATACATATATTATCACAGCCGCCGTTTTTTTCGAGGATCTCGTGAGAAATTCTCTTTATTGCCCTCTTTACGGCTTCCTCATCCATAATCGTTGCTTTATACTGGGACATTTTTATATTAACCTCCCGAATTAAAAAAGCGCCGTGCTTATGCACGGCGCAGAAATTCAAACGCAATCTTCCCTGAAAAGTGCAGGGAAAACCTATGAATACCTTGCCGGCATCTCTGTACCGATCATTAAAGGAATTTTTTAACCTCGGATAGTATATCATAAAAAGAAATAAATGTAAAGAGTTTTTTTGAAAAATTTAAAAAAATCTACATTTAGCGGATATTTCCGGGCAGACTACTACATATATTATATACGGTGCCGAACGGCTCATATCCGCGAAATCGTCGAAATAAACAAAAGAATTGTCAGCGACTGTCAATTTTGACCTTATACAAAAAGGTTACAAGCTTGTAACTTATTGTAACAAACTTGTTTCTTTGTGCAATTTGCACAAAACCACATAGGTTTTTTGCCTTGACATATGAAAGAAAAGTCAATATAATGGTTTCTGCCGTCAAAAATCACGGCAAAATTTCGAAATTTCCCTGAAATTTAAGGAGATATATATGAAGAAACTGATAAAGCTTGCCCTTAAAAAAACGGGCCGCTTTTTAAGACACCGAATTCCGCTTGCGGTATTGCTTTGCACCGCAACGGTGCTCTGCCTGTCTTTCCTGAACAGCTCGGTTATGACTTTCAGGATATTCGACGGCGAGCAGACGCTGACTGTCCGTTCCCTTTCGGGCGACGCGCAGGATGTATTAAAGCTTGCAAACTTAAAATCCGACAACTATAATCTTATCGCAAAAAGAGTCAGCGGAAAAATCACGAACCTTTCAATAGAATACACTTTCCCTGTATATGTTACAGTCGGACAGAACATCACGGAGGTTTACACTCCTAAAGCCACGGTCGAGGAAATACTCTCGTCTTTAGGAATTACTCCGGGACAGGATGATATTATCGAGCCCTCTTTGCAGACTGTTATTGAAGAAACCTGCTATATAGACTATTCAAAAGTAGAGTATATCACAGGCAGTTACACAGAGGATATTCCTTTTAAGACCGAAACCGTTATAGGAGAAAATGCGGGCTCGGGCGCTAAAACCACGCTTGTAAGCGGTAAAAACGGACTTTCGCAGGTAAATTACACCGCAAAAGTTGTAAACGGCGTGACTGTGGAAACAATAATAAACTCCACCGTTACCCTTTCAAACCCCGTAAACTGCCGCCAGGTAATAGGCACGACGACAAAGGCTGTCGCCGCGGCGACTTCAAGCAGCGTATCGTGTATATCCACACTTTCGCCCGCCGCTCCTATCGAGCTTGACGCTAACGGAATTCCTTTAAATTACCTTTCAAAGAAGACCGTTCAGGCTACGGCTTACACCTATACAGGCCACAACTGCGCAACAGGCGTAGCTCCTCAGCCGGGATACATAGCGGTAAACCCGAAAGTTATCCCTTACGGAACAAGAATGTATATAGTATCTTCCGACGGAAGATTTGTTTACGGCTATGCCGTTGCGGCGGATACCGGCGGATTTTCGGTTTCAAAGCCTAACAATGTCGACTTGTTTATGGCGACCCGCGCCGCCTGCTCCGCTTTCGGAAGAAGAAATATCGATATCTACTTCTTACCGTGATAAAATCAAATAAAATAAAAGTTCCCCCGAGTATGTTTTTACATACTCGGGGGATTTGTGTTTGGTTAATTCCTTGCCTCCCGGCTTCGAGGGCGCGGGTGTCCGGTGGACACCTCTGCGAAGCAGAAGCGCCGACCGAGGCGGCAGCCGAGACGGTGGCACGGCGCAAGCCGTGACGGAAGGAGAGAAAAGCTTTATAGTTTCATAAAAAACTATAAAGCTGACCGTAAAATCTTCAGTTTTTCTCTCCCTCAGTCACCTGCGGTGACAGCTCCCTCGCAGAGGGAGCCAAGGGTTTATGCTTTTTCTCAACCTGCGAGATAATACTTAACGATAGTCTGCAACAGAAGATCGCGGTCGATCTTTCTTATAAGACTTCGGGCGTTATTATGCGTGGTAATATACGTAGGATCCTCAGACAGGATATATCCCACTATCTGATTTATCGGATTGTATCCTTTTTCCTTTAAAGCATTATATACTTCTGTCAAGATCCTGCGGATCTCCTGCTCGGTCTGATCGCCGAGGGAAAAGGTCATAGTCTGGTCATTCATAACAAGCACCTCTCTTTTAAATATTTTATACCTCTTTTTAAAAAAGTTCAAGCATTATTTTCTCAAAGTTGCGCCTTTAAGCTCAAGCTTTGAGATTATTTTTTCTGTAACGCTGTCGATCTCTTCTTCAGATAAGGTCGATTCAGCGCTCCTTAAGAACACGCTGTAAGCGACGCTCTTCTTGCCCTCGGGTATCTGCGAGCCTGAATAAACATCGAAAAGCTCGGCTTTTTCAAGAAGTCTGCCCGCACCCGAAGCTATCGCCTTATAAAGCTCGCCTACGGGAAGATCGATATCGCAGAGCATTGCGAAATCGCGCTCAACTGCGGGGAATTTCGGAAGAGGCTTGTAAACCGTCTTGCGCTTATTTATTTTATAAAGCTCGTCAAGCTTTATTTCGGCTGTTAAAACGCGCGTTTCAATACCGTACGCCGCGGCAACATCGGGGTGGACTTCGCCTAAGACCGCGATATTATTATTGTTAGCAAGGCAGTAAGCCTGTCTGCCGGGGTGGAGATACGGCTCGCTTGAGCGGATATACTCTGTGTGAGCTCCGAAAAGCTTCATAATTTCCTCAACGATGCCTTTAAGGGTGAAGAAATCCTCGTCTTTACCGTAAATACCTATCGACATTGTACCGAGCTCATCGGGCTGTTCCTTTAAAGGTAGCTCGTGCGCTATAAAGCGCTTGCTCAACTCGAAAAATCTGCCCTCGGTTATCTTTCTGTTTATATTGGTGGAAAGAACGGTGAGCATACTTGTTGTAAGCTGAGTTCTCATACAGGAATATTCATCGCCGAGAGGATTTAAAAGCTTTATCATATTTCTGCGCGGATCTTCGGCAGAAAGCCTTAAAGTGTCGGCCGCGTTTGACGGAATGAACGAATAAGTGGTTATCTCGTATGCTCCGAGAGCGCACATAAGCTTTTTAATCTTATCGTCGTTAATTCTTGACGGAAGCTTTGTGCCCCTTATGATCTCGCCGCGCATAGGAGTGGAAACGATATGATCGTAACCGTAAATTCTCATAACCTCTTCGGCAAGGTCCGCTCTCGATTCGACATCATCTCTGATAGACGGCACGAGAACTTTGAGCTTACCGCTTTCCGCCTCGGTTTTAAGACCGAGACTGTTAAGAATGGAAATTATGGTTTCTTCCTTTATATCTACGCCTAAAAGCGCGGTGATATCTTTTGCGGTGGTGATAATGGTTCTGTCCTCGGGGAGCGACTCATATCTGTCAAGCGCATTTTCGCAGATATCGCCGGCGTCAAGAGTATATATAAGGTTGAGCGCTCTGTTCATAGCGAACTCAACATTCTTTATATCCACTCCGCGCTCGTATCTTCCGCTTGCCTCGGTGCGGATACCGAGCTTTCTGCCCGTGTGCCTTATATTATCTCTGCGGAATTTTGCGGACTCTAAAAAGAGATTTTTTGTATCGTCTTCTATCTCGCTTTCTTTTCCTCCCATAATTCCCGCAAGGCAGGAGGGCTTTTCGCCGTCTGCAATAACGAGCATATCTTCGCTTAAATTATAATCCTTGCCGTCAAGAGTGGTTATCTTTTCGCCCTTGTTTGCCGTGCGGACGATTATTCGGCGGTCGGAAAGGTCGTCATAATTAAACGCGTGCATCGGCTGACCGGTTTCAAGCATTACAAAGTTCGTGATATCGACGATATTGTTTATCGGGCGCATTCCCGAAGCCGAAATTGCCTTTTGCATCCATTCGGGCGACGGCTTAATTCTTAAATTCCTTACAACTCTTCCGATATACCTCGGGCAGAGGTCATAATTTTTAACCTCGACATCGATATAATCGGATGTTTTTTCGCTTATGGTTTTGTAGTCGGTAGCAGGAGCGCGGAACTCTGTGCCGAGCACAACCGCAATTTCCTTAGCTACGCCGATAAAGCAGTTGCAGTCGGGTCGGTTGGCGGTGATCTTAAAGTCTATTATATAATCGTCAAGACCTAATACCTCGCGCATATCCGTACCCGGAACTACATCGGGCTTCAAAATGAGAATTCCGTAAACTCCGGCGCCCTCATAGTCCTCCTCGGTAAGGCAAAGCTCTTCGCCGGAGCAGAGCATTCCGTTTGACTCCGCTCCTCTTAATTTGCCTGCCTTTATATGCTGTCCGTTCGGCAGATAACTGTCGTCAAGAGCGGCGGGAACGATATCGCCCTCATTTATATTCTGTGCGCCTGTGACTATCTGCACGGGATCGCCCTTGCCGATATCCATTTGGCAAATCTGCAGATGATCGCTGTTTTCGTGGGGCTTTATCTCGGTTATTTTAGCCGCGACGACATTTTTGATATTCTCGCCCTGCTTTTCAATGCTTTCCACCTCAAAGCCTGCCATAATCATTTTATCGCACAGCTCTTTAACCGGAACATTTATATCTACATAATATTCAAGTGCTTTAAGAGATATTTTCATAATTTTCCCCTCCTTAATTAAAACTGCTCAAGAAAACGCTTATCGTTTTCAAAAAGGAGCCTGATATCGCTGATCTTATATCTTGTTGTAGTAATTCTGTCAAGACCTATGCCGAAAGCAAATCCGGAATAAACCTCCGGGTCGATCCCGCAGCTTCTCAGCACATTCGGGTGGACCATACCGGCGCCGAGAATTTCTATCCAGCCGCTGCCTTTGCAGACTCTGCAGCCTTTTCCTCCGCATTCGGAACAGGTGACATCAACCTCTACCGACGGCTCTGTAAACGGGAAAAACGACGGGCGGAATTTAACCTTTGTTTCAGGTCCGTAAATCTCGTGGGCAAACTGCTCTAAAACTCCTTTAAGGTCGCACATAGTTACTCCCTTATCCACTACAAGTCCCTCAATCTGGTGGAATACGGGGGAATGAGTTGCGTCAACCTCATCCGCTCTGAAAACTCTTCCGGGGCAGATAATTCTGATAGGAGGCTTTCTTTGCTCCATAGTTCTTATCTGCGCCGCGGAGGTCTGCGTTCTTAAAAGAAGATTTTCACCTAAATAAAAGGTATCCTGCATATCTCTTGCAGGGTGGTCCGCAGGCACATTTAAGCACTCGAAATTATAATGGTCGGTTTCCACTTCAGGGCCGTCAAGCACATCAAATCCCATTGAGCGGAAAATATCTATCATATCCTCAAGCACGGTGTTAAGAGGATGAAGCTTGCCCGGCTTATGCACCTTTGCGGGCATGGATATATCCACCGTTTCAGCTTTTAATTTCATTTCGACCGCTTTGCTTTTAAGCTCTGCTTTCTTTTCTCCTATAAGAGATTCAAGCTTTTGCTTTGCCTCGTTTACAAGCTGACCGACTACCGGTCTTTCTTCAGCGGAAAGAGAGCCCATTTGCTTTAAAAGCGCAGTAAGCTCGCCTTTTTTGCCGAGGTATTTTACTCTTAATTCTTCTATGGCCTGCTCGCTGTCGCAAGCTTCAAGAGCAGCTTTGGCTTTGCTTCTTAAGACTTCGATTTTTTCTTTCATTTTTATCCCTCCGAATTTTAAAAAAGAGTAACAAAAAAAGACTTGCATCCTTGAAATCAGGGACGAAGTCTTTAAAATCAGCACTCCGCGGTACCACCCGCATTTTCCGAATTGATCGGAACACTTAAATTTAAAAGCCTGTAACGGAGCCTTAACCCGGCGGCGCCTACGGCACTTTTTAATAAAAAAGCTTCAGCGCCGCTGCTCAAAAGCGAACTTCGGCAAATTCCTGACTTAAAAGCGCTTTCAGCCGGCGGCGCTTTCTCTCTTTAAAGCGGATATAAGCTTACTTTTCTTTATCACAGCATTTAATCTAATCTATAGAGTTATTATAACATTTCATAAATAATTTTCAAGTGTTTTTTTAAAATGAATTGAAAAAGCGGTGAAAAGTGGTATAATGAAAAAAGAATTTTTAAGATTTCGGCGGAGAATTATGGGAAAATACAAGCTTTTGATTTTTGATATGGACGGGACTATTCTCGACACCTTAAAGGATCTGACAATAAGCACGAACTATGCTCTTAAAAAAAGCGGACTAAATGAGCGCACGCAGTCGGAGGTCCGCTCGTTTGTCGGGAACGGTATAAAAAAGCTGATCGAAAGAGCGGTCCCTGAAAATACAGATGAAGAAACTTCAAAAAAGGTCTTTTCGGACTTTAACGAATATTATAAAGATCACTGCTATGATTTTACAAAAAGCTACGACGGAATAGAAGAGCTTTTAAAAAAGCTTAAACAAGAGGGATATAAAACCGCTGTTTTATCAAACAAGGCGGATTATGCGGTAAAAGAGCTTTCGGATAAATTTTTCGGAGGACTTTTTGATTACTCGGCGGGAGTAAAAGAGAATATGAAAACGAAGCCCTCGCCCGACGGGGTTATCGAAATAATGAAAAATTTCGGTATTCCCAAAGAAAGCACGCTTTATATCGGCGACAGCGAGGTGGATATCCTCACGGCGAAAAACGCGGGGGTAGACTGCATATCAGTAGACTGGGGCTTTAAAAGCAGAAAATTTTTAGAGGAAAACGGAGCTAAAATAATCGTGTCTACAGCAGATGAGCTTTATGAAAAAATAACGGAGCAAAAAATAATTATCCGTGAATTTAAGAGCGAAGATATTCCGGTTATGACCGATATTTGGAACGAAGTGGTGGAAGCGAAAAACGCGTTTCCGCAGACGGACTGCTTAACAGAAAGCTCCGCGATTTCGTTTTTCTCGCAGCAGACCAAAACAAAAGTAGCCTTAAACGAAGAAACAGGCGAAATTAAAGGCCTTTATATTCTTCATCCTAATAATATCGGTAGGTGCGGACATATTGCGAACGCGTCGTTTGCGGTATCTAAAAATTCAAGAGGTCAGCACATAGGCGAAAAGCTGGTTAAAGACTGCTTAAATACCGCAAAAGAACAGGGATTTGAAATTCTGCAGTTTAATGCGGTGGTGGAAACCAATTTTGCCGCGCGCAGGCTTTACGAGCGGCTCGGATTTAAACAGCTTGGTACCATTCCGCGCGGATTTAAGGTGAGCGACCGTGAATATGAAAACATTTGCCTTTACTATAAAACACTCATTTAAACGGAGATAATTTATGAAAATTTTAAAATCCTCATTATGCCTGATATTTGTTTTAGCGGTTCTTTGCGGCTGCGGAACAAAAGCAAAAAAAGAAACCGTGTCAGATCCGAAAACGCTCGAAGAGGCGGCAAAATCCCGCTCGCAGTCGTCTGTCATAACGCTTAAAGGCGCCGACAGTATCGACGGGGAGACCGTGTTTTCCAACGCGGCTTACTTTTCCGCAGGAAAGCTTTATTACTACTCGTTTACTTCCGCCGTTGACGGTGAAAATAACGCAAAAGCGCTCTGCGATGTAACATTAGGAGGCGGCGAAAAGGCGGTCGCCGTGGATAATTATTACGGCACCGATTGCTCCGTTATGGTAACGGGCGGAAATTGGTACTTTATCCAGCAGTCGGCTGAAACCGACGGTCAGTACGATATTATGCGCACGCCTTATAAGAATGTTATTCAGGATATTTTAGGCAGCGATTTTACTTCTCTTGCCGCAGATCTAGCTCTTATAAACGGCGAGCTTTACCGCGCTTATTACGATATGAGCGGCAACACGGAAAAATACAAGGTGGATATTTCGGCGCTCGGAGGCGAAAATATCTTAGCCCTTTATCACGGGCTCGACTCTTACGGCGATACGGCGATTATCAAAACCGACAAAGCCTTTTATCTTATAAGCGAAAAAGCGTCTGCCGACGCCGCGAATACCGCCGAGAGCGAGAGGGTAAACCGCATTACCAAAATCGATACTCTTACGGAATTTTATGACGATGTGCTTAATATAGCCCCCGGTTATGTTATCACAAAAGATAAAAAAGCAATCCTTTTAAAAGGACTGCTTGACGAT
Source organism: uncultured Eubacteriales bacterium (assembly GCA_934445035.1). GTDB lineage: Bacteria > Bacillota > Clostridia > Oscillospirales > Acutalibacteraceae > UBA737. The sequence goes on from CAKSDI010000001.1 coordinate 326,925, forward strand.
AAGAATTATTAATATACTTAGGCTCCCTCTGTCGAGGGAGGTGGCAAAACGATAGTTTTGACGGAGGGAGAGTAAAGCTTAAACTTAAGAATAAACTATAAAATTGTCAGCAAAATCTTCAGTCTTTCTCTCCCTCGGTCGCAGAGGGAGCCGATTTTTATTTCTTTATAATGATTTTTCTTAATTTAAGCGCAATCAAATACGCTAAAAATACCGAAACGGCGTCCTTTAACAAAAACGGCAGACTTATCGATAAAAACGAAGAAACGAGCGGAGTGTGGGTAACGAGCGAGAACTGCACCACTCCGAAAAGATGGCAGAGGATAAGGCCTATAACGCTTAAAAGAGCGGCAATAGGTCTTGATTTTTTTACAGCTATTCCGCAAAGAAGAGCGAGCAGGATAAATCCGAAAATAAAGCCGCCGCTCGGCCCTGCAAGAACTCCCACTCCCGATCTGAATGACGAAAATACAGGCACTCCCACTGCTCCGAGAGCAATATAAACAAGTACGCTTATAACCCCCAAAAAGCCCGAAAGGCAGTATCCGCAAAGCGCCGCGGCAAAGGTCTGCAAAGTGAGGCTCACTCCGAAAGGCAAAGGGAAAGCCACCTGCGAGAGCGCTGCCAAAAGCGCGGTAAACACTGCTGTGAGCGCTATATCTTTTATACTTAATTTTATTTTTTTCATACTCTTTTAACCGATACCTCTCCTGCTTTAAGCACTGTGATCTTTCCGTCTTCTTCTAAAACCAGCCCAGCGTCGGAATTAACCCTTAAGGCTTTGGCGCTGTGAAGCTTGCCGTTTTTAATATACATAACATCCTTGTTATCAAGATAGGAATTTTCGATATAATAATTCATAAATTTCCTGCCCGAACTTAAATCCGAGTAATACTCAAAAAATTTCTTATACACGCCCGAAGCTATTTTTGTGTAAAGCGAGGCAGGCACGGTCTTTTCACTGCAAAGACTGCCGGCAGTCAATTTAACATCTTCAGGCAGATTATCGCTTTGATCGGCAAGATTTATCCCGATACCTAAAACCGCAAAATCAAACATCATAGTTTCGGCATTAAAAGAGCCCTCCGTTAAAATTCCGCAGACTTTTTTATCCTCGCAGAAAATATCGTTCACCCATTTAATCGGAAACGGCTTTTTAAAGACCTCGCTTAAAGTCTTTGAAACCGCCGCCGCCGCGGCAACAGTGATAAAAACAGAGGAATCCGCATTTACCTGCGGCCTTAATATCACGGAAAAATAAATTCCGCCCCTGTTTGATACAAAGGTGCGCCCGAGCCTGCCTTTTCCGCTTGTCTGCTCCATCGCAAACACGGCTGTACCCTCTTTTGCTCCGCGGACCGCGAGCTCCTTTGCGATATTATTTGTGGAATCGGCGCATTCGAGCAAAATGACCTCGTCGGTGCCGAGAGCTTTTTTAAGATCCTCGGAAACAGGATGCGGATTTTCTCTGCTCAAAACATATCCGCTTTTTGAGCTTTTAATGAGATAACCCTCTTCTTTCATCTTATTTATGCTTTTCCAAACGGCGTTTCGGCTGACGCCGAACCTTTCCGCTAATTCCATACCCGATATCGGTTCTTCGCTGCTTGATAAGGTTTCAAGCAATTCTTCATAAAGTATCATATAATCATCCCTCTTTTTTTACATTTTACCCTTTTGCGGTTTTGTTGTCAACCAAAAATTATATTTTGGTTGACAAAAGTGTCAAAACCGATTTTTTTGAATAGTATATTTATGAAAAAAGACAAAAAGGGGAGTTTTTATGAAAAACAGTATAAAACACGCATTTTTGGCGGCAAATTCCTGCGAAGGATTCGTTTCGCATTTTTCCGATTTTTTCAGTGTGAAAGACGGATACCGTGTATATATAATCAAGGGCGGACCGGGTACCGGAAAATCCACCTTTATGAAAAGCATTGCAAATAAAGCGCTTGATAAAGGCTACAGGATAATAAAATCCCCCTGCTCAAGCGACCCCGATTCGCTTGACGCGGTGATAATAGAGGACACAAACACCGTGATATTAGACGGCACCGCTCCGCACATAGTAGAGCCGAGATATCCGGGAGCCTGCGAAAACATAATAAATCTCGGCGAATTTTTCAATACCCGAAAGCTTTTTGAAAACCGTGAAAAGATAAAGACCTTAACAGACCGCAACACCGTGATCCACGGCATAGCCTCGGGTTATTTATCCGCCGCGGGGGAGCTGCTTGAAAAAAGCGTGGAATCCGCAAAAAGAAATATCGATTATAAAAAAGCGGAAAATTATGCGCGCTCTATTATAAGAAAATACTTAAAGCCTAAAAAGACCGCGGGCAAAACAACCGAAAGATTTTTAAGCGGAATAACACCGAAAGGATTTTATGATTTTTCGCCCGAGCTTTATAAAAGGTGCGATAAAAGAATAATTATTTCGGATAATTCTTTTGCCGTTTCAAGCTGTATTTTAGGTTATATAAAAAATGCGGCTAAAGAAAGAGGATATAATGTAACCGTTTATAAAAATCCGTTTTTGCCTATGATGCTTACCGATTCGATAGAAATAGAGGAATTAAAGCTTTGCATTATGAGCGAAAATTCCTTTATAAAGCTTGACGCTGCCGATAGGCGCGTGCACGCAAGAAGATTTAAAATAAATGCCTCAAATTATAACAGAGGGCGCGAAACATTCTCAAAAAGGGTATTTAAAGAGCTGATCTCAAGCGCCGTGAATATTTTAAAGACCGCAAAGGAAGTTCACGATGAACTTGAAAGCTATTATATCGGCGCGCAGGATTTTAAAAAGCTAAATAACTATGCCGATAAAAAATCGGAAGAAATTTTGCGGTAACAAACAGTTGCAAGAATTCCTAAAATATGGTATGATAATATGAATTATTATGAGGGGGCGAATATTTTGTCGGATAACAGAGCAATAGGTCTGTTTGACTCAGGGATCGGAGGAATAACCGTCGCAAAAGAAATAATGAAGCTTCTTCCCCGCGAGAGCATTGTTTACTTCGGCGATACAGGCAGAGTGCCTTACGGAACAAAAAGCTCCGAAACGATTAAAAAATACGCCCTGCAGGACGAAAGATTTCTGCTTAAAAATAATGTTAAGCTGATAGTAGCCGCCTGCGGAACGGTTTCAAGCGTGGCTTACGATACCGCAAAGCAGCTGCCCGTTCCGTTTATCGAGGTCGTTTCGCATTCGGTGAAAGCGGCGGTAAAGGCTACGAGAAATAAAAAAATAGGAATTCTTGCAACCAACGCGACCATTAAAAGCGGCGCTCACAAAAAGCAGATATTATCAGCCTTGCCCGACGCCGAGGTGGTGGAAACGGCGGCGAGCCTGCTTGTTCCGATAGTCGAAGAGGGCTGGACTAAAAAGGACAATATCGTGGCAAGAGAGGCTGTGAAGACCTATCTTTCGCCGATGATAGAGCGCGGCGTTGATACCGTGATACTCGGCTGCACGCATTTTCCCGTGCTCCAGGATATGATAAGCGAGGTTTTAGGAAAAAATGTAACGCTTATTAATATGGGAACAGCCACGGCGCACGCGGTAAAAGACCTGCTTTACAGCAGGGGCTCTCTATGCTGCGGCGATAATATCCCAAAGCACAGATTTTATGTGAGCGACGAAACCGAGGCTTTCGCCGAAACCGCGCAAAAGCTCATCGGCTGCAAGCTTGACAAAGAATTGATCGAACAGGTGGATATAGAATCGGAATGATTAAAACTGTGATAATAAAAATTTCAGGATCTCAAAGCTCGGCAGACGCGCCGGAGGAAGAAAATATTATAGAATTCACAACCGAGGGAATGCTCGATAAAAAAGAGGATATGATATCTCTTTTTTATGATGAAAGCGAAATGTTAGGCTGTGAAGAGGCGAGGTCTATGCTGTGCATACTCGGCGAAAAACAGGTAGTGCTTGAAAGAACGGGCGATCTTGTTTCAAAGCTCGTGATAGAAGCCGGCAAGCGGAACAACTGCTATTATGAAACGCCTTACGGAAATATGACGATAGGAATTCACGGCGATTACATTGAAAACTCTCTTACCGAAAACGGCGGAAAGCTCAAAATGAAATACACCCTTGATTCCGATTTAAGACCGATAAGCACGAATAAGCTTGAAATAACTGTAAACGAGGTGTAAAACAATGTCGTATATTACAAGTAAAGCCAGAGATCAGATAAAAAGCGTGATTTTAAGCGCGGCGGAAAAAGCCGCAAATTCGGGCGAATTTACCTGTGTGCCCGAAGCTTCATTTTCGATAGATATCCCTGAAAACAGAGAGCACGGCGATTATGCGGTAAACGCGGCGCTCGTGTGGGCAAGAAGCCTTAAAAAAGCGCCGAAAATGATAGCAGAATCGATTTTGAAATTCGCAACACTTGATAATACATATATAGAAAAGTGCGAGATAGCAGGCCCCGGATTTATAAATTTCTTTTTTAAGGACTCCTATTTTTCGGATATAATCGACGACGCGCTCACAAAAGGCGCGGATTACGGAAAAAGCGATTTCGGAAAGAATAAAAGGGTTTTGGTGGAATTCGTTTCCGCTAACCCGACAGGACCTATGCACATAGGAAACGCAAGGGGCGGAGCTCTAGGCGACTGCCTCGCGGCGGTGCTTGAAATTGCAGGCTTCGAAGTTGAGCGCGAGTTTTATATAAACGACGCGGGCAATCAGATAAATAAATTCGGGCTTTCTCTTGATCTTAGATATCAGCAGATATATAAAGAGGGCATTGAAATGCCCGAGGATTCCTACCACGGCGAGGATATTATCGCCCACGCAAAGGCATTTTCGGAAATTTACGGAAATTCTTTTATGGACAAGCCCGAATCTGACAGAAGAAAAGCTCTTATAGACTTTGCTCTTCCGAAAAATATTCAGGGACTCAAAAACGACCTTTCAAAATACAGGATAACTTACGATACCTGGTTTAAAGAAAGCTCGCTTCACTCTTCGGGCGAAACCGAAAGAATTATCGATCTTTTGATAAAGAGCGGCAAGACCTATGAATCGGAGGGAGCGCTGTGGTTTAAAGCCACGGATTTCGGCTGCGATAAGGATTTCGTGCTTAAAAGAGCAAACGGCGTGCCGACATATGTTGTCCCCGATATAGCATATCATTACAATAAGCTTGAGGTAAGGAAGTTTGACCGCGCGATAGATATTTTAGGCGCCGATCATCACGGATATGTGCCGAGGCTGAAAGCCGCGCTTACAGCGCTTAATGTTGACGCGGACAGGCTTGACGCAGTGCTTATGCAGATGGTAAGGCTTGTCAGAAACGGCGAGGTGATAAAAGCCTCCAAGCGCTCGGGAAAAGCTATAACGCTTGTTACCCTTTTAGAAGAGGTCCCGATAGACGCGGCAAGATTTTTCTTCAATTTAAGAGAGCCTAACAGCCACTTTGATTTCGATCTTGATCTTGCGGTAAGCGAATCGAGCAACAACCCGGTTTATTATGTTCAGTATGCATATGCCAGAATTTGCTCAATTCTGAGAAATGTGGGCGAGCCCGATATCGCGAAAAAAGCGGACCTCGATCTATTAAAGGCACCCGAGGAGCGGGAGCTTATCTCTCACATTTCCGCATTTACCGATGAAATAATAAAAGCCGCCAAAGCCTACGATCCTGCAAGGATCACGCATTATTGCATAGAGCTTGCAACGCTTTTCCATAAATTTTATTCTTCCTGCAGGGTAAACTGCGAGGATGAAGCTCTTAAAAACGCAAGGCTCTGCCTCTGCAAAGCCACGGCGGCAGTGATAAAAAATATTCTTGACGCATTTAAAATAACCGCGCCCGAAAAAATGTGAGGTAAAAAAATGAATTTTGACAACCGCAACCTTTCAATGCTCACCGACCTTTACGAAATGACAATGTCAAACGGTATTTTCGATACCGAGCTTGCAAACACGGTTACATATTTCGATATGTTTTTCCGCAGAGTTCCCGATAACGGCGGTTATGCCTTAATGGCAGGCGTCGACCAGCTTATCGAATATTTCAATAATCTGCATTTTGATAAAGACGATATAGAATATTTAAGAGGCTTAAATCTCTTTTCCGAAGATTATTTAAACTACCTTGCGGAATTCAAATTCTGCTGTGATGTGTGGGCTGTGCCCGAGGGCACGCCGATATTCCCGAAAGAGCCGATAGTCACGGTCAAAGGTCCGGCGATACAGTGCATGATGGTTGAAACTATGGTGCTTTTAACTATAAACCACCAATCGCTTATCGCAACTAAGGCTAACCGTATCACCAGAGCCGCCCAGGGCAGACCTGTTATGGAATTCGGCGCGCGCCGCGCCCAGGGAGCCGACGCCGCTTATTACGGCGCAAGAGCCGCGGTGATAGGCGGCTGCACAGGCACATCGGTAGTAAAAACAGCAAAGGATTTCGATGTTTCGGCTTCGGGAACAATGGCGCACAGCTGGGTCCAGCTTTTTGACGACGAATATGAGGCGTTTAAAAAGTACGCCGAGATGTACCCCGACAGCACCCTTTTGCTTGTGGATACCTACAATGTTTTAAAATCGGGAATTCCGAATGCGATAAGAGTGTTTAACGATGTTTTAAAACCGCTCGGCAAAAGACCGATCGGAATCAGAATAGACAGCGGCGATATCACCTACTTATCCAAAAAAGTCCGCAAAATGCTCGATGACGCAGGATATGAGGACTGCAAGATATGCGTTTCAAACTCGCTTGATGAATACCTTATCCGCGATATGATATTCCAAGGCGCTAAGGTGGACAGCTTCGGAGTGGGAGAAAGACTTATAACCGCGTCAAGCGAAGCTGTTTTCGGCGGAGTTTATAAGCTTGCGGCGATAGAGAGAAACGGAAAGATAATTCCTAAGATAAAGGTAAGCGAAAACACCGCTAAAATAACCCTGCCCGGAGTTAAAATTCCGTGGCGCTTGTTCGACCGCGCAACAGGCAAGGCTATCGCTGATGTTATCACCTTAAATGATGAAAAAATCGACGATTCCGAGCCTTACGAGATCTTCGATCCCGTATTCACCTGGAAAAGAAAGACGGTTACGGATTTTACCGCCGTCAAGCTCCAGAAGAAAATCATCAGCGGCGGAAAAGCTGTATATGAATCGCCGAGCGTTAAGGAAATTTCCGCTTACCGCGAGGCGCAGGTCGGCTCTTTGTGGGACGAGGTCACAAGATTTGAAAAGCCCCACACCTATTATGTCGACCTTTCCGAAAAGCTGTGGAATCAGCAGCAAGAGCTTTTAAACAAGATCGCTAAATCAAACGAAATCTAAGAGGTGTTCATTATGAAAAAATCAGCGGCACTTTTAATGGTTTTTGTTCTTGCCTTTTTATTTTGCGCCTGCAAAAAAGATAAAAAGGAAAACACTGTAACGGGTGCGGATATTGAATACTATGCGAAGATCGGGCAGATACCCGAAAGCGATATAAAACTTTCAGCCGACCCCGACTCGGTTTTATCGGAGCTCAAAAAATCCCAAAATTCTTCCGATCTCGAATCCCACGATCACGAAGAGGGCGGAGAGGAAATTGAGGTCCCCGTGATAGAATCGGGCGATTATTCGGAAATTTTAGGGAATAATTTTCAGTATTATTATAAAACAGAGGATAAATCAGGCGGAATTACCGCTATCACCGCCACTGCTGCGGCTTTCGGTTACGATCCCGACACGGTGCTCATAGAGATAGAAAACGATCTTAAATCCCGAAATATAAAATACGAGGTTACTTCGGGCAAGCTTTCAGACTTCTATTTCTTCTCTTTTTCGGATGATAATTGCGAATTTTTGACCTGCGAATCGGAGAAAAACAGCGTAGTGTTTGCGTTTATCGAGAGCAAGCTAAGCGCTGCGGCGGTTTACGCAAAATAAATTTACGGAGTAAAATATTTTATGCCAGCAGAAACAAAAAAGACGGAAAATTCTTTTCCCGTGTTAGCTTTAAGAGGACTTGTGGCTTTCCCCTCTATGATTCTTACTTTGGATGTGGGAAGAAAGCGCTCTGTGAACGCGATAAACAGGGCAATGTCCTCAAACCAGCTTATATATTTAGTAACTCAGAAAGATATCACGGTGGAAGCGCCGAACTCTTCGGACCTTTATTCTATGGGCTGCCTTTGCAGATTAAGGCAGACTCTTAAAATGCCCGACGGTTCTGTTAAAGCTCTCGTTCAAGGTCTTTACAGGGCAAAGCACACCACATTTATAAAAGAGCCGGATATCTATTCCGCAGTAATAGAAAAATGCGAAGAAAAGCCTATTAAAAACAGGGCAGTGTACAAAGAAAGCATTTTAAGAAGAATAAGAATAGAATTCGAAAAATATGTTGAAGTAAACCGCAATATTGCGCCCGATGTGATATCGACTGTCGCCACTTGCGACGATATCCCTTATCTTTGCGATTATATCGCGTTTAATGTGCCCTCACCTTTTGACGACAAGCAGTTTATTTTAGAACAGCTTTCGCCCGTTTCAAGAGCGAAAATTCTGCTTGAGCTTTTGAGCAAAGAAAAAGAGATCTGCGAGATAGATAATAAAATAGGCGAAAAAACAAAGCGCAGAATTGACGAAAGTCAGAAAGAATATTATCTCAAAGAGCAGATAAAGGTTTTAAACGACGAGCTTTACGGTGACGACGAACTTTCCGAAATAGAAGCCTATAACGAAAAAGCTGAAAAGCTCGATTGCTCGGATGAAGTAAAAAATAAAATAAGATCCGAAATAAATAAGCTTTCAAAGCTTCCGCCCGGCTCTCACGAGGGAACGGTCATGCGCTCCTGGCTTGATCTTGCGATATCGCTTCCGTGGAATAAAAAGAGCGGATCTAAAGTGGATATCAAAAAGGCGGAGAAAATTCTCGACCGCGATTTTTACGGCCTTGATAAAGTAAAAGAGCGGATTTTGGAAATGCTCGCAGTATATTCTTTAAATCCCGATATAACAGGGCAGATAATCTGCCTTGCGGGCCCTCCCGGAGTGGGAAAGACCTCTATAGGAAAAACCATTGCCGAATGTATGGGCAGGAAGTACCGCAGAGTGGCGCTCGGCGGTATGCACGACGAGGCAGAGATAAGAGGCCACAGAAAGACCTATGTGGGAGCAATGCCCGGAAGAATTATATCGGCGCTCAAATTATCGGGAGTATCCGATCCTCTTATTTTGCTTGACGAGATAGATAAGCTTGCAAGCGATTACAAGGGCGATCCCTCTTCCGCACTTTTGGAGGTTTTGGATCCCGAGCAGAACAGCTCCTTTACCGATAACTTTTTGGAGATACCTTATGATCTGAGCAAAGCGGTATTTATCACCACGGCGAACGATGTTTCCACCGTTCCCCCCGCCCTTTTGGACCGAATGGAAGTAATTTACTTAGACGGCTACACAAGAGAAGAGCGATTTAATATCGCTAAAAAGCACCTTGTTAAAAAGGAGCTTTCGCGCCACGCGCTTTCAGGCAGGACCTGCAGGATAACAGACGGTGCGCTCTATGCCATAATAGATTATTATACCCGCGAGGCAGGAGTAAGAAGCTTAGAGAGGACTATAGCTAAGGTCTTTTCAAAGGTGGCAAAAATCATAGCCGAGGGCGAAGTAAAGAGCGTGACGGTAAAAGAGCAGGATATCTATAAATATTTAGGCTCTAAAAAATACCGCCCCGAATCCATACTCGAAACCGACGAGATAGGCATTATAAACGGTCTTGCATGGACAGCTGTCGGAGGAGAGATAATGCAGCTTGAAGTCGCCGCAACGGAGGGCACGGGCAAAATTATTTTAACGGGCAGCCTCGGCGATGTTATGAAAGAATCGGCTTCCGCCGCCGTAACATTTGTCAGGTTAAACGCGCTTAAATACGGAATTTATCCCGATTTTTACAAAAATCTCGATATCCACATCCACGCAACCGAGGCGGCGGTCAAAAAAGACGGCCCGAGCGCGGGAGTGACTATCGCAACGGCGCTTGTTTCGGCTCTTACAAAAGTGCCTGTAAAGCGCGATATCGCTATGACCGGCGAAATAACGATAACCGGCCGCGTGCTTGCGATAGGCGGACTTAAAGAAAAGTCTATGGCGGCTTACCGCGGAGGAGTAAAACGCGTGTTTATTCCATATGATAATATTCCCGACCTCGACGAGGTGGATAAGACCGTGAAAGAAAATGTTGAGTTTATCCCGGTCAAAAATGCGAGCGAGATAATCGATGCCGCTTTAAAATTCCCCGAGGAAGAAAAAAGCGAAGAGCTTTTTATCTCGCAAAATTCAGGCAAAAAGGCAGTAAGCAGGTGCTGATATGAATTTTTCGGATGTAACATTTGAGGCGGCTTTCGGCACCGCCTCGCAGCTGCCGCAGTCCGATATTCCGGAAGTTTGCTTCTGCGGAAGATCGAATGTCGGAAAATCGTCGCTTATAAATAAGGTGCTCGGAAGAAAAGCTATCGCGAGAGTAAGCTCCACCCCGGGAAAGACAGTCACAATAAACTTTTATAAGCTAACCGGCTTAAGGCTTGTAGACCTCCCCGGTTACGGCTACGCAAAGGTAGCCACAAAGGAAAAGGAACGCTGGAGCGGCCTTATGGAGCATTATTTCAGATCGGGAAGAAACATAAAGCTTTGCTTTTCACTTATCGATATGAGAAGACCCGCGACCGAATTTGACCTTAATATGCTCGAATTTTTAAATCATTTCGGGTTTAACACCGCGATAATCCTCACTAAATCGGATAAGCTTAATAAAACCGAATTTGAAAAAAATCTCAAAGATTTTAAAGAAACTTTCGGTGAAAATATCCCCATAATTCCATTTTCCGCACTTAAAAATACGGGCACCGAGGAAATAAGAAATCTTATAGAATCGGTTTTAAACAGTTGACAACCGGAAAAATTTGATGTATAATTCATTCATTCAAAGGCTTTGAGAAAGACAAGTAGCATCGTACACGGCGGAACAGTGATCTGCGGGCAGTGAAAACGCAGGCGCACGCACTTTGTGAATAACACTTTTTAGCCGCAATCTGAAAGGCTTTTTGCTTATTAGGTGCGCCGTGAGCTTCGCGTTAAGAAGAAATCGGCTTGATTTAGGCCGTAAAGAGGCCTTTTTGATATAAAAAGGCAATTTAGGTGGCACCGCGGATGATTTTAAAGCGTCTTATCCGTCCTGAAATTTTAGGACGGATAACGGCGCTTTTATTATTTTTATATTTAATTTCGGGAGGAAAATTATGAAGCATACTGATATTTATGAAATTATGAAAAACCGTGAATTCGTAGGCAAAAATGTCACTGTCTGCGGATGGGTAAGAACCTCGCGCGATTCTAAAAATATGGCTTTTATCGAGCTTAACGACGGTACGACGCTTAAGCACCTGCAAATAGTTATAGATAAGAGCAAGCTTTCGGATATTTCCGAATATTTAAAGCTCGGCACTTCGCTTATGGTAGAGGGGCAGGCTGTCGAGTCGGTGGTAGCTAAAGACAGCGTAGAGATAAATGCCGAAAAGATAACCGTTTTAGGCGTATGCCCCGCCGATTACCCCCTGCAGAAAAAAAGACACACCCTTGAATATTTGAGAACTATCCCTGCTTTAAGGGTCAGAACCAACACTTTTAACGCTGTATTCCGCGTGCGCTCGGTGGTTTCTGCCGCTATTCACGAATTTTTCCAGAGCAGGCATTACACCTATATCCACACCCCTTTAATAACCGCAAGCGACTGCGAGGGCGCAGGCGAGATGTTCAAGGTCACGACTATAGGTTTTTCAAAAGATTACAAGACAGAGGAAGAATATGACGCGGCGGATTTCTTCGGAAGAAGAGCGGCGCTTTCGGTTTCCGGTCAGCTTGAGGGCGAGGTCGCCGCTATGGGACTCGGAAAAATTTACACTTTCGGTCCCTCTTTCCGAGCGGAAAAGAGCAATACTCCGCGCCATGTTGCGGAGTTCTGGCATGTTGAGCCGGAAGTGGCTTTTGCGGAGCTCCCCGATATAATCGAAATAGCCGAGGATATGATAAAGTATATTATAAATTCCGTGCTTGAAAAATGCCCCGATGAGCTTAAATTTTTCGACGCGCATTTTGAAAAAGGTCTTATAGAAAAATTAAAAACCGTTGCAAGCCACAATTTCGCGGTTATGACCTATACCGAGGCGATAGAAAAATTAAAGGCGAGCGGCGAGAATTTCCAATATCCAGTTGAGTGGGGCTGCGATCTTATGACCGAGCACGAAAGATATATTTCAGAGGTCATCTGCAAAAAGCCCGTATTTCTTACCGATTATCCGAAAGAGATCAAGTCTTTCTATATGAAACAGAATCCCGACGGCAAGACGGTCGCCGCAACAGACCTTTTAGTCCCCGGAGTAGGCGAGATAATCGGCTGTTCCGAAAGAGAAGCCGATCTTGATAAGCTGCTAGAGGCTATGAAAGCAAGAAATATGAATCTTGACGATTATAAGGATTATCTCTCGCTCAGAAAATTCGGCTCTGTTCCGCACAGCGGATTCGGATTAGGCCTTGAAAGAATAATTATGTATGTCACGGGAGTATCGAATATCCGCGACGTTATCCTTTATCCGAGAACTGTAGGAAACATTTCGTGAGGTAAAAGAAAAATGGAAAAATATGTTTCAAAATTAGATGTGCTTGAAACGCAGAAAGCTATCCGCTCGCTAAGGCACAGATTTGAGGAAAATTTGTGCGACGGTCTTAATTTAAACCGCGCCTCCGCTCCGCTCTTCGTTAAAAAGGGCAGCGGACTTAACGACGATCTGAACGGCGTCGAGCGCCCTGTCAGCTTTGATATTTTAGAAACCGGCGAAGAGGTCGAAGTGGTGCATTCCCTCGCTAAATGGAAGAGGTTTGCGCTTAAAAAGTACGGTTTTAAAATGCACACCGGTCTTTACACGGATATGAACGCTATCAGAAGAGATGAGCATTGCGATAATATCCACTCTCTTTATGTGGATCAGTGGGATTGGGAAAAGGTAATTTCAAAAGAAGACCGAAATATGGACTATCTTAAGGACACGGTCTACCGCATTTACAATGCCATTTTAAACACGGCAGACGGTATTGAAAGGCAGTACCCCGAGCTTGAAAATTATCTGCCGAGAAAAATAAAATTCGTTTCCACTTTTGAGCTTGAAGAAAAATATCCCGAGCTTTCTGCTAAAGAAAGGGAAAATGCGGCGGCAAAGGAATTCGGCGCTATTTTCTTAACGCAGATAGGCGGCAGGCTTAAAAACGGCGAAAAGCACGACGGCAGAGCCCCCGATTATGACGATTGGAGCTTAAACGGCGATATTATAGTCTATAATAAGGTAACAGACGCCGCTTTTGAAATATCTTCAATGGGAATAAGAGTGGATAAAGAAAGCCTTTTAAAGCAGTTAGAGGCGGAAAACGCGCTTGACAGGCTGAATTTGCCTTTCCACAAAGCGCTTGTAAACGGCGAACTGCCATATACAATAGGCGGAGGAATAGGGCAGTCGCGCCTTTGTATGCTTCTTCTTCAAAAGGCGCATATCGGCGAAGTGCACGCGTCGGTCTGGCCCGAAGAAGAAATAAAAAAGTGCAAAGAGCAGAATATAGAATTGCTGTGATTTATATTTGGCTCCATCTGATGAGGGAGGCTTTAATTGTCTAACATCTAAAATCTAATGTCTAACATCTACTTTGCCACCGGACACCCGCGCCCTCGAAGCCGGGAGCCAAAGAATTTAAAAGCAAAAAAGCCCCTTTATAAGGGGCTTTTTTATATTTCATCCGAATTCATTCCGAAAAGTTCTCTTGAAAAGAACACATCTTTTACGCAAAAGGTCTTTTTATCAAGATAAGAAAGAATTCCTGCGTCGGTCTTAAAATCAAAGGTAAGCTTATAAGAATAAAGCGCCTGCTTATTATAGCCTATCTTTTTATCTTCTTTGATACTTCCGTATTTCCCGTCGCCTAAAAGCGGGTGGCCGATACTTGCAAACTGCGCTCTTATCTGGTGAGTCCGCCCGGTATAGAGCTTTATTTCAAGAAGAGAAAGACCGGATCTATAGGCAACTGTTCTGTAGCCTGTTTTGATAGAAAGATTATTGTCGGTTTTTTTGCGGCTTAAATAGACCTTATTTTTCTCGCTGTTTTTTTCTAAAAACGCTTCCAAAATTCCCGACTCTTTTTTCAATTTTCCGTGTACCGCCGCAAGATAAAGCTTATCTATCTCGCGGTTTTTTATCTTTTCACACAAAATCTTAAGCGCCTGCGCGTTTTTTGCGGCTATCACGATTCCTGCGGTGTTGCGGTCTATCCTGTTTGCAAGAGCGGGGGCAAAGCTGTTTTCTTTTTCGGGGTCATACTCGCCTTTATTATAAAGATAATGCTGAATTCTGCCGATAAGGGTATCGCGGTACTCATTTTTATCGGGGTGAACAATAAGTCCCTGCGGCTTGTCCGCAAGCAGGATATTTTCGTCTTCATAAACCACCGTGATATTATCTTTAGAGCTTAAAAAATCATAAGTTTTGGGCTTTTGCTCAAAAAACTCGTCGCTTATATAAGCCTCGACCGTATCGCCCGATATCAGCCGCGTGCTGATCTGGGCACGCTTTGAGTTTACTTTTATCCTCTTTATCCTTATATACTTATAAAGAAGAGCTTTCGGCATTGTCGGGCAGACGCGCGCCATAAATGAATCAAGGCGCTTGCCCTCATCGTTGCTTTTAATTTCAAATTTTTTCATTTTGAGTATCACACTTTATTGATTTATTTTGAAAAATGAGTTATAATGGAGAAAATATTCGGTATTGAGGAGAAAAAAGAAATTGGAAGAACCGGACATACACAGCGGCCACAGGAACCGGATCAAACAAGAATTTCTTAAATACGGATATGATGAAACCACTTCCGACGAAAAAGTTCTTGAACATCTACTGTTTTACTGCGTTACAAGAAAAGACACTGTCCCGATAGTGAACGAATTGCTTTTGCGATTCAGAAATATCGCGGGAGTTATAGACGCGCCGATAAGCGAGCTTATAACAGTTCCCGGCATAACCGAAAACGGGGCGATACTGTTAAAACTCGTTTTGCCGATCGCAAGAATTTATAATTACGAAAAGGGCAAAACTACTGCCGACTTTAACTCTTTAGAGCAGATCGGCGATTATATCCTTAATAAATACACCGGGTGTAAAACCGAGCGGTTAAGCGCGCTCGGAATGGATCCTATGGGAAGAAAGCTCTTTTTTGAGTTTCTTTCTGACGGAAGCATTGAATCCGTGGGGCTTTCCATAAGGACTGTCTTAAAGGTTATGCTTGAAAGAAATGCGTCAGCCGTGGTGATAGCACACAATCATCCGGGCGGAGTTGCTATTCCGAGTGCGGAGGATATTTACTCGACCTTTGAGCTTGCAAGCGCTTTAAGAAAGGTGGGGCTTAAACTGCTCGACCATATCATAATTGCCGACGGCGACTATGTTTCTATGCGGCAGAGCAAAAACCTCTGCGAAATTTTCACAAACCCGAATCTTACTGCTGAGGATATCTTTAAAAATTTCAAGCTTTAGACAATACAATCAGGATACAACGCTTCTCATAGCGGAAAATTTGTGCGATTATATTGTCTAAGATATTATATTACAGATATTATCTATTTTCAAGCATTTTGATCTTTTGAAAGAATACCGAGAGAAAAATAAATAAGAAGAATTAAAAATCGGTAATCGGCCTTATGAGAAAGAACGGATAAAACCAGCATAAAAAGCGAGCTTGCGGCAAAGATACCCGTGAGAATATCGACCGCCGCCGCGCCAAACGACAGCGAATGCTTACGCGATAGAAAAATATATAAGAGATCGCCGCCGTCAAGCCCCTTTGCGGGAATAAGATTAAATAGACCGTAAATAAGACTGCAAAAAGAGAAATTAAGCAGCATTTCGGAATTTAAAAGCTTATAAAAAACAAAAAACACGGCGAAAAAAACAATATTAAATAAAGGTCCCGCCGCCTGGATAAAAGCCTGTCCGCCGTAAGAAAAGCAAACGGACCTCACTATCTCAACAGAGCCTAAAGAAATTCTTATTTCGGAGGGCTTGTTTTTAAGTACGGACATAGCAAAAATATGCCCTGCCTCGTGAATTGCTGCCGCGAAAAACGCAGGCATTAAAAGACCCGTCCTGTCAAAAAGCAGCAAAAGCGCAAAGAAAGCGACGAAGAGAAAAGAAATATAAATATCGGTCTTAAATACGCGAAATCTCACTTTTTAAGCACCTCGGAAACCGATGTGTCGTTTAAAAAATATTTTTTATAAAAATCCTGCGCCTTTTCAAATTCGGATTTGAAAAAATATTTAACCGTTATCACCGATAAAAGGATAAGCAATATAACTGCCGCCTCGCAGATAACGATACGGCAAAACGCAGGCATTCTTTTTATCTCTTTCTTTTCTTCTTCCATATACATATTCCTCTCGTATTATTGATAATATATATTAGATTTTAAAAAATTTTAGAACTTATAAAAAAGGAGCGGTTTTTATGAATTTCGAAAAATATATTAAGGGTATTAAAGAAAATAATATGAACGCCGTTTTTTGCGAAACGAAAGAAGATGTTTTAAAGGAGGTCAAAAAAACTCTTAAAAAAGGCGACAGCGTAGCATTCGGCGGAAGCGTTACCTTATCCGAATGCGGAGTGGAGAACCTCTTAAAAAACGGAGATTATGAATTTTTAGACCGATTTAAGCCCGGGCTTACAGACGAAGAGAAAAAGGAAATATTTGCAAAAATCATTAAATGCGACCGCTATTTTTGCTCGGCTAACGCCGTAACGCAAAACGGCGAGCTTGTAAATGTCGACGGGTTTTCAAACCGCGTGACCGCCCTTTGCTTCGGCCCCGAAAAGGTTACCGTGATAGTAGGAAAAAACAAACTTGTAGGCGATCTAAAAGAGGCGTTTTTAAGAATAAAGACCGTCGCCGCGCCGAAAAACTGCGTAAGGCTTAAAAGAAACACCCCCTGCGCCGTGGCCGGCAGATGCGTTTCGCTCGAAAAAAGCTCATCTCCCGAAATTACAGACGGCTGCAAAAGCCCCGACCGCATTTGCAGAGATTATGTTATCTGCGGACCGCAGATGATAAAGGGCAGAATAACCGTGATACTTTGCGGCGAGGATCTCGGATATTAAAATTTAAGAAAACTTCTATTGAAAAAATAACTCTGTGAGAGTATAATTAATAGGAAACATATTATGGGGGAAGTATAAAAATGAAAAAGATTTTATCTTTGTCGCTCGCAGCACTGCTTGTATGCTCGTTTGCGGGATGCAAAGCCAAAAGAGAAGCAGACACTAAGGTTGAAAGCGAGCCTGCCTCTACACAGACGGTCGATAAAGAACACACTGTAAATCCGCTTACGGGAACGAATGATTTAGCGGTATCCGCAAAATCCAACAGACCTGTAGCGGTTATGATAAACAACATTTATCAGGCGCAAAAGGTACAGACGGGATTATCTAAAGCCGATATTATATTCGAAACAGAGGTAGAGGGCGGAATTACCCGTCTTATGGCTGTTTACAAGGATATAACGGCAGTCGAAAAATTCGGCACTGTAAGATCGGCGAGATATCCTTATGTCGACCTCGCGCTCGGACTTGACGCGATCTATGTCCACCACGGTCAGGACCCGACCTACTGCGCTCCGCACCTTAAAGATATCGACCATTTCACGATCTCTGAAAACAACAGCGGTCAGCGCATTAAAAACGGGCTTTCTTCCGAGCATACGCTTTACGGTTTCGGCCCCAAAACCTGGGACGCTCTTACCAAAGCGATAAAGCGCACCACCGTTAAATCAGACGATACTTTTATGAACTTCGCAAGCGAGGATAAAACAGTTACTCTTTCGGGAGGTACAGCCAACAGCGTAACAGTTCCTTTCTCAACAAGCTCAAAAACCGCTTTTACATACGACGCTCAGACAGGACTTTATACAAGACTCTCTGGTACCGAAGTAAGAGCCGATTATGTAACGGGTGAAACTACTCAGGTTAAAAATGTTTTCGTTTTACTTACTACGATTACCGACTATCCCGACGGCAAGCACCGCAAGGTGGACCTTACCGGCGGAGAGGGTTATTATATTACTAACGGCACATACACACCCGTTCGCTGGACAAAGGGCAGCGCAAACAGCCCGATAAAAATTTCCGACGATTCGGGAAAAGCTATCGAGGTAAGCGCGGGCAAGTCATATGTCTGCATAGCGGATAAAACTACTTCGCGCCCCGCTTTCCAATAATGTGACAGGAGAATAGTATGATCGATAATTCTGTAAGAAAACTTGTTTGCTACGGTTTATCAAACGGACTTTTGACCGAGCGTGACGAAATTTTCGTTACAAACCGTCTTCTTGAAATTTTGCACCTTGATCAGATTTCCGATTTCGAAAACTACACCGTGACCGATCTTGAGCCGATTTTAAGCGAGCTTCTCGATTACGCCGTCAGCGAAAATTTGATCGAAGACACCGTGACCGAAAGGGATCTTTTCGATACAAAGCTTATGGGAGCACTGCTTCCGAGGCCCTCGGAAGTGACCGAAAAATTCTTTGAGGATTATAAGGTATCTCCACAGCTTGCCACGGATAACTACTTTAAATTTTCCTGCGACAGCGATTATATCCGCAGATACAGAATTAAAAAAGACTTAAAATGGACCGCTCCTACGGAGTACGGCAATCTTGATATCACGATAAATCTTTCAAAGCCCGAAAAGGACCCGAAAGCTATCGCCGCCGCGAAAAACGCGCCGCAGGCAGGATATCCCAAATGCCTGCTTTGCAAGGAATGCGAGGGATATGCAGGACGGCTTAATTTTCCTGCTAGGCAGAACCACAGAATTATCCCGATAACTCTTGCAAACGAGAGCTTTTTTATGCAGTATTCGCCATATGTTTATTATAACGAGCACTGCATTGTATTTAATTCCGAGCACACACCTATGAAAGTCGATATAAAAGCAGTTGAAAAGCTTTTGGATTTTATCGATCTTTTCCCACATTATTTTATCGGATCTAATGCCGGTCTGCCGATAGTCGGCGGCTCTATTCTCAGCCACGAGCATTTCCAGGGCGGAAGATACACTTTTGCAATGGAAAAAGCCGAGATCGAAGAGGAATTTGAAATAAGCGGTATCGATGATCTTAAAGCAGGCACGGTCAAATGGCCTATGTCGGTTATAAGGCTATCGTCGGAAAATAAAGAAAGCGTTTTAAAAGGCGCAAAAAGAGTTTTTGACGCATGGGATAATTATTCCGATGAATCAGTCGGCATCTTCGCTTTTACAGACGGCGAGCCGCACAACGCCATAACTCCCATCGCAAGGAAAAAAGACGGCGCTTATGAGCTTGACCTCGTTTTAAGAAATAATATAACAAGCGAGGAATTTCCGCTCGGAGTATTTCATCCGCACCCTGAGCTTCACCACATTAAAAAGGAAAATATCGGGCTTATCGAGGTTATGGGACTTGCGGTCTTGCCTGCAAGACTTAAAAGCGAAATTTCAAAGCTTGCCTCCATTCTCGTATCAGGAGGCGATTGCCGTGAAGACGAAGAGCTTGTAAAGCACGCGGATTGGGTGGATGAGCTAAAGCAAAAATACGGCTCTTTTAACGAAATGACCGTTCATAACATTTTAAAGGATGAGATCGGCATTGTGTTTAAAAAGGTGCTTGAAGACGCGGGTGTTTTCAAGCGCGACGAACAAGGAATTGCCGCATTTAAAAAATTCACAGAAACATTATAAGAAAAAGGAGCAGAAGATCTGCTCCTTTTTAGATTTTAGAAATTAGACTTTAGATGTTAGACAATTAAAGCCTCCCTCTGTCGAGGGCGCGGGTGTCCGTTGGACACCTCTGCGAAGCAGAAGCGCCGACCGAGGCGGCAGCCGAGACGGTGGCAAAACGATAGTTTTGACGGAGGGAGAGTAAAGCTTTAGTATTATAAAAAACTTAAAAGATGTCAGCAAAATCTTTAGTTTTTCTCTCCCTCAGTCGGCTCCGCCGACAGCTCCCTCGAAGTCGGGAGCCTTATTGCTAATTCTTCGCGAGCCGGCCTATAAGCCGAGTTCTGTTGAATACGGTCATCTATCTCGACGGAAAATCGCTTTTCCGCTCAAGCCGCTTTTCGCAGCACACCGGGCAAGTGTATCGCTGCAGTCAGCGTTGCTCCGAATAGGGTTTACAGGCGTCTGAAGTTACCAACAGACGCGGTGAGCTCTTACCTCGCCTTTCCACCCTTACCGATAATTTCTTATCGGCGGTATATCTCTGTTGCACTCTCCCTGAGGTCACCCTCGGCAGCCGTTAGCTGTTATTCTGCCCTGTGGGGCTCGGACTTTCCTCACGGCAAAGCCGCGCGACCGTACAGCCGACTCGCAGAGTAATTATAACATATAATTATCTAAAAAAAAAGATTTTTTTAACTTTATTTTACTTCATAAATATGATAGAATATATAAGGTGATGAATATGAAAAAAACAGGAAGCCTGATACTTAGCTTATTGCTTATTTTTTCTCTTTGCGCCTGCAAAGGCAAAAAAGCCGATATCTCTTCGAATGTTTCAGATAGCCCAAAAGCCGAGAAAGCAGTCGAAACCGAAGTCAAGGTAAAAGAGCCTGTCGAGAGCGTAACAGAGCCGATAAAAGAATATGTAAAAGTTGAGTCAATGACTTTAAGCTGTTATGAAAAAACCATAAATATCGGCGAAAACTTTATGCCTATAGTTACAATGCTCCCGAAAAATGCCGACAATAAAGCGGAGATATGGAAATCGGATAATGAGAGCGTCGCCACTGTAAACGCTCACGGCAGGGTTTACGCAAAAGGCGAGGGCAGCTGCAACATCACCGTGATTTCCGCTGATAATAATGCCGTAAGCGCGGTTTTTAAATGCACCGTTGTAAAGCCGAAAGAAATAGAGCTAACTTATATAGACGGAATTCTCATAGCCAATAAATCCTATCCTCTGCCGAGCAATTATAACCCCGGTGTAAACCCCGAGGCAAAAGCAGCGCTCGATAATATGTTCGCCGCTGCCGCCGCGGAGGGCTGCTCAATGAGAGTATGCTCGGGATTCAGGAGCTATTCTACTCAAAAATCGCTTTATCAGAAATATGTTAAAAGAGACGGTCAGGCTGTTGCCGACACCTACTCCGCAAGACCCGGATATTCCGAACACCAGACAGGCTTTGCTTTTGATATAAACCAGGCTTCTATGAGCTTTGAGGGAACAAAAGAGGCTGTTTGGCTTGCGCAAAACGCTTATAAATACGGCTTTATAATGCGATATCCGAGGGGCAAGGAAAGCATAACGGGATATCAGTATGAGCCGTGGCATTATAGATATGTCGGAGTGGAAAGAGCGCAAAAGCTGTTTAGCTCCGGACTTACTATTGAAGAATACTACGGTATCACTTCCGCTTATGCTAATTAAAATTTTACAAAAAACCCAAGGCTCCCGACTTTGAGGGAGGCAAGGCTTGATGAAACCCAAGGCTCCCTCAAAGTCGGGAGCCTTATAAATAAGAAAAAAAGGAGCAGAAATTCTGCTCCTTTTTCTTATAATTTGAAATTCCGATTATTTACTTAATTTTTCATCAATAGCGGCGGCGGCTTTTTTGCCTGCGCCCATTGCTAAAATTACCGTTGCGGCGCCTGTTACCGCGTCGCCCCCGGCATAAACATTTTCTTTAGTGGTCATCATATTTTCGTCTACAACAAGGCAGCCTCTGCGGTTGGTTTCAAGGCCTTTAGTAGTAGAGCGGATAAGGGGATTAGGTGAAGTTCCTATCGCCATTATAACCGCGTCAACATCGATCACGAATTCACTGCCCTCTATTTTTTCGGGACTTCTTCTTCCCGACGCGTCAGGCTCGCCGAGCTCCATTTTCACGCACTCGATACCGCTTACCGCGCAGTTTTCATCCTCGATAATTCTCACGGGATTTGTGAGAAGTTTAAATTCGATCTGCTCTTCCTTTGCGTGCTCGACTTCTTCGCGCCTTGCTGGCATTTCATCCTCGGAGCGGCGGTAAATTATGTAGACATTTTCGGCTCCGAGCCTTTTTGCGCACCTTGCGGCGTCCATTGCGACATTTCCTCCGCCGACTACCGCAACGCTCTTCGATCTTTTAATAGGCGTATCGAATTCGTCCTTATAAGCTTTCATAAGGTTTATGCGGGTTAAAAACTCGTTTGCGGAGTAAACTCCGACTGCGCCCTCGCCCTCTATTCCCATAAATCTCGGAAGACCTGCGCCCGAGCCGATAAATACCGCCTCAAAGCCCATATCCATAATTTCATCAACGGATAATACCTTCCCGATAACCATATCTGTCATAATTTTCACGCCGAGCTTTTTAAGACCGTCTATTTCACGGGCAACTATGGACTTAGGAAGTCTGAATTCGGGGATACCGTAGACCAAAACTCCGCCTGCGGTGTGGAAAGCTTCGAAAACGGTGACATCATAACCGCGCTTTGCAAGATCGCCCGCACAGGTAAGTCCCGAAGGACCTGCGCCTATTACCGCAACCTTTTTCCCGTTTTTCTTAATATCGGTAACTTCGCTTTCGCAGTTATTCATATAATAATCGGCGGCAAACCTTTCAAGTCTGCCTATTCCGACGCTTTCGCCTTTAATTCCTCTTACGCATTTGCCCTCGCACTGATTTTCCTGCGGGCATACTCTTCCGCAGACAGCCGGAAGAGAAGAGGTCTCGGAAATAATATCATAAGCCGCTTTAAAATCGCCCTCTGCTATTTTCCTGATAAAATCGGGAATTCTGACATTTACGGGACAGCCCGAAACGCAGGGCATATTTTTGCAGTGAAGACATCTTGCCGCCTCGCCTTTTGCCATTTCCTCGGTGTATCCGAGCGCGACCTCTTCGAAATTCTTATTTCTTACAAGAGGATCAAGGTGCGGCATTGCCGTTTTTTTAGGTGACATATCAGCCATTGTTGTTTACCCCCAATCTGCAGGCGTGTGCCTCTTCTTCCTTATAAAATCCGTTTCTTCTCATAAGCTCGTCGAAATCGACCTTATGGCCGTCAAAATCAGGACCGTCAACACAGGCAAACTTCGTTTCTCCGCCGACGGTAACTCTGCAGCCGCCGCACATTCCGGTGCCGTCGATCATGATCGGGTTAAGGCTTACAAGAGTTTTAACGCCGAAAGGCTCGGTCGTTTTAGCAACAAATTTCATCATAGGAACAGGGCCTATGGCAATCACAAGATCATAGGTATCCTTTTCGAGAAGTCTTTTAAGCACATCGGTAACAAAGCCTTTTTCGCCGTAGGTTCCGTCGTCGGTAGTGATATAGAGGTTATCGCTGACATTTTTCATTTCGTCTTCAAGAATTACTATATCTTTACTGCGGAAGCCTGCTATAACCTCGGTCTTTACTCCCATATTATGAAGAGCCTTAGCCTGCGGATAAGCAATCGCACAGCCTACTCCTCCGCCTATTACTATGGCTTTTTTCGGGTTGCCGAACTCTGTGGGACATCCGAGCGGACCTACAACATCTTCAATACTATCCCCGGCATTTAAAGCGACAAGCTTTTTAGTTGTAAACCCTATCGCCTGGACTACTATTGTGACTGTGCCCTGCTCCCTGTCAAAATCGGAAACGGTGAGCGGAATACGCTCGCCCTGATCATCGATCCTTACTATAACGAACTGACCGGGCATAACCTTTTTTGCTATAAACGGCGCTTCTATTTTAAGCCGGGTGACGGCGCCGCTCAAAACATTTTTTTCGATAATTTTAAACATAATCAATCCTCTTTTACAGCGTAAATTAATTCCTGCGTTTTATTGACCTTTTCCCAGGTAAAATCGGGATCGGACTTGCCGAAGTGACCGTAATTGCAGGTCTTGCGGTAGATAGGTCTTAAAAGGTCAAGCTTATCAATAATTGCCGCCGGGCGCAGATCGAACACTTCTTTTACTGCGTTGGCAATCGCGGTATCGCTGAATTTGCCTGTGCCGAATGTGTTTACATTTATGCTTACGGGGCTTGCAACGCCTATCGCATAGGCAAGTTGGATCTCGCACTTATCCGCAAGGCGGCTGGCTACTATATTTTTAGCCACATACCTTGCGGCATAAGCCGCGCTTCTATCGACCTTTGTGGGATCCTTGCCCGAAAAAGCTCCGCCGCCGTGGCGCGCCATTCCGCCGTAGGTATCGACGATTATTTTTCTGCCCGTAAGCCCCGTGTCGCCGTGGGGTCCTCCGATAACGAATCTGCCGGTGGGGTTTATGAATATCTTTGTATCCTTATCTATCATATTCTGAGGTATTTCAGGCAAAATCACTTTGCTTAAAATATCATCTCTCAAAGTATCGAGGCTCACATCCGCTTTATGCTGGGCGGAAACTACGACTGCCTCTATCCTTTTCGGAGTATTATCCTCGTACTCAACGGTGACCTGAGTTTTACCGTCAGGATAAAGATAATCTATCTCGCCCGATTTCCTGACTAAGGAAAGCTTATAAGAAAGCTTTTGCGCAAGGTAGGCGGGCATAGGCATAAAGTTATCCGTTTCATTGCAGGCATAGCCGAACATCATTCCCTGATCCCCTGCGCCGCGGAGGTCGTAATGATCATCGCCGCTTAGCTTATATTCAAGCGAATTATCAACTCCGAGCGCAATATCCGCGGACTGCTTATCTATATTTATTATAACCTTGCACTTTTCCGCGTCAAGCCCCGATTCTTCGCTTATATATCCGACATCCTTTGCGACATCTCTCGCTATCTTCTCGATATCGGGCATATAATCCGATGTGATCTCGCCCATAATATTTATTATTCCGGTAGTGCAGAAAGTTTCGCAGGCAACGCGCGCGTTTTTATCGTGTTTAAGAATTTCGTCAAGCACAGCGTCGCTTATCTGATCGCACAGCTTATCGGGGTGCCCCTCTGTGACCGATTCAGATGTAAAAAGCATTTTTGCCATATTTTTATCTCCTTTTTTTGCGATAAAAAAACCGCTCAACGAAGCGGTTTTAATATAAACCTCATCTTTCGGATAAACCGCAGGATTTGGCACCTTGATAAAATTTATCAGGTTGCCGGGCTTCACAGGGCCTGTTCCCTCCGCCGCTCTTGATAAGCAATATTTAATTTCATTACTATTTTAACATATAAAAAGAAATTGTCAACCACTTTTTCGAAGCAAGGGAGTTATTTTCTTATAAACCGCAAAGCAAACAGCCGAATCGGCAACTCCTTTTAAAAGAGTAAAGGGTAAATTAAATATAATAAGTGATTTTAAAAGCGTGTCGCTTGCGGGAAGAATTGCCTTATATGCCGCTACAATAGCTTCTTTCGGCATACCGAAGATCACCGTGTAAGCCGGGTAAACAAGGAAATAATTGGTAACCACGCTCAAAACCGCCATTGCCGCCGCTCCCGATACCGCGGCGATAAGCGCGCCCTTTCTTGTGTGATACTTTTTATATATTATTCCGCAAACTAGCGAAAAAACCGCTCCCAAAATAAAATTTGAAAGCTCTCCTACTCCCGAAGAGGTGGTTACGAATAGATGCAGCAGATTTTTAATAAGGCACACTCCCGCTCCGCTTAAAGGCCCGAAGCAAAACGAGGCGATAAGCGCCGGCAGCTCCGAAAAATCGAATTTGATAAACGAGGGGATAAGCATAGGCAGGGGGAATTCGAGCAGCATTAGCACAAATCCCACTGCGCCGAGTATCGCAGTGACGCAGATGTTTCTTACTTTGATTTTCATAAATATTTCTCCTTTATCGGAGCGCAAAAAAGCCCCGCAAAAATATTTACGGGGCAAAAAAAGCATTAAACTGATTTTTTCTTCTATCATCCGGACTTTAACCGTCGGTATCGGAATTTCACCGATTCAGCATTCACGCTCGCGGACTTTGACCGCCGGTGGGGAATTGCGCCCCGCCCCGAAGAATTTACTATATTATATTGTTAAATTTTAAATTTGTCAAGAGCATTCCGCTTTTTCAAGCTGTCTTTTAAGCTTATCGATTATTCTTTTTTCAAGGCGTGATATATAAGACTGCGAAATTCCGAGGGTATCGGCTACCTGCTTTTGAGTGTATTCGTTATACCCGTTCATTCCGAACCTCATTTCCATTATCTGCCTTTCTCTCGCGGGAAGACCGCAAACGAATTTTTTTATCATCACCCTTTCATCCTCGGTTTCAATACCTCTTCCCACCTCGTCGGGATCGCTGCCGAGAATATCGGAAAGTAAAAGCTCGTTTCCGCTCTGGTCGGTATTCAAAGGCTCGTCTATAGAGATCTCGTTTTTAAGCGAAGAGGTTTTTCTTAGATACATAAGTATTTCGTTTTCAATACAGCGCGAGGCATAGGTCGCAAGCTTTATGTTGCGGTCTGGGCAAAAGGTATTTACGGCTTTTATAAGCCCTATCGTTCCGATAGAAATAAGATCCTCTATATTCGAGCCTGTATCGAATTTTTTTGCTATATACACCACAAGCCTTAAGTTATGCACTATAAGCTTATCGTTTCTGTCGGGGGAATTGCTTATAAGCAGCTCTCTTTCTTCTTCGGGAGTGAGCGGCTCGGGGAGATTTTGAGGTCCGTTTATATAATACGAGGGGGAAATAAGCCTTAATTTTATCAAAATTTTAAATATCAGTTTTTTTATCATTTTTATTCCTCCGTTTAACAAACCGATTTAGGACTTATTATGGCGCCGTGATCCTTTACGGGAGTTTTTGATACCGCAAGAATGGGGTTTACAAGCTCTTTTGTTTCGTTTCCTAAATCCACTGTGGCTTTATCGCAGCGGTAACCGTCTAAAAGCTTTGTTCCCGACACCGTGTATGACGGCACCGCGCGGTAACGCGTCGAAAGCTTATTTTTATCGTCAAGATCTCCGAAAAGATTTTCAGCAACGGTCTTATCCACTATCACGATATCGCTAATACCCATAATATCGGATATGGCGTTGCCGCTGTCGATAAGAGCGGTGGTTTTAAGCGTTTTTCCCGAATTTTCGAAATTTATATCGGCTGTAAATTCTCTTTTGAATTTATCGGCGAAAATTTTTTCAAAAAGCGCTACTGATAAATATCCTATCACGCTTGAAATTATCAGCACCGCAGGCGATATTTTAAAATAAACTATCATTGAAGAGTACGCCATATTTTTAGGCGTGAAAATCGAATATACCGCCGCCATTGCCCCTGCAAACAAAAAGGTCACGCAAAACAGCACGCATAGGTTTTTTAAAAACTTCTTTTTTTCGCCCGATTTAAAAGCGATCAGAGTCATAAGCGCGCTTACGAGCAGTTTATAAGCAATATCCAAAAATTTATAAGGCACATTTAAAAATATGTAAAGCGAGGAAATTCCTCCAAAGATAGCCGCTATTATCACTCTTATCGGTTTTACCGCAGATCTCGCTATTCTTCCCGCCGCGCGGATAAGAAAATAATCTATCAAGGTGTTTAAAAATACAAGGATATCCGCGTAGATCACCATAACTCTCATCTCCGATAAAATTATACAACTTTATTTATGAAAATTATGTCGCAACAAAGGAGCGAAAAAAATAATTGATTTTATTTTTCTTTTCTTTTATAATTAAGCTGTAAAGGGGCGGATAATTTTGAGTGAAGAACTGAAAAATTTAGAAAACGAAAAACTTGCGGCGCAAAACAGATTGAATTCCTGCACTTTAAGGCTTAATGCCGCGCAGGAAAAAAATAAATCGCTGTTTTTAAAGCAAAACGATATTCTTAAAAAGAATTCCGATTGGCTCTCGGGCCTTATTTGTCTTTTAGTTTCGGCGGTCATAATAGGTCTTGTTTTAATAAGCTTTCCCGATAAATTTTTAAGCTCCTCTGTCAGCAATGCGCAAATGCAGGGAAAAATTATAAATCTTTGTTTCTTTTTGTTTTTTGCGGTAAGCTATTATTCCGTATGTGCAAAAATAAAACTTTTAACTAAAATTTCAATAGCCTTTTGCGTTATATTTTCGCTTATAGAAATTTATCTTAATTTTTATTCTTTCATTCTTGTTTTCGCGGTATCGCTTATTTGCCTTTTAATCAAAAAAGCTATAGATAAGCGCCTTGAAAACAAAGGCTTTAAAAATTTATATCAGGTTTTCTCTTCAAATAAAAAAACGAATTCCGCAAAAGAAGAAATAGCTAAGCTTTTATCCGAAGAAAAAGCGGCGAAAGAAGAGCTTTTAAAGATAGAAAATGAAATTGCTGAAGCTTCGAAAAAAGAAGAGCAGGCAAAAAAAGAAGAAGAGGCAAAAGAGCTTTATAAAAGCGCCGTAAAAACTGCGGAAAACTATCCGGAAGACGCCGTAAAAGCGTTTAATATGTTTACAAATTCCTATTATGCGCTTTTAAAAACAGGCGAAGAATTTTTCGCTCTTAAAGAAAAAATGGAAAGCGAACCCGGCGAAACGCTTTATAAATTCGCACTTGAGCTTTGCGAAACGGGTGGCGATGCTTATGAGTTTTTAAGACTCATTCAGCTCGCTGTGAATAAAGGCTGTGAAAATGCAAGATCGGCTCTCGGAAACACATTTTCGGCGATTTCCGCCGCGGCTTCAAAAGGCGATTATGCCTCTGCCTATTCTATCCTTCAGCCTCTGATTGACGCCGGCAGTGCCGACGCTCTTAATATCAAGCTTCAGCTCGATAATAACCGCATAGCCGAAGAGGCTAAAGCGATCTCTGAAAAAGCGAGAAAAGAGGCGGCTTTGCGCGCGATAGAGCAAAACGCAAAAATCTCCGCCGCACAAAGCGCCGTGCTCGGAGAAATGGCGGCGATAAGGCGCAATCAGGAATTTGCGCAGACAGTGATGATAAACACTGTTGAAGACGCCAGGCGAAACGGTGTAAAATTAAGATTCGATTAAAATATTTCCGGCTTAAAAGTTTTTAAGCCGGATCATTTTTTTATAAAAACCTATTGACATTGAGGGTTTTTGGTGATACTATATACATAGTAAGTTTATATGTTTATAAAAGGAGCGATACCTATGTATATTTATGCCGATAACGCGGCGACCACTAAAATGAGCAAAACCGCGATAAAAGCTATGCAGCCTTATTTTGAAGACATCTATGCAAACCCGTCTTCTCTGCACTCGCCCGGTCAGAAAGCGGCGGAAGAGCTTTTAAAATTCCGCGAGCAGATAGCAGGTCTTATAAATGCCGAGCCTAATGAAATTTATTTTACTTCTGGCGGCAGCGAGGCTGATAACCAGGCGATATTAAGCGCCGCGGCAGCAGGAAAGAAAAAGGGCAAAACTCATATCGTTTCCACTGCTTTTGAGCACCACGCAGTGCTTCACACCCTTAAAAAGCTTGAAAAAGAGGGCTTTGAGGTAACCTATCTTGATGTGCATAATATCGGAAATATCACAGCCGAAGAAGTTAAAAGCGCTATAAAGGACACGACTTGTCTTGTCACGGTGATGTATGCCAATAACGAGATCGGCTCTGTTTTGCCGATAGGCGAGATAGGCAAGGTCTGTGCCGAAAAGGGCGTTACATTCCATACCGACGCGGTACAGGCGGCGGGGCATCTGAAGATCGATGTAAAAGAGCAGAATATCGGTATGCTCTCGGTTTCGGCGCATAAGTTCCACGGTCCAAAAGGAATAGGATTTTTATATGTTAAAAGAGGAATTCCGCTTTATAATCTTATAGAGGGCGGCGCACAGGAAAGAGGAAAGCGCGCAGGCACCGAAAATCTCGCAGGAATTGCCGGAATGGCGGCGGCTTTGAGCGAGGCTGTGAAAAATATCGATAAAAGCACCGAAATTCTTATAAAAAAGAGGGACAGGCTGATATCGGGCTTATCCGAGATCGAGCACAGCGCTTTAAACGGCGATCCTGTAAACAGGCTTCCCTCAAATGTCAACTTTTGTTTTGAGGGAATAGAGGGCGAAAGCCTGCTTTTAATGTTAGACGAAAAGGGTATTGCCGCATCCTCCGGCTCCGCCTGCACATCGGGCTCATTAGATCCGAGCCATGTGCTTTTGAGTATCGGAAGACCTCACGAGATAGCGCACGGCTCTTTAAGGCTCTCTATCTGTGAAGATATAACCGACAGCGAAATTGAATATATCATCACCTCGGTCAAAGAGGTAGTGACATATCTTAGGGATATGTCCCCCTTATGGCGCGACAAGATCGAGGGAAGAAAGAATTTTGAATTATAAAGGAGATAAAAAATTATGGCTTTATACAGTGATAAGGTAATGGATCATTTCAAAAACCCGAGAAATGTGGGAGTTATTGAGAACGCCGACGGCGTCGGAGAAGTAGGCAACGCAAAATGCGGAGATATAATGAAGATATATCTTAAAATTAAAGACGAAAAAATAGAAGATGTTAAATTCGAAACATTCGGCTGCGGCTCTGCGATAGCCTCAAGCTCAATGGCTACCGAAATGATAAAGGGCAAGCCCTTAAGCGAAGCATTGAAGCTTTCGAACAAAGCGGTCGCTGAGGCTCTCGACGGACTGCCAGCTTATAAAATGCACTGTTCCGTTTTGGCGGAAGAGGCGATAAAAGCGGCGGTAAAGGATTATTACGATAAAAACGGAATTTCTTATGATAAAAAGGATTTTCCCGACTGCGCGACCTGTTCGCACTGCCATATTTAAAAATTAAATATAAAATTATTTAAGGAGCAGAATTTCTGCTCCTTTTTTGATTTTTATAAGGCTCCATCAAGCCCAGCCTTCCGGCTTCGAGGGAGGCAGGGTATGAGGGAGCCAAGAGTTTTTATTTTAATTCTTGTCGGTGAATGTCGCAGTTTAGGCTGTTATAATTTTTTCCGGGTTGCAGAACCGATGAAAGGAGAAAAAATTATGATAAAAGCCGAAGTTAAAGGGCAGGAGCTGAGCGCCGCTTATAAAACGGTCGCTTCGGACAGCAAAAATTTCCTGACCATAGACTTTTCTTTTACGCAGGAATGGAACGGTTACACAAAAACGGTGATCTTTAAAAACAGATCCAACTCAAAAACGGTTTCCGTGGTGCTGAACGGCGACAGCTGTACGGTACCTTTTGAGGTCATATATGACCTCGGATTTTCGGTTTCGGTATACGGAATACTTGACGGCTCCCGAATTACCACGACCGAATGCTTTATACCCGTTATCAAAAGCGGATACGAGGAAGACGCCTCTTCGCCGCAGACTCCTACTGACGACATTTATGAGCAGATAGTATCTATAATGCAGGAAAACAAGGCTGTTAGCGACGCATTAAGAGCAGACGCTCAAAACGGAGCATTCAAAGGCGAAAAGGGCGACAAGGGTGATAAAGGAGATAAAGGTGAAAAGGGCGACGCTTTCACCTATTCCGATTTTACCTCAGATCAGCTTTCTTCACTTAAAGGCGACAAAGGTGAAACGGGAAGCAAAGGAGATAAGGGCGATAAAGGAGATCCCTTTACCTATTCGGATCTGACAGACGAACAGAAAGCGGAATTAAAAGGTGAAAAGGGCGACCGCGGACTGCAGGGAATTCAGGGCGAAAAAGGCGATAAAGGTGATAAAGGCGACAAGGGTGACAAAGGCGATACCGGCGATGTAACGACCGATACGATGAACACTCTTTGCGCTAACGCGTTTAAGGGAAATAAATGCTCAAAGGCCGCAACACTTGACGATATCTCGCCTCTTGAGCATAATTTATCGGTAAAAGTATTTAGCAAGAACTTAATTCCGTTTCCCTATAATTTTCAGTTATTAAACGGTAATCCCTACACAATAAACGGAGTGACCTTTACCGTAAACGACGACGGAAGCATAACCGCTAACGGAACAAATACTTTAAACAGCGCTTTTCAGGTCAGAACTATGGACCTGGCAGTTACTTTTCCGTGGGGAAAAGGTAAATATTTAATTTCCGGAGTAACAGGAGGATCTTATACAACATACGGAATGAACTGTTCTGTTTTTCCTGCAAACGGTTATCCGTCAAAATGGTATGTTCGATATAAAAACATTTATGACGATTCGGATGAAATAAATAGCGGCGGCCCGCTTTTAATAGATGTAACGGAAGACGGAGGAGTAAGAATAACTGTAGAAATAACTATCCGAGCAAACGCAGTTCTTGACAATGTGGTATTTAAACCTATGGTTATCAAATCCGAAACGCTCGAAGAATATGTTCCGTATCTTTCTGACCTAAGCGGGGTCACGCTCAATGTTAAGAACTCCGACGGCACATTCAATACAAATTACACACCGCTTTCTGACGGAACTATAAGCGAGGTTATAAAAAGCAAATATCCTAAAACGGAATTAACGGTAAATAACGACCGCGCCGTGGTAGATGTCACATACAACAAAGACGCAAACAAAGTGATCAAAGATCTTGAAGAAAAACTTACAAACGCGATAATCGCACTGGGAGGTAATATTTAATGTTCAGCTTAAGAGAATTTATAAAACAGGGCTTTTTAAAAGCAGTCGGCAGAATGGAGGATTATAAGATAATCTTAAATGCCGCCGCGTGGAACGAAAAGGGAGTGCTTACCGAAAGCGACCTTTCTGAAATCCAGACCGCAATAGAAGATAATGAAGATCAGGCATAGAATGTATTGAAAGGAGGTAATAAAAATGTCAAGAGTATTAAAATCAGGCGAGCCGAGGATAACACAGGGCTTTTCTTCGGCTCACACGGCGGTCGATCTTGTAAAGGCGCCGTCGCTCACAGATAACATCACCGCTCATTCGGCAGGAAAGGTAGTTTTCTGCCAGAAAGGCTATAAAAACGCTAAAGGCTCTAAGGGCAACGCTTCTTACGGCAACTGCGTAAAAATAGACCACGGCGACGGTTATTTCACCCTTTACGCGCATTTGTCAAAGGTAGATGTAAATTTATCCGACCGTGTAACGCAGGGTCAGATCATAGGATATATGGGAGATTCGGGAAACGCTTACGGCGCGCATCTTCACTTTGAGGTATTTAAAGGCGGAGCAAGAATCGATCCCACGCCGTTTTTAAATGCCGATCTGCCGATAGCAAAGCCTGCAAGCGCACCTGTTAAAACCGCGGATAAATCGGTAGACGAGCTTGCAAAAGAGGTAATTCGCGGTGATTGGGGCAACGGCAAGGAAAGAGCCGACCGCCTCACAGCCGCAGGTTACGATTATAACGCAGTGCAGGCAAAGGTCGACGAGCTTTTAGGAGCTTCTACGCCTGCCCCCGCTCTTAAATCCACCGATGAAATAGCTCACGAAGTTATAAAAGGACTCTGGGGTAACGGTCAGGACAGAAAGAACCGTTTATCAAACGCAGGCTATGATTACAGCGCCGTGCAAAAAAGAGTAAACGAGTTATTAGGAGGTTAAAAATGAAAAACGGATTTTTAAATTGGTTTAAAGCGGCGGCGGTAAGAGCCGTGAGGACAGTCGCTCAGACAGCGATCGCCACGATAGGTACTTCCGCCATGATATGCGAGATAAATTGGAAACTCGTTTTGAGCGCTTCGGCGGTTTCGGGAATTTTATCTCTGCTTTCTTCTGTGGCGGGACTTCCTGAAATAAAGCAAAAAAACAGTTGAATTTTTTAGAGTTTGAGTTATAATATACTCAAAGACGAGCGGCTCTTGCCTTTTGCAAGCGCCGCTTTTTTAAGGGGATTTATATGGAAAAATATCAGTTTTTATTGTTTTTGGCGCTCATCCTGCTTTTTACCAAGCTCTTCGGAGTTTTAACCGCTAAAGTCCACCTGCCGCAGGTAGTGGGAGCGCTTTTAGCCGGCGTTATTTTGGGGCCGAGCGTTTTGGGATTTATCGATCAGAACGATTTTCTTATAAAGATTTCCGAAATAGGCGTTATAATGCTTATGTTTTTAGCGGGGATCGATACAGATATCGATGAGCTTAAAAAAACAGGCCCTGCCGCGTGTCTTATAGCCTCAATGGGAGTTCTTGTCCCGATAATTATGTGCGGAGGAGCTTATCTTTTATTTTTCGGGCATAATTTTAAGTTTGAAACTATGATGAAAGCTGCCTTTATAGGAGTGGTTTTCGCGGCGACCTCGGTGAGCATTACCGTGGAAACATTAAACGAAATGGGCAAGCTCAAAAGCAAGGTCGGCACGGCGCTTTTATCCGCCGCTATTATCGACGATATTATAGGAATAGTTGTTTTAAGCGTGCTGTCGGGCCTCGGCGGATCGAGCGAAAGCCCTTTAAAAGTCGTAATTAAAATTTTACTTTTCTTCGTGTTCACTTTTGCCGTAGGATTTATTGTTTATAATCTTTTTAAAAAGCTTTCTATAAATCATTCCCACCACAGGAGAATTGCTATCTGGGCGCTCGCATTTTGCCTTATTATGGCGTTCTGCGCGGAAAAATTCTTCGGTGTTGCCGATATCACCGGCGCTTATTTTGCAGGCGTGATCCTCTGCAACTTAACCGATATGCGCCCGTATGTTGCAAAGAAAATAAATGTTGCTTCTTATCTTTTCTTCTCGCCGGTGTTTTTTGCAAGTATCGGACTTAAAACGAATTTAAGAGAGATAACAAGCGATGTTCTGCTCTTTGCTCTTATTCTTACAGCCTGCGCTATCGTTTCAAAGATAATCGGCTGCGGCGCGGCGTCAAGGCTTTGCAGAATGAATAATAAGGATTCTTTAAGAGTGGGAGTCGGAATGGTGGCAAGAGGCGAGGTCGCGCTTATGGTCGCACAAAAGGGCTTAAGCTCCGGATTTATCGATGAAAAGCTCCTGCCTGCGATAGTGCTCACGGTAGTTGTCTGCGCGCTTATAACCCCGGTTCTTTTAAAGCTTACTTATAAGGAAAAGGCTTAAATATTATATAAAATTTATTCGGCGGTAAAGAACAATTTCTTTACCGCCGAAATTATTATTTTAAAAGCTTTTTTTCAGTTTCTTTTAAAACTTTCATTTGTGATATTGCTATTTCATTTAATTTTAAAAGTCTTTGTGACTGAGAAATACCGACGGATATAAGCACAGAATTTATATTTTCCAAATTTGAAAGACAAATAAGCTCGTTTACCGTTGCATAATCTCTTATATTGCCTTTTTTATCAGGATTTTTTTCACGCCATTCTTTTGCAGTCATTCCGAACATCGCTACATTCAAAACATCGGCTTCACTTGCATAAACCAAATTTACCTGTAAAGCACTTAATTTTTCCGGAATAAGATTTTCTTTAATTGAATCAGTATGAATATGATAGTTGATTTTTGCAAGTTCTCTTTTTGCAGACCAGCCGAATTTCTTTTGTTCTTCGTCTTTTAACCTCTGGAACTCTTTTATAAAATACAATTTGAATTCGACCGACACCCAACTTGCAAATTCAAAAGCAATATCTTTATGAGCATAGGTTCCGCCGTATCTTCCCGATTTTGAAACAATTCCTATTGCCCCTGTTTTTTCTATCCATTTTTTAGGTGAAAGCACAAAAGCATTCAGTCCGGCTTGCTTTTTAAACCCCTCGAATTCGAGGGGTTTAAAATCAGGGTTATTAAGACTTTCCCAAATTCCCAAAAATTCTATAGTGTTTCTGTTTCGGAGCTAATTACCGATAACAGCGTCTGTTTCGTTAGTCTTATATTTTGCAATATCTGTCAGACAAATAAAATCATCGTTTTTTATTTCCTGATATTTTATATCTATTCCTTTTACAGTAATTTCATTCATAACTATTTCTCCGGTTTTTACAGCGATCTTAAAAATTCGTCTATCCTTGATATTGCTTCTATCAAATGCTCGGTTGAGTAGCAGTAAGACGCTCTTACGAACCCCTCGCCGCCTTTTCCGAACGCTGTGCCGGGAACTATCGCTACATGCTTTTCCTTTAAAAGCCTTTCGCAGAATTCATCGCAGCTAAGCCCGCTTTTTTGTATTGACGGGAAAGCATAAAACGCGCCTTTAGGCTCTCTGCAGGTAAGCCCTATTTCATTAAAAGAAGAGACCGTGAGCTTTCTTCTTCTGTTGTATTCCTCTTTCATTGAGGCTATCGCCTCGTCGCCGTGGCGGAGCGCCTCGACGGCGGCATACTGGCTGACAGTGGGAGCGCACATGATCGCGAACTGATGAATTTTAGTCATCTGACTTAAAATTTCTCTCGGAGCGCAGGCATAGCCTAATCGCCAGCCGGTCATAGAAAAGGTCTTTGAAAAACCGTTTACCGTAACGGTGCGCTCTTTCATTCCCTCGATAGAGGCAAAGCTTACATGATCCGAGCCGAAAGTAAGCTCGGAATAAATCTCATCCGAAATTACGACTATGTTAGTATCTTTAAGGACCTTTGCTATCTCCTCTAAATCCTTTTTCTCCATTATAGCGCCAGTCGGGTTGCAGGGATAAGGAAGAATAAGCGCTTTGGTTTTAGGAGATATTGCGGCTTTAAGGTCGTGCGCGGTGAGCTTAAAATCATCCTCCGCTTTGGTTTCTATTATAACGGGCACGCCTTTTGCAAGCCTTGTTATAGGCTCGTAACATACATAGCTCGGCTGAGGGATAATAACCTCGTCGCCCTCGCTTACGACGGCTCTTATTGCGGCGTCTATCGCCTCGCTGCCGCCGACTGTTATCAGCACCTCTTTTTCGGGATCGTATGAAAGATGATATTTCCGCTCCAAAAACTCGGTAACGGCTTTTCTTAACTCCATAAGGCCTGAATTAGAGGTATATTTCGTTTTACCGCCCTCAAAAGCGGCAATGCCCGCTTTTCTTATAAGCCAGGGCGTCTGAAAGTCAGGCTCTCCCACACCTAAAGATATAACATCATCCATAGAAGCCGCGATATCGAAGAATTTTCTTATTCCCGATGGCTTTATTTCAGTTACCTCGGGGTTTAATACCGATGAGTAATCTATCATAGGAGAAACTGCCCCCTGTCGTCAGGCTTTTTATCGAAAAGGGAAACATCAAGCTCCTTATATCTGCGCATAAGGAAATGCGTGGTGGTGGAAGTGACGGACTCAATGGTTGCAAGCTCTTTTGCGACAAAGCGCGCAACATCCTGCAGAGTTTTACCTTTTACTACTACATTGAGGTCATAAACTCCCGACATAAGATATACCGATTCGACCTGCTCAAAGGACGCAACCTTTTCAGCTACCTCTTCAAATCCGAGGTCGGCTTTCGGCACAACATTAAGCTCTACTATCGCCGATACGGGGGGATTTTCAAGCTTTTCAAGATCTATAACGGCTTTATATCCGCAGATAATTCCGCTCTTTTCAAGCTCTTTTATTTCTTTTTTAACTTCTTCCTCTGTCATACCCGTCATTTTGGCGAGCTGAGAATAAGTGTATCTCGCGTTTGCCGATAAAAGCTTTAAAATTTCACTGTTCATAAAAATTTCCTCCGTATAAAAAATTAAGCCCTGAAAAGCTTTCGCTTTTCAGGGCGGGGTTTAAATTTCCCGTGTTACCACCTGAATTCAAAAGAGAACTTCCCCTTTGCACTCGATACCGATAACGGCGGCTGACCGGCTTTCCCTTTCGGGCGCGGCTGATAGGAGAGCTTCGCAAAAAATCGCTTTTATAGGCTCGCACCAACCGCCTGTTCTCTTAAAAAGCATATTATTTCTGCTACTTATTCCCGTCATAGCTTTTTTATATAATAATACACTTTTTAAAAATTGTCAAGTCAAATAGACAATACAATCAGGATACAACGCTTCTCATAGCGGAAAATTTCTCCGATTATATTGTCTTGTCATTTGAAATACGTCAGTATTCCTGCATTCCTCGACTTCATAATCAAAAAAATTTTCTCGCTATGAGTCGAAGATTTTGTAAGAAAACGGCGCTGTTTAGCGGCGCGGCGCCCGACCGAGGAATACTGTCGTATTGTGAGCGGAGGGCAACAAAGTCGATAATCGCGTCGTTTCTTCAAAAAAGCATTGTACCCTGATTTTATTGTCTAAGCGCCTTGCCTAAAGCCTCGCAGGAAGCAAGAGCGTCGTCGTCAGGGAACTCGTTGCAGATAACGAAATCGGATACAAGCACCGCGCCGTCGGCAATGCAGGTTTCCTCCCAATTTCTCATCCATTCGCCGTCGCCCCAGCCGTAAGATCCGAAAAGGGCTATCTTTTTGCCTTTAAGCTTGCTTTCGCAGGACTCGAACATCGGAGCGAATTCGTCTTCTTCGAGCACCTCCGCTCCCATTGCAGGGCAGCCGAAAGCTACGGCGTCAAACTGATCCATTTTATCCGCGCTGAATTCAGCACTGGTGAATATCTCCGCCTCGCTTCCTGCCTCCTTTGCACCTTTTAAAACCGCTTGTGCCATTGCCTCGGTGTTACCCGTAGAGCTGAAATATACAACTGCAATTTTACTCATTTTTTATCTTTCCTTTCAAATTAATTTTTTATACCGACGGCTGCTGTCAGCCGTTCAACGGTTTCACCTGAAAAATAGCGCTCCGTAAAGATATCGGTGCAAAGTCTGTACTTTGCAAAGGTCTTCTTAGCTTTCTGTTCGTTGCCGTAAACTTTCCAATACCCCGCAAAAAGGCAGTTTTTGGACTTATTTTCCATAAATCCTTTTACATCTTCGGGCGGATATCCCAAAAATAAGCCTATCTCGTGCGGAAAATCCGCGCCTTTCGCCATTCTTTTTATCAGCCTTGCAAGACTTTGATCCGCCGAGCATTTTTTATATCCGCAGCGGCTTAATATTTTGCAGGCTTTTTTGTCCTGCAGGTCTTTTTTTAGCTTTATAGGGCGGTAAATATAAATAAGAGCCGATTTTCCGCTGAATTTAAGCGGAATAACTCTGAGTCCCTTGCTTATAAGCCTTTTATTCCAAAGTCTTACCGAGCTTTTTAATTCTTCGGAGCTTGTAAAGGGGCAGGAAAACATACTTCCGGTTTTAATTCCCGCAAGCGTCGGAGCGCAGTTTCTTATTATCATTTCTTCAGACATATGATTTCCTCCTTTACCTTATTGTTCCCGAAATTTCGGCAGTTTCTTTTAGTTAGCATATGCTAACTAAAAGTTTTATTAAAAGCCGTGCTTTTTTAGTTAGGCACGGCTAACTGCATTTTTATTATACTTATAATTTCCGTTTTGTCAATATGTTTTTTTAAAGTTATAAATGTAAAATTACAAAGACACAACATATCTTAACAGTATGATGTGACTTCTTGCAAATAATAGCATCTTGATAGAAAAATATCAAAGCTTTTCAATTTAGGTCAGGAGACGAAGATGGTTTGTTTCTCTATAACCATCTTCGTCTCTTATTAGCTCCACGAAACTTTCGGTTTAGTATTTCGTTTACCTTAGCTTGACGTTGTTCCTCAGCTAACTTTTTGGCTTTAATTTGGTTTATTTTGTTCTGTTCTTCTGTCTTCTCAAAAATATTTACAATAGACAACACATTTTCATCATTTATGCCGCCGAATTCTTTCAAAAAATTTTCGGGTCTTATGGGTAAAACAGTCTTACGGTAGAGTACTTCTTTTTGATCAACACTTGTAAGTGAAAGGATATCTTCTTTGTTTGGCAAATAATTCTGTATAAACAATCCATCTATCGGTGTTTTAAAACTGGAAAACAATGTGGTTTTTCTCTTCCATACAAGTTCAGAGTCCTCATCACATTTCATTTTATTTGCCGCATCAAATAGCCATACAACACGATATCCGCAGTTTTTGTAGAAGCTGTTCCTTGCCTCAAATTCCTCACCGCTTATAGGGCTGTGTTGAAACTCAATAACTGTATTTTTGATTAAGACATCTGCTCTATGAACTACACCTTCTTTTTCAACAACAACCTCTCTGCTATCAATTGGAAATTTAGATTGCCATTCAAAATGCCAATCACTCATATCATGTTTCCAATCGTCAAAACAGAGACAGTTTCTTTTATGGGCAAAATGTGTACGAACATTATTCGATTTAACTGCCTTTACAACAACTGCTTTGCCGCATGCAGGACAAATATAGTCTTCATCCGGAATGGCTTTTTCTATTGATATTTTTTTATTGTCCTTTGTTAATGCCGTAAATATGAAGATTTCCTCCTTTTTCAAAAACAGAAGCTACTTATGCAAAATCTAAAAAAGCAACACACCTTGTGTAAGGTATGTTGCTTTTTGCCACCCGTACCCAACAGAGATACCTTTCTGTTTTTGGTAGGGGGATTCGTGACACTGCGACAATCATTATATCTCACTCCCTTGCGTTTTTCAATCTCTTTATAGTGTCATCTCGATTTCTGTGCCGCCGATAAAGACTACTTTGATTTTCTCTTTTGATTCCACCACTATGCATTCGATGATCTGCCGGACGAGTTTATCGTCATATTCCATCGGGTGATTTTGCAGTCCGTCAAGTATGGTGTAAATCTCATCGAGTCGGGACTTTGCGCTTTCTCTCTTTTGGCGCATGGCGGCGTACTGTTCGAGCTGCACGGTCAGTCTTTGCTTTTCGCTCATGAGTTCGCCGATTCGTTCCTCGTCGATGGCGTCTGCATTGTCGGCGGATACCGCCTTGAGCATTTTCTGAAACTCGGCATCCAACTCCGCAATGCGTATCTGAATATCGAGCGACTTATCCTCGGTGGTTTCATCCGTAAGCCCCATGCCGATATGCAGTTTCAGCGTTTTCAGCACTTCCGTGTTTTGTTTTGCCGTTTGCATGATGGCTCTCATAATGGCATCTTGCAGCAGGCTTTCCTCGATGCTCGGTGAATCGTGGCAATATTTCTTGCCGTAATCAAGTCGGTTGATGCACCGCCATACAACTTTCTTTTTGCCGTGTGCTGTCCAAGTGCATCGGCGGTAAGGGGTACGGCATTCACCGCAGATCAGCAGTTCTGTCAGCGCATATTTACTTGAGTATCGGCTCAGCTCGGTTATCGTGCCTTTTTGCTTGACCTTCGGTTTTCCTGCCCGCCGTGCGATTTCCTCCTGAACTCTTGCGAAGGTGCCGGCGTCGATGATGGCAGGATGGTTTTCCTCAATGTAGTATTTCGTCCGCTCACCGTTATTCACCTTGACACGCTTGCTGATGCAGTCGGTCACAAAGGTCTTGTTGATCACCGCATCGCCCTTGTACTTTTCATTCGTCAGTATGGAACGGATGGTTCGGTGCTGCCATTCGGTGCAACCGCCCGGTGTCGGTATTCCTTTCCCTTCGAGATAGCTTTTTATTCCGTGCAGGCTTTCGCCGGAGAGATAGCGTGTATATATTTCTTTGACAATCTCGGCTTCTTGGGGAACGATTTCAATCTCACCGTCTGCACTTTTCGTGTAACCGAGGAAGTGCTTGCATTGGAACGGCACGACGCCTTGCTTGGCACTTTGTGCCTTGCCCCATTTGACATTGGCGCTGATATTCTCGGATTCGCTTTGGGCTATCGAGCCGTAGATGGTGATGTAAAATTCCGAGGCAGGGTCGATGCTGTGGATGCCCTGTTCCTCGAAGAACACATCCACATTGACATCTCGGAGCTTTCGTGTCGTTTTGATTACATCGAGGGTGTTTCGGGCAAAGCGGCTGATAGATTTTACAATAATCATGTCGATTTTGCCCTTGTAGCAGAGATGGAGCATTTTATTGAATTCGTCACGCTTTTTCATGCTCGTTCCCGTAATGCCCTTATCGGCGAAGATGCCGACCAGCGTCCATTTCGGCTCGGTGCGGATGCGTTCCTCGTAATGGGTTTTCTGCACCTCGTAGCTGTTTAGCTGTTCGTCCTGCGCCGTGGATACCCGACAGTAAGCAGCAACTCTGAGTTGTCGGTAATTCTGCGTTATCGCCGCTTTGGTGTCTATCGTCGCAGGGATGATATGCACTTTCTTTTGCGGTCGCATGGTTGCTGTCTGCGTCATGCGGTTTCCTCCTTTCCGATCCTCTGACCGTTGATCAGTGTAAGGCTTATTTCGCCGTTTCTTTGTAGGTGTATCTCGCTGACCGCTTGGTCTGTTAAGTCGCTGTCATAGGTCGTCAGCGGATGCATATCCTTAAATATGTCCTTTAGGCTCTGCGCCGTAATTTCTTCAGTGCCGAGGCTCATATATTTCTCGCTCACGCAAGTGAGCATTTTTTGTTTCAATACCTCTTTGTCAAAGCTGGGGGTGTTGAGTGTCTTGGTTATCTCTGCACTCATGCGCTTGACCTCTTGGCTTTCCTCATAGGCGCTTTCGGGTATCTCAATCCTTCCGGGGTCGGCGATGACCTCGTTCAGCCGTTCTGTAATACCGTTTTGCATATCCTCATCGGTTATGATGACTGTGGTTTTGCATTCGGGGCAGCACCACCATGTGGATGCTTTACGGCGATTGTCATAGCGTCGCTGCATTCTGCCGCCGCAGCTTGGGCAGATGACCGGAACGGTCAGCTTGAAGTGGGATACTTCCTTTTGCGTATTCTTTTCTGCTTTCATAGCCTGCATAGCCGTATACGCTTGCTCGGCGAGTATAGGCAGATATCCGTTATCGCCGATATAGCGCTTATCGTCGATCATGCGCTGTATGCGTGACCTGTTCCAATTGCTTTTACCGGGCATATACTCGACCCGTCTTGCGATCAGCAGTTCGGCTATGGTTCTCAGTGATTTCCCGCCGAGATATTGTTCGGCTATCTCTCGGATGATAACGGCTTCAGCATCGTTTATGACGACCGTCCCGTTTTCCATAGTGTAGCCAAACGGTATGTTTCGATGGTTCATGCTCGGTTGCACCGTCCTTTCTCTCGTATTTTTTCGGGCAGGCTGATGCCGCCTATAAGGTGGAAGGTCAGTTGGTCATTGCCGTCCACCGTGATGCTGTCCACAGTTTGCCCGAACAGCTCGGCGTCGAAGTCCGTGCCGAGTTCGGTTTCCGTAAGGATGTCGTTCAGCAGTTTCAGCCCATCCAACATTTCGTCCTCATCGCTGTCGGTGATTTTGGTTCGGCGTTCGATCCGCAGCTCGGTTATTTTACTTTCAAGCGCATCAGACTGTGCCGTGTAATCGGCGGCATTGAGTAATCCTTTGCCGTGCAGACGGGAGAGGACAAGGTTCTGCGCCGCAAGGTCGGCAATCTCTCGGTCGAGTTCTTTGATTCGCTGCTGACTGCCCGTGGTACGGTATTGCAGTTGTTCGAGCTGGCAGATGAGTGTACCGAGCAGATATTCTCGGTTTGCGCTCAGCTTCCGTGTCATAAGGTTGAATGTGGCGTACACTTCTTGCTCTCGGACTCTGCGCCAAGTGCAATTCGTTTGCCCTGTGGCTTTTCCGGCGCATATCCAATAGGCCGTGCCTTTTATCGTCTGACGGCGGAAGCTGCGGCCGCATTCGGGACAGCGAAGC
Source organism: uncultured Eubacteriales bacterium (assembly GCA_934445035.1). GTDB lineage: Bacteria > Bacillota > Clostridia > Oscillospirales > Acutalibacteraceae > UBA737. The sequence continues at coordinate 370,313 of CAKSDI010000001.1, forward strand.
ATTTTGGACAGCGGATAGGTTTTATAGCTTCGCTTGCAGCTTGGCTGTCGGCTTTTAATAAGCGCCTGTACCGCCTCATAGGTTTCACGACTCACGATGGCAGGATTACTGCCCTCGATATAGTACATCGTTTGTTCGCCGTGATTTTTCTGCTTTTTGAACGGCAGGGTCTGTGTAGTGATTTTCTTTTGCAGGAGAGCGTCGCCCATGTACCTCTCATTGTTCAGTACATAGTTTATGGTGGTGTGATACCATTTTTCCTGACCGTACCGTCTGCTCACTTCGTCAGCATTAAGCAGATTGGCAATTTTCTGCATACCGACGCCCTGTAGGTAGAGATTAAAAATCCGGCGAATCACAGCCGCTTCCGTTTCGTTGACGGTCATTTGTCCGTCTTTGAGGTCGAAGCCGTAAGCCGGAGCGCAGCAGTTGAATTCGCCGGAATTCATTCTCTTTTGATAACTCCATCGCATATTCTGCGATATGGAGATGCTTTCCTGTTGGGCAATCATGCCGGGGAAGGTTGCGAACATCTCGCTGTTCATGGATCGGGTGTCAAGCCCTTGTTCCTCGAAGTATACGCTGACTTCCATTTCCTCAAGCGCACGGAGCGCCGTCAGCATTTCCTCGGTGTTTCGGGCGAAGCGCGACATGGATTTGACGATAATGCGGTCAATCAAGCCTTTTTTGCAGTCCCGCAGCATTCGGCGGAAGTCATCCCGCTTTTCCATGCTCGTTCCGGTCACGCCCTCGTCTGCATAAATGTCTACGAATTTGTATTCGGGATGCCGTTTACAGTATTCGGAGTAGTATTTGATTTGTGCAGCGAAGGAGTGGAGCTGGTCGCTTGAATCACTGGACACTCGGCAGTAAGCCGCAAGCCTTATCTGAGGCGGTGTCGGCTTTTGCCGGGTGATCTCGGTTATTGTTTTCATCTGCATTTCTCCTTTCCGCAAGGGGTCGCCTTGCTGTTTTTGCCTTTCGGCACGACACACAATACCACAGGAGTTCGAATACTTCCAGCGGTTTTTCTCAAATACTTGAGAATTAAGATTTCAGACATAAATAAGATCAGCACCGTAATGTTCGGCACTGATCTGAGTGATTCTTTCGTATTCATCCTCGGTGATGAGCTGCATGGCGAGGAGCATTTTTAATAGGTTTACACTGTAAGCGAATGATGTATTGTTGATGTCGGTTCTTTTATCCATTGAGCAGTTCCTCCAGGTATTTGATGCCGAGACTCACCACTATGGCACGGTCGACGGCGGCAAGGGTCTTGCCGTCGAGCCTGCCGATGTATTCGCCGAGCCTCGCTTTGTCTATCGTCCTGATTTGTTCGAGCAGGACGGTGGATTCGGTTTTAAGCCCTTTCGCCATGATTTTCACATGGGTGGGCAGATTGGCTTTTGTTTTTCTGCTTGTGATTGCCGCCACAATGGTGGTGGGGCTGTGCTTGTTACCGATATCGTTTTGTAAAATCAAGGACGGGCGTATTCCGCCTTGCTCACTGCCGAAGCCCGTGCCGAAGTCAACGGCATAGATTTCGCCTCGTTTGATCTCTTTCATAGTTAGCCTCCGTTTAAGTAAAAAGGCGGCCAGGTGCTTTTGAGCAAACGACCGCCTTGGTCTTTGTATCAATCGTTTTTGCTTTTGTCCGTATTTGTCCACGACGCCCCGAACAAGGGAACGCACCCTCCGGTCATGCATTTGACCTCATTGGAATCTCACCACTCCGAGGATCTCTCCGAGCCGCTCTCCTTAGTTGCGACGGTTTTATCACGCTCGACTTTAGGACTGAACGGAAGTATCATTATTTCTTCTGCCAGTCATGGCCTTCGGTGCGGATGCGCCGCACCGTCCGACTCATAGGTCGTGTGGCTTATCGGCTCTCGCCGACAGCAGAAGGAAGGTAAAGAATGCGCTGTACTATTTAATTTTCAAAGAGCAACAGAGGCTATTGAGAAAGCCCCCTCACTTTTTCAGCCGAAAAAGCAAGGGGGCTACAACCAAATTTTTTAAATTTCTAAAAGTTTTTTGAGTTTCGCACGGATCTTTGCGATTTTCTTGCTGATTGCCTGCTGTGAAACGCCGTAGCGCTCGGCAAGCTCTGTTTGCGGAACTTCATCGTAGAAATGCGCAACGATCAAAGCCTTTTCATCCTCCGGCAGAGCGTCCACCGTTTTCCGCAGCTTGTCCAACAATTGCTGATGGGCAAGCGTATCGCACACATCCGGCAGCTCGGCGATCAGAATGTCCTCGCCGTTGAATTCATCGCTGTTCAAGGCGTCATACGAAACATCGCCGTTATCCCTGCGCTGCTCGTCGAGATATTTCTGCCGCCGTTTGTTGCGGTAGAATTCACCGTATTCCTTTTCACTCACCTCCATGATCATGCTGTGCAGGCCGATGAATTTCTTTTTCCGATAGTCTGCATCGGTTTCTTTCCGAAATTCATGTTCTGAGGGAGTAATCTCCCGATATCCGCCGTCGGCCATTATAAAAACCTTTTTGGGGTTTAGTTTTTTCAAGTTTATGTACCTCCGTTCAATCGTTTTTTGTTAGGTCAAAAACGATTGATACGGAGGGCTTCGACAGCCTACCGCATACTTCGACAGTATGCTGCCGTTTATATAAACGCAGAAAGCCAAGCCACTTTGAAATTCCGAAAAAACGGAACTATCGTTGGCCTTTTGCGGATATCGTATGGAATTCTGTCGACCGCAGAGGTCAAAAAAACAGAGGTGTTTTTGTGTCCGGGCAAAGCGTCTTATAAGGCAGAAGACAGTCTTTGCTATTTCAACACCTGTTTCTTTCCTGTATTCTTTTTCATTCTTTCACCTTGTCGCTTGAAAACGGCAGGGCGCCGCTTCTTATGGCACTGCGTTGTGTTGAGCTTCGTCGATGGATTCTGCATGGCTGAACATCGGGGTCACCTCCTGTAACGATATTCGGGAAAACAAAAAAGCGGCTGTGCTATGCTTTGGGGCATAGTACAGCCGCATGAGGGCGTGCATATAAAAACCGTTTTGTTAAGACGGCCTTGGGCGTTGCGTTTCGCTTATGTACATGGTTGTTAGGGACATCTCCTTGTTTTCATAATTACCTCGCTGTATTTGGTATCCGTTGATTTCAGTGTATCCGCTGCCGGGGCAAAAGTGAAGAGTGCATAAGTTTGCTATACACAGTATACATTGGATTCGGCAAAAAATTTGTCGGGCTATGACCGAGGAATCACTTATTTCTCAAAAACAGTCGCCAAGGAAAGAAATACGGCACAGCGGATTTTTATGCCCACTGTGCCGTAATTGCTATGTTTCCATGATGGATAGTTAATTGTTACTTATCTTTGATTATTTGACGGAATGCTTTTTTCTCTTATCAAATATCGTTACACCGGTTAGAACGCCGCCGCTGATGAACAGCAGTGCGAACCACAGCATAAGATTGCTGTTGTCGCCGGTCTGAGGGGACTTCGGATCGTCCTGATTCGGTTTATCCGGTGTGGTGCTGCCGTCATCAGGCTTGCCGGGCGTTGTTTCGCCGCCGCTTTGAGCTACCTTGATTTCAAACTCCGCGCTGCACTCGCCGTCATTATAGACAACGGTCAGGGTGTGCTTGCCGGCAGAAAGCGTGCTGAGGTAATCTTTTTTCAGCGTGATGATCGTAGAGCCGGAAGCGGCAGTGTATTTATCTGCGGCGATGAGCGTGCCGTCTACCTTAACGCCGGTGAACTTAGAGAAATCACCGTTGGCAACAAATTTCAGCGTACCGTCGCTGTTCTGCGTCCATGTGCCGTTTGCACCGTCTGTGATTTTATATTCGGGCGTTGTACCGGACGCCGTCGGTGTCATGGTCAGAACATTGTAGAACCAAATGGTCTCGCCGTTATCGTCTATGCTGATCTGATCAGGTGTCAGGGTGATCTCTTTACCGTTTATATAGAGCTTTGTGTTCTTATCAAAGCGGTAGCCCTCTTCCATGCCTAAATCGGAAATCTTGAAATAAACGCCATAGGTGTAGCTCTTTCCGGCTTCAAATTCCGTAATGAGCTTACCGTTGTAGCGAGTGTTCCAGAAATCGCTGGATGTGATACCGTACCCATTATCGGCATCCCACCGCTGATGATCGATATCAATGTAAGGATCGACAACGCCGCTGAAGCGAGGTTTATCGCCGGCAGTAAAGTTGATAACCGCTCCGTCAAGTCGAATTTCTTCAACAGTCTGACCGGGGCGTGTCTCTGTTCCATATTGAATGAGGCAGGTTTTACCGTCATCCATCACCATAACCCACGAACCGGACGGCAGGCTTGCTCCGTTCAATGTAACATTTTCTCTGTTTGTCAAATTGCTGTCGAAGGTATAGCCGTCTTTTGCCTGAAGTTTCACGGAATATCTGTATCTTCCGCCCTTCTCAAAGGTATTGAATCGAACATCGCCGTCCGAATAACTGCTTTCATCGGAATACCAATAGCCAACAGTGTTTATGGTGTCGTTGGCGTCCTTTTCCCGCTTTTCCCAGCACTCAAAGAGAATATCATATTTATCCTGATTAGTGCCTGTTCGCTTGGCCGATGCCTGCGGGGCAGTGCCCGGCTGATAGTCGAGCTTGACACTTTCAATATCAACAGAGGTGATGTTATTGGTCTGTTTGGTGAGCGTAATCGTTTTAATGGAGGGAATATACATAGAACCGCTGACGAAAGGTGCCGATACTTTTTGCCCGTTCACGGTAATGACGGTCTCACTGCCGAATGAATATCCGTCTTTCGGCTTCAGCATAAGGGAATACACATAGGTCTTGCCGCTTTCAAATGCCGTAATGGTCGGCAGAGAACCGTGCGAACCGTTATCGGAATACCAGGCGGCAACAGGTTGGTTGTTTTCAATCTGCTGCCAGCATTCATAAGCGATTTCGTATTTGTCAGTATCGGCAGCAGCTACCGTGGCTGTTGCCTGCGGGGCATCACCGGGCTGATAGTCGAATTTCGCATTCTCAATCGTTGCAGTGGCGATGTTTGTCGGGGCTGTCTGCGTCCATTTTGCTTTCAGGGTAATATTCTCGGTGACATTGGTCTCAAAAGCATATTGCGTATCGCCCAGATACCAGCCGGCAAAATCATAGCCGTCCTTCTTCGGGTCGGCGGGCTTCACGGCCGGAGTATTCAGCACCTTCTGCGCGGCCACAGCGCTGCCGCCGTCAGAGTCAAAGGTCACGGTGTACACATCGAAATGATAAGGTTTTACGCCGCAGTTTTCAATGGTGCCGCCGGAAATGGCGACGATGGCCTTATCATCATCGCCATACACCGCGATGCCGTAACCGCCCAGGTCCACCTTGCAATCCTTAATGGTACCGCCGGTCATGGTGAAGCGGCCGTCTTTATAAATATTCACCGCGCCGCCGTTATTGCCGGCAGAGCAATTCTCAATGACGCCGCCATTCAGCTCAAAGGCGCCGCCCTGCTTGATAAACACAGCACCGCCGTCATCGTCGGCTCTGCAGCCGCTGATGGTACCGCCGTTCATAATGAAGGTGCAGCCGCTGCCGATGTCCACCGCGCCGCCGTCATCGTCGACCTTGCAGTCCGCAATGGCACCGCCGTTCATGATGAACTTACCATACTTGACGGGCGTTTCCGAGTCACCGCTGTTGAAAACATCCACAGCGCCGCCGTCACCGTCGTCGTCCGTGCAGTTCACGATGCTGCCGCTCTCCAGGGTCAGCGTGCCGCCCCGGACATTAAATCCGCAGTTTTTATTCTGCCCGTCGATCTTGCCGCCGGTGCCGCTGTCCTTTACCGTCAGGTTTCCGCTGCTGCGCACCCGAATTATATCCTCATTCGTCAAACTACAGCTCAAGGTAAACCCGTTCAGATCCAGCGTCACGGTGCGCTCCACATCGAGCCGCCAAGTGGTCTCAATGTTACCGCCCAGCTTGACCTCGGCGCAGTCCGCATTTTTAAGTGCCGACTCCAGTTCGGATTCGTTGCTGACTGTCGAATTCGCCGCAAACACCGACAGCGGCACCAGCGACAGCACCATGCACAGCGTGAGCAGTGCTGTAAGCAACTTGGTTTTTATGGTTTTGGTTTGCATTTTGATTTGCTCCTTTCTGCGGAATCGACCGCAACAAAATACTTATTGGTTTTCGTAACTGAATTTAAAATCGGTGATCTTCGGACTGCTCCAGGTGTTAAAGTCAAGTTCGTCCGAATAGATCGTCAGCGCAAACAGAAACGCTTCGCCCTTCTGAACCGGTTCGTCAACTTCAAAGCTTTTGCTGAACAGTTGTCTGTCCCCGTCGGAAACGGTGATATCCACACCGGTGAGTTTCACTGCGTTTTCCGTATCGTTTGACGCATAGAAGGTAAGGTTCAGATTATCGTTATCGTCTATATACATCTCAGTCAACTTGCACATCACGGCATCATCATAGAATATCTTTGCGGTGCCTGTATCAAACGGGATAAAGAACTTTGCCCACGCATTGCCGTACTCTTTTGCTTCAAGACCGTCAGAGGTGAAGCCGGCGTTATCATATTTCGACTGCAGCCGAGAGCGCACATCGTCGTTCCATTCGAGCTTCCAGCCGTCGTCTGCGTGCGTCATGATCGTTGACAGATAGACCGACTTTTCTTTTTCTGCCGGGTAGTTATCAGGTATCTGATAATACAGCGCCGTAAACCATACACTATCGCTGTCCTGAGCGGCTATGGCAATCAAGCTCTTGCCGTACTCACGGAATTTATCATACGAAGTGTTGTAATACTGATCGATAACCGAGTCATCCGTATTGCGGAACAGCTTTGCAAACGCCTTTTTGTCCTTGCCGGCATACTCGATCAGCTTATCCGTGAGCTGCTTTGCCGCTTCCTCTACGGATGCGTCGTCGTTTACCGTTGTATCTCCGTCATTTGGCTTTGCCGTGCTGTCTGGCGTTTTATCCGTATCCGACGGTGTGTTCGCACTTGAGCCGTCATCCTTTCCCGCCGGTTCGTTCTGTGTCGTATCGGGTTTCGGATTGCTGCCGTCTATCACGCCGTAGAGCGTTGGCACGCCGAGGTTTGCAAGTATGCAGATAATCAGCCCGCAGGCAATAAGTCCGCCGGTAAACGCCGCCAGCCCTTTACCGTTCCGTTCCGGATTTTTGCCCTTTGTCACAGCGTTCTTTACGCCGAGCAGCAGGGAGTTATTCTCCGATACCGCCGAGCAGAAAAGCAGCAGCGCCAAAGACAGCACAAATGCATACGGCAAAAACAGCGACAGAACGATTGCGGCGATAAAGAACCACAATGCCGGAGGTTTCAGGCGTACCATATTGCAAACGGTGTTTTTCAGCCGCCCCGAAAAACCGCCGCGCTTGATTTCGGTAATCAGCTTGCTGACCGACACCATCAGAAAATAGAAGAACAGGGCGGCAAAAATCTGATTGACAATATTGTTCTTTGAAAACAGCGTGTTTGCAAACACGGCAGTGATGACCGCCGAAGCAAGTGCCATTACAAGCCTCAGTATGAGGCTCGGCCAAAACTTTTTGCCCTCGTATGAGCTTATTATTGCGTCAAATGCATTAGAAATGATATTTTTCAGTTTCATACGCCCCACCTCACAGTACCGCTTTCAGCACGGCAATAATGATTGCGGCGCACACATTCACAGCAAGCGCGATCAGGAAACCCTTTATCGCTTTTTTGTAAGAACGCTTTTCGGCAGGCGTTTCTTCTTCCTGTTCACTTTCGGGGAGGACGAACTCACGCTTGCCTATGAGCATATCGGCGATCCACTTTCGGTTTTCATCGGTAGCCGCAAACACATGAATAAACATCTGCGGAGAACTGTCGGAAGGAGCAAAAACCGTGCCGGCAAAGGAATATCCGTCGCCGTCCAGTTCGACCACCGCACCGTGAACAAAGCCTTCTTCTCTTCGCTCAATTTGAAGCTGAGTATCCGGTTCTCGCAAAGCCGTTTCTATGAACGCCCGCAAATACAGTTCTGTTGCCGCAAGATCAAACGGTCCGGAAACCGTCAGTTGACCGCGGAAAGCGTCTATACGGAGCCATGCGTTGTCCACAAGCAGAAGATAGGTGTCGCCTATACCGTCCTTTTCATGCATTCGCACCCGATAACATTTCTTCGGACAATATAATGCCGAAACAAAGAGTTTCATTGAAGCGGTCGGCTGCAAGCCTTCCGCTTCCTCGGTAAGCAAGCCATCCGCAAGCAGTTGTGCATCAAGTCCCTCTTTCAGTTCGGGAGGCATAGCTTCCTTCAATTCCCGGATAGCGGACTGAAGGTCATAAATCGGAGAAAGAACATCCGCCGTCAGCCCGAGCAGCTCGCCGAGACGGTCTATCGCCAAATAAGATAGTTTTCTTGCCTGCATCTTACATTCCTCCCTTCGTTCCGGTCGTGTAGAAATCTCTCACTGCCGAATTGAACCATTCGACATATTGCTCAGCCACACGGCTGCCCTTGATCATCTCGTTTGCCGTGTCACTCATATTGCCGAAAATGCCCCATCCGAGGCCGTCTTCGCCGAAGATGCCGGTTGCCGTATCCTTGACGCTTTGCCAACTGCTGACCAGATCCAATGCGCCGGAAATGTTCTTGATATTCTCTCCGTAAGCACCGTCGGCGATCCGCTGTGCCAGCTCCTCACGGGTGTATACAACACTCGGATCGAAACCGGTATCCAGATGCAGTTCTTTATTGCGGGAGTACATATAGTCCGTAAACAGATCCGCCAAATGCTCGACAGTGCCGCCCGCGCTGACGGCGTCCGCCGCCGTGGAGGTGCCCATTGCCAGACCGGAAATGGTATCCCACATTCCAATGGCGGGGATCCCGTCGGTCGCCATGCCGAAGGCAGTTCCCACAGACAGCGAGCTGACAAAGGCTTTACTCCATGCTTCGGCGGCATTCCCGGTCTCACTGTATATATCCAAATACTTCTGGAATGCCTTACCTGCGGCGACGACTCCTTTCATCACCGTGCCTGTTTTGCCCATATTATCAAACGAACCGGAGATAAGGTCGATACCGTCATATCCCATCTTAGACCACTGCTCAAGGGTCATTCCCCAATAGGTTTTCGGAATTTCCGGAACCGGCTTTTTCTTATCCGGTTTCTTACCGGTGTAATGCGAAACGCCGAGGGTAATGCCGAAGAACAGCAGAAGGCTTGCGGTAAGCGCGCCTTTCTCAAGAATCTTCTTCGGACTCCAAGACGCCTCGCCCTCGCCGTATTCGCCGAGTCTGCCGCCTGTAGAATCATCCACATCCTTGTCTGTAGAAGCAAGGTTTCCCTTATAGTCACCGCTGCTCTTTAAGCCCCAGTGCGAGGTGTAGTTTTTCACTTCTCCGCTCATCATGGCAACGGTGTTGCCGTATGATTTGAAAGACGGTTTTCCGTTTTCGTCAAGCTCAGGTGTCAGTGCATCGTTTTTATTGATCAGGGCGTCCAGCAATTTGTAGGTCGTACTTCCTTTTTTTGCATAGAGGGTTATACCAAGAATCTTATCGTTGTCGGAGAGGTCACTAAGATACTGGAAATCCTCCCAGCTCTGATCTGACATGCCGATATCGTAATTGCCGAGCACCGTATCATACCAGCCGAACGCCGTGAAGTCGATGAAGGTCATGTTATCGGGCAGCTTAATGTCGCGCAGGGAAATGCAGCCCTCAAAGGCGCCCATGGCGATCCAGTCAAGCTTCGGCATTTCGGGTATGCTTTTCAGTGACACATCATTTTGGAAAGCGTATTTTTCTATGTATTCAAGGTTCTTGCATCCGGAGATTTCTTCAAGGTTTACCGAACTCAGCCGCCGGATACAGGTGACATTGTCGTTGATATATACTTTTGTAAGATTGTGATTTTCAATATCCAAACCAACTATTTTTACATCGCCGTACACCGGTATGTTAATTTTTTCGGGAACAGCTACTTCTGTCTGACTTCCCGTATAGGTGGCATAACCGCAGAGTTCACCGGTGGAATACTCCATCATAAGGTCGGTAACCTGCCAATCCGCAATCTTGGAATAGTCATAGCTATACCAGTTAGAACCACGGCTTATACGGCAAGCCGGGATCTGGTTATCAGCCTGCCGCTGCATAAAATAGATCCTCGTCGTATCCTTTACGGTATCCCATGCAGGATCATTGGCAGAAGCAGGTTTATTCACTATTGTTCTCATGCCAGTATAGAAAAAATTATAAAAGGCGAACGCACCGTTTTTATCCCAATTACCGACAGGGTCATCATTGTTCGGCTGTTTGGAGTTCGGCTCGGGGAGAGCCTTGCCGGAATTCAAAATCAAATGCCCTTCACTGTCGTATACATTTATCGGCGGTGAAACAACGGTAAAGTCACCGTTGGATGATTTTGATTTTTCCGGTAGATTTTTAGTATCATCCATCTTCGGTGAATAGTAAAAGAACACGCCGCCGTTTCCGGTCATTCCTCCGCCGTCACTGAGAAACTCCACATATCCTTCAACATTCAAGGGGTGTTCCAACTCGATAGACTGACCGACGCTTGCCGCATCGGCTATATTTGCCTTTATGGTGTTTACCCAGAATTCATAACAGTCACGGCAATAATAAGTGTCAATATATTTTATGCTGTTTCCGTTTCTTTCTATAAGTCCCGGAATCTCCTTTGTATACTCATCTTGCTCGGTTCTGTAATGCGGGATCATTTTGCCACCGTGTCTTGAGCAAGAGTAAACCAGTCCCGGAACCTTGGCGGCATTACTGTCGGTAAGTCCGTAATAATCCTCGGTCAGCACGGTGTGCCCGGTTTCCCTTGCCGATGCCGTCAACGGCATAAGCGACATGACCATGACCGCCGCACAAGCAGCCATCGTCAGTCTGAACCATATTTTTTTATGTTTTTTGTGTTGCATAAGCGTTCCCTCTCTCGGCATAGCCATAAAAGCCAATAGCGTATATACTTAGACACGGTAATTATACCATATAAGAAAGCGTATTTCAGTATGTTTTCCAAAGTGTCAATGGACACTTTTGGAAAACAACCTTGCTGCTCACTTTTCTTTTGCGGAGAAATGCTGTATAATGGTATCAAATGAACGGTAACGGAGTAGAGATTATGAAATTCAGCGAGAAATTGAATGCGTATATGGAGAGCATCTCCTGCTCGGCAAAAGAGCTTGGCAATTTATCCGGCATTTCGGGCGCCTCATTCAGCCGATATAAAAGCGGTGAGCGAGTACCCGAGCTTGGCACAAAGCCGTTTGAGAATCTTTGCAGCGCCATTGCGGAGATCGCCGCCCAAAAGAAACTGCCGGATATTACGGCAGAATCCGTAAAAGCGTCTTTTTTGGTTTGCGATGATTTTGTTGCCACCGACAAAGAGGTTCTGCGGCAGAATTTCAATACGATAATCGCAGCATTGAACATCAATCTCGCACGGCTGAGCCAGTATACCAATTACGATACCTCTGCCATTTTCCGCATTCGTAACGGATCGAGAAGACCGGGGGACGCCGAACGGTTTGCTGCGGCTGTTGCTTCCTTTGTGGCAAGGGAAATGCGTGCGGCCTCCGAAATCGCCGCCGTTGCGGAGCTGATCGACTGTGATGTGGCTCAAATTTATGATCTTTCCGTGCGATATACAAAAATCAAGAGCTGGCTTTTGGAGCAGCCGGTGCAGGAAGCCGGAAGTGACAGCGTTTCCAAGTTTCTGAGTAAGCTGAATGAGTTCGATCTGAACGAATATATCAAGGCAATTAAATTTGACGAGCTGAAAGTCCCGTCCGTACCGTTTCAGATCCCATCCTCCAAGACATATTTCGGCATTAAAGAAATGATGGAGAGTGAGCTGGATTTCTTAAAAGCGACCGTGCTTTCAAAATCTATGGCGCCGGTGACCATGTACAGTGATATGCCGCTTTCCGAAATGGCAAAGGATCCGGAGTTCCCGAAAAAGTGGATGTTCGGCATGGCGATGATGCTCAAAAAGGGACTGCACCTCAATCAGATACATAACATTGACCGTTCCTTTGACGAGATGATGCTGGGGCTTGAAAGTTGGATCCCGATGTATATGACCGGGCAGATCTCGCCCTACTATTTCAAGAATGCACAGAATAATATCTTCCTGCATTTTCTCAAGGTTTCCGGTGCGGCTGCACTTTCGGGTGAAGCCATTGCCGGATACCATGCAGACGGAAAATACTATTTGACCAAGTCCAAGCGAGAGGTGGAATATTATCAGAAACGGGCGGACGAAATGCTGAGCAACGCTTATCCGCTGATGGACATCTACCGCAGTGAACGGGAAAACGAGCTGAATACATTCCTTCTTTCCGATGTGAAACGGCAGGGCAGTCGCCGCAGCATTCTCTCCACCATGCCGCTGTACACACTAAGTGACGGGCTGTTAGACCGTATCCTCACACGGAACGGAATTGGCGCCGAGCAGAAAGAGAAAATCAAAAAATATGCCGCTGCACAAAGGGAACGGGTGCTGACAATCCTTGAAAAAGAAGCTGTTGAAGATGAGGTGCCGATTTTTTCAGCGCAGGACTTTGCAAGCGATCCGCCCACATTGGAGCTTTCGGGTGTATTCTGCGAAACGGATATTCCGTACAGTGAAGAGGAATACACGGCGCATCTCGATGAGATCAGAAATTTTGCCGAGCAAAATCCGAATTACTCATTCAAACAAGCCTCGGCGCACACCTTTCGCAATTTGCAGATTCTCATTCACGAAGGGCAATGGGTCATGGTATCCAAAGGCAAAGCCCCGGCGATCCATTTTGTCATTCGTCATCCAAAGCTGCGCAGTGCGATAGAAAACTTTATCCCACCGGTGACGGAAGAATAAAGCCGAATACTCAGCAAAACGGCAGGCTCACGATCCTTGTGATGTTGAGCCTGCCGTTTTCAGTTATTCTACACTCTGTTTATCTAATGACTTTTGCCGGTTTGATTTCCACAGCTCCGCCTCGCTGAGATACTTTGAGATCATCTCCTGCTTTCCCTCTGTATAGCGTTTGCGGTCCTTTGGAAATTTGCCGGCCAGCCTACGCTTACAAGCATCATATACCATAGCCTTTTCGGGAAAGGTGTTCAGATAATCACGAAAATTGAGATAGTTGTTCCATTGGGAGCCGTTCCATCTCACTACATGAACATGATGGGTACGGATATCCCTTTCAAAGTCACCCTTTACAAATAATATCTGTTCCGCTGCATCCTCACCTCGATAAATATAATTGTGATTTTCTAACAGCGAAATGAACGGTATGATGTCTTTCAGATCGCAGACTCCCACCGCAATATCAATAATGGGTTTTGCATGGACAGCAGGAATTGCAGTGCTTCCGATATGCTGTATATCAACGGCTGTATCTCCCAAAAGGCTTTTCAGATCCGCAATCGTCTGTTTCGCCTCATTGCGCCATTTTTCTTGGTACGGTTCTAATTTAACTAAGCCTCTCTTTAATCCTATCATATAGCGAACAATCCTCCGATAAATTGCAATACTCGGCAATTTTGCGCATCGGCAAAATTAAACAGAATACGGGATCTCATTTAATCACCGAACCGATTTATTGTGTTAGTTATGTGTCCTGCTTGCAGGGGCGGTGCTAAACGGCTTATATTACCGAGCTTTTTTCATTTTCACAAACCGCAGCAGGTACATCACGAGCAGCCACACCCAGGAGAGCATTTCGGCGTAGGCGATCGACATATTGCCGAAGTGCGGAGCCATTGCGTAGGAGGCGAGGATGCGTACCGCCAGCGACACCATGCCCGCAATGCTGGAATAGACCAGATCGCCCCTGCCTTCAAGGTAGCCGCGGAATGCCGTGGTCAAGCCGAAGATGGGGTAGAAGCAGGCGATGCGCTGAAAGAACGCGCTTCCGATCATGACCGCAGTCGCACCGGCGCCGAAAAGAGCAATGATCTTTCCGCCTGTCGGGATCACGATCCCGGTAAGGAGCAGCGACACCACAAGGGTCAATATCGTACCGGCAGTGAGCGTTTTGCGGGTGCGCACCTCATCCCCCGCGCCGTGGCTGTGGGCGGTGACCGTGGAGATGCCGGAGCCGAGATTCACAATGGGCAGCATGACCAGCGTGTCAATGCGGTATGCCGTGGTGATGGCTGTGACGGTATCCGTTCCGAAGCGGTTCATAAAATCCTGCAAGACCAAACCGCCCAGAGAGCTGATGCTGGATTGCAGCATCGGCGGCAGTCCGAACCGCACGCCCTCCCGCACAACGGAAGCGCAGAAGCTGTCCTTTCGGTAGCCGCTTTTCAGCCAGCGGTACTTCCTTGTTCCGTAAATCACAATGAAAACGGTCATCGTGGCCTGAGACAGTACCGTTGCCGTGGCTGCGCCCTGTACGCCCCAGCGAAATACCGCAACGAAAAGAATGTCCAGCAGCACATTGACGATGGAGGAAAGCAGAATGGACAGAAACGGGACCCGGCTGTCTCCGAGTCCGCGCAGGGTCGCAGTATAGACATTGTAGACCGCTAAAAACGGCAGTCCGAGGAAAATGATACGGATATAGCTGCCGGCAAGCTCGATGGTATCGGACGGTGTGTGCAGCAGCGCCATAAACGGATAGGACAGCGCAGAGCCGCCAGCCGCAATGAGCAGAAACACCCCGCCGAGGATCACGGCGAATACCGCCAGCACGGGCGGGATATTTTCCTGCTTCTTTGCCCCGAAGTTCTTTGCGATCAGGACAGACAGCCCCAGCGTGAAGCCTGTGATGGTTGTGATAAAAAAGTTGATGGGCGTTGTTGTCACACCGATAGCAGACAGCGACAGCTCGCCGTCCACATTGCCGACGATAAACGCATCCGCCCAGTTGTAGAGCTGCTGCAAGACGCCGCTGAGGATCAGCGGCAGGCTGAACCAGACCAGCTCTTTCATGATGGTTCCGAGTTTTTGATTTGCTTTCATATTGTCCTCCTGAAAAAAGGCAGAACAAAACCACGCAATTGTTCTGCGCAATTGCGTGGTTAAAAGCAGCATATCAAATGCCTTGAAAACACCACATCATGAATTTTGTCTATATAGTATAGCACAAATGATTGAATTTGTCAAACGGCAGGCTCATGATCCTTGTGATTTTGAGCCTGCCGCTTTTGCTATCTACACTCTGTTATTCAGCAGAGTGCTTTTTCTTTTTGCGGATTATCGCCGTGCCTGTCACAGCTCCGCCGCTGATAAACAGCAATGCGATCCACAACATAAGGTTGCTGCTATCGCCGGTCTGAGGAGATTTCGGATCGTCCGGCAGCTTAGCCATTACGGTAGCTGCCTTGGTGATTTCCTTTGTTGCCGCAGCGTCGGCAAAATACTTACCGCAATTCTCGCAGTGCCAGTATTCAATATTACCCCTCGGCGTCCTTGGTCACCGCCTTTGTGTCAATATGTAGAGGCACCTCGGTGATGTGTAAAAGATAACAGACAGCTTAAAAAGGCACAGTCATCTGAATTGATGGCTGTGCCTTTTGCTGTGTCCTCTGTTCTCTTAAAATCTCGGTTTTCAAAGCATGAGCGTCTTAATGCAATCTTAATACAGAGTGCCGGATCATTACACCGTTTTTTTATATTTCACGGTATACTCTATGTAAACAAGCAGAAACAGGAGAAGTATATATGCCTGAAATTATACATAGAAAAAAGCGGCTGTCATCCTTTAAGCTGATCGTCATGGGCTTCGCCGGCGTCATAGTGCTCGGAGCGCTGATATTGATGCTGCCGTTTTCATCAAATACCGGAGCTGTTACGCCGTTTCACGAAGCGCTGTTCACATCGACCTCCGCTGTTTGCGTTACGGGGCTGGTCGTGCAGGATACAGGCAGCTATTGGTCCGCTTTCGGACAGACGGTGATTTTGCTGCTGATTCAGATAGGCGGACTCGGCGTTGTGACGGTCGCGGCGACCTTTGCCATGCTGTCCGGCAGAAAAATATCACTGATGCAGCGCAGCACCATGCAGGATGCCATCTCCGCCCCGAAGGTCGGTGGGATCGTCCGCTTGACCCGCTTTATTGTCCGGGGAACTTTTTTGGTCGAGCTTATCGGAATGGCTGCCATGCTTCCGACCTTTTGCGGAAACTACGGTATCAAGGGAATTTGGATGGCGGCGTTTCATTCGGTTTCCGCCTTTTGCAACGCCGGTTTTGACATACTCGGCACCGCCGAAAACAAATACCCGTCTCTTACGGGATACATAGGAAATCCGGCGATAAATATTGCTGTTATGCTCTTAATTATTGTAGGCGGCATCGGCTTTTTGACCTGGGATGATATTTGCACAAACAAGTGGCATTTCAAAAAATACCGTATGCAGAGCAAGGTCATATTGGTAACAACGATGCTCCTCATTATTCTCCCCGCAGTATTCTTTTTCTTTTGTGATTTCACGGGACTGCCGCTCGGCGAAAGGATCCTTGCGTCGCTTTTTCAGTCTGTCACACCGAGAACTGCCGGATTTAATACCGCCGATCTTCCCGCTATGACCGGTTCTTCCAAGGCAATTATGATTCTGCTGATGCTTGTCGGCGGCTCGCCCGGCTCCACGGCGGGCGGTATGAAAACGACTGCGCTTGCCGTTTTGGTTCTGAACGCATTTTCCGTCTGCCGAAAAAAGGACGATGCCGAAGTCTATGGCAGACGGCTTGAATGTTCGGCGGTAAAAAGCGCCGCGACCGTTGCCGTAATGTACTTTCTGCTGTTTTTCATCGGCGGAATTATTATCAGCACGGCAGAAGGTCTTCCGCTTGGCACCTGTCTTTACGAAACGGCGTCCGCCGTCGGAACGGTCGGCCTTACGCTCGGAATCACGCCGCAGCTCGGCATTTTGTCTCAGCTTATTTTGATCGTCTTAATGTATCTCGGCAGAGTCGGCGGACTAACCCTGATATATGCAGCGATATCCAATAAAAATCAGGGCGGTGCAAAACTGCCGCTTGAAAAGATCACAGTCGGATAAAGGAGTTATTGTTATGAAAAATATATTATTGATAGGCCTCGGCAGATTCGGCAAGCATATTGCTTTGCAGTTGAATAAACTCGGACACGAGGTGATGGCGGTGGACAGCAACGAAGAAAGAGTCAATGAAATTCTGCCGATCGTCACCAATGCACAGATCGGAGACAGCACAAATACGGAGTTTTTGAAGTCGCTCGGTATCGGCAACTTTGATGTGTGCATCGTTACCATCGGAGGGAATTTTCAAAACTCGCTTGAGACGACTTCTTTGCTGAAGGAACTCGGCGCAAAAATGGTGGTATCCCGTGCCGAGCGTGATGTGCAGGCAAAATTCCTTCTGCGCAACGGGGCCGACGAGGTCGTCTACCCGGAAAAACAGGTGGCAAATTGGGCGGCCATTCGGTACACCGCCGATCATATTCGGGACTATATTGAGGTTGACGAAGCCCATGCCATTTTTGAGGTAGAGGTGCCGGAGGGATGGATCGGCAAAACCGTCGGAGAGCTGGATATCCGCAGAAAATACAGCATCAATATTATGGCGACCAAGGAGAACGGAAAAATCAATATGGCAGTTTCGACGGAAACCGTTCTTACAGACAAAATCACTCTTTTGGTTCTCGGCGCATACAAGGAATTGCAAAAGTGCTTTCGCATTTGACAGAGGTGAATGGGTTTGGCTGAACTATTGCTGATCGTCAGCCTGCTTGCCGTATTTGTTTTCGGATTTTTTCTTATGGGCAGGCTGGATCGATTTCTTGAAGAAAACAGAAAGGCGCTGTTAAAGGAAAACGAATCCTGCGAGCCTTCCGAAGTCCTGCTGCCGCAAGGACTGTCCGACAGCGAAATATTAAGCGAGATCCACCGTTTCCGGGAAACGCACGGAACAGTCGATATTATCCTTTCCGACGGCAAAGAGGATGCGGTTTAGCTTACGGTAGAAAATTTCACGATTTTGATGTATAATGAGATAAAAGGACGGTGAAACCGATGAGAACACAAACCGAGCAGTCGAAAAACGGCGCAGATGAGCATATCCTTGTCTGCCTTTCCTCTTCGCCGTCAAACGCAAGGATCATACATACCGCCGCAAGAATGGCAAAAGTGCCGGAGGCAAGATTTACCGCCATCTATGTACAGACGGATACGGTCATAAATGATGAGGACCAGTCCCGGCTTTCGCAGAACATACAGCTTGCGCAAAGGCTCGGCGCCGAGATCGTTATGACGCACGGTGAAGATGTGCCGCTACAGATCTCAGAATATGTCAGACTTTCCAATGTCACTAAAATTGTAATCGGACAAAGCAGCGCCCGCCGCAGAGGGCTGTTCGGAAGACCGACTCTCACCGAAAAGCTGATCTCCTCCACCCCTGATGTTGACATTCACATTATTCCGGATGCACTGAACTACACAAGGCCGCACAGACACCGTCTGTTCTTAGGCGCAGAGATACCGTCGCTGCGGGATATTGCCATGACCGGACTGACGCTTGCCATATGCACGGCGATCGGGTTTCTGTTCGATCATCTCGGCTTTCCCGATACCAATATCGTTACGGTATACATCCTCGGTGTGCTGATGATCTCCGTTTTGACCAAGGGATACCTTTGCAGTATGGCAGGCTCACTTCTAAGTGTTGTATTGTTCGGATTTTTCCTTACCGAACCGCGGTTATCCTTTCAGACCTATGCCGTGGGTTATCCCGTTACCTTTGCTGTTATGCTGGCAGCCGCCGTTCTCACCGGCACACTTGCCTCGAAGCTTAAGGATCACGCAAGACTTTCGGCTCGCTCTGCGTTTCGCACGCAGGTGCTGTTCGACACCGACCGCTTGCTGCAAAAAGCGAAAAGCAACGACGATATTTTAAGCGTGACCTGTATGCAGCTCTCCAGGCTTCTTGACCGCAGCATTGTTGCCTATACGAAAGGCGAAAACGGAATATCGACCGGGCGGCTGTATACCGAAAAAAAGGAGGCACTTGCTGAAAAACTGTTAAGCGATGCAGAGCGGCAGGCTGCCGAATGGGTGCTTCAAAACGGTCGCCGTGCAGGAGCAACAACCGCACAGTTTGGAAAATCCGAATGTCTTTATCTTGCGATCCGTGCAGGCGGCAGAGTCTACGGGGTGATCGGAATACCGATGAAACCCGAAAAGCCTGATTCCTTTGAAAACAGCATCGTGCTGTCGGTTGTGAACGAATGCGCACTGGCGATGGATAATGCACACAACGCCGCCGAAAAGGAACGGGCGGCAGATCTTGCAAAAAGCGAGCAGCTGCGTGCCGACCTTTTGCGGTCGATCTCACACGATCTGCGCACACCGCTTTGCTCCGTTTCGGGCAATGCGGACACGCTTTTGCATAATGGGAGCTGCCTGGACGAAGCAACCAAGCAGCAAATTTATAAGGATATTTATGACGATTCCGAATGGCTGATCGGCGTAGTGGAAAATCTGCTGTATGTTACACGGCTGAATGACGGCCGACTGAAGCTGGAGCTTACCGACCAGCTTGTAGATGAAGTGATCAACGAAGCCGTTTCACATCTGAAGAAAAAATCCGTCGGGCACAAGGTGACGGTAAGGTGCGATGATCTGATCCTTGCCCGCATGGACGCACAACTCATCGTGCAGGTCATTGTCAACCTTGTCGACAACGCCTTGAAATATACCGAACAAGGCTCTGAGATCTGCGTCAGTGCCGAAAAGCAGGACGGGTATGCCGTGATTCGTGTCGCCGATAACGGAAGCGGAATCCCCGACGATATGAAACCGCATATTTTTGAAATGTTTTACACCGGGAAAAATACCGTCGCAGACAGCCGCAGAAGCTTCGGAATCGGTCTTACCTTGTGTAAATCGATCGTAGAGCTGCACGGCGGAACGCTGACGCTTGACGATAATGTGCCGCACGGCTGTGTATTTACCTTTACTTTACCGCTCAGCGAGGTGACTCTGAATGAATAAACCGCTTGTTCTGGTTGTGGAGGACGACCGCCCCGTCCGCAATCTGATCGTAACCACATTAAAGGCGCATGATTACCGCTACCTGACTGCCGAGAACGGACAAGGTGCGATCATGGAAGCGACCTCCCATAATCCGGATATCGTTCTGCTGGATCTGGGTCTGCCGGATATCGACGGCACACAGGTGATCGAAAACATTCGCTCATGGTCCAATATGCCCATTATTGTGATCAGTGCACGCAGCGAGGATCGTGATAAAATTACGGCGCTTGACGCCGGAGCGGACGATTATCTGACAAAGCCCTTTTCCGTAGAGGAGCTTCTGGCACGCCTTCGTGTCACGCAAAGGCGACTTCTGCTTCTGCAGGCAAACAGCAATTCGGAATCATCCGTTTTTCAAAACGGTGAGCTTAAAATTGATTATTCCGCCGGCTGCGCTTATTTGGGAAATGAGGAATTGCACCTGACCCCGATTGAATACAAACTCTTGTGTTTGCTCTCCCACAATGTCGGGAAGGTGCTGACACACACCTATATCACACAGCAGATCTGGGGCAGCAGCTGGGAAAACGACATTGCCTCGCTGAGGGTGTTTATGGCGACCCTGCGCAAAAAGCTGGAGCCGCAAAAGGACAGCCCGCAATACATTCAGACGCATATCGGCGTTGGTTACCGTATGCTGCGGGTAGACTGAGAAAAGCGAGGGAACAAGGAATTGAACCGATATGCAATAGAAAATCTTTTCGGAATTGAAGGGCTGAATATCGCTTGGTACGGAATCATTATCGCCTGCGGTATGGTGCTTGGCTTTGCCTTGGCAATATACCGATGCAGAAAAACCGACATCAACAAGGAGCATATATACGATCTTGCTCTTTGGTTGATCCCTGTATGCATTATTTGTGCAAGAGCCTACTATGTGATTTTCGAATGGGATAATTACAAAAACGACCTGCTTTCTGTTTTTGAAATTAACCGAGGGGGTCTTGCCATTTACGGCGGAGTGCTCGGCGGTGTCGCAGTTGCATTGATTTACTGTAGAGTAAAACGGATTTCCTTTTGGTCACTTGCCGACACCCTGATGCCGAGCCTTGTGCTTGGGCAAGCTATCGGGCGTTGGGGGAATTTTGTCAATCAAGAGGCATACGGAAACCAAATTACAAATCCTTCGCTCTGCTTTTTTCCTTACGGCGTTTACATAGAAGAAATCGGTCAATGGCGGCAGGCAACCTTTTTCTACGAATCTGCATTGAATTTAGCTTTACTCACCGCTATGCTGATATGCTACCCGCATTTCAAGCGAAAAGGCTATCTTCTTCCATTTTATATGATCGGGTACGGAACGATACGGTTTTTTGTGGAGGGGCTACGCTCTGACAGCCTTTATCTCCTTCCGGGTGTCCGTGTATCACAGGTGCTGTCCGGCTGCCTGATTATTCTCGGTATCGTTATACTTTTTATTATCCGTAAAAGACAGGCGGTGCGGCAATGAGAAAAGAATGGACTTTGTTTCTTACCTTTCTTAAAATCGGTGCCTTTACCTTCGGCGGCGGATACGCAATGATTGCACTGCTTGAAAATGAATTTGTAGAACGCAAAAAGTGGATCGAAAAGGATGACTTTTTGAATATGGTAGCCATTGCCGAGTCTACACCCGGACCGGTTGCAATCAACAGCGCCACATATATCGGCTACAAAACTGCAGGCTTGTTCGGTGCTGCGGCGGCTACCGTGGCAGTTTGTATTCCTTCGTTTACCGTAATTTTTTGTATCTCGCTGTTTTTTGATCAATTCTTAAGCCTTACATGGGTTTCCCATGCTTTCCGCGGAGTACAGGTATGTGTAATCTATCTGATCTCCTCTTCCGGCTTGAAAATGCTGAAAGGCATTGAAAGAAATGCCTTCAACATGGTCGTTTTACTGTCGGTCATTGCCGCAATGCTGTCGTGTACAATTTTCGCCGTTTCTTTTTCTTCCGTTTACTATATTCTGATTTGCGGCACAGCAGGACTTGCGATTTTCTTCCTGAAAAAACTGCGGAAAGGAAACGGCAATAAGCAATGATCTACCTGAAATTATTTCTGAATTTTTTAATGATTGGCGCCCTTTCCTTCGGCGGCGGATACGGAATGGTTTCCCTTGTAAGAGAAACAGTCATTTCAAACGGCTGGCTAACGGAAAGCGAATTCTTAAATTTCATTGCCGTTTCGGAATCGACGCCCGGTCCGCTTGCCGTTAATATGGCGACATTTATAGGCTCCACGCAAGGCGGCATTCTCGGCTCGTTTCTTGCTACACTCGGCGTTGTTCTTCCGTCTTTCGTTATTATACTTTTAATTGCGGCGGTACTCAAAAACCTAATGAAATATGCCGGCGTCAACGCTTTTCTCTCCGGCGTACGCCCCTGCGTTATCGCAATGATTCTTGCCACGGCAATCAGTATGGCCGTATCAACTTTGCTTGGATTCACGGATACTCACTCGTCACTTGCTCCGGATCTTAAATCCATTCTGGTCTTTGCAGTTCTGTGGCTGACGCACTTCGGATATAAAAGAATCAAAAAAGCTGCACCGTCGCCGATTATAATGATACTATTTTCCGCCTCACTTGGCATACTGCTTTGGGGAGCATAAAATACAGTCTGTGCCAATTTGCCGTCCGGAAATCGGGCGGCTTTGTTGTTTGTGCGAAAACATACTTTTCTCAAGTTCGATGATAATTTGTCAATATGCGAATTGGTCGCAAATTGACAAACTCAAAACAGCGTAGTATAATAATTTGCGAACAAGTTGCAAATCGGAGGTGCAGCTGATGGCAAAATATCTGACACGGCAGCGCAAGCGGCTTTTAGAATATCTTGCAGAGCATACAGACGAACAAATGACCGCACGGCAGATTGCCGATGCACTGACGGCAGATAACATTAGCATCAGCGCCGTTTATCGTAATCTATCCACTTTGGAGGAAGATGGTATTCTGAAACGCAGTATCCGGGAGAATACCAGAGAAGTCTATTATCAATATATTGCGGCAAAAGAATGTAGAGAGCATCTGCATCTTTCGTGCCGAGTCTGCGGAAAAAGCATTCACTTAGATGAAGCAGACACAACACAACTGATTCAAAACACTTTAAGAAACACGGGATTTCAGATTGAAAAGACCGAAACAATCCTCTACGGCATTTGTGAGGGTTGCAGAAAATAGCAGGAGGTGAGCATGATGACAAAGAAAAAGCGCGTTATATCCTTGATTGTCGCTGTTGCGGTCTTTTTTGTCATGCTCTATTCTGCTCTCTATATTGCCGCAGAAGCAAACCACGACTGTGTGGGCGAGAACTGCCCGATTTGCTATCAGATCAGTGTTTGCCAGAACGCCCTAAAAAACCTTTCACTTGCCGTATCCGCCGCAGCATTTGCTGCTGCGTTTACATATACTCTGTGCAGGAGTATTTCTGTCTGCACGGACTACGCACAGAGCTTTACGCTGGTTTCTCTCAAGGTCAAACTTTCAGATTAAATAAGAGCTTTTTACAAGGGCGTAGTCTATCCATTTCCGGATAGGCTCTTGCGGCGTTGCCGTTGCCCTTGTATTTTTGCGCCCATTTTTAAGTTCTTATCATAATCCGGAGGTAAAAAATCCTATGAAAAAAACAACCGCGCTGCTTGCGCTTTTAATGCTTGTCGGCGTTCTTGCCGGCTGCGGAAAGCAGAATGATACCAACAAAACTGACAAACTGAGCATTGTCACCACCATTTTCCCAGAATATGACTGGGTCAAGGAAATTCTCGGTGACAAAGCTGACAATGCCGAAATCACAATGCTGCTGGACAACGGCGTTGACCTGCACAGCTATCAGCCCACCGCTGATGATATTGTCAAGATTTCCGACTGCGACCTGTTTATCTATGTGGGCGGCGAGTCCGACGAATGGGTGGATGATGCCCTGAAAAATGCCACCAACAAGAATATGAAGGTCATCAATTTGCTGGATGTCCTTGGCGATTCCGTGAAAACGGAAGAAACCGTTGAGGGTATGCAGGAGGAAGAACACGACCATGACCACGGTCACGATGAAGAAATCACAAAGGACGACATTAAGGACCGCACCCTCTCGGACTTCGCCGGTGAGTGGAAGTCCCTGTACCCTTATCTGTTGAACGGTGATTTGGACGAATACTGCGAACATAAGGCGGAAGAGGATGAGGACAGCTCAACCACAAAAGACACCTATTTGGAGAAGTATAAGACTTCGTGGCAGTGTGACGCCAACAAAATTACAATTAACGGAAACAAAATTACTTTTACTTATACAGACGGAAAATCCGTTTCTGCCGAATACACCTATGCCGGTTATCAGCCGAAACTGAATGACGAGGGCAAAATCAGCAGCGTCCGTTATCAGTTTGAAACAACCAGTACTGATGCTCCCAAATATGTACAGTTCAACGACCACGGTCACGAATCGGGTGAAGCCGAACATTTTCATATTTACTTTGGCAACGATAGCTTTGACGCATTGATGGATTCCAAGACCAATCCGTTCTTTGTGAAAGATGCGCTTACTGTTGATGAAATCCTTGATGAACTGATGGGTCATGAGCACGAGGAAGAAAAAGATGAGCATGTTTGGCTGTCTTTGAAAAATGCCGAGGTACTTGTAAATGCTATTTCCAAGTCTTTGCAGGAGATTGACCCCGATAACAAGGACAGCTATTCCGCAAATTCCGCTGCTTATGTAAAGAAACTGTCTGCTCTTGACGCAGACTATAAGGCAGCTGTGGACGCAGCAAGCAATAAAACCGTCCTGTTCGGCGACCGTTTCCCATTCCGTTATATGGTGGACGATTACGGTCCGAGCTACTATGCCGCTTTTGTGGGTTGCTCTGCCGAAACCGAAGCCAGCTTTGAAACCATTTCGTTTCTTGCCAAGAAAGTGGATGAGTTGAAATTGCCCTGCGTACTGACCATCGAGGGCGCACAGCACAAGATTGCTGAAACCATTGTCCAGAACACGACTGCGAAAAATCAAAAGGTGTTGACGATGGATTCCATGCAGTCCACCACCTCCAAAGATGTGAAAAACGGCACGACCTACCTTTCCGTGATGGAGAAAAACCTTTCCGTGCTAAAAGAAGCACTGGGTTAAGGAGGTAACATGATGGCTCAGCTCACTTGTCAAAATCTCTGTGTCGGCTATGACGGGAAGTCCGTTCTGCAAGACCTCAATTTTGAGGTCTTTGCAGGCGACTACCTCTGCATCGTAGGGGAAAACGGCTCCGGCAAGAGTACACTTATGAAAACAATTCTCGGCTTGCAGCCGCCCATCAGCGGCAGAATTTTGACGGGTGACGGGCTGAGAAAAAATGAGATAGGCTACCTGCCGCAGCAAACGCAAGTACAAAAAGACTTCCCTGCATCCGTGAGAGAAATCGTTCTCTCCGGATGTCAGGGGCGCTGCGGCAGCCGTCCCTTTTACAACAAAGAAGAAAAGCAGCTTGTACTTGATGCAATGGACAAAATGCAAATCACCCATCTTGCAGGACGCTGCTATCGGGAGCTATCCGGCGGACAGCAGCAACGGGTATTGCTTGCCCGTGCGCTGTGTGCTACCCGAAAAATGCTGCTCTTGGATGAGCCTGTTTCCGGGCTTGACCCCAAGGTAACGGCTGAAATGTATGCACTCATCGAAAAGCTCAACCGTGAGGACGGCATCACCGTTATTATGATCTCTCACGATATTACTGCCGCAGTTAAATACGCCAGCCATATTCTGCATATCGGCGACACCGTTTTCTTCGGAACAAAGGCAGACTACCTCGAAAGCCCGCAAGGGCAGATATTTGCCGCAGAGAAAGGCGGTGACATACAATGACCGCTATCTTAGAAAAGCTGGCTCTTTATTGGGCATATCCCTTTGTCCGCTATGCGCTGGTGGTCGGGGTGTTGATTGCGCTCTGTTCCTCTCTGCTGGGCGTAACGCTGGTGTTGAAGAGGTTTTCTTTCATTGGCGATGGTTTGTCCCATGTGGCGTTCGGAGCAATGGCGATCGCCGCCGTGCTGCAAATCACCAACGAAATGCCGCTTGTGATGGTCATTACGATCATTAGTGCAGTATTGCTTCTGCGCACCGGGCAGAACACGAAGATCAAGGGCGATGCAGCCATCGCCATGATCTCGGTAGGAGCGCTTGCCATCGGCTATCTGCTGATGAACATTTTCTCCACCTCGTCCAACCTTTCGGGTGATGTGTGCAGCACACTGTTCGGTTCGACTTCCATCCTGACGCTGTCCCCTGTAGAGGTGTGGCTTTGCGTGGGAATATCGGTGCTGGTCGTGGCGGTGTTCATCCTGTTTTACAATAAAATCTTCGCAGTGACCTTTGACGAGAACTTTGCAAGGGCGACCGGCACAAAAGCAGGACTTTACAATCTGCTGATTGCCATCGTGGTTGCGGTTATCATCGTACTTGCTATGAACCTTGTCGGTTCGCTACTGATTTCTGCACTGGTGATTTTCCCGGCGCTGTCCGCTATGCGAATATTTAAGAGCTTCCGCAGCGTGACCGTCTGTGCCGCAGCTCTGTCGGTTGCTTGTTCGCTGATCGGTATTTTGGCTTCCATTCTTGCCGGTACGCCGGTAGGCTCGACGATCGTCGCCGTTCAAATTGGTGCATTTGGCTTGTCGTGGTTGGTAGGTGCAATGTTAGGCGTTGCCCGAAAATGAGAAAGTTCAGATAGGAGGACCGGTACAATGGCAAATAGTGCGAGAGTCAAAGTCATTCTGGCTTGTACGGAATGCGGAGACCGAAATTATACAACAACGAAAAACAAAAAGCTTCATCCCGAGCGAATGGAAGTCAGAAAATATTGTCCGAGATTACGAAAACACACCATTCACCGGGAAACGAAGTGAGTGCGGAGGCGACACATATGTGTTTTAGAGAGAAAAAGCCTGTCACTATTATTACGGGTTATCTTGGCTCCGGAAAAACTACGGTATTGAATGAGCTTCTGAGACGCAAAGGCTCCGAGCGATATGCCGTTGTGGTAAACGATATGGGGAGCATTAACATTGATGCTTCGCTTATCCGAAGCTCCTCGGTTTACGAAAGTGATGTCAGTATGGTGGAGCTGACAAACGGCTGTATCTGCTGCACCCTGCAGGATACTTTTATGAAGCAGATCAATGATATTGCCGCACAGCATAAAATTAACCGCATTCTGGTTGAGGCTTCCGGAATCAGCGACCCTTCTGCGATTGCAGCAGGCTTTATGGAATATCAAAAATCCGGACAGTGCGATCGGGTATATCTTGATTCTATCGTATGCGTAGTGGACGCAGATCGGATCTATTCGGAATTCTTGGGCGATCCGTCAGAGCCGTCCGATGCTTCCTTGGAGCAGGATCCGGACATTATCAACCTGATCATCGACCAGATCGAGTTCTGCAACATCATCCTTCTGAACAAGTGCGATCTGCTGCCGCTGAATGCCGTGGAAGAGGTGCGAAAAACGATCCGTGCTTTTCAAAAGGACGCCATTTTTTACGAATGCATACAAGGACAGGTAAACCCGGATAAAATTTTCGATAACGGACAGTTTGATTACGATAAGGTGCTGCTGTCCTCCCGTGTTCAATCCCAGCTGTCTGCCGGAAAAGCCGAAGATATTCATGACGCCCACGGAATCACCTCTTTCCTCTATGAAGAAAAGCGGCCGTTCGATCACGAAAAATTCACAGCGTTTTTGGAAAACGAGTATCCCGATAACATCATTCGAGCAAAAGGATATATCTGGTTTGCGGATGACGATATGCATGTCCAGCTGTTTGAACAGGCCGGACGAAATGCGTCGGTAACCGAAGTGTCAAACTGGGTGGCTGCGTTCGACAAAGCGGAGCGTGACCGGTTGCTGAAAGAGTATCCGGAGGTTATGAATGATTGGGATCCCCGGTATGGGGATCGGATCAATCAGATCGTCTTTATCGGGAAGAATTTCGATCCGCAGCAGATAACCGCCAAATTGCAGGCGTGTATTTGTAAAGACTGACCCACAAAATAATGAGAGTAGCTTGCCACAGGCGGTAAGCCGAATTTATCGAGGTGATCATATTATGAAAAAACTATTTTGCACACTCATTGTTGTCCTTACTCTTCTATCTCTTGCCGCCTGCGGAAGTGAGAAAGATAAAGGGACTGCCACAACCGATAAGCAGACATCGAATTCATCTGTTTCACAAAGTCAACCTACAGAAAAGGAATCGGAATCCAAGCCTACGACTTCTAAACCGGAGCAAAGCGCAGACGGCATTGATGTAGACCTGACGAAGCTCAGCAGCACAATGGTTTATTCCGAGGTTTACAATATGATGGTTTCTCCCGATAACTACACCGGAAAAACCGTTAAAATGAACGGTGCTTTTGCGTATTACGAAGATCCGGAAACAAAGAAGCAATACTTTGCCTGTATCATTGCCGATGCAACGGCCTGCTGCTCACAGGGACTTGAATTTATTTTGACCGGCGAGCATACCTATCCGAACGATTATCCGGAGTTGTACTCTGATATAACCGTCACGGGAACCTTTGAAACTTATGAAGAAAACGGTTATAACTATTGCCGACTTGTAAATGCAGAGTTTTCAAATTAAATGTTCAAAGCCGACGGATGATTTGACTTCTGTACTTTCTTTAGTGAGGTATGACAAAAGGCGATAGACTTTACAACAGAAAGAAAAAGGCCGCTGTGTGCTCACGGCGGTCTTTTCTGTATATCGAGATAACCTCAGTTATTGTTTTTCTTTCTGCTTGTTATTGCTTTTCAGTTGGGTAGTTCACTTTCTCCTTCCATCATGACAGGTGGCACCTGTCACCAAATGGCCGCAGTTGCCCCTTGGCGGAGAATTTTGCTTTTTTACTCCGCTTTCAGCCGAAACAGCAGACTACTTTTGCCGCCTTTCTTGCGGTATCGCTGCTCGGTTTCAAGGAGCCCTGCTTTTTTGAGGTCACGGATTCCGCGGCGAACGGTGGACGCCGAGAGCTTGAGATCGGCGGCTATGGTCGGGATGGCAGGCCAACACTCGTTATTCTCGTTCGTTCTGTCTGCAAGATAGATATATACCGCAACGGCTCTGTGCGGCAGTTCGGTGCGGTAAAGGAAATCAAGACGGCTCATTGCTTTGCGCCTCCGTTTCGGTTAAGTCTTTTATAATCTCTGCTTCCGTTATGTCGGGAGCAGTTTCTTTTTTCGGCGGCGAGGTACGGATGGTCTTGCCGCCTCGCTTTTCGCCCTTGGGCGGAGTCCATTGCGGTTCGTTCTTTGGGCTGTCCTGCTGTGCCTGACCGCCGCCGTCCGAGCTGCTCGGAGCAGGCGTTTCCTCTGTCCACTCCAGCGGATACTTTTCGAGGATGCCGTCCTGAATTTCTTTCTTGTCGGCATACTTGACCTCACGGTTGCCTTGGTCGGGTACGACGTATGGATGTTCGTCGTCAAACTCAATACCCCATTTGAAGAACAGCTTGAGGTGTACTCTCATAGGATGCACGCCCGTTTTCATGACGATAAAGTCGCCCTTGGGCAAGGACTTGAGTTCGTCCGGCGTAAGCAGTGGGCGCTCTATCATTTGGAGCGACTGTGACGGATCGTTTTTACTTCTGCTGACAGATCCACTCATGACCGTGCGGCTGCCGAGTGCCGTTGAAAGCGTTTCGGCCGAGCTGCTGTTGGGAGCAAAGCCGCCGAAGATGGTATCTTGCGTATTGTCCACGATAATTTCCGCACCTTCCTTGCCGTAATTCTTTTCAAGTTGGGCGAATGATTGGATGATGGGAACGATCTGTAAGCGCCTTGAACGGGAGGCGGAGAACATCATTTCCGCACTTTCTATCTTTGGCAGCGTTCCGAACTCATCGCAGAAGAACACACAGCGGTTTTTGAGCTTGCCGCCATTTTCATCGGCAACGGCAAGTATCTCTCGGTAGAGCTGTTGAATAATCAGTGAAATCATAAAGAAGGTATTTGGATTTTCCTCCGGCATGATTACAAAGATAGCCGATTTTTGATTGCAGAAGGTTTCGGCATCTATCTCGGTGTCAAAGCACAGGAGCTGTTCTAATTCGGTATCAAGGAATGCGTTGAGCCTCGACAGAGCCGTACTCATAACGCTTGCCATACTCTGCTCGGCGGTGTTCAGTGCCGCCCCCGCAAACCATTTTGCCTTATGCTCATTCGGGAGCAGTTCCATGAGCTGCTGAAACTGATTCTTTCCCTTTTTCTTTGACGGTGCAAGTAACTCTTGGATGACCTTGAACACCGACACGATGTGCCGTTTCTCCGGCGCACAGAATTCCGCTACCAACAGAATGGTTGCGGTCAATAAGCCCTCAGCTGCGTCATAGAAGTATGCGTTTTGACCGAAGGATGCGGCGTCCATGCCGGAGAGGATAATGGTCTTAGATATGATTTTCGCGTATTTCTCGGCTTTCGCCTTGTAGACGATTTGGTCGGGATGATTTGCATATAGGTCGGTGTACTTGTTGACAAGGTAAAGGATATTGTTGCCGTTACTGCGCGTGGGATTTCGCAAGTCAATGACCGAAACCTTGTAGCCGTAGTCCTTGGCGATGTTACCGTAGTTACGCATGACATCGCCCTTGGTATCGGTAGAGAGGAAGGACATTCCCGATGCACAGGCGTATTCAATGCAGGGGTACAGCCAAAAGGCGGTCTTGCCGACACCAGCTGCACCGATCATCAGCACATGGACATCTCCGGTGTCTATCATGGCGGTGGTGCTGTGCTTGCCGCCCTTGCACCCGACTACGATGCCCTGCGGCAGAGCTTCCTCGGTCGGCTCGGTCTTTTTTCGGAGCAGTTTTCTCGGTGCTATCGCCGTCATGGTAGGCGTTTGATTTTGCTTTGCCTGCTTACGCCATTTCTTTGGGGTGAACGGGATGTGGCGGTAGGCCTTTCTGATTTCCGCTTTGTTTGCCCACCGAGCCGTTCCGTGCTGACCGTCGCCGACCGTTTTGCTCTTTATATTGTTTAGGTTATAGATGTGGGCAATCAGCGTAATCGCACCGAGAACGGCAAACATAACTGCGGCAACGGTGATTAAAGCTGCAATGTTTGGCATACTTCTTCCTCGCTTTCATCTTGGGGTGAAGAAAACTCCGCACGGATGTGCGGAGCATTGCCACCGGATGCCAGCCGGTCCTCGTTCCAATCTTTTAATGATGGGACAAGGATTTCGTGTTTTATGCCCTGTATAAAGAGCTTGTCGGATATTCTCTTGTTAGCCGCCTGACCTGCGGCATCGTTATCCATACAAAGATAGACGGTGTCGATATTGGGATTCGCTTTCAGCATTTGGAACAGCACCTGATCCCCGACACAGCAGGCGGCGGCATAGCTGTGGCTTCGCCAACTCTCCTTGTGCAGAGAAATAAAGGACAGCATATCTATGGGAGCCTCAAAGAGATAGAGTGTGTTGTCCGTTCCGGTCCAGTGGAAGCTGTAACGGGGATCGCAGCTTTCCGCATTGCCTTTGTAGGTGCTCTCACTGCCTGTTCCTCGCTTGTGTGCGTGACGGGCAATGCCGTGTTCATCGTAACCGACAAACACGGCGTTGTGGTAGTCGGCGGATTCGTAGACCATTCCCTTATGCACAAAGGCGGACAGCACCTCTCGGTCTATCCCTCGGCGGTTAAGCAGATAGGCATATACTCGCCGCATATTATCATTCTGCGGCGGAAGAGTGAACGGCTTCGGCGGCTCTCGCTTGACCGGCTCAGCTTGCGGAAGTGCGCCGCCGTTATTGCCGAGCAGGAAATTGACGGCTTGCGGAAAGTCCATGTTATAAAATCTGCGGACGAAGTCAACGGCGTCGCCACCGATGCGTTCGTATTGATGAAACCACAGGTTTCCTCTGACCGTTACCTTTTCCGAGCCGTCACGCCACACATATTCCTTGCCGGAGCGTTTTAAGTGTTCCCCCTGACTTTGCAGGAGGGATACAAGGTCTGTCTGCCGAGCAGCTTCCTTTTGCTCGGCTGTAAAGTGAATATATTCGGTTGACATGATTTCTCCTTTCTTTATTGCTTGAGTCCGTGAGCCTGTTTTTTATCCTCAATTTTTCTCCGCAACTTACGGTCAATGCTGTGTTCTCTGTTTTTGCGTTCATCATCCAAGCGGTTTTGGATGATACGAGCCATGTGTCCGAGCAGACGGAGCGAGGCAAGCGCCGCCGTCCAGTTTCCGTTGACACGAATGCTGTGGATGAGCTGTGCGGCATATTGATTGCCATGCTCAGCGGCAAGATGAAGATAATACATCGCCTTATCTGTATCTCTCGGTATGTCTTTACCGTAGAGATAGATTTTTCCGAGTTGGTATTCGGCGAAGTCATTTCCGTTCTCGGCGGCTATCTGAAAACTGCGGATGGCTTTTTGAATGTCTTTGACCTCGTCCTCGGTCAGATAAATTTTGCCTGCAAGGTACGCTGCATAGGGATTTTTCTGTGCGGCGGCACGGTCAAGCCATTCTGCGGCTTTCTTTATATCTTTCGGTATAACTTCGCCTTTGTATAACAGCCTGCCGAGGATAAACTGTGCCGGAGCAAAGTTTCTTGATGCCGACAGATTCAGCAGGCGCACGGCTTCGTCAATATTTTGAGCGAGAATATCTCCGTCAAGATATGCCTTGCCGAGAGTGTACGCTGCATATTTATTTTCTTGCTCTGCGGAACGGCTCAGCAGGCTCTCGGCTCGTTCGGTATCTCTTTCTATGTCCTCGCCTTTAAGCAGAACTTTGCCGAGCAGATATTCGGCGTATTGGTTATCGTCCTGCACGGCGCTTTCGAGCCAATGCAAAGCGTGGAGCATTTGTTTCGGCACATCCTCGCCACGCAAATACAATTTACCGAGCATATATTTTGCAACGGTGTAGCCTTGCTTGGCGGATTTGGTGAGATACTCCACAGCCTTTTTCGGATCGTAGTGTTCGCCGTCACGGTCGAGCATGAATTTTGCTGCACGGTACTGCGACCACTTGTTGCCCTTGTCAGCGTCTGCAACCGTTCTTTCGTATTCATCCATAGGCGGAGGCGGCGGATCGGTGCTTTCGGTTTCCTCGGCGGTCGGCTCACAGTCCGGCTCTGTCGGCTCGTCTGTTTTCTCAACCTCGTCTGTCGGCAGATTGAGTTTCATCGCCTCGGCTATCACAATGTTTTTCACGGATTTGAATTCCTTGTTTTGCGACAGCGGTATTCGTTCCGTTTTGCTTTCACTGTACACCTTGTGTGCGGTTTCTTTTGACTCATACCATAAGTCATAGAGAGCTGCAATGCGTTCGTCCTTGCCGAGTTCGTCAACGATGCTGTTGATGATTTCCTTGATATCCTTACGCAGATAGCCGTACTGCTTTTTGCCGTTGGTCACAGCCAACCTCTTGGCAAGTGCCTGCAACAGATCCTCCACCTGTGGATTGTCATAGGTGCCGCCGTTTATCTTGGCGATGAGCTCGGCGAGTACCTCACGGCTCTGCACCTTGAGTGCGTCACGGTGTTCGGTCTGCTTTTTATATTCGCAGAGCAAGTCCTGTGCGAATATATCCTTGGCGAAGGATGAGCGCAATGTCATCAGACCTTTTTCCGAGAGGTAACCTTCGTTCGGATTTGTCGAGTAAGCTATCAAGTGAATATGCGGATGGTGGCTTTCGTTGTGGAATGCGGCAAACCAACGGAGATTGCTCATGGGTATCCGCAGGTTTTCGGAGAGCGTTTGCGTTTGCGATCGGAGCATATCCCGCCATCGGTTGCCGTTATCATAGCCGAGTCGCTCGGCATCCTCACGGCGAAGAGATACGATTGCTGTCCACACATTTCCCGTATGCGCATTGAGTTCATCGGATACCTTTTGCAGATCCACCGCCACGCCGTCATCGGTAAAGAGTCCGTGAGAGCCGAAGCGTTCCGCACGGGGACGGGTGGCGATGTAGTCGGCATAGGTTGTGGTGTGCATCATTTCATCGGCGTTTTCTTCAAGCATTCGGGTAATAAATTCCGAAGCCGCACCGACAGTTTTATCCTTGAGGTAGTCCTCATACTCCAACGATGATTTGC
The DNA here is from genome assembly GCA_934445035.1 of uncultured Eubacteriales bacterium. Taxonomy (GTDB): domain Bacteria; phylum Bacillota; class Clostridia; order Oscillospirales; family Acutalibacteraceae; genus UBA737. Next base: position 404,390 of record CAKSDI010000001.1, read on the forward strand.
TGTCGGGAAAGTCCGAGAGGATTTTCTTTATCAGTTGATTTTGCTTAGTCGTTGCCGGAGCATTTCTTTTTGACTTATCTATCTTTTCAACTCCCTCACGGGTAGCAATGTATTCCGCATAGCCGCCGAAGTGATTTCGCTCATCGGGCTTCAGATATTTGAATTTCGTAATAAGCCTTGCCATGCGTTATCCCTTCTGCCAATCGTTTGCGTCCTTGAAAGTAAAGTTGCCGTTCAGCCTTTTTACTTCTTTTACGCATTCGCCCTTGAGCCGTTCGAGAGTAATATCGTCGATGTCGCTGTTTGCCGCTACCACATTCATTGTGACGGCGAGTTCCACCGCCATCTTGAAAAGCAATCGACAGATGCGGTTGTCGCTCTCGGCAACAATACTTTTCATAGAGGACAGCATTGCGTTCGGCAGCATGGAGCGCTGATCCTTGGCAGTGAGGTGGTCGATATAGAACTGCACCGCCTTTTCTATGAATTCGGATTTACTGCGGCAATCATCTGCGGTGTAGAGCTGCCCGATTTTATCGAGCGTTTCGGGATAGAGCCACAGTGCAAATTTGCGTTTGTTTTTCGGCGTCGGCACTCAAATCATCTCCTTTTTCTGCCGTATTTTTCACTCAAAAACAGCAACCCCTAAATCAGCGAGGCTGAAATTCGAGCAACCCCGAAAGGTCGGTTTTCTCTGCAGCCTCCAAAAGCCCTGCAAAGCCTTATGCGGTCGGCGTTGCCGTCCGCTGTGTCCTACGAGGGGAAAGCAAGGCAACCCCTCGCTTTCTCCTGCTTATTTTCGTACCGACTGCCGACTTCGGCACAAAAGGTGCGAAAACCGTTCCAAACGGCTCTTTGCTTTCGCAGGGCTTGGTTTGGCTTGGTTTACCCGCTGTGGGGCTGTATCTCGCCACACGGGGCGGCACAGGGGCTGACACGGCGATCTTTGACAGCAATATCAATGCCGCTCATTTACGCTCACCTCACTGACTTCCGTATGCTCTGATTTCTGTGGCTTTGGTTTTCTCGGCTTCGGGGCAACAGAGAGAGAAGTGGTGCCGGAGCGCATATCAATAAATTCACGCACACCCGCGGGCACGGTTTTTCCGTAAAGCACATCGAGCGCTCTTTCGAGTTCTGCTTCGGTAGAAGTACCTTTCTGTGAAAGATAAAGGACAAGGGCGGATGCCTTGTCCTCGTCAAATGAGATATTGAAAGTTGTCTTTTTCATATTGTGCTTTCCTTTCTGTTACATAATCAGCTCGGGATCAAAGCCGTCTCGCCGCCAATCCTCACGGTCTGAATTACATCCGCGCATATTGATTTCCGCGTAATCGTCAAGGCCATAGAAGTTCGTGCCGTCAGTACAACAGTTTTGAAAACTGCCGTGTTCCATATTGCATTCAATTATTACGGCATTACTTAAATCGCTGTGAGTATAAACACCGCCCGACATCTTGCACCCTGAAAAGACCGTGTTCTTGAATTCGCATTCTTCTGCGGTGACATCTTCGAGGTTACAGTTTTCAAACCGCGTGTCATTGACAACGGAAAAATTGAGTTCCGCGCCTCGCAGGTCAGTATTCGCAAACCTCGCGTTATCCATAGCAACATTCATCATATTTTTATGTGCAAGGTTTAGTCCCTGCACAAAACAGTTTGAAAAATCGGCTTGTATACCACCTGCATCGTTAAGCCATAAGGTGTGCTTGGCAAGCATGACATCCGCTTCTTCCTGCGTCAGTGTTCGGCGTGAATCAGCCTGCTGTATATATTCATCTTTTACAGTGCAGAGCATATAGCCACCATCGAAATCAACGCTTTCAATTTCCGGTCTGTCTTTCAGTGCTACATACAGCAATTCCTCGCTGAATCCTGCACCTCTAAACTTGTTTCGTAATTCATCGGTATTGATGCTGTATTTTTTATTACTGCAATCGATTACTTCTCGAACTATACGGTCTGCCGTTATTGCGGTTTCGCGCACAGCGTTTTCAAGGCTCGGATACTGAACAGCGATAGCAAGCTGTTTGGCGTTAGGAATATGGGCAGTGTATCGGGCGTAGTCATAACCCTCTGTGTCAATGATAAAGCCGTCTTTATGTCCTTCTCTTATGAGCAGCAAGCACGGTATACCGTCGGGTAAATACTCATGCTTCTCGGCGTTAAACTCTCGGAGAAAATCATAGTATCCAAGAGGATTGGAAACGAATTCGGTATATTCAGAAGGCGTCAGTTTTACTACTTTTTCAATCTGACACAGAGGCAGATTGAAATCCGTTTGTTTACACTTTAAGTCCGCTTTTATAACCATGGGCATTCTCCTTTACATAGACAGAGCCTGCGTTTCGTCCTCGTCGGAGGATTCATTCGCAGGCTCATGGTTGTGTTCTGCTTTGTGGTCGTCGTAGAGGTTACAGCCGAGGACGGAGAACAAGCTCACCGGGTCGCTCTGACACTGTGGGCAGTACCTCAGATGGCAAGTCATTTCGATGGCGTCCTCGGTCATAATGAGTTCGTTGATTTCCTCTCTCTGCCGTAATTCTTTTTCGAGCAGCTTTGCGCTTTCGTTACTGTCGGTGATCTCTGCACCAAAGTGGTGGTGCAGCTCGTCATAGGAAACTGACCAATAACAGTTATCGGAATTATCACAGCACTGCCGAACGGCATAATCGGCAAGCCGCCTGATTTTACTTTTATCCATATAGACCGTTCCTTTCTGTGATTTTATGTTTGCGTTTTCTTTTACAATCATGTTTCTCATCGCCTCCGAAAATAAGAAAGCCGCTTGATTCTCAAACGAAAACCAAGCGGCTATGCATGGATATTTAATTCGTATAACTACAAGTTTACACCTTAACATTCGGATTTGTGTACTGCCCATGCTTTTTCGTTTTGTCCTCATACTGAATGGCAAACTTCGGACAGCGATGTAGGCATCCGAGGCACATCACGCATTTATCCTTGACCCAAATCGGCTTTTTATCCTGCATCTCTATCGCTTGAACAGGGCATTTCTTTGCGCACAATCCACAGCCTATGCAAGTATCCTCTACATGAAAATGTGAGGTTTGCCTCACCTTGTTATTGTAGAGCGGCTCTGCAATCCATTTCGTGATGAACGCCGGAGTACGGGGAGACATATGGCGGTTGGTCCGGCGTTCACTGACAGCGTGAATCACACAGTCAATCTCCGCCTCCGTACTTTTCGTGTACTTTGCGATCTTCTCCGGTGTGGATAGATCGAAGATCGGCGTCCAAGTGTCAGCCATCCGAACAGAATAGTAAGCGTCGATCTCACGCCCTTGGATTGACTTATTCGCCATATACCCGGTAGCGCCGGGAGTCGTTCCGTAGGTGGCAATAAAGTACAGATAGCCAGTCTGAAAAGATGCCTTCTCCAAGAACTCCTTCACGATGCTCGGCAGTCCCCAATCATAGGTCGGGGAAATAATGCCGATGGTCTCATCTGCAGAATCATATCGGTTTTCTTTGATGCAGTCCGCAATGGACAGCATCTCCTGCTCCGCAGCCTGTGTCAGACGGGTCGCAACATATTTGCAGTTTCCTGTGGCAGAAAAGAATAAAATCATTTGCGTGCCTCCGTAAATCCCACTTCATCTTTACTTGTATTATACCACCGAATCGTGAAAAAATCTACCGTTATATTCAGTGCGGCAGGATCGCTCCCGACGCACTGTTTTTTCTTACTCAGTATTTTCCAAATAGGTGATATACGGTATCTTGAGCCAATGCGACCACCCTGACCGCGCGAGGGGCGTCATAATAACACCCAACTCCGTGTTGGCAGCATGAATCGTTTGCCCGTCGCCGACATAGATGCCGATGTGGCCGTCCATCCATACGGCAATGCCGGGGATGTCGGGCATGGTATCAATCGTGCCTTTCTCGGTCGCCATGTCGAGCATAGGGTCGGAGCCGGTATCCCGAACACCGTTGGAGCGGTATTCGATTTGTCCCGTGTCACAGTTGAACCATGCGTACCCTTTGATGAGTCCGATGCAATCGGCGGTGCGGCCGCCGAGCCAATGCTGACGAATGAATTCCTCGTTCTCGCCGACCTGTTCCGGGAATTGCGACATTTTTGTCGTGAGTATGGATTCGTTCAGCACCTCGCCGTATGTCCCGTATACATAGCCCCATTTCTTTGCGTAAGCCTGCTTTGCCCATTCCGCAAGGTCAACATTGTTTTTTGTTTCGGGATCGACGAATTTTGAAACATTGATTGCCTTGGCTCGGATGGAATTCATTATTTTACTGTAATCCTCGGTTTTCAGTTCCGTCCCGAATGCAGAGTTGACGGCAGCGATGAGCTGCTCGTCGCTCTGTCCCTCATCGAAGCACCCAACGAGCTTATCCACAAAGTCATCCGTTTGGGCATGGTCATATAGGGCGAGGGTGTACAGCACTTGCGCCTCTTTTGTCCTGTCTGCCGTAAATCCCTTTTCGGTCATAGCCGTTTCAATGGCTTTCATCATGTCCTCGACCGTCTGCAGCTTGGCTTTTTCCTCGTCGGACATTTCCTCGATTACGATATCCTGCAAGCGGTCGGTGTCGATATCAATATCGCCGCTGAAAATAGAGAGTATTGCTACCATCGGCATCATAATGATGATAATAATACCGAGGATAATGCCGAGAACGACGCGCCGCAGTTTTTTGTTGGTGAGAACAGCGACGGCTATCTTTTTAAGAGCCGCCGCAACGGTTGCGCTCATAGGCGTTCACATCCTTTCATGCGAAAATCAGCGTCCACCGGCCTTTCCGAAGATAGCCGCCTTGTATTCGGGTGCGATGACTTGGAGCAGATACCTTTCGTTGCCGCAGCGATAGAGGCAAGTCCCGCGCTCCGGGTACTTGATGAGTTCAAATTCGCTCGGCTCAACTTGCAGTGCGTCCATATATTCCTGGGGGTTGATCTGTCCGGCGTTGAACAGGAACTGATGCGTAGGAATGGAAAACAGCGGCTTTGTAAACTCACGGATGGACGGAATCAAAAAGTCCTCGATATTCTGACTTGCCAGAATAACCGAGGAGTCCTTTTTACGCACACGCTTCATGCAGTTACGCAGATATTCGATCGTAGTCATATTCGAGAGGAAGAGGTACAGCTCGTCCACCGATGCCGCCGTGCTGCCTTTGCCGAGCAGCTCATTGCTCATATAGGACAGGATATTGAACAGCATACAGTCTTTGAGTCGGCGGTTAGTATCCATAAGCCCTTTCACACCGAATACGAGGAAGTTAGAGTCTGTGATGTTGGTGTGTCCGTTGAAGTATTTGCTTTCAGAGCCTACGCACATGGAGTGGATGCCGAGACAGACCTCTTGGAGCGTTTCCTCTGTGTAGAGGTATTTGCGTTTTTTGTCATAGGCCATAAACTCTTCCTCACACAGCTTATAGAAATCCTCCATAACGGGAAAGTCCGAGGGCTTCTTTACGCTGTAGTCCGTGCTGTCGGTAATGCCGAATCGGGCGTACAGCTTGGAGAGCAGGATTTCGATGGTGTCGATCTGCGAATCGGTAAAATCCTTATAGCTGCGGAAAAAATCTTTCAGAAAGGCAATGTGCTGACTGAGCCTTGTGACCTTTTTGAAGGCTTCGGGTGTGTTGGCGTCGATGTCCTCAACGCTGTCCGTCCATGCTTTAGGCTCTAACGGGTTGATTGTGTATTGACCCGACATAAAATCAATATAACAGCCGCCGAGGGCATTGCACAGATCCTCGTACTCCGATTCGGGATCGAGGCAGATGATGCGCTTGCCCGCTTCACGGATATTTGTCAAAATGAGCTTGAGCAAATAACTCTTGCCCTGACCGCTGTTGCCGAGGATGAGGATATTGCTTGTGGTTTTATCCTCGGCTCTGCGGTCGAAGTCCACAAGGATATTTGTTCCGTATTTATCTCTGCCGATATATGAGCCGTGGGGGTCTGTCTTTCCGCTGAAATTGAACGGGTACATATTGGCGACCGAGGAGGCGGGCAGCACTCGTTCATACTGTGCGCCGAACTGATTTGCGCCCACGGGCAGAACAGAGAGAAAACCCTCTTTCTGCCGCAAGGTCAGCCTATCGACGGAAATTTTGGAGCGGGTCAGTTCCATTGCGATGTCGCTCTGCAATTCTTTGAGCTTTTCCATACTCTTGGCTTTCAGTTCGATGAACACCGACACATGGAGCAGCGGCTCTTTGTTCTTGCGGAGGTTGGCGAGAAGTTCAATTACATCCTGCAAATTGCCCTCGGCCTCGATGGTTTCGCTTACATCATTACCGCCGCTTTTGAGTCTGTTGCGGCGAGTGGCGTTTTGGATAATTTTGCGCTGTTCCATAGATTCAACAAGCCTATGGTAAATGCGGAGCGTCACACCGTTGCGGTCGGCGAGCTGCGAGAGGATCGCCTGTTCCTCGGTGGACGGCGGATATTCCCGAATCGCCCACACGCAACGGTAACTGTCGCCGACGATATAATGGTCGGATAAAAATTTAATGGTGCCGGGCAGGATCATATCGAAGAAGTCCTTGGTGCGGATTTCCTCGACCTGCTCCGGCGTTAATACTTTCGGTTTTCTTTTGAGCATACTATTTTCCTTTCTGCCGACAATTTAAGTTTCTGCGGCGATAATGAGCAGTCTGCCGTCCTTGCCCAAACCGTAACAGGTGGAGAGGACGAGGCATCGGCTGCCGTTCTCGGCGGTGATACGGTCATACCAAGCGTCCGAGGTATTGGTTTTCAGCACATCGGTTACGGTAAAATAACGGATGCCGTCCACAGTTTCAAACTTTATGGTTCGGTGTGCGTTCAGAAAACTTCTGTCCACATACTTTTTGAGGTCTGCGAACATCGTGCCGTTTCGCATATTGTGACCGTAAATAATGAGGTTGGCGCTTTGAAGGCTGCATCGTCTGTCGAGGAACGGCACACCGCTTTGGCTGTATTTGCCGTAGAAGTTGCGGCGGAGATATTTCTGTGGATCGGACGGCGTGTACATGACGGGATAACTGATATTTGTGCCGTCAATAGAGAGCCAGCCGATGCAGTCACTGTTTTCTGCAATAAGCGCCTGTATATTGCGCTCTGCCGCAGGCTGTTCGGTTTGCTCTGCGCTTTGGTCTGTTTCTGCGTCTGTTACGGATTCTGCCGGAGCTTCGGTCATTGGCAGTTCGGCAATTTCCGCAACGGCGGCAAAGTCATCTTTTTCTTTCTGCTGTTCTTTCAACTCAGAGAAGATTTCCACACCTGACAGCACGGCGACCGCCGACAGCAGAAGACAGAAAAATATGAGGGCGAGTTTATTCCTCGTCCTCATCGTCCGTTACCTCATAGAACTGTTTGCCGTCAATATCGGGGATTGATTCTCCCTGCAAGCTCGAATCAAAATAGAGAGCAAGGATGCGTTTGATCTCCGGCTTTTTAAGACGGTGTACCTCAAAGCCCTCGCCGGCGATTTTGCTCTCAATTCGGTTTGCGGTTTCGAAGGTCTGTTTTTCTTTCTGTCCTTTGAGCCTTGCAACAAAGAAAAACTGACGGGCTGTCGCCATTTCTACCTGAATGGTGTCGAGAAATTCAATGTCCTTTTTGATGAGTTTCCTGACCTTTGCGTTTTCCTCAACTTCAAGGCGTGAGGTCAGGTACGCTTTGTTATCGTCGAAGCATTCGGACGAGTCAGTGCAGACGATTTCGATGTCGGGCAGCGCCGACAGCAGCATCATCAGATGGCGTATCTTTATCTCAATGTTGGTGTGGGAGAGCACTGAGATATTGGTGGGTGCTACAAGATAAAAGAGCAGCTCGCCCTTGTTGGTTGAGAGGCCGTATTTTGTGAAGGTCTTAATGCCGAGCAGATCCTGCACCGAACGGCCTTTTTTCTTTTTCTGTGTGTTTTTTACTTTCAAATTTCGGTCACCTCCAAAAAATCAAGGCATCGCGTTTTCTGCGATGCCTTTGAGATTAATATTCTTTACATTGACATTGTCGGTCCGGTTTGTTCCGTTTCAAGCGATTCGGCCATTTCGTAAACGGGGTGCAAAATAAGGTCAAGCCTTGCTTCGATATACCGCTTATAAAACTCCTTTTGCAAGTCGGAAATATACGGCACTTCATCGATAAACGCACAAATTTCATCCATATCCGTGCGCTCGTAGATTTCTCTTACCGCCTGATCACAGTCTTTATATTCGCCGCTTGAAATAAAATCATAATAATTGATCTTGTTCCCATGCAGCTTAACAGCCGAAGTGGGAAACCGATAGATCCGCAGATCCAGCGCTTCCTTGTCGGTCAGCACCGTTCGCATTACTGCATCGTCGGCCTGCGGCAGAAGACAGCTTCCGCAATCGTAAACCGGGGCGATCTCGCGCCGACCGTTCCTCGGATCGTATAAAAAGCCCCAATTGCCGTTGTGACGGTCGAAATTGCCGAGCAATGCGTCGGCGGCAAACATCTCCCAAAAGTGAGTCTTTAATCTGACGGGATCGACATACTGCTGCCTTTCTATCGCTTCCAGAATGTCGGAGAGTTCTGTTCCGCTGCCGTTGGAGTCGGAATCCAAAACGGTATTTTTGATGGAACAGAAATCATAGAATTTCTTTCCGTCCTCTGTGAAATCAAGACAGGCGCAGACGATTTTTTCTTTGCCGTTGACCGTGAATGTTCCCAGCATAGTTTCCTGCGCCTTGACACCGAGCATATTAAAAATGCTGCTGGCAATGTGTTCGCTGATGCAACTGTTGGTATAGGAGAGCTCCGTCGGCTTTCCGTCGCCGGACGGCGGGAATTTCAGCATATACGGTCTGCCGTTGTATTCCACGGCGATCTTCTTGCCGTTCGCTCCGCTGTACGCTCTTTCAAATATGCGTGGGCAATTTGTAAAATCAATATTTTTTGTCATGCACTTGCTCCTTCCTACAAGTATTTTTTGCGGAGATAATCGGCGTGTTCGGGTGTAATCACGCCTTCGCTGATCTCCGCCAAATTGATGCTGCCGTACAGCTCTCCCCACAGACAGTCGAGAACGGAGGACTTGGCTTTCAGTCCCTCTTTATATGCGTCCAGATCGTGTTGGAGATAGCCCGGCAATCCGTATTCATAGGTGCTTTCGCGCTCGGCTGCCCGTATGCCGCTTTCGGTCAGCGTTTCCATAGAAACGCCCAGAGCCTTCGCCAATTTGTATACCGTTTCGGCAGAGCATTTTTCCAACTTTGTTTTCCCGCTGCAAATATCGTTCAGCGTAGCGTGTGGAATGCCGGCCTCGACCGCTAATCTGTATTTCGTCATGTGCCTCTTTTCAAGCAGGGTATTTATAACCAAGCAAATCACCTCCTGCTACTATTATATCGGTACGCCGAAATAATGTCAAGCGGCAAGACGAAAAAGACACAGTTTGTTTTCAGCTACCGCCATTCATAATACTGCTGTGTCGAAATAAAATACCGCACGGCGTATTTCATAAAATCCAGCACCGTGGTGTCATCCATGCGGATCGTTAAAAAACCGTAGCACAACACAGCCACGGCAGGTAAGAAAATATGCAGTTGCACCAGCGCCAGCACCGACAACAGTGCGGCTACCGCAAGTATTACAAAGTCCCGCAAACTCCAAAGCCACAGATTGGCTGTGGCTTTTAAGTTCTGCGGATAGATATATTGTGTCATTGCGTCATTCCTCCGATTTCTATGCCGCCGATGTCCTCACAGAATTCCTTGGGCGTCTGTCCGTATTCCTTTTGGAGTTTCTCGGCAATCATATCTTTGATGAGCTGAGATTCCGTTTCGGTCGGCGCATATTCGCCTTCCTCGCAGGAGTCGGCGGTCGTGACGGTAAATTCGAGCCGAAGCGTGTCGGCGAACGGGTCATACTTGGCATACAGATTCAGCCATTTATCATCGTCCGCCGCCGTGTTCGTTCCGAATTTCTTGTCCACATCGAACCATGTTTCGAGATAACAGGTAATTTGATGCCCGATGTCGCAGTCCACCTCCATATCCCGGTCAACCGCAAGCATATCCCTTGTCAACTCCGGTGCATCCATTTTAGTTATAATGGAGGTCGGACGGTATTCAGCGTCGGCGTTGTGATTTTCAAGCTGCTCACGGATATGCTCTGCAAGTTGTTCCGACAGAAAGTTACCGCATACTGCTTTTGCCTGCTCATGGATAATGCCAAGGTATTTCAGCCCGACCTTGTAACGGGATAGGAGTTTGTCATAGGTCATGTCCTCGTTTAATGACGGCTCAAATATACCGTAATCGCCGTACCAATTTGCATATCGTTCGTTTGGCGGAATGTCTGCCGCTTCCTCATAGGCGGCAATGATTTTGAATGCGTCCGGGCCGTATTTTTGCAAAAATCTGTTTGCCTGCATATAGTTTTTCATACTGCACCTCCTTATTTGCCTGCGGCCTTGGCCACCGTGCGAGTGAGGTTGACGGCGGTGGTCGTGGCGTGTACAACCGACATCATATTGACCTTTACTGAACTGTCAAGCCCAAATTGTTGCGCAACTTTGGGTACTTCATTTGCCGCAAGCATGATGCCAAGCCCCAACAGCATATTGTCGGGAAAAGTAATCAGCCCCAAGAACAACAGCGTTGTCTGCATAAATGCCGTAAGGCAAATGGCTATGACCTGTTTGCACCATTGATTGAAGCCGTCCGCATATCCTCTCGGCACGGAAAACATATACAGTGAGCCGACCGCCATCTGAATGAGCAGGATTCCGCCGCGCTTGATATTAGCAAAAAACATCTTGATTACGCAATAGGCAAAGGCAATCATGCACAGCAGATTCAGCAGGCTGAATGTCGCACTTGCACTCGGAGAGAACAGTCCGACAAGCGCACCCAAGCCGACATCTGCAAGGCTTGAATTGATGCCCGACGATGCTATGCCAATCAAATCGTGCGAAAAGGTGTTTTGCAGACTGATGCAGAATTTATATAGTTCAATCGGTACAACGCCGATGAGAGAGCAGGCAAAGAAGCCTTTCAGAATGTTCAGCGCAGTCGTTTTAATGTTTGCTCTGCCGCACTGATACTCGATGGCAACATCGAATACGGCGACAACCGTGCCGGCGACGAACAGACCCCAACCGAACAGTGTAAACAGCTTGACGGTCGCCTGCACCCATTCGAGGTCAAAGACCTCTGCGCTCATGTTGCCGATCATTTCGAAGCAGTCGGCAATCGCCCCGTAAATAATTTCGTATATCCAACGGAGCATGGCGTTCCAGATAGCATTGGCGATCCCGCTTTCCACTACATCTATTGCGTTTCCGATGGCGTCGCCGATTCCTGAGATTATATCACCTAACCAATCAAAAATGATTATCACCTCATTTCCAAAGTAAAACGGCAGACGGAAACGCCTGCCGCATGAGAAAAGCCACCGACCTTTTTATCCGTCAGCGGCTTTCTCGTCTGTTTGTATTTCCTGTTTCATTGCCATGCCGTCCATAAAGCCCAAGCGGTAGGCTTCGGATTGAAGCAGCGTATCCATGTCGGATTTGGCGTCGCTTAATCGGTGGAACAGCCGTAGCTGTTCGGGCGTCAAGGTCTTTTCCAAATCCAAACTTGCAACGGTCACCTGATGCATGGCGTCTTGGTATTCGGGCGTTTTTCGGACGATATTGTCTATCGGGCAGATATCTCCGGTGAACAGCCTCTTAAAAAATCCCATTGTGTTTCCGCCTCCTTTCCAAGTCACACAACATACCACACTCTGTGCCACAAGTCCAGCGGAATATAAAAACCGCCGCAATTTTTTGAAATCGCAGCGGTTTTCGGCTTATATCAACTTGTTCGGATCAATAATGATGATGCTTTTCCCGCAGCTCTCGGCATAGCGGACGGTGTTTCCGGTCCCGCTTTTTTCGCCGTTCCATACGGCGATAACCACATTGCTGTTGTCGACCATATATTTATTCCGCTTCATCATGCAGTCGTAGGTATAATGGGTCTGCAGTATTTTGGCAGTGTCGGCGCGGTAGATGATATCGAAGTATCTGTTCCGCCAACTGTCGTTCCACCGATTGGCCTGCGTTTCACAGGGGATGGCACATTCGAGGGTGATGTGCGGATACTTCTCTTTAAGCTGCAGCACGATCTCGGCTGCATAGATGTCAACGCCCATCGCCATGCCGGAGATGAAATGCGTGATAACGTTCTCGGTTATCTGCCTTTCAATGTTCTCTCGGAGCAGTTCCTTCAGCCTTTCACACTCCGGCGCACCTTCATCGTTTCCGAAGGGCAAGGACTTCGGGCGATGCCCAGTGAAACAACAACCGTTCTTTTCCATAATTACATTATCTCCTTGTATGTATTAGCAAGTGATACTCATTCGCTAATACATAGTTTACCACATTATAACAGAAAATAATGTCGAAGAAAAGGACGAAAAATAAAAAACTGCACGATTTTCGTGCAGTCCGGTACAAATTTATCGCTATTTGTTGTTTTCTGCCTGCTGAACCATGAGGTCAAGCATTTCCAAAATTCTGCGTTGTTCCTCTGTCGGTAAACCGGAGAGACGGCGGCTGATCTCGTTTTCCTTGTACTCAACCGTGTTGTTTATCACATCGCAGAAGATGGCGTCTGCCGAAACCTCCAATCCGTTGATTATCTTGATCAGCTTTTCATACCTTGGGAAAGAGCCGCCGCGCTCAACTGTAGAAATATAATTAACGGAAAGTCCGATCTTTTCGGAGAACTGGTCCTGTGTGAGCCCCAGCCTTTCACGACACTCTTTGATTCGTTTGCCGATACGCTTATCTATCATTGTTTATCACCCGCTTCTGCATGAACTCTAACGCTAATACATAGTATAAACGGCTAACGGTGATTTTAGAACAAACGCAGATACACATAGTATGGATTAGCAAGTGGGTAAGCGATGAATTTTTTGTGAAAAGCATGGGAGCTGCACTCACACGGTGACCTTTTGGGTCAGATAATGGACCAGATATACAGCGGTGCGGTCAGCGAGAAAATGAGGCAGGCAAACAGAATGCAGGGAGCTGCGAACTCAAACTGTCCGTGCTTTCTGTAGTCGAAGTACGCCGTCCCGATTTTCACGAAGAACAGGATGGCGAGGATCATGTCACACACGGGAAACACAACATTATTAACGACGGTCTGAATCTGCCCCTTGGCAGCATTCCAAGTGCTTTCGATTGCGCCTGCCACATCTCCGGCCGCAAATGCGGTCATGGAGAAAGCCGTTGTAAGGACGGCCACGAGCAGAACACAGAAAAGGATTCTCATGGGTTTCTTTTTCATAGGGTTTTACCTCCTAACACATTTTGAATTTCTTTTTCGGATATATAGCGGATGCGGATATTGAGGTTTTTGCAGAATTTCAATTCGGCTCTCATGCCGTCCGTGACGGTATCTCCGAATACCCAAACCTCATCGCAGAGCCACAGAAGCGACATTCCCGCAGTCAAGCCGATTTCACGATCCTTGGGGTCGTTATCGTCGAGGCACTCCGCATAGAAATGCGGCACGACCGGAGCCGTGCCGCACCTCAGTGCGTATGCGGTATATGTCTTAACCTTTTTGAGATTTTCCTCAATATTCCCTCCGAGGGGAGCGCAGACATACACCCGTTTCATCATTCATCATCCTCGTCTTTTTTGCGCTTGCAGTACATAATAATGCAGGCAATCACGCCGCCGAGGGCAACACTGCCGAGGCCGATCCAAAAGCCGAGGTTGGAATTGTCGCCCGTCTGCGGAATATCCGGTTTGGGCGGAATAATGGTTACAGTTTGCCCGCCGTCCTCAATATCGGCATGAGCGGCAAGCTCTATGCCGTCACGGTAGAGTGCTTCAAAAACGACAAGGTCGGTCTGCTTGGTGATTTTACTGCCGTCAAAGGTAAAGCGGACGGTGACCTCGCCGCAGCTTTCCTCCGGCGTAAAGGTGACCTCGGAGGTCAGTTCCTTGCCGTCAATGAGGAATGCTTTGCCTGTGGATTTGTCCATAAGGATGCCCTTGACGGTGTATGCCTTGCCGGGAATGAGGTGCTTATACGAAACAGTATCCTCAATGGTGATTTCGCCCTCTGCAGCAGCGGTCTTTTCACTGTTCACGGTCGCCTTTGTTCCGATTTCGGGAATGCGGTCATTGACGACCGTAACGCCGACGGTCTGTCCGTTCTCGCTGATGCGGACGGGATAGATTTCATTATTTTCAAGGTAACCATCCGCAGGCTGCAGCTCCTTAATGAGCCAATTGCCGTAAGGAACATTTTCAAAGACGAAAATGCCGTCCTCGCCGGATTCTGCAATAAGGAGTGCGTTCTCGGCAGTAAACTCGGTTTCGTCACTGCGAAAGAGTCCGAACTTTGCGCCGACGATAGGCTCCTCGGTTTCACGGTCGATTTTCAGTCCCTTGATCGAGCCGTAGAGGATATCGTTTTTAATGGCTTCGCCGCCGTTTGCTTTGATCTCCACAAGGGCGGTATCCTGTCCGGCGTACTCGAAGGTCACAGGGTACTTTTCGTCCGAGAGGATATAATGGCTGTCGGTTGCAATTTCCTTTACATACAGCTTTGCACCTACGGGAATATCCGTCTTGAAGGTGATATTGCCGTTTTCATCGCAGTTTGCGATCTCAAGCAGTCCGTCCTTCGGGACGAATGAGCCGTCTGCGGCAAACAGATCCTCGGCAGCGTACAGCCCGAACTGCACCGATAGAATTTCGCCGTTATTCCCGATGTCAAAGGTTTCATCCCTGCCGAGAATTTTGGCAAGGGACAGAGCTGCCTTTTGGCGCTCGTTATAGAACTCAGTGGCGGTTTCGGTGACCTCAACGGTTTCGCCTGCATAGGTCAGCTCGACGGTTTTGGGCGTGCCGTTCAGCACCATGCCGTAGGGCGCTTTTGTTTCTCTGACGGTATACTTGCCGAGGTACAGTGCTTTGCTTTCCGCCGCGCCGTTTTCATCGGTTGTTACGGTATCAACGACCGTCCCCTTGGCGAAACGGAGTGTGCCGTCGGGTGTGATAATATCCTCGGCAGCGGTGATTTCATAGGTTGCCCCTGCGAGGTTTTTATCCGCAAACACAAGACTGTATACACCGTCCGATTCCACAGCGGAGAAGAAAATCTCGCCGCTTTTGGTAATGCGGATGATGCCTTTCTGCGGCATATTGAACTTCTCGACCGTAACAACGGTTTTCTCGCCGTCCACTTTGAATGCGATAGGGGCGGAGTCGAGGACATATCCGTAAGCCGTACACTGCTCGATGATCTCATAATTGCCGTAGGGCAGCTTTTCGGGCATCATGAGCTTGCCCGACACATCGGTGTAATAGATGTTGATGTCTGTAGGCGTCGGGTAGTTGATATGCTGCACGATATACTCACCCGTGTCGGTATTGCGCACCTTGAACCCAATGCCCGCCGCAGGGATAATTTTACCTGTTTCGGCATCCTTTTTGACGATTTCAATGAGTGCCTCATAGGGAGCGTTGTTGATGAGGAAACGATAGATTTCGCCGTTTTCCTTAATAAAGACATTGAAAGGCGCAAGGAGTTCCTTTCCGTCCCAGCCCTTAATCTGCTTTACGGTATATTCGCCGTAGGGCAAGTCTTTAGATTCAGCAAAACCGTGTTCGTCGCATACAAGGATATCCCGCTCGGTTTCCTTGGTGTTTTCATAGCTACCAGCCGCTTTCAGATACACTTCAAACTCTGCGCCGACCTCCGGCGTTTCGATTTTGGTAGTGCCGTCGTCGCAGTGCTTGATGATAGCGACCTTGCCCTTGATGATATCCTCATAGGAGTCGAGGGGCTTGGCAATGTTGTATTCTACAGTATACAGCTTGGCTTCCGCACCGATGTGCAGGCTTTCGGTATTGATTAAATATCCCTCGGAGGGGCTGATCTCACGAATCGTCCAATCGTCGCCGCAGATATAGTATTTGGTTGTAAACTGACCGTTTGCGTCGGTGGAGTAGGTGTCGATGAGCTGATTGCCTTTATAGATGCCGTACTTTGCACCTGCGAGAGAGGCATCGCCCTGCGGCAGACCGGTTCTGCGGTCACTCTTGGTTACGGTGACATTGAATTTCTTTAGGTCATTGTCAAAGGATTTTTCCGTAACCTTATTCCACTCGATTGCTGCGGTCTGCTTGTCGGGAACGACATAGCGAAGGGGTGTGTCAATTTCCTCAAGAACATATCCCGTACCAATCAGCACATCTTTGAATGTTGCAATGCCGTTTTCATCGGTCACGGCGAACGAATTGACCTCGATGCCGGCAAGCGATGTGCCGGACAGTCGGAATTTCAGTCCCTCGACAAGTCCGTCCTCGGCAGTCTTTTTGACAGTGAGGTCACCGCGGCGAAGCGTATTGCTGAAAGTAACGGTGGTCACCTGACCGCTGACAACGGTAATGCGGCGAACTTCCTGCGGTTCGTACTGCTCGTATTCCGTTTCGGTAACGGTATACGCACCGGGCTTGAGGTTGTCCAACTGAAACACACCGCCGTTTGCGGTTTTCACAGTCTGATCTACACCTTCGCCCTGAATGCGGAAGGTAATACCGTCCACCTTGCCGTCCTCACTCATCTTGACGATTTTTGCACTGCCTGCTGCCGTGCGCACCTTGAGATAGGACGGCACAGGGTCGTTGTCGGCAGGAACACCGGACACCATGTCCTGATTGGCGCTTTCTTTACCCGGCACAGACCAAATGAGAAAGCCCGTATTCATATCGGTGGAATACACACGGCGATTGAGCTTGACGGTAACTGCGTCATTGATGGGCTTGGTCGATGTGAGTGTCAGCGTATTGCCGCTGACGGATGCGCTGACACCGCCGCTGACCGACACATAGTAATCGCTGAGCATATTATTGCTGTCGGTGAGGGTGACAGTGTATTTGCCGTTTTTATATTCCATTTCATAGGTCTGCGCAGCACCCGGCGTATAGGCAGTAAAACTCGGACGGGTATAGTGCCTTGCCATGTCCGAGAGAATGGCATCATAGTAGGCTTTCAGATATTTGTTGCGCGTGTACTGCTCGGTCATCGTGCCGCTGTATCCGCTCATGGGATAGGTTTTGTCGTTCAGCTCGGTGGCAGAACTGCGGAAGCCCATAGTGATCTGCCATACAATGAGCTGAGTAGCGGCGTAGCAGGCGTTGGCGTCCTTACTCGTCTGCAATCCCACACGGTTGGGGTATCCGTAGGTCAGTGCAAGACGGAGCAAGTCTTTCTGATTCTCCGACAGCCGCTTATACTTATCTCCGTGGTTTGCATCGGCGGAGCCTGCATATTCCTTATTGTTCGGCAGGGGGATGCCTCGCTCAATGCAGAAGCAATAGACATAGTCCTTGCCGTATACCCAATCGGATTTCTTTCCGGTGAGGCCGTTGCGCTTGGCGGTATAGTCGTGCATCTTGCTGAGATAGGGGCTGAATCCCTTATTAAAGTAGATGTCGTCGGCAGCACGCAAACCGTAGGCGGCGGAGAAGGTGTTTCCCTCATCATCGGTGAGGGTGTAATCCCAACTCACATGGCAGTTGTTCAGATCCATCGTCACATCGGCGGCCGAGGCGGTCAGTGGCAGAAGTGTCGTAATGAGCATAACGGCGGCAAGCAATGCCGTCACCACTCGCTTTGTTTTGGCTTTCATAGATATTCCTCCATTCAATTTGGTGTAAAAAAAGAATGCCGTGGATTTCACGACATTCTCATGGCGATTATGATATTGTATCAGCCGTATATTACGGCATAGGCGATCCCGCCGTCGATTTCGAGCTGTACCACCTTATAGCGGACGCTGTTTGCGGTCACGCCGTTGGCAGGGTCAGTGCCGGATTTATAGATTAAATCCACATGGTGTTTTAGAGTACTGATGACCCCGTCCACACCGTCACGGCTGATCCTCGGTGTACCCATCCAACCGACATCCCATCCGAACTCCAATTCCTCTGCCCATTCGAAGGTGAAGCCTTTGGCGGTATAGCTTCCCGCATAGGCTTTGACCTCGGACACGATGCGTGTATGGTCTGCTTCGGTGAAGCCTTTCGGCTGTTCGGTGGCAGGAGGCTCAGTGGGCTGCGGTTCGGTGGTTTTCGTGGTCGGCTCGGTGACCTTCGGCGGTTCGGTCTGCTTTGGCGATGCAGTCGGCGGCTCGGTATCCGCAGGCTTGGCGGTTTCCGGTTTGCCGCTGTCGGCAGGGGCAGTGCTTCCGGTCTTTTCTTTTTCTGCCGTAGATTCGTCTGTCTTTATTTCGCTTTCCGCAGGCAGGCTGCTCTCGGCAGTCGGCTCGGAAATCTTGTCCGTTACCGTTATACTGCTTTCCGTGCTGACCGCACTGCTTTCGGTATTATCGTTTGCATTATCTGCGGCGCATCCCGCAAGGCTCAGTGTTATCAGTCCTGCGAGGAGGGCTGCGAGCGTTTTTTGTTTTTTCATGTCCGTCACCTCTATCTACATCATACCGAAACGAACCGGAAAGTCCAGAGAAATCTGCGTTTTTCAGAAAAAAGTCACATCTTTTGTGCCGGACTCTCGTCCTCATCGGGCAATTCATCCTCGGCTTCCTCCAAAGCCTCACGGTAAGCGCCGAGAACGGCATCATTAACGCTCTGCCTTGCCGAATCGGTGAGGGCAAAGGCAATGTCCGAATACTTGGTGTCGCCGTTTGCGCCTTTGTAGGAGCGAAACGGCATCCTTGCGAACATTCCTTTTTGGCCGTCCACAACGGCGATGTCCTTGATAACGAATTCGCCGCCGATATTCACGCTTGCATACGCCTTGACCGTGGCGTTTTCACGGTCGATCATGCGGTCGATCTTGGCGGTCAGTGGAGTTTTCTGTGCCGCCGCTTTTGTGTTTGTTGGTTTCTTGGTTGCCATAGTGATTCCTCCTGATTACATATTCATTGTCATGCCGCCGTCCTCGATAGGTTCGTCGGCAGGCTCGTCGGGTTCGAGATATTTTTGCGTATTTTCTTTTGCCCATTCGGGGACAAATTCCTCTTTTAGTGCGCCTATAAAGTCGGTGCGGCGGTAATAACCTTTTTCTCCGTCCGACACATGAAAACCGAAAACCTTTGTGCCGAGTGAATTTGGTCGGCAGCCGTTTCCGTGTTCGGCGTAAAAGAGCTGATCCTGCGGTGTCTTACACTCGTCCTTTAGAATTGACGGATCTAACACCACTATCCGGTCGGTATAGTCGATTTGACTGCCGCTTTCACAGTGGCGGTTGTCAAACAATCCGAGTTTATCCCAAAGCCGCCTTGCATCGGCAACAAACAAGTTGACGAGTCCGGGGTGACTGCGGATATGGTATTGCCATGCATTTTCCTTGTCCATAACGGAAAAGCGCCTTGCCCAATTCTTGTTGTCTTCAGAATATCTGCCGTCATGGATTCCCTGACGCACGGTGGCAGCGAGTACGAAGTTGACACGGTCAAAGCCGTATCGGTCGATAACTTCCTGGGCGCAGGGATTAAGGCGCTGACCGTCATAGTGTTCGTCAATGGCTCTTTCAATGGCACGGGCGCAGTCACAGTTTTCGAGGTAGCTTTCACGCCATTCATCCTTTTCATTCCATTCCGCAGCTTCTTTAAGGGAATAGAGATATAACGGTTTATGCTCCGGCATTGTGTCCACCTGCTTTCTGTTCTGCCCATTTGACGGATAGATGCACAAGCGCCACACGCTGTTGCTCGGCGGAGAGACTGTCGAGAAAATCCTCAAGAGTCATCTCGGCTTCCTTGTCGGCGGTCTTGGTGGCGGCGCAGTTATCGCAGATTTTCTCACGCTTGACGGTAACAGTCCTGCCGTCCGGCGATTCGGTGAAGGACAGCACATCGTTATACGAAAAGCCGACACGCTGTCTTATCTCATATGGGATGGTGATGCGTCCTCTTTTTCCGAGGATGCGGAACATTTTTGTCATTTCAATACGCCTCGCTTTCATCGCAATTATCGCTGCAAGGACAGTCCTCGCAGTCGCCGGTGCAGTCCATATCGGCAATGGGGCAATTTTCGCAATCGCCGTCACAGACGACATCTTTCGGGTCGTCGATATTTTCAATGACAATCTTATGTCCGTCTGCGTACATCTGCATGGGATCGCCCTCAAACATTCCGGCTTCGAGCAGCAGATCGGCCGGCACAGGAATCAGCACGAGTTCCTCGGTTTTCATCTTTTTATTCGGCATACAATATTCTCCTTCAGAATTTTATCGTAATCTATGGGTTTGTCGACGGGGTCGAACAGGGTGAGCTGGTGGGGCTGCTGCCGTTCACGCTCAAAGAGGTCATAATTGGCTACGAGCAGTTCGGGAAATTCCTTGCCTGCCTCATATTTCTGCGCCATGCTATGCACCCGTTTGAAATCAAAAAAGTTATATTCTTTATATAACTCTCGGATTTCGGGGCAATCGTTATAGGACAGCAAAAATTTGCCTTTCATACCCGCAAGGGCGTGGTAGAGCCGCAGATGATCCTCCCAAGTGAAGCCGCAGTCATACACATATTCGCTTGTGAAGTACGGCGGATCGCAGTAGGTGAAGGTTGTCGGGCGGTCATAGTGTTTTATGAGGGTTTCAAAGTCCTGATTTTCGATGACCACATTCTCGCACCGCTTGGCGAAGTCCTGCACGAGCGCAAACAGCGTTCTGAGAGAAAACGGCTGACAGGCGAAGGACTTGCATCCGCTTGAATAACTGTAGCGAATGAGCTTTAGAAACATGGCAGCCCTGCGTAGGTCGTGGTCATTCCTCGCCGCCGAATACAGCGTCCGCACTTCTTTTGCTGTCACTTCGGGCAGCATTATTTCCGTGAGGTCGAGCTGTGCCTTTAGGTAGTCCTCGGTGAATTCCTCTTTTTCGAAGAACTTTTTCAGCACGGCGAAATCGTCACGGGAATTAAGGCTCAAAAAGCCGAGTTCTCGGATGAACTCCATCGGGCGGTCACGCATACAGCGGAACAGATTGACGAGGTTATGATTGTAATCGTTGAACACCTCGAATTTGTCCGGCACAGGCTTGCCGAGCAGCACTGAGCCGGAGCCGCCGAACGGCTCAACATAGCGGTCACAGCCTATGGGAAACAAGGCATACAGGATATGAAGGATAGAGGTTTTGTTGCCTATCCAAGTTACAGGGGATTTAATTTTGATCACCTCGCTTTGAGGCGGTCAACCGTTCTGAAAACAAAAAAAGCAGTATCTTTCGTTCTCAAAACGATTGATACCGCTGTGTGTTATATGGTTATTCTGTTTTTACTCTTTCCTTGGCTTCGAGCTTGGCACGGAGCCTGCGTATCTCGTCCTCATAGTCATTGGTGCGGTTGATCTGCATACAACCGAGGATACAGAAGCTGACGCACCCGCCGAGGAGCAGGCCGATAATGAGCATGGCGATTTCCATTTCACATTCCTCCCATCGTTATGCTTTCGTCCTCATCGGGAAACAGCTCGGCTGTTTTGACAGCGTCCTCGCCGAGCCCTTGGAGCAAATGATTGAAGTCCTCGGTGTCACAGCAGGAACGGATACCGTAATCGGCACATAAATCTCTGTAATAACCGAGTTCAATATCATCTCTGTCCATAAGGAGATTTTCGTTCAGTTCGAGCCACGCCTTTTGCTTTTCCCAACATACGCAAAGCGAGGTCGGGAAACCGCCTGTTTGGTCGCACTGAAAATCCGGCGAAGTATATACCTCGCCGGATGCGTAAAACTCTGCGGTTTTCTTTTGCAGTTCGTCATAGGTCATAAACTCATACCCATTCCTTCGTCCTCATCCTCGGATTCGTCGCCGCCGGTGATATTGACATATTCTCCGATAATGCAGAGAGCTTCGTCATAACTGCCGCACTCATGAATGCGGTCGGTCATTTCGGTTGCCTGTTCCGCAAGTCCGTTATGTCGGAGTGTACAGGCGGCAAGCCCCATAAGGTTGAAGATGTTTCCGTTTTCTCCGATGAGCTTGCAATCGGGCTTTATCTTATCCGGCTCATGCTCGGAAACAAAGCCGCCGAGCCTATTGGGGACATAGTCCGAAAGCCAAGTGCCGCCGAACTGTTCGTGGGAACGCAATCGCCACATAGCGAGCTTGCCCATATCAATTTCCACACCGTCCTCAAAGGGAAAGAGGATATTTGTGAGACTGCCGTTTTGGAATACGGAGATATTCTCAAACTTGCTGCCGTTTTTCAGAATGCCCTCATCGGTAAGCAGACCGTTGATGCCGTCGAGCCACTCCTGCGGATCGCCGCCGCAGCCCTGCAAAATAAGTCCTTCCTTGCCGTTCATACGGCGAAGGTCATCGGTGGTTACGGTGTTGATGCTCATATTACATACCTCCCATCTGCATGGCTTCGTCCTGGACTTCTTCCTCGGCGAATTCGGACGGCGTCATTTCATCGCCCAAGAAGTTCGGCTCGGTTTCAT
This sequence comes from uncultured Eubacteriales bacterium, assembly GCA_934445035.1. Taxonomy (GTDB): domain Bacteria; phylum Bacillota; class Clostridia; order Oscillospirales; family Acutalibacteraceae; genus UBA737. The sequence goes on from CAKSDI010000001.1 coordinate 426,825, forward strand.
AATCGAGCAAGATTTGGTCGCTTGTTCCGAAATCAAGGATATCTTTCATCAGAACAGTGCCGCCGTGGTCGACCAACACCTTCGGCTCAATGGAACAGAAGCGGCCGCCGTCATCGCTGTGGCGGAGGTCATAGGCGTACAGTCCTTCGGGAATCTGTTCGGGTAGAAGCCGTCCGTTGCTGAACAGCGCTCTGCGGTCAAGCACCTCAATGACATCCAACTTTTCCTCGGTCAATGCCTGCGTTTTGAGTTCCTTTGCCTCCGGCTCATCATACGGAACGGGCTTGAACAGATGTCCGTTTCGGGCGGAAATAACGCCGTAATCAGTAACGGCAGCCCCGATGCGGCCGAGCAATTTATCCGCCACATTTCTCGGAAGTAGATTTTCAAGCCACTTGCTGTCAAACTCCGTGCTTGTGTTTTCAAGAAGATACTTCTTGAAGAAGGCATCTGCAGTGTCGGATTCAGCAGTAAATTCATACCGCCACAGATTTTGTGCTACATTCAGTGCGTCCTGAATGCTTGCCGTGTTTTCGGCGTCGAGAACGGCTTTGAACTTTACCTGTTCGTAATTGCTCATAGCGGAGATACGCTGTGCAAGGGTGTTGAGCGTATAGATATCTCTCATGCTGTCAAACATATCCGAGGTGATTTGCGGAATTACCGAGTCAAAGCCATAGTACACGCAATCGCCGATATCCGCCTCATTGAATACCGTGGCGTAACGGCCAATGGTGTCTGTTTTCATCGGGAGACTCAGCCACATAGCCTTTTCATAGGGGTCGCCTATGGTATGCTCCGGCGCACCCGACACAAGCAGACGAATGGCAAAGTCCGATATCTTAGGTTCCTCGTCCGGCAAGGTCACTCCGTCATATACCTCCGGTCGGTCATAATGCACGGTGGGGATATACAGCCTGCCCTCAAACACGCCGTTATCGTTTTTCTGCTGTACTCTGCCGATCTGTTCTGCGTTCAGAAACGGAACGGCACTTTCGGGGATACCGTCGAGGTCGGAAAGCAGTTCATTTTCAAAGGCAAACCGACCGAGCTCGGAAAGGTTGCTTACATTATGAGCGACGGGAACGGTGTCCAAGCCGTAGGTGCAGTTGATGAGGTCTTTGATGCTGACGGGGTTTTCGGTATTGTCTGCGTCGTCGAATATCTGATCGGTCACCGCGTAAAACACGGGCAGTTCCTCATTGGGAAGAGAGGCAAGCCGCTTGGCAAAGAAGTTCAGCTCGTCCAAGCTGAAAGTGTCCAAACGGATATCCTGCAGTTCCGGCAGGATATCGCATTCGAGGATGCTGACTTCAACCGTGTTTTCTCTGCCGACGGCACGAGCTCTTTGCATAGCGTCTTTGAGCTCATAGTCCGCCGCAGGCAGCAGTAATTCGGCATAATAATATCCGCCGTGAACGGGGTTCTCGGTGGATAGTTCAAGACTCATGATTTTTCTGTTATACATCATTCTCGTTTATCCTTTCGCTTTTTATCGTATTCGGCATAGCATTTTACTCCTTGATGATCTGATATTTTTCATTTACTGCTTTAAGTCGGGAAAGGATATCCACCAGCACCGGCACCATGATGCTGTTGCCTGCCAGCTTATACAGCTTACTGTCGGATAGTCCGAGTTCATTTTTCAACTTGAAAAACTGCTCGTCCGAAAAGCCCATGAGTCGGAAGCACTCCTGCGGGTGTAACTTCCGAATCCATCCGCGGTGAAATATACCGTGACGATCCACCACGGTAAGGCAATATGACGGAGCCCCGCTTGGGCGAAAGCGCGGGCCGTTCTGCCGGACGGTTTCCCGGTCGGGGTTGATGACGGGATATACGCCGTCGTACTCAAAGAACACGGCGGAATGCTCTCCCTTGTGGTGGCTCATTCCCGAATCCTGCCGGGCAGTGATGCACCGCGCCGTATCGGTGAATTTTGAGTTTTCATTGTAATCCACCAGATACAGACCCGTCCTGCCTCCGAAGCCGCCACAGGAGGCCGTCTGTGTTATGGCTGCTCCGCCTGCGTCGTAGACTCGCTTTCCCTGAGGCTGATGATCTGTGAGTTCGGAAAGAGCTTTTCCGCCTTTTCTCTCGATAGGTAGTATTTCTCCGGCACATCGGGGATCAAGATATCCGACAAGGAACACGCGCTTTCTTGTTTGGGGAAGGTAAGCCGCGCCGTCAATACATTGCCATTCGCACAGATACCCCAATCGAGATAGCTCACTGAGGATCGCGGTAAAAACGCGCCCTTCGCAAATCGTGCGGATCGGGGGTACATTTTCAAAGATGAAATATGCAGGGTGTTTCGCTTCAAGTATTCGGGAAAGCTCAAAGAAGAGAGTTCCCCGTGGATCGTTGAAAGCCCTTCTTGCTCCGGCAGCGCTGAAGGCGACGCACGGGAAACCGCCGACAAGAAGGTCAAAATCAGGGATTTCATCGGTGTTGACTGCTCTTGCGTCATTACAGAAATATTCTCCTTTCGTTGGGTATAAAGTTCGGTAGGTTGCAATTGCGGTGGGATCGTTGTCGCAGTAGCCCACAAAAGAAAAACCGCCGATCAACTCGGCGGCGGTGCGGAATGCGCTCATTCCGCAGAACATATCCAAAACCTTCATCGGCATAGGTCATCCGACCAATACCGTTGTTTTTTCTGTTCCGCCTCGCTTTCCTTACATCGTCATACCGAAGCCCTCGGATTCGTCCTCATCCTCGGTTTCCTCATCGGTTTCGTCTGCAGCGTCGCTGTCGCCCTCACATTCGCCCTCAAAGCCGTTTTCTGCGGCTTCCTCGTCTGTTTCCTCGCAGGTATCCTCTGTGGGGCTTTCGGCGTCAATTTGGCTCTCACGCTCGGCCTGCTCTCGGTCGAGTTCGGTTTCGATGAGTCCGAGGACGAATTCTTTCTGACTCATATTGTTGCGGTGCAGGTAGTCCTTGATTCTCTGAAACAGTTCCTCCGGCACCTGAAATGCCATAGTTCTCATATTGCCCATGTTCTTTCCTTCTTTCTGTTGTATTTTCGGGTGGAGTTCATCGTCCACCGCAAGGGTGATAAACTCAGCCATTGTCATCCCTTCATGCCGTTCGAGATATTCCTTGATTTCGGCATGGAGGTCGGCGTCAATTTTTACGGTGATGCCTTTCTTTTCATCCGCCATTGCGCTCGTTCCTTTCTATATATTTTTTGATAATTTCCGCAAGCAGTTCCTCTGCCGACACTTCACGCTCGGCGGCTTCTCGGAGCAGCATATCTGCCTGCGGCTGCGGAATTAAAATATCGTATTCCAATAGGCGACCTCCTACATTCCCATGACGAGGCCGTTGTCCTCGTCCATGTCCTCGCTGTCAGCCTGTTCCGCGGCAAGTTCCTCATCGGTGAGCTTGCGGAAGGAGTCCTCGCCGGGGATGATGCTGAGCTGCCTGCCGTTATCGAATTTGCAGTGTACGGTGGACATATCATCCACGGCTATTACAGTGCCGCACATATTGTCCTCGACAGGTCGGGGATCGTTGCCCATGTGCAGAAGCAGGATGCGAGTCCCTTTGGGGTAGAGTTCTTTGTATCGCTGTGCCTGTCTGTACAGGCGGTCATATTCGTTCATTTCATTTACCTCCGTGTTAATTCAAAGTTTATTGCTCTGCGGTTTTACAATCATATCTGCATCCCTCCAGTCTGTGTTTCGGTATTTTGCAGATATTCGTCAAACTCGTTCTCGGTCATCATGGCATAGTCATCGCCGCTGTTCCAGAACGAGACGAACAGTTCTCCGTCCATTGTATCAATGGGCTGCTGCTCAAAGCCTTCGCCGAGGCCATCCGAACACTGTCCCGTGAGCCAATCCCGAAGCGCTTCCGTTTCCTCTGCCGTGAGAGCTTCTTTGAGGCTGCAATCAATTCGTCCGAACAGCCTGTCGCCGTGCATTTCCACCGACCAAACAGCCGAGGTCAACTTTTCACTCACGCCGTCATCCTCGTTATAGTAGGCCGCCATATCGTTTTCGTCATCGGCGGAGTATTCCTCTAATGCCTCGGCAATTTCTTCCGCACTGTCGGCAAGGTAGGAATCGCCGACCGTGAACATATCTCCGTCGCCCTCGTCTATGTTCCCGATGAGAGAACAGAAGAACACAGCCTTTACGGGACCGGCATCCTGCGTCATCTGACGGACGGCGTTGATTACATCGTTCATTGAATCGTACTGGTCGTGGAGGACATTCTGTTCAAGTTCCTCTTTGATGTCTGTATCGGCTGCCAACACGACAAATGTCAGCATATTGGCGTCGGCGATGGTGTTTTTCTCGTTCAGCGTGAGGAGCAGATGCTGACCGAAGTCACTCTCGCTGAACAGCTTTACGCCGATGTCCTCGTCCTCATTGTCGGTCAGCGGAATCCGTTTCGGTGGCTGCGTAATACCGATGGAACGCAGTTTGTCATAAATGTCGTAAATACTGTGAGGCAGTTCGAGAACGAGGGTGTTCTCTTTATTGCGGATAATTGCGGTAATCATATTTACATTCCTCCCATCGTCATAGGCTCATCCTGATATAAAATGTCGAGCAGACTTGTGTCGCTGTCATTGTAGATGAAGCCGTTGTCTACAAATTCGCCGTAATATATCTCGCCGATATGCTCTCCAAAGGCTTCGTAATCGAAGAATTTTGCCACATTGGGATTTACATTAAAATCCTCGTTGTTCCTTGTTACAAACTCTCCGACTTCCTTATAGTTACTTGCACCCTTAATGAAGGTGAAGCAGTTAAGGTTTTTAGCAAGCCGTGAGAGCTGTTTGGCGTCCTCGGCCTCGCCGTATTCGGCAACAGCCCACAGCTTTTCCAAGTCCATATCTGCACTGTTGATGGCACTTGCAAGGCGGTTTACTTCGTAAGCACCTTCCTCGGCGGCGATTTCTTTGAATCGTTCCGCCCATTTATCACTTTCGATGCAATGATCCTCCCATGAGAGTTCTACATCATCCGGTGTGGGTGCGCCGAGCCGTGCAAACGCTTTGTCGATGGCTTCGTCCTCACAGGGGAGATACAGATATTCGGTCTTTGCGTTGTACTCAGCCCGTATGAAGCAGAGCATTTCCTCATACACATACGCCGGAAAATTCTGCCCGTCATAATCCCTTACGAACGGTGTATCCTCGTCGACGAAAAGCAATCCGTGTTCGGTAAAAACGCCCTTGCCGGATTGAATCAGCTTCCGTCCGAACTCTGCATATTTCGGATCGTCTGCGTCATCAGCAGGCAGACAGCCCTTGACCGTGAGCAGATATTCTCGACCGATTTTGCCCATGTCGCTTATATCCTGAATAAGCGGATAACGGTTGAGGTTGAAACTCAGATTGATGAGGTCGGGGACGGTTTCGAAGCCCTCTGCTTTCATCGCTTCGTAAAACTGATATTCCTCATCACCGAAGAAGCTGTCCATCCGCTTGGCGAGGAAGTTGACTTCATCGAGGTCAACGAATCTGTCTTGGAGATAGTCGAGCTCTTGGGGAAATATGACCTCGGCCACATACAGTTCAAGCGGCGTGATATCCTCGGCATGGATTCTTTCGAGTGCTGCATTCATTTCCTTTTCGGTGCAGGGAAAGCGGAGGTCGGTCTGACTGTTTTCGTATTTGATTTTCAGTTTAATCATGGCAGTTCTCCCCTTATGGCGTCGAGTCCGAATCTGCGGATTGCCATAGCGTTGCAGATGGTACGAAACAGCATAGGCGGAACAAGGTCGGCGTCCGACAGATCCGACACGGTAATGTGCTTTGTGCCGAGCGTCAAATCCTTTGCTGCGCAGTAGAGGGTGTAGGCTCTCTCGGTGCAGTTATTGAGTTTAATATCCTCGAAAAACACACAGCCGCTGTGTACATGGTGCTTGCAGCAACTCCACAGCCTTGGGTCGGCGGTGAGCAGATACAGTGCCGAAAGCAGTGCGTAATTCTCTCTGTGTATATTCCTTGCGGCAAGTGCAAATCTTGCCCGGTGCTTTTCGTTAAGGTAGGTCATAGGCGTTTCCTCGCTTTCGATATATTCGGTAAATCTTTTTTGAAAAGGCGGACAGCGTATCTGTTGCATGGTGGCTGTCAGCAGTTCAGAGGGTGAGGCTGCGGTTACGGCGATGACCGTTTGCGTTTCGGTAAAACGGAAGCCCACACCCCTTGGTTTGAAATTCGGTATGGCAGTCATAAGTCGTTCAATGCGGCGGCTGTATGGTCGTTCGGAAAATATGGTCATGAGTTCTGTTCTCCTTGTTGTGAAATAGAAAAAGCCCTCCGGTTTTTGTGAGACCGAAGGGCGATTGATAGTATTACATATTCTGTTGTGGGGCCGCTGTCTGTTCAAAGGTCGGTGGCTCGGCTTCGAGAGAGGGGTATCCGTCCGTGAGTTTTTCTTGGAGCTTATCGAGCTGCCGTTCCTGCTCATAGGTCAGCGTTTCGCAGTTGGCTTTGGCAAAGTCCAAACAGCGATAGAGGTCTGCTGATTCATTCTCACTGAACAGGTGGCATTTGCTGACGAGACCGGAGCGCACTGCGAAGGCTTCTTTGACATATTCATAGTTCGGCGAGTAATCTCCCCAAAACACCGAATTGCCGTCTGCATTCTGTTTCCATGTGCAGAACATAAAGCCGTTCTTTTCGCTGTAGGTTGCCGCCAACACCGTATCGCCGAAGGCGGCAAGCTGTCTGTAATCGGAGACATCGGCAGCCTGCATTTGCGGTGCGTGTTCGTAAAGCCCGACATATTCCCGCACCGTAGAGATTTCATCCTGAATGTCTGCAATTTTACTGCGGTATTCATCGGAGAGGTTTTGGTCGGCGTTGCTTAGAAATTGACCGTTGTACTTTATCCGGCAGAGAGGGATGCCGTCCGAGGATACCTCCAACCATCCGCTTCCGTCCATCTTGGTGTCATAACGAACCTTGAGCCGCTTGGCTAATTCATTCTGTAGCATATTTGTTTTCTCCTTTTTTGATGGTAATAAAAAAGGCAGATAGATTTTTGATTTCTATCTGCCTGCGTATCGTTATTCTGTTTTGCGTTTGTCTGAGTCTATCCGCAAAGGAAAAACGGCGATTTGGCATCTGCATTTTGGCGCAGAGCAAAATCGCCGTTTGGGTAGCAAAAAAGCCCGATAAAATCGGGCTTTTCGGCGGACGCATCTTTTTTGTGTCCGCATTATGGCGGAGTAGGAGAGACTCGAACTCTCGCGCCGGGGATTAGCCGGCCTACGCCCTTAGCAGGGGCGCCTCGTCACCAACTTGAGTACTACTCCGAATTTGTGATTTAATTTATTTTAAATATTTAATTGTTGCCGTTTTATTTGATAGGTTCCTCGGCGTGCCCTCTTGCAGTGACCGAAAAATGTTATCCGCTTGGAGCGCGGACATTTTTCGACTGCTGCGCCAATCAGTCCTCGCTGTATCATCCGCAGGATGCGCTCGGACAGATTGCCCGTCACCAACTTGAGTACTACTCCAAATAAGCGATTTAACTTAATTTCTATATTCAAATAAATGGCGGAGAGGATGGGATTCGAACCCATGTGGCATTGCTGCCAAACGGTTTTCAAGACCGCCTCGTTATGACCGCTTCGATACCTCTCCGTGCGACTGAACTATTTTATCATAAATAAAATTAAATGTCAACACCGACATTGGTTTTGCGCGAATTTAATTTTTGCAATTATTATTGTTGAAAAGGTGGATAAGTTATGGTATACTATATAGGTAATACTATCTTTAGATATTATATATATAATATATATTTATGAGGATGAAAAACGGATGATGAATCAGAACTCGCTTGACGGAATTTGGGAAGCCGTGTGTGACGAATGCAAGAAAAAGGTTTCGGCGGTCGCGTTTGACTGCTTTTTAAAGGACCTTAAGCCTGTAAAGATCGATAACGGCGCCTTTGTTTTATCTATTAACAACGAGCTTATGCGCGACCAGGTGGAGGAGAATTACACCGCGCTTTTGGCGGAATCTATAAAAACCATTATGGGTATCGACCTTAAACCCCATATTATCTTCGAATCGGAAGAAACCGATATTATAAACGCCGAGCTGCACAGCGAGGGGCTCACCTTTGAGGATTTTTTCACATTTGATAATTTTATTGAGGGACCCTCTAACAGATTTGCTTACGCCGCCTCGATAGCCGTTGCGGATAACGACAGGATAGTTTACAATCCGCTGACTATCTACGGACCTTCGGGCGTTGGAAAAACCCACCTGATGCTCGCGATCAAAAACCATATAAAGAAAAAATTTCCGCGGAAGAAAATAGTCTATATAAGAAGCGAAGATTTTACAAATCAGCTTATCTCGGCTCTTCAAAAAGGTAAGCTCGGACTCACGGCAATGGACAGCTTTCATAAGAAATACCGCGATATCGATGTTTTGCTGATAGACGATATCCACTTTATCGCCGGAAAAGAAACGACGCAGGAAGAGTTTTTCAACACCTTTAACACGCTTTATCAGAATAACAAGCAGATAGTCGTAACTCTCGACAGGCCGCTTAAAGAAATCAAAACTCTTGACGAAAGAATAAGATCAAGGCTTTCAGCCGGTCTTTTTGCGGACATCTCCTCCCCTGATTTTGAAACGCGCGTGGGAATTATCCGCAAAAAAGGCGAGCAGGCGGGACTTATACTTGACGATCAGCTGGTATATTACATAGCCGAGCATATAAAAGTGAATACAAGACAGCTTGAGGGTGTGGTCAAAAAGATCCAGGCATATGTAAATATGGAAAAGAAAATGCCTGCTGTTACGGCGGTGCAGAATTTCATTAAAGACGTTATAAACGACTCTAAGCCCGAGCCTATCAAGATCGAAACGATAATCGTCGAAGTAGCGCGGACCTACAATGTTTCGGAAGACGATATTTTATCTCTTAAAAGAACGCAGTCGTTAGCGCTCGCGCGCCAGGTTGCAATGTATATAGCGCGCCAGACGACGGGGCTTTCATTCAAGCAGATAGGCGAGGCTTTCGGAAGAGATCATACTACCGTGCTATATAATGTTCACCAGATAGAAAAATTTTTGGCGGACAAGCCTTATGAAAAAGAAATGGTAGACGATATTATCAACAATTTAAAGGGTATGACCTGATAAAAGTTATCCACACTTTTAAGGTTAATTAACATATAAGTTTTTAACACTCTGTGGATAAGTTTAAGATTATTAAAGTTATCAAGATATTATAAACAAAAATATTCAAGGTAATTTTTCCCATATTTAAAATAAAGATCAGGGTTTTTAACTGTTTTAACCGATTATACTTCTACTGTTATTTTATTATATTCTTTATATAGAAAAAAATCGTTTTGGAGGAAAAAATATGAAATTCACCGTTGAGCGTTCAGCTTTTTTGGAGGCTATAAGCAGACTGCAAAAGGTAGTGGGAAACAAAACCTCTCTTCCTGTTTTAGAGGGTATTTTGCTTTCGGCTGAACCCGGCTCATTAAAGCTTAGCTCTTATAATCTTGAAATGGGTATGCAAAAGGAAATTTATGCTAACTGCGCTGAAAGCGGAGAAATCGTTATAAGCGCAAATCTTCTTGCAAACATCATAAGAAAGTTAAACGGTCCTCAGGTGGAAATAGAGAGCGACGAAAGACTTATGTGCCATATTAGGTGCAATGAAGCCGTATTTGATATAATGGGAATGGCGGCAGGAGATTTTCCTGAGATGCCGAGCGTGGAAGACGGGGCAAAGCTTAAAATTCAAAGCGAGCTTTTCTCAAATATGGTAAAAGGAACGATATTTGCGGTAGCGCAGATAGAGGGAACAAGACCGATACTTACAGGTATCAATATCTCTGTTAAAAACAATATTCTTCAGTTTGTTACTATTGACGGCTTCAGGCTCGCTATCCGCAGGGAAAAGGTGGAAAACTGCGAAGATATAGAATTTGTTGCCGCAGGTAAAGCAGTCAGCGAGTTTTCAAAGCTTATCGATGAAAACAGCGAAGAAATTGAGATAACAGTCGGAAAAAGACTTATTTCTTTCTCTGTTAACGGATATGTGTTTATCTCACGCCTTTTAGAGGGTGAATTTGTTAATTACGAGAAAATTATCCCGACGGAATTCAAGCAGAAAGCAACTCTTAATTTAAACGAGCTTGTAAGCACGCTTGAATGCGTATCGATAATTATTAACGATACTTTGTCAACACCTGTGCGCTGTGCGTTTGAAGAAAATAAATTAACTCTCAACTGCACCACAACATTAGGAAAATCCTCCGAGAAAATAAATGTTGAATTAGAGGGGGATCCCTTTGAAATAGGAATGAATTCAAGATATTTCTTAGACGCTTTAAAGGTTTGCAGCACAAATGAGATAACACTCACTTTCAGCGGTGAAAATTCGGGAGTGCTTATAAGATCGGCTGACGAAAACAACAAGGATTTCCTTTATCTTGTAATGCCGATGAGGCTTAAAAAATGATATACGAAAAGATAAAGATAAATACCGAATATATAAAGCTTGACAGCGCGCTTAAATTTGCAGGATTGGTATACACCGGCGGAGAGGCTAAAGCCGCTATAGTAAACGGCGAAGTAAAGGTAAACGGCGAGGTCTGCTTAATGCGCGGAAAAAAGCTCCGCGCGGGAGATACGGCTGAAATATATTCAAAAGGAATTATTATAGAAAATGCAGATTAAGAATTTTTGCTGCGTTAATTTCAGAAATATAAGCGCACTTGAATTTGAGCCGGATAAAAAAATGAATGTGATATTCGGTGAAAATGCGCACGGAAAAACAAATATAATTGAGGCATTATGGCTCTTTACAGGGGCAAAAAGCTTTAGAAATGCGAAAGACTCCGCATTTGTTAAATTCGGGTGCGACAAAGGAAAAACGAGAGCGGATTATGAGTTTCGAGGCGTTTTAAATACCGCGGAAATGATATTTACCGACTCGCGCTGCGCTTATTTTAACTCTAAAAAGCTATCCTCCGCCTCAAAGCTTGCGGGAAATTTCACAGCGGTGGTCTTTTCGCCGTCAGATCTTTCTCTTATAACAGACGGGCCGAGCTACAGGCGAAAATTCTTAGACACTGCGATAGGTCAGCTTTATCCTAATTATATTGAAATTTTAAAATCATATTCAAGAGCAATTATCCAAAGAAACAGGATAATAAAAGAATATAAATATGATAAAACGCTTTCCGTTATGCTTGATGTTTTTGAAAAAGAGTTAGCAAGCAGCGGCGAAAAGATAATAAACTACAGAAAAGAATATATAAAGACTCTTGAAACCTTTGTGCCGGAAATTTATTCGGGATTATCAAAGGGCAGAGAAAATATAACATTTAAGTATATTTTAAGCTGTGAAAAGGAGCTTTTAAGCGAAAAGCTTAAAAATTCGAGAAACGAGGATATGTATTCGGGAGTAACATCCGTAGGTCCTCACAGAGATGAGCTTGCATTTTTCTTAAACGGGATAAATGTTAGAAATTTCGGCTCACAGGGGCAAAAGCGGAGCGTGGCGCTCACCCTTAAGCTTGCGCAGTCGGAAGTTATAAAGCAGATAACGGGCGAAAAGCCGATATGTTTGCTTGACGATGTTATGAGCGAGCTTGATTTATCAAGACAGAATTATATCTTAAATCATATAAAAGATATGCAGTCATTCATAACCTGCTGCGATCCTAATAACACGGAGCAGCTTAAATCCGGAAAGATATTCAAAATTAAAGACGGAGCGATAGAAATATAATGTATCTTCATATCGGCAACGCAACGGTGATAAGACAGGATGAAATAGTGGGAATTTTCGATCTCGATACTGCAACGATATCGAAAAAAACAAGAGATTATCTGAATTTAAGCGAAAAAAGAAAAGAAGTTATCTCTTCGTGCACTGATCTTCCGAAATCATTTATAGTATGTTCGGCAAAGGAATATAAAAATAAAGTTTATTTATCTCAGCTTTCGGCGCAAACGCTTGAAAAGCGGTTTTAAAGGAGAAAAAAATGAGTAATGAAAACAATATTCAGGTGACCGGGAATTATGATGAAAATTCCATACAGGTGCTTGAAGGACTTGAAGCGGTAAGAAAAAGACCGGGAATGTACATAGGCTCGACGGGCGAGCGGGGTCTTCACCATCTTGTATATGAGATTGTGGATAACGCTATAGACGAGGCGCTCGCAGGCTATTGCGATAAGATCCTTGTTGAATTGCTTGACGACGGCGTAATAAGAGTTACCGATAACGGAAGAGGTATTCCTGTGGGAATTCATCCGCAAAAGGGTATACCCACAGTCAGCGTGGTATTTACAATTCTTCACGCAGGCGGAAAATTCGGCGGCAGCGGATATAAAGTATCGGGCGGTCTGCACGGAGTGGGAGCCTCGGTCGTAAACGCGCTTTCTTCCTGGCTCGAAGTTGAGGTAAAAGACGGAAAGCATATCTATAAGCAAAGATATGAAAAAGGAAATATTGCGCAGGATCTTAAAATAATAGGCGATACCGATAAAACGGGAACGACCGTTACTTTCAAAGCAGATCCCTCAATATTTACCGACACCACCGTTTATTCCTACGATACCCTTTTATTCAGGCTCCGCGAGCAGGCATTCTTAAACGCGGGTATTAGAATAGTTTTAAAAGACGAAAGATCGGACGCGGATATTAAAGACCGTGAAGACGATCTGCAGTTTGAGGGCGGAATAAAATCATATGTTGAATATCTGCTTGAAACCGATAAAAAAGATAAATTAAATGATGATATTATTTATATAAGCGGCTCATCCGGCGACTCCACAGCCGAGATCGCGCTTGTTTGGAGTACTTCTTATTCCACTAAAATAATGTCGTTTGCCAATACTATTCACACTGTTGACGGAGGAACGCACGAAACATCCTTTAAAAAGAGCTTATCCGCAACCGTGAATAAATACGGCAGAGATTTTAAAACTCTTAAAGAAAAAAGCCTTAGTATGGACGATGTTTTAGAGGGCGTTATCGCGGTAATAAGCGTTAAGCTGACAGACGCGCAGTTTGAATCGCAGACTAAAGCAAAGCTCGGAAACACCGCTATAGGAACTCTTGTAAATAATATAATGCGCGATAAGCTTTATCAGTATTTTGAGGAAAATCCCGCGCAGGCTAAGCTTATAATCGAAAAATCGATTGCCTCTTCAAATGCGAGAGAGGCGGCTCAAAAAGCAAGAGAGGCTTCAAGAAATAAATCGGGAATCGGAAATAAGACCAGAATGCCCGAAAAGCTTACCGACTGCATTTCAACAGATCCCACCAAAACCGAGATATTTATAGTCGAGGGAGATTCTGCGGGCGGCAGCGCCGTAGAGGGAAGAAACAGTACCTATCAGGCTATTTTACCGCTTTGGGGTAAAATGCTCAATGTTGAAAAAGCCAGAGCCGATAAGGTTTACGGCAACGATAAGCTCACCCCTGTTATAGTAGCTTTAGGCACGGGAATTGCCGAGAATTTTGACATAACGAAATTAAGATACGATAAAATAGTAATAATGGCGGATGCCGATGTTGACGGCTCGCATATCAGAACGCTTCTGCTCACATTTTTCTTCAGATATATGCCCGAGCTTATCGAAGAGGGCCATGTGTATCTCGCACAGCCGCCGCTTTTCAGAGTTTCTAAGGGCAAACAGCATTTTGACGCTTTTACAGACGAGGAAAAAGCCGAATATATCGAAAGACTCGGCGGAAATGCAGATGTTCAGCGCTATAAAGGTCTCGGTGAAATGAACCCCGAACAGCTCTGGGAAACAACGCTCGATCCCGAAAAGCGCACGATGCTCAAAGTAAATATAGCTGACGCCGCCGCGGCAGACGAGGTATTTACAATGCTTATGGGCGAAGAAGTAGAGCCGAGAAGAAAGTTTATCGAAGATAACGCGGTATTTGCTACCGATCTTGATATTTAAGGAAAGGAGAGGGTAAAAATGGCTAAAAGTGAAATTGTTTTCTGGCCCGAAAGCGAGCAGACCAAAATCGAGCCTGTGGAAATAACAGAAGAAGTAAAACAGAGTATGCTGCAGTATTCAATGTCGGTGCTTGTAGGAAGAGCGCTGCCTGATGTGCGCGACGGTCTTAAGCCCGTTCACAGAAGAATACTTTATACAATGTATGAAAACGGACTCTCTCCGGATAAGGCTTACAGAAAATGCGCGGACACCGTCGGCGCGGTTCTCGGCCGCTATCATCCTCACGGTGACGCGAGCGTTTATGACGCTATGGTGCGAATGGCGCAGGACTTTTCTTTGCGCTATCCGCTTATTGACGGTCACGGAAACTTCGGTAATATAGACGGATATCCCGCCGCGGCATACAGGTATACAGAGTCAAGAATGAACAGGCTCTCCCTTAATATGCTCGACGATATAGATAAAGACACCGTCGACTTTATGCCTAACTATGACGACCGCTTAAAAGAGCCGGAAGTGCTGCCCGTCAGATTTCCTCAGCTGCTTGTAAACGGATCTTCGGGTATAGCTGTCGGAATGGCGACGGAAATTCCTCCGCATAATTTAGGCGAGGTCATAGACGGAATGTGCTGTCTTATAGATAACCCCGAAGCCGATCTGCAGGAAATTTGTCAGTACATAAAGGGCCCCGATTTCCCGACAGGCGGAATTATTATGGGAAGATCGGGTATCCGTGCCGCTTACGCTACGGGCAGAGGAAAAATAATTGTCCGCGGTAAAGCGGAAATTGAGGAACAGAAAAACGGAAGATTTCGAATCGTTATCACAGAGCTTCCGTATAAAGTAAGGAAAAAAGACCTTGTTAAGCACATTTACGATCTCGCGGCGGAAAAGCGAATTGAGGGAATAGACGATGTTGTTGACTATTCCTCTAAGCGTGACGGCGGTATAAAAATAATCGTCGATATCAAAAAAGACGCTAATCCGCAGGTCGTTTTGAATAAGCTTTATTCCTATACTGCCCTGCAGTCCACTTTCGGTGCTATTTTGCTTGCTATTGTAAACGGCAAGCCGCAGGTGCTCACCTTAAAGGAAATGCTTTTAGACTGCATTGATTTCCAGTGCTCGATAATCACAAGAAGAACGGAATACGACCGCAAAAAAGCCGCCGAGCGCGCTCATATACTTGAAGGTCTTAAAATCGCTCTTGATTTTATCGACGAGGTTATCTCGATAATCAGAAATTCAAAGACTATCCCCGAAAGCAAGCAGGCTTTAACGGACAGATTCGGGCTTGACGATATTCAGACAACTGCTATTGTCCAGATGCAGCTCGGAAAGCTTGCCGGAATGGAAAAGCAGAAAATTCTTGAAGAATTAGAGCAGAAACTTGCGTTTATCAAGGAATGCGACGAAATTTTAGGCGATAAGGCGAGAATTCTCGATATTGTTAAAACAGAGTCGTTAAATCTTCGCGATAAATTCTCCGATGACCGCCGCACGGAAATATCCGATGTTGCGGGCGAAGTGGATATTGAAGATCTCATTCCCGAAGAGGAATGCGTTATCACTAAAACGGTCAACGGTTATATTAAAAGGCTTCCTGCCGATACTTATTCTGTTCAGCACAGAGGCGGCAGAGGAATTACAGGTATGACCACAAGAGAAGACGATGTGGTAGAAAATATGTTTACCTGCTCTTCTCACGATACGATAATGCTCTTCTCAAATCTCGGCAGAGCATACAGGCTCAAAGCCTATGAAATTCCCGAGGGCTCAAGAACGGCAAAGGGAATGAATATGATAAATATCGTTCCTCTTATGAACGGCGAGAAGATAACGAAGATAATCCCTGTCACTCAAACAGAGGAGCAGGAAGACTTCATCGCAATGGTAACGAGAAAGGGTATAATCAAGCGCACAAGGCTGACCGAGTTTAAAAATACCCGTAAAAACGGAATTATCGCTATCTCTATTGATGATGACGATGAGCTTGCGTTCGTTCGTATGACCGATGGCAGCGACTATATCTTTATTGCAACCTATCTCGGATATGCGATTAGGTTTGATGAAAAGAATGTCCGCGCAATGGGAAGAACGGCAAGAGGCGTTAAAGCGATAAGTATGCGCGAGGGCGATTATGTTGTGGATATGGCTGTCTGCAAAGCGGACGACAGAATTCTCACCGTCACCGAAACAGGTTACGGCAGAATAAGCCCGATCTCCGATTACCGCCTGCAGTCAAGAGGCGGAAAGGGTATAATCAATTACCGCACATCTAAATACGGCAATGTTGCGGCAACAGTACCCGTTACCGATAACGACGATGTTATAATGATATCCTCCGGCGGTATAATAATAAGGATCTTCGCCGGCGATATTTCCGAATTTGCAAGACCTTCAAAGGGCGTTAGAGTAATGAGAGTGGCAGAAGATGAAAAAATTCTCTCTGTTGCGCTTGCGGATCACGACGACTCTCAGGTCAACGATGTTCCCGAAGAGGCTGACGCCGACGCGGGCGTTGTGACCGAAGAAGACGAGGCGGCGGAAGAATAATCGGGGTTATGAGGAAATACAATTTTCAGGGAGTATTTCACAAATGCTGAATAATTATATTGATGAAAAATATCTGATCCGTCATTTGGAAAAGAAAGAGGTCAAAAAATCCGCGCTTAAAGCGGGTATCGCTCTGCTTTTCTCTTATGTGACCGTATCCGTGTTTCCCGTGCTGCTCAGGTTATTTCTTAAAAAGGTAGATATTTTCGGGAAAAATTATTATTATCTGTTGTCCGACAGCGGATTTTCACAGTTAATTCAGATAATTTTTTCGATACTTATGTTTATTGTCCCTTTTACTTTGGTTGCAAAGCTTTCAAAGGAAAAGATAAGCAGGCTTATCCCGTTTGATAAGCCGCAGGGCGATTTAAAGGCGCTGTTTTTATTCGGGCTCGGATTTTGCGGATTTGCCAATATCTCCGTTTCCTATGCAGGCTCGCTTTTGACCCAGCTCGGCTTTCCCTCTTATGATATGCCGTCAGGTTCGGACCCCACGGGATTTTTCGGGTTTATGCTCACTGTTATCTCAACGGCGGTAATTCCGCCGCTTGTTGAGGAATTCGCATTCAGAGGCGTTCTTTTCGGCTGGCTTAAAAAATATTCCGATAAATTTGCGCTTTTTGCCACAGCTATCCTTTTCGGACTTATGCACAGAAATTTTATTCAGATGTTCTTTGCGTTTTTAGTCGGCCTTATTTTAGGGTTTATAAGACTTAAATCAGGATCTATATGGCTTGCGGTCGCGGTGCACGCCGCCAATAACTTCTTTGCGGTAGTCACCGATTATGCCTCTCAGATTTTGAGCGACTCTTCGCAGTCGGTTATGTACCTTATCTTAAATATAGCTTACCTTATTGTCGGCATTTTAGGTCTGCTTTTTGTAACTAAGGATAAGGAAATGTTCAGGTTATGCGGCACAAAAAGTAATTATTTAAGGGAATCGGACTTGTATGTATCGCTTTTTACAAGCGTTCCCGTAATTCTTTTCAGTGTCTTTTGCATAATAGAATCTTTGCTCTATTTTATTATTTAAGGAGGAAAAAATGTTAATGTTTGATGAGGAAATTTATGAATGGTCGCTGGGTGAAGGTGCAGATTTTCTGCCGGCTGTTCAGCATATTGCCAATGTTTTGCTGGTAGTTTTAATGTTTATTGTAGGAGCGGCTCTTATTTCGGGCGCTATATCTATAGTTTTGTGGGCGTTAAGAGCTGTAGGCGTTTGTAAAATGTCCGAAAAGGAAAAACTCAAAAATCCGTGGTATTCCTTTATCCCGTTTTTTGACGCGATCGCTATAGGAAGACTTGGAGCCGGCTATAATAAGAAAAATATGGCTGTTACCAAAAATAACTCAAAGGCTTTGCTTGTCCTTCAAATAATTTTAAGCGTATTGGCAATTATATTTGTTTTCGCGGCAATAGGGCTTTTGATAAAAGGAGTTGCAATTTCCGAGATAGAAAATTCGGGCGAGCTCAGCTATTCCTTTTTCACTTCGGCAGGATTGTTCCTTTTGTTTTATTTTGCCTTTATCGGCGTATCTATAGCTTACCTCGTAACATATTATATCTGCCTTTATAATATCTACTTAAAATTTAACCGTGATAATGCGGTCCTTTTCACAGTTCTCGGAATTTTCTTCTCATTTTTAATTCCGATATTCCTTTTTATCAGCAGCAAAAACGAACCTTGCTACAGCGACGAGGAATTCAGAAGAAAGAAATTGGCTAAATTAAACGCTATGCTTGCCGCGCAAAAAGCCGCACAGGCAGCGCAAGCAGCAAGGGTAGCACAGCCGATTCAGGACGCCGCTCCGGCAGCACCTGCGGAAGAAGTAAAAGAAGAAACTTCTAACGAAGAGATAAAAGAAGAAAAACCGGAAGAGTAAAATAAAAGGCTCCCGACTTCGAGGGAGGCAAGGATTATACTAAAAAATAAGGCTCCCGACTTCGAGGGAGCTGTCACCGAAGGTGACTGAGGGAGAGAAAGACTAAGGATTTTGCGGTCGGCTTTATAGTTTTTCTGAAACTAAAGCCTATCTCTCCCTCCGACAAAGCTATCGCTTTGCCACCTCCCTCGTCAGAGGGAGGCAGGGTTTCTCTAAAGTCTAACATCTAACCTCTAACATCTAAATTAGCTGTCGCCCGAAACTCAAGCGGCAGCCTTTTTAAAACTGAAATGGATAAAAAATTTATGTTTGAGGCGATAAGCCTCGCAAAAGAAGCGTATAAATGCGGCGAGATCCCCGTCGGCGCAGTGATCGTAAAAGACGGGGAAATAATAGGCAGGGGCAGAAATATGCGCGAGGAAAAGCGCGATCCCACTTCCCACGCCGAAATAGAGGCTATTAAAAACGCCGCTATGAATATCGGCTCCTGGCGGCTTGACGATTGCTCTTTATATGTCACATTAGAACCGTGCTGTATGTGCGCGGGCGCTATAATAAACGCAAGAATAAAAGAGCTTGTTTTCGGAGCTTACGATACTCTTGCCGGCTGTGCCGACAGCGCCGAAAACCTCTTTTCAAAGAAATTTTCTTCAAAAACCGAAGTTTTCGGCGGAATAGCAGAGCAGGAATGCACAGATCTTATTAAAAGCTTTTTTGAAAAATTAAGATGAAATAAGTCTTTTAAATTCAGAAATGCTTGTGCATCCGAAAAGCAGTAATCCTAAAGCATAGAGGGTCAGGCTGAAAACGCACAGCAGTATTATGTAAACCAAATTTCCGAAATTGCAGGTGCTTTTAAGTATCAGGTTTGAAAAAACGGCGGCGGCAAAGGCTGTAAAAAGCGGAGTTATCAGATTTTTAAAATAATCTATCTTTGCGTCAGTCACTTTTATAAGCCTTGAAATATTTAAAATGCAGGTAAGCGCGTTTGAAAGATACATAATTCCGATAAATCCGTTAAGCCCGTATTTCGGAACAATGAAATAAATAAGCACAAGCCTTAAAAGAGAGTCTAAAATGCTTGTTCTGAAAGTAAAAGCCTGCTGATCAAGCCCCTTTAAAATTCCGTCGCACATACTGTCAAGGTACATCAGCGGCACTATCGGAGAAAGCATCACAAGCAAAATTCCCACATCTTGCGATCTATAGATAAGCTCGCCGATAGCCTTCCCCCCTGTCATAAACACTGCGGCGAAGATAAATCCCAAAAGGGAAGTTAAAACAATTATCCGCTCAACACCTGATTTTAACATACTTTTCTTCCCTAAAACCGAAGCCTCGGAAATTTCCGGAATTAAAAGAGTGGAAAGCGAATTTAAAAGTATTCCCGGGAAAAACAGCACGGGAAGCGCCATTCCCTTTATCATTCCGAATAAACTCAAAGAATTTCCCGAAACATAAGAAAGAGCTTTAGGCATCATAATATTCTCGGCAGTCCTAAGAAGAGAATTAAGATACCTGCCGGCGGTTATAGGGAAAGCGATATGAAATATTTTTCTTTTGTATCCGCGGTTTTCTTTAATAGTTTTAATATCAAGCTTTTTTATATCTATGCGGTATAATAAGAGCATAGCGGATGAGCAAACAAGCTCGGCGGCTGTATCGCCGATAAAGAGCGCCGCGCATAGATAAGATAATCCTAAACCCTTGAATTTATTTACAAGCAGCACCGCAACGCCAATTCTCACCGCCTGCTCCGCCACTGTTACGGCGGAAAAAGGCGCGGTCTTTCTCCTCGCGATAAAATATCCCCTTATATTTGAAGAAATGCCGAGAGAAAACAAAGATAATGAGAGCGCTTTTATTGACAGCACGGCGCGGCTGTCCCTTAAGATCCTTTGCGCAAACACTCCCGCGCCGAACCACAGCACGGCAAATGAAACAAGAGCTATCGCCATAGAGAGAATAAAAGCTCCGTGCATAGTCTTTTTTATGCCGTTTTTGCTGCCGCTTACAAGCTCTTCGGAAACAAGTCTTGTAACGGCGGTGCAAATTCCGCAGGCGGAAAAAGCCGCGGCAAGCGCGTAGATAGAAAATATCACCTGATAAAGTCCCACGCCCTCGCTGCCCACGGCGCCCGCCATCCAGACTTTAAAAACTATGCCTGCAAACCTCAATATCAGCGAAGACGCTGTGAGAACGGCGGCATTTTTAATAAAAACAGTTTTTTTCACGATCTTTTCACCCCAAAACAATAATATGATTGAAAATAACCTTTAATAAGTTAATTTTCGGAGGAATAATATGAATTCACCTCTTGCGGACAGAGCAAGACCTCAAACTATCGATGAGGTTATCGGTCAAAAGCACCTTATCGGCGAGGGCAGAATACTAAGAAAGATCATAGAATCGGGAAATCTGCCTAACCTTATATTTTACGGACCGTCGGGAGTGGGCAAGACCACCGTCGCACGGATAATAGCTGAAAACTGCAATAAAAAGCTTTGCTATTTAAACGCTACCACCGCCTCGACCTCGGATATCAAGGATATAATAAACTCAATAGGTACTTTAGAGGCGGCAGGCGGAATTTTGCTCTATCTTGACGAAATTCAGTACTTCAATAAAAAACAACAGCAAATTTTGCTTTCTTATATTGAAAACGGCGATATCACCCTTATCGCCTCTACCACCGAAAACCCCTATTTTTATGTCTATAACGCGATTTTAAGCCGTTCTACGGTGCTTGAATTCAAGGCAGTAAAAGAAGAGGATATAAAAGAGGCGGTCATCAGAGCGCTTAAATTCTGCGAGGGAAATATCGAAATCAGCGAGAAAAACGCGAAAAAGATAGCCTGCGCCGCCGCCGGCGATGTAAGACGGGCGCTGAATATGCTCGAACTTTGCGTTATGCTCGATTCTGCGGATAAGAGATCGGAGATATCCGATGAAACGGTCGAGCAGATACTCGCCGGCAACTCCGTGCGATATGACAGGGACTCCGACGAGCATTACGATCTTCTTTCCGCCTATCAGAAATCAATGCGCGGTTCCGATCCAGACGCCGCCGTTTACTATCTCGCGAGAATTCTCGCCGCAGGCGACCTTCCGAGCGCCTGCAGAAGACTTATGGTGTGCGCAAGCGAGGATGTGGGGCTTGCCTATCCGCAGATAATTCCTATAGTTAAAGCCGCTGTGGATACTGCTTTGGCGGTAGGCTTGCCCGAGGCGCAGATCCCCCTTGCAGACGCGGTGATATTAGTGGCTCTTTCGCCTAAATCAAATTCGGGCTGTATGGCAATAGAGCAGGCTTTTTCCGATATAGAGTCGGGCAGAGTGTACCCGATACCGAGAAATCTTCAGAACAAGCATTTTGACGGCGCCGACGCCGAGGTTAAAGGTCAGCACTATATTTATCCTCATAATTACCCTGATCACTATACTTATCAGCAGTATCTGCCCGACGAGATAAAGAATAAAGTCTATTATTCGCCCTGCGATAATAAGACCGAAAGAGCATTTAACGATTATCATAATAAAATCACCCGAAAGGAAAATAAGAAATGAGAGGGCAATTGCCGAAAAAAACTCTTTTGTTATGGGAAATTAGAATATTTATCCTGCTTATCTTGCCAGCAGTAGCCGCGGGCATTGCAGCGGCATATATCGGCTTTCTTATATGGATATTCGCATTTTTTTGCGTTGCTTTGCTTGTCCTTGAACTATGGTATATCCCAATGCTTTTTAAAAGCTTTGAAATTTATGCTGACGACGAGTCCGTCAGGATAAGCTACGGTGTGATAATTAAAACCTCACATATAATGCCCTATCCCAGGCTTATTTTCGCGCAGACCTTTCAAACTCCGCTTGCAAAAAGGCTGAATTTAAGCGCCCTGTCCTTAAAAGCGGCAAGGACCGCCCTTTTTATCCCTGAAATAGATGAAAAAGACGCCGAGGCTTTAGTCAATACCGTGGCGGGAGAAAAAAGCGATGAAGAGTAATTTTAAAGGCCACCCTTTGATGATATTAAGCTTTTTAAAGCCTTATCTTTTCGTGCTTGTGATACCCGTCATAAAAGGCGCGGTGCAGTTTTTGCTCACACACAGGATAAGCGGCGTTTTAAGCTTTGAAATATATCTGTTTTCCGCAATTCTGCTTTTGGCGGCGGCAAGGTGGCTTTCCTTTTCCGTCACATTAAAAAAGGATGTTATCACAGTAAGCCGCGGCCTTATCTTTAAAACAAAGGCTAAAATAAATATAATCAAGCTTTCAAGTATCGTTAAGAGCGTGAATCCCCTGCAAAGCGCGCTTAAAGCGGTGTCTTTCTGCCTTAACACAGAGGCAGGCGATATCGATGAGTCCGATTTTAAATTCATTTTGGGCAAAAAAAGCGCTGAAAAGCTTTCGGTCGCGGTCTACGGCGAGGCAGGAAACGATATTATAAGATATTCTAATCCTAAAATTGCGCTGTTTTCGGTATCAAGCTCATCAGCGCTTACGGGCATAATCATTGCGGCACCTGTGATAAACCGCGCAGGTAAGCTTTTAAATATAGCTATCACCGAAATGATATTAGATGAGATTGATAACTTTTCGAATAAATTTATGAAATATTTTCCGCCGGCTGTAACCGCCCTCACGGTTATTTTGCTCACAGCCTACGGTATTTCGTTCCTTATAGCTTTCTGTAAAAATATCACTTTCCGCCTTAACCTCGATAAGGAGAGAACGGAGATAATTTCAGGCCTTATCACAAAAAAGCGGACCGTGTTTTCTAAAAAGTGCTTAAACGATCTTATGATAGTCCAGACGCCGATAATGCGTTTTGTGAAAAAATATTCGCTCTATGCCTCTGTGGGAGGTTACGGCAATTCAAAAAGCGAAAAAGCCGTGATAATTCCCTGCGGAAATCACCACGAGATGAAACAGCAGTTTAAAGCTTTTTATCCCGATTTTGCCGACGAAAAACCGTTTTTAAGCGCGGAAAAAAGCGAAAGATCGTATAAAAGGTTTGTTTATCTGCCTAAGCTTTACGGTATCCTGATAGCCGCCGGGGCAATAGCTTTAATGGTGCTTTTCAGGCATTTTGACAGATTTGTTCTGTTCCTCGCCTCGATAGGCGGACTTATCGATCTTTATTATGCGGACCTTTGCAAATGCAATTATAATAAAGGAAAGGTAAGTCTTTCCGAAATAATTAGGGCGAGAGGCTCAAAAGGCTTTAAGTTCTGCGAGATGTACTGCGAGAGGGAAAAGGTCGGCGATATAAAGATAACCGAAACTCCTGCGGACAGAAAACTCGGCACCTGCAAGGTGAAATTCATAGTGCGCAGCGAAAGCGCGGATAACCTTAAAGTGCGAAATCTTGAAAAAACCGCGCTTTTAAAGGAGATAGGCGAAAACTTCGGAATAAAAGGGCTTTAATTCGGGAATACTTTAATAAAATGTTTCACGTGAAACTATTTTGTTAAAGGAAGATGAAAATGGAACTTCTTATGTCCTGTATCAAAGCTTTTGCGGTGGGCGGAGTTTTCTGTGTGATAGGGCAGCTGCTCATCGACTGCACTAAGCTTACCCCTGCAAGAATTCTTGTCGCCTATGTCGTCGCAGGCGTTATCCTGACCGCCGTCGGTATTTATAAACCGCTTGTGGATTTTGCGGGCGCCGGCGCCACCGTGCCTTTGACGGGTTTCGGTTACAGCCTTGCGACAGGTGTGAAAAAAGCGATAGCCGACCAAGGCTTCATCGGAGTTTTTACAGGAGGACTCACCGCCACGGCGGCAGGTATTTCCACGGTGCTGGTGTGCGCGTATACGGCGGCGCTGATATGTAAGTCGGACAGTAAATAAAAATTAAAAAGGGCTTTATGAAACTAAAATTTTCATAAGGTCCTTTTTCCTGTTTACAAATGATAGATTAACTGATATAATATTAATTGTTTCACGGGAAACAATTCGCTATATCTATATTATTTATATTATATAATATATATTACATATATATGGGAGAAAATCTATGGGGAAAATTATTTCTGTGGTAAATCAGAAAGGCGGAGTAGGAAAGACCACCACCGCCGTCAACCTCGCCGCAGGGATCGGTATGAAAGGCAAAAAAGTCCTGCTTGTAGACGCCGATCCGCAGGGCAACTCCACCAGCGGTTACGGTATAAATAAAAAGGAAACGGATCTTACCTGCTATGAGCTTATAATCGGTCAGGCGAAAATATCCGAATGTATTGTAAAAACCGAGTTTAAAGGCGTGGATATCATTCCCTCTTCTATGGACCTCGCCGCGGCGGAGGTAGATCTCATCAATTCCGATAGGCGCGAGGCGCAGCTTAAGATCGCTCTTTCGCCGGTGAGAGAGGACTATGATTTTATTTTCATCGATTGTCCGCCCTCGCTCGGTATTATCACGATAAACGCTCTTACCGCGTCTGACGCCGTGCTTATCCCTATTCAGTGCGAGTATTATGCTTTAGAGGGACTTTCTCAGCTTATGGCAAGCGTCAGACAGGTCAAAAGGCTTTATAATCCCACGCTTGATATCGACGGTATCGTTCTTACTATGTTTGACGGCAGACTTAATCTCACTCAGCAGGTAGTAAGCGAGATAAAGAAGTATTTTTCGGGCAAGCTTTATAAATCGGCTATCCCCAGGGGAGTAAGAATTTCCGAGGCCCCGAGTTACGGCTGTCCTATTCAGTATTATGACGCGCGCTCAAAAGGCGCCGCCGCTTATAACGATCTCGCAAAAGAGTTTTTAAAGAAAAACAAGAGGGTGTAAAAATATGGCAGTAAAAAAAGGCGGCCTCGGCAGAGGCCTTGACGCTTTGTTTAATGATAATTCGGAAAAAAACGAGGGCGCGGTGAGCGTCAGGATAAACGATATCGAGCCTAACCGTGATCAGCCCCGCCGTGATTTTGATGAGCAGTCGCTCTCGGAGCTTGCCGATTCTATCGCGCTTCACGGTCTTTTGCAGCCGATAGCCGTCAGACCTAATTCCGACGGTAACTATACTATCATCGCCGGCGAGCGCCGCTGGAGAGCCTCCAGAATGGCAGGTCTTGATAAAGTGCCTGTTATTATTAAAGAGGTCGATGAAAAGGAGCTTAAGGAACTCGCTCTTATAGAAAATCTTCAGCGCGAGGATCTTAATGCCGTCGAAGAGGCGTTAGGCTTTAAGTCGCTTATGGATACATATAACCTTACGCAGGAGCAGGTCTCCGAGCGTTTGGGCAAATCAAGGAGCGCAGTTGCTAATACTTTAAGGCTTTTGTCTTTAAATGATAAAGAACTTGAGGCTTTAAGGTCGGGCGCTATTTCCGCAGGCCACGCAAGAGCGCTTCTCGGCTGTGACGATGAAGAAACAAGAGAAAAAATGTTAAGCCTCGCTGTGGGCGGCGCGTCGGTAAGGGAACTTGAAAAAATGTCAGCCGCTGTCAAAAAGCAGTCGGGCAAAAAGGTTTCGGCTAAAAAAGAAAAGTCCACTTTCCACAGTGAGGTGGAAATTCTTCTTAAAAACGAGCTTCACCGCAAGGTGACCGTGACCGAGGGTAAAAACGGCGCCGGAACTTTGACTCTCGAATTTTTCTCTGACGACGAATTAAAAGAGTTTGCGAAAAAACTCGCAAGCGGCACAAACTAAAGGGGTATTTATTTTATGTGGTTTATTCTTTCGCTTGTTGCGATAGTTTTTTGGGGAGGGAGCGACCTTTTTTCAAAAATGGGCTCCGATCCCAATGATAAATTGAGTCATTTTAAGATAGTTATTGCCGTCGGCGCGGTTATGGGTATTCACGCCACGGTCGAACTGCTCACAGGCACGGAATTTTATCCGGTGGATTTTATCCGATATTTCCCTGCGATATTTTTCTATATAACCTCTATGATAATCGGTTATGTGGGCTTAAGATACATAATGCTTTCGGTTTCCTCGCCTATCTGCAACTCTTCGGGCGCGGTCGCCTGTATTTTGTGCCTGATATTTTTGCGCCGGATGCCCGATCTTTTGAGCTGGGCGGGTATTATTCTTGTCTGCGCCGGTATAACAGGTCTTGCTTTCGTAGAAAAAAAGTATGATACCGAGGCGGCGGAGCTTTTAAAGAAAGAGGAAAATAAAAAGTATAAAAGCGGTTTTATAGCGGTATTCTTCCCGATATTTTATTGCCTGCTCGACGGCATGGGAACTTTTGTCGACGCGATCCTCCTCGACCGCGGTATAGTAAACGAGGACTCCGCTAATATCGCTTATGAATACACTTTCCTGATTTTGGGTATTATCTGCGCCGTTTATATTTACGGTATCAAAAAGCAAAAATTAAGCCTTAAATGGGATACTCCTAAACTTCTCGGCGCCTGCTGCGAAACAGCAGGTCAGTTCGCCTATATCTATGCTATCGGATCGAACCCCACAGTCGCCGCGCCTATGATATCTTCGTATTGCGTGTTCTCTGTCCTGCTTTCAAGAATTTTCCTTAAGGAAAAACTTAAAGCGAAACATTATCTTGTTATTTGCACCGTCTTTTTGGGAATTATCTTAATGGGTATCTCCGAGGGCCTCGCGGAATAACTATCGGCGTTCGGCTTCGGGGGAGAGAAAAACTATAGATTTTTCACCCGGCAATAAATTTGAAACTAAAATAAAGCCTTCCTCAAACGAGGAAGGCTTTTAAATTAAGAAATATGTTTAATTATCGTTTGTCAGCCGGTTTAGGATTGTCTGTCAGTCCTAATATATAATCGGTGCTTGTATTATAAAATTTCGCAAGTGTCACAAGTACATCGGCAGTAATTGATAAATTGCCGAGTTCATAATCGGAATAGGTTGTTTGATGCACTCCGAGAATAGCGGCGATTTTAGATTGTGATAAATCTCTGTCTTCTCTTAAATCCCTTATTCGGTTATACATATATATATCACCTCTTGCTTATTATGCCTTAAGGGTTATTCCCTTATTGACTTTTAAGGGAAATTCCCTTAAAATAAAATGGGTGAAGAATATGAAACTTATGTGCCGTGATTGCTACCTTAAAACTCATTCTGTCCCGCAGGGCTATAAATGTGAAATGTCAAATGAAAAATACCGATGTACCGTTTGCGGAAAAAATAAATTTATAGTAGTTAATATATATAAGGAAAGCTTGCTTTTAAATTTCAAAAAAGCGCTGATCGAAGCTTTAAATAATATCAGTAAGAATGAATAATATACTATATCTTGTTATTGTCGACAGCGTTCGACACAATTCGAAAAAAACTTCAAAAAAGTTAAAAAAAAGAGTTGACAAGAGGGAGTGGATGTGGTATTATAATCTAGCGCTCGCAAAACGGGGGCGCGAAACGGACCTTGAAAATTAAACAACGACAAACAAAAAGGACCCAAAGATTCCAAGATAAAAAGTGAAT
>CAKSDI010000002.1 GCA_934445035.1 uncultured Eubacteriales bacterium
CATAGCATAAGCTAGTAAGGTCCCCGGTAGACTACCGGGTTGATAGGCCGCAGGTGTAAGCGCAGTGATGCGTGTGCCAGGCGGTACTAATAGACCGAGGGCTTGACCTACTTTTCGTTCCTCCATTACTTGTTCAGTTTTCAGGGTGTGAATTCCATTGGATTTGCACCATTAGCTCAGTTGGTAGAGCACCTGACTCTTAATCAGGGTGTCCCGGGTTCGAATCCCTGATGGTGCACCATTTTGCTATATCCGGCCCGTTGGTCAAGTGGCCTAAGACTCCGGCCTCTCACGCCGGCAACAGCGGTTCGAATCCGCTACGGGTCACCATTATATCAAACGGTTACCGTTGATATAAAAACAATAGTTGGTGTTGATTGCGGTGAGGGTCCACCTGTTCCCATTCCGAACACAGAAGTTAAGCTCACTTGCGCTGAAGATACTTGGCGGGCAGCTGCCCGGGAAAATAAGTAGATGCCAACATTTTGCCTTAATAGCTCAGTCGGTAGAGCACTCGGCTGTTAACCGAGTTGTCGTAGGTTCGAGTCCTACTTGAGGCGCCAAAAATCCCGTTCACTTTAGTGAGCGGGATTTTTACTTATTACCAATTACCTCTTCACTATTACTTCAAGTGGAAAGTAATAAGTGAAATATTTAATATTTATTTCTGCCTCACCACCCGGATTTGAATAAGTTATTTATAAACCCTAATTTCTTTATTATATAATAAGATTTTACGGTCTTTTTTTATGCTTATTTTTCTTCCTTACAGCCTAAGACATAACCGAATTTATATCAGCAAAAAAGAACAAAGAGGTTATAAAGTGAACTGTTAAGTAATTGCAATCAAAAATCAGAAAGGAGGTACGGGCAAATCTACTACGGCATTGAACCTCGGCGTCGGTCTTAAAATATAAGGCAAAGAGGTTTCTCTTATTAACGCTGATCCGCAAGGTTAGCTTTCCATCAGTCTTAGAATCAAAAGACCGAACAAGATAGATGGTTACCTTGCGATAGAAACGAGTAGAATAAACGACAACTAATTGTTTTCGGGAATTGATAGATGTTTTTTACAGAAAGTACCACGAGTGAATTATGAAAAACCATGTTTATCACATTAAAAAGAATTATTATAACAATCTTAATGAATGCACCTCGTCTCTTGGATTTCTGTCGATTAACATTTTCTTAAAATGCTTGACAATTTTAACTAAATTCAATAAAAATATACATCAATTATATTGTTTCAGAAATCAAAAACCTAAAAAGCATTTCTATGAACGAACTTTTTGAAAAACGGCAAATAGTTAATATTTCGGATTATATAATTACAATAATAACCAATAGAATTAAGTGACGGTGGAGCGATTTATGCTCCACCTTTTTTATTTTTTGATATGTATTAATTCATATAGCTCTGAGTCGTTCTTGCGTTTTGCAATCATTTCTTTCCTGAAATTATTTGGCGTAGTTCCGCTCATCTGTTTGAAAAATTTACAGAAATTTTGTGATGAGGAAAGTCCTATACGAGATGCAATTTGTTCTCCGTCCAATTCCGTAAAACGCAAATAGTAGGTAGCTTCCTCATACCTGAGGTTCTTTAGATAATCGTAAAATGTAGTATTTAAAAACTCCTTAAATAAGTTTTCAATATGATTCTTGTTAATACGAAACATCGAGTATAACGAATTTAGCGTTTGTTTTTCATCTAAATGGGTATTGATATAGGTTAATAGCATTTTAAATTCGCTTGATATAGCCACTTTGACGCACGCATCATAAGGTTCTTCAATATAGAAATTATGATATATCCGCTCAAGAATATTGATTATATCTATGAAGTATGAACGTGCTCTACAGGACCAATACCAATCCTTTTGTTCTTCAAGATTCTTTGTTAGGTTATCAAAAGAATGTTCAACTTTCTCTAAAGCATCTTTACTAAGGCGTATACAAATTTTACTTACATCGTCTGTAAGGAATGGCGATAACTGAAAGAAAGCGTGTTGTTGACACAAGTGCTCATAATGACTGCTGCGAATAGTACTGATACGCATGTTGACATTTAAAAATTGTGGGTCAAATTTTATAATTCGAACATCTGAGCTACTATTTGAAAGAATTTTTACTGTTTTTATTTCATCTAAGCACAATACTGCAGGTGCCGGAATGTGGCAATCTGTGTTTTTTATTCGCGCGGTTATACTTCCATTTTTGATAATTATAAGACTAAAACAATCATTTGATAAGTATTTTGGATCAAATCTATCTAAATAGTGTGTTTCAACTAATACGGTTCGATTAACATCTAATTTGTTAGTTGTTCCAATAAACATACTTTTGTTTCCTTTCGATTATTTTTGTGCTGATTGGATACAAAAGTATTATAAGTCGTAATTAGAGTTCAATAAATAAACTTAGACTATTATGAAATTATTGGAAACAAAATATAAGCGATTGGAAACAACAGCGATAATTGTCCCGTTAATACACAAATCAGTGCCGATTGGAAAACATTAAGAAGTTTTTTTGTGCTAATATTGTCGTGCAAAGAAGAAAATTGGAAAAATTATTGGTGGGGTTTATAAAATGGCACATAACAATTGGCGCAGGATAAAGAGCATATGGTATTTTAGTAAAAAATATGTGCCGATGTTTTTGATTGCGGAATTTTGTATATTGATTTCATATGCAATTGCTATATTACTTCCCATTAATCTTACTAAGCTCACAGATAATGTTCTATATGGCGGACAGTATTACATGCTGCCTGAAATTATCAGAAATTACATATTTATGTTTTTAACGGTCACAGTATTTAACTTTATATATGCGTATGTGTGGCAGTATCTAAGCAATCACTATGTACTTGATGTCAAAAACAGGTTATTCGAAAAGATAATTTTTGCTAAAGCTTCTTTTTTATCTAATATGAATAGCGGAGATCTAATGACTCGAATTGATGGAGATAGTGAGCAGTTTATCCATGTTGTGCAGCGCAACTTATTCCATTTTATTAATTCGGCTGTTATGTGTGTTGGAATTGTTGTTTTAGTTGCACGAATAAATGTTGCAATATCTGCTTTGCTCATTGTTTCAACTGCACTTCCTATCGTATTTACAAAAGTGTGCGGTAGATCCACGGAAAAATATTCGATGGAATCACGGAATACATTCGGTTATATGGAAGGAAAACTCTATGAAATTTTAAAAGGCTTTCGCGAGATTAGGTTATTTAATACAGAAAATTGGGCGACAAGGAAGATTTTTTCTTCGCTAAACCGATTGGTTGAATTAGGAAATAAAATTCGTATAATTGATTTCCTGGTTGATAAGTTCATTAGCTTCATTAATTTGATTTCAACAATACTAATTTATGTTTTTTCTGTTTATCTGGTAATGAAGGGAACATTTACAATTGGTATTTTTTTGGCAGGGATTGAGTATGTAGCATTACTGCATAAAAAATTTAATTGGATGTTACGAATATACCTTGATTGGTTTAATCGAAAAGTAAGTATTGACCGTGTAAATGAAATTCTGGCTCTTGAATCCGAAAAGGCTGAAGGAGAACAAATTAAGAATATAGATACTATAGAGTTTAAAGATGTCGGTTTTGAATACGAGCAGAGTAAACCTGTATTAAGTGAACTCAATTTTAAAATTAACCGAAACGAAAAGGTGGCTATTGTCGGCAATAGCGGAAACGGTAAGACTACAACAATTTCGCTACTACTTGGATTCTATGAAATTAATAAAGGTACTGTCTTAATAAATGGCATTCCGCTTTCAAAAATAAACAAATCATCTCTACGGAAGAAAATTGGTGTTGTATCGCAGGATATTATGATTTTTGAAGATACTGTGAGATATAACCTGAATTTAGGTGCGGAGTTCACTAATGATGAAATTATCCAAGCACTTAAGAATGTAAACTTATTTGATACGATTAATGCTCTTCCCGAGGGGATTGATACTGTGATTAGTCCTTCAACACATAATCTTTCCGGTGGACAAAAACAACGGCTTATGATTGCACGGCTATTACTACGGCAACCGGATTTTATAATTATGGACGAAGCGACCTCAGCACTAGATATTGAAACAGAAAAAGCAATTTCTAAATATGTAAACAGCATTTCAAATAATATCACATTGTTGATCATATCCCACCGACTTGAGACAATAAGAAATTGCGATAAAATTTTAGTCCTAAATGACCATAAGATTGAAGCTTCGGGAACACATACAGAACTTTTAAATAGTTCACCTACATATGCGGCTATGTTTGGGAGGTGAATATATGAAAATCAGGTTATATGTATTAAAAAACATAAGAAAATATATATCAAAAATTAAAGGACCTATTATCGGTTTGGTTTTCATCAGTCTAATGACAGTTCCAATTTCACTACTCTCGCCAAAGTTTTTTCAGATACTTATAGATGATGTAATGTGGGAAAAGAAAATAGGATGTTTGGGTACAGTTATTATAGGATTGATTGCTGTTTTTATTTTGAGGTTTATATGTGACGGAATATCGCTGAACTTAAGTAATCGTGTGCTTAATACTTTTACCTATAATATTCGTAAAGATGTTTTTACTAAGTATAATATGGTACCGTATTATTTAATTGAAAAGATGGAAACCGGAGATCTGAAGATGCGCTTTATAGATGATGTGGATTCTTTGGGCAATTTTATTAAAGAACAGGTTATAAATTATATATCTACAGTTCTGATTGTAATAATAACTTTGTATATGTCTTTTTATATAAGCAAAACAATGACACTATACTGCCTACTCATTGTTCCGTTCGTGTTTTTAATTAATTACTTAATATCGGTTGGAACCAAAAAGATAAACGCCAAAATTCGTAATTTAAATAGCAAGTATTATACTTCAACGCATAACACCTTACAGTTTTGGCGGGAGATCAAAGCACAAAATTCTGAGGGGACTTTTATAGAACGCTTTAAAGAATACAGAAATATCCTTGCAAAGTTAGGATTTAAATCAATTCGTTATTGGGCTTATAGCGAAGTGTTTAACGATTTTAAAGCAAATTATCTAACTAAAGTATTCGTTTATATTATCGGTACCTTTTTTGTTATGAAACAAGAGATTTCTGTGGGAACACTGATAATGTTTTCCGAATACTTTGCTATGCTGTTTTCTTCTTTAGACGGATTAAATTCTAAAAGAGTAGCATTAAATACGAATTCTCCGTATTATGAGAGAATTTTTGAAACTTTTACCTTTCCCGAAGAAAGTACAGATAAATTACAGGTTAGTGATTTAAATAGTGGAATTAGTATTCATGGTTTGAACTTTTCATATATGGCAGATCAGCCCGTTTTAACGAATGTAAGTCTGGAAATAAAAAAAGGGGACTATATTGCCATAGTTGGAAAGACAGGATGTGGAAAGACAACTCTTGTTAAGCTTATTATGGGACTTTATCCTGCTGATAAGGGACAAATTTTGATTGATGGTGTGTGCATTGAGCAAATAAGGAAAAGTAGTTTGTATGACTTAATAGGAATGGTTATGCAAGACAATTTTCTATTTAATATGTCTATCCGTGAAAATCTTTTATTAGCAAATGAAAGTGCTACAGAAGCAGAATTGGTGGCTGCCTGCAAAAAAGCAAATATATATGACTTTGTTATGAGTTTGCCGAATGGGTTTGATACTGAAATAGGCGAACGCGGAGTAAAACTTTCCGGAGGACAAAAACAGAGGATTTCAATAGCGGCTGCACTACTCAGAAAACCTCGTGTATTGATTTTTGATGAAGCGACCAGTTCCTTGGACAAGCCATCTGAAGATGTAATAAATGACGCTATTAACGAAATATCAAAGGATATTACTGTTATAGTTATAACACATAAACCGGCTACGGCACTTAGGGCAAAAAAAGTTGTTGTGATGGAAAACGGGAAAATTTCAGCTGTTGGTACACACGAACAACTTATGAATAAAAACAAATTCTATACTACATTGGCGGAGGCATCGAATAATGAATAAAGAAAACAGGTTGATTTTAGAATTGTGTAAAGGCGAAAGCGCCGAGAAAGAAACATTAAATGAATTAATGCAAGACCGGTTGGATTACCCCTATATTCTTGGACACTTGTTATATAATCGTGTGGGTGCTATGGCATATTATGCGTTAAAGAAAAACCAACTTCTACATAAAGTGAACCGCGAATTCCGAAATACTCTAAAAGCCATTTACGAATACAATTTCAATAAAACGGATAGTTTGTTAAGTGCATTAAGCTCTTTAAAACCGGTTTGTGCAAATTTTCAGTTTCCATATGCGTTTTTAAAAGGTTCTTATTTGGTGGATCTTTATGCTAAGGGTTTAAGAACCTCAAATGATATAGATATTCTCATTAATCCCAAAGATATTACTGGACTTACCGCAGAACTCAAAGCGGTGGGCTTTAAACAAGGGAACGTTCGAAATGAAACATTTATTCCGGCAAGCAGGACAGAAATTATATCTTCTCGTATGAACCGTGGAGAAACGGTTCCGTTTGTAAAAGAAGTAGATTTACCGGGAATGAAATTTCTTGAAATCGACGTAAATTTCAGCTTGGGATTTAGACCCGGTGTGGATGAACAAGTTGTTTGCGATTTTCTTAATCGCACGCAACCAATGATTTTAAATACAATTTCAACACTGAATAAAACAGATTTCTTAATGCATTTGTGCGCTCATCTATATAAAGAAGCCACGGTGATGAGTTGGATTGAAATGGGCAGAGATATTTCTTTGTACAAATATTGTGATATTTATCTGTTCCTGCGTAAATTTATGGATGACGAATTTGCGAGGGAGCTTATCCAATGTGTAAATAATGTTGGCTTGAACAAAGAGTGTTATTATGCGTTAAATTACGCCAAAGAGTTGTTTGAAATTGATGATGTTGCTTTGGATATGTTGTTAAAGGAAATACAACCCGCAGACTTGTCTTTTATGACACGGGTGTTAGATCCTCAGACAGGTAAGGTGTATTCCTATGATATGCAATATAAAGACTGGGTGTTTTGTAGCGATAGAAAGGGGAAACTATATGAAACTTGAGATGTTGAATAATGAATTTGAAGGTAAATTAATTACCTTTTGCGGTTTGGACGGTTGTGGTAAGACAACCCAAATTAGACGACTGGTTAAATGGCTTGAGGATAATGGATATAAGGTATATCTAACTAAACAGCCAACCGATTTCGTCAGGGAGTCGGAAATTTTCAGAACATATATGGATTCTCCCGAACACGGTGATTATGATTACAGAGCATTGTCGCTGTTATGCGCTTCTGATCGAGTGCAACACTCTAACCGTGTTATATCTCAAAAACTTAAAGAGGGTTACATAGTGATAAGTGACAGATATTTTTATTCCTGCTTAGCAAATTTAATTGCCAGAGGGTTTAATAAAGATATGTGGATCTACGAGATTGCAAAATCCATACGAAAGCCAGATGTGTCTTTCTTTTTGAATGTTCCTGTGGAAGATGCTATTGCAAGAGTCAGAGCACGCCCTGAGGAAAAAGATAGATATATAGACATTGAATTGCAAAAGAAATTACACGATTTATATGTAAATATTGCGCGTGAGAACCAGGGTATAGTGGTATCTACTATTTTGTCTGAAGATACCTGCTTCGAAAGAATCTTGTTGGAGGTTAAAAAGATTGTTGAAGCATAATTATGGACTTACTCCTAAAGAAGATGCGTTAATAAGCTTTTTGATAGATAAAGAGATCGATTTTGTACCGCTGTTTTATAATAGTGCGATTCCTATTAAAGAACTTTTTTATTATTTTGTTATTGCCGGTAATACTTTTTATGATTTTAATCGTATACCGAGTTTGTTTACAGAATTTCAGAATTTTAATATTATTCTGGCTGAAAACGCAAAAGTAGATGATTTACAACAGGTAAGACGAATGATACGAAGCACATCGGCAACGGAAGGAATGCTAATTAATATATCAAATGATGAAAACATTGACAGTTGGGAGTACATAAAAGCTGAAGGCAGGCAATTTCTAATTTCTAATGCTAATCAAAAAATTGGTTGTTATATATCTGCTTTACAACTAAGAAAAATATATGGCGGAGAGATTGTTCGCCTGAGACTGCAGAACAATAAGACACCGAGTTATGAGCAGCTATTTGGACAGCGATTATTTAGACCGGAACAGTATATACCATTCTATTTTGTAGAATCAGATTTGAATAGTATTGAAGATTTACATTCAAAACTGAGCAGTTTGTTTTATGCATATCGAGTTACACGGTATAGAATGATTCAATATTATGCGCATTTTATCGATGTAGAGTTTTTGCAGGATAGCATGAAAAAAGTTGAAATCGTGTATAAACTTTTTAATTGTCTCAATAATAGTGCGAACATGAAAAGTAAATGCTTTGCACTATTGCATGAGCTTAATAAAGAGGACGTTTTAATAATGAGTCAATTAAAAGAAAAATTGGGGGAGAAAAAATGAAGGAAACGGTAAATGAGATTTTGAGAGAAAAGAGTTTTTGTGAGGATATTACATCGGAACTTAAACTTAATGAAGATTTGGGGTTAGATAGTCTGAATTTGGTTGAGCTTATGGTTGAACTTGAGGATAAGTTTAATATCGAAATTGATGAAAGTGATTTAGATCCTGCGGCTCTTCAAACTGTAGACCAAATTTATGCTTTGGTATCAAAGTATACGGAGGGAAAATAATGCTTTATGAGTTTTTGAAAGAAAAAATGCTTCAGTATCCTAATCAAGTTATTTCAAACGGTACCGAAAGTATTACTTATAGAGAATTACTTGAATATGCAGAGAATTTTGGAAAAACCTTGACGGAAGACAAATATGGCTTATTGTTTGGAACTGATTTAGATACGGCAAAAGCGTTGATGTCTTGCCTGTATGCAAATAAGACCGCAGTTTTATTATCTAAGAGGTATGGAGAAGCTCATACCAAACGAATTGTTGACACCGTTAATCTTTCATATTTGATAACAGATGATGGCATCAATCAAATTGCAACTGCAAAGGATGAATGTGAAGATTTATCAGATGTAGCATTGATTATGTGTACCTCCGGCACTACCGGAATGCCGAAAGGGGCAATGATAACATATAATAACTTAATCACCAATTTGACAGATATTTCTAAATACTTTGGAATCGACTGCAAAGATCATATACTAATTGCACGTCCGTTATATCACTGTGCAGTATTAACCGGTGAGTTTTTGATTTCACTGTGCAATGGTTTGCAAATTAGTTTTATGACGGAGGGGTTTGTTCCTGCTAAAATACTGAAGACTGCAAAAGAAATAAGGGTTACTACTTTATGTGGTACACCTACGCTTTTGTATCATCTTTCGGGAATGAATTTGAAGACTAACGAACCGCTTATCTTGAAAAATATTGTAGTAAGTGGAGAGTGTATGACACAAACTGTCGCGCAGGTTATGAGAAAGGCTTTTCCAAATACAGATATCTATAATGTTTATGGATTAACAGAGGCGAGTCCACGGGTTGCTTATCTGCCCCCCAGTGAGTTCGATGACAATCCTACCTCTGTCGGTTTTCCTCTTGAGTCATTGAATGCCAAGGTAGTAGATAATGAGCTTTTGATATCCGGCAATAGCATAATGAAAGGATATTATAACAACTCAGAAGCGACAGCCCGAGCAAAACAAAATGTATGGTTACATACAGGAGATGTTGCAGAAATGGACAAACAAGGTCGGATATACATAAAGTGTCGTAAAGATAATATGATTATTCGAGCCGGGATGAACATCTATCCACAGGAAATTGAGAACGCACTTAAAGAGAATGATAATATAACAGATGTTCTGGCTTTCGGCGTTAAAAATGATACTGTGAGTGAAAAAATTCATATAAAAGTTGTAACTTCATTGAGCAAGGCGGAAGTTTACAACATTTGTAAACAGAAATTGCCAAGTTATGAATTGCCGGATGTTATCGATATTGTTGATGAGCTCCCCAGGAACGCATCGGGTAAGGTGATTAGAAATGCTAAAGGAAATTGAAACAGAATATAAGTATTTGTTGAGTGTTGAACAGTTTCAAGAGGTATTAGCAAAATGCAAAATGAAATTCTCATTTTCGGAGCATAAATTACAAGTAAACTATTATTACGATACAGATGATAATACATTAAATTCTGAAAAAATTACCATTCGCATTCGTCAGCAGCATAGTGATATGAAATTGCAAATTAAAAAGCATAGAGAGTTTGACAAGGGGCTGTCTACAAGTGATGAGTATAGTGAAAAAATTGACACATTACCATCCTTTATGAGAATTCCTGATATTTCGGATAATGTGTTTTTAAAAGGTGCTTTGGTTACAGAAAGACAAGTTTTTTCTTTCGGCAAAAATAGCAATATTTGCTTTGACGAAAATATGTATCTTGGAATTTGCGATTATGAAGTAGAGATTGAAGTGGACGAAAGAGATACAGAGGATGCTTTATCTATAATCGATTATCTTGGCTTGGTTCAGAAGCCAATTGAAAGTAAAAGCGAAAGATTTTTTAGAAAGTTAGAGGCGATGAAAAGTGAGTAAAGTAATACTTCCTTATGTAGAACCGTTGTATTCTACATATCACTTTTTGGCATGTGCAGGAATACCGGCAAAACAAAATGATACATCTGATAATTGGTATTACAATAATACAATAGAGTGGCGTTGTACGCGAAAGTTTCTGCAGGGATTCACAACTCCGGAAATTAATCTTTCTTGTGGGAGCATATGGAATATGCCTTTTTTAGATAAAATTGGTGTAAATACACGCTTTGCTCGCAGATGTGCTTTAGATATCATTAAAACAATGATTGATGATGGATTTTATATTGCTTTTAGTGGAGTGGATGATTATTACGTCAAGGGTAAAAGTTGGTATAAGGAACAGCATTTTAATCATGACGGTTTGATTATAGGATATGATGATGAAAATGGAATGCTCTCCATTGCTGCTTATGATCAACGCTGGATATTTACTGTATTTGAGACACCACAAGAATGTTTCATTGAAGCTATGACGGTTCTTTGCGATAGAGGTGTGTATGGGGGACTTTATGCTGTCAAGACAAAAGACGAAGTACAAGAATTGGATATTCAGACAATCTATAAAGATTTAAAAAAATATTTATCATCAGGGATAGATGAGTATACTTTGAATAGTCCCGATGCTGCATGGGGCATAGTTGTTTATGACTATATCTGTATGTACCTTGACAAACTTGCTGATGGAAGCATACCACACGAAAGAAGAGACAGAAGGGTATTTCGTTTAATATGGGAACATAAGAAGTGTATGCTTGGAAGAATTAAGGCCGTTGAAAAACAATACGGGTGGGATAATGAGCTTAGTTCGGACTACGAAGAAGTTGTTAAACTAGCAGATAAGGCAAGGTTCATATATTCCAAATTCGTTATTAAATACTCCAATTTGCATCTTGAAAGAATACAGGTACTCTTAATGCAGATGAAGAGTTTGGAGGTGCAAATACTCGGCAAATTCTTGAAAAGCTTTGAGGGAGAATTAAATGCCCAAACATCAGTTGAGTAACACGACTAGAAATCGTCGTAGTGTTAGAAGTTATTTTGATATTCATATCCCCGAAGATGATTTGAAAGATATACTTGAGTCCGGTCTATATGCACCGTCAGGATAAAACAGACAGCCTTGGAGATTTGTAATCATTAATAATTCTGAGTTAATAAAGATGATAGCTAAAACAACGGTTTATAGCAGATTTGTTCGTGACGCACCGATCTTGGTTTTAGTTTTTGCAAGTACTAGTACGGAATATCTTCTTGAAAAGGATATGTTAAGTATAGGTGCTTGCCTACAAAACATAGTGCTTACTGCAACTGAGAATGGATATGGCAGTTGTATAATAGGTGAGCTATATAATAGATCAGAAATACTGGGTGGGTATGTGGACTTTGATATAAACGACTATTTGCTGGTATGTGGAATTGTTTTTGGAGTTGCAAAATCGATTCCAAAACAACGGTCAGAACTTAAACTGAAAGATTTTATATTAAATGTAGTTAACTAATAAAACAGATTGCAACACAAAATGCTGCAATCTGTTTTATTATCTGATTATAAATAAGTTTTATCTGCCGTTAAATTTTAGCAGAAATTCGGTTGAATGAAAGAATGGTATGCATTATAATTGTATTCAGAAATTTCAAAATGAAAAGAGAGGTTGAAAATATGATACCGCAAACAATAGGACGAGAGTACGATGTTGGGAAAGTAGCTCAGGTGCAATGTATAAAAAATGATATGCTTAAAGATATTGCAATAAAAGATCATTGTTTTTTGCTGTTAATTATTCATGAGGGAACCGCTTATTTTCAGATAGGAGATATGGCATTTGAAGCGGTTGGTCCCTGTTTTGTGTGCTTTGATGAGCGAGAACAGCCGAAGCTTGTTAAAAAAACGAGGATTGAAATGTGATTCAATCTATTTTCATCCAATGTTTTTAAACATCAATATGACTTTTCAATTGGTTCATAGCGGTAGCTATGAGCAGGTGGCAACAAGTCATGACTTGTTTTTACTTAAGCCATTTACTGATGAAAAAAGATTTGTTTTCCCATTGTTTGAAGAATACACCGATATCCTTAATCGCTTATTTCTTCGGTTAGAAAACGAACTCAAGGAACAGAATGATTGGTATTGGTCGTGTAGAAGCCGCTCTTACTTTATGGAAATTATTCTTATGCTTGAAAGGGCATATGGACTAATTGGACAAGACGATTCGGGTATAACCATTAACAAAATTAAAAATCCGCATTTGAAGAGCGCAGTTATTTTTATTGAAAGTCATTATCCGGAAAGCATTACTTTAGAAAGTATAACAAAAGCTGCATCTATGAATCATTCTACATTAACTCAATTATTTAAAGAGGAGTTGTATATGACACCGGTTGAGTATTTATGGCAATATAGAATAACTGTTGCGAAAAAACATTTGGAATTTACAAACTTGCCGATAAAGGATATATCCATTAGATGTGGTTTTAAAACAATCCAACATTTTAGCAGAAAGTTTGAGGCATTTACTAATAACTCTCCGACAGCTTTTAGAGATATGGCTGTTGCCGAACGAAAGGCTGCATTTTAATTGTATTGTGATTTTGCATTTTGTGAAAGCACCATTTGAGACCTGATTTCACCGAAAACAGGTCTCTTTTTATAGCTGTATTCAAGGTGCGTGAAAAAGTGTTGATGATAAATCATGTTTTAAGAAAGATTATATTTTTTGAAGCCTGTTATATTAAGGCCGAATATTATAACTGTTATCAGAAGAAAAGAGTAATTCTCAATAATAATCATTTTGTTATCTGAGTTTAAGGACTTGTTATCTTACAACAATAATTGAAGTATCTTTCCTTGAAAGTTTTTTTATACCCATTTATAATTTTAACAT
Organism: uncultured Eubacteriales bacterium; assembly: GCA_934445035.1. Taxonomy (GTDB): domain Bacteria; phylum Bacillota; class Clostridia; order Oscillospirales; family Acutalibacteraceae; genus UBA737. The sequence goes on from CAKSDI010000002.1 coordinate 13,512, forward strand.
AATCAAGATAAAAAACTTTGTAATCAGGTGAAGTATGAACAGTAATGATATTTATAAAAAAATTGGGAGAAGATTGAAGCAAAACAGAGAAAGATTAAATCTTACACAAGTTGAGTTAGCTAAACTTGTTGGGACATCGGTTACATATATCTCTTCAGTAGAGCGAGGATTATCGTTCCCACGTGGTGATAAGTTGGTTGCTATACTTAATGCCTTGAATGCAACTGCCGATTCGGTCTTCTGTGATGTGGTTAAAGCTTCCGCGCAGTATAGAGCTTGTGTTCTTTATGATATGCTCTTGGGACTCTCTGGAAGTGAGAAAAATCGTATTTTGGAGACGGTAGAGTTTCTTGTTCTACAATCTAAAAAAGCAAGTGGCGAGTAATCTGAAAAAACTGTGTAAAAACGCAACTTTTGCCATTTTTTTGTAATGCAAAAATTCTTCTAATATATAAAGAATACAATAATGTTACCTTTTATTAGTCAGTGCGGTATGCAGTGTGTAAACTTCTGTTTCAAACGGATATCATTCACAGAAATTGGGATATTATGAAAACATAATGCAATGTGAAGGGTTGAAAAAAGGTTTAAAGAATTGATTATGGAACTTACAGAGAAAAAAGTGTAATACATTTTATTCCCGGAGTGGCATTAGTAGTGGATACAGATGTGGCAAACATAGTATTAAAATTAAATTATAGTTATCCTATGATTACGCTAGAATGTGCAATTCCTTGCGAAACCCAGGCGGTTAATGAGAGAAACATTTATTACGATTTACTTTCAAAGAGTAATAAAGAAACTCTTTTGCAACAAAAGTATACTTCGAATTGTATACAAAAAGAAAACGAATATATGGTTGACAACTCTGACTATGTTATTGCAGTTTGGAATGGCAAACCAAGCGGCACCGATAACACCGTTAAGTATTCTATGAATAATAATAAGATGGTACTCTTAGTTAATCCGCAAACTTTGTTAGGCTTAAATAGTATTTAACCTTTTACAATAAAATTTAGAGTGTAGAAAAGCAGTAGGTGCAAGTCGCCTACTGCTTTTTTGTGCTGATTGGAAACATAGATTTCGTCTATGGATAAGTAAGTATTATCTATAATTAAGGAGTTAGGTCAACTCTATTGTAGCAAATACTGTCGATAATTATAATAAATTGTAGAAAATATTTTTCTTTATAGTTTGTCCGATATAAAAATTTAAAGTTGGGAATATTTCGGGGTTGGTAAGAAGTATGAAAGAGAGAATAAAAACAATTATTAAATTTGCGAAACCTCACAAGTATAAATTCATAATTCTGTTTGTTTGTGTAATAATTACTACATTCTCAGGATCTGTTTATCCATATATTTTTGGACGTTTGGTAGATGAGGTTTTTTATGAAAAAAATCTATCAATGTTTTATCAGATAGTTATTCTTTATAGTTGTGTATTTCTATTTAACCAGACACTTCATTTTGTTTTAAATATGTCATGGGCAAACTTAATGACGAAATTTTTGTTTGATATAAGAAAAAAAGTTTTTTCAAAGGTTCTATCACTACCGGGCAAAAAACTCGCATCCATTCATTCGGGCGACATTGTTTTTCGAATGGGTCAAGATGTAGAACAATTTATGAATTTTATCCATTGGAATACATTCTATCTTTTTGCGCGGGTAATAAATTTGGTAATATCTATTGGTTTTATTTCAGCAATCTATTGGCCATTTGCGGTATTTGCCATATTTGCCACTCCCATAATTGTATATATTTCTAGAACTTTTTCAAACAGAATAAAAAAAGTGTATAAGGATAAAACCGAAAAAAGTGGTTTTCTATCTTCTTGGCTTTTTGAAATTATCAAAGGAATGCAGGAAATTAAATTGCTTTCTGCATTAAAAGGAGTTTTATCAGATTATGTTGGATATACAATAAAAATAACTCGGTTGCAAATTAAAGCAAATGTATTAGAAGTAACCTCGGAGCGTATCAATAGTGGTATATCACTTATTTGGCAGCTGATACTATATTGTATTTCTGCGATTTTGGTTGTTAATGGGAATATTACTTTAGGTGGATTTACAGCGTGTGTAAGCTATTTTGGGAAATGTATAAGTTCTTTTAATGCCTTGAATAATCATTTGACTAGTATTTCAGGAAATTTAGTAAGTGTTGATCGAGTATGTGACATTATAAACGAAGAAAGTGAAAGAGATGGCGGTGAAGAAATTGAGATTCAAAAAGGTGACATAGAATTTAGGAATGTTCGTTTTTCATACACTGAAGAAATTGAAGTCTTAAGGGGCTTGAATTTTAAAATCCATAAAGGTGAACGTGTTGCTTTGGTTGGATATAGCGGAGAGGGCAAAAGTACGATTGCAAATATGTTGTTGGGATTTTATCAGGCAAGTCAAGGGGAAATATACATAGATGAGATTACAATTAACAATTATAGTTTGCATAGTCTTCGTAAACAAATAGGTATTGTTCATCAAGAGACGATATTGTTTGATGGCAGCGTTAGATATAATTTGATTTTTTCGAATAGCAAATTATATGATGATAAAATAATTGATGCCTTAAAAAGAGCATCCTTATATGAATATGTTTGCTCATTGCCAGAAGGATTAGATACAAAATTAGGTTGTGAGGGACAATCGTTATCTGGCGGACAAAAGCAACGTCTTGCTATTGCAAGAATATTTTTAAAAGATCCTAAGATTTTGATTTTTGATGAAGCAACATCTTCTTTAGATAGTGAGTCTGAGCAAATTATAAAGGATTCTTGGAATAGCCTTTGTTCAAATAGGTCTATATTGATTATTGCGCATAGGTTATCGACAATTATTGAAGCCGATAGAATAATTGTCCTGAAGGATGGTGTTGTTGTAGGAAATGGAACTCATAAAGAACTTTTAAAAACGAATAAGCCTTATAAATGTTTATTTGAAGAGCAATATGCTTTTTAAAAATGGTGGTGTTCAAATGAACAAAACAATTTTCGGTAGAATAAATTTATTCAAAAAATTATACCAATATTTTAAACCTTATCGCTTTTTATATTGTTGTTTAGCGATTTTAAAGACGATTTCCTTAGTTCTTTCGCTGATAGCACCTGTTTTTTACATGCTTCTTATCAATGATGTGATGGTGAAAGGCAATTTATTGCAACTGCTGTGGGTAGTAATGGGATATTTAGGTGTATTTTTGTTGCAAACAATGATAACGGTTTTTAACAAGATAGTTTATAACAGGATTTTTATAAAATTCAATTTAAAACTAAGGATGACATTGTTATCTAAATTTGGCAAAATGAAAACCGAAGTGTATGAAGGATATAGTGCTGGCGATGTGAAAAATCGCATTGAGGGTGATGCAGGACTATTTGAAAAGTTTTTTATTACACATTGGCTGAATTTTGTATTCGCAATAATAAGTGCGATAGTGATTGTTGTTATTATGCTTCGCATAAACTGGTTTCTAGCAATTTTTAGTTTTATTATGGTACCTCTTTCATTTTTGTTTGCTAAATTTATGAGTAAAAAGTCGAGTAAAGTTTCTGATGACTACCGAGAAAACCGTGGTAAATATGAAAGCTTCATTCATTCAACTATTCAAAATTGGAAAGAAATTAAGGCCAACAGTTTAGAAATAAATCAAGAGGCTGTTTTGGCAGATTATTGGAAACTATTATCTAACTTATTTGTTAAAAATCAAGTGTATTGGTATATAAATCGTGCATTTATTGCTTTTAAAGACTTTTTCATAACCAAAATGAACTTATACTTTTTAGGTGGAATTTTGATTATTTTTGGCAGAATGGAAGTAGCACTACTTTTGACCTTCATGAATTATTATGAACAGTTTTTTAGTAATATATCTTCAATTTCAGATTCAATAGTCGGCTTTAAAAATGATAAACCATCAATAAAACGTGTTGTTGAAATTTTAGATTTTGAAGAACCATTGAAACGAACTACAAAAAAGTTAGTTAGTGAAATTAAACTTGAAAATCTGTTTTTCAATTATCCTCAAAACCAGCAAGAGGTATTAAAAGGAGTTAGTCTTTTAATATCTCATAATGAACATATAGCAATTGTGGGGCGAAGCGGATGTGGAAAATCAACATTAATAAAATTAATACTGGGGATGTACGAACCCACCAAAGGAAGAATTTTATTTGATGAAACAAATATTAAAGAGATAACGGTAAAACAAAAGATTGGCGTAATAATGCAAGAACCTTATATGTTTAATTTGTCAATTAAAGAGAACCTTAAACTTGCTAAACGAACAGCATCTGAAGATGAGATAGATGCGGCATGTAAAAAGGCTAATATATATGATTTTATTCAAAATCTGCCTGATAGGTATGAAACAGTTATTGGGGAACGTGGAGTGAAGTTGTCCGGAGGCCAAAAGCAAAGATTGGCTATAGCTCGAACTTTGCTTTATGATCCAGAAATAGTAGTTTTTGATGAGGCTACATCATCGTTAGATTCTGAAAATGAGAAAGCTATTGTTTCAACCATAAAACATTTAACAAATGATAAGACTGTTATTACAATAGCTCATCGATTGTCATCAATACTTGATGCAAATCGAGTTGCGGTAATGAACGAGGGTAAAATAGTTGCTTATGGTCCCCATAGTGAGCTAAAAGGAAAGAACGAAATATATGATTTGTTGTTTGCAAAGCAATACAATATGGAGGTGCAAAATTGAGGCTTTCAGAGTTACTCATAAGGCAAAAGGAAAATATTAATTTGGCAATAAAGAAAGGTAATGAATCTATTACATATCAATCTTTACATTTGGCAGCGTTGGAAATTTCAGGAAGCATTTTATCGGTTTTAGAAAACGATTCATTGTGTGTAACTATATTTTTACCGAATTCTATAAGTTATGCAAAAGCTTACTTTGCAATACAATATATTAATCGAATCGTTGTACCAGTTGGACCACAGGCTAAGTCGGCTGAAATATTAAGCACTATAGAGTATTGCGAATCCGATTTAATAATTACAGATTCGCAGAACCTACCTTATGTAAAAAAGTGTTTAAGCGAATATGCACATAAAGTATGCGTTTTTAATATAGATTCTTTTGAAATGTCTTTTGGAAATTACAAAGAGGATCTTATTAAAAAAAGTGATACTTTATCTCAAAATTTGTCCGATGATGATGTTGCCATTATGTTGCACACATCATGAACGACTAGTAATCCCAAAAGAGTGATGTTAACCCACAGTAATTTGATTAACAATATTGAATCAAATATTTCTTCGCTAAATTTAACGAAAAATGATCGCGTACTAATATCTATGCCAATGTATTTTGGATATTGCAATACGGCTCAGTTTTTAACTCATATATATTTGGGAGCATCAATTATTATACTGGATACTATGTTCTTACCCAAACAGTTTTTTCAGACCGTAGAGCAAGAAAAAATAACAAATTTCACAGGTGTTCCTTCTATGCTTTTAATGATGCTTGATTATAGATATGCGTATAAATATGACTATACTTCATTGAAATATGTTTGTTTTGGTGGGGGTAAGATGCCAGAAAACAAATTAAAACTGCTTATTGAAAAATATCAATCTATTGGATTTGTTCAGACATATGGTCAAACAGAATGCTCTCCTAGAGTCACAGCACTAATGCCAAACTATTCGTTAAGCAAATTAGGCTCGGTTGGAACACCTATTCCTGGAGTCAAAGTGGGAGTGATTAACCAGGAAATGCAGGAATGTAAAACTAATGAGATTGGTGAAATAGTTGTCTCAGGTAAAAACACAATGAAAGGTTACTTCAAGCAACCACAAATCACGAATAACACTATTATTAATGGATGGGTTCACACAGGTGATTTAGGTTATATAGATAAAGATGGTTTTCTATATCTTACAGGTAGAATAAAAAACATGATAATTTCAGGGGGGATTAATATTTATCCTGAAGAAATTGAGCAGATTCTGCTTGAGCATGAAGCAGTTGCAGAAGTCTGTGTTGTAGCAGAAGAGCATGAAAGATTAGGAGAAGTTCCAGTAGCTAAAGTGATTTTGAAATCTGAAGTTACAACCAAAGAGTTATTAGCCCATTGTAGTGATAGGCTAGCTAACTATAAAGTTCCTGTTAAATACGAATTTGTTTCTGAATTACCAAAAACATATAATGGTAAAATTAGACGTCATTAAGGAGAATAATTATGAAGATTAAGGAAAAATTAAAAAAAATCATTGCTGATATAGCTCCAATAGTGGTTGAAATCAGCGAAATAAACGATAATACGGTATTGACTAAAGATTTAGGTTTTGACTCCGTTCAGATCATTAGTTTGATTGTTGAGATTGAATCACAGTTTGATATTGAAATTGATGATGAGGACTTGGATATTGAAAAATTGACCGTTTTTAAGACCTTGGCTGATATGATTTTAAATAAGTTAAAAGGAAATTAACGATTTATATGAGTAAATATATTACTACTCAAAGCGCCCATTGTTTTTATGGTAATATCTCAAATATTTTAAATTATCATAACATAGACATAAGTGAGGCAGAACTTGTACTGATTTCTGATATTTTAAATGGGGAATATCACAATAATGATATGGTTCCGTTCGTTGGGTTCCAAAACGAAAAGTGCAAGATAGGACTAAACAAACTTGGGTGCGAAATAGAGTACATTAATGACAAGATTCGCTTTTTCGAAATGCTTGAAATGGGATATCCGATTCTTTTGAAACTCAATTCTACAGCATTAAATTACAGCTATGTGTATAAAGAATCAACAAAAAGAAATCATTATATAGTAGCAATTAAGTGTGATGATGAAATGATTTTAATTAGCGATTCTTATATACAAACAATTCCACAAAGCATATATCAAGGACCGATTAACAGAGATGTTATTGCTATGCAATTAGAAAACAACCAAGCGAGTGGAATGACCATTATACCTCCAATAATTAAAAACCCTGAAAGTTGGAGATCAAAATGCGACCTGATAAAGCAATTAGATGAATATATTTTACTTAATATATGTGATTGTAATAATTCAATTTGTAAATTGATGCATAAGTATTGCAAATATGCAACACAAAACGTTACAAGCATACTATTTTCAGATAGTATGGAGGAAATGATTTATCAACTAAAGTTTTCTGGTGCTATTGCAAGATGGGATTATTTGATTACCTTGTTTTGTACTTATTATCAAATTAATAAGGTGATGGTTGATGAATTGCGTAGACTGAAGGATAAATGGAACATTGTGAATAACAAATTGAGAAAATGCAGTATAACACGAAGAATTGAGTATTTTCAAAATATTTTTAATACAGATATACCGCAATTATTGGAGAATGAATTAATCATTTACAAAACAATAGCATATTCACGGGATATTAATAATGATAGAACTAATAGATAAAAAAAACAATCTTTCACAGGCTAATATGGCTTTGGTGCTTAGCAGATATAAGCGTAAAGGTTATGCTGTCATTGGAGTGGGATATCCTTTTTTTCGAAATGAGTTTCAAGGACTTATCGAAATGTGTGATTACTTTGTTGATGATTCACAATGTGAGTATATTTTTGGGTGGAAAGAATTGTATTTAATTAAAGATGTTTCAATATTGGAACATTTGGAAAGATTTGTTATTTTAGCACTGTCTAATAACCGAATGAACATTTTGAATAGAATAGAAACTAAATATCCTAATGCTTCGATATATAGGTTTTACGAAGGGGGATATACATATTTATCGACTATTTCCGATATTGAGAAGTCTTCAAACTTTACATTGTCCACATTAGATACTACCTACCTTTCAATTTTTAATGGAATTAGTGTGAAAGGGATATGTTCTGTAGCACATAAAAGCAGCAGCATGTTAAAGTTATATTCGTTAATGTTAAATGATGGTTCATTTATAAAATCCATAAGTCGTAATGTAAACAGTATTGATGCCTTAATACTGGATAAAGAAGCAAAAGTTTGGTTACACTTAGAATCAACTTGTTTTATAAGAAATTGTTATCTTGGTAAGAACTCAAAGTTACATATATATGCGGGACAAGCTCAAATTGAAGATGTTTATTTTGGCGATAATTGCGTTGTTCATGTCTATGATAAATTAATTATTGGATCCGGAAGTGTTTTTTCGTGGAATGTAAGCATACTCGACGGAGATGGACACACTTTAGAAACAAACAAAAAGATTAATAGTGCGACAGGAATTACTATCGGTAAAAATGTTTGGGTTGGCAATAATGTGATAATTCTCAAAGGTGTTAATATTGGAGAAGGAAGTGTTATAGGCGCAGGAAGTGTAGTTACACACTCAATTCCTCCACATTCTTTAGCAGTTGGAAATCCTGCGAAAGTTATCAAAACTAATGTAAAATGGGATTATGGATATAAATTTTAAAAGGTAGTGGTTGAGACGATCGGACGAATTGTAGAAATTATTAAGGCTAACACAGAATGCAGCAATGAGATTTCTGAGAAATCATTATTATGTAATTTGGAAATAACTTCTATTGATTTTGTGAAAATCGTTATAGAAATAGAAACTGAATTTAACATTGAATTTGAAGATGAAAAATTACAATTTTCAGAGTTTCCCACTGTTCAGTCTTTAATTGATTATGTAGAAAAAAGGTTGGAGAGTAAATGAATGTTGATGTAAAAAACAAGGTGGTAGTAATAACCGGTTCATCAAAAGGAATAGGAAGTAAACTAGCCAAAGCGTTTGCTGCAGAAAAAGCTATTGTAGTTATGAATTATTGTAGCAGCAAGGAGGATGCAGAAAACACTTATTGCGAGGTTGTCAAGGAATCCCCCCATTCGTTACTGATTAAAGCGGATGTACGTAATACTTCTGAGGTGTCTTTTATGTATCATGAAGTGATGAGAAAAATCGGTAGAGTTGATGTTTTGATTAATAATGCGGGAATATGTGATGATAATTTGATTCAAATGATGCCACTTGAACAATGGCAAAGAGTAATTGATGTCAATCTAACGGGCACATTTTTGTGCTGTAGGGAGTTTTCTAAAGTGATGATTAGGCAAAACAGTGGGAAAATAATAAATATTACATCGCTTAAAGGGCAAGAAGGTTCAATTAGTCAAGTGAATTATTCGTCATCAAAAGCAGGTGTGATAGGGTTGACGAAAACTTTGGCTAAGGAATTAGGAAAATATAATATTTCCGTTAATGCAGTTTGTCCTGGATTTATTGTTACGGATTTAAATAGACATAATGTTATCAAAAAAAAATGCGCTGAAATACATAGTATATTAGGAATACAACAATCGCTTGCAGACTTGATTAACAGTGTTATATTTTTGTCAAGTGATTCTGTTTCAGGAGTAAGTGGAAGAACATTCAATTTTGATTCTCGAATTGGGGGACGGTAATTTGGATAAATTGATTTCTATGTTAAAGTCTGCAAGTGAAACGGTTCCATTTTATATTGATTATTTTAAAAGCAATAATTTAAATCCTTTGAAGATAGAGTCATATCCAATTATTGAAAAACAAGATATTATGTTAAGGTCTCACGATTTTTTGAATAGTAAAATTGGCGTTGAACTTAAGAGATACAAAACATCTGGTTCAACAGGAATACCATTAAATGTATATAAATCTGATGCAGATAAATATATGCAGCTCAAATGTTTATGGAAATATAGAATACAGCATTTTGGCGTTAGTCCCAATATACATAGAATTACCTTTCACTTTTTCAAAAAAAACAAAAAAATGAATCGACAGGATATTATTATTAAAGGAAATACGATCTCGATAAATGCGTTGAATTTGACTGAGGAAAAACTCTTAAGTTGTGTAAAAGAAATATCGCGTTTTAACCCCGAATTTATCATGGGTACTCCTACAATGGTATGCCAATTACTACACTGTTACAATAATTTACAATTGGACTTTTTGAAAAGAATAAAATATGTGGAATTAATGGGGGAATATTTATTTAAGGATCAACAAGAATTTATAAAAAACACATTGAATTGTAATATTTCAAATCATTATGGTTGTACAGAAATATATGGCATAGCACAACAATGTTCTTTAGGACATATGCATGTGTTATCTGATAATGTATTACTAGAGATTGATAAGAATAATCAAGTAATTGTTACAGGATTAAATAGTTTTGCAATGCCCTTTATAAGGTACAGGCTTGGGGATAAAGCATGCATCAAGAAAATAGAATGTTCGTGTGGTGAAACAAGTGATTGTGTAGAGATAAAGGCTGGAAGAATATCAGAAAATGTAGTTTTATCAGATGGTAAGCTTATTAATTCGGCTGTGTTCTACTATATTATTGAAACAATAAATAGAATAGAAACTATGGTTCTGAGATTCAAAGTGGTTCAAAAAGATTTTGGATACTTAAAAGTGTATCTGTGCGTGAAAGTTCAAGCGGATCAGAATTATATTAAGAAGGTGTTTGAAAATGAATTAAAAAAGAACGATATGGGTGACTTTGATGTTAAGTTTGAGTTCATCGGTTTTAATGATTTTGACATTTTAAGTAGCAAGTATTCTTATTTTGAAAATAAAATGGAGGGAAAGTAATGTTTAAAGATTATTCAACATCACCTATAGATGTAATTGATTCAAGTGGGAAATGGGTTTCGACATATCGTTATGAACCTTATTTAAAAAAATGGTTTTATATAGAACCCACAATGAAAGGAACATTGACATTGGTAGAAACTGAAGATGTTCCAGATGAGGTAAAATCTTCTTGCGATATAATTGAATATCCACATAAGATGAATTCTTATTATGCACCTCTGAAACTTCAAATCCAACTGAATTCTAGTTGTAATTATAATTGTCGTATGTGTTATGTTTCGCCAGAGATGAAAAACGCAGTTTTGACAATTGATGAGTTGGATGAATTGTTTGGTAAAATAAAAGATATAGGTATTGTACGAGTTAATTTTGTCGGCGGAGAAATATTCATGCGTAAGGATATTAAAGATATTGTGAAAACGGCTCAACGTCATAATTTGCTCGTTTCGTGTATTACGAATGGCATTATTCCTGGAACTAGATTGGATATTTACGAACAACTTCTATCAGATTTGTATATGTTGCAAATATCGTGTAATGGCATTGAAGAATCCTATAATTATGAATATAACACAACACGATGGCATAAAGCAAAAAGATGCATTGAAAATGTTGTAAAATCTACGAGCACAAACATTTTGTCATTCGTGGTTACACAAAATAATTATAATGATATTCCTGAATTTATTGAGTTTGCCAATAAAATAAAGCCAACGATAATAAAGTTTGGAACAATTTGCTGGTCAGGTAAGTCAAAAAACAAACAAATTGAAGAGTACTATTCTACAATAATTCCTCAAGCTCGAGAACATATTGCTAGGGCACGGATTAAATATCCTAACTTGCAAATTCAAAGTCAATTAGATGACTCGGAATCTACTCCCCTTTGGGAGGAATTTATAAATGGATACAGGCCATATGAATTTTACTTTTCACCAGAGGGTAAAGACGGGTTATATCTTAGCGCATTAGGAATATATTATCCATTTCCTCTCTTATCTGATAATAAGAACTTTCAATTGGGGCGAATGAAAGATGATATCATGGATATATGGCAAAACAATTCGATATTGAAAGATTTGCGTCAAGTAACTTTTAAAAATTCGGCCTGTGGTAAAACAAATTGCAAGGGTGCTTGTGGATTGTGGAATAGATCTTATGCGATTGCTTGGTCCGGAGATATTTATGGTAAGGTTCCTTGCAAACTAACTGAATGGAAATAAAATGAATTATGAATATTATTGATATTCACGTACATACAGCAATTTCTAGTTTGAATACGATGTTGTATCCAGAGTATGATATGGTGAAATTGAAAAATGATTGTATAACAAACAACATAAAGCAAGCTGCAGTATTTTTAAATCCTTTTGTAAAGCAAATATTGTGCCCAGTGGATCATCATCATAAAATAAAAACACTAGATAGTAGTTGTCGTGGATTTTTACGGTTATATTGCACAGTTTGTAATAGAGTATATTATGAGGGAATAGATCCTATAAGGGATTATAATGAAAAATTACTCGAGCAGTGTTTGTATGATAATACCCTTTTACCTTTTGTTTTTCTTAATATTTCGAAATCTTCAACAGTTTCCGAAATGGAATATTTTGAAAAAATGTATGGTTCCAGAATAGTTGGATATAAAATGCATCCAGCACTTTCTAATAGAAGTATTGATGAATTTGATTATCTGCCAACGAACAAACCGATTATTATTCATACTGGGGTAGGCGAATTTGAGCATCCAATGCATGTGATAAATTTTTCGAGAACCCATAAAGGAAAAATACTTTTATCTCATTTTGCAAAATTCGAAGAAGAATCGTTGCACGAAATTAGTAGAAATGAAAATTTGTTTGTTGATAGTAGTCCGTCTTGTTTTATATATAATCAGCACCTTTTAAAGCCGGATAAAATATTCGACATAAATTATTTAGATGGTTTTGATTCATGGCAAGATATGATGCGAAAAGCTTTTAAAGGGTTTGGAATAGAAAAAATCGTATACGGTAGCGATTCGCCATGGGGAAATATGAACAACGAATTGAGTGCTATTTGTAATAGCGGTTTTAGCGACAGAGAAATTGAAAACTATCTATACTATAATGCTCGTAGTTTTATTGGTATATAAAACTAAGGAAACTTAAATTTCCAGTAGTTTTATATAAATTTAAATGAAAGGAGGAAACTTTAATGAAAAAGAAGACGTTGGTTCTGAAGGTTAATGCTCCTCAGAAAGGCAAAAAAGTGTCTATTTGCTCTCAGGCAGTAACAGACGACTAAATTGCCGCAGTAAGGGAGGGAAAACCCTCCCTTACTGAATGTACAGTTTGTTTAATCGAATAGTTCTAATTTGAATTTGAGTAAGAATTAAAAACTAGTCGAATTATTGTATATACGAATTATGTGTAATATTTATATGGAAGTGAAAAGAAGGGAAAGGAGTGACATTATGAAAATTTGTTTGGCTATGGTGTATAATGGCAATCCGTTTGAAGCTTTAGGTATAGAAGCGTTAGCAACATATGTTCAAAATTTTTGGATATGATGTAGATTTAAAAATGATTAATTCTTCTAAAATAAAAAATAGCGATATATTACAATTGTTTAAAGAAAGTTATTCATTTGTGGGCTTTTCGGTATCATATTCAAATATTAATGATACATATCAGTTATGTAAGATTATAAAAGAAAATCAAAACTCAAAAATATTTGTTGGCAGCCAATATGCAACTTTAAATGCAAAGGAAATACTTAAAGATTGCGAATATATCGATTTTGTCATATGTGGAGAGGGAGAATTAGTGCTAAAAAATATTTTAGATAATTACAAAATTCATACTAATATTAATTTTATTGGACAACTTGATGGAGTATTGACTCGCGAAAAGAATGAATACTCTATTGTAACAATAGATGAAAATTTATTTATTCCGATAAAACATACATTATTAGGTGAAAAAATATTTCAAAATGTTCTAATGGCTCGAATATATTCATCTAGAGGTTGTTGTGCCAATTGTTCGTTTTGCACACATAATTGTTATAATACTTCAAAAACTTGGCGTGGAAGATCTGTCAAAGAAGTGTTCGATGAAATGGTAGATGTACATCAAAAATACGGAATTAGTGTATTTATGTTTAACGATAGTTCAATCGAAGATCCGGGCTTTCTTGGAAAAGCAAGATTAGAAGAGTTGTGTGAACATATGTTGAAATATGAAGATGAACTATATGTTTTTTGTTATATTCGTGCAGAAATTTTTTCGGAAAAAGATGGTCAACTTCTTGAAAAGATGCATAGTGCTGGAATCGTATCACTGTTTGTTGGTATAGAATCAGCAAACGAAAAAGATTTAAAATTATATAATAAAATAGCTAATGTGCAACAAAATGAGCAAGCAATGCAACTTTTTAAGAATAAAGGATTTCGTATTATGCCGGGATTTATTATGTTTAATCCCTTGTCGGATACAGATACATTGTATTCAAACTTTATGTTTTGTAAGAAACATGAGCTTTACTTGTCTTGCTATTATGAAAGTCAGTTGGCAATATTTAAGGGCGCGAAAATCGAAAGTCATATAAGAGAAAAAATTTATTAGATAATGAATTCTCATATAAAAATCCATATGCATATGGATTCCAGAATGCAAAAGTCAATGATATGTTTAATGCGATACAATACCAAAAACAGCAAGCAACGTTCTATGAAATCGAGAAGGGTTTTGAGTTTTTTGAGCCGCTATATTCAGCTGCTATAAATATTTATAATCGAAAAAACAAAGTTGAAGAAAAAAATATCTTTGAACCTCTAAAAAAGAATTATTTAGTGTAATGATAAAACATTTTGAACTTTTGTTTACTGGCGATATAAATGGCTTTAGAAAGGATGTTCCATATTTTGATGATGCTATGAACAAAATATACAAAAAATATGAGAAAATGAAAAGTGAGGCATATTTAAGTAAACCATTTATACAATTTATTAGAGAACGAAAATAAATATTTCAATAAAGAGGCTTGTTTTTCTTGACTAAAATGAAGCAATATGTTATAATATTAAGAAAATGAAAGCTTAGATGGAGAGTAGTATGTTGGTATATCTTCTTAAGAGAGAAGATGGTTGGTGAAAATCTTCGGAGATACCAATGGAAGTAGCTCCTGAGTTTGGAAAGAACCTATAATCGTTTGATTATAGTAGTAGAATCCGACGGTGAGTAAACATCGTTAAAAAATCGAAACGAGAGCGCTTATAGCGAACTTAGGTGGTACCGCGAACAATTCGTCCTGAGATGATAAATAATCATTTTGGGACGTTTTATTTTTTAGGAGGAGTTTAAATGTTAGAATTTGAAAAACGTTATGATGGAATTGCGATTGAGCCTCAAATGCAAAAGTATTGGGAGGATAATCATGTTTATGATTTTGTATTGGACGAATCTCGTGAAGTGTATTCAATCGATACTCCGCCTCCAACAGTGAATGGAAGTCTTCACATTGGTCATATATTTAGTTATACTCAAGCTGAAATGATTGCTAGATATCGCAGAATGAAAGGATATAATGTGTTTTATCCGTTTGGTTTTGACGATAACGGACTTCCGTCCGAACGTTTGGTTGAAAAGGAAACAAACATTAAAGCTTGTGATGTTCCAAGGAGCGAATTTTGCAATAAATGTGTTGAAATAACACAAAAATACGAAAAAGAATTTATGACACTATGGAAGTCAATGGGTTTCTCATGCGATTGGAATTTACAATATTCTACCTGTAGTACTAACACTCAGCTTTTATCACAAAAGTCTTTTGTAGAACTTGCGAAAGCTGGATATGCATATATTCAGGAATCTCCAGTTCTGTGGTGTACTGAATGTAAAACATCAATAGCTCAAGCGGAACTAGAAACAAAAGAATTGGATAGTTATTTTCATTATATACCATTCGTTGTTGATGATATGGTATTAGAAGTTGCAACGACTCGTCCAGAGTTGTTATATGGAGTTGTGTCAGTTTTTGTAAACCCCAATGATGATAGATATAAATCATTAATTGGCAAATTTGCTAAAGTACCACTTTATAATTTCGAGGTGCCAATTATTGCTGATGATAAGGTTTCGATTGATAAAGGAACTGGTGCTGTTATGTGTGCAACATTTGGTGACATTACTGATGTGGAATGGGTAGAGCAGTATAAGTTACCATATAAAAAAGTTATACGTCCCGATGGCACCTTGGATATGAATGTTCCGTTTGTTGCTGGTCTCAAAGTGAAAAACGCTAGAAAAGAAATAGTGCGTCTTCTGCAAGAAAAAAAATTGTTGATTAAATCAGAGAGATTGACTCATATGGTTTCAGTTCACGAACGTTGTGGAACGGAAATTGAAATAATACCCTCTAAGCAATGGTATATTGATGTCTTGAGTAAACGTGAAGAACTTCTCGCAGCAGGTGAAAAAGTGAATTGGTATCCATCTGCAATGAAAAGCAGATATGTGAATTGGGTTGAAAATTTAAAATGGGATTGGTGCATTTCACGGCAACGATATTTTGGAATACCAATTCCTGTGTGGTACTGTAAAAATTGTGGTAAACCTGTAATAGCGGATATTGAAGAATTACCGGTCAACCCGCTTGAAACAAATTATAAAGGTGTATGTGAATGTGGTTGTAGGGAATTTGACCCAGACAAAGCGGTTTTGGACACATGGGCCACATCATCTATTTCTCCATTATTGAATTTGGATAGTGCCAAAAGATATAAAATCGAAGACGATTTTTTACCAATGTCAATGCGGACTCAAGCACATGAAATAATACGTACTTGGGCTTTTTATACCATAGTTAAAAGTTTGTATCATTCAGGGAATATTCCTTGGCGAGACATTATGATTTGTGGGTTTGTTCTTGCGAAACCAGGAGAGAAAATTAGCAAATCAAAAAATAACTCAAAATTATCTCCAAAGGAATTAATTGAAACTTATTCTGCAGATTCAATTCGTTATTGGGCTGCAAATGCTAGATTAGGAACGGACACCTTTTTTGATGTTCAAGAAATGATGGATTCGTCGAAGCGACTAATAACTAAACTTTGGAATTCGTCTAAATTTGTTATTTCGCACTTGTTCGATTTTGATCCATTGTATCAGCCTAAGTGTATTTTACCCGTTGACAGATGGATAATTGAACGCACCAATGAAACCGTTATTGATGCATCAAAATGGTTGAATGAATATGAAATTGGATTGGCAAGAAAAGTAATAGATGACTTGTTTTGGAAAGATCTATGTGACTATTATATTGAGATTGTCAAGGAACGCTTATATCAACCTGAAAAACACGGAACAGAAGAGAGAAAATCTGCACAATATGCTATATATTATTGTCTTTTAACCATTTTAAAAATGTATGCCATATATATTCCACACGAAACGGAGTATATATATATTAAAGGTTTGAAAGAATTTGTAGGTAATATATCAATACATTTGACAGAATGGCCATCTCCAACTGCTCTTGATCAGGATATTCTTGCTTTTGGCCAAGCATTAAAGCAGGCTATTTCTGAAGTGCGTAAATATAAATCAGAGAATAATATGTCGATGAAGTCGGAAATCAATGAAACCGATGTTGTGTGCAATGTTAAATTCAAGAAGTGGTTTATTGAGAGTGAAAAAGACTTTTGTGCGTGTACCAAAGTGAAAAAAATAAATTATATATTAGTAGAATGAGAGGCTGAGTTTACAAATAATTGTAAACATTGTAAGTCATCAAATCCGATTTAACTTGGATTTGATGACTTGTGGTTGCAACAAGACAACCACTGGCTCTGCCGGTGGATAAAATGCTTTAGCTTTACCGATTACCGCCGCAGCGGTGGTGCCCATTGTCAGGGGAGTTGGACATTTTGAAAAAATGACTGAAGGGTAGTTGTTAATTTTCTCTCACCCAGTCTTTTACTATGCAAAATCCAGCTCCCTCGTCAGATGGAGCCGAAGCTAGTTGCATTTTATGCTCGTTAACGAGTCGTAGGGCAAGTGTTGCACGTGTGAAATTTTTCAGTGAATCTTTAGATGCTTGCCGGCATAATGCCCTTCTAGGGCTATTCAAGCCTCCGGCTTAGCCGGAGATCCTGACTGTTTTTATAAAAGGAGTGATGGGATTGTCTGGAAGAGTTTTGAGAATTTCTGATCCTACGCTTGTTTCATCTGAATGCTGGACATATTATAAGTTTGCTATAATGCAAACGAGTGATTTTTTCGATACATGGTTAGCAAATCATATGGAACTATACATTGATCAAAATGGAAATGCGGTTTTTGGAAATGATGGGATGATGTATCCATTATCGTATTACAGTGATATTTTGAATATAAGCGAAAAACACATTTTAGATGTACCTGCTGAGAAAGTTGTAGGCTTTCTAATTAAGCAAATTGATAGTGGCAATTATGTTATTCTTGATTTGAATTATAAAAGAATATTATTACCTGATACAAATGAATTTCAGTTACACGAAACTTTGATATATGGTTACGATCTTGAAAAGAAAGAATTTATAGTTCCAATAATGAAAAAGGGCGTTTTCAAGGAGAACAAAGTTAGCTTTGATGTTTTGGTAAAATCTTATCAAGAAAGTTTTAACTATTATCAAAGAGATATTAATCGCTTATTTAACAGAAGGTCATGGTTCTTAGGAATCACAATTATTCAACTAAAAAAGAATTGTGATAATGCAAACAAGTTTTACGATTTAATAAGAAAAATTAATATACATCGCGAAGGGAGAATCTATACTAAAAAAAACATATCTTCTGAAGAAGGCGATATAGGATATACTTTTTATACGGGCATCTCTTGTCTAAGTTATATAGTTAGTCTCATTGAAGCAAGCTTAGAAGATTTGTCAATTGAAAATGCTGCTATTGCAGAAAAATATTGGAAGGCCTGTTTGAAAATCTTAGAAAGTCAGAAAATGATTTTGCATTTGATAAAATGGGCTTTTACTAATCTAAAGGTGAAAGATGCTGAAGGAAATTTACTTATAAAGGAATATGAACATTGCTGTAACAAAACAAATGCTGCAGTATTGCTATTTTATAAATATCGAACACTAAAAGATGCAAACATAATTAATCGAATACTAAATAATTTAAGAGATTCACTTGTAATAGAAAAAAAGATATTACCAGATGTTGTGGAGTTGATAAAAAAACACTTTATCGATAATAAATTAAACAAAAGTGTTTGTATCAAAAATAATACATAAGGATATGGTAAGTATGACTTCGAAATTAGTTTTACCTTTTGAAATTGAAGTTGAGATGCGAGCTTATCAAAACAATGAGTTTCCGTTTGGAATTAATAAAGCCAATTTGGAGAATTTTGACATTTGGTTGTGTGGAAAACTAATAAATTGTGTCAGGTGGGGTTCTGGGGCATTCGACTCCTTTGACGAAGATCTATGGTCGGTACGCGATGGTTTGACTTTTTCGCAAAATATCTATTTAGCACCACAATCGATGAGTTATAATGGATTTGATATAATTTCATTTAATAAGTCAATGTTACAAAATGGATGTTATATTACGGGGGTATATAATGAGTATTATAAACCTGGGAAAAAGGCATATAACAAATTTAATTTCAATCATGATTATGTAATATTTGGATAGCAAACAATAACACTTTTGCGGCAAGCAAAATATCTCGCCGAGCATGGCTCGGCATATCACTTGGTTTACTTTATGTTGTAATATAATAATGCTGCGCGTAGCGTAAACGCACATCAATTACATATTGTGCTATTCCGTCGCGCAGTCACAGATATAAGAGCATTGCGTGAACAATGCTCTTTTTTAACAAAATAAATTTCTTTCGGGATCTTTGAAATATTTGCGGGCGCGTGAAATGCCTTTACAAGGTTTTTTTATTAACATTACGATATAAGCTATTTGTTGCGCGAAAACCAAATTTTTTGTGTTGCTCAATAAACATTTCTCAGAAATGCAAAAAATGTAATCAACCCATGGTAGGAAAATTTAGACCACCGGTTTGTTGCTCTTAAAAAATGAATATGATATAATTTATTTAGAGGTGATAAAATGGAATGCATCAATAATGTGTTAGCGACAAATATTCTTAAATTTAGACAA
This sequence comes from uncultured Eubacteriales bacterium, assembly GCA_934445035.1. Classification (GTDB taxonomy): domain Bacteria; phylum Bacillota; class Clostridia; order Oscillospirales; family Acutalibacteraceae; genus UBA737. The sequence goes on from CAKSDI010000002.1 coordinate 33,281, forward strand.
ATTCAAGGAATGACGCAAAAGGAATTGGCAGAAAAGCTAGGTGTCAGCAATCAATCGGTTTCAAAATGGGAGACGGCAAAATCCACCCCTGATATTGCACTTTTGCCGTTATTAGCTGATGTTTTTCACTGTTATATTGATCAACTGTTTTCCCGCAAAGTGGTTACTAAACCTCATTTCGATCTTTGCACGGAATTTCCTTGGCCCGACGATACGATTATGCGTGAGGTTTTGTGTAACGGCAGAAAAATAATTAAGATAAATCCGATCGGATAAAATGAGATTTTATATTTTGTGCGATTTCGTCGCGCAGTAACAAAACAAAAATCCTATCACAGTTTGTGGTAGGATTTTTGTTTTGTATTTTTAAGTCTTAATTTGCCTTTGCAGTAGAGTTTCCTTAAAAAAGAATATTTATTGCGGCATTGCCGTATGTATGTTATAATTATTATGAGGAGTGATTTTATGACATGTGAAAATAAAAAACAAATTCCGATTTTGATCGTTTTAGCGGCATCATTTTTAATCGAATCTCCTTTAAGAGCGACTTTACTTACAGTTTTGTCTTTTTCGCAGCCTTTAGCTTACTTAGTAACAAGTATTGTATTTTATGTTGCGTTATTCGCGTGCTTTATGATCGGTTTTAAAAACAATATCAATTCAAAATCGATTTTAAAGTCGATTTGCCTGTCACTTGGGCTTTTTGTGTTTGAAAAAGTTATCTCTGTATTTTTATTTGCAGAAATTATTGCTTTATCGTATGAAATTATAAGACCTATCGTTATATTTGCAGTTGTTTATTTGGGAAATTACTGGTTATCAGGCAAAAAGCCGAGCTATAATAAAACGGTTTGGGTAATTTTAGGCGGAGCGTTTGTAATAGGTGCTTTATTTAATATTTTAGAGTATACTCGATTAATTGCGGGTTTTCAAACTATGGGTAATGACTATTTATCCTATTTAAATATGTTAAATTCAACAAGCAGTGTTTACAGTATACTCTCAAAACTTTGTACTTATATATTTACATTTACATTATTTACAAAATGAAAAATAATAAGTTAAGATATGTCGATAAAAAACCGAACGAATTACCGGGTGTGAGAAAGAAATCGTTTATTCTTCCTTACAGGGGAGGAGAAATATGGTTTGAGCATCTTGACGGCATTTATCAGTATACCGAGTCAGCCATTCAAAAATTACACAAAGATACTTCATTATTTCGCCGACCGTCATCACCGGAATATATTATTTTCGTTCTCGACGAAACAATCATTACGGAAGAATTGATTACGGAATTAGAAAATGCACTAATTAAGCCCGGCAAACAGTTTATGCGAGCAGCATTTGTCGGCGCTGACAGTCATTCTCGTAAAAAATTAAAAAAGGTATTATCGGGGCATGGGTTTGCGGTAGCTTTTTTTGATGGCATTGAGCCTGCAAAAGAGTGGATCTTAAAAGAATGAGGAAACCATGAAAGAAATAAACCTTGAATTAGACAATTTTGAAGATTTCGACGAAAAATTAAAATCTGTTTTATCTAATCACTCAGTCGATTTAAATGATCCGTTTATTCTCAATAATCTTAAAATCCGCTATGTAAATGAATGCGGAAATGAGATAACCGTGCAAGTTCCGTTAAAAAATACCGACCTAACGCTTAAAATTAAAACTCCCGGTAATTTTAAAGCTTTAATTAATGATTATAATTCTTTTAAAGGAATAACGGATAAAACCATTGATCTCGATTTAAAAAATGCAAAAAATGTTTATGATGTGCATAAAATTTTGAGAGAAAAATTCGGCCTGCCCGGGTATTACGGTGAGAATTGGGACGCTTTAAGAGATTGCTTGAATGGTTTATTTGAAGTAGTAAAAATAAACATATCGGGGTTTTATTTTATGCCCGAAGATTGCCAAAAAGAGTGCAAGACTATGTTAAAAATCTTCGATGAGTTCCACAATGAATATCCGGATTTTATTTATGAAATAATTTCTTAAGTTTATATTTCACTGAATTTCCTGTTCTAAATTTAAAAATTCATTCGTATTAAAAAATTCTGTCAGTGTGATACCAAATCCGTCACACAGCATTTTTAAAGTAACTATTCCGGGATTTTTGCTTTTTCCGTATAAAATATTTTTTATAGAAGAGGGCGCAACTCCGGAATCGGTCGCTAATTTGTTTATAGTAATATGTTTCTCTTCACAGAGAGCAAGAATTCGGTTTTTAACTGTTTCGTAAGTGTTCATTTTATCTATCCTCCTAAAAATATCATATAATATTATCCTTGACAAAATAGGCTATATATGATACTATTAGGCTATAAATAGTCTATTGGCTTTTACGGAGGATTAGTATGAAATATTGTTCACATTGCGGTAAAGAGATTAATGATGAAGCGGTCGTTTGCCCGTTCTGCGGCTGCGCAACCGAAAAATTTAACGAAAAATCCAACAAAGATCAACCTATTATTATAAATAATAATAACAGTGCTTCTTCATCCGCTTCGGCAGCTGCAGCTGCAAGCAACGGCAGAGTAAGAAGAAAACATTCCATATTGTTTGATATTATTATGATTTGTTGCACGGGCGGATTATGGATAATTTGGATGATATTAAGACCTAAATATTATTAAAGAAATCAAAGCGAAAAATAAAGCAGCAAAAAACTCGATTTATGAGATTTTTTGCTGCTTTTATATGTTTTAATTTTAAAAGTTATTAAATAGTTGATTTTGTCAAGTGAAAAGAATATAATTAAAATATTAATTTCTATTTTTTTAAAGGCGGAGGATAATATGGAATTATCAAAATTACAAGAACTTCTTAAAAGCATGTCACTGGAGGAAAAATTGGGAGAATTACAGCAACTTTCAGGACATCTTTTCACTAAAAATTCGATTATTACCGGTAACATATCCAAAGAAAAACTTACGCAAGAAGATTTAACGCTTTGCGGATCTGTAATTAATGTTTATAATCCGGAGGAAGTTATTAGAATACAAAAGGAACATATTGAAAACCACTCGCATCATATACCTCTTCTTTTTATGGGGGATATTATCCATGGTTACTGCACTATCTTCCCCATACCTTTGGCGCAGGGGGCTTCATTCGATCCAAACATAGTTTATGATATTTGTAAAAACACAGCGAAAGAAGCCTGTGCAAGCGGTGTTCATGTTACTTTTTCACCTATGGTTGATCTTGTAAGAGATGCTAGGTGGGGAAGAGTTATGGAATCATCGGGGGAGGATCCATACTTAAATTCTGTAATGGCAGATGCCGCAGTAAGAGGTTATCAAGGCGAAAATATTTCTAAAGAAAATTGTATAAGTGCATGTGTTAAGCATTATGCCGCATACGGACTTGTAGAAGGAGGGCGCGAATATAATTCAACTGATATTTCTGAGAGAAGTTTAAGACAATATTTTCTCCCGCCATATAAAGCGGCCTGTGATGCCGGAAGCGGAATGCTTATGACGGCTTTTACTTCTATCGGAGGAGTTCCCGCATCGGGAAGCAAAAAATTGTTAAACGATATTTTAAGAGAAGAATGGGAATATGACGGTGCAGTTATAACAGATTACGGATCTATAGCGACTATGAAAAGCCATGCTATTTCTGATGATAATACCGTTCTTGCAAAGCTTGGCGTGGAAGGGAACATAGATATTGAAATGTGTTCTTCTTGCTATAAAAACGGTATACCAAAATTGTTAGAAGACGGAAAAATCACAGAAGCGCAAGTTGACAAACTTGTTATGAGGGTTCTGAAATTGAAAAACAAATTGGGATTATTTGAGAATCCTTATCATTTTACGGATCCACAAAAGTCGCAAAAAATTTGTGAAAGTGCTGAAATCTTGTCTGAAGCAAGGAGAATAATCCCGAAAACAAGTGTATTGCTTAAAAATGAAGATAATATCTTACCTCTGAATGTTAAAAATAAAAAGTATGCTTTTATAGGACCGTATGTAGATACAGACAGAATGCTCGGTTGTTGGGTTGTCGGTGATATTCAACGAAAAGGAGCCAAAACTGTAAAACAAGCGATTGCCGAAAGATATCCTGAAGCTGATATAACTGTTTGCAAAGGTTGTAATTTTATCGGTATAGAGGATAGCTATATGGCGGAATTTTTTAATCGCTCATATGAAATTGATGAAGACAAACGAGAATCGATGATCGAAAGTGCTGTTCAGGCCGCGAAAAATGCTGATACAGTTGTGGCATTTTTGGGAGAATATCCTTCTGCCGGAGGCGAGCTGAGTTCAAGGACCGATATAACAATTCATGAAATCCAAAAAGAACTTTTTAGAAAAGTTTGTGAAGTAAATAAAAATGTTGTTGTCGTTCTTTTTAACCATCGCCCACTTGAAATTAAAGAGATTTCTCAAAAAGCAAAAGCAATACTTGACGTATGGTTTCCCGGAACAATGGGAGCAGATGCTATTCTTGATATGCTTTTCGGCGTTGCGGCACCTTCCGGAAGACTTTCAATGACATTCCCGCAAAAATCAGGACAAGTTCCTATATACTATAATCACTTACCTACTGATCATTCGCCGGAATTTGGAGGACATTATACTACAGGTTATATTGATTGCCCTTTGGAACCTCTTTATAGTTTTGGAGAAGGTTTAACTTATACTAAATTTGAATATAGCGAAATTAAACTTGATAAAACAGAAATCGGTTTTAATGAAAAGGTTACGGCAAGCGTGACTGTTAAAAATATCGGAAATCGCAATGGTGAAGAAGTTGTTCAGCTTTATATTCGCGATAGATATGCAAGCGTATCCAGACCTGTAAAAGAATTAAAGGGGTTTAAAAAGATAGAATTATCTGTAGGTGAACAAAAAAATGTAGAATTTGTTATAGATGTTGATATGTTGAAATTTTATAACACGGACTTAGAATATCTTGCTGAAGCCGGAGAATTCCAGGTATTTATCGGTCCTAACAGTAAAGTGAAAGATTATAAAAGCTTTTACCTAAAATAATAATACCGAGTGGTTGCGGTATTTACCGGGAGGTTGGTTTAGTCGCTTTTACCTATAACGATTTTAAAATTTTATTGACACTTAAAATATAAATTATTATAATAAAATAAATCGATATTTTAAATTTACTTTGGGGGAAATAAGTTGAATTACAGTGTTTTGATTTTGCTTTTGCTGGTAATTTTTTTAAATAACAGACGGCGCAGGAAAATCACAGCTATAATAAGTGTTATCAACCGAAGGAAACGAGAAAAGGTGAGCGGTAAAATGGAAGAGGCGGCAAAGGGTTATATCGGAAAAGACTGTATAATTTATACCGTTTTAGGCAGTGAAGGAACAGTTAAAGGCATTATTAAAGATGTATCCGGAGGAACGGTAACCGTAGATTCAGGCGGGAATACGGAAACAGTCAATCTTGAATTTGTTGTAAGGATCCGAGAATGGCCTAAAACCAAAAACGGAAAAAGGAAAACGGTTTTTGCATAAGAGCTTCAAATTCAGGCAACAATCTGATTATGAGCTATTTTAATTATCATCAGACTGCCAAAAGACTTATAAAAGAAAATAAATTAATTAAGTGGTATTTCACAGAAAAACACAATAAAATTTCACCCGCTTTGGTTCTTGTTTTCGACGATTTAAAGCATCCTGTTATGCCGATAAGGATCGAGCGGTGGGATGAGTATCTAAAAATATTAAAGGATTTAAAATAAATCGACGCTTTTGACTTTAAAAAGCGTTGGTTTATTTAATTTTTTTGTTGCTTATTCCCTTGACTTTTCCTCTCGGTTGCAATAAGATATAAAATATAAAAATATATTAAAAAAGGTGAAAAAAATGGATAAAAAGCTTTACGATTTTTTTGTAAATAAATGTCACAAAAAATACAGACATCCTGTCGATTTGGATTTAAAAACCGAGTATTCTAAAAAAGGTCTTTCTCCGATAGAGAGAATGAGCGATAGGTTTGAAAAAATGTGTAAAGCTCAAACTCCGCATATTTTCGAAAATGAGCAGATAGTTTTTATGCGCACTACAGAAAACCTCCCCGAAATATTCACCGAGGAGGAATGGGCAGATATTAAGAAAAAGCACTTTATTCACGAGCTTGGCTTTATGTCAAACCTTTCGCCGAATTATTACGGCACTATAAAAGTCGGCTTGCTTGAAAAAAGAAAGACCGCCGATATTTACGGTCAGCGCGCGATAGACAATATCATAATGCTTTCAGATAAATATCTTGAAGAGGCTAAAAAGATCGGCAGGGAAGATATAGTTGAAATTTTAACGCAGGTGCCGAGATATCCTGCGAGAAATTTCAGAGAAGCTTTGCAGTTTTTCAGAATTCTTCATTTCTCCCTTTGGCTTGAGGGAAATTATCATAATACAATAGGCAGATTTGATAAATATCTTTATCCTTATCTTAAAAATGATATTGAAAACGGGGTTTTAGACCGTGCCTCGGCGCTTGACCTGCTTGAAGATTTCTTCCTTTCATTTAATAAGGACAGCGATCTTTACACAGGTGTTCAGCAGGGGGATAACGGTCAGAGTATGATGCTCGGCGGCTGTGATGACGAGGGAAATGAAATATTTAATCTTCTTTCCGAGCTGTGCTTGGAAGCAAGCTATAACAATAAGCTCATAGACCCGAAAATAAACCTGCGCGTAAGCAAAAAAACGCCTAAAGAGATATATACTAAAGCAAGCCACTTAACAAAAGCAGGCTTAGGCTTTCCGCAGTATTCAAATGATGATATAGTTATTCCTGCGCTTTGCAAGCTCGGCTATGAAGAAAAAGACGCGGCGAATTATGCCGTTGCGGCGTGCTGGGAGTTTATAATTCCCTTTGTAGGAGCGGATGTTGCGAATATCGGAGCGCTTTCTTATGCTAAAGCTATCGATGTCGCTTTTCATAATGACCTTAAAAATTGTCAAACCTATGAAGAATTTTTCTCTTCCGTGAAAAATAGGATAAACGAACAGTGCGATGAAATATGTTCGGGACTTGAAAATCTGTGGTTTGTTCCGTCGCCTTTTATGAATGTGCTTATGGACTGCGATATTTATAACGGCGGAAAATATAATAATTTCGGTATTCACGGCACCGGAATAGCCACTGCCGCAGACAGCCTTGCCGCAATCAGAAAATATGTTTATGAAGATAAAAGCATTTCTAAAGACGATTACATAAAAGCTGTCGATGAAAACTTTAAAAACAATAATCTGTTGCTCCATAAGCTTCGCTTTGAAAGCCCTAAGCTTGGAAACAATGATGATTATGTTGACGAAATAGCGGTAAAACTGCTTGACGCTTTTGCCGATTCACTTTCCGGCAGGAAAAATTGCCGCGGCGGAATTTTCCGTGCAGGCACGGGAAGCGCTATGTATTATTTATGGCACGCTGACGAGTTAGGCGCCTCGCCCGACGGCAGATTAAAAGGCGAGCCGCTCGGTACAAATTTCTCTGTAAGCCTTTTTGCTAAGGTAAAAGGCCCTGTTTCCGTAATAGGCTCTATGACCAAACCTCATTTTGAAAGAGCGATAAACGGCGGACCGCTTACCCTTGAATTCCACCAGTCGCTTTTTACAGACGAGGAAAGCATTGAAAAGGTCGGTACGATAGTAAAATCATTTATTGACCGCGGCGGCCATCAGCTGCAGCTCAATGCAGTCAATGTGGAAAAACTTAAAGACGCTCAGATCCACCCTGAAAATTACAAGCAGCTTGTTGTAAGAATTTGGGGCTGGAGCGCTTATTTCGTAGAGCTTGATAAAGAATACCAGGATCAGGTAATAGCAAGACAGGTCTATTCTGTATGACAGGAACTGTTTTTGATATAAAAGAGCTTGCTGTTCATGACGGACCGGGGCTCAGAACGACTGTATTCTTTAAGGGCTGTCCACTTAGGTGCAGGTGGTGCCATAATCCCGAGGGATTAAAAGCAGAGCCTCAGCTTATGGTGAAAGATAATTGCTGCAAGCATTGCGGGCTTTGCCGAATTCCGTGTTCTCACCCGGAATGTCAGCCTTATAAGCGGTGTCTTCACGCCTGCCCCGATAATCTTATCAGCGTTTCGGGCAGAAAAATCGATTCAAAAGAGCTTGCAAAAGAGCTTATAAAAAGCGCGGAGCCTTTAGGAGATAATTTCGGTGGATTTACATTTTCGGGCGGCGAGCCGCTTATGCAGCCCGATTTTTTAATAGAAACCGCAGAAGATCTTCAAGGCTACCATTTATGCATTGAAACGAGCGGATATGCAAAATCGGAGGTTTTTAAAAAAGTGATAGATAAGCTTGATTTTATCATTATGGATATCAAGCTTGCGGACAGCCTTGAGCATTTAAAATATACCGGCGTTAAAAACGAGCTTATCCTAAATAACTTTGAGATATTAAAAAACAGCAATAAACCTTATCTTATTAGAACTCCGCTTATTCCGGGGATTACCGATACAAAAGAAAATCTTTCAAAGATCAAAGATATTATAGGCGACAGCAATTATGAGACCCTGCCGTATAACGAAATGGCGGGAGCAAAATATAAAATGCTCGGAATGAAATATTCTTTATAAAAAAGAGGAAAATTTTTTTAAATATGTGGTTACTTTTTGCGTTCGGCTCCGCATTTTTCGGAGGAATAACAGCAATTCTTGCAAAACGCGGAATTAAAAAAACCGATTCCGATATCGCTACTGCTGTAAGAACGATTATAGTATTATTGTTTTCCTGGATAATGGTTTTTATTGCGGGCTCTGCACAAACGATAAATGATATCAGCGCCAAAACCTTTGTTTTTTTGATACTTTCAGGAATTGCAACAGGCGCTTCCTGGCTTTGCTATTTCAGGGCGCTGCAGCTCGGAAATGTCAACAAGGTCGTTCCGATAGATAAATCTTCAACTGTGCTTACGATCATTCTCGCCTTTATTTTTTTAGGCGAGCAAATAACCGTTTTTAAAGCGGTCGCGGTCGTGCTTATAGGTATCGGAACTTTTCTTATGATAGAAAAGAAAAAAGAGCCTGATAAAGCGCCCGAAAATAAAGCCTGGTTTCTTTATGCGGTGCTTTCGGCGGTATTTGCCGCGCTGACTTCTATTTTAGGCAAAATAGGAATTGAAAATGTGGAGTCTAATCTCGGAACCGCCGTCAGGACCTGCGTAGTCCTCGTTATGGCTTTTATAATTGTTTTTATAAAGAAAAAGCAGAGTCTTTTAAAGGCTATTCCGAAAAACGAACTTTTATTTATCTGCCTTTCGGGAATTGCAACGGGCGCTTCCTGGCTATGCTTTTATAAAGCTTTAAAAGACGGTCCCGCAAGCGCTGTCGTTCCGATAGATAAATTAAGCATTTTGGTAACCGTGGGATTTTCTTATCCCGTGTTTAAAGAAAAGCTTTCTTTAAAATCTTTTATCGGTCTTTTAATGATAGTTATAGGAACATTTTTGATGATAGGAATTCCTTTAAAATAAAAAATTGCTTTGAAAGTTTTATCCGCTTTCAAAGCAATTTTTTAATCCGAATTTTTATTTTTTTGATCGAGTATCATAAGCTCAAGTTCTTTTGCAGCCACGCTGAGCGGCTGCTCTTTTCTTTTTATAAGAACAATATTTCTTTCGGGTATCTCTTCTTTGAGATCTAATATGCAGACATTTTCATTATCCCTAACAAATTCCTCGGGAACAAATCCTATACCGAGGTCGGCTTCGATAAGCGGTAATATCTGGTCGGCAGTGAAAGCTTCCGTTTCGGGATGAAAAGAAAGATCGTGCATAGTAAAAAGGGAAGAATAAAATTCAAAGGATTTAGTATCTTTTCCGAGCGATATCATCGGATAATTTGTCAGGTCGAAAAGGGAGACCTTTCTGTTTAAAAGCTCCGTAAAATATTTCGAACAAACCGCAACTTCCTTAATTTTGCGTACAGGCGTTTCCGTGAGAGAAGCCGAATGAATTGTAGGAGTGGTTACGATTGCAAAATCGGCGGGATCATCTCTTAAAGCCGCGATCGCCTGAGGAGTTGAATGATTGCTTACTCTGATATGTATTCCGGGGTATCTGTGCCTGAACTTTTTTAAAACGGGAAGCAATAAACATCTCAGCGCCACCTCGCTCGATGCAATATAAACCGTTCCTGATTGCATATTTCTGCTTTGTGTAATAGCGGCTTCTCCTGCCTCGATATGCTCGAAAGCTATTCTTATGTGATCGTAAAGCTGCCTGCCCTCAGGAGTAAGCTTCATTCCGCGGTTGCTTCTCGAAAAAAGAGTGCATCCAAGCTCGGATTCAAGATTTTTAATCGTTCTTGTAAGATTAGGCTGATTATTAAGAAGCAGTTTTGCCGCCTGAGTAACATTTCCGTATTTTGCAACATAATAAAAAACTCTGTAATAATCGTAACTTATATACACAACTTTTCCTCTTATCATATCTTCAAGATATCGTTATCATATACATCATATATTTTACATATACTTGCAACTGAATTATAATATATTTGTTTAAAAAAGTCAAGAACATATAAACTAAAAGAGGCGGAAAAATGGAACTCAGAGCAATGGATAATGAGTCGCTTTTAAGCGAAAGAAAAAAGTGTACGGACAGATTGGAAGAGATCCGTCAAAAGGGGCTGTGTCTTGATCTTTCCAGGGGTAAACCCTCAAAGGAGCAGTTGGCTCTTTCTGTTCCGATGCTGGAGATACTTAATCACAACAGTGTGCTTGACAGCGAGAACGGTCTGGATTGCAGTAATTACGGCGGACCCGACGGTATTTCCGAGGCAAAGCGGCTTCTTGCTCATATGATGGGAACGCACTCGTCAAACACTTTGGTCGGGGGAAACAGCAGTCTTACTCTTATGTATCAGATAATAAGCCACGCTATGACAGACGGTATTTGCGGAGGTAAGCCGTGGCAGGAAATAAAAGACAGAAAGTTCCTTTGTCCGGCTCCGGGTTATGATAGGCATTTTGCTATAACAGAGCATTTTGGTTTTACTCTTATTCCCATAAAAATGTTAAGCACCGGACCCGATATGAACGAAGTGGAAGAAAAGATAAAGGATCCCTCTGTTTTAGGAATTTGGTGTGTTCCGAAATACCAAAATCCTATGGGTATAGTTTTCAGCGATGAAACGGTTTTAAGATTTGCAAATCTTAAACCTGCCGCCGAGGATTTCAGAATATTTTGGGATAATGCTTACTGCGTACATAATTTTTCGGGTGAATGCGCGGCAATTCCCGATATTATAAGTGAATGTGAAAAATGCGGAAATCCAGATCTTGTTTATGAATTTTGTTCAACAAGTAAAATAACTTTCCCAGGCTCGGGGATATCGGCTGTTGCCGCAAGTCCTGCAAATTTAATTGATATAAGAGCATTTATGAAATTTGCAACAATCGGTCCTGACAAGCTTAATCAGCTCAGGCACGCAAGATTTTTAAACGGCAGCTCAAGCCTTAAAAACCATATGAAGAAGCACGCCGAAATTCTTGCTCCGAAATTTAAAAGTGTTATAAAAGTCCTTAAAAAAGAGCTTGACAAAACGGGTGCCGCAGATTGGACAGAGCCTAGTGGAGGATACTTTTTATCTTTTAACACAATGCCGAACTGCGCTAAAAAAACAGTAAAAATGTGCGAGGAATTCGGAGTTAAATTCACGCCTGCCGGAGCGACATTCCCTTACGGTTACGATCCGCAAGACAGGAATATCCGAATAGCTCCGTCTTTTGCAACGAAGGAAGAAATAACCTTAGCGGTAACGGTTTTAAGTCTTTGTACAAAAATAACAGGAATCGATTTAATTTTGGAGGAGAGATCATAATGATGAAAATTTTGGATACTGCAAAGCTTGTAATGTTTGATTTGGGTATTTTATTGATGATAATCAATATAATGAGAAACAAAATGAGTGATAAAGCGGTTTACAGATTTATTTCTTTGGGTTTTGCCGCAGGCTTTATTGCCGAAACGGTTTCAAGATATATTCACCCCGGTAATACGGCGCTATTTTGCCTGTCGGTGATCGGGTTTATGCTTTCTTACACGGCGTTCGTTTTCACATTTGATGTTAAAGGTATAAAAAATGAAAATTTTTAAATCTTTTTCGGGTCAGATGTCCGACAGCTTCAGAGCGGCGGTTTTTATAATTCTTTCCGGCGGATTTCAAGACGCTTATACCTATACCTGCCGAGGAGAGGTTTTTGCGAATGCTCAAACGGGAAATATCGTACTGTTCAGTACAGCCGTTTTTAAATCCGATTTAAAGACCGCGCTTAAATATCTGATTCCTATTGCGGCTTTTATTATCGGAACGGCAGTCGCGGAAATTATACATATTAAGCTTAAAAATTACGAGAAGATCCATTGGCGTCAGATCATTTTGCTTGTAGAAATTATACTGCTTTTTACAGTCGGATTTCTTCCTGCTTCAACAGAGCCTTTTGCAAACGCCCTGGTTTCATTTGTCTGCGCTCTGCAGGTTCAGACATTTCATAAAGTGCGCGGGCATATTTATGCAAGCACAATGTGTATCGGCAACTTAAGAGCAGGCACGGAATCATTATGCGCCTATTTCAGGACAAAGGATAAAAATATTTTAGTAAAGGCTTTTACTTATTTCGGAGTTATATTTATTTTTGCCGTCGGCGCGGGATTAGGCAGTCTTATGACATTGGCTTTGGGTTATAAAGCAATATTAATATGCTGTTTTCTTCTTTTGATAAGCTTTATAATAATGTTTATTCCCGAAAGATAGCAGATATAAAAAATGTGTTGCAAATTTCTTTGCAACACATTTTTTTATATTACTGAATAGTCCAGCTGCCTGTGCATTTTTGAAGGTCTGCCATATGAGTGTAAATTCCGTTTTTCTTATAGAGCTCTTCGGGCGAGCCTTCTTCCGCAACTGTTCCATCGGATAAAACAACTATTTTATCGGCACCTGCAACAGTTCTCATTCGGTGGGCGATTATAAGCACTGTTTTATTTTTGATAAGCCTTGAAAGAGCGGTTTGAATAAGCGTTTCGTTTTCCACATCAAGGCTTGCGGTCGCCTCGTCAAGCAGAATTATCGGAGCGTCTTTTAAGAAAGCGCGCGCGATCGAAATTCTCTGCCTTTCGCCGCCCGAAAGCTCACAGCCGTTTTCACCTATCTCGGTGTTCCACTTATCGGGGAGTTTTAATGCGAATTCATCGCAGTTTGCAAGCTTTGCTGCGGCTATGACCTCCTCGTCGGTAGCGCCTTTGCGGCCGAGTCTGATATTTTCCATAATAGTATTATCGAACAGTGTAACATCCTGAAAAACTATTGAATAAAGGCTCATCAGCTTTTCGGGATCGATTTTTGAAATATCGGTTTTACCCACTGTTATAGTGCCTTTCTGATTATCCCAAAATCTTGCGGCAAGTCTTGAAACAGTGGTTTTGCCTCCGCCTGAAGGTCCCACAAGCGCTGTGACTTCTCCTTGTTTTGCGGTAAACGACACATCTTTAAGCACTGTTTCGGAGCTGTCGTATGAAAAGCCGACATTTTTAAATTCTATATCATATCCTTCGGTTTTAAGAATTTCGCTGCCCGTCTGAACAGGGTGATCGAAGATTTCGTTCATTCTTGCAACATTCGTTCTCATAGCTATCACCGCAGCGAGGTTTTGAAGAGCGCCCTGCATAGGATCATAAAGTCTTGATGCCGCTATAAGGAACATAAAGAATGTGAGCGCGCTTATGCTTCCTTTTATTAGCATTACAGAGCCCGTAAGCGCAACTGTGGCAATTCCGAGTTTTAAAACAGATCCCGCGGAGGTTACGAATACGGCTGTTGTAAATTCCGCCGAAACCGACTGTTTTTCCACTGCTTTTATTTTTGAGATAAGCCCTTTTAAATATTCATTTTCGGCATTATTGGATTTAAGATCACGCAGTGTTTCGATATATTCCTGAATTCCGTCGGCACAGATCATTTTAACTTTCATAGTTTTTTTCTGCACTTTATCCTGAACCTTGTAGCTGAAAAGCACTATTGCGATCGAAACGGGTATTACCCAAAGCGCCGCAAGAGCCATTTTAGCGTCAAAGAAAAATAAGCTTAAAGCAATAACTACTGTTGAAATAAGAGAGCCGAAAAGCCCGGGGATATAATGCGAGCAATCCTTTTCAAGCACTTCGCAGTCCGCCATGATCGTGCTTGTGAGATCGGCAAGATCTTTTTTTGAGAAGAAAGAAAGGGGAAGCTTGCGCAGTCTTTCTGCAATACTGAGCCTTCTTTTTCCGCTTTCCTCATAAGTTGTGAAAAATGTGCTGTTATACTGAATATAGGTTGTTAAAAGTATAACCGCAAAGCAGATAACAGTTCCTGCTATATAAAATCCTATTCTGTCTAAAGCTTTTTTGCCGTCTAAAAGATCGGAAATAAGGAAATAAATAAGTCCCATAGGAAGCATAAATGCGATATTCTGCAAAGCGCAGGCGATTATACCTTTTAATATACCCACAGCGCCTTCTTTTGAGCTTGCAGTGGCTCTTTTTATAAATTTAATCATTTCATTTCCTCCTTTGAAACCTTCCAAAGAACGGAAGCATTATAATCAGACCACATCTTTGCAAAAATTCCTTTTTTGCCGCAAAGCTCGTCAAGCTTGCCGCTTTCTGCAATTTTGCCGTCTTTGATAACATAGATGCAGTCGGCGTTTGCAACAGTCGAAAGTCTGTGCGCTATCATAATTACTGTTTTGCCGTGAGACAGTTCGCTGAAAGCTTTCTGTACCTTTGCCTCGTTATCGGGATCCGCAAAAGCGGTAGCCTCGTCAAGGATAAGTATGGGCGAATTTTTAAGCACTGCTCTTGCTATGGCAATCCGCTGCTGTTCTCCTCCGGAAAGGTACACGCCCTGTGATCCTATCACCGTGTCGGCGCCCTGCGGGAATTTTTCGATTATATCAGAGCATTGAGCGGTTTTTAAAGCGTTTAAAACTTCTTCTTTTGTGGCGTCAGGTCTTGCTAATTTTACATTATCGAAGATAGACGCTTTAATAAGCTTGCTGTTTTGGAAAACAAAAGAAACCGTATTCATAAGCTCTTCTTTTGAAATATCCTTGATATTTACTCCGCCGATTTTGATACTTCCTGAATCGGTATCGAAAAATCTTGTAATAAGAGAGGCGAGAGTAGATTTTCCTCCGCCCGACGGTCCTACAAAGGCAACTGTCTGCCCGGGCTCTATTTTAAGGGAAATTCCTTTTATAACTTCCTTTGAGTCATCATAACCGAAGTGGATGTTATCAAGCTCCACCGAAGAGTCGGCAGGGGAAGCGGGGTTATCGCTGATACTTAACGGCTTTGCATTTAAAACCGTGTCTATTCTGTTGAGCGCGTCAGCAACTATCATATTATTTTCGCTCATATACATAATTTTTGTAAGCGTGAGAGAAATAACTGGAGTTATTATTATGTAAAAAAGAATATTCAGTAAAAATTCGTTTGTAACTCCGTCTTTTGTAAAGCAGAGCGCTCCGCCGATAAGGAATGCAAAAACACCGTTTATTGCGGCAGTATAAAGCATCATAGGCAACCGCATTTGTTTAGTGTAAGCTATTACCCATTTTTCATATTCATCGATAGTGCCTTTAAATTTCTTAAAGGAAAATACCGATTGCCCGAAAGTTTTTACAACAGGTATACCGCGGACATATTCGACCGCCTCGTTGGACATTGCTTCCAGCGCATTGTTATACTGTCTCATTTTTTCTTCCATACGCTTTCCCGTCATAGCGGACATAATGACAAATCCTAAAACTACGGGTACAAGGCTCAAAAGCCCTAATCGCCAGTCAAATACAAGCAAAAGCGCGAGCAGACCGACAGGCGTTGCCATTGCCGCATATTTATCGGGAAGCTGATGCGCAAGGTATGTTTCGGCGGCGCCGGTACTCTCGTTGATTATTTTTCGGAGCTTTCCGCTTCCCATTCTTTCGGTAAATCCGATAGGCAGGTCGGATAAAGCTTTTGCGGTCTTAATTCTTAAAACCGTGGCGACTCTGAAAGCCGACAGGTGCGAGCACATCAAAGCGCCGATATACATTAAAAAGGATAAAACGGCATACAAAACCGCCTTTAATCCTAAGCTTGTAAGATCCTCGGCATTTTTATAATCGGGTGCCGAATTTAAAACCTCTTTAATGATTCTGAAGATCTCATAAAAAGGTATCAGCGCAACAAGTGCGCTTGCGGCTGATAGTATCCAGGAAGCATATGTGAGATATTTCCGTTTTCCCGCATATTCCATCAGCCTAGAAAGGTTTGATTGTTTTTTCAAAATTATTCCTCCTTAAAATATTTATTGCATAAGTTAGCGGTTGCTAACCGATTTATAAAAAATTAAAGGTTTTAAAAACCCATAATTTTTTTCCAGCCTGCCGTATAAAAATCCCGAAGCTCATTTAAGCATTCTTCGGCTTTATCAGCTTTTGTATCGTGAATGATAAGCTCAAAAAATGCTGTGAAAAGCCCGCTTACAAGGATATGCTCCAAAAAAGGATCGACATTGTATTTCGGGTGACCGAGTGTTTCCATAACTCTTGCGAAAGCATGGGTGGCGTCTATTTCGATACGCACCATATCGTCAATAATATTTTCGTATTTTGTGCCTTGAGAAGAGCAGAGAATAAGCCTGAATTCTTCTTTAAATTTAAAAGCATATTTCATCATTTCTAAAAGGCAGTTTCCGGATATCACGCCGATATTATCCGCCTGATCTTCCGGGTCAAGCTCGGTGAAAGTTTTTTGAGCCTGCCTGAACATATTTAAAAATGTTTCATATTTTTCGCTCACGATTGAATCGAAAAGCTCTTCTTTGCTTGAAAAGTATCCGTAAAACGCGCCTGTGGTAACACCGGCGGTATTCACGATATTTCTTAGCGATGAAGATTTAAAGCCTTTCTCAGCAAACTCTCTGCGCGCGGCCTCATATATCTTTTCAAGAGTGGTTTTATTTTCTTCTGCCATTTTGCCCTCCGAAATATAACACTGTTATATTATAGTTTCATTTAAATCTTTTGTCAAGTGATTTTTATTTTTTAAATAAAATTTAGGTGAGATACCTTTTTCTTTTTTAAATATCCTTGCAAAGTAGCTCGGATCGTTAAACCCGTTTTCAACTGCGATCTCAGTCATTGTTTTATGCGTGGATTTCAGCTCGCGGCAAGCATTTTCTATTCTTATTTTATTGATATAATTTATCGGAGTAGCTCCGGTTATTTCCTTAAAAGAATGGCAAAGATATTTTTTATTAAGTCCGCACACAGCGGAAAGATCGTTTAAGTCTATTTTTTCAGCATAGTGATCGTCTATCCATTTTAGTAAATTTTCAATCTCATTTATTTTTTTCCTTCTTCTTTTTTCTGTTCCTGCTTCTATTTTATTTAAAGAATAAAGATTGAAAAATATATTATAAAGTAAACTAAATGCGGAAAGCTCATAATATTTCGGCTTAAAATGAAAAAGATTAAAAAAAGAAATAAGATCTGCATAAAGCTTGCTTTCGTCCTGATTTAAAAGAGTTGAAACTATTTTTTCCCCGCTTACTAAAGGAAATAAGATTTCCGATATCTTATCTTTATGGCTCCGAAAAAGCATTTTTATATCAAAAACCAATACTTCATATATGCAGTTATCCGGTTCGCCCCTGTGAAGAAAACCGCAGTTTACAAAAGCGATATCTCCCTGATTTAAACTATACTCAACATTTTGAATAAACAATTTAAAATTTCCGCTTAAAATATGGATTATTTCAAACTCATTGTGCCAATGAAGAGGCATAATATACTGAAAATAATTTTTATCAACATAATAATATTGAAGCGGGAATTCACCGGTGCCGTGTTTTTTGTTTTCGTAATAATCATTTATTTTCATAATTCTTTACAAAAAATGAATTTTGTCCTTTTTTTAGCTATTATTTTTATAGTATTATACCATAAATATGACTATAATACAATTATAAAAATAAAATCGGGAGGAGATTTTATGGATAGATTGCCGTTTAGACAAGTTCATCTTGATTTTCACACCTCGGAACTTATGCCCGATGTAGGAAGTGAATTTTCAGAAGAGGATTTTGAGGAAGCTTTAAAAACAGGCCATATTTCTTCGATAACTTTATTTGCGAAGTGTCATCACGGATGGAGTTATTTTCCTTCAAAAGTAAATTCGATTCATCCGACGCTTAAAACCAATTTGCTTGACAGACAGTTAAAAGTTTGTGAAAGATCCGGAGTCAGGACTCAAATTTATATTTCTGTCGGAATTGATGAACATAAAGCTAACTCGCGCCCTGAATTTTGCGCCGTTATAAGAGGAAAAGAAAATACACTGCTCGGAGCACATTGGCATTTGATGTGTTTAAATAACGAAGAGTATCTTAAAATGCTCGAAGCTGAAACTGCAGAGGTCATGGAAACTTTCAAAGGCCGATTTGACGGTGTGTTTTTTGATATTTGTTATCCTCAGCCCTGCGTTTGTCCGAGCTGTATAGAAACAATGCTAAAAAACGGTTTAGATCCGGAAAACCCCGATGATGTGGTTAAAAATCAAGCTTATGTTTATAAAAAATATACTCAAAGGCTTAATTCTCTGATAGCAAAGTATGATAAAAATATGCCCGTAGTTTATAACTGCGGAAATATTCCGAGAAATGACAGAAGTATAGCTTATTCAAATACCCGGCACTTGGAACTTGAATCGTTGCCGACAGGCGGATGGGGATACGATCATTTCCCGATGTCAGCTGCATATGTAAGAGTGCTCGGAAAAGAATTTTTGGGTATGACGGGGAAATTCCACAAAGCGTGGGGTGAATTCGGCGGATTTAAGCATCCAAACGCTCTTATTTACGAAACTTCTCTTTCTTTGGCAAACGGAGCAAAATGCTCTATAGGCGATCAGCTTCATCCTCTCGGCAAATTTGAAAAAGCCACCTATAGATTAATAGGTAAGGCTTATTCTCAGGTCGAATTAAAAGAGCCTTGGTGTTCAGATGTTAAGGCAGTAACCGATGTGGCGGTCTATACGACTTATATTGATAATAAGAGCAGAACCAATTCCCCTGATATCGGCGCAAACAGGATTCTGCTTGAGGGACATTATCTTTATAATATAATAGACAGCGAGTGCGATTTTTCCGATTATAAAGTAATTATTTTCCCGGACTGCGTTGAATTTGATGAAAGCTTAAGTCAAAAAGTTAAGGCTTTTATTTCAAAAGGCGGCAAAATTATTTTAAGCGGTAAAAGCGGACTTACAAAAGAAGAAAAATTTTTTGAAGATTTCGGAGTTGAATTCTGCGGTGAAGACGATAAAAATAACACCTATATGATTCCGACTTTTGATCTGCAGCCTAACGGTATCGCTCCATATTTAATGTACCGCCGAGGTTACAATATAAAAACAAATAAAGAAGTTGAGATAGCGGCGTGGTTACAGGATTCTTATTTTAATCGCTCTTTCAGAAAATTCTGTTCTCATACGACCACTCCGAATAATCCCGAAAGCTTAAAGCCCGGAATAGTTATAAGCGGCAATATTGCTTATATCGCCTGGAATATATTTGATGAATATCGGGAGCAGGGGGCTTTGCAGCATAAAAATATGGTTTGTTATCTGCTTGACAGATTGTTGGCTGATGATAAAACTCTTAAAACAGATCTCGGATCTAACGGCGTTGTTACTTTAATGAAGCAGGAAACCAAAAACAGATATGTAAATCATTTGCTTTATGCGGTCACAAAAAACCGCGGCACTGTCGAGGTTATCGAAGACGCCCCTGAAATCATTGATACAAAGGTCGAACTGAATTTGAAAGAAAAACCGAAACGCGTTTATATGGCGCCGAGCGGTTTAGAAATCCCGTTTAAATTTGAAAACGATAAGATAAGTTTTACTGTTCCTTGTTTTAAATTACACGGAATGGCTGTTATTGATTATTAAATAAGAAGTGTGAAAAAATGAAAGAAAACAGATATATAGGGCAATATCCCGTAATAGGGATAAGACCTACTATTGACGGCAGAAGAGGCGTGCTCGGAGTACGCGAATCGCTTGAAGATCAAACTATGAATATGGCAAGGTCTGCCGCAAAGCTTTTTACGGATAATTTGAAATATTCAAACGGTGAACCCGTAAAGGTCGTTATAGCCGATACAACTATAGGAAGAGTTGCGGAAGCCGCTGCCTGCGCTGAAAAATTCCGCAGGGAGGGTGTTTCAATAACTCTTACCGTTACTCCGTGTTGGTGCTACGGCTCAGAAACCATGGATATGGAAAAGGACACTGTTAAAGCGGTGTGGGGATTTAACGGAACGGAAAGACCGGGCGCTGTTTATTTAGCGTCGGTTCTTGCGACTCACGCTCAAAAAGGTCTTCCTGCTTTCGGAATTTACGGTCAGGATGTCTGCGACGCGGACTGTACGGAAATTCCTGACGATGTTAAGGAAAAATTGCTCCGTTTCGGCAGAGCGGCTGTGGCGGCTGCTACTATGAGAGGGAAATCTTATTTGCAGATAGGCTCTATAACTATGGGTATAGGCGGCTCTGTGATCGATCCACATTTCATCGAAGATTATCTCGGAATGCGTGTGGAATCTGTCGACGAGGTAGAGATAATCCGCCGAATGACCGAGGGCATTTATGACAAAAAAGAGTATAAAAAAGCTTTAGAATGGTCTAAAAAATACTGCAAAATGGGATTTGATAAAAATCCTGAAAATCTTCAGCGCTCCGAAGCGCAGAAAAAAGAGGATTGGGAATTCACAGTTAAAATGTGCGTAATAATCAAAGACCTGATGAACGGTAATAAAAATTTACCGAAAGGCTGTGAAGAAGAGGCGGTCGGCCATAACGCTATAGCCGCAGGATTTCAGGGCCAGCGCCAGTGGACGGATTTTTACCCGAACTGCGATTTCCCCGAAGCGCTGCTTAATACTTCGTTTGACTGGAATGGTGCCAGAGAGCCGTACATACTTGCAACTGAAAACGATGTTTTAAATGGTCTTGGTATGCTGTTTATGAAATTGCTCACTAACCGCGCGCAGATGTTTGCGGATGTCAGAACCTGTTGGAACGGTAGATCTGTAAAGCGAGTAACGGGCTATGAGCTTGAGGGCCATGCAAAAGAGGCAGATGGCTTCATTCATCTTATAAATTCAGGCGCCTGCTGTCTTGACGCAAACGGCGCCGCAAAGGATGAGAACGGCAAAGGGGTAATGAAGCCATGGTATGAAGTAACACAGGCGGATCAAAACGCAATTATGGATAATACCACCTGGAATTATGCCGATCTCGGTTACTTTAGAGGCGGCGGATTTTCTTCCCGCTTTGAAACAAAAGCCGAAATGCCTGCCACAATGATAAGACTTAATCTTGTAAAAGGTTTGGGACCGGTGCTACAGATAGTAGAGGGCTGGACAGTAAACTTGCCGGAAGAGGTTAGCGATAAATTATGGAAACGCACCGATTATACCTGGCCCTGCACTTGGTTCGCTCCGAGAATTACAGACAAAAGCGCATTCAGATCTGCTTATGATGTTATGAATAATTGGGGCGCTAATCACGGCGCAATTTCTTACGGGCATATCGGCGCCGATCTTATAACGCTTTGCTCTATTCTTCGCATTCCTGTTTGTATGCACAATGTCAATGAAAAAGATATATTCCGACCGGCTGCCTGGAACGCATTCGGCATGGATAAAGAAAGCGCTGATTTCAGGGCTTGCGCTAATTACGGCGCGCTTTTCAAAAAAATATAAAAGAGTGGAATTTTATGAAATATAAAGAAATTCGGGATCAAATATGCGATGTGTGCCACAAAATGTGGCAGCTCGGCTGGGTTGCCGCTAACGACGGCAATGTTTCGGTGGAATTAGAAGACGGTAATTTTTTAGTTACTCCCACGGGTATCTCAAAAAGCTTTATAACACCCGAAAAGCTTGTTATAATCGATAAAGATATGAATATTGTTGAAGCGCAGGGCGATTATAAGCCGTCGAGCGAGATAAAAATGCATATGCGCTGTTATACCGAACGCGGGGATGTCGGAGCGGTAGTTCATGCTCATCCTCCGACAGCTACAGGATACGCGGTTGCCGGCAAAAGCCTTGATGAATACAGTATGATCGAAACTGTAATTGCAATAGGCTCGATCCCTCTCACGCCTTACGGAACACCTTCTACAAACGAAGTGCCCGAAGCTATAGCGCCTTATCTCGCAGAACACGATGTGCTGTTGCTTCAAAATCACGGAGCGCTGACTGTCGGCTGTGATCTTATTACGGCGTATTACCGAATGGAAACTTTAGAACTTTTTGCTAAAATTTCACTTAACGCACATCTTTTGGGCGGAGCAAAAGAAATCCCTAAGGAACAAATCGATAAGCTTTTGTATCTTAGAGATAATTATTACCATGTAACGGGAAAACATCCGGGATATAAACATTATAATAAGTAAGAAAGCGAGGGATATATCCCTCGCTTTCTTATTGACAAATTTTTTTGTTGTGCTATAATAAAGAAACAGATGTTGCGCAACATATGTTTCTTTATGAAAGGGAAAAATTATGCCGAGAAATTATAAGTTTACAAAAGAAGAAATAATTAATTCGGCAGTCGGTTTAGTAAGAGAAAAAGGTTTTTCTTCTTTGACTGCGAGATCGCTCTCAGGCGCGCTTAATTCTTCTTCAAAACCGATATTCAGCGTGTTCAATAACATGGAATCTCTTCAAAAAGAGGTTATCAAAAAAGCGGATGAAATTTATAATGCTTATTTGTCGGAAAAAATGAAAGAGTCGAAATATCCGCCGTATAAAGCGAGCGGAATGGCATATATCCGATTTGCAAAAGAAGAAAGAGAGCTTTTTAAGCTGCTCTTTATGAGAGATAGGTCGGCAGAAGAAATACCTGAAAACAAAGAAGAGATCAGACCTATAATAGATATCATAATGAAAAATCTCAATATCTCAGAAGAAGAGGCTTATAAGTTTCATATGGAAATGTGGGTATTCGTTCACGGAATTGCCGCAATGATTTCAACGGGATTTTTAAATTGGAACGAGGAGTTCACAAGCAAAGCGCTGACCGACGCTTATTCGGGATTAAAACTAATTTACGAGGCGGATGAAAATGACGGCGATAAAAACTGTTGATCTATCAAAAAAATACGGCTCAAATTCTGCTGTAGACAAATTAAATCTTGAAATAAACCGCGGCGAGCTTTTTTCCTTACTCGGAGTAAACGGCGCAGGTAAAACCACCACAATTAAAATGCTTTCCTGCTTATTAAAACCCACTTCGGGCGACGCTCTGATAGCGGATAAAAGCATAGTTAAAAATTCAAGGGAAATAAAAAATATAATAGGCGTTTCCCCTCAGGAAACCGCCGTTGCGCCTAATCTCACGGTTTATGAAAACTTAAGCCTTATGTGCGGAATTCACGGATTTACAAATAGTGAAAAAAATAAAAAAACGCGGGAGCTTATAGAGAAATTCAGTCTTGAAAGCGTGGAAAAAAAGAAAGCCGGAAAGCTTTCCGGCGGCTATCAGAGAAGACTGAGCATCGCAATGGCGCTGATTTCAGAGCCTGAAATTCTTTTTTTAGACGAGCCTACTTTGGGACTTGATGTTATAGCGCGAAGCGAACTATGGGATATAATCAGGTCTTTAAAAGGCAAGGTCACCGTGATTCTTACAACTCACTATATGGAAGAAGCGCAAAAACTCAGCGACCGCATAGGAATTATGAAAGACGGGAAATTGCTTAAGCTCGGCACGGCAGAGGAACTTATCGAAATTTCCGGTGCCGACAGCTTTGAAAATGCCTTTATTAAAATCGTGAAAGGAGAAGCAAAATGAGGTTGCTTTCTTTTTCAAACAGAAATGCAAAAGAAATCCTGCGCGATCCTCTCACGCTCTTTTTCGGACTTGGGTTTCCTGTGATTCTTCTTTTATTGCTTTCGGCTATTCAGGCGAATATTCCCGTAAGCCTTTTTGAAATTAAAAATCTTGCGCCGGGAATAACTGTTTTCGGTCTTTCTTTTATGACGCTTTTTTCCGCAACTTTAATTGCAAAAGACCGCGAAAGCGCTTTTCTTCAAAGACTGCTCACAACTCCGCTTACGGCGAGTGAATTTATTTTGGGATATGCTCTTCCGATAATTCCCATATCCGTTGCGCAGGGAATTATTTGCTATATAACAGCGCTTTTTATAGGTCTTGATTTTTCAGTTAATATCTTTTACGCGGTTTTGCTTTTAGCCGTGATATCACTTTTTTATATTTTTTTAGGATTGCTTTGCGGCAGTGTGTTTAATGTTAAGCAAGTCGGAGGCTTTTGCGGAGCGCTTTTAACTAATTTATCAGCCTGGCTTTCGGGAGTTTGGTTTGATCTCGATCTTGTGGGCGGCATTTTTAAAAAAATCGCATATTTACTTCCGTTCGTTCACGCGGCGGAGCTTGAAAAAGCAGTAATAGCGGGGGATTTTTCTAAAATAGGAACCCACCTTTTGTGGGTTATAGGTTACGCTCTTATATTAGGTATTTGCGCTGTTTTTGCTTTTCTTAAAAAAATGAAAAAGTAATTAACAAATAATTTAAAAATTTTCCTATAAATTGTCAAAAATAAAATATATACTGAATTCAGTAAAAATTTAAAAGGAGAGTTCTATATGGAAAATTTTGTTTATAATACCCCCACAAAGCTTATTTTCGGTAAAGGAGCGGTTAAAAATCTTCCCGAAGTCCTTAAACCTCTGGGCAGCAGAATTCTTTTGACTTACGGCGGAGGAAGCATTAAAAAAATCGGCCTTTATGATAAGGTCAAAAATCTTCTCTCCGATTTTGAAATATATGAGCTCGGCGGAATAGAGCCGAATCCGAAGTATTCCACAAGTGTGCTTTCCGGCGTAAAGCTCTGTAAAGAGCATAATATTGACGCGGTTTTGGCAGTAGGCGGAGGAAGCGTGCTCGATTGCTCTAAGGCTATCTGCGCCGGCGCTCTTTATGACGGCGAGCCGTGGGATCTTATTTCCTATAAAGTCAAAGCAAAGGCCGCTTTGCCGCTTGTAGATATTTTAACTTTAGCCGCAACAGGCTCGGAGTATGACAGCGGATGCGTTATTTCAAGAACTGAAACGAATGATAAAGTAGGATATCTTGACGAGCATTTGTTCCCGTATGCCTCGATCTTAGATCCTGAATATACTTTCAGCGTATCTAAAAAGCAGACTGCCGCAGGCGCTGCCGACGCTATTAATCACATTATGGAGCAGTATTTCTGCGAGAAGCATTCCGATCTTGCAGACGGAATGTGCGAGTCCGCAATAAAGAGCCTAATTAAAAATGCAAAAATTGCTCTTAACGAGCCTGATAATTATGACGCTCGCGCAGAATTTATGGCAGACTGCTCTCTTGCCTGTAACGGAATACTTTCTATAGGAAACAGTTATTCCGGTTGGCCGTGCCACGGAATAGAGCACGCGCTAAGCGCTTATTATGATATCACTCACGGTGAGGGACTTGCTATTATTACGCCGAGGTGGATGAAGCATATCTTAAATGATAAAACAATTGAAAGATTTGTTTCTTTCGGCACTCATATTTTCGGAATAGATCCATCTTTGCCCGAAACCGAGATAGCCGAGAAAACTATCGATTCGGTTTATAAGCTTTTCGAATCTTTCGGAATGCCTATGCACCTTAAAGATGTCGGCATTGATGAAGAGAAAATTGACGAAATGGCAGCTCACATTGCAGATAATGAGGGACTTGATAATGCCTGGGCGCCGCTATCGCAAAAGGATATTGCAGAAATTTTAACCGATTCGCTTTAATTTTTCTTGACAAATGAAAAGTTATATAATATAATCTGTTTTAGAAAATTCGTGTGAATTTTTCTCGGATTAAGATTTTCGTCACACACTCTTTTTGAGTGTGTGGCTTTTTTTATGCAAAGGAGAAGAAAGTATGAAAAAAACAGAAGTCAAAAGCGAGATAGTTTATATTTTTGCCATAGTGC
The DNA here is from genome assembly GCA_934445035.1 of uncultured Eubacteriales bacterium. Classification (GTDB taxonomy): domain Bacteria; phylum Bacillota; class Clostridia; order Oscillospirales; family Acutalibacteraceae; genus UBA737. The sequence continues at coordinate 59,343 of CAKSDI010000002.1, forward strand.
TGCTGGCGCTTGCGGTTGCCATTCTTTCAAGCGCGGGATTCGGAGTGTCTATGGTGGTCGCTCCGGCATACATTTTAAGCCAAAAAACAGGTTTTTTGACATTCGGGCAGGCGGAATATGTTATACAATCTGTTCTGTTTTGTGTTTTCTGTTGTGTTATGAAAAAGTTCAAGCCTGTATACCTTTCCTCTTTTATAACCTGCCTTATTTACGGCGCGGTTTTGGATCTGATAAGACTTATTCCGTGTTTTAACACCGAGATAACAAAACCCGAAACCTTAAATATAGTTCTTAGAATATTTATGTTTGCTTTCGGTGCGGTTTTGACATCTTTTTCAATAGCACTTTTCTTTAAAACCTATCTTTATCCACAGGTGTATGACTTTTTTGTAAAAGGTGTTAGCGAGAAGTTCGGTATTAAGCGCTCGCTTTTTAAAACGGTGTTTGATCTATCCTGCCTGACAGTATCTGTTATAATGAGCCTGTGCTTTTTTAAAAAGTTTGTCGGAGTAAATTTCGGCACGCTGATAATAGCTTTGTTCAACGGAACGGTCATAGGATTTTTTTCAAAGATATTAGATAAGTATTTTGAATTCAAGCCGTATTTTAAAAACTTCGCCGAAAAATTTTCGTTTTAAATAAATATACTGCCGCAATCACATAAGTGTGATTGCGGCAGTATATTTTTAATCTTTTTTATTTATATGCTTTTTTAGGATTATATTGATATATTGCGAAAGGGATCGGTCATCATTTTCCGCTTGCTTTCGGAGAATATCCAAAAGATCGCTGTCTAAAGTTATGCTGATTTTTTCTTTTAAAGGCCGCATAATATCACCAACCTGTTTTTATCTTTCCAAGACTTTTTATTCATTATACAATAAAATAAGATTTTGTCTTGACAAGTAGTATGAAGTAGGATAAAATAAGATAAACGCGTTTGGCGTAAAATTTAAGGAGAATGAGTATGAAGAAATTAAAAATTATTTTAGCGGCGGGATTGATTGCTTGTTTGCTCGGAATATTGGCAGGCTGTGTTTCCGGAACAAGCACGAAAAATTCTTCCGACATTAATTCTTCGGAAGATCAATCGCAAAATTTAACTATCGGCAGCACTTTATCTGCAAAAGGACTGAATATAACACTTCAAAAGGTAGAGGATTGGAATTCCGATAATATGTTTGTAAATCCAAAAGACGGATTTAAATTTATTAGAGCATATTTTGTGCTTGAAAATACTAACAGCTCCAGCCGTTATCTCGGCTCTTATGACTTTACCTGCTATGCGGATAATGCAAAGGCGGATATGTCTATTTTCGGCGACGATACTCTCGATCTCGGCGCTGAAGTTTCAAGCGGCAGAGTTTTGCAGGGATATATTTATTATGAAGTGCCCGTAAACGCCCAGAGTATCGAAATCGAATACGATTCCGATTGGTGGGGCAATAAAGCGGTATTTAAAGTGAGGTAAATGAAATGAATGCAAAAATAATAGATATAAAACAGGATGTTATATCCTTAGGGATTGACAGCGGCGAAATTAAAGAAGTGAGGAGCTGCGATATAAATTTTGTTCCGCACATAGGCGATAAAGTTGAAATTTTTGAAACCGATTCAAAAGTAATAGTTTCTAAAGTTGAAGAAGAAAAAACCGCTGTGCCGAACGGCGGAATAAACATCAATCTTTCTAACAGTCAGAATATTTCCGCTCCTCAGGCAACTCTTGCGGCTTCCGGAAAGGTCGTTAATAAAGTAGCCTACTGCATTCTTGCGTTTTTCTTGGGCGGTCTCGGAATTCATAAATTCTATGCCGGAAGAACGGGAGCCGGAGTTGCAATGCTTCTATTTTTCTGGACATGTATTCCCGCGATAATAGCTCTTATTGATTTTATTGTAGGACTTACGAAGAAAGCCGATGCAAACGGTAATATTATAATTTAGAGTTGTAATAATATAGAATATACATTATAATAATCGGGTGGAGTTTTTCCGCCCGATTATTTTTATAGGGGTGATAGAAAGTGCCTTTTTCGGTTATAACTGCGTTTGAAATTATAGGTACAATAGCTTTTGCCGTTTCGGGAGCGATAGCGGCGCTCAAAAAGGGAATGGATATTTTCGGAGTAGCGACTTTAGGCCTTATAACCGCCGTCGGAGGAGGAGTTATAAGAGATATAATTTTGGGAAACACACCGCCCGCGGTTTTTAAAGATCCTATGTATGCTTTGCTTGCTGTTTTCACCTCAGTGATAATTTTTCTGCCTGCGGTGCGAAAAATTTTCTCAAAAAGCCAAAAAGCCTATGATATAGTTATGCTGATTATGGATTCGGTGGGTCTAGGAGTTTTCACGGTTGTAGGAATTCAGACGGCGAAATCGGTAAATTCTCACTCGGGATTTTTTCTGCTTGTATTCGTAGGAATAGTCACGGGTGTAGGCGGCGGGCTTTTAAGAGATATATGTTCTCTTGAAATGCCATATATATTTGTCAAGCATTTTTATGCCTGCGCCTCTTTGCTCGGCACTGTAACAAGCGTTATCTTATGGGATAAAGCAGGGGAAAAAGCGGCTATGTTTGCAGGAACTGCGGTAATAGTAGCTCTTAGGCTTTTAGCGGCAAAATTCAGGTGGAGTCTGCCTAAAGCAAAATTGTAAAATTAATCCTTTTAATTTTATCGCATATATGGTATAATTATTTTACTATAACTTTTTAAGGGGTAAATTATGGAAAATAAACTAACCGGTAAGCAGTATGTGCTTATCTCGTCGATGCTGTTCGGTCTGTTCTTCGGAGCGGGCAACCTTATTTTTCCGATTATACTCGGAGCAAAAGCTGGAGAAAACATAATTCCTGCCCTTATAGGAATGCTCATAACCGCCGTGGGAGTTCCGCTCCTCGGAATAGTTGCTATGGGAATTTCAAAGAGCGAAGGGCTTATGCATATGGCAAGCAGGGTATCTAAGCCTTACAGCTATTTCTTCACATGTGCGCTTTATCTTACGATAGGGCCTTTCTTTGCAATTCCGAGATGTGCCGCCACTTCGTTTACAGTGGGAATAGTTCCTATCACAGGCGATTCTCACATTGTCCTTTACAGGGCGATATTCAGCGCTCTTTTCTTTGCGGCAGTGCTGTTTTTCTCGCTTAGGCCCTCTAATATTATGGACTCTGTAGGGAAATGGCTCAATCCTATTTTCCTTGTATTTTTAGGTATTTTAATTGTAGCCGCATTAATTTCACCTGTTCAGAGCGCTTTCTCATTTAAAGCTACAGGCGATTATCAGAACGCCGCTTTTGCAACGGGATTTTTGCAGGGTTATGACACTCTTGACGCGCTCGCTTCTCTTGCTTTCGGAATAATCGTTATCACTGTTATAAGAGAGCACGGAGTTAAAGAGCCCGGAAGTATCGCAAAATGCACGGTTAAATCAGGCATATTCAGTATGTCGCTTATGACTGTTATCTATGCGCTTATCGCCTTTGTCGGCGCGCAGAGCTACGGACTTTACAGCGATAGAATTGCAAGTGACCCGAATTTTACCGGAGGCGACGCTTTTGCGATCATAGCAAAGCACTATTTCGGAAATGCCGGAATGATAATTCTTGCTATCACCGTAACATTCTGCTGTCTTAAAACGGCTGTCGGTTTAGTTACCGCCTGCTCGGAAACATTTTCAAAAATTTTCCCGAAAACATTCGGCTATAAGGTCTATGCGATAATTTTCACCGCGTTTTCTTTCATAGTTTCAAATATCGGACTTTCGAAGATAATCAGCTTTTCGGCGCCCGTGCTTTATTTCCTTTATCCTTTGGCTATCGCGCTTATTCTTTTAAGCCTTTTCGGAAAGCTTTTCGGATATTCAAAATGCGTTTTTGTAAGCACTATTGCATTTACTATGATTGCGGCTGTTCTCGATCTTATAAGAGTCAGCGGAATTTCAGCTTTTGAAGGATTTATAAAAACCGTTTCAAAATATCTTCCGCTTTATTCTGCCGGAATGGGTTGGCTTATCCCCACGGCAGTAGGCTTTATTGTAGGTCTTATTATCAAATGTTTTTCTAAATCAAAATAATATTTCGGGGCCGGAATTTCCGGCTCCGATTTTTTTAAAAAAACTATTGACAAATTTAAAAAGAGGTTGTATTATAATAGGTGGTTAGCGAAAGCTAACTTTTTAAGGACATTTCGGTTAGCTAAAGCTAATTTAAAAACGGAGGACTTTTTAATGTTACCTTTAACGCTTGCACAGGTCGGAGAGGATAATATCATAAAAAAGATCGGCGGAAATCCGGAAGTTAAGAAACATCTTGAAAATCTCGGATTTGTTGTCGGAGGAAATGTTAAGATCGTCAATTCGCTCGGCGGCAATGTTATTGTCAATGTAAAAGAGGCAAGAGTTGCCATAAGCGAAGAAATGGCGAGAAAGATAATGGTATAATTTTAAGGAGGAAAAGAAGAATGAAAACTTTGAAGGAAGCTAAGATCGGCGAAACCCTTAAAGTGGTCAAGCTGCACGGCGAAGGTGCGGTCAAGCGCAGAATTATGGATATGGGCCTTACAAAAGGCGTAGAAGTTCATATCCGTAAAGTTGCTCCTTTAGGAGATCCCATTGAGCTTACCGTTCGCGGTTACGAGCTGTCTTTAAGAAAGGCAGACGCCGCAATGATCGAAGTCGAATAATTAAATTTCAGTATCACCAAACGAAAGAGAGGATAAAACTAATATGGATTTGCGAATAGCACTTGCAGGAAATCCTAACTGCGGAAAAACCACTCTTTTCAACGCACTCACAGGTTCAAACCAATTCGTTGGTAACTGGCCGGGAGTTACAGTTGAAAAGAAAGAGGGAAAACTTAAAAAGCACGACGGAGTAGTAATAACCGACCTTCCGGGTATTTATTCACTTTCTCCGTACACCTTGGAAGAGGTAGTTGCAAGAAACTATCTTATCGGCGAGCGCCCCGATGTTATTCTTAATATCATCGACGGTACAAACTTAGAGCGTAACCTTTATCTTACCACTCAGCTTGTTGAGCTCGGAATTCCGGTCGTTATCGCCATCAATATGATGGATGTTGTTAAGAAAAACGGCGACAAGATCAACACCGAAGAGCTTTCAAGACAGCTTAACTGCAAAATAGTTGAGATATCTGCTTTAAAGGGCACAGGAATTATGGAGGCTGCCGAGGCTGCTATCGAAGCCGCGTCTTCCACCAAAACATTGCCTCAGCACAGCTTCTCAGGCTGCGTAGAGCACGCAATAGCTCATATCGAGGAAGCGGCTGTTCATAATATGCCCGAAGAGCAGCAGAGATGGTATGCTATCAAGATTTTTGAGCGTGACGATAAGGTTTTAAGCGACCTTAAGATCAGCGATGATGTTATGAAGCATATCGAGAACGATATCGCAGCTGCCGAAAAAGAGATGGACGATGACTCAGAGTCCATTATCACCAACGAGCGTTACATATATATCGCTTCTATAATCAAGGCTTGCTATAAAAAGAAAGACGCCGGAAAGCTTACGACTTCCGATAAAATCGATAAGGTCGTAACAAACCGCTGGCTCGGTCTTCCGATATTTGCTCTTATTATGTTCCTTGTATATTATATTTCAATGGTAACTGTCGGCTCTGCCGCAACCGATTGGGCTAACGACGGACTTTTCGGCGACGGCTGGCACTTGTTCGGAATAGGAACTTCCGCCACTGCTGACGCTGAAGACGAATACGGCGACACCGACGCAATAATCGACGGCTTTATCGCAAAAGCCGAAGAAGAGGGCATCGATGTTAAAGCGGCAAGCGAAGCGCTTGATCAGGAAAGCGACAGCTTTGATGCTAAGAAAGCCGTAAAAGAAGTTAAGGCTGTTGAAAGCAAAGCTGATTTCAAAACCTTTACTTATACTCTTGAAGATGAAGAAACACTTGAAACTACTGATGAAACAGGAAAGCTTGCAGATCTTGATACTGCGCTTGAAGCTTACGAAAAGTATGACGGCGGCGTAGATCCCGCTGATTACGGCGTATGGGTTCCCGGTATTCCTGTTTTAGTAGGAAACGGTCTTGAAAAAGCCGGTGCAGCAGATTGGCTTGCAGGTCTTATCAATGACGGTATCGTTGCCGGTGTAGGCGCGGTTCTCGGATTTGTTCCTCAGATGCTTGTATTATTCCTCCTCCTTGCATTCCTTGAGGCTTGCGGTTATATGGCGCGTATCGCATTCGTACTTGACCGTATCTTCCGTAAATTCGGTCTTTCCGGTAAATCCTTCATTCCTATGCTCATAGGTACAGGATGCGGAATCCCCGGAATTATGGCTTCCAGAACTATTGAAAACGAACGCGACCGCAGAATGACCATTATGACAACAACATTCATTCCCTGCGGCGCTAAAGTACCTTTCATTGCAATGATCGCAGGCGCTATTTTCGGCGGCTCGGCTTGGGTTGCTACAAGCGCATACTTCATCGGTATGGCAGCAATAATCTGCTCAGGCATTATGCTTAAGAAAACAAAGATGTTCTCAGGCGATCCTGCTCCGTTCGTTATGGAGCTTCCTGCTTACCATATGCCTACGCTCGGCAATGTTCTCCGTTCAATGTGGGAGCGCGGCTGGTCGTTCATCAAAAAGGCAGGAACAATTATCTTGCTTTCAACAATTCTTGTTTGGTTCACCACTTACTTCGGTTGGGCAGACGGCTCGTTCGGAATGCTCACAGAAGATCAGATCGATTCTTCGATACTTGCAAAGATCGGCGGAGCGGTCGCTTGGTTGTTTGCTCCTCTCGGTTGGGGTAACTGGCAGGCGGTTGTCGCTTCGATCACAGGTCTTGTTGCGAAAGAGAATATCGTCGGTACACTCGGAATTCTTTACGGCGGCGGCGACGGAACAGTTTACCAGAGCATAGCAGCTGCATTTACCGGCATTACCGCTTACTCTTTCCTCGTGTTCAACCTCCTCTGTGCTCCTTGCTTCGCAGCTATAGGCGCTATCAAGCGTGAGATGAACAGCCGCAAGTGGACCTGGTTTGCAATCGGCTATCAGTGCGGATTTGCTTATCTTGTTGCTCTTATGATAAACCAGTTCGGTAACATATTTGTCGGTAAGGTAAATGTTATAGGTCTTATATTTGCAGTTCTTGCTCTTGCCCTTATGGTTTATATGCTTGTTCGTCCTTATAAGGAAGCAACTAAACTTACTGCAAAGGTAAAAGCTGATTAATATAACTTTGTAAAGGAGTTTTGCAAATGTTTGCTTGGATCATTGAAAATATCGCAACTATAATAGTTTCGCTTGTTTTAATTGTTATTGTTGCTTTAATAGTTGTAAAACTTGTCAGTGATAAGAAAAAAGGCAAATCCTCCTGCGGCGGTAATTGCAGTCATTGCGCCGGTTGCAGCTCCTGCCACAAAAAATAAAAAAAGCGGAGGATCGTTTGATCCTCCGCTTTGGTTTTCTATCAAAAAAAGGAGATGTGTTATGGCTATTGTAGAATTTAAAAATGTCAGCCGAGTATATGTCAGCGGCGACCACGAATTAAAAGCTCTCGATAATGTCGATATGAAGCTTGAAGAGGGAAGATTTATCGTTATCTTAGGCCCGAGCGGCGCCGGAAAATCCACTCTTTTAAATCTTCTCGGCGGACTTGACAGTCCCACAAGCGGAAAAATATTTGTAGAGGGAAAAGATATTTCTTCCTTAAATTCCGATGAGCTTGCGGAGTACCGCGCTAAAAAAGTCGGATTTGTATTCCAATTTTATAATCTTGTGCCCACTCTTACGGTCCATGAAAATGTTTCTCTTGTAAAAGAAATTGCTCCCGATTCTTTATCTGCAACAAAAATGATTGAAGAAGTGGGACTTTCGGATCACCTTAAAAATTTCCCCGCAGAGCTTTCGGGCGGAGAGCAGCAAAGAGTTTCGATTGCAAGAGCGCTTGCTAAAAATCCTAAAATTCTTTTGTGCGATGAGCCGACAGGTGCTCTCGATTCCAAAACGGGCGTGCTTGTTTTAAAACTGCTTCTTAAAATGGCAAGAGATTATAATAAAACCATTGTTATAGTTACTCACAATCAGAACATCGCAAAAATGGCTGATGATGTTATCCGTGTTAAAAACGGAAAAATTATTTCTCACACCGTTCAGGATTCTCCTTTGAGCGCAGATGAAATCGACTGGTAAGGGCGGTGAGATAATGCTGCTTAAAAAACTTTTCAGAACGATGAAGCTATATAAATCACAGTTTATATCTATGATAATTATGATAGCTTTAGGAATAGGCATATTTGTGGGATTTAATATGGAATGGGTAAGTATCAAAGAAAATACGACCCGATTCTTTGATGAAACAAATTTCGCCGATTACAGAATTTCTTCCGAAAAAGGATTTTCGGAGAGCGACCTTAAAAAGATAGAAGAAATAAAAGGTGTGAGCGAGGCTTCGCGTTTTTTAAGCGTGAATGCGGATATTAAAGGCAAAAAGGGAAGAAGCGTTGCTCTTAATGTTACCGAAAACGAGAAAGTTTCGGGCTTTAAGCTTATGAGCGGCGAAAAATATTCTTCATCTGATAAAGACGGTATTTGGCTTTCCGATAAATTTGCAGACGCCAATAATATCAAGCTCGGAGATAAAATAACTTTAAATTATAAAAATCTTGATATCAACTGCAAGGTAAAAGGACTTATTAAATCCTCGGAGTATCTGATATGCGTAAGAGATTCAAGCCAGCTTATGCCGGATTACGATACATTCGGATTTGCCTATATTTCGCCTGCACTTTATAAAAGTGCCGCAGGGTTTGATTTTTACCCTCAGATAAATGTTTTATCCTCGCTTTCTAAAAAAAGCTTTTCCGACGCGGTAGACGATAAGCTTTCAAACACCACGCTTGTTCTTACAAAGGATGAAGTCGTATCATATGCTCAGTCTGACGGCGAGGCAGACGAGGGCAAAACAATGGGCTCTGTATTGCCTGTTTTATTCCTTGCTATAGCCGTGCTTACAATGGTAACAACTATGCACAGACTCACCGCAAAGGAAAAGACGCAGATAGGCACATTAAAGGCTTTGGGCTTTAAGGATAAAAAGATAATAGTGCATTATTCTTCTTATGCTTTTATGATAGGAATAATAGGATCTCTTATCGGAACTGCGCTCGGCTACGGTGTTGCTTACTTTATAATGAACCCGAACGGCTCAATGGGCACATATTTCGATATGCCTTATTGGAAACTGCATTTGCCGCTGTTTTGCATAGTTATATTAGTGCTGATAATTGCAGTGCTGACCTTTATCGGATTTTTATCCGTCAAACAAATGCTTAAAGGCACTGCCGCCGACGCATTAAGACCGTATACTCCTAAAAAGGTAAAGCCGCTTAAAATCGAAAAAACCAAAATGTTCCATAAGCTTACGTTCGGAACACGCTGGAATATGCGCGATATCATAAGGCATAAATCAAGAAGTGCGATGAGCCTTTTAGGAATTGCGGGCTGCACGATCTTAATTATGGGCTCTTTCGGTATGCGCGATACCATGGGCGCTTTTATGGATATGTATTATGACGGCGCTCTGCATTATTCTTCGAGAATATATATTTCCGAGAATTCGGAAAAACAGGCTGTAAACGCTATAAAAGAGCTTTATGACTCCGATTCGAGCCAGACCATGGCTGTGAATTTTAACGATAAGACAGTTTCTCTTGATATCTACGATACGAAAAATAATCTTATCCGTTTCCCCGGTTTTGACGGCGAATATGTAAATATCGATAAAAACGGCGCATTTATGTGCAAGAGATTAGCCGAAGAATTCGGTCTTGAAAAAGGAGATACATTCACTGTAAGTCCTTTCGGAACGGATAAAGAATATGAATTCAGGTTCGAGGGAATTATAAGAAGCGTTTCGGAAAATATTGTTATTTCCAAAAATTATGCCGAAAATTCGGGAATTAATTATCTGCCGGATTCCTTGTATACAAAAACGGATAAAGCAGATATAAAATCCGACAGCGTCATCAAAAGCGTTCAGTCAAAACAGGCTGTTATAGATTCATTTGACACATTTATGGAAATAATGAATTCTATGATCTTTTTGCTTGTTTTCGGAGCGGCACTGCTCGGCACGGTTGTTCTTTATAACTTAGGCGTTATGAGCTATACCGAAAGATACAGGGAAATGGCAACGCTCAAGGTAGTAGGCTTTAAAGACAAGAAGATAGGAAGACTTCTTATCAGTCAGAATATCTGGCTGACATTTATAGGTCTTATAATAGGTATTCCTTTAGGTATCCTGACGCTTAAAGTACTTGTTGATAAGTTAGCCAGCGAGTATGAAATGATAATAAATGTTAAATGGTACACTTATTTGATAACAACGCTTATAACCTTTGCCGTATCGCTTTTTGTAAGCCTGCTTGTCGCAAGAAAGAATAAAAAGATAGATATGGTCGAAGCTTTAAAAGGAGCGGAATAAACTATCTGAAATCTCTTTTTGCCTGTTATTTTTGATCATTTGCTCGGTTTTCAGGTGAAGATCCGAAAGAGAATGTACATAATCGTTATATTCAGCGTGCATTTTCACCTGAAGATCGGCAGGCAGTGATAAGAAGTATTTTCTTGCGCTGCTGCTTGAAAAAATCAGTTCTTTTAAATTTTTATATTGCATTTTATCGCCCCCAATATTTATGATTTGCACTCTTGGCGATAAAATACTAAGGAGTGAATAAAAATGGTAAAAACAGTTTTAAAAATCGACGGTATGATGTGCTCAATGTGCGAGGCTCATATAAACGACTGTATAAGAAAGAATTTTAAAATAAAAAAAGTTTCGTCTTCTCACAAGAAAGGCGAAACAGTAATAGAATCTCAGGAAGATCTTAATTTTGATAAAATAAAAGAGGCAGTGGGAGAAACAGGCTATAAAGTACTTGATATAAAAAGCGAAGTATATGAAAAGCACGGTCTTTTTTCTAAGAAAAAGTAAGTTGAAAAAAGTTTTAAGCTGTGATATAATTGAGGCGGTAATTTTTTGCCGCCTCAATTTATTTAAGGAGATTTTTTATGAATATAGTTTGTCTTGATATGGAGGGCGTTTTAGTCCCTGAAATATGGATAGCTTTCGCTAACGAAACAAAAATTCCCGAGCTTAAGCTCACCACGCGTGACGAGCCCGATTATGATAAGCTTATGAAGTACAGGCTTGATATCCTTAAGAAGCATAATTTAGGAATTAATGAAATTAAAGCAACGATAGCTAAAATCGATATTATGCCGGGCGCAAAGGAATTTTTGGATAAGTTAAGAAAAATCACGCAGGTGATAATTTTAAGCGATACATTCGAGCAGTTTGCCGCACCCCTTATGGAAAAGCTCGGAATGCCCACTATTTTTTGCAACACGCTTGAGATCGGGGAAAACGGAATGATCACCGGTTATAAAATGCGCTGCAAAAACTCTAAGCTTACCACTGTTAAAGCCCTGCAGTCAATAGGGTATGACACTATAGCCGCAGGCGACAGCTTTAACGATCTCGGAATGATAAAGGCAAGTAAAGCGGGATTTCTCTTTAAGAGTACCGAAAGCATAAAAGCCGATAATCCCGATATTTCGGCATTTGAAGAATATGACGAGCTTTATAACGCTATAAAATCAGCTTTATAATAAAAAATATCCGTAAACCATTTGGTTTACGGATGTTTTTTTATTGTCTATCCGATATTAGCAAATTCCGTGGGAGTTCTGTAAGCTTTGGCATATTCGATTTTTCCTGCCTTTGCCATTATCAGCTCCGGAACGGTTACAAACTCATAGCCGTCGTCTTTATACTTATCGATAAGCTTAAATGCCGCGTCAACAAGATTGTATTTCGGGTGAATGATGATTATGCTTCCGTCTTTAGCGCTTAAAAGCTGATTATAAACGGTTTCTGTATCGGCGTCCTCATTGACCTTGATCTGCGTTGAATCGACCAAAACATTCTTTGTATCCCTTGAAAGCGAAGCGGGATTGTAAATGCCGTTAGGCTCCGCTCCTGCGGGGAGGGGAGAAGGAGTTTTATAAATAAATCCCGGAACTCTGAGAAGGAATGAATTATATCCGCCCGCATTTTGTTTTATCAAATTACTGCAGTCTGTTACTTCTTTAACAGGATCGAGAACAGTCGTAGTATTTGTTATATATTTTCGGTAAAGCGGGATATGGTTCTGCGTGTGGTTTCCTATAACATGGCCCTCGTTCTTCATTCTTGTAAGAAGAGCCGAAGAATTTGAGGTTGCATTGATATTTCTGCCTATTACAAAGAAAACAGCCGCAACATTCCTTGATTTGAGCCCGTCAAGCAAATAAGATGTGATCTCCGCCGGGTGATCGTCAAAAGTAAGAGCTATAAGCTTTTTACCCGAAAAAGCGGTTTTCGCCCAGGAATAAGCGGAATTAAGATCGCCCGTAACCCCGTTTTTAACCGAGTTTCTTCCAAGCGTTACAAGCGTATTTGTAAGGGAAGTAACAGATTTATTTAAAACGGTGTTGTTTTCTTTAAGTGCCTTTGCTTTTTCTTTGGTGCTTCCTTTCACTTCGGAAAGAGAAAGAGCGGGAGAAGAGCCGCCTAAAGCAGATATGGCGCTTTGAAGCTCTTTTACTCTGCTTTCAAGAGATTTATTCTTTTTGGTATAATTTTCAATATCCAATGTATCCATAAAATCATCCTCGGCAGTTCCGGTGTTAGAATTAGAGGCTTTCGTGCCTTTACTGTTAGTTTGTTTGCCGGATTTTGACTCTTTGCTTTCAACCTTTGTTCCGTCTTCTTTAACGATCTCTCCGTTTTCATTCACTATGTATTCGGAATAATGATCGTCAGCTTTATTTTTCTTGCATCCGCAAAAAGAAACAAGCATAAGCGCCGCAATTAAAAAAGCAAGCGATTTTTTCAAAGAAATTTTCATAAATAACCTCTTTCCTCTTAAATTTGCACAAAAAATCAAAAAATTGTTTTAAAATATTATATCATATTGCAAAGTTCTTTGCAAATGCTTTTTTCATTATTTTGTGATAAAAGAGAATTCTCCGCTTAAAAGTGAGAGCCTGCACTTATCGGGCGCTTTCCCGAGAGCAGGGGAAAGAGAATTATATTCTTTTGGAATATCAACCGAAAATTCGGCATCCGAGAGGTTTATTATAACAAGCGCTCTTGATTTGCCTGATTTTCTTTCAAATCCGAAAATTCCTTCAGGCAGTTCCCACGGCACATAATCTCCGCCTTCAAACGCTTTGCATTTAGCCCTCTTATTTCCGAGAGTTTTATAAAATTCCAAAAGCTCCTTATCTTCTTTGCCCCAGGGATAATAGCCTCTGCAGAAAGGATCGAATCCGCCCGTCATTCCCGCCTCGTCGCCGTAATAAAGAGAGGGGATCCCGGGGAGGGTATATTGCAAAAGCGCGGCAAGCTTAAGTCTTTTTTTAGCAAATTCATATTTTTCCGGTGATAATTCCATTTTCGATTGCGCCGCGCGGTCGGAAAAATCATCATTATTTTGAGAAAGTCGGGTCAAAATTCTTGCCGTATCGTGAGTGCCGATATGATTCATCATAAGGTCCACGGCGGTTTTAGGATAGTTTTCAAGAACTTCAAATACAGTTTCTTTTATCCCTTTTGAATTTCCCGTTCTAATATAATCTATGATAGCATTCGCAAAAGGATAATTCATAACGGAATCAAGCTGTTTTCCTCTTAAAAAGCGTCTTCTTTTGCCGTAGCTTATTTTGTTGGTTGCGTCTTCCCAGACTTCGCCCAAAAGATAAGAGCTTTTATTTTCTGATTTCACGGCAATTCTTATGTTATCGAGGAATTCGTCGGGCAGTTCGTCTGCCACATCAAGGCGCCAGCCGTCTGCTCCGAGCCTTTGCCAATGCCTTAAAACGCCGTTTTCGCCCGTGATAAATTCGGTAAAAGACTTTGAGTTTTCATTGGTTTCGGGAAGAGATCTAACTCCCCACCAGGCGGAATAATCATCGGGATAATTCTTAAAATTATACCACTCGGTAAAAGGAGAATTATAATCGTTATAAGCGCCCTTATCACCGTATCGCTTATATTTATTGAAATATAAGCTGTCGTCGCCTGTGTGGGAAAACACACCGTCAAGAATAATATGTATATTCTTTTTATGCGCCGCTTTGCACAGTGAAACGAAATCTTTTTCATTTCCAAGCAAAGGATCGATCTTTAAATAATCGGCGGTGTTATACCTATGATTTGAATGAGCCTCGAAAATAGGATTTATATAAATGCAGGTGACATTGAGGCTCTTTAAATAATCAAGCTTTTCTTCTATTCCTTTTAGGTTTCCGCAATAATAATCGTTGCCCAAAAAATCGGGGGAGATATCCTGCCTGTATGCGGGTCTTGCGGATTTATCCTTTACGATATACCTATCGTTAAAAGGACTGCAAAGAGGCTTATCGGCATCAAAAAATCTATCGGGGAATATCTGATAAATTATTCCTCCGCTTAGCCATCCGGGCTTTTTTTCGTCGTCTTCAAAAACCGTCAGCTGCCAGAATTCGGGATACTCTTTTGAAACTATTCCTCTGCCTTCGCTTTCTTTTGTAACGAAAAAATCACCGAAAGGACTTGTATACTTAAAGGCATAAAAATAAAGCCCCTCTTTTAAATTAAGAGTAGTTTCATAAAAGAAATAATCTTCTAAGGCTTCGCCTGTTTTTAAAAGGGGAATATAGGTATCGATAGAGTCGCTGTCATTTTTAAAAATGAGATAAGCCGTGCCGCACTGAGCGTCTTTATGCAGCAGAAGCCTCAGCCGCAGATCTGTATCTGCGGCCAAGGCGCCTTTTTTAGATTTATAGAGCTCTGATCTTGAATCGAATGGATAATAATTCATATATTATTTAACCGGTTTTATATGCCAGATATTATCGGCATAATCTTTTATTGATCTGTCTGCGGCAAAAATTCCGGAATTTGCGATATTTACAAGCGACATTCTGTTCCACTTAAGCGAGTCCTTATAAAGCTCGGTCGCCTTATCCTGAGCAAGGCAATAATCGGCAAAATCGCCGAGAGCCATATAAGTGTCAACATTTTTAAGAGTGTTGTAAATATTATCGAATTTCTTGCCGTCGATACCCTTGCCTATAAAGTCGAGAGCGGCTCTTAATTCAGAATTGTTGTTATAATAAAGCTGAGGATTATAGCCGTTTTTCTGGAGATTTAGAACTTCGGGAGTTCTCATTCCGAAGATTATGATGTTATCATCTCCGACAGCCTGGTGAATCTCGACATTTGCGCCGTCTTCCGTACCTAAGGTAATAGCGCCGTTAAGCATAAATTTCATATTGCTTGTTCCGCTGGCTTCTGTGGAAGCAAGGGATATCTGCTCGCTTATTTCTGCCGCAGGTATCATAAGCTCCGCTAAAGTTACCTTATAGTCTTCTAAGAATACGACTTTGATTTTTCCTTTAAGCGCCGGATCGTTGTCTATAACCTTTGAAAGCTTATAGATCATCTGAATTATTTCTTTGGCGAAGAGATAACCCGAAGCCGCTTTTGCTCCGAAAATATAAGTTTTGGGAGTGAAAGGAGCATTGGGATTATTCTTGATATAAAGATAATCTCTTATAATATGAAGCGCGTTCATATGCTGGCGCTTGTATTCGTGAAGTCTTTTGACCTGCATATCCACGATAGAATGAGGATCGATATCAATAGAATAATTCGATTTGATATAATTAGAAATTCTAATCTTATTATTAAGCTTTATTTCTGCAAGCTTTTTTAATACCGTTTCATCATCATAATAAGCTTTAAGCTTTGAAAGCTCGGAAGCATTGAGGATAAATCCGTCGCCGATGAGATCGGTAATAAGCTTTGAAAGCTCGGGATTTGCCTGGCAGAGCCATCTGCGGTGAGCAATTCCGTTTGTAACATTAGTAAACTTTTTGGGAGTAAGCTTATAATAATCGTTAAACAGTTCGTTTTTGATTATATCGCTGTGGAGCTTTGAAACGCCGTTTACCGTGTGGCAGGTGGCAACACAGAGGTTTGCCATTCTGATTACGCCGTTCTGTATAATAGCCGTTTTTTCAGCCAGTGCGCTGTCGCCCGTAGTGTTTAAAATATGCTCTCTGTATCTGCGGTCGATTTCCTTGACTATCATATAAATTCTCGGAAGTCTTTCTTTGAAAAGGCTTTCCTGCCAGCATTCAAGAGCCTCGCTCATGATCGTGTGGTTAGTGTAAGCCATTGTTTTAGTAACAATGCCCCACGCTTTTTCCCAGGAATATCCGCACTCATCAAGCAAAAGGCGCATAATCTCAGGGATCGCGAGGGTGGGATGAGTGTCGTTTATATGAATTGCGACCTTTTCGGGAAGATTTTCAAGAGAGTTGTATTTTCTCATATGTCTTCTGAGAATATCCTGAATAGATGCGGAAACGAGGAAATACTGCTGCCTTAATCTTAAAGATTTTCCTTCGATATGGTTATCTTCGGGGTATAAGACCTTGGAGATAGCCTCTGTCATAGCTCTTTGCTCCAAAGCTCTCACATAATCGCCCTGATTAAACGCGCTCATATTGAAGTCTTCGCACTCTGCGCTCCAAAGCCTTAAAACGCTGACGGTCTTACCGTCTTTTCCTGCAACCTTAAGGTCATAAGGCATAGCGTGAACATTGTGGAAATCTTTATGCTCAACATGGTGATAACTGCCGTCCCACCATTCGTCGATATATCCGTCAAAATGAACGTCTACAGCAGAAGAGGGGCGCTGCTCAAGCCAAACGCCTCCGCCGGGGAGCCAGAAATCCGGCATTTCGGTCTGCCAACCGTCAACAAGCTTCTGTCTGAAAATACCAAGCTCGTATCTTATGCAGTAACCCATAGCGCTGTAACCGCCGGTAGCAAGCGCGTCTAAAAAACACGCCGCAAGACGGCCGAGTCCGCCGTTGCCAAGGCCCGCGTCGGGCTCGAAATCATAGAGCTTTTCAAGCTTGACATTATATTTCTTAAGAGCCTGCCTCATATTATCGGTAAGGTCGAGATTAAACAGATTGTTTTTAAGCGATCTGCCCATTAAAAATTCCATAGAGAGGTAATAAACGGTTTTTGCGCCCTGTTCGTCGACCTTTTTTCTGAAAGCGGCTTTTCTGTCGCTCATTATATCAAGAAGAACCAAAACGCAGGCTTTATAAAATATATCGTCGTCTGCCTGTTCGGGAGTAACTCCGAAATTGTGCGAAAGCTTAAGTTCAAGCATTTCTGAAAGTTTTGCTGCACTGTAATTATTCATTTTCACATCTCCATAAATCAAGATATATTTCTTTTTATATTGTTTACTCTTATATGATACAATATTCCTAAGTATTTTTCAAGTGTTATTATAGATAAAAAATATCAAAATTTTAGTCAAAATTCACAAAAGTGATTTTTAAAATCCGTGGTTTTTAAAAAATATTATGCAAAAAGCACTAATTTTAATAAAAAATAAAAATCAGTTGAAGAATTTGAGGAATTGAGCTATAATGTTCTATGCAATCTCACGCGGGGTGAATTTATGCAGAATGATAAAAGGTTTTTAAGCGGGGTTAAGGACGGTATGCCTGTTTGTATAGGCTATCTTGCGGTTGCGTTTGCTTTTGGAATATCTGCGGTTTCACAAGGGTTGTCCGCTTTTCAGGCAACTCTTATTTCTATGGCGAATGTCACTTCGGCAGGTCAGCTTGCGGCTGTGCCGATAATAGTTTCTGGCGGAGCTTATTTTGAGTTAGCTCTTAGCCAGCTTATAATCAATTTAAGATACGCGCTTATGTCGGTTTCTCTCTCGCAGAGGTTTGACGGGTCTGTAACAACGCTTGACAGGTTTATTCTTTCGTTTGTTAATACTGACGAAATTTTTGCTATAGGCGCCTCAAAGCCCGGAATGTTAAACCGGCAGTATATGTACGGATTGATCTTAACTCCTTATATCGGGTGGAGCATAGGCACAGTCATAGGCGCCGCGGCAGGTAATATTTTGCCCGCAGTTCTTATAAACGCTCTTAATCTTGCGATTTACGGAATGTTTATAGCAATAGTTGTGCCTGTTGCGCACAGCGATAAAAGCGTTCTTGCGTGCGTGGCGATTTCGGTGGCGCTTAGCTGTGCGTTTAAATATATTCCTTTTCTTAAATCGGTGCAGAGCGGATTTGTTATAATAATCTGCGCGCTTATTTCCTCTTGTATAATGGCGGCTTTAAAGCCCATTGAAGTTCAGGAAGAAACGGGAGGGGAAGACTGATGAATTGGACAAGATTTTTATGCAGTCTTGCAGTAATGGCAGGCGTAACCTATCTTATAAGAATGCTTCCTATGGTGCTTATTAAGAAAAAAATCACCAATAGATATCTTTTATCGGTTCTGCATTATATGCCGTATGCGGTTTTGTCTTGTATGACGGTGCCGGGTTTTTTGTATGCCACAGGCAATATTTACTCGGCGATATGCGGATTTATCGTCGCTTTTGTTTTGGGGTGGAAAAAGTCAAGCCTTGTAGTAGTTGCCGCAGGGGCGAGCGGCGGAGCGCTTTTGTGCGAGCTGATAATTAAATATGTGATAAAATAAAGAAATCGGCTAAAAAAGCCGATTTCTTTTTATTTTCCGCAAAGCTCGCAGGCTAAAGCTTCCAACTGCTCTTTGTTTTCATCATTTAAAGCGGATATGATTTTAACCGTTTGTTCTGTAAAGGTTATATTTTTGCTCTTTTCAAATTTATCGCGCATTATTTTTGCGGCGGTGGGCGCCCAGAAGCCGTTTTCGATCAAAGCTATTGTTTTATTCTGAAAATTTCTTTCCGTGAGATGATCGATAAACTCTTTCATAAACGGAAAAATATCGGAATTATATGTAGTTGTGGCAAGAACGAGCCTGTCATACCTGAAAGCGTCTTCCACAGCTTCCGCCATATCGCACCTTGCAAGATCGTTGACAGCTATTTTTTCACAGCCTTTTTGTTTAAGCTTTTCGGCAAGCAGTTTTGCGGCTTTTTCGGTATTTCCGTAAACAGAGGTGTAACAAATGCACACGCCTTTTGTTTCTGATCTGTAGGAAGACCATATATCGTAAAGATTTAAATAGTAACTAAGATCTTCTGTCAGTACCGGTCCGTGAAGAGGGCATATTTTTTCTATTTCAAGCGCCGACGCTTTTTTAAGCAGATTTTGAACCTGCACACCGAATTTACCCACAATTCCGAAATAATATCTTCTTGCTTCGCACGCCCAGTCTTCATCAGTATCATAGGCGCCGAATTTTCCGAAACCGTCCGCAGAGAAAAGGACTTTTTCTTTGCTTTCATATGTAACCATAACTTCCGGCCAATGCACCATAGGAGCAAAAATGAAGTTAAGAGTGTGCTCTCCGAGGGAGAGGGTATCGCCGTCTTTTACAAGCACGGTTTTTTCCGTCAGATCGAGATTAAAAAAGTTTTTTATCATAGCAAGCGCTTTAGCGTTTGTTACGAGTTTGCAGTCAGGATAAGAATTTAAAAGGTTTAAAATGTTAGCCGAGTGATCGGGCTCCATATGCTGAACAATAAGAAAATCGGGATTTTTTCCGCATAATTCGCGCTTTAAATTTTCAAGCCATTCGTCTGTAAAATTTGCGTCAACAGTATCCATAACAGCAATTTTATCATCAATTATAACATAAGAATTGTAAGCCATTCCGTTCGGCACTGTGTATTGCCCCTCGAATAGGTCGATATTTTTGTCGTTTACTCCGATGTATCTGATGTCTTTTGAAATATTCATTTCCATATAGGTGCTCCTTTTTGAATTTTCTTATAGCATTATATAACAAAATTTTACAAAAATCAATAATTATTCCTGATTTTTAAAAATTTTTTTATTTTTATTGACAATTATTTATATTGTATGTTATAATCAGCTATATCATTTTTTACGGGGCATTAGCTCAGCTGGGAGAGCGCTACACTGGCAGTGTAGAGGTCAGCGGTTCGATCCCGCTATGCTCCACCAAAAAAACCGCAGTCAGTAAAATTACTGACTGCGGTTTTTTGTTTTTTAGACTTTTTTAAACCAGGGGAGAACTGAAATATCTGCACTAACTTCGGCAGATGAATTTCCTTTATAAATTTTTCCGGTGTTCTGATCCTGCCATGAGCCTTTCGGGAAAACGACATTTCGGCTTTTGGCGCCTTTTTTCATAACAGGGGCAACAAGAATATTGTCGCCGAGCATAAATTCGTCGTCAATTTCCGCATAGCCCCTATGCGGATCATAATATTCAAGTGTCCGCATAATCGGCTCGCCGCTTAAAGAAGCGTGGTCCGCTAATTTTAAAAATGTATCAGCCATACTTGCGTGCAGATTCGCAGCTTTTTTAACTAAAGCAAAATGCTCTTTATCAAGCGCTTCCCACGGCGCCCAGGAAAACTGCATCATCGGGAAAAGTGCGGAAGCCTGTGCCATTCGCACAAACAACTCCTGATCCAATTTTTCAATATTTACTTTAACTGTCCAGTTTCCGCCGCCTACCATATCGGGGCAAATATAAGGATAGCCGAGCAAACCTGCTCTCAGCGCCATCGGAATCAGCGAGGAAAGACCTTCTCTCTCCCAGGTATGATCTCTGTCACAAAGGCGTTCAGCGATAGATTTTCCGCTCATATTGTAGGTATCTTTAAATTCGTGATATTTATATTTTTTACCCAGTTTATTATAAGCCTCAGAATATTTATGGGAATCAAAAGAATCGCTTGATAATCCGTTTCTTTGGTTGCGTTCGCGAAGTGTGCAGGCGTTTGCACCGTCAAATTTAAAACCGTCTATTTTATATTCGTCAACAAGAAATTTAAGCTTTTTATCAAATTCGGAATTATCGGTTTCTTCTAAAAGATTTAAAAGCGCACTGTAACCGTTCCACCAAGCAAAATACAAAATTTCACCGTCTTTATTTTTTACATAGCGTTTATTATAATTTTCGGGATCAAAAATTTTGTTTATTGAAGTAGCAAAATATTTTCCGTCGGGAGTAACATACGGAACTACCCACAGCATAACCTTAAAACCGAGCGAGTGAAGCTCTTCGATCGTTTTTTTAGGGTCGGGGAATTTTGCTTTATCAAATTCCCATATTCCGTAACGGGTATGCCAGCCCTCGTCTATCATTAGTATTCCGGGCTGAAAACCGTTATCTATAATATCGTGAGCATATTTAAGAACTCCTTCGGCTGTAGGCTCGTAATTAAACTGCATCCAGGTATTGTATTGCGGAATTGAGAAGAATTCATCCGGAATTGTTCTTTTTTCAAAAGGAAAATATTTTTCAGCAGCCGAAAGATAAGCTTCTTTAAGGCTATTGCCCATATTTAAAAGCTCTGTTTCACCGAAGGTTATATTTATAATTCCGTCTTTAACAGTGAAAGCAAAAGGCTTATCGCCTTTAATAACTCTGCCCTTTGAAGAAATTAATATCGGTGCAGATTGATTTGAAGTATTTACCCTTAAATCAAAGCTGAATTCATCTTTGCCCGAAAACGGAAATTTCTGCGGAGCCCTGAAATGACTTGCGCATCCCCACCAATATTCATTTTCAAGAATTTTTATTTCCATTGCAATTTTCCTTTCTGCTTGAAAAATCAATTTAACTATAGTATAATTGTAAAAATAACGGTTGTAAATACGATTTTAGGTATAAAAATTATAATATCGGGTGTTTTATGAATACTGTTTTAAATGAGTTTTATAATTATGATTTTAATGACTCCTATGCTTTTGAAGGTCACCGCCACGGGGGATTTGAAATCAATATTGTGCTTGAGGGAGAAATGGAGATCGTTTATGACAGCTCTGTTTTAAGGCTGAAGAAAAATGATATTCTTTTGGGCGCTCCTTTCTTTTTTCATCGCAATAAATGTATTAAAGACACAAAATTCGTTGTGTTTATGTTTAATAGTCCGGAACTTTTTTTCAAGGAAAGTTTTCAGCTTTTTAAGCTTTCAAATTCCGGCCGTGATCTTCTGAAAATAATAATCGAACAAGAGAGTAATTCAGAGAATGTTCAGAAACTTTTTGATGTTTTTTTGGATATGATTTTAAAAGAATCTATTACCAAGGGATCGGGCGGCTCGGTTTCTCCTGTTTATACGGCTGCGGTCGAATATATGAAAAACCATTTGAATGAAAATTCCGATATTAAGGAAATTGCAAAAGTTTGCGGAGTATGTGAAACCACTCTTAAAAATACCTTTAAGAAAAACGCGGGGATAGGCGTGAACAGATATTTTACGGAGCTTAAAATAAGCAGGGCTTATGATTTTTTAAAAATGGGCAAAAGCTGTGCCGAAACAGCGGAAATTTTAGGCTTTTCTTCGTCTGCATATTTTTCGTATGTCTTTAAATCCGTTACAGGAAAATTGCCGAAAAGTATAAAAAATCAGGACATCTGAAATTGGAATTATTATCCGGTTGACTTTATAATTTCACCTTTGTATAATCAAATTTAAGGAACAAATGTTCTGTAATTTTGAGAGAAAGGTGAGGATATGGAGCCTGAAAGATACTATTTATGTATAGATATGAAGACATTTTACGCCTCGGTGGAATGTGCCGAGAGGGGACTCAATCCTTTTGAAACCTCGCTTGTCGTAGCTGATTCCGCAAGAGGTAAAAATGCGCTTTGCCTTGCCGTTACTCCGAAACTTAAAAGGCTCGGGGTGAAAAATCGGTGCAGGCTTTCCGAAATCCCGAAAAATATAAAATATCATATCGCGCGTCCGAGAATGCAGCTTTATATTGATTACTGCGCCGAAATTTATTCCATATATCTTGATTATTTTTCTCCCGAGGATATCCACACTTATTCGATAGACGAGTCATTTATAGATGTGACGGGATATTTGAGAAGTATGAAAACCGACGCGTTATCGCTCGCAAAAAAGCTTATGAATGAAATAGCGAACAAGCTTGCAATACCCTCAACGGTCGGTATAGGCACCAATCTTTATCTTGCCAAGGTGGCGCTTGATATCACCGCCAAGCATACTGTTTCTCATATAGGCTTTTTAAATGAAGAGCTTTATAAAAAAACGCTGTGGGATCACACTCCTCTTACGGATTTCTGGATGATAGGCGCAAACACGGCAAAACGGCTAAGCAGCCGCGGAATTTTCACTATGCGCGATATTGCGTCTGCTCCGCAGGAAATTTTATATAAGCTTTTCGGAATAGACGCGGAGCTTATGATAGATCATTCTCTAGGGAAAGAAAGCTGTCTTATGGAGGATATAAAAAACTATAACAGCAAGAGCAGATCGGTTTCTCTTTCTCAGATACTTCCGAGGGATTACAGCTATAAAGAGCTTGAAACCATAATAAGAGAAATGACTTTATCGGGAACTTACGAGCTTACGAAAAGAAAAGTGATAGCAGGGAAGATAAATCTTTATATAGGTTATTCGTGGAATTATGAAGGGTCTTACAGGAAAGGAATAAAAATAACGGCTCCATCCGCGCTTTATTCCGAGCTTTTGCCTTATGCGCTCAAGCTTTATGAGGGTATAAAAAATAAAAATGCTCCGATAAGGAGAGTGGGGATAAGCTTCGGCGGTATACAAAGCGAGGACTGCTACGGATATGACCTTTTTTCCGATTTTGATGAGATAAGCCGTGAAAGGGAGCTTAATAAAACCGTGCTTTCTCTCTACGGAAAATTCGGGAAAAATTCCCTTTTAAAAGGCACCGATTTTCTCGAAAGCGCTATGCAGATCGAAAGAAATAAGCTGATAGGAGGCCATAATGCTTAAATATGATGGATAGGCAAAACAGAGCAAAGCAATTTATCCCGTTTGACGCTATGAAAGGCCTTAAAGAGGCTCTAGCCGAAAAGGAAGAGAAGCACAACCGCGTAAAACTTCACGAGATACCCGAAGAACAGCAGATAATAAATTCTAAAATAATTATTAATCTTAAAAAAGGTCAGAATGTAAAAATAGATTGCTTTAAAGATTTTCATAATATAATATTTAAAGGCAAAGTGACGGAAATAAATCTCGCTTTTAAATACCTCGCTTTGGATAATGAAAAAATAAGATTTGAAGAAATATATTCCATAGAAGTTATATAATCTGGTATTTATATTTTATCTTGTTTTGACTATTGAAATAATACCAAAATCACATTATACTGTTTTTATCAAAAAATCAGGTGTGATGAATATGAAATCGGAAAATCTTAAAAAAATAGTAATAAGCGCTCTTATGGCGGCGCTCGTATGCGTTGCAACAATGGTAATTCGAATTCCCTCCCCGATGAACGGGTATGTTAACCTCGGAGATTGCTTTGTGTTGCTTTCGGGTTGGTTCTTAGGTCCGTGGTACGGCGCGGCGGCGGCAGGTGTGGGTTCAATGCTCACCGATGTGCTTGCGGGATATCTTTACTATGCTCCGGGCACTCTTATAATAAAAGCAATAATGGGCGCGCTTTGTGCGATAATTATAAAAGCCTTTAAATCAGCTCCTGCTCCGGCAGGATATATCGTAAGCGGTCTTGCAAGCGAGGCTGTAATGGTTTTGGGCTATTTCGGATATGCCGCTTTGCTGCTCGGAAAGGGAAGCGCCGCGGCGCTGAGTATACCGGGCAACTGCGTTCAGGCGGCGGCAGGTCTCATAATCGGAACAGTGCTTGCGATGATATTTGAAAAAACCGGATTAAAGCAAAAATTATTTAAATAGGGGTTTAATATGACAAAAACAGTTTTTCATACATCCGATGAAGAGTTTTTAAGGCAGGTCGAGAAAGAGGCAAATAATGCCGCAAAAGAGCTTTTTGAGGCCGCGCGCCTTAAAAAAGGTCAGACAGTTGTTGTAGGCTGTTCCACGAGCGAAGTGATAGGGGAAAATCCCGGAAATCATTCCACTCCCGAAATTGCCGACGCGATTTTTAAAGGCATTTATTCCGTATTTTCAAAAGAGGGAATTTATATTGCCGCGCAGTGCTGCGAGCATTTAAACCGCGCGATAATCGTCGAGAGGGAAGCGCTTAAAGGCGAGGAGATAGTAAATGTCGTGCCTCAGCCGAAAGCGGGAAGCTCTTTTGCCACGGCGGCATATAAAAATTTTAATGACCCTGTGGCTATAGAAGAAATAAAAGCCGACGCCGGAATAGATATAGGCGGCACCCTTATAGGAATGCACCTTAAAAAGGTTGCCGTTCCGCTAAGGCTGAAGCAGAGAAATATCGGTAAAGCGATAGTTCTCGCGGCAAGGGTAAGACCGAAGTTTATCGGCGGCGAGCGAGCGGTTTATGATGAAAATTTAATGTAACAAAAATTTAAAGCCGGGCTTATTTGCCCGGCCTTTTTTCTTGACAGACGGTATTTTAAGTTTAGTACCGAATTTATTTTATTTTGCTGTTATATTGTAAAAAAATGTCTGTCACTAATTTTTGAGTGACAGACATTTTTTAATGTAAGTTTAGTGTACTAAAATTTAAGTCAATTTGAGTTTTATTAAACGATTTTTTTGCCATTGAAAATCAACGATATAATTTGAAGACTATTATTGTCTTTCTTATATGTAATAGTGAACTGACTTCTCAGCGTCGCACCAAATCCATTTTGTGAATCAACATATGAAGAAACTGTATAATTGTTACCTGATTTTGAAAAGCTCCAGTTGTCATAAGGAGAAAGAAAAGTTCCCGGAAATTTTGCCGTTGATGGCGATTTGAGCATTTTTTCAATAGTATCTTCAGTGATGCTTTTAAGTTGTATCATTTCATCACTGGAAATAAGGCGATTACTTAGATCGTCAGTTTTTTTGCCATTTTCGTAAAATTTTATAGTTCCACAGTTTATTGAATTTACTGTTTCATCCTGATTAAAGTAAACTAAAAAAGTGTAGTCGTTATAATTAAAAGAACATCTTTTACCATGTGCCCAATCTTCTTTGGAACTTAAAGCAGAAATATCTTCTTCCTTTATTCCTAATTCCTTACAGGCTTCCAGCATTTTTTCATAAGCTCTGGTGGATATTCCTGCTTTTTCAGCTTTGGTTTTGATTTTTTCGGCTTCTTTTAATTTTGAAACTTCATTATCAACTTTAGCTTTTTGCTCTTTAATTTCTTTTGAGTATTTTGAATTAGGATAAGTTGACAAAAAATCCTCAATTTTTTTCTGAGCATTTTCATAATCATTTTTTTCTATAGTTGAAATAATTTCATTGTGCTCAGTTTCTTCTGCTTTAACTATGGAAAATATTAAGACAACACTTGTCAAAACACAAAAAAATATTATTAAAAAAATCAAGAATTTTTTGCTTTTTTTAGTTGTTTTTTTGTTTTTTATTATCGTGTAATTTTCATTTACAGATTTTCCACAACTTCCGCAAAAATTTGCTCCATTTACTAATTCTTTACCGCAATGTTTACAAATCATTAAAATTTCCTCCATAAAACAAAAAAGTACGGCTACCGAAGTAACCGTACAAAAAACGCAAACTCCGATAGTCGCCAAACCAACTCCGCAGGAAAGAAAATCTTTACAACCACAGAATCAGAATTTGCATTTTTATCAAATTCATATAGTGGTTGCAAAAGCGTTATAAGTTTACTTTCTGCGTTTTTAAGTTGGTTTGGCAAATACAGTATAACATTTTAATCGATTAAATGCAATAGAAAAAAACAGATGGCAAAGAAGATTAAGTCTTATTTTGATTTTTTATATTTTTAAAAAAATTAAAATAGAAAAGACACAAATAAAATCCGAACCCAACACCTACCGGTGTTGGGTTCGGATTTATACTGTTTGGTGCGGATAACAGGAGTTGAACCTGCATGGTATTGCTACCACTAGAACCTGATGGTAACGCCACCTCAGTGAAAGTATAAAATGTAAACAAAACAATCAAATCCAATTTCAGTTATTTAAGGTAGATAACATTTCATATTATTTGGCAATCTTCAATTTCAAAAACTGTGTTTTCGCAGCTTTTGCTTCGTCGAATTTTTTGTCCCATTTTGCTCTAATTTCTGATTTTTTTAATACTTCTTCCAGCGTATAATCATCAAAATAATTGATGTTATCAGATGTATAATTATCTTTGCAATACTGTTTATAAAGAGAAACTACCATATTCTCACATTCGTCTGGCTCAAAAACAGGGTCATATCTTCTGAGAAGTCTTTCCAAATCCTGTGATAAGTAAAACACATCTGGCGGATAGTCACTATAAACGATTTCGCCTTCGTACTCAACAGGAACTGGCTTAGGGTTAATACCATTTTTCTTTAACTTATATTCAAAATAGGAAAGTAGAATATCCGCATTGACAATTACATCGTTGTATGTGCTGACTTCTTTATACGCAAGTAATAGTGAATTTAACTTTTCAGATTCTATTTTTTTTAAA
Source organism: uncultured Eubacteriales bacterium (assembly GCA_934445035.1). Classification (GTDB taxonomy): domain Bacteria; phylum Bacillota; class Clostridia; order Oscillospirales; family Acutalibacteraceae; genus UBA737. The sequence goes on from CAKSDI010000002.1 coordinate 86,764, forward strand.
TATCTGGCGCTATAATCTTTAGCTATCTCACTTAACCTATCATAGTTCTTTCTTGAATACGCATCATCCAATAACCTTATTATTGGATGGATGACTGACATTTTAAGATTATTTCTATTTCCTTTGTGGTAATAAATAGCTGAAATTATCAAAGATATAATTCCTGATAATATAACCGTTATTAGTGTAAAGCAATTTGAAAACATATTTGTATTAAACCATTCTATGAAACTCATATCAAACCCCGCTTTTGTATCATTTTAATTATAATACCATGTATCTATGAATATTTCCACTCCTGCCTAAGTAACAGCAGCATCAGCTTTTCGGCAATGCCGCCGTTCTCGGTTATAAAATGCCTGCCTTTTTCAGATAATCCACGGTGTCATAGCAGTCTCTAAAATATTGCTGTATGTATCGTTGCCTAATTCTACTTTGTGTTTTGCTTTTCCGCAAAGGTTTAAACAATAATGAGCATTGAGCGTATCATAATACTTCCAATTATCAGTTTGTCTGCGCCCTCTGGTATAAAGGCTTTATATGGATGTTTGGAAATCTCCATAACTGCACTTCCTTTTAATGATTTTTGGTTAAGTATAATTATATCAAACTATATTTTATTGGTCAATTGATGGTTCAACTTAAAAAGCTGGCACGAGAAATATAACTCGTGCCAGTCTTTTAATCCAACTATTAGAGTCCGAAAGTTGCCTTAAATAAATCAACCTTTTTAGAAATAATATCAACCTTTGCGGTTTTTCCGTCATTGAATTCAATCATAAAACGTAATCCCTTATGGCGATCACTTCCGATTGAAATATCGGGAGTTTCTCCTGTAAAGGTCATGCTTTTAATATCACTTCCGGTGAAGAAGTAATCATCACGTGAAGTGCTGTAAATAACACCTTTGCCGTTTTCTATGCTTATGTAACTGCCTTTTGCAAAATCTTCGTTCGGATCTACTTTAAAAGTAATAGAATCCGGAGCATTTACACGACCGTAAAGTGTGCTTAGATTGTTGATTCTGGCTGTTGTTGCCATAAAGTTTTTGTTTTCTTCCTTGATTTGCTGTGCCTTTTCTTTGACCTTGTCGAAAAATCCCATTGTGGTTTCCTCCATAATAATTTATTTAATTGCATTATTGCAATTATCAGCGTTTTGTTGCATTGCGATTTTGTTGCTCTACTGCACGTCTCAACCGTTCAGTTTCTGCAACCTGCGCTTTTGCTTGAGCCTCCATTTGTGCAGCGTGTTCACGGGCCGAACGCTCCATAGCTTGTTCATGCATACGGGTTTGGAATGCCTGCTCTTCCAAAATGGCTTCCTGACGCTGTGCCTCACGACGGCGCTCTGCTTCTTGCGCATCTTTGCGATCTTCCTCAATTGCCAAGTTTATAGCTTCTTTCAATGTATCGGCACGTTGGGTGCTGAGCAGTTTTGCAATGTGCGAAGCACTATAGAACAGATCCGAATGAATTAGGGTAACCGCATCCAATTGACCTTTGACATTATCAAGTTCGGCATTTACTGACGAAAGTTTTTCTGTCCATTTTTCGGTGATTGCTTTGCTATCCGACTCGAATTGTGCATTTTTCTCATCATAATGCACTGTACAGATTGCGATGTTTTTTTCAAGTGCTTTTTCAAAGTCATCGCATTCTACATAGAAATGATCATTACTAAATGCGCCGATATTTTCAAGTTGATTCTTCCAATTAGCGTATTTTTTCTCCCATTCGGTATATTTTTGAATTTCCGAATTCCAACAGCAATACCCGATAGCAGTAGCAATTGAAAGAATTATGAGAAGAAATGTAAAACCAAACCCAGCTAAGCCAATGGTATTGGTAGTTGTTACATTACCGATTATAATGTTGATTGCTACCGCTGCAATGAATATTAACCCACATATTGCAGCACGCTTCATTTTCTTGTTGTCGATGTCAGGCTTGAAAGGCGGTATATTGCGTGCTATAGGCGAAAGCTTCGGCATATCTGCGCCGAAATTCTTATTCACCGATTCCTGATAGCTTTCCAATTCATTGAGCACGGTCGTGCTTAGGTTTTCCTGCTCTTTTTCTGCACTGTTATATATTTTGGAAACTTCTTCTTCTAAATCGTTTCTGCGATTATATAATTCGGCAATTCTATTCAGTTCTTTGATGGTTGCCTCACGATTAAATTCAGACATTTAGTTTCCCTCCTTTGCAAAAAATCCTTCTTCGGTATCGTCCCCGTCATCTTCAAAGCCTACAATATCATAGGCAAACGGTCCTACCGAAAACTTGTTTGTATTATCCGCATTGAACACCCAAATAATGTCACGCTCAATTTTATACATATCGGAAAAAGAACCATCAGCGTTGCGTTGGGCTAATTTTTCAATAGGCTTTCTGTCCGGGAAAAGATAATCTTTTGGATGCTTTTCCTTATGTAATGCGCATAGAAGCCTTGCTATATATATGTTCCTATATTTACTTTCGTCGGTTATTATCTCTGAAGCTACATAGGCAACTAACGGATTTTTGCTTGCATCCAAAATATTTGGATAACCTGCAAACTCTAACGATGATTTATCCATAGCATCTGCCATAACAAACGCCAATTTATAAAGGAAACTGCGATTCTCTTTTGATTTTGCAACCGTCTGCAAATAATCAAAAAAATATTCCGTCTTTTTCAGCAGCGTGTTGGCAGCTGTGTATGCCACCCTCCCTTCACCCGACATAAACCATTGTGCGGTCTTTTGCAGACTGCTTGAATCGACTGCATCTTTATCCTTTAAGATGCGAATCAATGCCATTGGTGACTGTAAGAAACCCATTTGTTTTCTCCTCACTTTTTCTTTATTTATAAGATCCGCAGATCCTATTTCGTGAATTTAAAAGATTTACGACTTTTTCTATCTGCACAAGCATTGCCTCCGTATTTTTACCGAAAACGCTTGTTTTAAGAGCCTTTAATTCCTTTGTGATTTCTGATTCTATTTCTTTGGTTTCCTCAATAGAAACAGGATCGCTGTACTTGAACTTAGTGGCGAGATTCTGCAAAGGCTCTCTTGCTTTTTCATCTTTGCAAGCATCTAAAATGTCTGAAATGTCTATCTGAAACCTTGTGACGTTTTTTGTTGCGTTAACGGAGTTTACATCGATATTTTCTATAAAGTCTCTTGAATTGTCTGCCACAATAAAGCCGATGCTTGCTGCTCCGGTGTATATAAGAGATAGCAAAAGACCTATCCAATAAGGAACATTGAAAAATGCACCGACAGCATAGAGAATAACGGTTGTTATCAGTTGAGCAGCGGTATACAGATACCCGATTCGGAAAATCGGATAACCGTAAAACTTGCTCATTAAATCCATCGGTTTGCCAAAGGCGTATAAACTAATACCCGCTCCGACAGCCAAGGAAATAATGGAAAAAGCAAACATTATCCAAGAGCTTGCCGGTTTTGGAAACGGAATAAGCACCGTAAGGAGAATAAATAAAACGGCAACAATCCCGTAAATCGCAATGGCGGACTTTTTCGGTTTATTCATTTTCATCACTATTCTCCTTTCCGGTGTCCGCAGTCTGGACAGAATTTAGAAGTAATATTTGTGCGTCCGCATTCAGGGCAATTCCAGATTTCAGCTTTTTCGGGGCGTTTTGCACCGCAATCGGGACAGAAGTTGCTGCTTATTCCTTTACATCCGCAAGAACAGTCCCATTTTGAATTTTCCGCAGTTTGCGGTTTCGGAGCACCGCATTCAGGACAAAACATAGAGGTTATACAAGTTTTGCCGCAGGAACAGTTCCACGCTGTTGTTTTATTTGAGGTAGGAATGGCATTGTCCGAAGCCTGCTTTCCCATATCGGCAGCGTTATTCATAATAGGGGACATTATATCCTTTGTCATATTTACAACGCCGCTCATCGCACCGAGTCCCACACCAAGACCGACCATATTGCCAACGGCACCGCCAAGACCACCGGCGGCAGAACCCTCTGTGCCGGTGCCTGTTCCCGGCAAGCCGTTTTGCATGGCTTCCAATCCAATCTGACGAGAGGTTTCCTGACCGTATGTATAGCCTTTGGCACGCATTTCTTCCGCTTCTGCCATTGCCTGTGCAGAATATGCTTCGGCGGTGGATTGCCCTTTAAGTCTGGTCGCTTCGGCAGAACCCTGAGCCTCAAATTTGACCGCCTCGGAATGCGCCTGTGCGGAGATTTTGGTTGCTTCGCCTTCTCCTTGTGTGCGCAAAATTTTCCGCTGAGCCTCGGTTTGTTCCTCAACCAAGACTCTTCCTTGACGAGCTTCGGCTTCGGCTCGCAACACGCCTTCTTCTCTGGCTTTCAGCTTTCTCTCCGCTTCTTGCTTTCTCCAGCGTTCAACATCCTCGCTGTTATGGATTTTGATTGTAGTTAAATTAAAATGATTTGTCGGGATGATCAATCCGTACTCATCAAAAACGGCGTTTAAGTCTTTGCGCAGAATATCGGAAATCAGAATTTTTTTGCTTTCAATATCTAAAACATTGATTTGATTTTCAATGATAATATTGGCTAACAGGTCCGATAAACGGCTTGTGATCACATCACGGAATTTTTCGGAAACATACGCCGCCGTATAGGACTCGCCGGCACCCATCGGTTCGTTGTGCTCTGTTCCCGAAGATGTACCGATAATCATATAAACCAACTTGCGAACGCTCTCGTTGTCATCGATTACCTGTAAATCAACCGAACCGCTGATACCGATATTAACATAAAAATCCATTTCGGGATTTCTGAGCCGGATTTCCGGCACACCCCACTTGACATTTAATCGGTTTGTTCGAACAAAATAGATCTTAGAATCAAATGTAAGCTCTGCGTCGGTCGGGAATTTCAAAACTTCTTCTAAAAGCGGAAGCTTTTGTGTTTCGAGAATATGTCGGCCCGGACCGAAAACATCCAATCCTTTTCCGTTTCGGAAAAACAAAGCTTTTTGTCCTTCTGACACGATAAGCTGTGAGCCGATATTGAAATTTTCTACGGGATGGCGGTAAACGAAAATATCATTCATTCCCATATCCCATTTAATTACACCCGTTTTACCACTGCTTTTTTCCTGCGCCAACCTTGCCTGAACATCAATTACGGTTTTACACTGGGGACAGGTATAGGTTTTTGCGCTCTTGTCGGCAATTAATGCGACTTTACATGCGGGGCAGGTGATTTTAACTGTTTCCTTGCCGGAGTTGATTCTTGTATGACAGACCGGGCAGCTGGCAGTTGCGCTTTTACTTCTGTCATAGATAACTTTGTTTCCGCAATGGGGGCATGTGTCCTCAGCCATTCGTTCGGTGTTAACATCAACTACATAGCCGCAGGAACACTTAATTTTCTTTTTGGCAAATAAGCCTGTTCCGGCTTGTATCGGTTTTTTACACGCCGGACATTCTATTACGAAATTAGCCATAGTATCATCCTTTCTATCTGTAATAATCCGAGCTGGCATATGAATAACAGTCATTTGCTTTTGAGTTGCTGTCTTCATAGTCATATTTGGCTAACAGGGCAAATAAAAAATATGCTTTTTCGTACTCTGCGTTTTTTTGATAAGTACAAGCTTTATTGTACATATCTTTCAGTAATGCTTTTGATTTCAGCACATCGTCCCATATATCATCAAGCTTTGAAACTGCATTGACAATATCCGTTTCAAAAGTCGGACTGTTTACATCTACGGAGTCATAGGCTTTCATTGCTGCATCAAAGCTCTTTTGCAGCTTTTCATTCTTTTCTTTTTGTGCTTTCTTATTGCTTTCCGTGCTTGGTTTTATTGTTTTTTCTTTGCCATTACCAAAATCCTTAAATGTATAGTCAGAATAGTTAATTTGCGTGATGGCAAAGGTAATTTTCAATGATGCAAAGCTATAGTCTGACAGCTTTTGAACAGAATCGGAATCAAGCGTTAAATCCAATTCCTGTTTTTTCCCGTGCGGAAGATTGGAAAGCTCCAACTTAGTTGCGCTGAGTTTTTTCCCGCTCTCGTCATAAAAATACATAACGCCTGAAAAGTAAGAAATATCAACAAAGCCTTTGTTTTTGAATTCCATTGGTATGGTTTCGCTTACCCAATTGTCGGAAAGCGTATCTTTGCTGAATCCAACATATACATTGGTGTTATATTTCATCAAATTAAATACGAAAAATGCAAATACAACAAAAATCGCAACGACACTTAAATACGCTATAACTTTCTTGGATTTCTGTCTGGTTTTCTGCTTTTGTGTATAGCTCATTAACTCAGCGGTGCGGATTTCATCTCCGCAGGTTTGATATAACGCCAAGGCTTTTTTGAATTCGGGACAATCAATCAGGTTTTCTTTTTTGTTTTCAATTTCGCTTTCGTTTCTTGCTTGCAACCGTACAAGACAAAGCCCCCAATATGCGTCGGCATTTTGTGCGTCAAAGGATAGAATCAATTGCAAAAAAGTCCGAGCCTGATTCCACAGGGCAGATTGTAAAAGAACACGGGAATATAAAAGAATTTGGGTTTTTAATGCTTCCGGCGCTCCTGAATGATAGCCGATCAGCTTCCAAACAAATTGACTGATTCTGTCTGTTGTGACATTCTCGGAATTTACTGCGTTCAATACATCAATAACTTCTTTGTCTGCATTATCTGAGTATTTAAGCAAGTTTTCAAAATCAATAATGCATTGCTGCATAGTGGCATCCGATTTTATATCGCATTTTAACAATAACGAATGGATTCGCATATTACCCGGATCAGTAACAAGGAACTTTCTGTAATACTTTTGTGCAATTATCGGTGAACAGTTGCTGGCGAATTTTTCAATGTATGAAAGATATGTATCTACTTCATTCGATTCCAGTGTTGTGCTTATCAAATAATCAAACGATTTTTCGTAAGATTTATTGATTGCATAGAGAATGGCACCATTTGTAATGCTTTTGAATTTACTGTTTGAATAAACAGCTTCATTTTTTGCATAGGGCAAAATGGCTTTTAAGGCTGTGAACAAAGCACTGTCGGATTGATAATCATTTGAAAAAATCAATTCTATAATATGCCGTGCAAATTCAGGTGTAGCATTTGAAAGAATGACATCGATTATTTTCCCATCAGCTACGGTAAACGCCGATAATGCCCTTAATAGTTCTCCCTCATTAGAAAGGTGGCGGCTGCACATAATTGCAAACCACCGCACCTGCGCATTGTTATGATCAGATAATAAAACCTGATTGATTTGGGCTTGTGCTGTTTCCCATTCCTTAACACCTAAAAAGCGAGAAATCAGTTGGAGATTCTGTTCAGTATCAATATTGGAACTTTCACGGTGAATGTCTGAGTCAATATTATCCGAAAGCTTAATTTCTTTAACGGTAATTGTATCCGTTTTAATAGTCGCCGCCTTTGCTGCCATTTGTCCGCTTTGAATTTCCTTCTTTTCAATGGGGCAATAAGTAAACGGATTTCCGGCATCATCTCGACCGAGCATATATTTTGTGCCGCAGTTTTCACATATGTAAAACTTGCCATCTTCACGCAGTGTTCCGCCGCAACCAGAACATTCAAGTTTTTTCACAACTTTACCTCCTCGGTCGTGATAGGACCGTTTTTAATAACATAAGGCACTTTGTTATTACGTATTTCTTCGACGGTTAACGAATGATGCCGAACTAAATCACATTCTTTACACGAAAAAGAAAACCAATCATATGCAAACCCCGGCATATGAAGTAAAACATCTTTGAATTTTTCATTATCTATGTATGTGTTCTTGATGCTCTTAAGCAACTCTGAAAAATTAGTTGGTGGCAACAAATCGGGAATATTTGAATAATAACGTATACACCAAACAAATACAGGTATCGTCAAGAGAACACTAATAGTGTTATTTACAGTGGAGTAATTTTTATTTGATTTCTTTTTGCACGCATGATTTATACACTGGATAGAAAGTTCTTCAATATTATTTGTTTTAAGCTTATGATCTTTAATGTCTTTGATATATGTGGTAGTTTCTTTTTCGGTGGATGCTAAGGTTAATTCAAAAGGCATATTGTCTATTATCAAATCAGGTTCTTTTTGGTTGGCGTTTCCCCATATTATTTTTTTCTCACAAAAAAGGTCAAAACAATTTTTAAGAAGATACAATTGAAATCTCTCATTTATTTCTTTTTTGAAGAAATCTTTTGGAAAGAAATAATCAAAACTAACTTTATTCATTTTCATAATAATGCTCCATAGATTTGTTTGAATAGACAACTGATTAAACAACATAATCCATATTATGTTGTATTTAGAGCAATAAAAAATCTGCCGCAAACAGGGCAGATCAAAAAAGAGTATAGCAAAGCAAGCCTTCTCAGAATTGTCGAAAAAGATAAGGAGAAAAGGCTTTATTGTCATGTTCGGTTTTCGACAATTTTGAGTTTTCTGTACTTTCCTTGGTTAAAGTGCTTTACAAACCATCCGTATTATGATATAATACGATATGTAAAATTGCGTTTGCTATATCCAAAAGCGAAATTTAATGCAACATAATATGGATTATGTTTCTGCCGCCGATTTCGGTGGTTTTTTATATTATAAGCCGCATATTTTCCATACGCTGACGATGTTCCATGCCGGTGGAGATGATATAAATTCTTGTGGTGTTTATACTTGAATGACCGAGAATATCCGCAAGTTTTGCAATATCCTTTTCAATTCCGTAAAACACCCTTGCGAACAGGTGGCGCAGGTTATGCGGAAACACCTTTTGTGGGTTTACATTTGCTTCTTCACACAAGGCTTTCATTTCCCGCCAGATGTTGGTTCGGCTTATCGGCTTGCCCGTCCTTGTTACAAAAATCATACCGCTTTTAATATTTTGCTCTGCTGCATAGCGGAGCAATTTTTGTTTTAATTCCTTTACGATAAATACCGACCGCGTTTTCGCCTTGCAGTTCACCACCGCCTCGCCCTGTTTTACCGCCTCAACCGTTATATATTGCAACTCGCTGACGCGGATTCCCGTTCCGCATATAGTCTGCAAAATAAGATTAAGCCGCTCGTTGTGCTTGCGCTCCGCCGTTCGACAAAGCCGTGTGTATTCCGCTTTTGTCAGTTCTTTTTCTTCGGGGCAGAATACCTGCTGCTGCAATTTCAGCGATTTCACCTTTAAATCGTGCCAGCCTAAAAAAGCAAATAGATTGTTGATACTTGCAAGCATTGAATTAACGCTTCGCACAGCGTAAGCTTCTTGCAAATGCTTCTTATATGCAATTACGTTTTCTTTTGTAACAGCATTGTTTTGCGTATACGCTGAAAATGCCTTTACATCACGGCTATACTTTTCAACTGTTGCCGCACTCCTTTCCTCTAAGATTAGGTGTTCCTTAAATTCGGCAATTACTTTTGCCGTAATAAATCGTCCTTTCATTTTGGTTTGCCTCCGAGTATTTTTTACTATTTTACCCGAAAAGTATGAAAACAAAAATTGTCGTCCCAAAAGGGTTGTGGTATGTTACCTTGGAAAGAACGATTTTGCAAGTTATTTTTTATTTTAGTTGAAAACAATTTGCCACATTGATATAATTAAAATATTCTTTCCGATCACAACGGCAGCAGCCGTGTGATAAATAAAATTTATGTGCCGATGAGGTCACAACTGTGTGACCTCAGATTTCACCGAAGCTCCTAAGGCAATCAGCTGTAGATAGGATAAGCCTTGAAGTCAACAGTTTAATGGTGCTGTTTCGGCAGCCCTGTGACCTTTCCCACGGCGGAAAGGAATTCATTTGGGGAATACCATTGTTAAGTACGGCGAAGGTACGGTTTCAGTTTCAAAAGAGGTTGCGGATTTTTTAGAGGCCGACAGAAAAAGGCAGGCGGCTGAAGGTCGGAGCGACCGCCGGCACACGAGTAAGAGTGATTCCGAAACAGTGCTGCAAACTGCTCAAATTACGGCTGTCAGCGATCCTACCTTTGAAACGGCTTTTAAAAACCTTTGTTTTGAAAAACTGCAAAAAATCATTGCCAACCTTGAGTTTGAAGATTTCTTTTTGATTCGGTGCTACTTTTTTGAGGAATGCACTATGCAGCAAATTGCAGACAAACTCGGAGTGAGTAAAATGGCAATATCGAAACAACTGAAAAAACTCCTGAGCCGGATACGGGAACTTATGGAAACATAGGTTTCCGTATTTTTTTGCAATTTTTTAAAATTTTGGTTTACAAACTGCTTTTAACTGTCCTAATAAGTAGAGGGATAAATTTCGGAGCATAGATGGCACCTGTATATTTTGTCTGATGCCGTCCGTAATTTATCTCTCAATATTTTATATAAAGGAGCTGATGCCGAATGATTGTGCCGCAAAATAAAAACGGCAATTTTTTTATGCTGTCAAACAGTATATTTAAGCAAGGTCTTAAACCGAGGGAATTTATTGTCTACTGCTGCCTTGTAAAACACAGCGATAAAAACGGTGTCTGCTTTCCGTCACGGCGGCTGATTGCCAAGGAGTGCTGTATTGATAAAAAGACGTTGGACTCAGCAATCCAAAGTCTTGAAAAAACGGGACTTGTAAAAAAGAAAAAACGCCGCAGACAGGACGGTTCGAACACAAGCAATGCTTACACGGTCAAGCTGTTTCGGTAGTGTAATTTTTTCGTACAGGGTGGTGTAAGAAACGGTATCGCAGAACTATACCCATAGAACTAAACCCACTGAGTATATATTACAGCAGAATAAAGAAATAAGACGGCAAACTTTTCCTCTGCCGAAACAGCCGCAGAAAACGCCCTGTTCGCCGAGCAAGCGAAAAACCGAGTAAACACCCAACCGAGCCTCACAAAGGCGAAATACGGCGCTGTAAACGGCGTGTACGCCCCTTTTTTCTTTTCTGCTGTGGTAACAGACAGAATACCGCAGGGTGACGCCTTTGTACTCTCCCTTTGGGGAGAGTGCGAGCATCGCAGACGGCTGGTCGCCGGCAAAGCCGCCCCCTGCCGCTGCTGCTCGGCGGGCAGAAGCCCTGCACCCACTTACTTTCTTTGAAAAGAAAGTAAGCAAAGAAACTTTAATCTTCAATGAAAGGAATTTTATGAAGGATAAGAAACTAAGCATCCGCATCAGCGAACAAGACCTCGCTGCCATACACCGAAAAGCGAACACGGCAAAGCTTTCCATTACGGACTATATTACACGCTCCTGCCTCAACAAACAAATCATTGTGGTGGACGGGCTTGAAAATATTATCCGAGAGCAAAAAGCGATCGGTAAAAACCTAAACCGACTCACACTGCTTTGCAATATGGGCAGAGTATCGGTTGCCGATCTGTCTGAAGTAAAGAATGAGTATGCAAGGCTGAACGAACTTCTTTGTTCTCTGCTTGACAGAAAGCGGTGGCAGTAATGGCAACGGTAAATTTAATACAGAGCAAGCGTTCACAATCGAAAGTCGGACTTAAATTTATTCTTTCCTACTGTAAGCGTGACAGCAAAACCGTGTGTGGAAATAAAAAACTGATCGGCGGTGTGAACTGCGTTGCCGAAAGCGCATACCACGAAATGCTGTCTACGAAAATGCGGTACGGAAAAACAGACGGCAGAATGTTTTATCATCTGGTGCAGTCCTTCTCGCCGGAGGAAAACATTACTCCCGAAACCGCATACGAAATTGCTTTGAAATTTGCGGAACGGGAATTTTCCGAATATGAAGTTTTGGTGGCTACCCATACCGACAGGGCGCATATCCATTCGCATTTTGTTATCAACAGCGTAAGCTGTGAGAACGGATACAAGCTCCGTCTGCCTAAGGATTTTATAGAGCAGCTGCGAAACGCATCGGACAGGCTTTGTATGGAATACGGTCTGTCGGTTATCCCTACACAACAGAAAAAGAAAATCGTGCGGCAGATGTCCTCAAAGGAATACCGTTCGGCAGTGCGGGGCGAGAGTTATAAAATGCAGCTTGCGGCAGTCATAGATGACGCAATGGCACGGGCAAAAACAAAAGAAGATTTTATTCGGTCGATGGAAGCCGAGGGCTACGGTGTGGTATGGACGGACGAGAGAAAATATATCACCTATATCACGCAGGACGGAAAGCGGTGCCGCGACCGCAGCCTGCACGAAGAAAAATATCTTAAGGAGAATATGGAATATGAATTCGGAATACGGAAGATTATCCTCGGAGGAACTGAAAACGAGAGCGCGGCAGAGTATGCAGAGAGCTGCCGAAGCGAAGCCCTGCGTAACGGTGACCGAGCCGAACTGGAAAGGAATGCTCGATACGCAGAAAGCGCAGATAGAACTGCTCTCACGGCTGATGAGCGCAACCGAAACGCTGACAACCAAAGAGGAACTGACGGAGTATATGAACGAGCAGCTGAATATTCTGACCGAGAACAACGCACAGTGCCAAGCGGCGGTGACGGAATTTCAGAACAGAATGAGGAAATCGGCAACGGAATTTACCGACTCGATGAAAACGGCGGTGTCGGATACCGAGAAACGGGTTGGGAGGATCAGCGATTATTATTCGAACAATCTCTCAATGCTGACGGATACGGCGGAGAAGTATTTGAGCCAGATATTTTGGATTACGGTTATTCCCTCAGCGATAACGGCACTGTATTATCTGACGCTGCTTATCTTGCGGCTGATATAACAGTCATCATTGACGATGACGCTCCTGTTGAGGATTGCACCACAAGGCACTTCCCCTCAGAGCATAAAAAGAAATATTCCGGTCCTGTTATGGGCGGAATGTAAAAATACCGAACAGCCTTACGGCGGAAAGGAATCTATGGAGAAAAACGATTACAACATTGAACGGGTTGAGTTTTACTATAACGGCGACGATGAAAAGTTTGACCGCTTTTTAAGCTCGGCGATAAAAGAATATATCAGTACGGATAAAACGGCGGCCGATTGCGAAAACAGTAAATCGGCGTAATTTATCTGGACTTACGGCAGGTGTTGTGGTATGTTGTTGCGTGGACAGGATATCACGCGCCTGCCGAGAAAAAAGAAAGGTGATTGCTATGAGAGTATGGCTGTATTCAAGGCTTTCCCGTGATGAGGACAGCGAGTTAAATTCACTTACCAATCAGCAAAACATATTGCGGGAATATGCGGCAAACAATAACTGCGCCGTTATCGGTGAGTCAGCCGATGACAACATCAGCGGAATGCATTTTAACCGTGAGGGGATAAATAAAATATACGCCGCCGTTGAGGATAAAAGCATTGACGCGGTAATCGTTAAAGACCTGTCCCGACTCGGACGGCACAGAACGCAGACCGCAATGTTTATAGACTATCTTCGTGAAAATGATGTGCGTGTGCTTTCGGTAACCGAAAACATAGACACAAGCAACGAGGACGATGATCTGATGGTTGGCTTTAAAGGAATATTCAACGATATGTACGCCAGAGATATATCCAAGAAAATCCGTGCGGGATATAAGCAAAAACAAAAAAGCGGTATCGTGATGATACCGCCGCTTGGATACTTCAAGGATAAAAACACGGGCAAGGTTACGGTTGTTGAGGAACACGCCGAAATAGTCCGTAAGATATTCAATCTGTATGTATCGGGATACGGGCTTAAAGCTATATCTAAAATTTTGAATGAGGAAGGTATTAAATCGCCGGGATATTATCAGAAAAAACTGTTAGGTAAAAATCTCGGATATAATAAACCGGAAATTGCTCACAGATTTTTATGGGAAAATACAGGCGTAAAAAGAATATTGCAGAATGAGTTTTATATCGGGAATCTTATCTGCCACAAGTCCTATACAAGTAAAATAAATCATATAAGAAAGGAACTGCCGCCCGAAGAGCATTTCAAACATGAAAACGCCGTGCCTGCAATCATACCGAAAGAGATATGGGAGCAGGCACAGTTTTTACTTGAGCAAAAGCCGAAAAGAAATGTAAGGGCTTCAAGCGGAAATACACATCACCGATACACGGGGCTTATAAAATGCGGCGATTGCGGTTCATCATTCAGTTGTAAAACAAGATATTGGCGTAATAATCCGCCGAGAATGGAATATGTTTGCAACGGCTACCACCGTTACGGAAAGGAAAATTGTTCGCCGCATAAGATTGGTGAGGAAGTTCTTGACAGGCTGATACTTAAAGAGCTTGAGGAGCTTAAAATAATGGCCCATGAAAACTTTAAAAGGGTTGACAAAGAACTGAAAAAGTGGCTTGCTGACCGACCGTCCGCCGAAAAACAGATAACAGCGCTTAAGAATAAGCTCGCGCAGCGGAAAAACGACCAACAGCAAATACTGCTTGAAAGAATACGGGACAGAGAACACGCCGAAGTATATACCCAAATGCTTGTTTCCTGCGAAACGGATATTAAAACAATCGAAAGCAGAATTCGGGAAATGAAGGATATTGAAACTACCGTAAAGGAACGCAAAAAGCAAATGAATAAAAGCGTAGAACTGCTTGATGGTATTATAGCCGACGGTGCGATAAACGATACGCATCTCAGGATGTTGGTGGATGAGATCGTTATATACGAAAAAAACGGAAAGCTTGATATTCAAATAACGCTTAACGGAGAATTCCGCACGCATATCGACTACTACGATGAAAGCGGAGATATAACCGACAGGCACGCCGAAATATGGTATTTCCCGAATTGGGAAAGTATGGCGGAGGGTTAACCCTCCGCCATATCATATATCAATATTCTTCTGTGCTGTAAATATAACAGACTCGGCAGGCGTGCAGCTCTATGTTATGCGCCAGTTTTTTGCTTGTGACAAGTAATTTCAGTTAAAATTTTAGGCAAAGAAAAACGCTCAAAGCCGCATAAACAAAGGCTTTGAGCGGTGGTGCGGGTAAGAGGACTTGAACCTCCACGACCTTGCGATCATTAGAACCTGAATCTAACGCGTCTGCCTATTCCGCCATACCCGCATATTAAGTTTTTATCCTCTGATTTTTACACGGCGAGGATATCCGAGGCGGAGCATTTCGCTTAATCCGCAATATATACAAACAGCAATTAAGCTGTGTGTAAGCTCAAATTAAAAAGAAAGTAAGAACGAAAAAATTTCAAAAATTGAAAAGTTGAGAAGTGCGATATCGTAGAAGTTGACTTTGTCAACTTTTCGATTTCGTCGCACTGCATTGTGCGATGAAATCGCGCCGAAAATTTCAGTTTTTAATACTTACACCAAGGTGGCGTTACCTGAATCTAGCGCGTCTGCCTATTCCGCCATATCCGCAAATAAGTGCCGCAAAAAATATAATACCAATTAGAAAGCGATTTGTCAAGTAAAGCGTTAAAGTTATTCACAATTTATTAAAAAATAAGTATTATAATAGACAATACAATCAGACAAATTTTCCGCTATGAGAAGCGTTGTATCCTGATTGTATTGTCTAATCTTAATATTTAATCAAAGGTGATAATTATGGCAAAAAAGCAATTTAAATCAGAATCAAAAAAACTTATGGATATGATGATAAATTCCATTTATACCCATAAAGAGATTTTTTTGCGGGAAATTATATCAAATTCTTCCGACGCTATCGATAAGCTCTATTTCAGAAGTCTTACCGATAACTCTATAGGAATAAAACCCGATGAATTTGCTATTAATATTTCTCTTGATAAAGAAAACAGGACAATTACCGTTTCTGATAACGGCTGCGGAATGACAAAGGAAGAGCTTGACTCAAATCTTGGTACTATCGCAAAAAGCGGATCTTCCGCTTTTAAACAGGAAAATAAGGAAACTGATGAAAATGTCAGCATAATAGGTCAGTTTGGAGTAGGTTTTTATTCTGCGTTTATGGTAAGCGATAAAGTTACCGTAAGGACAAGATCCGTCGATTCCGACAGCGGTTATGAATGGCAGTCGGAGGGCGCTTCCGGATATACTGTTGAGCCTTGTGAAAAGGAAACCGTCGGCACGGAAGTTATAATGCACATAAAGCCCGATACCGAAGATGAAAAATACAGCGAATATCTCGATCAGTACAGAATAAGCGAGCTTATCAAAAAGTATTCCGATTATATCCGCCATCCTATAAAATTGCCTTTTGTGACTAAAAAGCCGGTTGAGGGTAAAGAGGGCGAATATGAGGATGTGACAGAGATCCGCACCCTTAACAGTATGATTCCGCTTTGGAAAAAGAATAAAAGCGAAATAAAACCCGAGGAATACAATAATTTCTACAAAGAAAAATTTATGGATTACGAAGATCCTGCCCGTGTTATCCACACCAGCACCGAAGGTCAAGCAACTTTTCACGCACTGATGTTTATTCCGCAGTCTGCACCTTTCGATTATTATACCAAAGAATTTGAAAAAGGGCTTCAGCTTTACTCGCGCGGCGTGCTTATAATGGATAAATGCGCAGATCTTTTGCCGGATTATTTCAGCTTTGTAAAAGGTCTTGTGGACAGTGAAGACTTATCGCTTAATATTTCACGCGAAATGCTCCAGCATGACAGACAGCTGAAATTGATTGCAAAAACCGTCGAGAAAAAAATTAAATCCGAGCTTGAAAAAATGCTCAAAAACGATAGGGAAGCCTACGAAAAGTTCTTTAAAAACTTCGGAACTCAATTAAAATTCGGAGTTTATAATAATTACGGTCTTAACAAAGACACCTTAAAAGACCTTTTGCTTTTCACTTCCTCCTTTGAGAAAAAGCCTGTAACTCTTTCGGAGTATGTAAGCAGGGCTAAAGAAGATCAGAAGAATATTTACTATGCCTGCGGGGAAACTATAGAGCGCATAGAATTGCTCCCTCAGTGTGACGCCGTGAAAGAAAAAGGCTATGAAATTCTTTATCTTACCGAAAATATCGATGAATTCGCTCTTAAAATGATGAGGGATTACGACGGAAAAGCGTTTATAAACGTATGCGACGAAAACCTCGATCTCGACACCGAAGAAGAGAAAAAAGAGCTTGAAAAGATAAACACTGATCAAAAAGAGCTTTTAGACGCTATAAAAGAAAGCTTAGGCACGAAAGTAAATTCCGTAAGATTTACTAATAAGCTTAAAAATCATCCTGTTTGCCTTACAAGCGAGGGCGGAATTTCGGTTGAAATGGAAAAAACGCTTAACTCTATGCCCGGGCAGAACACGCCTGTAAAAGCGCAGACCGTTCTTGAAATAAGTACCACGAACCCTGTTGCCGATAAACTGAAATCACTCTTTGATTCAAATAAAGATTTACTTAAGGATTATTCAAAGCTTCTTTATGACGAGGCTTGCCTTATCGGCGGAAGATCAATAGATGATCCTGCCGAACATACAAGAATAATCTGTGAACTTATGACAAAATAAAAAGGAGAGATAATTTATGAGAAAAAACTTCGGAGCAAAACCGCTTTGTTATCCGCAGCCCGTATTTATACTTGCCGCATTTGATGAATTCGGAACGCCTAACGCTATGAACGCGGCGTGGGGAGGAATAAGCGACTCAAACGAAATATCAATGTGCATAGACAATACAATCAGGATACAACGCTTCTCATAGCGGAAAATTTGTCCGATTATATTGTCTCGTCATTTGAAATACGGCAGTATTCCTGCATTCCTCGACTTCATAATCAAAAAAATTTTCTCGCTATGAGTCGAAGATTTTGTAAGATAACGGCGCTGTTTAGCGGCGCGGCGCCCGACCGAGGAATACTGTCGTATTGTGAGCGGAGGGCAACAAAGTTGATAAATGCGCCGTTTCTTCAAAAAAGCATTGTACCCTGATTGTATTGTCTAAGCGCTTCTCACAAGACCACGAAAAATATTTTGCTTAAAAAAGCTTTTACCGTGAGTATGGCGGACGAGGCTCATATTGCCGCCTGCGATTATGTGGGAATAATTTCTGGAAACAGTGAAAAGGATAAATTTAAAAAAGCGGGATTTACCGCTTTAAAATCAGAATTTGTTGACGCTCCGCTTATAAGCGAGCTTCCCGTTTCTCTTGAATGCAGGCTTAAAAGCTACGATCAAAAAACAGGCAGACTTGTAGGGGAGATCGTCAATGTAAGCGTAGACGAAAGCGTTTTGGATGAAAACGGAAAAGTGGATATAAATAAGGCAAAACCTATAACATTCGATCCTTTCAATAACACTTATGCCGTTATCGAAAAGCAGGTAGGAAAAGCTTTCAGCGACGGAAAGAAATTAAAATAGAATAAAAAGAACCGCTTTTTATAAAGCGGTTTTTTTATGCCTATAATAAATTTCTGAAATAGAGGCCTCTTGTGTAATCACCGTCAGGTTCCAAACCAGATCTATATTTACGCACTGTTACTTCTATTTCTTTTTTGCTCTCTTTTTCAAAGCTTAAAAGAAGATATTTAACATTTAATTCATTTAACCTATCGGCAAGATAAGTGACTTTCGAATTTAATATCTCACAGTATCCGTTTTTACAGCAAACGGGAAAGCTTATTCCCATTCTGTCTTTTACAGCTCCGCTTTTTTTGCAAATGGAGCATTCGGTGGAATTATTTACAGGGCAGTTTGCCGTTATCATCAAGGGCAGCCTGCCGTAAGCAAAGCAACCTAAGTTTTCGCTCTTTAAAAGAGGAATTTCTTCAGCCTGGATTTCTGCGGAAACGAAAGTGATACTAACGCCTGACTTTTCAAACTCTCTTACCGACTCATAATTGCAGATATTAAGCGCAGGTGCGCCTATCGGTATAAGCCCTGCTTTCTTTGATAAAGCTATTGCTGAAAGCTCCGAGCAAAACGCATATGAAAATCCGACACTTTTCATATTTTTCAATTCATTTAATACTGCATTTTCGTCAGTTATAAGCCTTGGAATTTCGGCTATTAGCTTTGTGTTCGGATAAAATCTTTCCGGTCTGCTTTTAAGCGGAAGAATTATTCCGAAAACATCATCGGTGTTATCAGGAATACGCTTAGAATCAGGAATTTTAAGTATAATTTCCTTATTTATGTTATTGTTTTTAACAACGGTTTTATCATAATTATAAACCACATTTACAACATTCTTTTTATCTTGTATTCTTTTTTTGCTTAAGCTTTCGCAAAGATTTCTTCTGATCTCGTTCAGATCTTTGCTCGGAATAAAAATATTTTCTTCGATTTTAATGTCCGAATTGTTTAAAAAGTAGGGCGTGGAACCGAGCTTTTTAAAGCTCTCTTCAATATCCGAAACAGTCAGCGCTTTGTTTATTGCTTTTTGCGGAGCAGGCCCTGACTTTGTCACGGTGAATTTTCCGTCTGTCATAGAACTTTCGCAGGGCTTATCGGCTGCGGCTTTAAAAGTGATATTTACAGGAACTGAATTTCTCTCTTTTCTGTAAAGTCCGTGAATTTTTTTAATTGCCTCCGAGGAAGAGATTACATCTTCCTTAGTTCTTATTCCGAACATCTCTTTTCCTTTTTCGCCTTTAAAATATCCGTCGGTAAAGCCCGAGCGCGAAAATATTTTTTTAAGGTCGCACTCTAGCTCTTTATCGCAGCCGCCGTCCGCTCTCGTTCTGCAAACCGCCGTTGCCGCGGCGACATATTCCGGCCTTTTCATTCTGCCCTCTATTTTAAGGGAGCTGACTCCCATTTCGCTTAATTCCCCGATATGGTCTATAAGGCTCAGGTCTTTAAGACTCAGATCGTGCCTTGATCTATCATCGGAAGCTGAAAACGGAAGTCTGCAGGGGCCTGCGCAAAGTCCTCTGTTGCCGCTTCTTCCTCCGAGCATAGAAGACATCAGGCATTGCCCGGAAACACTCATACACAGAGCGCCGTGGACAAATACTTCTGTTTCAATACCAAGCTCGTCTGCTTTTTTGCAGAATTCGGCAAGGTCTTCTTTACTCATTTCTCTTGCCGCAACGACCCTTTTAAAGCCTTTTTCTTTTAATATTTCAAGAGCGGCAGGGGAGTGGACCGACAGCTGAGTTGAAGCGTGAAGCTCAAATCCGGGGATCTCTTTTCTTAAAATACCCGCGAGTCCGAGATCGGAGATGATAAGTGCGTCTGCCCCGAATTCATAGGCTTTCTTTGCCGTGTCAAATGCCGAAGACAATTCTTTTGATTTTATCATTGTGTTGAGAGTCAGATAAACTTTCACATTTCTTTCGTGGCAGTAGTCAATAGCTTTTTCAAGCTGAAAATCGTCAAAGTTATCCGCATTTCTTCTTGCGCTGAAATCTTTAGCACCGAGATATACCGCGTCTGCTCCGCTGAGTACCGCCGCGGCAAGGCTTTCTTCGGAGCCTGCCGGAGAAAGCACTTCGGGTCTTTTTTTTAACATTTTAACCCTCCGTAAGGATTTTTTCTGATTATAACATATTTTGCTTTATAAAACAATTTAAATTTGCAAAAAAATCCTTGACAGGGAGGTTTGTTTGCGGTATAATATTAAATCACTAATGATGATGGGGGATTTTGCGCCTTTTTTCAGGAAACGGGCATATTTTTGCCTGATTTTCAGGCCTTTATTTCTTTTATTATTAAGGATTTGAGCAGGAGCGCGCATTCGCTTTAAAATTCACGCTCGCTGTGTAAAAATTTATTTAGGAGTGATCGTTAACCTATGGAGCCAAGTGCAATGGTGAAAGAAGTCCAAATGGGTAAAAACACTCGTATGACCTTTTCAAAGATCAATGAAGTTATCGATATGCCTAACCTCATTGAGATCCAAAAGGATTCGTACAATTGGTTTATAACCGAGGGCCTTCGGGAAGTTTTTAAGGATATGTCATCGATTACCGATTACAGCGGTAATTTAGAGCTTAGCTTTATCGATTACAGGATCGATGAGCAGCCGAAGTATGATGTTACCGAATGTAAATCCCGCGATACCACATATGCCGCACCCTTGAGAGTTACAGCCCGCCTTTTCAATAAAGAAACGGGCGAGATCAAGGAAAGCGAAGTGTTTATGGGTGATTTCCCACTTATGACAGAGGCAGGCACTTTTGTTATAAACGGTGCCGAAAGAGCGGTAGTTTCACAGCTCGTTCGTTCGCCCGGAGTATACTATGCGGTAAAAGCCGATGAAAAGACCGGCGCAAAGCTTTTTTCTTCAACTATCATTCCTAACCGCGGTGCGTGGCTTGAATACGAAACTGCCGTTAACGAGGTTTTGTATGTTCGTATAGATAAGAATAAAAAGCTCCCGATCACTACATTTATCCGCGCTCTCGGAATTGCTACAAATAATGAAATAAGAGAGCTTTTAGGAGCGGACGAGCGGTTAGACGCTACTTTGAATATCGATGAAACCAAAACCGTCGAAGAGGCTCTTATAGAAGTTTATAAAAAGCTTCGCCCGAGCGAGCCTGTTACCATTGACGGCGCTAAGGCTTATCTTGAGCAGCTGTTCTTTGATGTTCACCGCTATGATCTTTCAAGAGTAGGAAGATATAAATATAATAAGAAATTGAGCCTCGGTGCAAGACTTCGCGGCAAAGTATTGTCACGCCCGGTCGTAGATCCTATGACAGGCGAAGTTTTAGCCGAGCCCGATACCACCGTTTCAAAAGACCTTGCGTCTTTGATAGAGAAAAAAGGCGTTCGCGAAGCGTATGTCAATGTTACCGACCTTGAAGGAAAGGTAACGGAAGTCAAGATCCTTTCAAACGGAATGGTAGACCTTAAAGACTTTACCGATTTTACCGAAGAAGAGCTTGAAAAGCTTGACTATGAGGGAATCAATGAAAAGGTAAGCTTTGAGGTATTAAAAGAACTCTTAGAAGAAAATAAGACAAAAGAAGATCTTTATGACGCGCTTTTGGAAAATGCAGACGCACTTATTCCGAAACACATCGTTTATGATGATATCTTTGCTTCTATCAACTATTTCCTCGGTCTTACTAAAGATGTAGGAAATGTTGACGATATCGACCATTTGGGCAACCGCCGAATTCGTTCGGTAGGCGAGCTTTTGCAGAATCAGTTCCGCATAGGCTTTACAAGAATGGAAAGAGTCGTAAGAGAAAAAATGACTCTTATGTCACAGGACAGCGAGAATATCACCCCGCAGTCACTTATTAATATAAGACCCGTTGTTGCGGCTATCAAAGAGTTTTTCGGTTCTTCTCCGCTTTCACAGTTTATGGACCAGACCAATCCTCTTTCAGAGCTTACGCACAAGCGCCGTCTTTCTGCATTAGGCCCCGGCGGTCTTTCGCGTGACCGCGCGTCTTTCGAGGTTCGTGACGTTCACTATACTCACTACGGCCGTATGTGCCCGATCGAAACTCCTGAAGGTCCTAACATCGGACTTATCTCTTATCTTGCAACCTATGCTAAGATCAATAAATACGGATTTATCGAGGCTCCTTTCCGCCATGTAAAAGACGGAAAAGTTCTTGATGAAGTTGTTTATATGACAGCCGATGAGGAAGACGATTATATTGTTGCCCAGGCAAACGAGCCTTTGGATGAAAACGGATATTTCGTTCATAAAAAGGTCAATGCGCGTTATCGTGACGGCTTCAGAGAAGTAGAAGCCAAGCGCGCAGAATTTATGGATGTTTCGCCGAAAATGGTCGTTTCCGTTGCAACGGCGATGATCCCGTTCCTTGAAAACGACGATACAAACCGTGCGCTTATGGGATCGAACATGCAGAAGCAGGCTGTTCCGCTTTTAAAACCCGAAAACCCGATCGTCGCGACAGGTATGGAATATAAAGCGGCTGTTGATTCCGGTGTTGTTGTTCTTGCAAAGCGTGCAGGTACAGTTTCGTATGTAAGCGCAGATATTATTAAAATTCGTGCTAAAAACGGCGAGATCGATGAATATAAGCTTATAAAATTCCTCCGTTCCAACCACGGAACCTGTATCAACCAGCGCCCGATCGTAAGCGTTGGTCAGAAGATAGAGGAAAAAGAAGTTATTGCCGACGGTCCTGCAACAAGCAACGGCGAAATTTCTCTCGGAAGAAACGCGCTTATCGGATTTATGACCTGGGAGGGTTATAACTACGAGGACGCCGTTCTTCTTAACGAGCGCTTAGTAAGAGATGATGTTTATACATCTATTCATATAGAAGAATATGATGTTGAATGCCGCGATACAAAGCTCGGCCCCGAAGAGATCACACGCGATATTCCGAATGTCGGAGAAGACGCGCTTAAGGATCTTGATGAAAACGGTATTATCCGCGTCGGCGCTGATGTAACCGCAGGCGATATCCTTGTAGGTAAGGTCACACCTAAGGGTGAAACCGATCTTACCGCCGAAGAAAGACTTCTCCGCGCTATATTCGGAGATAAGGCACGCGAGGTAAGAGATACATCTTTGCGCGTTCCGCACGGCGAATACGGCACGATAGTTGATGTTAAAGTATTTACCCGTGAAAATTCTTCCGAATTAAGCCCCGGAGTAAATGTTATAGTCCGCTGCTATATAGCACAGAAGAGAAAGATCTCCGTCGGAGATAAAATGGCGGGCCGCCACGGAAATAAGGGTGTTGTTTCGAGAATTCTTCCGAGCGAAGATATGCCTTTCTTACCCGATGGCACTCCGCTTGATATAGTTTTAAACCCACTCGGCGTTCCTTCCCGAATGAATATCGGTCAGGTACTTGAAGTTCACTTAGGATATGCCGCAAAGGCTTTGGGCTGGAATATCTGCACACCTGTATTTGACGGCGCTCACGAGGCGGATATCCGCGAATGCTTTAAAATGGCAGGAATGCCTGAAGACGGTAAAGTCCAGCTTTACGACGGAAGAACAGGCGAGCCTTTTGATAACCGCGTAACAGTAGGTTATATGTATTATCTTAAACTTCATCACCTTGTTGACGATAAGATTCACGCCCGCTCTACAGGACCTTATTCTCTTGTTACTCAGCAGCCGCTCGGCGGTAAAGCGCAGTTCGGCGGTCAGCGTTTCGGAGAAATGGAAGTTTGGGCTCTTGAAGCTTACGGCGCAGCTTACACACTTCAGGAGATCCTCACCGTCAAGTCCGATGATGTTGTCGGCCGTGTTAAAACCTATGAGGCTATCGTTAAGGGTCAGAATGTTCCTAAAGCAGGAATCCCCGAATCGTTCAAGGTTCTTATCAAAGAGCTTCAGTCGCTCGGTCTTGATATTCGCGTTCTCAATAAAGAGGGCTTCGAAGTCGATTTAAGACAGAATTTTGACGATGACGATATAGGTCTTGCTGCTCCCGTAATTCCCGAGGGCGGATTTGATGAAGACGACGCTGTGTCCGACGGCGATATTTCGAGCGGATTCAGCTTTGAAGACGAAAACGGCGACGCTATAATTGATGACGAAACCGTCAGCGATGAGAATTAAGGAGGAGCAGATATAATGGCTAACGAAAACGAATTTGATTTTGAATCCGTAAAAATAGGTCTTGCCTCTCCCGAACAGATCAGAAGCTGGTCTTACGGTGAAGTCACCAAAGCGGAAACTATAAATTACCGTACTTTAAAACCTGAGATCGGAGGTCTTTTCTGTGAAAAGATCTTCGGGCCTCAGAAAGACTGGGAATGTCACTGCGGTAAATATAAAAGAATTCGCTATAAAGGCAAGGTCTGCGAGCGCTGCGGAGTTGAAGTGACCCGCGCAAAGGTCCGCAGAGAGAGAATGGGCTCTATTGAGCTTGCGGCGCCTGTTTCGCATATCTGGTATTTCAAGACTATCCCGTCAAGAATGGGTCTTGCTCTTGATATCACACAAAAAGCTCTTGAGCAGGTTCTTTATTTCTCACAGTATATAGTTACCGATCCGGGAACTACTCCTCTTGAGAAAAAACAACTTTTAAATGAAACTCAGTATCACAATATGCGTGAAAAATATGAGGATGATTTTAAGGCTGAAATGGGAGCTGAGGCAATTAAAAAATTGCTCAGCGAAATCGATCTTGAAAAATCCTGCGAAGAGTTAAGGAATGAACTTGAAGACGCAACAGGGCAGAAGAGAGTCCGCATATTAAAGCGCCTTGAGGTTTTGGAGGCATTCAGAGCATCGGGTAACAGACCCGAATGGATGATACTTGATGTTATCCCGGTAATTCCTCCCGATCTTCGCCCGATGGTCCAGCTTGACGGCGGCAGATTTGCAACCTCCGATCTTAACGACCTTTACA
Source organism: uncultured Eubacteriales bacterium (assembly GCA_934445035.1). Lineage (GTDB taxonomy): Bacteria > Bacillota > Clostridia > Oscillospirales > Acutalibacteraceae > UBA737. The sequence goes on from CAKSDI010000002.1 coordinate 111,829, forward strand.
GAAGAGTTATAAACCGTAATAACCGCTTAAAAAGACTTCTTGAATTAAGCGCTCCCGATATAATCGTCAGAAACGAAAAGCGTATGCTTCAGGAAGCGGTTGACGCTCTTATTGATAACGGCAGAAGAGGAAAACCCGTAACTGGTCCTAACAACCGCGCTCTTAAATCCCTTTCGGATATGCTTAAGGGTAAGCAGGGAAGATTCCGTCAGAACTTGCTCGGTAAGCGTGTTGACTATTCGGGCCGTTCGGTTATCGTCGTAGGTCCTGAACTTAAAATGTATCAGTGCGGTCTTCCTAAAGAAATGGCTCTTGAGCTGTTTAAGCCTTTTGTTATGAAAAGACTTGTTGAGACCAAAGCTGTTACGAATATAAAATCAGCGAGAAAAATGGTTGAGCGCGCGTCTACCGAGATATGGGACGCTTTGGAGCTCGTTATTAAAGAACATCCCGTTCTGCTTAACCGTGCGCCTACGCTTCACCGCCTCGGTATCCAGGCATTCGAGCCTGTGCTCGTAGAAGGTAAAGCATTAAAGCTTCATCCGCTCGTTTGTACCGCTTATAACGCGGACTTCGACGGTGACCAGATGGCTGTACATGTTCCGCTTTCTGCGGAAGCTCAGGCAGAGGCAAGATTTTTAATGCTCGCCGCTAATAACCTGCTTAAACCGTCAGACGGTAAGCCGGTTGCCGTTCCTACACAGGATATGGTACTCGGATCTTACTATCTCACACTTGTAAAATCCGAAGAGCCGGGAGCAAATAAGGTCTTCCGTGATAAAAATGAGGCTATTATGGCTTATGAAGACGGAATTATCGGTCTTCACGCTCCTATCAGAGTCCGTTTTACAAATGAAAACGGAAAAAGCGGCCTTGTTTGGTGTACAGTTGGATTTATCATATTCAATGAATCAATTCCCCAGGATCTCGGTTTTGTGGACAGAACCGATCCTGCTCACGAGCTTGATCTTGAATGGACTTATACAGTCAAGGATCCGAGCAAGCTTTTGATTGAAAGCAACGACGATGTTATTCAGAACAAAGTCGGCAAAAAACAGCTCGGAATTATAATTGACAGATGTATCGATAAATACGGCACAAGCAGATCTTCTATAGTGCTTGACAATATCAAGGCGACAGGATTTAAGTATTCCACTAAGGGTGCTATCACCGTTGCAGTTATAGATGCGGTCATTCCGCCTGCCAAGAAAGACATTCTTGCGGCAGCGGAAAAGGAAATTGACGAGGTTTCCAAGAACTACCGCAGAGGTCTTATCAGTAATGATGAGCGCAGCCGCCATGTTATAGATATCTGGAACAAAGCAACTGAAGATGTTGCCGACGCTCTTAAGGGCAACCTTGATGAATTTAACCCGATATTTATGATGGCAGACTCCGGTGCCCGTGGTTCTATGAGCCAGATAAGACAGCTTGCCGGAATGCGCGGACTTATCGCTAATACAGCCGGTAAGGTCATAGAAGTTCCGATAAGAGCTAACTACCGTGAGGGACTTAATGTTCTCGAATACTTCATTTCTTCCCGCGGTGCCCGTAAAGGACTTGCCGATACGGCGCTTCGAACTGCCGACTCCGGTTATCTTACAAGAAGACTTGTTGATGTTTCACAGGATGTTATCGTCAGAGAAAACGACTGCGGAACGGAAGAGGGACTTCTCGTTTCCGATATCAAAGACGGAAATCATATCCTCGAAACTCTTGAAGAAAGACTTATCGGCAGATTCTTGCTTCATCCCGCTGTTTCTCCCGAAACAGGCGAAGTTATCTGTGACAACGATCATATGATGACTAAGGAAGACGCGAAGAGAATTGTCGACGCAGGAATTAAAGAGATCGAGATCCGCTCAATTCTTACCTGCCACAGCCACCACGGCGTGTGTCAGAAGTGCTATGGTTCTAACCTTGCTACAAATAAACCTGTTACTGTCGGCGAGGCAGTCGGTATAGTTGCGGCTCAGTCTATAGGCGAGCCGGGTACACAGCTTACTATGAGAACATTCCATACCGGCGGTATCGCTTCTACAGAAGATATCACACAGGGTCTTCCGAGAGTTGAAGAACTGTTCGAGGCAAGAAGACCTAAGCGCTGCGGTCTTATCGCTAAAATTTCCGGAAGAGTCCGTCTTGTTGAAGAGAAAAAGAGCAATGTAATCGTTATAAATAACGAAGAAACTATGGAAGAAGAAAAGATCGTTATTCCGTATGGCTCTAGAACTCTTGTTAACGACGGCGATTATGTCGAGGCAGGTCAGCTTCTCGTTCCCGGCGCTAAATATCCGCAGGATATCTTAGAGGCTCAGGGCCCGCAGGCTGTTCAGGAATATATCATTGCCGAAATTCAGAATGCTTACCGCACACAGGGTGTTGATATCAATGATAAACACATTGAGATCATTGTCCGCCAGATGATGCGCAAGCTTAAGATAACAGATCCGGGCAGCACCGATCTTATTCAGAATGTAAGCTATGAATATAAAGAAATAGCCGAGGCAAATGCCAAGATCAAGGAAAGAATTGAAGCAGGTGAAGAGAATTTGAGCCTTGCTCAGTACAGAGCTACGCTCCTCGGAATCACTAAGGCTTCTCTCGCAACCGAATCCTTTATGTCCGCCGCTTCTTTCCAGGAAACCACCAAGGTTCTCACAGAGGCTGCTATTAAAGGAAAGGTCGATCCGCTGTTCGGTCTTAAAGAAAATGTTATTATCGGTCAGCTTATCCCTGCAGGTACAGGTATGCGCTGCCCCGAAATAAATCCCGAGGACAGCTGCGATTGCTGCCACGGCGAAGAGATTTCACCTGATACGGAAATTTCTGATTAATAATCAAGTCGGCTGATTTCAGCCGACTTGATTTTTTTAACTTGAAAATACAAAAAAGATATGTTAAAATTCTTTAAGAGAGTTTTTGCGGAGGATATGGCTATGAAGCATAGAAAAAACATTCGTCTTAAGCATAAGCGCGGTATTCCTATTCCTACAAGGATTATTTTTTCGGCGCTTTTTTTGCTTGTTCAGCTTGCAATATTTTTTGCGATTTTTTTCAATCTTTCAACCAAATCTCTTTCAATTTACTTTTTATCGGAATTTTTCGGAATTGTAACAGTCGTTTATATAATAAACCGCAGGGGAAACCCCAGCTATAAATTAATGTGGGCGGTATTTATCCTCGTTTTCCCGATTTTCGGAATTTTCATTTTTCTTCTGCTCGGCGGCGAAAGAGTTATGCCGCATTTGAAGAAAAAAATGAAAAAATGCCAGGAACACTATCTTCCTTTGCTTGAAAAAAACACGGAGGTTTCAAAAAAATTAAGATATAATGATCCCCGCCATGCAAGGCAGTCGGAATTTCTCACTAACGAGGCGGGCTATCCTTTGACTGATACTTCATCGCTTGAATATCTCTCTCCCGGAGAAAAGTTTTTCCCGAGGTTTTTAGAAGAGCTTGAAAGCGCGCAAAAGTACATATTTATCGAGTTCTTCATTATCGCCGAGGGTAAGATGTGGGACGGCGTGTATAAGATCCTCTGTGAAAAAGCCAAAGCAGGCGTTGAAGTTAAAGTGATGTTTGATGATTTCGGATCTATCAAGCGCCAACACAAGGATTTTATTTCAAGACTTAATTCAAACGGAATAGAAGTTGCTGTTTTCAATAAAATAAGGCCTTCTTTCAATATTTTTATGAACAACAGAAATCATAGAAAGATTGCTGTGATAGACGGTAAAACTGCCGTAACCGGCGGCCTTAACCTTGCTGACGAATATATCAATCAGTTTAAAAGATTCGGCTATTGGATGGATTGCGCTGCAATTATCAAAGGCGAGGCTGTTAAAAGCTTTCTTGCGATGTTTTGCACCACCTGGGAATTCACAACAGGCGAAATGATAGATATGAAATCTCATATCGCAGATTTTAAGGTTTCTTCCGAGGGATTTGTTCAGCCTTATTGCGACGGTCCCTTAAATTCGAGAAATCCCGCCGAGGGAATCTATATGTCAATTCTTAACACTGCGGAAGATTATGTTTATATCGCAACGCCTTATCTTATTATAGATAATACTATGCTGACAACGCTTAAAAACGCCGCAAGATCGGGCATAGATGTTAGGATCTTAACCCCGTTTATCCCCGATAAGTGGTATGTTCATCCGGTCACGCAGTATTATTATCTTGAGCTTTTGGAGGCAGGGGTAAAGATATACGAATATACTCCGGGTTTTATCCATTCAAAGCTGTTTGTTTCCGATGACAGAATAGCCACCGTCGGCACTGTTAATATGGACTATAGAAGCTTTGTTTTCCATTTTGAATGCGGAGCGTGGGTGGATGATATCGACACTGCGATTTCAATCAAATCTCACTATGAGCAAATGCTCAGAGCATCTAAGCAGATAACTCTCGAAGATTGGAAAAAAGAAAAGTTCGGCGATAAATTCAAAAGAACTTTTTTGCATTTATTTTCTCCATTTATGTAAAACCTCTTGTAAATTGTTTTGATTTATGATAAAATATATTCAGTATTAAAAGGTAGGTGCTGATAATGAAGAATTTTTTAAAGGTTATTTTGGGGATCGCCGGAATATTAAGCGCGGCTGTGGGAGCTTTAGCAATTATAGACTGTTGCTTTAATAAGCACCGTATTAAAGGCAAATATTTCAAATGCGGCAGTGATGAATCGATCGATGAAGCCGCAGAAGAAACAAACGAATAAAAAAATTTAAGCTGAGCGTGAAAGCGCTCAGCTTTTTTTATTGACAAATAAATGCTATTGTGATAGAATATAACTGTACTACATTATATAGAACACTTTGTGTTTTAAAAAGGAGGTAAATTATGTTTCAGCTTGATTTGAAAAGCGGTCTTTCGATCTGCGATCAGATAGTTAACGGCTTTATCCGGCTGAAAGCCATAGGCGTTCTGAAAAGCGGAGATCGCCTGCCGAGCGTAAGAGCGCTTGCTTCTAAATTCTCTGTAAATCCTAATACCATTCAGAAAGCTTACGGAATTCTTGAATCAAAGAATATAATTTATTCCGTTAAAGGAAAAGGCTCGTTTATATCGGATGACAGCGAATCCGTTGCCGCAATAAAAGAAGCGGCAATGGAAAAATTCAAAGGTTCTGTAAAAGAAGCCTTTGATGTCGGAATAAGCAGAGGAGAGCTTATAAATTCTATAGAGAAATGGGGAGAGATCAATGATTAAGGCAGTGGAGCTTTCAAAAAAATTCGATAATAAGATAGCTCTCGATAAGGTCACATTCCGCATTCCGGATGGCTCTGTGTTCGGCCTTGTCGGGTCTAACGGTTCGGGAAAATCCACACTTTTAAGGCTTATTTCGGGAATCTATCCGCCCGATAGCGGAAGGCTCGAAATGAACGGAATAGCTGTGTTTAATAATCCGACGGTGAAATCACAGATAGCTTTTTTAAGCGATATTCCTTATTTTCTTCCTCAGACAAACCTTGATGATATGGCTGTGCTTTATGAAAAAATGTACCCGAATTTCAGCAGGGAAGAGTATAAAAGGCTTTTAGGGATTTTCCCTCTCGACTGCAAAGCTAAGCTTTCCTCGTTTTCAAAAGGAATGCAAAGGCAAGCGTCTTTGATATTAGCTCTTGCCTCAATGCCGAGGTATCTTCTTCTCGACGAGGCGTTTGACGGGCTTGATGTCGTAATGCGAAAGGTGCTTATTAATCTTTTGCTTGAAGGAATTGAGAAAAACAGCATAACAGCCGTTGTTTCTTCGCATAACTTAAGAGAGATAGAGGAAATGTGCGATCATATCGCGGTTATTCATAACGGCAAGCTTATCACAAGCGGAAGCGTGGAAGAAGCTAAAAATAATATCCATAAATTTCAGGCGGCGTTTAATTCAGTACCTGAAATCAAGGCGTTCGATTCTCTTGATATACTCAAGATCGAAAGAACAGGCTCGCTTATTCAGATAATCGCAAAGGGCGATGAAAAGGAAATAGAAGCTTTTATAAAGCAATTTGATCCTATATTTATCGAATGTATTGAGCCTACTTTGGAAGAAACTTTTATTTATGAATTGGAGGTGCTCGGTTATGATATTAAGAACATCCTCGAATAAAACTATCAATCCTTCTTTCAATATGTTTAAATTCACTTTAAGGCGAAACCTCGGCGTTTTGCTTCTTATCACCGCCTGTGCGCTGCTGATAAGCCCGGGATATTCTTTGATGAAGATCAGAGAAACAGTGGAGAATATGGGGTATTCTTCTTATGATGTTAGATATTTTATAAGATTAATGTTTTATTGCGGCACTTTTGCAGGCTGCGCAATTTCCGTTATCTTTAATATCATAAATTTCTCTTTCCTTTATCAGAAAAGATCCGTCGATGTGTTTTTGTCATTTCCGCTCACTCGGTTTGAAATGATATCATCGCGATTTTTTGCCGGAGTGTTTTTAAGTATTATCCCTGTCACAGTAGGTTACTTGGGACTTCTCGGAATTCTTCTATTCTATCCGCCTGCAGTGGGAAGTGTGGGAACATTATCCGTATATCTTTTATATTCTTTGTTTTCCATACTTATTTGTTCTGCGTTTTCTCTTATCTTCCTTGTTTGCGCAGGAAATGCCTTTGATTTTATTCTTTCGTTTTTCGGAATAAATATAGGTATTATAGGCATTTCTTTTATGGTAAGCTATACTTTACAGCAAACGGTTTACGGCTATGATGAATCGGGCTCCGAAAATTTCTTAATGAAATACGGCTCGCCTTTTTCTTTCATTATCCGAGGCATAAAAAATTATCACGATAACCCGAGCGGGAAAACAGTTGTAATCTTTGTTATAAAAGCTATTATTTTGTCTGTGATTTTTTATGTGATAGCCTGCGTTTTGTTTTATCGCAGAAAATCTGAAAAAAGCGGTGAATCCTATGCTTTCAGGTTTATTTATTATGTTTCCAGCATAGTTTACGGTATTTGCGGAGCTTTCATAATAGGAATTCTTTTCGAGAGCGAAGTTGCAACTTTGAAGTTTGTTATCACCGCGGTGTTAGGCGCGCTGATTTTCTGTATAGCGTACGGCGCGATAAGCAACCGCGGATTTAAGACGGTCAAAAAATCCGCTTTGCTCGGAGTTATTTCCTCGCTGATGATAATAAGCGTTATTTTAGGCGGACATTTTGATATCTTCGGAGTGGTAAAAAAAGTTCCTGCCAAGGAAGATATCCAATCGGCGAGCATTAATTTTTCCGGGCTTAAAATAGAAGTTAAGGATTTTGATGTTGTTACCACTCTTCATAAAGAGATAATTCTTGATAAAAACATAAAGCGATTAAATCAGCATAATGACGGCGATATCCGTGATACTATAGATATTAATTATAAGCTGAAAAGCGGAAACAAATTAGTCAGGAGCTATAATGTCGTTAAAAATGCGATGGAAGATAAACTTCTTTCTTTTTACCGCAGTTCCGATTTTAAAAATGCTGTGGAAGAAACAGCTTCAAGAAATTCTGCGATCGGGGCAGTTATCGATATCAACGGCGATAATTTAATTATTAAAACCGATGATTATAAGGCTTTTATCAAAGCTTATTTTTCCGATATTAAATCCGCAGGTAAATCTTTAGTTACTTCGGATGAATTATTTATCACCGTTCAGGAAAACGCAGATTATAGGGATTACAGCAAAAACTATTATTTCAGTCTTCCTGTGTCCGAAGAATTCAAGCAAACTGAAAATCTTTTAAATGAATTTATATTAAAATACGGATTTAATAATAAGGACGATACGGTAGTTTCCGGTTCTTAAATAATTATGCCGCGGATATCCGCGGCATTTTTGTTGCCGATTTTAAAAAAGTCTGTTATAATAAATCAAGAGGTGAGTTGCTTTGGATATTGAAAAAATTTTAAGATGCGTCGATCACACGGAGCTTAAGGTCACGGCAACGATGAGCGATATTATAAATCTCTGCGACGATGCGGTGCGGTATAATACAGCGTCAGTGTGCATTGCGCCCTGCTTTGTAAAGGGAGCAAAAGATTACCTTAAAGATAAAAAAAGCATTTGCACCGTTATCGGTTTTCCAAACGGTTATAATAATACAAAAATAAAGCTTTTTGAAACCGCTCAGGCTTTATCAGACGGGGCTGACGAGATCGATATGGTAGCAAATATCGGCGATATAAAAAGCGGCGGCTATGACTTTGTTTTAAATGAAATAAAAGAAATCAAAAAAATATGTGATAAAAAAATTCTTAAAGTTATAATCGAAACCTGCCTTTTAACCGATGAAGAAAAGATCAATATGTGTAAAATCGTTTCTGAATCAGGCGCTGATTTTATTAAAACCTCCACGGGATTTTCTACAAGCGGAGCCACAATAGAAGATATCATTTTGATGAAGAATAATGTCTTCGGCGGCGTTAAGATAAAAGCTGCAGGAGGAATAAAAACTCTTGAAGACGCAGAACTTTTTCTAAATTCGGGCGCATCAAGACTCGGAACCAGCAGAATTGTTAAAATAGTTAAGGAGAATGAGAAAAATGGCTGATTATCCTACCCCTCATATTAACGCAAAACCCTCCGATTTTGCAAAAACAGTTATAATGCCGGGCGATCCGCAAAGAGCGGAAATGATAGCAAACAGATATCTTGAAAACCCTGTTTTAATAAACGAGGTCAGAGGTGTTTTAGGCTTTACGGGCAAATTTAAGGGCAAAGAAGTAACAGTTATGGCGAGCGGAATGGGAATGCCCTCAATGGGAATTTATTCTTATGAGCTTTTTAATATCTTCGGAGTTGAAAGTATCATCAGGGTAGGCTCGGCAGGAGCTTACAGCAAGGATATTAAATTAAGAGATATTATTTTAGCCTCCGCCGCTTCGACCGATTCGAATTACTGCTCTTCATTCAAGCTCCCCGGCACTTTTGCACCTATTGCCGATTTCGGCCTGCTCAAAAAAGCCGCTGAAAATGCAAAAAATATGAATTTGCCCTGCCATATAGGAAATATTTTATCAACAGATGTTTTTTATAAGGACTCTTCAGATCTTCCGTTTGAGAAAACAGACGCATATAAATGGGCGAATATGGGAATAAAAGCCGTGGAAATGGAGGCGGCAGCTCTTTATATCAATGCCGCAGCAAGCAATAAAAAAGCGCTGTGCATTTGCACTGTTTCCGATTCGCTTGTAACAAAAGAATCTCTAAGCTCTGATGAAAGGCGCGATACCTTTGATCAAATGATAAAACTCGCTTTAACTTTGATTTAAAGAGGTAAAATATGAAAAGCACTTATTTATCGCTTTGCAAGACTGCCGAAAAGATATCAAAAAACGCCTATGCGCCGTATTCCGGCTGCTTTGTAGGTGCGGCACTGCTTACAAAAACAAACAAAGTTTACACAGGGGTAAATATAGAAAACGCCTCTTTTCCTGCCGGAATTTGCGCCGAAAGGTCGGCTTTTTGCTCCGCAATTTCTAATAATGAAAGAGAATTTGAGGCAATAGCAATAGCAGGAGGGAAAGACGGAAAATTCTCACCCGACTTTATGCCCTGCGGAATTTGCAGGCAGTTTATTTCCGAATTCGTTTCTGAAGATTTTAAAATTCTTATCTGTGATGATAAAGGTTATAAGGAATACACATTATCCGAGCTTTTACCGCGCTCTTTTAAAGGAAGTGAAGTTAAAAAGTGAGAATGTATGATATTATCGCTAAAAAAAGAGATAATTTAAAGCTTACAAAAGAAGAATTGGCTTTTTTTATAAACGGCTATGATGAAGGTCAGATCCCCGATTATCAGGTTTCAGCTCTTTTAATGGCAATTTATTTAAACGGCCTCGATGATGAAGAAACTTCAATTCTTACAAAACTTATGGCAGATTCGGGAGAAAAACTCGATCTTTCCACTCTCGGCGAATTCACCGTGGATAAGCACTCCACGGGCGGCGTGGGGGATAAGACCACTCTTATAGTCGCTCCTATAGCCGCCGCGGCAGGCTGCACGGTCGCGAAAATGTCCGGCAGAGGTTTAGGATTTACAGGCGGCACTGTCGATAAACTTGAATCGATAAAAGGTTATAATTCTTCTCTTAACCCGGAAGAATTTGAAAATCAGGTAAAAAATATCGGAATTGCGGTAACAGGTCAGAGCGGAAAGCTGACGCCTGCCGATAAAAAACTTTATGCATTAAGAGATGTCACGGCGACGGTGGAAAGTATCCCTCTTATAGCTTCAAGCATAATGAGCAAAAAAATAGCCGCGGGCGCGAAATCCATAGTTTTGGATGTTAAGTTCGGAAGCGGCGCTTTTATGAAAACTCCGAAAAGCGCTTGCCTGCTTGCGGAAAAAATGATTGAAATAGGTAAGAGAAACGGCAGAAACACAGCGGCTGTTATTTCCGATATGGATTCTCCGCTCGGTAATAATATCGGAAATCTTTTAGAGGTCGAAGAAGCGGTAAAAATTTTAAAATGCGAAGAAAAGGGAGAATTAAGAGAGATTTGCCTGGCTCTTTCTGCGGAAATGATCGCTTTGAGCAAAAAAATACCATTTGATAAAGCATTAGACACGGCTACTCGGATTTTAGACGAAAAAAAGGCCTATGCCAAATTCCTTGAATGGATATCGGCACAGGGCGCAGATTTAAGCTTTATTGAAAACTCGGATTTTAAAAAGGCAGAATTTTCGTTAGAGGTTAAAAGTGAAAAGTCAGGCTTTGTCTATAAAACAGATACTGCTTTAATAGGCAGTGCCGCAGGCGCTTTGGGAGCGGGAAGAATTGCAAAAGATGATAAGATCGACTTCCTTGCAGGAATTATAATAAATAAGAAAAAAGGAGATTTCGTAAAAGATTCAGAAGTGCTTTGCACACTCTATTCAAGCGATAAGAATAAATTAGCCGAAGCAAAAGCGCTAATCTTTAGGGCTTATGAATTTTCAGATAAAAAGCCCGAAAAAACTCCTCATATTTACAAAATAATAGAATAAAATTGAGTCCCTGCTTTTTAGCAGGGACTCAATTTTATTAAAATCCTAAAAGCTTAGTTCCGGCATTGATAATTTCTTCTCTGCGCTTTTCGGCTTTTTCACAAGAATCGGAAACCGCGCCGATATAAATTTTTATTTTAGGCTCTGTTCCGGAGGGGCGGACTATGAGAGAGTCGCCGTCTTCAAGATAGTAGCACAAAACATTTGATTTCGGAAGATTGATCTTGGTTTCTTCGTTTGTCTTTAAATTTTTGCAAACGGATGTTTTGATATCTTTAATAACCGCTACTTTGCTTCCGGCAATTTCCGCAGGCGGGTTTGCGCGGAGCTCTTCGGTTATACCCTTTATCTTTTCAATTCCGCTCTGACCTTCGCAGGTAAAGCTCTTTTGAGCGCAGAAGAAATATCCGTATTTCTCATAAAGCTCGAAAAGCACCTGCTTTAAGTTTTTACCCTTGGATTTATAATAAGCCGTCATTTCGCAGATAAGCATTGATGCCGTTACGGCGTCTTTATCTCTTACATAACTACCTGCAAGATATCCGTAGCTTTCCTCAAAGCCGAGAATATATCTGTCCTGCTCGTTAGTCTTTGCAAGCTCTGTTATCTGCTCGCCGATAAATTTAAAGCCTGTTAAGGTTTCGATAAGCTCACAGCCGAAATCAGCGGCTATTTTCTTGCACATACCGGTGGAAACTATCGTTGTAACAGCCACGGGATTTTTCGGAAGCTTGCCTGTTTCCTTTTTAACAGAGAGCATATAGTAAAGAAGTAAAACTCCCACATCGTTGCCTGAAAACAGCTCAAAGTTTCCGTTGACATTTACTGCAATTCCCACTCTGTCGCAATCGGGATCGGTTGCAAGCAGAATGTCGGGGTTATATGATTTTGCCATTTCAAGCGCAATTTCGAAAACCTGCTTGATCTCGGGATTGGGATAGGGTACGGTGGGGAAGTTGCCGTCGGGGTTTTCCTGCTCTTTTACAACTTCGATATTTTTAATTCCTATTCTGTCAAGAATTTTTCTTACAGGCTTGTTTCCCGTTCCGTTTAAAGGAGTATAAATGATTTTAAGATCGGAAAGATCCATATCCTTTGAAACTCTCGAAGACTCGACCCTGTCTAAAAACGCATTTATAACATCTTCGCCGATATATTCGATAATTCCGCTTTTAAGACCTTCGTCAAAATCAGAGGTCTTAACTCCCGTGAAAATATCCACACTCTGCATAATGTTTAAAACATAGTCCGCAGCTTCGGGACCTAACTGACAGCCGGTTTCATCGTAAGCTTTATAACCGTTATATTTAGACGGGTTGTGACTCGCCGTGACAACAACGCCCGCGTCGCACTTTAAATATCTTATCGCAAACGAAAGCATAGGAGTGGGCATAAGCTCTTTGTAAATATATACTTTCACGCCGTTAGCCGCGAAAACCTCCGCAGTTGTCCTTGCAAAAAGATCGGATTTTATTCTGCTGTCGTAAGCTATAGCCACAGAGGGCTTATCGCTTCGGGAGAGAACATACTGTGCAAGTCCCTGCGTTGCCTGAGCGACTGTATAAACATTCATTCTGTTGCAGCCTGCGCCTATCACGCCTCTGAGACCTGCCGTGCCGAATTCAAGGTCGGTATAAAAAGCGTCGTTAACGGCGTTTTCATCGTCTTTTATCTCTTTTAGCTCTTTAATAAGATCGGGATCTTTCACGGCATTTTTCAGCCAAAGCTCATATTTTTCTTTTATCATAAACTTTTTTCCTCCGTATTTTATTATTTCTGAATTTATTGTATTATTTTTTTATCCGTTTGTCAATATAAACAAAGGCGTTTATAATAATTTTACTTGACTTTTTAGTGCAAATGGTATAAAATTATAAATGTAATAAAAATGTTTTTGGTATAATTTACAATTTTCGACAAAATTTGTGAATATCCCTCAAATTATCGGTCTGATTTCTTGCAAATGAACCGATAAAAGTGTTATAATTTGTTTTACACTTATTTCGGTTTGGAGTATTTATGGAAGATTTTTTAAAATCAGGCGCCGCGCTCAGCGATAAAGAGATCATTTCTAAAATAAAAAGCGGAGATCGCGTTTATCTTAGAATTTTGATTGAAAGATATATGCCTTATATTATTAATGCGGCGAGGAATTATCCTTATATCGACCGCGAGGATCTTATTCAGGAGGGCAGGCTTGCCGTGTTTTCCGCGGCGGAAAGCTATGATGAAAAAATCGCCGCTTTTTCAACCTTTGTTTTCCTTTGTATAAACAGGGCGATTTCTTCTTTTGCGAGAAGCTTTTCAGCAAAAAAGCGCGTTCCTGCGGAGCTTATTGATCCATTGGGCGAAACCGATATTCTTTCGCTTGAGGATCCCGAAAAGCTTATTATCGAAAGAGAAAATTTTGAAAATTTAAAAAATAATATAAAAAGTCTTTTATCCGAAACGGAATATAAAGTGCTTATCGGGTTTTTATCCGCAAAGAGTTACGGCGAGATAGCGGCGGAGCTTAATATATCGGAAAAATCAGTTGATAACGCACTGAGCCGCGTAAGAAAAAAGCTTAAAAAATAAATATGGCCTTGGTAGCTTAAATAGCAGAGCGTTGAAAGCAAAATCAAAGATGTCGGTGCGAACCCGTCCGGGCTAATTAGAAAACAAGAGAGGTACAAAAAATGTTCGAAGACAAGACTTTAGTTTGCAAGGAGTGCGGAGCGGAATTCGTTTTCACTGCAAGGGAGCAGGAGTTTTATCAGGAAAAAGGCTTTGAGAACGAGCCCCAGCGCTGTAAGGCGTGCCGCGACAAGCGCAAGAATGCAAACAGAGCGCCCCGTGAAATGCACGAGGCAGTCTGCGATGCCTGCGGCGGCGTAGCAAAGGTTCCTTTCGTTCCCCGTGACGACCGACCCGTTTATTGCAGCGAATGCTTTGCAAAAATGAAAGAGCAGAATCAGAACGACGACGCTGAATAATTTTTGACAATGAACCTGCCGCCCGGAATTTCTTTTCCGGGCGGTAAGTTTGTTTTCAAAAAATAATACAAATATTCATATTTTAGTAATAAAATTATTGTAAAATTTTTTCATAAAGTTTATCAGGGGGACAGGATTATGAACCGTCAAACGATCTTAATCGCGGATGATGATATAAATATTTGCGAGCTTTTAAGGCTCTATCTTGAAAAAGACGGATTTAATACCGTGGTTGCTCACGACGGAAAAGAAGCGCTTGAGCAGGCGGAAAAATTCGATGTGGACTTAATAGTGCTTGATATTATGATGCCCCGGCTTGACGGTTGGCAGGTCTGCCGCGAGATCCGCAAGAAGAGCAATACTCCTATAATTATGCTTACTGCTAAGGGCGAGACCTTTGATAAGATATTAGGTTTAGAATTAGGGGCTGACGATTATGTCAGCAAGCCTTTTGATTCAAAAGAGGTTGTAGCAAGAATAAAAGCCGTTCTCCGCAGAACTAACGGGGAGGACTCGCAGACCGATATAAAAGAAGTCCGCTTTGATAAGCTTATTATCAATCTTACCAATTATGAGCTGATAGTCGACGGCAAGAGGATAGACACTCCTCCGAAAGAGCTTGAGCTTATTTATCATCTTGCAAGCAATCCGAACAGGGTTTATACCCGCGATCAGCTTCTTGATGAGGTTTGGGGCTTTGATTACTACGGCGATTCGAGAACAGTCGATGTTCATGTTAAAAGACTCAGAGAAAAGCTTGAAAACGTTTCCGAAAAATGGTCGCTCAAAACCGTTTGGGGCGTTGGATACAAATTTGAGGTAAAGTGATGCGACAGCGTCTTTTCGGAAAATATTTTTTAGCATTTATGCTGATAATCATTTTAAGCCTGGGAACTTTAATGGCGACGCTTACCCTCGTTTATAATGATTATGTTGCAGATTTAAAATATGATTCGCTCAAAAAAGTAAGCGAAAGCGTGGCGGATTTTGCCGGCGGTCAGATATACACTATTGATGAAGCGGCAGATAATAAAGGGCTCTACTATATTATTAAAAATCTCTGCGCTGTAAACGACAGCGATGTTTTTGTGACCAACAGTTACGGGATTATAAAGGTCTGCAGTTGCGAAGAATTCGGGATAAACGGATTTTGCGGCCATTCGGGCTCGAAAATTCCCGACAGCGTTATAAAAGGCTTCGGCAGAAAAGAGCCGAAAGGAATTGATAATCTCGATCTTTATAAGGAACAGCAATATTTCTATTCCTGCAAGCTTGTTTCTAAAAATGACAAGCAAATGGGATATGTTGTAGCCGCCTCCTCGCTTGCAAGCGTTAAGCATTTGACAAAGAAAGTCACAAGACTGTTTTTGTTCTCTTCTATTCTTCCGGTTGTGCTGATGTTCTTTGCGCTGTACGGAATGACGGTCAAGATATCTAAGCCGATAAAGCTTATGTCAGACGCTTCTAAAGCAATGGCGGGAGGAGATTTCTCAAAGCGAATTCCCGTCACGAGCGACGATGAGATAGGCGAGCTTGCCGCATCGTTTAATCAGATGACGAATTCTATTTCAAGACTTGAGGAAACAAGAAAAAGCTTTGTTGCGAATGTTTCGCACGAGCTTAAGACTCCGATGACAACTATAAGCGGATTTGTCGACGGAATTATCGACGGTACTATAGAGCCGGAAAAACAGAATTATTACCTTAATATTGTTTCCGAAGAGATAAAAAGGCTTTCGAGAATGGTTCAGTCGATGCTCAGCATTTCAAAGCTTGAATCGGGAGAATTTGCTCTTAAATATGAGAAGTTTGATTTCAGAGAACTTCTTCTAAGGATAGTTGTAAGCCAGGAGCAGAGAATAGAGGAAAGAAATCTTGAAATTTCAGGGCTTGATTCGATAGAAAGTATCACTTTAAATGCCGATAAGGATCTTATTTACAGGGTTATTTATAATCTTGTGGATAATGCCGTTAAATTCACGGATGAGGGCGGATCGATCTCTTTCGCGCTCAGTGCGGACTCTAAGGATATGGACTTTAAGATAAGAAATACAGGCAAGGGAATACCGCAAAGCGAATTACCGCTTGTTTTCGAAAGATTTTATAAGCTTGATAAATCGAGGTCTGCTAATAAAAACAGTATGGGACTCGGTCTTTATATAGTAAAAACAATAGTAAAATCCCACGGCGGAACGATCTCTGTATCAAGCGTTGAAAATGAATTTACAGAATTTGAAGTAAAACTCCCTCTTATAAAATAATTTGTATTATTGATTTTGAAAGGAAATTTTTATGAGCGAAGAAATTAATAATAATCTTAATTCAAATGACGAGGAAATAAAGCAGGAGCCTGAAACAGTTGCGGAAGAAAGCTTTAATGAGCCGGAAAAAGTCCCTGTTCCGACTACGCTTGTCAAAGTTGAATATACTGACGACGAGCCAAATAAGGACTATTCTTCTTCCGTCAGAGGACTTAAGCTTTTTGCTTTGATAATGGCTTGCGTTATGCTTCTTACCGCCACCTGCCTTACGGGATTTTTTATGGGCAGAAGCACTTCGCAGTATGCGAGAAATAAAAATATTACTGTAGACCTTGCGGCAAAGCCTAAGAAAACAGATCAGATGACACCTGCCCAGGTTTACGAAAAGGTCGATAAAAGCATCGTTGGAATAGTCGTTTACAATTCCGCCGGCTCCTCGGCTAATGCAACGGGAGTTATAATTTCCGAAGACGGATATATCGTTACAAACGACCATATCTATGCCGATATAGGCGCTCCTAAATTCCTTGTTTATATGAGCGACGGTTCTGAAAGAACAGCGGAATATATAGCAGGCGATTCTATAAGCGATCTTGCAGTGCTTAAGCTTACTAAAACCTCCGGTATAACCGCCGCCACTTTGGGAAATTCTTCAGAGCTTATTTGCGGCGAATCGGTCGTAGCGATAGGCAGACCGAGCTCCGCACAGGATAAATCGACTATCACGAGCGGAATAGTATCTCTTACCGAGCGCAGAGTTAAAACGACCTCTAATTATTCTTCAAAGCTTATTCAGACAGACAGTGCCATAAACCCCGGCAGTTCCGGAGGCGCGCTTGTAAATATGTACGGTCAGGTAGTAGGAATCACTTCTTCAAAGCTTGCCGGCGCTCAATATGATTCAATAGGCTTTGCAATTCCCACAACCACAGTTTCGAGAGTAACAAAACAGCTCATCAAATACGGAAAGGTAACAGACAGGGCAAAACTCGGAATTACTTATCAGATGATAAATACTCCCGAAGCAAATGCAAAAGATCTTTCAAGCACCGGCCTTTATGTTGTTTCCGTCGGTGAGGACAGCGATCTTTACGGAAAGGTAAAAGAGGGCGATATAATTACTCATATCAACGGCACTAAAATAACCTACGACGATATGGTGCTTAATATTATCGACGATTGCCGTGCAGGAGATACAATCAAGGTCACCGTGGTGGAATCAAACGGCGGAGTAAAAGAATACTCCGCAAAGCTTAAAGCAAATATCGGTGAATCAAGCTATTCTTCTTCTGTAAAATCAAATTCTTCCGATAAATCAAGCAGTTCTTCGGACAGCAGTTCTTCCGGCAAAACATTCGATTTCCCTTACGGCGGATAAACTTATAAAGTTTTTTTAAAAAACCGTTTCAGGATTTTCCCTATGAAACGGTTTTATTTTGCAAAGTTCCGGGAATAATTATATTACTTTGAGGGTGATATAATGAAATTTGCAAAAACGGCGGTCAGAGCGACGGCAATTTTATTTGCCGTAATTTCTTTTGCTCTGTTTTTAACGCTTTATGTTATGAAAAAAGATGTGGCTTCAAGCTATAAGGTAAATCCCGGAGAAAGCTTCAGCCTTGATTCAAAACTGCCTGTCACGGCTGTTTATAAGGGCGCAAAATTCAGGCAGGTTTCGGCGTCGTCTGTAGGGGAAAAATATAATATCGATTTAAAGCTTTTCGGCTTTATTCCTTTTTCTTCGACCAATGTTGAGGTCGTCGATCCGTCGTATGTAACGGTGCTTGGAAATCCTTTCGGAATGAAGCTTTATACAAACGGCGTGCTTGTAATAGAAACATCAAGCGTTAACACATCAAACGGATCCGTTGATCCGGCGAAAGAAGCAGGGCTTAAAGTCGGAGATTATATCGAAACGATTGACGGCATAAGCGTTACCTGCAACGAAGATGTTTCGGAAATTGTGAGCGGTTCTAATGGCAAAGAACTTGCGCTTAAAATAAACAGAAAGAAAAATTCTGTAAATCTTAAAATAAAACCCGTTAAAGACGAGTCCGACGGGGTTTACAGAATAGGCGTGTGGGTAAGGGACAGCTCGGCGGGAATAGGCAGCCTTACTTTTTACAGTCCGTCAGACAATGTTATCTGCGGCCTCGGCCACGGAATATGCGATGAAGATACGGGAAGTCTGCTTGATCTGTCGTCGGGAGAAATGGTCGGAGCGGAAATATTATCCGTAAACAAAGCGTCCAACGGCAACCCCGGCGAGCTGAAAGGCAAATTCACCTTTTCTTCTTTAGCTGATATTGCCGCAAATAAATCAGACGGCGTATATGGTTTTTTAAAGGGCGAGCTTAATTTCGGCAACCTTACTAAAGTTGCGAATAAGCAGGAAGTAACCGACGGCGAAGCACAGATCTTATGCACGGTTTCAGGCGAACAGCCTAAGCTTTATTCCTGCAGTATTAAAAAGAGAAACCTGACCTATCTTTCTAAAACTCAAAATCTTTTGGTGACTGTTACCGATCCCGAGCT
This sequence comes from uncultured Eubacteriales bacterium, assembly GCA_934445035.1. Taxonomy (GTDB): domain Bacteria; phylum Bacillota; class Clostridia; order Oscillospirales; family Acutalibacteraceae; genus UBA737. The sequence goes on from CAKSDI010000002.1 coordinate 130,588, forward strand.
TTTGGATAAGGCAGGCGGAATAGTGCAGGGAATGAGCGGAAGCCCGATAATTCAAAACGGCAAGCTTGTCGGAGCGGTGACTCATGTTCTTGTTGACGATCCTAAAACGGGTTACGGAATATTTGCCGAAAATATGTTAAAAGAGGCTAAATCGGCTGCGGATGCCAAAAAACTTAAAAATGCGTCTTAAAATAATAAAACTGCCGCGAAAAGATTTTTTCTTAACGCGGCAGAGTTTTTAAAGATACGATATTATTTAATAGGCAAAAATGTTGCTATAATTTTCAAATGTGGTATAATATTAATATTGTGTTTTAAAAAAATCCATAATTGTGCTTTATAATATAGGTATATTATGGTTAAGAGGATGAAATAATGGCACTTTTTAATAAGAACGGAAAAATAATTGAGCAGTTTCTTAAAAGCAAGATAAATGAAGACGAAATAAGGCTTTTGGCACAGGAATATACAATGCCCTTTAAAGAGCTTATGGCTTATTACAGATGCGCTATGATGGAAGTTTCAACTAAGTTTAATGTTTTAAATGAAGAGCTTTCCCTGCAATATGACCGAAATCCGATAGAAAGCATCAAAACGAGGCTTAAATCTCCCGAAAGTATTCTTGAAAAATGCAAGAGAAAAAATATTCCTGTCAATGCTAAAAGTATAGAAGATAATATTTATGATATCGCGGGAGTAAGAGTTATATGCGCTTTCCCGTCGGACATATATATGATGGCTGACGCGCTTTTAAAGCAAGACGATATTAAGCTTATAAATTTGAAAGACTATATAAAAAATCCTAAAGAAACGGGTTACAGAAGTCTTCATCTTATAGTGGAAATTCCGATTTTCCTGCACGATGAGAAAAAGTTTATGAAAGTTGAGGTCCAATTCAGGACTATTTCTATGGATTGGTGGGCAACACTGGAACATAAAATCAAGTACAAGAAAAATTACGAGCTTACCCGCCAGACCGAAGACGAACTTAAGGAATGCGCGAGAGTGAGCGCTGAACTTGATAAAAAAATGGAACAGATACATAAGAATGTTGAAAAGTTTATTTCAATAGATTAAAATCCGATTTAAGGAGAGATAATATGCAGGATTTTATAAGAGTTGCGGCGGCAGTACCTGACGCGGCGGTAGCCGACCCTTTAAAGAACACCGAGAATATTCTGAATTTAGCTTATAAAGTGGCGCAAAGCGATCCGGATATTATAGTTTTTCCCGAGCTTTGCATAACGGGATATACCTGCGCCGATCTTTTCTTTAATAATAATCTTTTGTCTTCTGCGATAGCCGGACTTAAGGAAACAGCGGAAAAAACAAAGGAAATAAAATCAGTTATAGCGGTAGGTCTGCCTATAGGAATCAGCGGCAGGCTCTATAACTGCGCCGCAGTTATTTTCGGCGGAAAGATACTCGGAATCGTTCCGAAAACCTATATCCCTACCTATAATGAATTTTATGAGGGCAGATGGTTTTCTTCGGGATCGGAACTATTAAACGGCGAAATTTCTTTGCCTTTTGCCGATTATAAAATACCTGTCGGCACAGATCTAATTTTTGATACAGGCTCATTTAAATTCGGCTGCGAGATTTGCGAGGATCTTTGGGCAGCTGTTCCGCCAGGAAACATTCTTTCGCTTGCGGGAGCAGAGGTAATATTAAACCTTTCTGCCAGCAATGAAACGATTTCTAAAAGAAATTACCGCCGAAACCTTATCAGCCAGCAGTCGGCGTCAAGCCTTAATGCATATGTATATGTTTCGGCAGGCTGTAAGGAATCGACGACCGATCTTATTTTTTCAGGCCATAGCTTAGTCTGTGAAAACGGAAGAATTATCGCTGAAAACAAGAAAAAGATAGATACCGATTATGTGCTTATCAGCGATATAGATCTCGGTAAGATCCGCACGGACAGGTATAAGATAAAAACCTTTTCGCAATCGGCAAGCCTTAATCTTAAAAATAAAAATTTCAGAACAGTTCGTATTGATTCGGATAAAAAGGAAAATGACGCTTTATTTTATTCAGTGTTTAAATATCCTTTCGTTCCCGAGTCTGAAAAGGACCGTGCGCAAAGGTGTATGGAAATTTTCGAAATGCAGGTTATGGGGCTTAAAAAGCGAATGGAAATAACTAATAGCCTTCCTGTGATCGGCGTTTCGGGAGGCCTTGATTCAACGCTTGCTCTTCTTGTAAGCGCAAGAGCCGCCGCCCTTTCGGGACTTGATTCTAAATCTGTCACCGGTATCACAATGCCCGCTTTCGGAACTACCGACCGCACTCATTCGAACTCCGTTAAGCTTATGGAGCAATTAGGCGTAAATTCAGTAGAAATTCCGATAAGCAATGCTGTTATGCAGCATTTTAAAGATATCGGGCAGGATCCCGATAATAAGGATCTAACCTATGAAAACTCTCAGGCAAGAGAGCGCACGCAGGTGCTTATGGATTATGCCGGAAAATCTCACGGCTTTGTCGTCGGCACAGGCGATCTAAGCGAGCTTGCCCTCGGGTGGTGCACCTATAATGCCGATCATATGAGTATGTACGGCGTTAATTCCTCCGTTCCTAAAACTCTCATAAGATGGATGATAGACAGTATCATAGAAAACAATATTTTTGAAAACTGCAAAGAGGTTTTAAAGGATATTTTAGATACTCCCGTAAGCCCCGAGCTTCTTCCTCCCGATGAAAACGGAAAAATAGCTCAGCAAACTGAGGAAATCGTCGGTCCATATGCTCTCCACGATTTTTTCCTTTATTATTTTGTAAGATTCGGATTTACTCCGAAAAAAATCTATGATCTGGCACTCCTGGCATTTAAAGGGGAATATGACAGCAATACTATAAAAAAATGGCTTATCGTTTTCCTTAAAAGATTTTTCTCACAGCAGTTTAAAAGAAGCTGTTTGCCTGACGGCGTTAAAATAGGAAGCATTTGTCTTTCTCCCAGAGGAGATTGGCGAATGCCGAGCGACGCCGAGGCGGAGATTTGGATAAAACAGGCGGAAGAACTTTAATAGAATTCGGATAAACTGTCAGTAGAAAGCGGCTCTAACATTGGTAGAGCCGCTTTTTAAACGGTAGATTGAAATTACCTTTAATTTGCCATAATATGTATATAAAGCGCTTTATTTAAAAGCCGCTTTAAAAATTTAAAAGGTGATAATATGATAACTTTGTTTACCGATACTTCGGCAAATCTTACAAAAAATATAACGGATGAATATAATATAAAAGTCATTCCTTTCGGCTATACCGTAAACGGGGAAGAGATATCCTATAAAGATACGGTCGATTTTGACGGAAAGAAATTTTATGACGCTATGCGCGGCGGCGCAGATGTAAAAACATCAATGATAAATATTTCTTTGATTTCCGAAGCTTTGGAAGAAGAATTAAAGCAAGGCAACGATGTTATTTATATCACAATGTCGGGCGGCATAAGCGGCACGGCTCATTCAGCAAAGCTTGCCGCGGAAGAATTAAGAGAAGAATATAAAGATAGAAAAATAGCCGTGATAAATTCGCTTGCCGCCTCTTTAGGCGAGGGACTTCAGGTAATAAGAGCCGCAAAATATTTAAAAGCGGGCGCAAGCTTCGAAGAGGTTGTAGATTACTGCGAAGATATGAAAAATAAAATATGTCAGTATTTCACTGTCGATGATCTTGAATATTTAAAGCGCGGAGGAAGAATAAGCCGCCTTGCAAGCGCAGTCGGCACAGTTCTTAAAATAAAGCCTGTTTTAAGAGGCGACGATGATGGAAAAATCGTTATGTGCGCAAAGATACGCGGCAGAAAAAACGCGCTTTCATCGCTTGCGGATTATTATGAAGAGCTGTGCGAAGATAAATCTTCGGATATAGGAATTGCCCACGCCGATGATGAAAACGACGCTTCCCACTTGCTTGAGATCTTAAAAGAAAGAGGCTTTAAGGGAAATTGCCTTACTGTCTGTTATGAACCCGTGACCGGCGCTCATGTGGGCCCCGGAACGGTTGCGCTTTTCTTCTTTAAGAATATGTAATAAATAAAAGACGGCGATTATTCGCCGTCTTTTATTCTGCACTGGGTTCCGTCGTGCTTTATTTCATAATTTTCTTTATAAATAAGGTCGCTAATAAATACGAATTCATAGCCCTCGTCTTTTAGGCATTTTAAAATCGTGGGGAGAGCCTCGGGGGTGTGGTCGGCGTCGTTATGGAATAATACGATACTGCCGTTCGTCACTTTTGAAGTTACCCTTTTGCAAATGCTGTCGGGAGTAGCGCTGTCTTTCCAGTCAAGACTGTCTACCGACCATTGAATTGCGTGCATTCTTTCGTTTTCAACAGCCTCTACCACGCAGTTATCATAATCTCCGTATGGAGGTCTGAAAAGGGTGGGGCACTTGCCTGTAATACTTTTGATTTTTTCGTTGCATGTTTCTATTTCATTTTTCATTTGCTCTGTGGAAAGCTTTGTCATATAAGGGTGGGAATTTGAATGGTTTTGTATCTGATGACCTGCTTTATCCAAAGCCTCGACCGATTCGGGGTATTTATCCACCCAACTGCCGACCACAAAAAATGTGGCGGGAACATTATATTCTTTTAAAATATCTATGAGCGTCTGAGTGTCGTCATTGCCCCAAGCCGCGTCAAATGAGATCGCAATTTGCTTTTTATCGGTTTCAACGCAGTATATAGGCAGTTTGGTTTCCTTTGCCGCAAAAGCCGCCGTTGATCCTATTGCTATTATGATGGCGCTGAGCAATACTCCGAAGCTAAGCATCAGCTGTTTTTTACTTAAAATAAAGCATTTCATAAAATTAGCCCGCCTTTCACATACTTAAATATATGAAAGCGGGCTTGTATTATATGTGCAATATATTTTCGTTATTTATTAAAATAAATTCCACATTTTTAAAATTTTCACTGAGCAGATTTTTAAGCGGCTTTATTATAACGTTTTCCGTCGCATAATGGCCTGCGTCAAAAAGAGATATTTCCGCGTTTTGAGCGTCAATAAACACATTGTGCTTGACATCGGCTGTCAAAAGCGCGTCAAAATTTTCTTTTATGGCATCGCTTAAATAATCTCCGCCCGATCCCGAGCAGACGAGGACTCTTTTTAAGTCTGTTTTACCGGGAACATATCTTACCGATGTATTAAGCTTTTGCGAAAGCATTTTTGCAAAAGCCATTGGAGATAAGCTGTCCGTTTCGCCCTCGCGGAGGGTAAATCCGTCGGAAGCTGTAAAAGGCTTAATATTTTTAAGACCGATTTTTTTGCATAGCTCGTCGCTTACTCCGCCGTCTGCAATATCTAAGTTCGTGTGGCAGGATATTACGCTTATACCTGATTTAACGCAGTCGAAAACAACGCTTTGTGCGGTAACGCTTTTGATTCCGTTAAAAATCACGGGGTGGTGGGTAATAATAAGGTCCGCTGATAAAGCTTTCGCTTTTTTAAGCACATCTTTATTGCAGTCAAGAGCTATAACCGCTTTTTTTACCTGCGCGTTTTTATCTCCTATCAGGATACCCGTGTTGTCAAAATCAAGCGAGGTATCAAAAGGGAAGCAGAGGTCCAAAAAATCATAAATATCTTGTAACTTTATCATTTCTTTTTTACAAACGAGTCCTTAAGGGCAACGGTCCTGTTGAACACGAGATCATTTTCTTTAGAGTCTTTATCAACGCAGAAATAACCTTGTCTCATAAATTGGAAAGTATCTCCGACCTTTGAACTTAAGAGCGATTTATCGACCTTGCAGTTTTTGATCTCTTTTAAGGAATCTTTATTTAAGTTTTCCGCAAAGGAGGAAACGCCCTCTTCATCGCTCGGATTTTCAACATTGAAAAGTCTGTCGTAAAGTCTTACGGTCACATCGGCGCAGTCCTCGGCGCTTACCCAATGAAGCGTGCCTTTGACCTTTCTGCCGTCGGGAGAATCTCCGCCCTTGGTTTCGGGATCATAAGTGCAGTGAACGGCGGTGATATTGCCGTTTTCATCCGTTTCGTGGGAAGCATATTTAATATAATAAGCGCCTTTTAAGCGGACTTCTTTTTCAGGGCAGAGCCTGAAATACTTTCCCGGAGGATCAAGCATAAAGTCGCTTTTTTCAATATAAATTTCTTTTGAAAATGTCACGCTGCTTTTGCCTGCTGACGGATCGTTCGGGTTTTTATCAAACTCTATTTTTTCGGTCTTATTCTCATCATAATTATCTATAATGATCTTAAGTGGATCGATAACAGCCATTGCGCGCTCTGCGTGCTCATTAAGATAATCGCGCACGCAGGATTCGAGCAGGGCATAATCGATAACGCTGTAGGCTTTGGATACTCCTATTTTATCGACAAACGCTCTGACAGCCTGCGCCGGATAACCTCTTCTTCTCATTCCGCAAAGAGTGGCCATTCTCGGATCGTCCCATCCTGTTACAAGCTTATCGTTTACAAGCTTTAAGCATTTTCTTTTGCTTGTAAGAGTGTAATTTACATTCATTCTTGCAAACTCTATCTGTCTGGGAGGATTTTTGATATCCGCGGCTTTTAATACCCAGTCGTAAAGCGGGCGGTGGTTTTCAAATTCAAGAGAGCATAAAGAATGTGTAACTCCCTCTTTGGCGTCGCTTAAAGGATGTGCAAAATCATACATCGGATAAACGCACCATTTATCGCCCGTTCTGTGATGAGTGGCTTTAAGAATTCTGTAAATTACGGGATCTCTCATATTGAGATTTGGAGAAGCCATATCGATCTTTGCTCTTAAAACCATTGAGCCTTCTTCAAATTCACCTTTTGTCATTTTAAGGAAAAGCTCTTTGTTTTCTTCTATAGGGCGGTTTCTGTAAGGGCTCTCGATACCGGGCTCTGTTAAAGTCCCGCGCATTTCACGGATTTTATCCGCGCTTGATTCGTCTACAAATGCAAGTCCCTTATCTATAAGATAAAGAGCGCAGTCATAAATATAATCAAAGTAATCGGAAGCATGATACACATTGTCCCAGTCAAACCCGAGCCATTTAATATCTTCCTTGATAGCGTCAACATACTCGACATCTTCTTTGGTGGGGTTAGTATCGTCAAGTCTTAAATTGCATTTTCCGTTATATTTTTCCGCTGTACCGAAATCTATGCAAATAGCTTTTGCGTGGCCGATGTGCAGATAACCGTTCGGCTCGGGCGGAAATCTTGTCTGAATATGATCGTAAACTCCGTCTTTCAGGTCTTCGTCAATAAAATCAAGTATAAAGTTAGACGGAAGCTCGTTATTCTTTATTTCTTCCATAAGTGATCCTTTCTTAAATCCCTTTTATCATTTCATCGATTCTTTCAAAGCATTTATCAATGCCCAGCACCTGCATAATTGCGCAAAGATCGGGAGTATTTCTCCTGCCTGTGACTGCAATTCTCAGTATAGTGCTTAGATCTCCGGCACTTCCTTTATAGTTATCGGGATTGTTTTTATATTCTTTTGTATCGGAAGCAAAGCCGAGATCGGGGCAAAGAGATTTGATCTTGTCAAACCATTGCTGTCGGTCGTCACTCATATTATAGACATCTTTATAACGCTTTAAAAACAGCTTTGCGTCATCAGGATCGATATTCTCGGGAATTTCGAATGACGGCGTAAAAAGTTCGTCAAAAAAGTAAGAAAAATAATCCTTGGCGTCAGACCATTTAATAAGGTCTTTTCTCGGCTTTTTAGCGTCGTCACGGTCGATAGAAAGCATTTTTACCGTATAATCGGGATCGCGGGTCAAAATTTCATAAAATTCCGCGTCGAATTCTTTCGCCCAGAGAGTAAGCTTTTCATAGACCTCGTTGCTCTTAAGTCTGGATATCTGAGTTTTACTGACATCGTTTAACTTATCGTTATCAAAAAGCGCTCCCGAAACGCTCATTTTCTTTAGATTGAATTTGAAAGTTCTGTAATCAGCGTCGGGATTTGCTTTGCGCCAATCCTCATAATCGGAAGCGGCAATAGTCATAAGATATTCTATCACGCTTTGCGGATCGTAACCCTCAAGCGCAAAATATTTTACAGCCGCTTCCGGGTCTTTTCTTTTTGAAATTTTTCTCTTAGCACCGTTTTCGGACTTCATAATAGGGGATATATGCCCGTATTTAACAGGCTTAAATCCGAGAAGCTTGAAAAGCTCTATATGCTTAGGCACCGATGATATCCATTCGTCTCCGCGGAGCACATGAGTAGTTCTCATCAAATGATCGTCAATCGCGTGAGCGAAGTGATAGGTAGGAATACCGTCGGATTTAAGGATAACGAAGTCCTCGTCGTTTTCCGGCATTTCTATTTTGCCCTTTATGCAGTCGTCAAATGTGATTCGGTTTTCTTCGCTGCCCTGGGATTTAAGTCTTATAACAAAGGGCTTGCCGAGTTTAAGCTCGGATCTGACCTCTTCTAAAGTTATATTTCTGTGCTTTGCCCACTCGCCGTGGTAACCCGTGCGTATTTTTTTGCTTTCCTGCTCGTGCCTTACCTCTTCAAGCTCTTCGGGTGTGCAGAAGCAGGGGTATGCAAGACCTCTTTTGATAAGATCCTTAGCATAAGTTCTGTAAATTTCAGCTCTTTTGCTTTGCTGATAAGGGCCGTACTTTCCGCTCTCTTCTTCGCCGCTGATAAAGCCTTCGTCAATTTCAATTCCGAAACGCTTTAATCCGTCGATAATATCGGCAATTCCGCCCTCTATTTCACGCTTTTTATCGGTGTCTTCAATTCTTGTAAAGAAAACTCCTCCGCTTGCAGTGGCGGTTATTCTGTTTACAAGCGCGGTAAAAAGAGTGCCTAAATGAAGATATCCTGTGGGGCTCGGCGCCACTCTTGTCACTCTTGCGCCTTCCTTTAAGTCCCTTAAAGGATAAAAATTCTCATAGTATGACGGTTCTTTATCTATATCGGGCAAAAGTAATTGCGCCATTAATTCGTAATCGTTCATCAAATAATCTCCTCAGCTCTTTTCAAGAAGCTTGTTAAGCTCCTCCATAAAGGTGTTAATGTCTTTAAACTGCCTGTAGACCGACGCAAATCTGACATACGCAACCTCGTCGATACCTTTAAGCTTTTCCATAACAAGCTCGCCTATTCTGTCGCTGCTGACCTCGCGGTCCATAGAGTTTTGAATAGACTGCTCAATATCGTCTATCGCTTTTTCAAGCGTTTCAAGAGAAACCTGTCTTTTTTCGCAGGCTCTTATCATACCGTTTAAGAGCTTTTCGCGGTTAAAAGGCTCGCGCGATTTGTCTTTTTTAATAACTATTATCGGCAGGCTTTCTATAAGCTCATAAGTTGTAAACCGCTTGCCGCATTTTAAGCATTCTCTTCTTCTTCTGATTCTTTCGCCCTCGTCAGTAGGTCTTGAATCGATAACTTTGCTTTCTTCGAAAGCGCAAAAAGGACATTTCATACTATTTCTCCCGATATATAAATTAAAATAATTATAACATATTATCTTTTTAATTACAAGATAAATAATTGATAAGAAAAGGTCTTGTTATTAAGATTGGTTTTGTGGTATAATGTACTAAATTGATTTTTCTTCGGAGTGATAGATTTGCCTTTAAAATCAAAAAAAATTGCAGAAAATGCAGACGGAATTTTTATAAGAAGCAATAAGTTCAACACGACCTTGATCTCGTTTAATTTTTATCTTCCTTTAAGCGAGGAAACTGTGGCTGAATATGCGCTTTTGCCGTTTGTTCTTACAACCTGCGGAAAAAAATATCCCGATTTTTCGGAGCTTAATTTCAAGCTCAGCCGTCTTTACGGCGCCGAGCTGATTGCTTCAAGCGAAAAAGTCGGCGATCTTCAGCTTTTAAAAATCGGTATTTCGGTTATAAACAACAGGTTTACTCTTGATAACGACGATCTCGTCGGCAGTGCGGCTGATATGCTTGAAAGTCTTATTTTTGAGCCGAAAGCGGAAAATGAAGAATTTTCATTATCCGATGTTGAAAGAGAAAAGAATAAAGCTGTTCAGCATATTTTAGGCGAATTCAGCGAAAAAAGAATTTATGCCAAAAAGCGTCTTATTGAAGAAATGTATAAAAATATGCCTTACGGCGTTCCGAAATGCGGAACGCCCGAGCAGATAAAGAAAATTACCGGAAAGTCGCTTTATAAGGCTTATAAAGAAGTACTTTCAAAAGCGTATTTAAGAGTAAATGTAATTTCCGATAATCTGCCCATAACGCTTTTCTCGGAAATCGGTGAAAAATTATCCTTATTTGACCGCGGGAATAAAGCGGATATCACAGGCAATATAAATCTCGATCCGGCATTAAAGCCTGTAAGGATCGATGAAAAAGAAGATGTTACACAGTGCAAGCTTGCAATGGGATTTACAAGCGAGCTTAAAGGCTCCGATAAAGACACGGCGGCTTTAATGCTTGCCTGCGATATTTTCGGCGGCGGCCCTTACTCAAAGCTTTTTTCAAATGTCAGAGAAAAAATGAGCCTTTGCTATTACTGCGCCGCAAGATGCGTTAAAATAAAGGGACTCGTAACGGTGGAAAGCGGAGTCGAGCTTGAAAATATCGAAAAAACCGAATCTGCCGTATTAGCCGAGCTTGAAAAGCTGCAAAGCGGCGAGATAACCGATTTTGAATTTGAATCGTCAAAGAAAAGCTGTGTTGATTCGCTCAATTCGTTCAGCGACGGTCAAGGTCTGCTCGATACCTGGTATTCGCTTAAAATTTTTGAAAGCGAGCCTTTGGATCCCGAAAGCCTTGCAGAGCTTTTAAAGCAAGTAACTAAAGAAGAGATAATAGAGGCGGCAAAGGGAATTAAACTGCACACGGTATTCCGTCTGTTACCTAAATCCTGAAAGGAAATTGCTATGAAAAAAGAATATTTTGAGGGACCTTTAGGCGAGGGCTATACAAAAGCTGTTCATAGTTCGGGTCTTGAAATTTACATTATGGAAAAGCCGCAGTTTTCGTCTTGCTACGCGATATTCGGAACTAAATACGGCTCTATAGATACGGAATTTTCCGTTGACGGTAAGGATACGGTAAAGGTTCCCGAGGGAATAGCACACTTTCTTGAGCATAAGCTCTTTGAGAGCGAAGACGGCGACGCTTTTAATAAATACGCTCTTACCGGCGCTTCCGCCAATGCTTACACTTCTTTTGACAGAACCTGTTACCTTTTTTCCTGCAGTGATAAATTTTATGAAAATCTCGATATCCTTTTAAATTTTGTTCAGTCGCCTTATTTTACTGAGGCAACCGTATCAAAAGAGCAGGGAATTATCGCGCAGGAAATAAAAATGTATGACGACAGCCCCGCCTGGAGAGTAATGTTCAATATGCTTAAAACGATGTTTAAAAAGCACCCTGTGAGCATTGATATCGCTGGAACGGTCGAGTCCATAGCCGAGATAGACGCAGGTCTTCTTTATAAATGCTATGAAACATTTTATAACCCGTCAAATATGTTTATCTGTATCGCAGGTAACATTGATACAAACGCTGTTTTAAAAGAAATAGATAAAAAAATCATATTAAAGCCTGCTCTGACTATTGAAAAAGGCAATTTTACTGACGGCGAAAAGGTCGAAAAGCATTTTGTTTCTCAGGAATTATCAGTATCAATTCCTATGTTCTGTTTAGGTTTCAAGCAAAGTATAACCACTGCTTTTCAGAGCCTTAAAACTAAGGTGTGCCTTTCATTGCTTCTTGAAATGATCTGCGGCGACAGCTCTCCGCTTTATGCCGAGCTTATAAGAAAAGGTCTTATAAACGATGAGTTCGGAAGCGAATATTTCACGGGCAACGGTTACGCGGCGCTTATTTTTGAGGGGGAGTCCTCCGATCCTAAAAGAGTGAGCGAGGAAATAAAGGGCGAAATAAACAGGATTAAGAAAAACGGAATTGATAAAAAGCTCTTTGCGGCTGTTAAAAACGCGGCTTACGGCGACGCCGTAAGGTCTTTCCAAAGCACGGAGGGAATTGTAATGCAGTTTGTAAACGGCGCGGTATCAGGCTACAATATATTTGATGAGATAAAGTATATAAAATCCGTTACTTCGGAAGATCTTTTAAGATGCTTAAATGAATTTGATGTTACAAACAGGGTTTTATCGGTTATCGATCCTGTAAAGCAGACAGGGGAGGAAAATCTCTGATGACGCAGAATGTTACCATTTTCGGAATTCACTTAAAGCTTGATCCTATCGCATTCACCCTGCCGATAGGGGAAAACGGCTGGGATATCTATTGGTACGGCATTATAATCGCCGCGGGATTTCTTTTGGCGATCATCTACGCTTATAAAAACGCGGACAGATTTAATATAAATATCGACAGAATGCTCGATGTTATCCTTGTGACGACGCCTGTGGCTATTCTGTGCGCGAGAACTTATTATCTTATTTTTGACGGAGAAAAGCTTGAATCTTTTTCCGATTTCTTCGGATTCGGTAATTCCGGGTTTACAGGTCTTGCGATCTACGGCGGCGTAATAGGCGCTTTCGGCTGCGGAATGCTTATGTGCAAACTAAGAAAAGTTAAAGTGCTTGATATGTTTGATCTTGCCGCAATAGGATTTTTGATAGGTCAGGGAATAGGCCGCTGGGGTAACTTTATGAATCAGGAAGCTTTCGGCGGACCGACGGGCAGTTCCTTTTTCGGAATGACGAGCGAAAATGTTGTAAGAGATTTTGCTATGAAAGGTTATGATCCCACTGCTCTCGCGCATCCGTGCTTTTTATATGAATCTATTTGGTGTATCGCGGGATTTTTCGTTCTTAATCATTTTTCTAAGAAAAGAAAATATTCAGGTCAAATAATTCTGATGTACTGCGCGTGGTATGGCTTCGGAAGAGGTTTTATCGAGCTTTTAAGAACCGATAGCTTAATGCTCGGTCCCTTAAAGGTATCGAGTCTGCTATCTTTCCTTATTTGTATCGGCTCGGTTATAACAATGATCTGCCTGCATAAGAAAGCAAAGGTTAAGGCTGAAAACGCCGGATATGAAAGCGTTTTCGAAGAAAATAACATAAATAAAAACATAGAAATAACAGAAAATATAACCAAAGAGGATGAGGAAAATGGCTCAGATACTTGACGGTAAAGCAGTAGCGGCGGCAGTAAAAGCCGAAGTGAAAGAAAAGGTAAATGAATTAAATAAAAAAGGGATAGAAGTTTGCCTTGCAGTCATTCTTGTGGGCGACGATCCCGCTTCTAAAATTTATGTTTCAAATAAGAAAAAGACCTGCGAGGCGCTCGGAATAATTTCGAAAGAATTTATTTTAAGCTCCGATACAAAAGAGGATGAGCTCATAGAGCTTATTAATAAGCTGAACGCCGATAAATCGGTTAACGGAATTTTGTGCCAGCTGCCTTTGCCTAAAGGAATAAATGAGAAAAATGTTTTGAATTCTATTTCTCCGCTAAAGGATGTTGATGCTTTTCATCCTGTAAATGTCGGCAAAATTATGATAGGCGAGTATGATTTTGTTCCTTGCACGCCTGCGGGAATTATGGAGATCCTTAAATTCTATAATATTGATCCGAGCGGTAAAGACTGTGTTGTGATCGGAAGATCAAATATAGTAGGAAAGCCTATGGCTATGCTCCTTTTACATAAAAACGGGACTGTTACCGTATGTCATTCAAAAACCACCGATCTTAAAAGTAAATGCAAGAGCGCGGATATTTTAGTAAGCGCTGTAGGAATTGCAGGATTTGTAACGGCAGATATGGTAAAGGAAAACGCGGTTGTAATAGATGTCGGAATGAACAGAAAAGACGGCGTGCTTTGCGGCGATGTTGATTTTGAACAAGTAAGTAAAAAAGCGGGCTTTATTACTCCTGTTCCGGGAGGAGTAGGACCGATGACTATCGCTATGCTTATGAAGAACACCTTAACTGCAGCCTACAAGCAAAACGGTATAAAGCCTTCGGAGGAAAAATGAAAAAGCACTATTTTTTTCTCATATTTTTGATTTTAATGCCGATCGTTTTCTTTTCTTCCTGCGCCGAGCAAAGGGAATACAATATAGGAATTCCCAAAGGATTTTCTTCCGCTCAAAGCGATGAGGATCTATCCGAGCTTGCAGAAATTATCGGTGTGGATAAAAAAGAATTAAAGGACTATTTTAAAGAGGACAGAATTGTTTTAATGGCGGTAAACAGCGATAATTCCGTACAGATAAAATTAAGCTGTTTTGAAAACGATTATTCAAAGGCTATCGGCTCTTTTGAATTTTTGAAGACCGAGGAAATAAACAACTATGCCGCTGCCGCTGTTAAGAGCAAATATGAAATAGTAAAGAATAACGATAATTCTTTTATATATGTTCAGGAACATATAACGAGCGAAGATAAAGAATATGTTTCTTCAAGGTATATCACGGTTAAAAACGATAAATTTTATGTTTTGTCCTGCTATAATACAGGCAGCACACAGGATAAAACAATAAAAAATGTTTTTAAATCTCTTGAAATTGATTCTCAGACAGCGGCGATACCCGTGTGGCAGACGATATTGATTTCTCTCGGAATTGCATTGTTTACCGCGGCGGCATTCGGAATAATTATAAGCTTTATAAACGACAGAAAAGCAAAAGAACAAGAAATTTGAAAAACAGCGCCTTTTTCGGGAAATATAAAACCGAGGGAGGCGCTTTTTTTGACGGAACTTTATAAAAACTATATAAATAAGATCGACGGTGTGTTAAAGCCGGAATTAAGCTTCGATATTATTAAGCGGAATATCGAAGTGGGCGGCAACAGCGCGACTCTGTATTTTGTAGACGGATTTATTAAAGACGAGGTTTTTGAGAAGATACTTGAATATCTTTTTACACTCGATACCGAAAAAATGAACTCTGTGAAAACTATGGAGGAGTTTGAAAAATTCGGTCTTCCGTATGTTGAAACGGAGGTATCGTCGGACCCGGAGGAGGCGGCAAGATCTGTGCTTTGCGGGCCTGCAATGCTTGTGATCGATAAAATTTCAGGTCTGCTTGTTATCGATACAAGAACTTATCCCGTAAGGGGGATAGAGGAGCCCACAAAAGATAGGTCGCTGAGAGGCTCAAGAGACGGTTTTGTTGAAACACTGATAATGAATACCGCGCTTTTAAGAAGACGGATAAGAACAGAAGATCTAAGAATGGAATATATGCAGATAGGTGAAAATTCCAAGGTGGATATCGCTATTTCTTATCTCGAAAGCTCGGTGGATAAAAAGACTCTTGACCTTTTAAGAAAAAGACTTGAAAAAATAAACCTTAAAAGTATCTCGATGACAGGGCAGGCGATAAGCGAAAGCATAATTCCGCACAATGTTTTAAATCCTTTTCCTAAATTCAGATTTACCGAAAGACCTGATTTTGCCTCGGCGGCTGTGCTCGACGGCAAGATTGTGCTTTTAATGGATAACTCGCCGTCGGTAATAATCATTCCCGATTCCTTTGCGGATTTTTTCAGGGAGGCGGACGATTATTATTTTCTGCCCGCAATATCCTGCTATACAAGGCTTTTGAGGTTTGCAGTCACTTTATCAACTATAATTATTTCGCCTCTTTATTTGATGTTTATGAACGATCAGTCGCTTATCCCTAAATTTTTAAGCTTTTTAAAAAATGCAAAATCGGGATCCTTGCCGCTTCTTGTTCAGTTTTTAATACTTGAGCTTATTGTTGACGGTCTGCGGCTCGCTTCGATAAATACCCCCGATTCTCTTTCAAATTCTTTGGGAATTATCGGAGGACTTATTCTTTCGGAATTTGCAGTCAGCGCAGGGTGGTTTGTGGGAGAAACTATCTTGCTCACGGCTTTCGTAACTATAGCCGCTTATTCGCAGCCGAGCTTCGAAATGGGATACGCTATGAAATTTCAAAGAATTTCGCTTTTGATATTAACACAGCTGTTTTCCTATTTCGGGCTTATTTTCGGAATAATATTCTGGGTAATAGTTTTATGCTGTAATAAGACCTTGTCGGGGAAAGGCTATTTTTACCCCGTTATACCATTTAATCTAAAGGCATTTTTAGGGATTTTTTCACGAAAAAAACTCGATCCGAAAAAATATTAAAAAATAACTTGCATTTTTTTGAAACCTATGGTATTATTAATATTACTGTGATAAATGTGGTTTAATGCCGCGTGGTTGGGAGGTGCTTCAATGCCTAATATCAAATCAGCGAAAAAGCGTGTTGTTATAAGCAAAGCGAATTATGAGCGCAATAAAGCTTACCGTTCCGCTTTGAAAACAGCCGTTAAAAAGGCCGACGCCGCTATTGAATCTAATTCTGCCGACGCTGCCGCAACTGTTAAAGCAGCTGTTGTAAAGCTTGATCAGGCTGCCGTTAAAGGTCTTATTCATAAGAACAATGCCGCAAGAAAGAAATCGGCTCTTATGACAAAGCTTAATTCCAAAGCATAATATTATTTTTTGCAAAGAATAATATTGCGTTGCTCCTATCTTGGAGCAACGCAGTTTTTCTGGATTTTTTTATGTTATAAAATTAAACATATTATATGGTCTTTAAATCAGTTATATTAAATGTGAGGTGTATGTTATGCAGGAGAAACTTATTTTAAGACAGAAGAATTTAAAAGGCGAGGACGGATTTAAAACCTTTTCTATCCGAATTAAAAATGACACGGTAGCTTCGCTTGACGATCTTTCAAAGCAGACAAAGCGCTCGAGAAATGAGCTTATAAATGTTCTGCTTGATTTTGCTCTGCGCAACTGCATAGTTAAATGATACTTGATTTTAATACCAGCAAAACCCGTGCTTAATCAGCGCGGGTTTTTATTAAGGCTTGCATATTTTGCAGGGAGAATATCCTTTTTGGATCAGATCTTCACGGCTTGAAGATGTGATAATATTACCGGATTTTTTGGATTTTGAATATCTGCATGTTTCAAGGTGAAACTTCTTTGTAGAGATATTTGCGTAATATCCGCCGCTTGATTCGGGCTCGGAGGAGGCGGTTTTGTAGCCGTTGACCGTGCCTGTGGAATCTTTTAAAACTTCCACTTCTTCGGCTTTGTTACTGCATAAATCGTCGCTGTCATTCAAATCTTTGCAGCCGCAAAGAAATATTGATAAAACTGCCGCAAGTATCAATGAAATTTTTCGGATATTCATAAATTCATCACCGAAAATCAATTATAATCTTTTTTAATAACAAAATCAATCGAAAGGAGAATTTTTTTGAATATTTATGCCGACGCGGATAAGCTTAAGGAATTAAAAGCCAAAGCAAACAGGCTGCCGAAAAGCCCGGGTGTATATATAATGAAAAACTCCGGCGGTAAAATTATATATATCGGAAAAGCCAAAGCTTTGAAAAACAGGGTAACGCAATATTTCGGCTCGGGAAATCAGCATACCGAAAAGGTTAAAAGAATGGTCGGCTCGGTCGACGATTTTGAATATATAATCTGCGACAGTGAATTTGAAGCGCTTGTTCTTGAGAACTCGCTTATCAAGCAAAATCTGCCTAAATATAATATTCTTCTTAAAGATGATAAGGGTTACCATTATATAAAAATAACCAAAGAAAAATGGCGCAGGATAGAAACTGCCAATCAGATATCGGACGACGGCACTTATATCGGACCTTATTATTCTTCTTATATCGTTAAAGATACTCTTGATGAGGTCAGAAAAATATTCAGGCTTCCCGATTGTAACAGGTCATTTGATAAATACTCGAAACCCTGCCTTAATTATCATATTGACAAATGCTTTGCTCCCTGCAAAGGAAATATCAGCCTTGATGAATATAATTCCGCCGTGAATTCGGCGATAGAGTTTATTAAACACGGCAACACCAAAAAGTTTTCCGAAGAAATGAAAGTTAAAATGCTGGAAGCCTCCGAAAGGCTTGACTTTGAAACAGCGGCTAAATTAAGGGATAGAATAAACGCTGTGAAAAAGCTTTCCGAGCGGCAAAAGGTGGTTATGTGTTCTTATAAATCGCAGGATGTTTTTTCAGGCGTTATATTAGGAGAAAAAGCTTGCGTGAGCGTGTTTATTTTCAGAAACAGACGGCTTACCGATAAACAGCATTTTATTATCGAGGGTATTACCGATATAAAAGAGCTTTACGCAGAATTTCTCTTAAGCTTTTATTCCGATAAAGATGATATTCCGCCGAGAATTCTTTTAGACAGCGAGCCTGACGATCTTGCAATTCTAAAAAAATTTTTAAGTGAAAAGGCAGATCACGCGGTTTCGATCATATCACCGAAAGCAGGCGAGCAAAAGGCGCTTTGCGATATGTGCCGAAAAAATGCCTCGGATAATTTGGCTTTAAATCTTGAAAAAAGCGGTAAATATATGACGGGGCTCGGCGAGCTTGCACATCTTTTAAATCTTGAAAAACTGCCGAAATATATAGAGGCTTACGATATTTCAAATACTGCCGGTGAAGAAAATGTCGCAGGAATGGTGGTATTTAAAGACGGCAAACCTTTTAAAGAAGCCTATAAAAAATTCAAGATAAAAAGCTTTTCCGGGCAAGACGATTACAGATCGCTCGCCGAGGTGCTTGACAGGCGTTTTTGCGAATATGAAACCTCTTCAGACGAGGGATTTAAAACTCTGCCCGATCTTATTTTGCTTGACGGCGGCAAGGGGCAGATTTCGGCTGTTTTACCCGTTCTTAAAAAGCATAATATTTCTGTTCCTATTTTCGGAATGGTCAAGGACTCAAAGCACCGCACAAGGGCAATTTCAGCTTCGGGCGGAGATCTCACTCTTAAATCAAACAGGCAGGCTTATACCTTTGTCACCACTGTACAAGACGAGGTGCATAGGTTTGCGATAGGTTATCACCGCAAAAAAAGAACGCAGAAAATGCTTGATTCTGAGCTTACAAAAATTCCCGGTATCGGTGAAAAGAAAGCGGCACTGCTTCTTAAAAGCTTTAAAACCGTTTCCGCTGTAAGGCAGGCGGATATTTCCGAACTTGAAAAAATTAAGGGAATTAATAAGGATAATGCCGAAAATATATATAATTTTTATCATTCTGATAAATAACTGTTGAAAAAAGAAGAAATAATTGGTAAAATAAAATAAATATTAATAAGGAGAAGTGATCTATGGCTTCTGTTCAGCTTTCAAAGCCGTCTAAAGGCGAATCGGTTGCAGTAATGCACACAAATATGGGAGATATATCAATTAGATTTTTCCCGGAGTATGCCCCTAAAGCGGTTGAGAATTTCATCACCCATTCGAAAAACGGTTATTATAACGGTCTGATCTTTCATAGAGTAATAAATGATTTTATGATTCAGGGCGGCGATCCCACAGGCACGGGTATGGGCGGAGAGTCTATATATAAAAGAAGCTTTGAAGATGAATTTTCAAAAGAGCTTCACAATATCAGAGGCGCTCTTTGTATGGCTAATGCCGGTCCTAATACCAACGGAAGTCAGTTCTTCATCGTGCAGGCAAAATCAGTTCCCGAAAATATGATCTCGCAGATGAAAGATATGCCCGAGTCTTTTCCTGAAGATATAGTTGATTATTATGAGTCGGCAGGAGGAACGCCCTGGCTTGATTTCAGGCACACGGTTTTCGGTCAGGTGTTTGACGGAATGGATGTTGTAGATAATATCGCAGGCGTCGAAGTAGGGAATGCTGATAAGCCGATAAATGATGTAGTAATAAATTCAATAGAAATTAAAACTATTTAAGGAGATATAATTATGAAAGGTATTATTCTTGCAGGCGGCAGCGGAACAAGACTTTATCCGCTTACTATGGTAACTTCAAAACAGCTTTTGCCGGTTTATGATAAGCCGATGATATATTATCCGCTTTCTACTCTTATGCTTGCGGGTATCAGGGATATTCTTATAATTTCCACACCTACCGATCTTCCGAATTTTGAGCGCCTTTTAGGTGACGGCTCGGATTACGGAATAAATCTTTCCTATGCTGTTCAGCCTTCGCCCGATGGTCTTGCACAGGCATTCATAATCGGCGAGGAATTTATTAACGGCGATAGCTGCGCTATGGTGCTCGGCGATAATATTTTCTATGGGAACGGTCTTAAAGCTCACTTAAAGAGCGCCGCTGAAAAGACAAACGGCGCCACGGTCTTCGGCTATTATGTTGACGATCCAGAGAGATTCGGAATTGTTGAGTTTGATGAAAACGGTAAGGCAATATCTATCGAAGAAAAGCCTGAACATCCTAAATCAAATTACTGTGTAACAGGACTTTATTTCTATGATAACAGGGTCGTAGAGCTTGCTAAAAAGGTTAAGCCGTCAGCAAGAGGCGAGCTTGAAATAACCGATCTTAACAGAATGTATCTCGAAGAGGGCTCGCTCAGCGTGGTAACTCTCGGCAGAGGCTACGCTTGGCTTGATACCGGCACAATGGATGCTTTGAGCGAGGCGGGAGAATTCGTTAAGGTTATTGAAAACAGACAGGGAATCAAAATTTCCGCAGTTGAAGAGATCGCTTATAAAAACGGCTGGATAACTAAAGACGAGCTTCTTGCTTCCGCTGATAAATACGGCAAATCTCCTTACGGCCAGCACTTAAGAAAAGTTGCCGAGGGAAAGATCCTATACTGATATGATATCTGTTTTACTTGCAACGTTTAACGGTGAAAAATTTTTAAAAGAGCAAATAGATTCTATCATTGAGCAAACATTTAAAGATTTTAAGATCATTATCCGCGACGACGGGTCGACTGACTCCACTAATGAAATAATTGAGTCTTACGCAGTTAAATATCCTGAAAAAATATCTGTGATAAAGGGTAACCCCACGGGCAGCTCGCTCGGAAATTTCTTTGAGCTTTTATCTGCCTGCCCCGAAGGGTATGCAATGCTTTGCGATCAGGATGATTTCTGGTGCAGCGATAAGATAGAAAAAACCTTTAATGCTATGCGTAAAAAAGAGGAAGAAGCAGGGGTAGACACCCCAATATTAGTCCACACCGACGCTTTCGTTGCGGACAGCGAATTAAATATTATTTCCGAGTCATTCATAAAATTTGAGGCGCTCTCGCCCGAATTTAATAAGCTTAATAATCTGCTTGTTCAGAACAATGTAACAGGCTGCACGGTTATGATAAACAATGCTCTTTTAAAACTCGTAAGGAAAAGGCCGGAAAACTGCGTGATGCACGATTGGTGGATAGCGCTTGTCGCTTGTCTTTTCGGAGAAACCGTGTTTGTAAACGAGCCTTTAATGTATTACCGCCAGCACGGAAACAATCAGGTAGGAGCGAAGCAGGCAACGGGTTTAAATTTCATTGTTACTAAATTCAAAAACAGGAAAAATGTGAAAAAGAATTACCTTGACGCTTATTCGCAGGCAAATTCTCTTTTAAAGGAATTTTCATCCAATTTAAAAAAAGAGGATAGAAAAATCATTTCCGTTTATGCGGCAATGCCGTGCCTTTCAAAAGCTGAAAAAATAAAAGCGATCAATAAATATTCTTTTAAAAAGAATACGGCTCTCAGAAATATCGGGCAATATTTTTCCGTTTAGATCATTCGGTGTACAAAATTTTGTACACCGAATATTTTATTATTTTAATCGGAGCCAAAATGTGTTAAAATGTATTTTAAAAGGGGGACTTTAAAAATGCTTCAGTTTATAATCGGAAGAATAAAAAGCGGCAAATCCGCTGAAATAATTAAGAAAATTAAAGAAGATGTAAAAGAAAATAAAGAGAGCATTATAATTGTCCCCGAGCAGTATTCTTTTGAAACAGAAAAAAATCTTTTGGAAGTTTTGGGCGAGTATAATGCGCACAAAGTCGCGGTGTTAAGCTTTTCGAGGCTCTGTGATGAATACCGAAGGGTTAACGGGGGCGAAGCAGGAAGAGTTCTCGGCGATTGCGACAAGATAATTCTTACAAAAAGAGCGCTCGCCGATGTATCAAGCGAGCTTGAAGCTTTCGGAAAGAATAAGTATTATACGGGCTTTGTAAGAAGTATGGCGGACACGATATCAGAGCTTAAGCTAAACGCCGTTACGCCGCAGGAAATATTGACTTGCGCCGAAAATGTAAAAGCAGAGTCATTTTCCGGCAAGCTTAGGGATACCGCTAAAATTTTCGAGAGGTATAATGTCCTTTTGTCCGAGGAGTTTATCGATCCGTCGGACAGGCTTACAAGACTTTATATCGAGCTGGAGGGCAAAAATTATTTTAAAGGCAAAAATGTTTATATTGATGAATTTAAAGGGTTTACAGGTCAGCAATTTAAGCTGATAGAAAGAATTTTAGGAAGCGCGGATAATCTCACGGTCGCTTTATGCTGTGATAATTCCTTAGATCAGCCTTTCGGCATATTTGCAAATGTTATAAGCGCTAAAAACCGCATTTTAAAATCCGCTTTAAAATATAACTGTGAAATAAAAGAAGATAAAGTACTTTTAAAAAGTTATTATGAAAATTTATCTCTTTTAAATCTTGAATCGGTTATAAGAGGCTGCGAGCCTGAAAACAGGCAAAATGAGGGAATAGAAATTATAAAAGCCGCCGATGTTTTTGATGAGGCGGAATTTGCGGCTTTAAATATTAAAAGGCTTGCAAAGGAAGAAAATATCAGATATTCGGAAGTTGCAGTGATAGCGAGGAATTCGGAAACTTATTTGCGGCCGCTCAAAGCCGCTTTTAAAAGGAGCGGTATACCGCTTTTTTCGGATGACAGAATATCTCTTGATTCCCTGCCCGTATTTTCACTCACAATAAGCGCTTTAAACCTCAAAAGAAGTCTTACTTCCGAAAATATTTTAAAATTCTATAAATCCGGCCTTGATTATTTATCTCCCGATGAGCTTTTCGATCTCGAAAACTATGTTTATTTATGGAATATCCCCGGCGCTTTGTGGGAAAAAGAATGGGGTATGAATGTTTCGGGTCTTGAAGAAAAGGTGGAAAAAGATAATGCCGAAAAGCTTGAAAGGCTCAATTTTTTAAGAAAAAAAGCCATTTCTCCGATACTTAAATTCAAATCGCAAATTTGCGATAATGCACAAGAGATAATAATAGCTCTTATTTCTCTTTTTGACGAGGTGGGCGCTCAAAAAAGTTTTTCAAATCTGAGCGAAAGGCTCGAAAATGATACTTCTTCTCTGAGTGACGCATTAAAATCTTCCTGGGACAGCTTTATTTCGGTGCTTGAAAGCTTAAGCGCCTGCTATAAGGAAGTGCGCTTACCTGTATCCGAATTTACCGAGGCTTTCAAAACAGCCTGCGCCCTCACTTCGGTAGGGGCTATTCCGCAAACGGTCGATGAGGTGGTTTTCGGGTCTGCGGATAAATTAAGGGTAACAAGGCCTAAATATGTCTTTATCCTCGGCGCAAATCTGGGCGTTTTTCCCGCTGTGATATCAAGAAACGGAATTTTCAGCAATACCGAAAGAGAAGAGCTTATAGCGCAGGGAATCGATATCCCCGATAAGCTTTTTAAATCAGCAGTTGATGAGGACTTTCTTGTGTATTCAAATGTCTGCCGTGCGTCAAAGGGAGTTTTTATATCTTTCAGGACTGAAAACCCCGATAAATCATTGGCTAAACCTTCCGCATTTGTTGAAACCGTAATCGAAGCTTTGGATATCAGATTAAAGAAATTCCCCGATAAGCTTTTGCCTGATAGTTTGCCGATGAGCAGGGAGGCGGCTTTCTTTGAATACGGCGCAAGAAAAAATACCGATAAGCAGGGCGCGGCTGATATAGCCGAGGCTCTTAAAAGCAACGATGAATATAAAGCTAAGATAGAGCTTATTGAAAAAGAAAACGATCCGCTTCTTTATTCTATTTCCGAAGAAAGCGCGCTTAAGCTTTTCGGAAAAGATATCTATATGTCGGCTTCTAAGCTTGAAACCTTTAACAGATGCCGATTTATGTTTTTCTGTAAGTACGGGCTTGATATCCACCGAGTGCAGCCTGCGGCTTTTGATAATATGCAAAGAGGTACTTTTGTGCATTTCTGCCTGCAAAGACTTATAGAAACCTATAAAAAGGATATTTCAAAGCTTGATAAGGGAGAAATAAGCGCGGCTGTGGAAAAGTGCGCGAAAGAATATCTTGACGGTATCCCGGGATACAGAAGTATAGAAAACAACTATCTTAAATTCATTGTAGAAACTCTCAAGCGCTCTGTAAAATATGTTGCGGAATTTATCGCCGCTGATTTTGCGCAGTCGGAATTTGAGCCGGTTAAATGCGAGCTTAAGATCGGCGGGGAAGACGGCGACATAAAAGCCATCGAGATCCCTGTTGACGGCGATATGAAAATAAATATAACCGGCTTTGTCGACAGGGTGGATACTTATAAGACTTATGTCAGAATAATCGATTATAAAACGGGGCAAAAAATATTCCGCTTGCCCGATGTTCTCGCAGGGCAAAACTTACAAATGCTTATATATCTTTATGCGGTGATATCGAGCGGAAAGTATCCTCAAATGCCCGCAGGAATTCTTTATCTGCCTGCTTCAAGAAAGAAAAAGCGGACAGACAGAAAAATGAACGGACTTTTAAGTCTTGACGAAGAAGTGCTGTACGCGCTTGAAAAGGATCAGAAAGGTCAGTTTGTTCCGTCTGCGAAACGGTCTAAAGACAGTTACATAGAACCTGAGGATTTTGACGATATTTTTGAATACACAAAAAGGAAAATAATCTCCGCAGGTTTGCTGATTAAAGCGGGAGATATCGCCGCCGATCCGACAGACGATACCGAGAAAAATGCCGATGCCTGCAAATACTGCGATTTTTCTTCCGTTTGCAGGAAGAAAAACGAGCCGCATAAAAAAATCGATAATTTAAGCACAAAGGAATGTGTTGAAGAAATGAGAAAGGAGAATTCTGAAAATGGGAATTAATTTTACTCCCTCTCAAAATGCCGCCGTAAAAGCAAAAGGCTCGGTGTTTGTTTCCGCGGCGGCGGGATCGGGCAAAACTGCGGTGCTTTCTTCAAGAGTGGTTTCTCTTTTGACCGATAGATCCGATCCTGTCAGCGCGGACAGACTGCTTGTTGTCACATTCACGAATGACGCCGCAGCCGAAATGCGTGCAAGAATAGAAAAAAAGCTTAATGAGGAATGTCTTAAAAATCCGCACGACAGACTGCTTTTAAGGCAAAAATATCTTTTGCCGAGTGCAGATATCTGCACCATAGATTCATTTTGCATTAACCTTATCAGGGATAATTTTGAGCTTTGCGGAATTTCTCCAGATTTCAAAGTATCAAGCGGCGAAAGCCTAAACGAAGAAAGATCGGCGGTTTTGCGCAATATTTTTGAGGATAGGCTTATCAAAAACGAGCCTGCATTTAAAATGCTGCTTAATATAGCCGACTGCGAATATGATGAAAAAAATCTTTTAAGTTATGTTCTGGCGGTTTATGAAAAAGGGCAGAATATGCCGAGTCCCGAGGCGTTTTATAATTCATTAAAAGCGCCGTATAGTATTGCGTTTGATAAAGAGCATATATGGCAAAAAATACTCTTTAAAAAAGCGAAAAGATTAGCCGAGGATCTAAAAAAATGCGTTATGCAAGCCGCAAATGCCGGCTCGTTTCTGCAGGTGAACCGCGAGGCTGTTTTAAAGGACTGCGAAACTCTTTCGCTTTTGGCAGATGAAATTTCCGATCTTATAAATTCCGAAGATTGGGATAAGATATATTCTTTAATGAGATCATCGGAGATCCCGAGAATAAAATCAGGTGATAAAACAGATCCGAATTATATTGATTATAAGGATTTTAGAGATGAATATAAAAAATGTAATACCGAATTAAAATCCATTTTCAATAAGTGCTCTTCCGATATCGAAAATGACCTTAAGAAAAGTCTTCCTGCAGTTAGTATGTTCGTCGATATAGTAAAGGAATTCAGCGATAAGTTTTTTGAAGTCTGCCTTGAAAAAAACGAGCTTACTTTCTCAATGACCGAGCAGATAGCTCTTCATTTGTTGGCTGAAGAAAAAGACGGGGAATTTGTTCCCACCGCCGTTTCCGAAAAGATCATAGCACGGTATTCGGAAGTTTTGGTGGATGAATTTCAGGATGTTAATGATCTGCAGGATATGCTATTTGATATATTATCTGATCACGGTAAAAAGCTTTTTGCCGTGGGCGATGTTAAGCAGAGCATTTATGGGTTCAGGGGTTCTAACCCTAAGAATTTTATCCGCCGAAAAAATGCCTGTGTGCCTTATGCGGATATTAAATCGGATAAACCGCAAAAGATAATCTTATCCGAAAATTTCAGGAGCAGGGAAGAAGTCTGCAATTTTATAAATTTCTCATTTTCTAAATTAATGGACGGCCGCATAGGCGATATTGTTTACAATGAAGAAGAAATGCTTAAATGCAGCGGAAGCTTTTGCCCGACTTTAAACAATTCGACCGATATTCTGCTTTGCGACGCTGATTCCGATGATACTGCCGAGTCGCCCGAAAAGCCCGAGCTTGAGGCGGCGGCAGTAGCCGATTATATCGAAGAGCTTATAAAAAGCGGATTTAAGGTATCTTCAGATGCAGGCGAAAGAAATGTTACATATGAGGATATCGCAATTCTTTTGCCGGCGCTTAAAAATAAAGCCGATTATTTTGCCGATGAATTAAACAGGCGAAATATTCCCGTGAATTACGGCAGTGAAGAATTTTTCGAAACATTTGAGGTATCGGTATTTATCTCATTGCTTAAGATTATCGATAATCCGAAATCGGATATTGATCTGCTTGCGGTTATGCTGTCGCCGATGTTCGGGTTTTCGTCCGAAGAGGCGGCTTTGATAAGGGCGGGATTTAAAAAATCAAGCTTTTATTCGGCTGTGGTTTATGCTTCGGAAAACGGTAACGAAAAATGCGCGGAATTCCTTAAATCAATTTCCGATATGCGCCTTAAGGCGACAGTTCTTCCGTGTGACGAGCTTGCCTATGAATGTATGCAGGCGACGGACTTTTTAAGCGTCTGTTCAGGTCTTGTGGGCGGGGAAAGAAAAAGAGCAAATCTTAATACTTTGCTCACTGTTATTTCCGATATTTGTTCCGATTCTTCGAGCGATCTAAGTTCCGTTCTAAAAAGGCTTAAATCCTCGGATAATATTAAAACCGTGTTCACAGGCGAGGGCGGAGTGACTATAAAAACATTTCATGGCTCAAAAGGACTGCAATATCCCGTTTGCATTCTTGCAAATTTAGGAACTCAGTTTAATGAAATTGATATAAGACAGAATATAATATTTGATGAAAACTGCGGAATGGGACTTGCTTTCTTTGATTACGGCGTGGATGAAAGAGTAAAAAATATAGGTTACGATGCGATAAGCGAATATAAAAAGCTTAAAAATATCGAAGAAAAAATGCGCCTTTTATATGTGGGTATGACAAGGGCGGAAGAAAAACTCGTTTTATCCTTTGCCTCTTCCTCTATGGAAAAAACCTTAAATAACATAGCCGCATCTATTGACCGCGATAAGCTTAAAATCTGCGATAAGGTTTTATTCAAATCTAATAATATGATGAATTGGATTGCCGCCTGCGCACTTATGACTAATGGCAGCAACGATTTAAAAAAGTTTTACGGTATAGAAAATTTCGAGGGTTGCAAGGATTTAAAAATAAATTTTAAAATATGCACAGATCTTAATAGAAAAGCAGACAAAAAATCCGAGGAAGAATTAATTGCACCGGATATTAAAACCGTGCAAAAGCTTAAAGAAAATTTCGATTATAAGTATCCTTATGAGGGGCTTACTTCTTTACGATCCAAAGCCTCTGTATCTCTGCTTGCAAATAAAGCCGAGGCGGATAGCTTTGCGTTTTGCGCAAAACCGTCGTTTATGAAAAGCGGCAACAGCGGAGCGGCGAGAGGAACGGCTATGCATAAGGTTATGCAGTTTATAGACTTTAATTCTGTTGACCTTGATAAAGAGCTTGAAAGGCTTTATGAGTGGAAGTTTATATCCGAAGAAGAATTAAAGCTTATAAATAAGGAAAATTTAGAAAAATTCCTTTCTTCGGCTCTTGCACAGAGAATAAAAAATGCCAAAGATATAAAAAGAGAAATGAGATTTTTATGCCGTGTGGAGGCAGGCGCTTTTGATCGGGAGCTTTCTGAAAAGGAGAAAAAAGAACCCGTTATAATTCAGGGAGCGATCGATCTTTGCTTTATTGAAAACGGCGAGATCGTTATTGTGGACTTTAAAACCGATTATGTCAAATCCAAAGAAGAGCTTGCCGAAAGATATAAGGAGCAGCTTGAAATTTATTCCTTTGCCGCAAAAAAAATATTAAATGCAAATGTAAAAGAAAGAATTTTATATTCTTTTTATTTGGGCGAAGAAGTAAAAATATGAAATAGACAATACAATCAGGATACAACGCTTCTCATAGCGAAAATTTGTCCGATTATATTGTCTCGTCATTTGAAATACGTCAGTATTCCTGCATTCCTCGACTTCATAATCAAAAAAATTTTCTCGCTATGAGTCGAAGATATGTTAAGAAAACGGCGCTGTTTAGCGGCGCGGCGCCCGACCGAAGAATACTGTCGTATTGTGAGCGGAGGGCAACAAAGTCGATGAATGCGCCGTTTCTTCAAAAAAGCATTGTACCCTGATTGTATTGTCTAAGCGGTTTTAGAAATTTCTAAAACCGCTTCCTTTTTTATTTAGTTTTAATTCTGCCCATTTGTGAATATAGATCGTTAATATAATCAAAAACCTTCTGTTTATCTTTTTTGCCCAGAATATGAACAAGCTTCAGCATATTAAGCTCTGTTTTTGACGGGAGAAACGGCAAATATTCAGAAAAAGGATTCGAGGGCGCGTGCAGCTCCATAGGTCTTATAGGCGGTCGCATCATAGATGTAAAGGCGACATATCTGCCTTTATCGCCGTATAAAAGCCAATCCGCCGAAACTTTATAAAGCTCGCTTATCATTTTCATCTCTTCTATAGACGGATTTCCGAGCCTTTCCATTCTTGCGTATGTGTTTCGCTTCATATTCATAAGGTCGGCGGCTTCCTGCTGAGTGTATCCTATATTTTTCCGCGCTTCGGCTATTCTTTTGTTTGTTTCGCTTGCATACTCTGTTTTCATAATTTCCTCTTGACTTAAATTTGATTTATTGATATAATTATTCTCACAGCAATTTTGCTGAAGTGGCTCAGTTGGTAGAGCAGCTGATTCGTAATCAGCAGGTCGTGGGTTCAAGTCCCATCTTCAGCTCCAAAAATCCCGTTCACTTTAGTGGGCGGGATTTTTACTTATTACTTCTTACCTCTTCACTCTTCCTTCAAAATAAATTCAGCAAAAGATTTTTAGTAGGTAATAAGTAAGATGTTTTTTATATAAATATTGTATTTTATATGCCAAAATATGTCAAGTGAAAAATAAAAATATCTTAAAAATTTGCATTTTGGCGAAATGTGAAAAATATTGTTGTTTTTTAAAAATAAAAATGATATAATACTTTTTGCAATATAATATAATGTATTAAAACTTTCGGAGGTACAAAAAATTGAGCAGCGAAAATATAATTATAACCAGCGACTCGACGACCGATCTCGGTCCCGCTCTTCTTGAAAGATACGGTATCGAAATACTCCCGCTCGGCGTAACTCTCGGCAGCGAGTGTTATAAAGACGGCGTGGATATTACTCCCGATGATATATATGCACATCACGATAAAACAGGTGAATTACCTAAAACAACGGCAACGAATGTCGGCGAATGTGAAGAGTTCTTTAAAAAGTTCGTTGATATGGGTAAAACCGTTATTCATTTCACTATAAGCTCGGATATGTCTTCGACTTATAACAACGCCTGCCTTGCCGCGGAAGAATTTGAAAATGTTTATGTTATCGATTCACGCAATCTTTCAACAGGCGGCGGTCTTTTAGTGCTTGCGGCGGAGGATATGGTCGCACAGGGAATGAAAGCCGAAGAGATAGTCGAAAAAATAAAAGAGCTTACGGATTATGTGGACGCTTCTTTTGTTATAAACAGCCTTGAATACCTTTATAAAGGCGGCAGATGCTCCGCTCTATCAATGATGGGTGCAAACCTTTTAAAGCTTAAGCCCTGCATTGAGGTTAAGAACGGAAAAATGGGCGTAGCTAAAAAATACCGCGGCAAGTATAACGAAGTTCTTCTCGAATATGTTAAGGACAGACTTGCAGACGGCGACGATATTGTTAAAGACAGGGTGTTTATCACTCACGCAGGCGTTGATGAAAGCACTGTAAACGAAGTCCTTGAGCTCGTTAAGAAAACTCTTGATTTTAAAGAAGTTTTTGTAACAAGGGCTAGCTGCACCGTTTCCTCTCACTGCGGAGCGGATACTTTAGGCGTGCTGTTTATCAGAAAATCAAAAATATAAAGCACACTTCTTTTTAACTCTTTGCATAATATAATGCAGGGGGCTTTTAAGGAATTCCTGATGTTTCGGCGATAGTGTTATGCTGTCTGTAAGGTACCGAAATTTCCCCTTAAAATAGATTTGGAGCAGTAAAAAACCGTCGGTTTTTTACTGCTCCTTTTTTATTATTTGCTTTTTATCTTCTTGATAGCTCCTTTTTCAAGCCTTGAAACCTGCGCTTGTGAAATCCCTATTTCTTCGGATACCTCCATTTGTGTTTTGCCCTGCATAAATCTCAGCGTTAAAATGGATTTCTCCCTGTCGCTGAGCTTTTTTATTGAGTCCTTTAAAACCAGCTCGTCTATCCAGCTGTCTGCACCGCCGCTGTCGCCTATTTGATCGAGGACATATATCGTGTCTCCGCCGTCGTTATAAACAGGATCGTAAAGCGACACGGGATCGACTATACTTTCAAGCGCTATAACCACATCTTCTCTCGGTATATCGATCTCGTTAGCTATTTCGGTGACTGTCGGTTCTCTTAAAAGCTTTGCTAAAAGTCTTTCTTTTGCCTGCATAGCCTTGTAGGCGGTATCTTTTATCGATCTGCTCACTCTCACGGCGTTATTGTCCCTCAAATATCTTCTTATTTCGCCTATGATCATCGGCACGGCATAGGTGGAAAAGCGGACATTTTGGCTTATATCAAAATTATCTATAGATTTCATCAGCCCTATGCAGCCTATCTGAAAAAGATCATCGGGCGGCTCGCCTCTGCCGGTGAATTTTTGGACTACGCTTAAAACAAGCCTTAAATTACCTTTGACAAGATCTTCCCGCGCCTTTTTATCGCCCTGCTTTACCTTTTTTAAAAGCGCTTCTTTTTCCTTTTCCTTTAAAAGAGGAAGATTTGCCGTGTCAACTCCGCAAATACAGACCTTATTGTTATACATCTTCTCGGCACCTCGCTTTTCGTTTTTATTATTATTACCTGAAATTTAAAACCTAAAACCGAAAAGGAAGAGAAGTTTTGACTTGACAAGAATTTATTTAAAATTTAAAATATAATAAAGAGAGGCTGATTTATGAAAATTCTTGCTAACGCTAAAATAAATTTAACGCTTGATATTCTTTATAAAAGGGAAGACGGCTATCATCAGATCGATTCGGTTATGCAGTCTATAGGTCTTTATGATGAAGTATCGGTCAAAAAATCAGATAAATTATCGGTTGAAAGTGATGATCCGGCTCTTTGCGGCGAAAAAAATTCGGGATATATTGCCGCAAGAAATTTTTTAAGGTTTACAAAGATAAATTCAGGCGCCGAAATTAAAATTAAGAAAAATATTCCTTTAAGAGCAGGGCTCGGAGGGCCGAGCGCAGACGCGGCGGCTGTGATTTGCGCGCTGGATAAGATATATAATACTGATCTTGATTATGAGTCACTGATAAAGATAGCAAAGTCTGTAGGAGCGGATGTTCCGTTTTGCCTTTTCGGAGGTACGGCAAGAGTGGGCGGAATAGGCGAGAAAGTAGAGCCTATGCCGATATTTTCGGATCATTATGCCGTTTTGTTTAAAGACGGCGAAAAATCCTCCACTAAGGAAATGTATGATAAAGCTGACTTAAGAGCAAAAAAACATAATTTCACAAAAGATTTTATTTCCGATCTTGTGCAGGGCAAAAAGCCTGCAAGCTTTGCTAATGATTTTATATTCGGCGATGAGCATTTTCTCGCTTTTTCATGGCTTAAGGAGGCAGGAGCCGAAATAGTTAATCTCAGCGGAAGCGGACCTTTTGTTTACGGTGTTTTTAATAGTTATGATAAAGCTGAAAAAGCAAAAGAATTTTTAAGCGAGAGAACAAAAGATGTTTATTCAGCGCCTTTT
The DNA here is from genome assembly GCA_934445035.1 of uncultured Eubacteriales bacterium. Lineage (GTDB taxonomy): Bacteria > Bacillota > Clostridia > Oscillospirales > Acutalibacteraceae > UBA737. Next base: position 162,812 of record CAKSDI010000002.1, read on the forward strand.
GCAGAGCAAGGCCTTACTTTTGAATAAAAAAATTTTTTCCGTCAATAATCTTCACATAAAAACAAGTGAGGCGGAAAATTATGAAAAACATAAAAAGCAACAGATTACATTACGGTATTTTAATAGGTCTTATAGCGGCGGTTTTTTTTAGCTTTACTAATTTTGACGCGAAGTGTGAAAATTTAAAGGAAAGCGTGCTAAGACTTCACATTCTTGCAAATTCGGATTCTTCTGAGGATCAGGAATTAAAGCTTAAAGTGCGCGACGCGGTTTTAAAGGAATGCTCAAAAGAGCTTTCTGCCTGCGATGATCTTGATGACGCGATAATCACCGCAAAAGCAGATACAAAAAAGATCGAAAATATAGCGGATAAAGTGATAAAGGATAACGGCTTTGATTATTCTTCCACCGTGTATATAGGAAAAAGCTTTTTTGAAACCAGGGAATACGATAACTTCACACTTCCCGCAGGAACTTATAATTCACTTATTATAAAGCTCGGAAAAGCAAAAGGGCATAATTGGTGGTGCGTAGTTTTCCCGTCGGTATGCCTGCCTGCGGCGTCGGAAGCGAAGCTTTCGGACAGCGCCGATAAGTCCGCCGCAGAAATGGCGGAAAACCCTCAAAAATATGTTATGAAGTTTAAAACAGTCGAATGGTACGAAACAGTAAGAAAAAAATTTTTCAAATGAAGTAAATTTTTCTTGCAATTTATAAAGATATGTGATAAAATGTCAATGTTATCGAATTGAAAGGGGTGACCAGAATGAAGGAAGGTATTCATCCGCAGTATGAAAAGGTAACTATTAAATGTGCCTGCGGTGCTGAATTTGAAACACGCTCAACTAAGAAAGACATTCGTTTGGATATTTGTTCTAAATGTCATCCGTTTTTTACAGGTAAGCAGAAGTTGGTAGATACCGGCGGTCGTGTTGACAGATTTAAAAAGCGCTTTAACATTGAAAAATAATTGCCTGATCTTGCAGCTGCCAATTATGGCGGCTGCAATTTTTTGGTTTTAAAAGGAGTTTGTATGGATAAGTTTCTATCGCTTGAAAAGCCTGCTTTCGGGGAATACAGCGAAAAAAGATCACGGTTTCTTGCAAGAATTTTTCCGTGTGCAGAGAGGGAAGAGGCTCAAAGGCAAATAAGCGAAATAAGATCCGAATTTTTTGACGCCAAGCATGTTGTATTCGCTTATTCGCTCGTTTCGGGGGAATTCAAATATTCTGATGACGGCGAGCCCCATTCCACCGCAGGAAAGCCTATCTTTGATATATTAGAGGGTAAAAATTTAAAAAATATCAATGCGATAGTTGTAAGATACTTCGGAGGAGTGCTGTTAGGCCCAGGGGGACTTATGAGAGCATACGGTCAAGCGGTTAAAAACGCGCTTGAAAACGCACAGCTTAAGGAATTTAAAAAAATGACGGTTTTTAACCTTGAATGCGCATACCCCGAGCTTAGCGAGGTCAAAAAACTGATTGCGGATAATGACGGGAAGATAATCAATTCCGAATATTCGCAGGTTATAAATACAGAGTTTTATTTGCCCGAACTTAAATCTTTAATATTTGAAGAATTGCTTAAAGAAAAATTCAACTCAAAAATTTCAGCGCAAAAACAAGGCGAAAAATATTTTTCCGAATAAAAAAGAGGAAAAAAGGATTTTTTGTCTAATAATATAAATAGAACACAAAAGTAGGTGGGATAAACGGATAATATAAGAATTAGGAGCGAAAAAACAGAGCATTTGATATTGTGTGATGCCGCCGCATTCAGCGATCAGTCTCTAGGGCGGAAAAAAAGCGAAACAAAATGCGATATCAGAACGGAGTTTCAAAGGGACAGGGACAGGATCATCCACTGTAAAGCTTTCAGAAGACTTAAGCATAAAACGCAGGTTTTTTTATCTCCCGAATCCGATCATTACAGAACAAGACTTACCCACACATTAGAAGTAGCGCAGATAGCGCGGACTATCGCCAGAGCCTTAAGATTAAACGAGGACTTGACAGAGGCTATAGCTTTAGGCCACGACCTCGGGCATACGCCGTTCGGCCACGCCGGCGAGCGTGCGCTAAACGAGCTTTTTGCTCCCGGATTTACTCACTTTGAGCAAAGCGTGAGAGTTTGCGAAAAACTTGAGAAAAACGGCGCAGGCCTTAACCTTACCTATGAAGTGATAGACGGGATATTAAATCACACCAAAGGCGAATGGGCAAAAACAGCCGAGGGTAAAATAGTTCGGTTTGCCGACCGCATTGCTTACATAAATCACGATATCGACGACGCGATACGGGCGGGAGTTCTTTTAAAAGAAGAAATTCCTAAAGAAATTTCAGAAAATTTAGGCGATACCAAAAGCAAAAGAATAACCACTCTTGTAAATTCGGTCATAAGTTCAAGCAAGAATAAGGATATTTCTTTCGATCCTGAAACAGAAAAGTATTTTGAGCTTCTTCATGCTTTCTTATTTGAGGCTGTTTATTTCAATAAAAAGGCAAAAGCCGAGGAAGAAAAAGTGGGAGCGCTTATTGAAACATTATATAAATATTTCATTTCCGATCCCTTAAGATTTTCAGAAGAATACAGGCTTATCTGCGAGGAAGAGGGAAAAGAGCGCGCGGCTGTGGATTATATAGCGGGAATGACCGATCATTTCGCTGTTACAAAATATTCGGATATCTGTATTCCTAAATCCTGGAGCGTGTAAAATTTAAAAAAGGAGGGCAGAGATTTAGTGGCTATAAATGAAGAGATAATAAATGAAATAAAGTATAAAAACCCCATAGAATCGGTTGTATCCGATTATGTTAATCTAAAGCACCGCGGGAAAACGCTTGTAGGTCTTTGCCCGTTTCACAATGAAAAAACTCCGTCGTTTACCGTCTATCCGCAAAACGGCTCGTTTTACTGCTTCGGCTGCGGAGCGGGAGGCGATGTTATAAGCTTTGTGCGGCTTATGGACAGACTTGATTATATCGACGCCGTGAAATCCCTTGCCGAAAAAAGCGGAATAACTCTTGCAGACGATGAATATTCCGATTCTATGCAGAGGCTTAAAAACACGATTTATGAGATAAACCGTGAAACGGCGATGTTTTATCACAATTATCTTATGTCGCCGAGCGGAAAATGGGCGCTTGACTATTATTTATCAAGAGGACTTAAAATGTCCACTATCAAGCACTTCGGATTAGGCGCCGCTCCTGAAAATTCCTGGGATTCACTTTTTAACTTTTTAAAGTCCAAAGGATTTTCCGTTGCCGATATGCTTGCGGCAAATGTTATTTCTAAAGGAAGAAACGGCGGCTATTACGACAGATTTCGCCATAGAACGGTTTTTCCGATTATAAATATCCGCTCAAAAGTTATAGGCTTCAGCTCCCGCGCAATGCCTGGAGATGAAAAGGCGGGAGGAAAATATGTCAATACTTCCGACACTCCGGTCTATAAAAAAAGCGAAAATCTTTTCGGAATGAATTTTGCAAAAAATTATTGCTCGGACAGTATAATTCTTGTCGAGGGTAATATGGATGTTATAAGCGTTCACCAGGCAGGGCTGCAAAATGCAGTCGCGGCTTTAGGCACTGCTTTTACCTCCGAACAGGCTAAGCTTATGTCGAGATATACAAAGGAAGTAATCCTTACTATGGACGCCGACGCGGCAGGGCAAAAGGCTGTAAAAAAAGCCGCGGAAATACTTAAAAACACGGGGCTTGAAATAAAAGTCGCCGTTGTTCCAGACGGTAAGGACCCTGACGAATATATAAAGAAAAACGGGGCTGAAAAATTCAAAAAGGTCATAGAAAACGCGGTTCCGCTTATTGAATACGATCTCTTAGCAGCAGCCTCCGATATCGATCCCGAAGATGATTCGGGAAAGCTTAAATATCTTTCCGCCGCCGCTGATATAATCGCTTCGACAGAGGATATAGTTGAAAGAGATCTTTATATCGGCAGGCTTTCGGAAAAATTCGGGGTTACGAGAACGGCTCTTGAAACAAAGGTAAGAGAGCTTAGAAAAAAGAAAGTAAATAATAACAGAAAAAAGACGATAAACGAAGTTATTCATCCTAAATTTTCTTCCGATGATATAAATCCTCAGCGCAGAACATCGCCTTACGGGACTAACGCCGAGGAAACGCTTATCGCAATCCTTCTTCAGCACCCCGATCTTGCGGAGTATGCCGAAGAAAATATAAAACCCGAGGAATTTATAACTTCCTTGAATAAAAAGATCTTCGAGCGGATATCGCAGTTAAGCCGCGAGGGGAGAAACACGGATATATCATATTTTTCGGATATCCTTTCAGTAAGAGAATCAGGGTATTTGACAAGATTATTAAACAGTGAAAAAGGCGAAAAAAACGCGCTTATCGTTCTTAAAGACAGCATAAAGGTTATAAAGGACGAAAAGCTAAGGATCTCGGCTCTTAATTCTGCGGATCTCTCGCTTGATGACTGGGCAATGAAAATGAAAAAAATTATAGAAGATAAACAAAAGGGGTAAACAAAATGGAAAATCAGGAAAACAAAAACATTAAGGATACCGAAAACATCACAACCAATGAAGACGGTTTCAGCGATAAGGATGTTTCGATAGACGAAATTGAAAATGCGCCTGAAGAAGAAACCGAGCTTTATGCCGAGCCTCCTATTCTTGAGAGAGATTTTGATGAGGAGCCTACCGACGACGAGTTAGAGCTCGAAGAGATGAATATTGAAAATATTGAAGATGACAGCTTTATCGACAATATTTCTCTTGACGATCCCGTTAAGGTTTATCTCCGCGAAATAGGAAGAGTTCCTCTTTTAAGCTATGAGGAAGAAATAGAGCTTGCAGTTAAGATAAGCGAGGGCGATGAGTACGCTAAAAAGCGCCTTACAGAAGCAAATTTAAGACTTGTTGTAAGTATAGCTAAAAAATATGTGGGAAGAGGAATGTATTTCCTCGATCTTATTCAGGAGGGAAATGTCGGTCTTATTAAAGCTGTTGATAAATTCGATTATACCAAGGGCTTTAAATTTTCCACTTATGCAACATGGTGGATAAGGCAGGCTATAACCAGAGCCATTGCCGATCAGGCAAGAACCATAAGAATTCCCGTGCATATGGTCGAAACTATAAACAGGCTTAAAAAAGTCCAGAGCCAGCTTCTCCACGAGAACGGTTATGAGCCGAGCGAAGAGCTTATCGCTGAAAAAATGGAGCTACCCGTTGAAAGAGTAAGAGAAATTATGAGAGTGGCTCAGGAGCCTGTTTCAATGGAAACACCGATAGGCCCCGAAGAGGATTCAAGACTTATGGACTTTATCCGCGATGAGGAGGCTTTAGCTCCCGATGACGCCGCGCTTAAAACGATCACCAATGAAGATATCGACAGCGTGCTTCACACTCTCACTCCGCGCGAGGAATCGGTCATTCGCCTGCGCTTCGGCTTGCAGGACGGCAGGTGCCACACCCTTGAAGAGGTGGGAACCGAATTCAATGTAACGCGAGAAAGAATAAGACAGATAGAGGCAAAGGCTTTAAGAAAGCTTCGCCATCCTGTAAGAAGCAATAAATTCAAAGAGAAATAAGGAATAATTACAATGAAATACACATATAAAACTAAAGGAGTTTGTTCTCAGAAAATCGAACTTGAAATCGAAAACGATATTCTTAAATCCGTAACTTTTACAGGCGGCTGCAACGGAAATTTGCAGGGTATAGGAAGTCTTGTAAAGGATATGAAGATAGATGATGTTATAAATAAACTCAGCGGAATAAAATGCGGCTTTAAGAATTCATCGTGTCCCGATCAGTTGGCTGAGGCATTAAAGGAATATAAATCTACCGCGAGGTGAAAAAAGTGTGCCAGGATAGAGATGTCAAAATATTTGACGCGGGCAGTTCTTATAAAAAGCCTGAACAAAATTTCCCCGAGGTCAAGCTGTCTAAAGAAGATCTTATGAAAGCAAAAACCGCGGGCGAAAGAGTAGCGAAAAGCTTTATAGAGGCTGTCAGCTCCACTTCCGATGACGAGGCAAACGATTTTGAATTGCTTCATCAGAGAAGACTTTTGCTGTCCTTTACCGCAAATATCGGTTTTGAAAGATTTATAAGCAACGAGGCATTAAGCGAAAGAGCGCACAGAAGCTTTCTTAATTCTTTAAAAGCGGAGCAAAAGGATATTTATGAAACCGCTGTAGACACGGGCGCATTCTCATTTTATTATCTTGCTTACAGGCGGGCTAATGAAGTCGAGCGAAGAATGGGGCAGACCTTTGCTATGCTCTGCTCGCATGACGGCGACCCGATCTTCCAGGAACTCGGAGAGGCGATCTACTGCTGGTTTTCTTCGGAAACGGAAAAGATAATCAAAGAAATATTTGAATAATGTTATAAAAATCCCCTTTAAAGAATAAAATTCAATAAAGGGGGATTTTTATGCCTAAAATTTACTTAAGTCCATCAACGCAGGAGTTTAATCCTTATGTTATCGGCGGAAACGAAGAATATTATATGAATTTAATAGCCGACGCTATGGAACCGTATCTTTATGCCACGGGTATAGAGTTTACGAGGAATACTCCCGATATGACCGCCGCTTCCTCTATAGCGGCTTCGAATGCGGGAAATTATGATCTTCATTTAGCTATTCATTCAAACGCCACAGCAGGCGCGCAGGGCAATGTGAGAGGGAGCGAGGTTTATTATTATCCCACAAGTATAAACGGTCAGCGGGCGGCTGAAATAATAGCGAATAATCTTCAGATGATCTATCCTCTGCCGGAAAGGGTAAGGGCTATTGAAACAAGAACGCTCGGCGAGGTCAGAAGGACCCGTGCACCGAGCGTTTTAGTAGAGCTTGCGTATCACGATAATTATGATGACGCCGTATGGATAAGAGATAATATAGACGAAATAGCGAGAAATCTAGTGCTTTCTTTAGCGGATTATTTTGATCTGCCTTTTAAAATGCCTATATCTTAAAAAGCAGGTCGCCGTAACTCGGATAAGGCCAATATTCGCGGGATATGAGAGTTTCGGCAGTATCGGAAAGCTTTCTTATTTCTTCCATTAAGCTTAAAACTTCATTTTTATAAATTCCTGCCGAATCGATAAGCTTGTCGGTTTCGGCAGCTTTTTTTGTGCTTTCTTCAAGCTTTTGAGTAAGCGAGTAAAGGTTTTCAGAAATATCCGAAAGCTTTTTTGAAATCGCTTTTTCTGCGGCTGCTTCAAGCCCTGCAGCCGTTTTATTTGCTATGAGAGTGCAAAGCTTATCTGAATATTTGAATATTGCGGGTAAAACATCGCGGTTGATCATTTCAATTAAAGTGAGCGACTCTATATGAATGATCTTTCCGTATTTTTCAAGAGCTGTATCGGCTCTGCATATAAGCTCTGTTTTATTTAGTACTCCGTGCCTTTCAAAAAGCTCAAAATTTCTTTTGGTGCAAAGATAAGGCACAGCGTCAAAAGTGGTGCGAAGATTTAAAAGGCCTCTTTTTTCGGCTTCTTTTTCCCACTCTTTTGAGTATCCGTCGCCGTCAAAAAGAATTCGCTTATGCGCGGAAATAGTTTCTTTGATAATAGCTAAAACTTCCGATTCAAAATCCTCTGCATTTTCAATTCTTTGAGCGAACTGCGAGAAAACATCGGCTACCATAGTGTTTATCATAATATTCGCGTCTGAAATCGAAGCGGATGAGCCGAGCATTCTGAATTCGAATTTATTTCCTGTGAAAGCGAAAGGAGAAGTTCTGTTTCTGTCGGTATTATCCTTGCGTATATAGGGGATAGTGTCAGTCCCGACGGTCATTTTTACTTTTCCCGTATCGTTATGCCTTGCGCCCCTGTCGATATCCTTTAAAAGAGCGGATAGCTCTTCTCCTAAATACATTGAAACTATCGCCGGCGGCGCTTCCGCCGCACCGAGCCTGTGGTCATTGCCTGCCGAGGCCACGGCAATTCTCAAAAGATCCTGATGATCGTCAACAGCCTGAATAACCGCGCAAAGAGTTAATAAAAACAGCTTGTTTTCACTCGGCGTTTTCCCGGGCTTTAAAAGATTTATTCCGGTGTCTGTAGAAAGCGACCAGTTGTTGTGCTTGCCTGAGCCGTTTACTCCCGCAAAAGGCTTTTCGTGCAAAAGGCAAACAAGTCCGTGCTTATCAGCAAGCTTTTTCATAAGCTCCATAGTAAGCTGATTGTGGTCGGCTGCAATATTGGTTGTTGTAAAAATAGGGGCAAGCTCGTGCTGAGCCGGAGCGGCTTCGTTATGCTCGGTCTTAGCAAGCACTCCGAGCTTCCAAAGCTCTAGATCAAGCTCTTTCATAAATGCCGCAACGCGCGGCTTTATTACTCCGAAATAATGATCGTCCATTTCCTGGCCTTTAGGAGGTGCGGCGCCTAAAAGCGTTCTTCCGCAAAACATCAGGTCGGGTCTTTTCTTAAAAAGCTCTTTATCTACTAAAAAATATTCCTGCTCCGGTCCGACGGTAGTATCAATATGTTTAACATCATTCATACCAAAAAGCTTTATTATTCGCATAACCTGCTTATTGAGCGCGTCCATACTGCGCAAAAGCGGAGTTTTCTGATCTAAAGCCTCTCCGCCATAAGAGCAAAAGGCTGTGGGAATGCAGAGAGTTGCGTCTTTAACAAAGGCATAGGAGCTCGGATCCCAGGCGGTATAACCCCTTGCCTCAAAGGTCGCTCTAATTCCTCCAGAGGGGAAAGAAGAGGCGTCAGGCTCGCCTTTTATCAGCTCTTTGCCCGAAAATTCCATTATTATCCTGCCGTCTTTACCCGGGGCAATAAAACTATCGTGCTTTTCGGCTGTGATGCCTGTGAGCGGCTGGAACCAGTGAGTATAATGAGTAGCGCCTTTTTCTATAGCCCAGTCTTTCATAACCGAAGCGACGGTATCGGCGATATGGCTGTCAATTCCTTTGCCTAAGCTTATGGCTTTTTTTATGGAATTATATGTACTTACAGGCAGCCTTTCTTTCATTACGCTGTCATTAAATACCATACTGCCGAATAATTCTTCTGTTTTAGTCAAAAAAACAACCCCTATTAAAGCATTAATAATATAAGTATAAATCAATTTCAATTTAAAGTCAACCGATAGGAATTTAAGTTTTTTAATTAATGTTTTTAATCAGATTATGTTAATAAAGTAAGCCGAAGTCAATTTTAACTTAATAAAATTAACTTCGGTTTTTTAAAAAAATATAAAATTATTAACCATACTATTAGTGTGATAATGCCAAAAATATGTGTCGAAAGCGGAAATATTTGTATCAGCCGAGTTCAGTATAGCGGAAATTTTATCTTTTGTCAGATCTGTCTTTTTTAAAGCTGAAAAAAAGGCGGTTATAATATCTTTTCTTAAAATTGTATCGGAAGATAGCATATTCATTGCCTGAACGCCTGTGCAACGGACATTCTGACCGTTTACCGAAAGCTCTATTCCTCCGACACTGTCTATTATCTCGGCAGAAGAGTTATAATTCAGCTTAATATACTTTTCGGTTTGACTTTCAGCCTCTTTTAAAACTATCTTATTTCCCTTAAAATCGAGGCTTAAAAGCATTTTGCTTTCATCCGAAAAAATAATAGTGATATCCATATTATCAGGCAGCGAATCAGTATAAGGAACATCGTTCTTTTTATTTTCCGCATTTTTTAATCTTACCGTGCCGGCTTTTTTGCATAAAAAAAGATAGCAAAATGTAAACCCCGAAAAAATCAGTGCGCTTAGCAGTACTGTGAGAAAAACTCTTAAAATATCTTTTCTTTTGGAATTAAAATTACCCATAATATCACCTATTTGATATTATGGGTAAAATTTAATCTATAAATTCAAGAATATCCCTAATCATTTCTTCTTTGCAGGTATCGTTGTGAATTTCGTGCCTGCCGTCTTTATAAAGCTTTAAGGTCACATTTCTGCCTTTTTTTAATTTGTTATAAACCTTTTTAACGCCTTTGCTGTAATTTCCCACAGGATCGCTGTCACCGGAAACTATCAAAACGGGGATTTTCGGATCAAGCTCTCTGAAAAATTTTCGGCTGTTCGCAATTCTGTTTAGCTTAACGAGATCGTGCATAGCGCTGACGGTGAATTTAAATGTGCAGTAATCGTCTTTCGAGTACTTTTTTATAGCCTCGCTGTCTTTAGTGAGCCAATTATAAGGGGAAGTTCCCTCAAAGCGCTTATTATAAGTGCCGAAAGCGGTTTTATCAATTATATTAGAGATATGCTTTTCGCCGAAAAGGAGTTTAAAAATATCGGTGAGAAGAAGTCCCGCTCCCGAAGCTATGTTAGGGCCGCCTGTTCCGCAGATAATAAGCTTATCGGGATCTAAAACATAATTAACAGCCGTTCCTCTTACTATAAACGAACCCATACTGTGACCCATTAAAATATAAGGCACATTCGGATAATTTTTTCTTATTTTATCGGAAAATACCTTTACATCGCGCATAAGGTAATCATAACCCTTTTTATGTGCGATAAATCCAAGTTCCTCGGCATTGTTTGCCGTTTTGCCGTGGCCTAAATTATCGTATCCGCAGCAAACATAGCCTCTTTTTGCAAACTCATCAAAAAATCCGTCGTACCTGTCGATATGCTCGGTCATTCCGTGCACCAAATGAAAAATGCCCTTTATCTCGCCCTCGGGAATAAATATTTTGCCTTTTAAGGTATGAATATTATCGCTTGATCTTACCTTTACTGTTTTGATCTCATAATTCATAAAATATCTCCCGTTTAAAAAATTTATCAGGTTTTTATAATTCTTGTAACTCTTTTTGAAATTCCGCAAATTATCTCATAATTTATCGTATCGCAGATATCGGCAATTTCATTTACAGAAAGCTCTCTGCCGAAGAGAGTTACCTCGTCGCCGATTTTAACATCTTCTATATTACTTATATCCACTGACATCTGATCCATACATATTCTGCCTGTGATCTTCGCCCTTTTGCCGTGAATAAGCACATATCCTTTGTTTGAAAGTGCTCTCGGATAGCCGTCGGCATAGCCTATGCAGACGGTGGCAAGCCGCATTTTTTTATCGGCTTTAAATGTTCTTCCGTAGTTGACCGTATCGCCGGGGTTTATCTCCTTTACCATTGAAACGGTCGATTTAAGAGTCATAACAGGGATAAAATCTCCGATATCTTTAAGCTCCGGGTTAGGGGAGAGCCCGTAAAGAATAATACCCGGTCGGCAGGCATTTAAAAGCATATCGGAATCAAGAATAATAGCCGCGGAATTGCAGCAGTGGCAATATTTCGGAGTAATGCCCTTTGATTTTAAAATATCCACGGCGCTTTTAAATCTGTTATACTGCGCATTTGTAAAACCGTCTTCTGTTTCGGGAGTTCTGTCCGAAACCGCAAAATGGGTGAAAATTCCCTCGCATTCAAGATTTTTGAGAGCTACGGATCTAAAGGAATCTTCAATTCCGCTTAAATTTTCATCTCTGCAGTCAAATCCGAGCCTGGACATACCCGTATCGAGCTTTAGGTGAATTTTGATATTCTCATTTAATTTCTCTGCCTCTTTTGAAAGCGCTAAAGCATAATCATAAGAATAAACGCACTGTGAAATATCAAGCTTTGAAAGCATATCCGTATGGTCCACAGGGGTGTATCCTAAAATGATAACAGGTTTTTTTATACCCAAATTTCTAAGCTGTGCCGCCTCTTCGATATTTGAAACAGCAAAGCCTTCCGCTCCCTCTTTATCGAGAACAGGTGCTATTAAATCCGCACTATGCCCGTAAGCGTCTGCTTTTACAACGGCAAAAATTTTACTCTCGCCTGCTTTCTCCTTTATGATTTTGAAGTTATGCCTTAAGGCGTTTAAATCAATTTCCGCCCAGGTTCTTTTCAAAAAATCCATTAAAGGCGCTTCCTTTCTTTATTATCCCAAATGAAGCTTCCTAATAAGCTTTTCGGGAAGAATTGTTTTTAATTCCTTTAAATTTATAACAAGATAAATTCCGCCGGCAATAACACCTGATATAATAATATATATTATACTTTTTATCCTTGTATCCGGAATACCCAAAACTTTATTGAATACTATGCAGAGTAAAATCAGAATACAGTATGATATAACTGCTCTCGGCAAAGCTTTGAGAGTATCTGTAAATGTTATCTGCATATTCTTTTTAAGATATAAAAGGCTCATTATATTTGAAACCGCAAAGCCTGTGAATGTGGCTAAAATAGCGCCGTAATAAGCTTTCAGCCCTAATTTGCCGAAAAGATACATAAAAGGAACATCCAATACAAGATTTATAATAAGACCTGTTATAACGCTTTTATAAATTATCTGCTTGCGGTTTAAGCTTTGCAGCAGAGAATTAAGCACCATATAGAGGCAATCAAAAATCGTTACGATTATAGTAAATCTTATTATCGAAGAGCCTGTTTCGTTTCTGCCGTAAAACACGGTCCAGAAATTATCCGCCTCAAGGCTAATAAAAAGTGAAAGCGGTGCAATGATAAGAAGAATTATTTTAAGGCATTTATTAAAATTGATATTTACAAGCTCGTAATTTTTAACCGTGTAATCGTGTACGATGTTTGGAATAAGGCTTACTATTAAACCTGTTGAAACGGCGGTAATAATAGCGTTGAACTTTGTACCCCAGGTTGTGAAAACGCTGCTAATAAATTCTGTCTGCTTGCCCGAAAATCCGAGCTTCGGGAGGGTGTGCAGAACAAGTATCATATCTGTGCTTGTGTAAAGCGTGTTAGCAAGATTTATTATAATAAAGGGAATAGAGCAAAGGATTATATCACGGATTATCGTTTTGTCATAAGAAGTGTCGTCAGCCTTGATATTTAGGCTTAGATCCTCTTTGTTGTGCCTGACGGTTCTTGACAGATAGATATATGCGGCAAAGCCTCCCACAGCGGCGGCAAGCACCGAAATACCCACGGCAAACCTTATCGGCAGCTTAACGATATAAACGAAGAAATAACTTCCGACTAAAATAATTACAATTCTTACGAACTGCTCGATAACCTGGCTTATCGACGGCTGACTTATATATTTATGCCCCTGAAGATATCCTCTTTTGATACTTAAAAGGGGAACGATAAGCAGAGTAAAAGCGATACATCTAATAACGAATTTAACATCTTCAATAGTGTTTCCGCCCTCGATATCGCCTATTATAAGCTTTGAAAGCGGGCCTGCGAATACAAAGCAAATTAAAAAGGAAACAACGGAAAATACGACGATTATTCTCTTAGCGAGAATATACATTCTGACTTTTTTGACCGTTTCCTCCAAAGCGGAATATTCGCTTGCAAGCTTGCATATCGCAAACGGAATTCCCACGCTTGAAATAGTGAGAAAAATATTGTAAATATTGTAAGCGTAGCCGTAAAGCGCGCCGCCGTCGTCGCCTATTATCTTTTTAAAGGGGATAACATAGATTATACCGAGTATCTTGCTTACGAAGATACAGGCGGTAGCAATAAATGCACCCTCTAAAAATGACGATTTTTTCAGTTTACCCATTTGCTGTTCTCCCCGAAATAAACATCATACCAAATAAGAAAAGTATAGATATTATATATTTTTCTTCCGTGGTTTGCAATTCCGTTATGGTGGTCTTCAAGCAATTTTAAAATTACTTTTTTATCAAAAAACTGCGAAGTGCAATCTCTTTCAAACATTTCTTTTACAAGATTATAATATTTATCCTCTTTTACCCACTTAGAGAAAGGAACGGGGAAACCGAGCTTTCTTCTCCTGCTCCAATCTTCGGGCATTTTTTCTTCCGCTATATCGCGGAAGATAGCTTTGGTTTTTTTGCCTTTTAAAAGATATTTTGAGGGCACCTGCGACGCTGCCGCCCATACCTCTTTATCTAGGAAAGGCACTCTTAACTCCAAAGAATTTGCCATAGTCATTTTATCGGCTTTAAGAAGAATATCCTGCGGCAGCCAAAAATGCATATCGATATACATTTTTTTAAGGCAGTCGTCTTTATCTTTCACCTTATCGTAAAACGGTTTTAAAACTTCGGTCGTAGTAGTATTGTCCTTTAATTCGTCGCAAAGAATTTCGTTTGCCTCGTCTTCATCCATTATCTGAGCGTGGCCGAGATATCTTTCGCAGAAAGGCTTTGCATATTTAATAATTGTATTCTTGCCGGGGAAATGAGGCAGTTTTTTGGCGGTTTTAGCCATAAAGTTTTTGAGGCTTGCGGGCAGCGCCATATAAGCTTTAACGGCGGCGGTTTCGGGATATTCGTTATATCCGCCGAACATTTCGTCAGATCCTTCTCCCGATAAAACGACCTTTACTTTTTCCGCCGCTAATTTTGATAAAAACATAAGCGGCACGGCGGATAGGTTGGCCTCGGGTTCATCGGTATGATACTGAACTTTCGGGAGAGCTTCGAAAAACTCTTCCTTTGAAATATATCTGCTGAAGTTGTGAATTCCGTTAAGCTCTGAAAATTCGCGGGCGGTCTTTGTTTCGTCAAAACCGTTCACATCAAAGCCCACGGTAAAGGTCTTATCGGGCTTTGCAACGCTTACTACATATGATGAATCCACTCCGCCCGAAAGATACGAGCCCACTTCCACATCAGAGCTTAATTTATGGTATTTTACCGAATTTTCAAGAGCCGCTTTTATCTCTTTTTTATGCTCTTCATAGCCTTTATCGGTTTTATTGTAATTCACGGTAAAATATTGCTTTATATCAAGCTTGCCGTTTTTATACTTGAAATAATGACCGGGGTTAAGCTTATAAACGCCTTTAAAAAATGTTTCGTCAAACACGGAATACTGAAACAAAAGAAACATTTTAAGCGCGCTTTTATTAACCTCTTTTATAAAATCGGGGTGCTCAAGCATAGCTTTTATTTCCGAGGCAAAGAGGAAACAGCCGTTTTCATTATAATAATAAAAAGGCTTTATTCCGAAAGGATCGCGCGCGCCTACAAGCTCTTTTGTAACCGTGTCATAAATAACAAAGGCAAACATTCCTCTTAACTTTTCGAAAATCTTGTCTTTATATTCTTCATATCCGTGAAGAATCGTTTCGGTGTCGGAATTGCTTGAAAATTTGTGGCCCTTTTCTTCAAGGTCGCGCCTTAATTCCTTATGGTTATATATCTCGCCGTTAAAAATAATAACTTTTGTTTTATCTTCATTGAAAATAGGCTGATCTCCGCCGGCTAAATCTATGATAGAAAGCCTGCGAAAGCCGAGAGCTGCAAAATCATCGGTAAAATAACCCTCGGAGTCGGGGCCTCTGTGAATGATCCTGTCCGCCATTTTCTTTGATATTATTTTCTTTTCTTCCGAATTTCTTTTATCGGCAAATCCGATAATTCCGCACATTGCTAATCAACCTTCCAATAAGCGTTTTTATATTCTTTATAGTATCTTAACTTCTTTTTAAGCAGATAAAGCTTTCTTTTAAAATCGGTGTCTTTATTGAAAACAAGCGGATTTAAATGCTGTTTTTTATAAAGGGCAAGCGCTTTATCTTTATAATCTTTGTTTACAATATATTTTTTGATTATTCCTTTAGGTACAAATGAAAGTAATACTTCGTCTTTAAGCACGCCGTAGTCTTTGCAATTATCAAAAATAAGATCGTCTGCTAAAATACTGACGGGATTGCAGCCGAGAGCGGTTATATAATAACTGCTTCTGCCTTGACGCGCGTTTATTTCAAGCACCTTGAATTTATTATCGCGGTAATCATATTTAAGATCGAATTCCGCAAAACCGCAGTATCCGATATCTTCAAGAAATGTTTTAAGTTTTCGGCATATTTCGTCGGTTCCGCCGAACTGATTATATCCGTTTATAAGCACTGCGGCATTTCCCACCATATTTTTTGAATGCTCCTGCAGTCCTATTTGGGCAAAGGATAACAGCTTTAATTTTTTATCCTTTGAGCAGTAAGCCACCGCGTCAAACAAATAGCTGTCGTCGCCCGGAATGAAATCCTGGATAATAAGCTTGTCTTTATAACCGCTGTCTTTAATAAGAGAAATAGTTTTTATAAGCTCATCGTGAGACTCGATTTTATATATCTTATTTTTCCCCGCAAAGCTTAAATGATTATATTCTATAACATTGCTTGGCTTTAAAATAACAGGGAAAGAAAAATCTTTTGAAATTTCACTTGGCGATGAGCAGTCAAAATATTCGGTTTTAGGCAGATCGAGAATGCTGTTTTCATAGGTCTTATAAAACTCCTCTTTAAACATAAGAGTTTTTAAAAGGGAAGAATCGGGATAATTGAAAACATAACCCGCATTTTTAAGCTCTTCTTTGTTTTTTGAAATGAAATCTGCATAGGTTTCATTTGAACTGATTAGGATAACCTTTTTATCGCCGAATTCTTTTTTGATTTTTAAAGCGGCGTTTAAAAATCCGCTTTGAGTCCAGATACTTTTATCGTACTTCACGGTTAAAATGCTGCTGTAAGTAGTATAGGGCAGAGGGGAGTGACCCAAAAGCAAAGCTTTAACCCCGAATTGTTCATAATAACAGCGCGCCATATAATAAGCGTTCGCGTCGGTACCTGCTATTAAAACTCCGAAATCCATTAGTTTTATCGTTCCTTTTTCAGATATATAATTCTTTATCGTTATAGATCCTCGGCACTCTTGAAGATACTCCGCAAAGCAGCTTATAAGAGCTTATGCCGCTGCTTGCCGCCGCTTGTTTTACGGATACCGTATCTCCGAAGATCTCAACTCTGTCGCCGATTTTAATGCTTTCATCAGCTTTTATACTTATCATATCCATACAGTGCTCGCCGATGATATCGTATTTTTTCCCGTTTATTACGACGGATTTAAGACCGTCGGGAATTCCGTCATAATATCCTGCGGCAACAGTGGCGACATATCCGTCGCTTTCCGAGATATATTCCGCTCCGTAACCTGCAAATTCATTCTTTTTTATTTTTTTGACTGCTATCACGGTGCTGTAAAACTTCATAGCCGAAGAAAGCTTTAAGTTATTTTTAAAGATTACATCGGAAGACGCATTTTTAAGAAATTTTCTTTTTAATTTTCTGATACCCGTAGGTTCGCTTAAGCTTTGAGCAAAGCCGTACATACATATTCCTGTCCTTATACCGTTTACAAAGTCCGGCTTTTTATGATGAACGAATGTAAGCGAGCGGTCGAGATGAACTATGGGAATATCTTTTAAATCGATTCCTGCTCCTTTTACGATATTTAAAAAATTATTTATCTGCAGGTCATAATAAGAATCGTTTATCCCCGAAGTCGCAAAATGAGAAAAAATTCCCTCAAGCGTGATGTTTTTGCTTTCTTTTATCAAGCCGTAAGCTGTTTTAAGCTCCGAAATGTCTTTAAAGCCGAGGCGGTTCATTCCGCTGTCGATCTTAATATGAATTTTTATGCTTTTATCAGATTTTAAAAGGGAATTTAAAGTATTTAAGCTGTCGGCTGTGAAAGTTATATTGTTTTGAGCCATTATATCTATAGCGTCAATATCGGCAGGCTCTAAGCAAAGAATAGGAATTTCGCCGTTAAATTCTCTTACTTTCAGCGCTTCTTCGGGAGTAGCTACGGCGAGATAATTTATTCCGCCCTCTATAAGCGCGTTAACGGTGTGAAAGCCGTGACCGTAAGCATTGCCTTTTACAACTCCGAAGTAATACTTATAAGCATTGTAATTTTCTCTTATGTTTTTTATATTGTTTTTCAGAATTTCCTCATCTATTTCAATATAGGTCTTTCGGTACAAAACAATTCTTCCTCTCAAATCAGACATTAAAACGGAAAAGCACTATATCTCCGTCTTTCATAACATAATCCTTGCCCTCGCTGCGGACAAGACCTTTTTCTTTCGCGGTTACCATATTTCCGTCGCATTTATTTATAAAATCGTCATAAGATATAACTTCCGCTCTGATAAATCCTCTTTCAAAATCCGAATGGATCTTTCCTGCCGCCTGAGGAGCCTTGGTGCCCTCGGTTATAGTCCAGGCTCTTACTTCCGGCTTGCCGGCAGTGAGATAAGAGATAAGTCCGAGCAGGTGATAGCATTTTTGTATCATTCGGTCAAGGCCCGATCTTTCAAGCCCTATTTCTTCTAAGAACATTATTTTTTCTTCATCGGAAAGCTCCGATATTTCTGCTTCTAAAGCGGCGCAAATAGGAAGAATTTCCGCTTTTTCGCGGTCGGCAATTTCTTTTACCGTGAGATAATTTTTATTTTCCTCAATTCCCGAAGTGAAATCCTCTTCGCTCATATTGCAGGCATAGATAACGGGCTTTAATGATAAAAGAGCGGTTGAGTGGAGAATTTCATATTCCGTATCATCAGCCGTTTCCATAGATCTCGCAGGCAGTCCCGATTCAAGGTGTGAATTAAGCCTTTTTAAGAAATCAACTTCCTTTAGCGCGGATTTATCGCCTTTTGCGGCTTTCTGCGCCTTATCAAGCCTTCTTGCAACTATTTCCATATCGGAAAAGATAAGCTCAAGATTTATGGTCTCAATATCCCTTGCAGGATCGACCGAACCGTCAACATGTATTATATCGTCGCTTTCAAAGCAGCGGACAACATGAACAATCGCGTCTACTTCTCTTATATTGCTTAAGAATTTATTTCCGAGTCCCTCGCCCTTTGAGGCGCCTTTAACAAGGCCTGCTATATCGACAAATTCTATTACAGCCGGCGTAAACTTGTCCGGGTCATATATTTCCTTTAATTTTTCTAGCCTTTCATCAGGAACGCTTACAACGCCCACATTCGGCTCTATCGTGCAAAACGGATAGTTTGCCGATTGCGCTCCCGCATTTGTTATAGCATTAAATAAGGTTGACTTTCCGACATTCGGAAGTCCTACCATTCCGAGTTTCATAAAATTCCTCCAAAACACAATAAATCATTCTAATTATATAATCTATTTACTCTCATATCAAGAAAAATTGATAAATTTTAAAAAAAATATTCCAAAATAATGAAAAATATAGTATAATATCAAAATAAAGGAGTGTGGCTATGAAAACGGATTTTACAGTTTCTTTGGGAAAAATAATAAAAGAATTCAATCTTGAAGAATTTTATCTTCCCGATGATCCCGAAAATATTCATATTTCGAGTACGGAAATTAACAGGCCGGGTCTTCAGCTTGCGGGATTTTTCAAGTACTTCGATCCTAAAAGAATTCAGATATTCGGTCTGAGCGAAATGAGCTTTATTGAATGCTTTGCTCACGAAAAAGCAGTTGAGAGAGCAAGAGAGTTCTTTTCAAGAAAGCCTGCGGCTGTAGTAGTATCAAGAGAGCTTGAAATGCCTGAATACTTTATTGAATCTGCAAAGGAATTCGGAGTTCCGCTTTTAAGAACTAAGGACACCACTTCCGGATTTTCCGCCGCTTTGATAGCTTCATTGAGCCTCAATCTTGCTCCGAGGATAACGCGTCACGGAGTTCTTGTGGAGGTTTACGGCGAGGGTATTCTGCTTCTCGGCGAAAGCGGAGTAGGAAAAAGCGAAACTGCTATTGAGCTTGTTAAGCGAGGCCACCGCCTAATTGCTGACGACGCGGTAGAGATAAGAAGAGTATCGAGCAAATCGCTCGTAGGCTCTGCGCCTGAAAATATCCGTCATTTTATAGAACTTCGCGGAATAGGAATTATAAATGCGAGCAGGATATTCGGCGTCGGAGCGGTAAAGCTCACAGAGAAGATCGATCTTGTTGTAAATTTAGAGCAATGGGATGTAAATAAATCGTATGACAGAATGGGACTTGATGACCAGACTACGGAAATTTTAGGTCTTAAGATACCCTCGCTCACGGTTCCTGTAAGACCGGGAAGAAACCTTGCGGTCATCATAGAGATCGCCGCTATGAACAACCGTCAGAAAAAGCTCGGCTATAATGCCGCCGAGGACCTGCTCAACCGTCTCGGAATGACTGACGATTTTAAAGAAACAAAATAATTTTTCGGAGGATAATATGTATAGACTTGGAATTGATTTAGGCGGAACAAATATTGTTGCCGGAGTGGTAAACGAAAATTATGAGATAATCGCAACGGATAAAATAAAAACCAATATGCCAAGGCCCGCCGAAGAAATTGTTGACGATATTGCAAAAGCTGCAGTAAACGCGGCAAAAAAAGCCAATTTGGATATAAAGGATATTGCGGCTGTGGGAATCGGCACACCGGGTTCGATAAATCCTATTACGGGTATCGTAACATTTTCAAATAACCTCGGATTTTACGATCTTCATTTGGGCGAAATGCTTAAAGAGCGCTTAGGTGTGGACCTCTATCTTGAAAACGACGCCAATGCCGCGGCTTACGGCGAATATATCGCAGGCGCGGGAAGAGGAACGGAAAACTTTATTGCCATCACTCTCGGAACAGGCGTGGGAAGCGGTATAATTATAGACGGAAAGCTTTATTCCGGCTCTAATTATGCAGGCGGAGAGCTTGGCCATACCGTTATTCAGATGAACGGCGAAGCCTGCACCTGCGGAAGAAACGGCTGCTGGGAGGCTTATGCTTCGGCTACAGCTCTTATCAGACAGACAAAACAGGCAATGATCCGCTATCCCCAAAGCTCTATGTGGCAGCTTTGCGACGGAA
Organism: uncultured Eubacteriales bacterium; assembly: GCA_934445035.1. Taxonomy (GTDB): domain Bacteria; phylum Bacillota; class Clostridia; order Oscillospirales; family Acutalibacteraceae; genus UBA737. The sequence continues at coordinate 183,452 of CAKSDI010000002.1, forward strand.
AGATAGAAAACGCGAGCGGAAAGACAGCCTTTAACGCTATGAGAAACGGCGATGAAGCAGGCGCGGCAGTTGTAAATGATTATTTAGGCTATATTGCTGTCGGTCTTGCAAATGTTATAAATATTTTTCAGCCGGAAGTCATCTGCATAGGCGGCGGAATATCTAAAGAAAAAGAAACTTTAACAGAGCCTATCAAAAAAATCATTGACGGCGAAAACTATGCAAGAAATATCCCTGTTAAAACAGTTATTAAAACTGCCGATCTCGGAAACGACGCGGGTATAATAGGCGCGGCTTTCCTTGACCGCCTTTATAAGGACTGATATATGTCTGCTTTAATGTTTGAGGAAAAGCTGAAAGAATTAAATATAGAATTTAAAAAGAATGTTAATTTGAGCGAGCACACGAGCTTTAAAATAGGCGGCAACGCGGAAATTTTCGTTATGCCTGCAAGCAAAGCCGAGCTTGTAAGCGCTGTGAATTCGGCAAGAGAGCAGGGTATCGGTTATTTCATTCTCGGAAAAGGCTCTAATATTCTTGTTTCGGATTTAGGAATAGAGGGAGCGGTTATCGATACCTCTAAGCTTAATAAGATCGAAAGAAATGAGAATATTATCACCTGCGAATGCGGAGTTTCGCTTATAAGGCTCTGCAATTTTGCGGCGGATAATTCGCTTAAAGGGCTTGAATTCGCTTTTGGAATTCCCGGAAGCGTGGGCGGTGCGATGATTATGAATGCCGGAGCTTACGGCGGCGAGATATCCGCTGTGGCAAAAAGCGCCGAATGCTTAGACAATTGCGGCAATATCATAAATTTAAAGCTTTCGTCTTCCGATTTTTCATACAGATCAAGTATCTTTAAAAAGAAAGATCTTATCGTGCTTTCGGCTTCATTTTCTCTTGAAAACGGAGACTGCGAGAGCATTCGTTCTTCTATGAATGAATTTATGAGAAGGCGCAAGGAAAAACAGCCTCTTGAATATCCGAGCGCGGGAAGCACATTTAAGCGCCCCGAGGGATATTTTGCAGGAGCCCTTATTGAAAAAAACGGATTTAAGGGTTTTTCCGTGGGCGGAGCGCAGGTAAGCGAAAAACACGCAGGATTTATTATAAATAAGAACAAAGCTTGCGAAAAAGATGTTTCGGCTCTGATAAAAATTATACAGGAAAAGGTTTTGAAAAACGACGGTGTTTTGCTTGAACCCGAAGTTATCAAAGTGGGAAGAAAGGAATAGGATATGAATCTTCTGATAGTTACGGGAATGTCCGGCGCGGGAAAGACACAGGCGGCGAATACTCTTGAAGACCTCGGCTTTTTTTGCGTGGATAATATTCCGCCGGCAATAATTCCGGCTTTTATCGAACTGTCAAAAAGAAAAAACAGCGAGCTTGAAAAGCTCGCGATAGTCACCGATGTCCGCGGAGGAGAAAGCTTCGATGAGATAGGTGAGATATTAAATACTCTTAAAAATTCAAATATCGATTGTAAAATTCTGTTTCTCGATTGCGAGGATAAGCTCCTTGTTCGCAGATTTAAGGAAAACAGAAGAAAACATCCTCTTTGCGAAAAGGAAAACATTTCTTTATCCGAGGCTGTTGCCGCAGAAAGGCAAATGCTTAAAAAGATCAGATTTGCTTCCGATTATGTTATCGATACCACCAATCTTACCATTGCGCAGTTAAGACAGCGCATTTCGGATACCTTTTTGGAAAATGCCGAAAAAGGAATGCAGATCCAGTGCAAATCTTTCGGATTCAAATACGGCACCGACGCTGACGCGGATATAGTGATAGATGTAAGATGCCTGCCTAATCCGTTTTATATAGAAGAACTTAAGAATAAAACAGGTCTTGACAGCGAAGTAAGAGATTATGTTATGAGCTTTGATGAAAGCAAGGAATTTTTAAATAAAATTCTTGATTTTATCGATTTTTCCATTCCGCTTTATTCAAAAGAGGGAAAAAGCCAGCTTGTTATCTCATTCGGCTGCACCGGCGGAAAGCACAGATCGGTAACCTTTGCGGAGCTGCTTTATAAGCACCTGCTTAAAAACGGTTTTATCGCGTCTTCCTTGCACAGGGATATACATAAGAATTAAGGGGGAGTTTTGTGTCGTTTAATACCGACATAAAAAACGAGCTTTCTCTGATAAGACCGTCTGAATGCTGCAGACAGCCGCTTTTGTACGGCTTTTTGCTCTTCAGCCGGTCTTTTTCCGTTAAAAAGATATGTATGCAAACGGAAAATGAGAATACAGCTCTGCTTTATAAAAGACTTTTAAAAGAAGTATATAATGCCGACGGTGAACTTCTCTGCGGAGGAGGAGTAAGACCTACATACAGAGTGCTTGTCACCGATGAGGCGGACAGGCTTAAGGTGCTTGCCTCCGTGGATTTCGGAATTTATTCGGGGAAAATAAACCGTGAAAATTTCGGCAGGGACTGCTGCTGCGCCTCTTTTATAAGAGGAGTTTTTTTAGCCTGCGGCCACCTTTGCGATCCCGATAAAGGATACCGCCTGGATTTCCCTGTAAAAGAAAGGGCTCTGGCGGAAGAATTTTCTGAATTCTTGCTTGAGCATAATATTTCTTCGCATATAAGCACAAGAAATAAAGGATATGTAGTTTATATCAAAAAAAATGAGACTATCGGCGATTTGCTTACGCTTATGGGAGCTTCGGCAAGAAGTCTTGAATTAATAGAGACCGCTATTTTAAAAAGCGTTAAAAATAATACTAACAGGGTAAGGAACTGCGACAGCGGGAATATAAACAAAACCGTGGAAGCTTCTCTTTACCAGAGAAAAGCTATTAATTATCTTATTTCGCACGATTATCTTGAAAGTCTGCCCGAAAAGCTTGTAAAAGCCGCAAAATTAAGGCTTTCGGCTCCCGAGGCGACCTTAAAGGATCTTTGCAAATTAAGCGACGAGGCGATAACCGTTTCAGGGCTTAATCACAGGCTTAAGCGAATAACGGAAATATATGAAGAAAAGATAAAATAAAGGAGGGCGGATTTATGGATTTCGTGCATTTGCATACGCACAGCGAATACAGTCTTTTAGACGGCTGCTGCAGAATTGAGCAGCTGATCGACAGGGTAAAAGAATCGGGTCAAAAAGCTATAGCGCTGACAGATCACGGCGTGATGTACGGCGCGGTGGAATTCTATAAAGCCGCTGTTAAAAAAGGTATAAAGCCGATAATAGGGTGCGAAGTATATGTCGCTCCGAGATCGAGAAAAGATAAAATTAAAGGTCAGGATCAGGAATATTCGCACCTTATTTTACTCTGCGAAAATAATACGGGATATCAAAATCTTATCAAAATGGTGTCATTGTCTTTCACGGAGGGCTTTTACACAAAACCGAGAATTGATAACGAACTTCTTGAAAAATATCACGAGGGGCTTATAGCCTGTTCTGCGTGCCTTGCGGGTAAAGTGCCGAAAGCGCTGCTTAAAGGCGATTACGAAGAGGCTGAAAAAACGGCGCTTTATTTTAAAAATATCTTCGGTGCTGATAACTATTTTTTGGAGCTTCAGGATCACGGCCTTGCGGAGCAGAAAAGAATAAACCCAATGATAGTAAAGCTTTCAAAAAACATCGGGATAGGTCTTGTCGCTACAAACGATGTGCATTATCTTAAAAAAGAGGACAGCTTTATTCAAAAGGTCTTGCTCTGCATTCAGACAAACAGTAAAATAAACGATAAAATGCCCCTTGATTTTAAAACGGAGGAATTTTATCTTAAATCCGCCGAGCAGATGAGCGAGCTTTTTAAGGATACGCCCGAGGCTATGGAAAACACCGTTAAAATTGCCGATAGGTGTAATGTTACCTTTGAATTCGGAAAAATCAAGCTTCCGTTTTTCGATACGGGCGGCGTGGATCATTTTGCATTTTTTAAAAGAAAATGCATAGAGGGTATGAAAAGAATTTACGGCGAAAACCCCGATAAAAAAGTTACGGACAGGTTAGATTACGAGCTTTCCGTAATAAACAAAATGGGCTATGTCGATTATTACCTTATAGTTTGGGATTTTGTAAACTATGCTAAAAGCAAAGGAATTCCCGTAGGTCCGGGCAGAGGATCGGGAGCAGGCTCGCTTGCGGCTTACTGCATTGGAATAACGGGTATCGACCCGATAAAATATAATTTGCTTTTTGAAAGATTTTTAAATCCCGAAAGAGTTTCTATGCCCGATTTTGATATAGACTTCTGCTATGTCAGACGGCAGGAAGTAATAGATTATGTTATAAGAAAATACGGGGAAGACAGGGTGGCGCAGATAGTCACATTCGGAACTATGGCGGCAAGAGCGGCTGTAAGAGATGTGGGAAGAGCGCTGGATATTCCTTATGCTCTTTGCGATAAAGCGGCTAAGCTTATCCCCCAGACGCCCACTATGACCATTGACCACGCTCTTGAAATTTCAAGGGAATTAAAAGAGCTTTATTTAAACGACGAAAGAGTAAAAGAGCTTATCGATACCGCTAAAAAGCTTGAGGGAATGCCGAGGCACGCCTCAACCCATGCGGCGGGAGTGGTAATTTCCGACAGGGCGGTCAGCGAATATGTTCCGCTGTCCGTAAACGACGGGGCGATAGTCACTCAATATACTATGACCGCCTTAGAAGAATTAGGCCTTCTTAAAATGGATTTTTTGGGGCTTAGAAACCTCACCGTTATTTCCGATACACAAAAATTCATAAGAGAAAAACATCCCGATTTCGATATAGAAAAAATTCCTCTTGACGATAAGCCGACGCTTGAAATGATGGGCGAGGGAATGACAGACGGTGTGTTTCAGTTTGAATCCGAGGGAATGAAAAATTGCCTCAGAAAAATGAAACCCGATTCGATAGAGGATCTTATAGCGATAATCTCGCTTTATAGACCTGGGCCTATGGAATCTATTCCGAAGTATATTCATAACAGAAAAAATCCGCAGGATATAAAATATGATACTCCGCTGCTTAAGCCTATTTTAGATGTGACCTACGGTTGTATCGTCTACCAAGAGCAGGTCATGCAGATATTCAGATCGCTTGCAGGTTATTCGCTTGCGCGCGCGGATATCGTAAGGCGGGCAATGGCTAAGAAAAAGCAAACCGTTATGCAAAAGGAAAGAAATTCCTTTATTTTCGGCGAGAAAGACGAGAACGGAAATACAGTTATAAAAGGCGCGGTGAATAACGGCGTAAGCGAAAAAGCGGCAGAAAAAATATTTGATGAGATGAGCTCCTTTTCATCTTATGCCTTTAATAAATCCCATGCGGCGGCTTATGCTCTCCTTGCTTACCAGACGGCGTATTTAAAAGCTAATTATAAAAAAGAATATTTTGCGGCGCTTCTTTCAAGCGTTATAGATAATTCTTCTAAAATTTCTTTATATATCGCCGAATGCAAAAGGCTCGGCGTAAAGGTACTGCCGCCGAATGTGAATGAAAGCTTTCTTGATTTTTCCGTTACGGAAAGCGGAATAAGATTCGGTCTATCGGCTGTTAAGAACTTAGGAAGCGCAGTTATTGAAAAAATAATTTCCGAAAGAAACGCGGATGGAAATTATACCTCGATGTATGACCTTTGTATCAGGAATTTTTCAAGGGAATTCAATAGAAAAGCGCTTGAAAGCCTCATAAAATGCGGCGCGCTTGATCATTTAGAAAAAAACCGCAAAACAATGCTTTATAATATGGATAAAATAATAGGCATTGCGGAGGAAGAAAAAAGGTATAAAAGCGCCGATCAGTTCGATCTGTTTTCTTCGGAAGAAAAGGTCAAAGTGACCTTAAATGAGGTTGAAGAGCTTGAAAAAACACAGCTTTTAAAAATGGAAAAGGAAGCGACAGGTCTTTATCTTTCCGGCCACCCGCTTGACGGATATGAGAGTTTTATAAAGTCGGGCGGTTTTACTCAAATCAAGGATATTTTTTCTTTTGAAAGGTCTGACGGAAAGAAAATAAGGACAATAGCCGTTATAGACAAGCTTAGAATAAGAGAGCTTAAAAACGGAAATATAATGCTTAGCCTTATTTTGGAGGATACCACCGGCAGGATAGACGCCACTGCGTTTTCAGGCGTTTATTATAAGTATAAGGATATGCTTTTCGAAGATAATTCTTTGATAATTTCGGGAAAAATATCAGAAAGAGATGACCGCGATCCTGAAATCATCATAGAATCGGTCGGTCCTTTAGGTGAGATCCCCTCAATTAAAAGCAATAAAAATTCGGTTAAAAGCGGGCTTTATTTAAGAGTTAAAAGCAAAAATTGTCCTGAAATTGCAGATATTAAATCAATACTCTTAAAAAACCACGGAAATTTTGATGTTATCCTATATTGCCTCGATACAAAGAAAAAGCTTTTCGGCGGTGAAAAGCTCAAATTCAACGGCAATATTAATGCCACCGATCGCTTAAAACAGTTGATAGGCGAAGAAAATGTTAAATTTATAGCCGAAAATGAAAATTAAATGTTGCGAAATCGGGGAAAATAGTATATAATATCAAAATGTGTGATACTAATATTTGGAGATGAATTGTTATGAAAACTATCGGTGTTTTAACAAGCGGAGGAGACGCTCCCGGAATGAACGCGGCAGTAAGAGCCGTTGTCCGCACAGGTATTTCGCTTGGAATGAATGTAAAAGGTATTTGCCGAGGATATAACGGACTTATAGAGGGAGATATAATCGATCTCGATGTCCGCTCGGTATCGGATATAATTCACAGAGGCGGCACTTTGCTTTACACTGCGCGCAGCCCGAGATTTAAAACAGAAGAGGGTATGCAGGAGGCTATCGCAAACTGCAAGAAGCACGGAATAGAAGGAATAGTCGTTATCGGAGGAGACGGATCTTACAGAGGCGCAAGAGATCTTTCCGAAAGAGGAATTCTCTGCGTAGGAGTTCCGGGAACTATCGATAATGATATCGCTTCCACCGATTATACTATCGGTTATGATACCGCTATGAACACGGCTATGGAAATGATCGATAAGATCCGCGATACCGCACAGTCGCACGAGCGCTGCAGCGTTATCGAAGTAATGGGAAGAAACGCAGGCTATATCGCGCTGAACACCGGTATTGCCGTCGGAGCTACGGATATTCTTATCCCCGAAGAAACTCCCGATGTTGATGAAACTATCAAAAGAATAGAAAACGCAAGAAGCACCGGCAAAAAGCACTTTATTATAGTAGTTGCCGAGGGCGTTGACAAAGCAACAGGCGGCGTTGAAGCAATTTCGAAGAAAATAGAAGAGGCAACAGGCATTGAATCGAGAGCAACTGTTCTCGGTCATGTTCAGCGCGGCGGCTCGCCCTCTTTAAGGGACAGAGTAAGAGCAACCGTTATGGGCAATGCCGCGGTTCATCTTCTCGATAAGAATATAGGCAACAGAGTGGTTTGCTATAAAGGCGGAGAGATCGTGGATTACGATATATTCGAAGCTTTGCAGATGAAGAAAAACATTGATTTTGATATGATGAAGATCGCAAGAGAAACATCTATCTGATATCCTAAAAAAACGGGACTTTATTAAAAAGTCCCGTTTTTAAACATTTATTGATTTTTGTTCTTTTTATTTTTTACTGATTTTATTATATCGAATATAACATCGGTGATCCCCGTAGAAGAGCTTTTCGGCGGCTCTGCGCTTATGAGTCTTGCTCTGCCGTCGCTTATAACTATATAGTTTAAAGGAACGATATTCACCTTTGCTCCGGCTCCCGCGGGGGAATTGGCTTTTTTCTTTTTCTTATCGCTCACATCGGCTCCGCCGCCCGCAAATCCGACCGATATTTTGGACACGGGGATAACCGTAACACCGTCTGATACCACAGGCTCGGATAAGACCGATTTTGAATTTGCTATTTCAATAACGCTTTTAGCCGTTAAATTCATCAGCTCTATTAAATTTTTTTCAGGCGTAGGTACGCTGTCTTTTTTCAAAGCGTGTTCCTCCTTATTCCTTGTTCGATCTGTAGATATTCACAGCTGAAAGCAATGCTGCTTTTAATAGATAAAAAATTCTGATTTTGAAAGCGAAGTCGATTAAAAACACAGGCTTGTCCGCGTCAAAATCACATTTAAGGTCAAGCGATATATTATCGGTGCTTTTAGATACAGCCCGAATATATCCTGTGATAGGATATACCGCCGAGCAGGCAAGACCGTAACCGAAAGCGGCTGACGACGCGTCGTCACCTCCGCTGATAAACGAAATTATCAATTTTTTGATTTTTAGGTGCTTTATTACCGATTTAAGCTGACCGAAAATAAATTTGATAATATTAAGCGTTTTAGAAAAGGTTCCGTCAATTCCGCCCTCTTTAACATTTCGGCAGAGCTTTTTAAAGGAATCAAATCTATCTATGCCGAAAAGATGCTTTATCCTTTTTATTCTTTCCTTATTCTCTCCGCTTTTTACATCGGATTTCTGATTTTCGGAAGAATTTTTTTGGGGTTTCTTTTTTTTAGGCTTTTTATTCGAAAAAACCGTGAAAAAAAGAATTTTTACCTTTACCGAAAATTTTTTATCATTTTCGGAATTCACTTTTACCGATATCGGCAAAAGCGAAAGCAAAGCGGGAATAATCAAAAGGGAAGCGATGATGATTCCTGAAATTTTTAAAGCAATCAGTTTGATCTCCCCCCTATAAAGGTAATTCTATCATAAATTTTCCTATAATTCAATAAGGAAGTGAATGTTATGAATAAAATAGAAAAATTGCAGAATTTTTTAAGTCCGCTCGAAGCCGCGTTTATTTTCAGCGATCCCGTGAGATATTATTTTACGGGCTATCTTGCTGACAGCGGCGTTTTGGTCATTACAAAAAATAAAGCTGTGTTTTACACTGATTTCAGATATATAGAAGAGGCAAAAGCTAAGATAAAGGACTGCGAAGCTTTAAAAAGCAATAATTTTTATTCGCAGATAAATGAGTTTTTAAAAGGTCTTAACATAGCAAAGGTTTACACGGAGCCCGGAAGAATTACCATTACGCAGTTTTCTGCTTTAAGAAAGGCTCTTGATAAGAAAATAGTTCTTTCGAAAGATAAAAGAGTAGAAAAGTTTATAAATTCCCTGCGCGCGTTAAAATCCGAAGAAGAGCAAAGAAATATAACTCGTGCGCAAATGCTTACCGATGAAACTTTTGATTATATTATTGACAAAATAGTTCCCGGTAAAACAGAAAAAGAGATAATGCTCGATATGGAGTTTTATATAAGAAAGCTCGGAAGCGAGGGAGTATCCTTTGATTTTATTGTGGTATCGGGGAAAAATACTTCTCTTCCGCACGGAAAACCTACCGATAAAAAAATCGAAAAAGGCGATTTTGTAACAATGGATTTCGGCGCTGTGGTAAACGGACTTCACAGCGATATGACAAGAACCGTCGCCGTGGGATATGCGAGCGAAGAAATGAAAGCCGTTTATGAAACGGTGCTTAAAGCGCAAAAAGCGGCGCTTGATATTTTAAAACCCGGGCTTAAATGTAATGCTGCCGATAAAGCGGCGCGCGATATTATAGAAAAAGCGGGATACGCCGGCTGTTTCGGTCACGCGCTCGGGCATAGCTTAGGATATGAAATTCACGAAAGCCCCACGCTTTCGCCTAAATGCACGGATATTTTAAAGCCGGGCAATGCGGTAACTGTCGAGCCGGGAATTTATATTGAAAATAAATTCGGCGTTAGGATAGAGGACACAGTTTTTATCACTGAAAACGGTATTACCGATATTACAAAAAGCCCTAAAGACCTTATAATACTTTAATTCGGAGTAAAATATGAAAATTCTTTTTAAAAATGCGGCGAAATATAAGTTTGAATGTATAAGCGGCCCTGCTTTCAAGGCGCTTGAAGCAACATTTGAGCTTTGCGTTCCGCTGGTTATGAGTAAAATTATAGATGTGGGAATAGCTGAAAATAACAGCGGATATATTATCAGAATGGCTCTGCTTTTGGTGCTTCTCGGTATTCTCGGATTTTTATCCACCGCCGCCGCGCAGTATTTTTCCGCAAAAGCCTCGGTTAAAATCGTTTCGGGAATAAAAAGGGAGCTTTTCTTAAAAATTCAGTCGCTTTCTTTTTCCGATATCGATAATATCGGAACATCTTCTTTGATAACCCGAATGACGAGCGACGCCAATCAGGTGCTTACAGGTACAAACCTTACTTTAAGGCTTTTTATCCGTTCTCCCTTTATAGTTTTCGGAGCTATGATAATGGCATTTTTTGTGGACAAGAAAGCCGCCTTAACATTTGCAGGGGTAATTCCGCTTTTAAGCATTGTAGTATTCGGAATTATGCTTATCTGTATTCCGCTTTATAAAAAGGTGCAGTCGGCTCTCGATTCGCTTACCTCCTCTTCGCTTGAAAATCTTAAGGGCGTAAGAGTTATAAGGGCGTTTAACAATCAAAAAAGAGAGGTAAAAGAATTTTCCGAAAAAACGCAGACATTATTTGACCGCCAGACGCTTGTAGGAAAAATTTCCGCTCTTATGAACCCGCTTACCTATATTCTTATTAATATCGCGGTTTGCGTGCTTATATATGTAGGTGCGATAAGAGTAGATAAAGGCGCGCTTTCTCAGGGACAGGTGGTTTCGCTTTATAACTATATGCTCCTTATTCTTGTGGAGCTTATCAAGCTTGCTAATTTGATCATCACTATGACAAAATCCGCCGCCTGCGAAAACCGCATTGAGGCAGTTATAAATATGCCCGAAACTCAGTTAAAAGAAATGCTTGAGGGAAAAGAAAATTCTCAGTATGCCGTGGAATTTGATGATGTGAGCCTTAAATATTCTCCTATGGGCGAGGAAAGCTTAAGCGGAATAAGCTTTAAAGCAAGCAAAGGCGAGAGAATAGGAATTATCGGCGCCACAGGCAGCGGAAAATCGAGCCTTGTAAATCTTATCCCGAGATTTTATGACGCAACTGACGGAAGCGTTACCGTTTTTGGCAAGAATGTAAAAGCTTATGATATATCGGAATTGAGAAATAAAATCGGAGTTGTGCCGCAAAAGGCTATGCTTTTTGCAGGTACTATAAAGGAAAATATGCTTGTCGGTAATGAAAATGCGACCGATGAAGAGATAGAAGAGGCTTTAAAGGTCGCCCAGGCTTATGATTTTGTGAAAGAAAAAGGTCTTGAGTCATATGTTGAGCAGGGAGGAAAAAATTTCTCGGGCGGTCAAAGGCAGAGGCTCACTATCGCAAGAGCGATAGTTAAAAAGCCCGATATCCTTATTCTTGACGATTCCGCGAGCGCCCTTGATTTTGCAACCGACCTAAAGCTTAGAAAGGCCTTATCGGCGCTTGATTTTAATCCTACGGTATTTACCGTTTCTCAAAGAACTTCAAGTATCAAAAATTCGGATAAAATAATAGTGCTTGATGACGGAAAGTGCGTCGGAATAGGCACAAATGACGAACTGCTTGAAAACTGCGAGGTCTATAAGGAAATTTACGATTCACAGTTTAAAAAGGAGGAAAATTCAAAATGAAAAGATCTTCCTCCGTTAAAAGAATTTATAAATTTATAAAACCTGATCTTTTTTATATAGCTCTTTCAGCGTTCTTTTCGCTAATTACTGTCGGGCTTACTCTTTATTTCCCGATTTTGATAGGCAGAGCGATTGACTGTATAATAGCTATGGGCAAAGTTGATTTCGAGGCGCTTAAAGGTTACCTTTTTAAAGCCGCAGTTTGCGTTATGATAAACGCAGTTTTGCAATGGGTAATGTCAACTTTCAATAATAAGATAACCTATAAAACCGTTAAAAGAATGAGAGAAACGGTATTTTTAAAACTCCAGGATCTTCCCGTTTCTTATATCGATTCTCATCCTCACGGCGATATTGTAAGCCGAATGATATCTGATATCGATACCTTTGCCGACGGTCTTTTAATGGGATTTACGCAGTTTTTCACTGGAATTATGACTATTCTCGGCACGCTTATATTTATGTTTTATTTAAATGCTTATATTGCGCTTGCCGTGGTTGTTATTACGCCGCTTTCTCTGTTTGTAGCAAAGTTTATTTCTTCAAAAACCTATTCGATGTTTAATGACCAGTCGGTTTTAAGAGGCAAACAGACTGCGATAATAGAAGAGGCTGTGACGGGCGCTAAATTATCTAAAGCATTTTGTTATGAAGATAAAATGTTTGAAAAATATGAAGATATAAGCAAGGATCTAAGGAAGGCTTCTATAAAAGCATTTTTCTTTTCTTCGCTTGTAAATCCGTCTACAAGACTTATAAATAACTTTGTATATGCGGCTGTAGGAGCCTTCGGGGCGCTTTCGGTAATAGGAGCGCTCGGAGGAAACGCTATATCTGTAGGTATTCTTTCAAGCTTTTTAAATTATGCCAATCAATATACAAAGCCGTTTAATGAAATATCAGGCGTTATAACGGAACTTCAGAATTCTATTGCCTGCGCTGACAGAGTATTTGATTTTCTTGACGCGCCGAGCATATCTTCCGACAGCGGCAAAGAGGAACTTTCGGGCGTTAAAGGAAATGTGGATATCAGCAATGTTTACTTTTCTTATACTCCCGACCGCGAGCTTATCAAAAACTTTAATCTTTCTGTTAAAAAGGGAAGCAGAGTTGCGATAGTAGGCCCCACAGGATGCGGCAAAACCACCGTAATAAATCTTCTTATGCGCTTTTATGATGTAAAAAGCGGAAGTATTAAAATTGACGGTAAGGATATATCCGAGGTCACGCGAAAGTCGCTCAGAAGAAATTTCGGACTTGTTTTGCAGGACACCTTTATTAAAGAGGGAACGGTTTACGAAAATATTTCTATCGGCAATCCCGAAGCCTCAAAAGAAGAAATTATCGCCGCCGCAAAAGCGGCTCATGCCCACGGATTTATAAAAAGACTTAAAAACGGCTACGATACCGTTTTATCCGACGAAGGCTCTCTTTCATTAGGTCAAAGACAGCTTATCAGTATAGCGAGAGTTATGCTCTGCATTCCGCCTATGCTTATTTTAGACGAGGCGACATCATCAATAGATACGAGAACCGAGCTTAAAATCCAAAGCGCGTTTTCCGAAATGATGAAAGGCAGAACAAGCTTTATAGTTGCCCACAGGCTTTCTACTATCAGAGAGGCTGATGTTATTCTGGTTATGAAAGACGGCAATATTATCGAAACGGGCAATCATAAAGAACTTCTCGAAAAAGGCGGATTTTACGCTAACCTTTATAACAGCCAGTTTGAAAGCTGAGCTTTATTGACAAAACAGAAAAAAATGTATATAATATTCAAGTATTGCCCCGATTTCGGGGATAAAGATTTTAAAGATTACAGGGTGTTTGATTTATGAAGTGGACTTCGCTTAACGATCTAAGGGAAAAATATCTTTCTTTTTTTGAGTCAAAAGGTCATTTAAGGCTCGGCAGCTTTTCGCTTGTTCCGAATAATGATAAATCGCTTTTGCTCATAAATTCGGGTATGGCTCCTATGAAAAAATATTTCACGGGCGAGGTAACACCACCCTCTAAAAGAGTTACCACCTGTCAGAAATGTATCAGAACTCCGGACCTTGAACGCGTGGGCCATACCGCGCGTCACGGTACATATTTTGAAATGCTCGGAAATTTCTCTTTCGGAGATTATTTTAAAGAGCAGGCTATAAAATGGGCGTGGGAATTTTTAACGGAAACTTTAGAGATCCCGGCCGACCTTTTGTGGCCGTCTGTTTATGAAGAAGACGACGAGGCTTATGCTATCTGGCGCGATGAAATAGGCGTTGATGAAAGCCATATCGTAAGGCTCGGCAAGGAAGATAATTTCTGGGAGCACGGCACGGGCCCCTGCGGACCTTGCAGCGAGATATATTTTGACCGCGGCGAGAAATACGGATGCGGCTCGCCCGATTGTAAACCCGGGTGCGACTGCGACAGATATATGGAAATATGGAATAATGTTTTCTCGCAGTTTAATAATATGGGCGACGGTACTTATACAGAGCTTGAGCATAAAAACATAGATACCGGAATGGGCCTTGAAAGACTTGCCTGCGTTATGCAGGGCGTCGATAATATGTTTGAGGTCGATACGATAAGAAATATCCTCAATAAGGTCTGCGAGATATCAGGCAAGGAATACGGTGTAAATGATAACACCGATATTTCTATCAGAGCCGTAACGGATCATATCAGAGCTTCCGTGTTTATGATAAGCGACGGTATTATTCCTTCGAACGAGGGCAGAGGATATGTTCTTCGTAGGCTTATAAGAAGAGCCGCGCGCCACGGCAAGCTGCTCGGAATAAATAAGCCGTTTTTATGCGAGCTTTGCGACGCGGTTATCGCTGAAAACAAGGCGGGATACCCGGAGCTAGTAGAAAAAGAACAGCTTATTAAAAAGGTTATCTCAAACGAGGAAAATAACTTTAATAAAACTATCGACCAAGGTCTTAATCTTCTTTCAACTCTTACTAAAGACGGCGGAGTTCTTTCCGGCGAAGACGCTTTCAAGCTTTACGATACATTCGGTTTCCCGCTTGATCTTACCAAAGATATTCTTTCGGAAAAGAATATGACTGTCGATGAAAAAAGATTTACAGAGCTTATGGAAAATCAAAGAGAGCTTGCAAGATCTTCGAGAAAATCGGCGGACTCTCAGAGCTGGAAAAGCGACGGCATAAGCTTTGACGATATTAAACCTACGGAATTTTTAGGATATAAGGAAAATAACTGCTCCGCAAAAATTCTTGATATAGTTGTAGGTTCGGAGCATAAAAAATCCGTCAAATCAGGGGAAAAGGCAGTAATCGTTCTTGACAGAACGGTGTTTTACGGTGAGTCCGGCGGCCAGGTTGGCGATACGGGCGAAATCATCGGTAATACGAAATCCTTTGCCGTTTCCGATACCAAAAAGACGGCAGGCGGAGTGTTTACCCATTTCGGAACCGTTGCTTCGGGTGAATTCACAGTCGGAGAAACCGTTATGGCGGAAATAAATGTTTCAAGAAGAGAAGCTATCCGCAGGAACCATACTGCCGCTCACCTTTTGCAGGCGGGATTAAGGTCCGTTCTCGGAACGCATGTCGAGCAGGCAGGCCAGCTTGTAAATGAATTTGCCGTAAGATTTGACTTCACACATTTTTCTGCGCTTTCAAAAGAGGAAATAAAAGATGTTGAAAACTTTGTAAATAAAGCCGTGCTTGACGGCATAGAGGTTGAAAACACCGAAATGCCGATTGACGACGCTAAAAAGCTCGGCGCTATGGCTCTTTTCGGCGAGAAATACGGTAAAATAGTAAGAGTCGTAAATATCAGCGGCAGATCTGTCGAACTCTGCGGAGGAACTCACGCAACAAACACCGGCAAGCTCGGACTGTTTAAGATCGTTTCCGAAACGGGCGTTGCCGCAGGTGTGAGAAGAATTGAAGCCGTTACAGGTCTTAATGTTTTAAAACTTCTTGAAGATTACAAGAATGCCGCTATGGATACGGCCGCCGCTCTTAAATGCGGAAATGTTTTTGAAATTTCATCAAAAGCGGTTCAGGTCGTAGCTTCGCTTAAAGAGGCGGAGAAAAAGGCGGAGGCGCTTGAAAGCAAGCTTGCAAGCGGTAAACTTAACGAAATGATAGAAAACGCTGCATCAGTCGGCGGATTTAAAGTAGTTACAGGCTCGTTTAAGGATATCGATTCCGCAGAACTTAAGAAAATGGCTGACAGCGTTAAAGCCGACTGTGAAAACTCGGTTGCCGTGTTTGCCGGAATTTCAAAAGATAAGGTCACTTTCTGCGTCGGCTGCAGTAAAGCCGCGGTAAATGCGGGAGCAAACGCAGGTCTTATAGTCCGTGAAATTGCAAAGATCGCAGGAGGAAACGGCGGCGGAAAGCCCGATCTCGCTATGGCAGGCGGTAAAGATGCCTCTATGGCTCAAGCGGCGCTTGATAAAGCCGCAGAAATAATTTCCGGTTTTATAGAGGTGAAAAGCTAATGAAAGATTGTCTTTTCTGTAAAATTTTAAAAGGCGAGATACCGAGCACAAAAATATATGAAGACGAATATGTTTATGCGTTTAAGGATATCGACCCTCAGGCGCCTTTTCACGCGATCGTCATTCCGAAAACTCATATAGAGTCGGCAGATGAGATCACTTCTGAAAACAGCGCCGCTGTCGCTAAAGTTTTTGAGGCTATTGCCAAAATTTCTAAAGCGGAAAATCTTGAAAACGGCTACCGCGTTGTCAATAACTGCGGTAAAGACGGCGGGCAGACTGTAAATCATATGCATTTCCATCTTCTCGCCAGAAGAAATCTTGCTTGGCCTCCGGGCTGATATTTAAGGGAGAAAAATTTATGTCAGAATATTATGATCTTAAAATTGCGGGACTTGAAAGAAAACTTGAAAAATTCCCGGTTAACGATAATCTCGATATCGCGGCATTCATTATTTTCGGCGATGTGGAGCTTACTATAAAAGGCTGTGAAGAATTAAGAAAAAAGCTTCCCGAATTTGATATTATTATAACTCCCGAAGCAAAAAGCATTCCTATAGCATACGAGCTTGCAAGGCAGACGGGTAAGCCCTATGTTATAGCCCGAAAGGGAATGAAGGTTTATATGCGGAATGCTTTGGAAGTAAATGTTACTTCTATCACCACTAAAAACGAACAGCACCTGTTTTTAGGCGAAAGCGAAACCGAAAAGCTTAAAGGCAAAAAGGTACTTATAGTTGACGATGTTATAAGCACCGGCGACTCTTTGGCGGCTGTAAGAGAGCTTGTTAAAAAAGCGGGCGGAATTGAAGCCTGTGCTTGCGCTTTCTTAGCTGAGGGCGACGCGGCTGAAAGAAAAGATATCGTTTTTCTTGAAAAGCTGCCTTTATTCTTTAAATAATTATTTTATCCCCGACAGTTTTTGTCGGGGATATTTTTATGAACAAATTGTAAAAGTCAAAGAAAGTCAAAAAATTTTTGAAAAATCTATTGACAAATGAGAAAATTTGGATATAATATAATTGTTAGCACTCGAAAGGGTTGAGTGCTAAAAACAAAACGGTGGTGATTTTATGCAGCTGTCGCCTCGAAAAAAAGCCATTCTTTCGGCTATTGTCAAGGCATATATCAGCTCCGGCGAGCCTGTCGGCTCAAAGGCTTTGCTGAGCAGCCTCGAAAACTCCCCGTCAAGTGCAACGATAAGAAATGAAATGAACGATCTTTGTTCTTTAGGTCTTTTGTTTCAGCCGCACATTTCCGCAGGAAGAATTCCCACGGATTTAGGCTTTAAATTGTATGTTTCTTCACTTTTAAAGCCTTCGGATCTAAGCCCTGTTTCAAAGGAATTTATCAATAAAAAATTAAATTCCTCGGTTTTTGACTCGGCTTCGGCTTTTAAAGCCGCTTCCGATTCGCTTAATTCACTTTATGGGCTGCCCGCGGTTTATACCTTTGTTTCAGACGATTCGGCGTTTCTTAAAGCCGCCAAGCTTTATAAACTCACTGATAAAAGCGCGGCGCTTATGGTTTTCTCTTCCGACGGAAGATTTCAAAGCCGCATAATAAGAGTGCCGGGTGTGATTTCGGGGAATTTTGAAATGAATTTCAGAATGATCGCCGAAAGCAGGCTGAAAAATAAAAGATTGATCGAATTTTCAAGAGCGCATTTACAAAGTCTTATAGCAAATATAAGCGCAGATTCTTGCGAGCTTTTGCCGGTGTTTTCGGAGCTTTATGATATGATCTCTTCCGATCTTTCGGGAGATACGCAAATTTGCGGTCTTAAAAATCTTTATAAGGTCTTCGGAGAAAATCAGGCAAGCGATATTGCAGAGCTTTTTGAAAAAAGCGATTTGTTTTCACTTATCGGAGAAAGCAGTGATGATAAAAGCGTTTTCTTCGGGAGCGATACGCCGTTCAGGTGCTTATCGGATAAGGTTATCGTTTGGAGCGATTGCCTTTCCGGCGCGTCAAGATGCGGCAGAATAGGAGTTATCGGTCCGGACAGGATATCCTATGATCAGATAGTTCCCGCAGTAAAATATGCCGCTTCGGTATTAAGCGACAGGCTTACCGAGGCCGCAAAAGATATGGAGGAATAAAAGTGGCGGAAGAAATTAAAAAAGAAAAAACCGAGCAGAAGTCCGAAAAGAAAAAAAGTAAAAAAGACGCTGAAATAGAAGAGCTTAAAAAAGAGCTTGATAAAAAAAGCGATCTTTTGATAAGGACTGCCGCGGAATTTGATAATTTCAAAAAGCGCACAGAAAAAGAAAGGCTCGGAATTGCGCAGTTTGCAAAAGCCGAGATCGCAAAAAAGCTTTTGCCGATACTTGATAATATCGACAGGGCGCAGTCAAGCGATACCGAAAGCGCGGATTATATAAAAGGTATTGAAATGATAGTAAAGCAATTTAAAGCTTTGCCCGAACAGCTTTCTCTTGAAGAAATAGGAAAAGAGGGCGAGCCTTTTGATCCGAATTTCCACGAGGCTGTAATGCATATCGAAGATGAGGATTTAGGCGAAAATGTTATAGCCGAGGTTCTTCAAAAAGGTTATAAAATGGGAGATACAGTTTTAAGAGCGGCTATGGTAAAGGTCGCAAATTAAGCTTATAACCGAATTTTTTCGGTTAATATAAATTAAAAAAAAGAATTTTTCGGAGGAATTTATTATGGGAAAAATTATTGGTATAGACTTAGGTACAACAAACTCTTGCGTAGCGGTTATGGAAGGCGGCGAGCCGGTAGTAATAGCAAACGCCGAGGGTGCAAGAACTACGCCGAGCGTAGTAGCATTTTCAAAAACGGGTGAAAGAATGGTAGGTCAGGTCGCAAAGCGCCAGGCTATCACTAACCCCGAAAGAACCATAAGCTCTATCAAAAGAGAAATGGGTACTAATTACACTGTTGAGATCGATTCGAAGAAATACACTCCTCAGGAGATCTCCGCAATTATCCTGCAGAAGCTTAAAACAGACGCTGAAAGCTATCTCGGTCAGCCTGTAACAGAGGCGGTAATCACCGTTCCTGCTTACTTTACCGACTCACAGCGCCAGGCTACTAAAGACGCCGGTAAAATAGCAGGTCTTGATGTAAAGAGAATTATTAACGAGCCTACAGCCGCTGCTCTTGCTTACAGTATCGATAAGGAAGACGATCAGAAAGTTATGGTTTACGACCTCGGCGGCGGAACTTTCGATGTTTCTATCATTGAAATGGGCGACGGCGTTCAGGAAGTTCTCGCAACTGCCGGTAATAACAGACTCGGCGGCGACGATTTCGATAAGCGCATAATGGATTACATTGTTAACACCTTTAAAGCAGAGCAGGGAATTGACCTCTCAAGCGATAAAATGGCAATGCAGAGAGTAAAGGAAGCCGCTGAAAAAGCAAAAATCGACCTTTCGGGTATGACTTCTGCCGAAATCAATCTTCCCTTTATCACTGCTGATTCAACAGGTCCTAAGCACTTTGAAACAACTCTTACCAGAGCAAAATTCAATGAGCTCACAGCCGATCTCGTAGAAGCTACAATGGGTCCTGTCCGTCAGGCTCTTAACGATTCGGGACTAAGCAAAAATGATATTCATAAAGTTCTTATGGTCGGCGGTTCTTCAAGAATTCCGGCTGTTCAGGAAGCTGTAAAAGCATTTATGGGCTCCGAGCCGTTTAAGGGAATCAACCCCGATGAGTGCGTAGCAATAGGCGCCGCTCTTCAGGCAGGCGTTCTCGGCGGCGATGTTAAGGGACTTCTTCTTCTCGATGTTACTCCGCTTTCACTCGGAATTGAAACTATGGGCGGCGTTTCCACAAAGGTAATTGAAAGGAATACAACCATTCCTACAAAGAAGAGCCAGATATTCTCTACTGCCGCTGACGGTCAGACCTCGGTTGAAGTTCACGTATTACAGGGCGAAAGAGAATTTGCAAAGGATAATAAGACGCTCGGCGTGTTCCACCTTGACGGAATTGCTCCCGCTCCGCGCGGTATCCCTCAGATCGAAGTTACTTTTGATATCGACGCTAACGGTATAGTTCATGTTTCCGCTAAAGACCTCGGAACAGGTAAGGAAAATAATATCACTATCACTTCTAATACCAATATGTCCAAAGAGGATATCGATAAGGCTGTTAAAGAGGCTGAATCATATGCCGCCGAGGATAAAAAACGCCGTGAGGCTGTCGATGTCCGCAACAATGCCGATCAGATGATCTATCAGACTGAAAAGACTGTTTCCGAATTCGGCGATAAGCTTTCGGAAGACGAAAAGAATAAGATCAATTCCGCAAAAGAGGCTTTAAAAGAGGCTCTTAAGGGCGAGGATATCGAGGCTATAAAAGCTAAACAGGAAGAACTTCAGAAAGAAGTTTACGCTGTAAGCGAAAAGGTATATAAAGCTGCCGCACAGGCACAGGGCGAACAGGGCGGCGCTGAGCCGAACGCAAATGCGCAGGGCGATCCGAATGTTTATGAAGCCGATTATACCGATGTTGACGATAATAACAAAAAGTGATATAATATAACGGCTTTTACGGGCGTGACTTTTTCACGCCCGTAAAGTAAAGTTAAAACGGGAGAAATTTGCGTGGCTGAAGAAAAGAGAGATTATTACGATGTCCTCGGAGTGGACAAATCCGTAAACGATGATGATTTAAAAAAAGCATACAGGAAAGCCGCAAAAAAATATCACCCTGATCTTCATCCGGGTGACGCAGAAGCAGAAAAGAAATTCAAGGAAGTCAACGAGGCTTATGAGGTCCTTTCAAATAAGGAAAAGCGCGCGAGATACGATCAGTTCGGCCATGCCGGAGTAGACCCGAACTTCTCTGCCGGAGGGCAGGGAGGTTACGGCGGCGGATTTACCGGAGATTTCGGCGATCTCGGTGATATTTTCAGCTCATTTTTCGGCGGCGGTTTCGGCGGCGGACAGAGAGCCAATCCGAACGCTCCGAGAAGAGGCAACGACGCCTCCGCGGCGGTAAATGTTTCTTTTGAAGAGGCGGCAAAGGGCTGCAAAAAGACTATAAAGATCACTAAAATCGATAACTGTCCCGATTGCGGCGGCTCAGGCGCCGAAAAGGGAAGCTCGCCTAAAACCTGTCCCGTTTGCCACGGCAGCGGTCAGGTAACAAGCGTTCAGCGCACTCCTTTCGGTCAGATGAGAACACAGCATGTGTGCGATAACTGCAGAGGCAGTGGTAAAATAGTCGATAAGCCGTGCCACACCTGCGCAGGAAAGGGCAGGATAAGGCACACGGTCGAAAAAACCGTCGAGATCCCTGCGGGAATTGACGACGGACAGATAATTAACCTCCGCGGCGGCGGTGACGCCGGAATTAACGGCGGACCTTCGGGAGATCTTAGAATAAATGTCAATATGCGCCCGCATCCGTTCTTTGAGCGCAAGGGCTTTGATGTTTATTGCGATATTCCTATCACTTTTGCTCAGGCGGCTTTGGGTGCCGAGATCACCGTTCCCACGCTTGACGGTAAGGTTAAATTCACTATCCACGAGGGCACACAGCCCGGAGATGAATTTAAGCTAAAGGGCAAGGGAATTCAGCGCCTTAACTATATCGGCAAAGGCGACGAGTATGTAAAGATAGTTGTGGAAGTGCCTAAAGACCTTTCAAAAGCACAAAAAGAAAAGCTTATGGAATTTGACGGCATTACCACCGAAAAGAATTATAAAAAGAAAAAATCTTTTTCTGAAAAGGTAAAAGATTTTCTCGGAGATAAATAAAAAGATGGCTGTAAATAACTTTCGCTATTTACAGCCGCTTATTTTTTTATTTTAAAACAATTCTTCGCAGATTTCCGGAGTTCTTGTAAAATCTGTTCTGCGCTGGCTCAAAAGCCAATCGATTATATCGGTGTTTTCATAGGTATAATCTATTCCGTCATTATGTCCGAGCCCGGGGAGCAGCACAAGCTTAGCGTTTCCTCCGGTCTTATTTATCGCGTCTACCATAAACTTAGAATATTCCGGAATAACAACAGTATCATTTTCTCCGTGGAAAGCATACACGGGAGTTGTTTTAAGCACGCCTGCTCTCCACGCCATAGAGCCTCCTGCAACAGGCGCTATCGCAGAGAAGAAATTGTTATAAGTCATAGCCACTGCAAATGTTCCGAAACCGCCCATACTTGAACCCGTAAGACAGATCCTGTCTTTTTTAATATCAAATTCCGAAACGGTTTTATCTATGATATCCTTGACCTTTACAACTACATTATCCCACACATACATGGCAGGACACTGCAGGCACAGAACCACAGCGTTAAATTCCTTGTTTTTTGCCAATAATTGTGGTATACCGTGTCTTTCCAAGTGCGATATATCTTTTCCGCGCTCTCCCGCGCCGTGAAGATAGACAAGGAGAGGAAGATCGCGATAGTCATCAGGATAATGAACGGTGTAATTGATCTCATCCGGTTTTTCATTTAAAAATACTTTTTTATTCATTTGCAAGGCCTCCGATTATTTTATTAAATTTTAACATATTTTTATTTAAAAGTAAAGTGATTAAGTAGAATTGATTTTCTTTTCTCTACTATGAGTAGAAATGCGGTAGAGGAGTAGAATTATTCTTAGATTGACAAAACGCTCAAAAAAAGTTAAAATTACAAAGAAGGGGTGAAAGGGCTTTGAATATACTTTATTGCGGGGATAAAAATATCTCCGGCGGAATTCTTTTAAGCGTGCTCTCATTGCTGGAAAATACAAAAGAAGAGCTTAATATTTTTATTCTTACCGCAAGTATTGAAAGCCGCAGTCCTATCGGAGAAAATTTCGAAAATAAGCTTAATATAACCTTAAAAAAATATAACCCTCAAAACTTTGCAAAGGTTATCGATGTAACTGAAATGTTTGCCGATTGCAAACCGGAGGCAAACCTCTCGACGAGATTTACACCCTTTTGTATGCTAAGGCTTTTTGCCGACGAAGTAAAAGAAATTCCCGATAAAATTCTTTATCTCGATTGCGATGTTTTGGCAAGGAAAGATTTTAAAGAGCTTTACAAAACCGATGTTTCGGAGTTTGAAATATGCGGAGTTCCCGACAGATACGGAAAGTATTTTTTCGGTCACGCTCCTTTTAAGCACGATTATATAAATTCCGGCGTTTTACTTATAAATATGGATCTTGTAAGAAAGAACAAGACTTTTAAAAAGTGCAGGGAGCTTTGCAGAACGAAAAAAATGTTTATGCCGGATCAAACTGCCTTAAATAAGCTTGCCGAAAAAAGGCTGATAAAAGATATTTTCAATGAGCAGGGAAACCCGAAAGAAGATACTGTTTTTCAGCATTTTACAACAAGATTTATATTTTTCCCTTTTATCAAAACGCAAACTGTTAAGCCGTGGGATATAAAAGGCGTTCACGAAAAGCTTAAATTGACCGATTATGACGGTCTGTATGATAAATTTCTTAAGGAGAAACAAGATTATGAATTATGAAATTCCGATTTTTTTCACTGTTGACGATAACTATGCGCCATTCCTCGCCGCCGCAATAAATTCGGCGGTAAAGAATTCCTCTGATAACAGGAAATACAGGGCGATAGTTTTATATCAGGAATTAAGTCGGGAAAATATTGATAAATTGAGCAAGCTTGCAAAAGATAATTTTTCTGTGGAATTTTATGCTATGAAAAACAGCTTTGACGCTATCACCGACAGAATGAGCAATAGGCTTCGCTGCGATTATTTCACGCTTACAATATATTTCAGACTATTTATTCCGCTTATGTTCCCGCAGTTTGATAAAGGAATATACATTGACAGCGATGTTGTTTTAACATCGGATATAGCAGAGCTTTTTGATATAGATATAAAAGATAATTTTATCGGAGCCTGCAGGGATTATTCCATTGCGGATGTTCCTCCGCTTGTAAGCTATACTGAAAACGCAGTTGGAGTAAAAGGCGATGAATATATTAATTCCGGCGTTTTACTGATGAATTTGAAAAAAATGAGAGATAATGATTTTGAGGGCCATTTCTTAAATCTTTTAAATACCTATCATTTTGACTCCATAGCGCCCGATCAGGATTATATCAACGCTATCTGCAACGGAAAAATTCATTACCTTTCTCAGGAATGGGATACTATGCCCGATAGCTCGACACCCGTAGAAAATCCGAAGCTTATTCATTATAACCTTTTCTCAAAGCCCTGGTGCTATGACGGCATAAAATATGCCGATGAATTCTTTAAATACGCAAGCGACTGCGGATATATAGAAGAGATAAATGAATATAAAAAGAATTATTCCGATGAGCAGAAAAAATCGGATAAGGAGTGCCTTGAGTTGCTTATCAGAAGAGGTACGGAGATTCCCGAAAATGATGTAACATTTAAAAAAATGCGTGAAAAAGGAGTTAAAATTCGTTTATGAGCAAAGAAGATAATAGGCTTGAAGTAATAAAAAACATTAAAACCTATTCTGCCCTCGGCGAATTCCATAATAAGGTTGAAACTAACGATCCGATTCTTTCACAGAGCGAAAGCCGTGAAATTACCGACAGGTATGTTAAAAACCGCAAAAAGCTTTCTTTCAGATTAAAAAGAGATGCCGCCACAGCCATTGCGAACGCGGCGACCACTGTGATAAACAGGGATACGGAGATTAAAGGCTTGGATAAAATACCCGAAGATATAAAAGGTGTGATCATCACAAGCAACCATTTCAGTCCTTTTGAAAACACAGCTATCAGACTGCTTACGAAAAAACTCAATAAAAAGCTTAATATCATCAGTCAGACGACGAATTTTGCTATGAGCGGAATTGTCGGATTTTTAATGAATTATGCCGATACCGTGCCGATATCTTCAGAGCCGCATTATCTTGCGAGAGATTTTTTAAGTATTTTAAAAGAAAAAATCGTGGATAACGGGGAAGCGGTCCTTCTTTATCCCGAACAGGAAATGTGGTATAACTACAGAAAGCCGCGCCCGCCGAAAAAAGGCGCTTACTATTATTCCGCAAAGCTTAATGTGCCTGTTATTTCCTGCTTTGTAGAGGTTATCGATACAGATAAAAGCTTGAATGATAATTTCAAAAAGGTCAAATATGTCCTTCACATTTTAGGCGTTTTGTATCCCGATTTGAGCTTAGGCGCAAAAGGTGCCGCTCAAAAGCTTGCCGATGATGATTATAGCTTAAAGATCAAATGCTATGAAGAAGTATACAATAAAAAGCTCGACTATACTTTCGAGCCCTCGGACATAGCCGGTTTTAAGGGTGAAAGCATTGGATAAAAGATATTACACCGATTTTTCCGAAGATTTTGATAAAACCAAAAATCAGGATATCAAGCTTGATGATGATTATAAGTTTATAAGAAAAGACTTTTTATCAAGATTTTATTCGGCTTTTATCTATGCCGTGGCGGTTATATTTT
The DNA here is from genome assembly GCA_934445035.1 of uncultured Eubacteriales bacterium. Lineage (GTDB taxonomy): Bacteria > Bacillota > Clostridia > Oscillospirales > Acutalibacteraceae > UBA737. The sequence continues at coordinate 208,848 of CAKSDI010000002.1, forward strand.
CTTATCCTTATTGCAGATTTTTTCTTCATATAAGATTTGACGGCAGAAAAAAGTTAAAAAAATTTAAAAACACCGGCTTTTTTCTTTATGCTAATCACACACAGCCTGTAGGCGATGTTTTCACGCCCGCGCACGCGGCGTTTCCTAAAAGAATTTACACTATAGTGAGCGAAGCAAATTACGGAATACCCGTTATAGGAAAAATTCTGCCTTATCTCGGAGCATTGCCGATATTAAAAAGTGTGAGCGGAATAAAAGCGCTTACAAAAAGCATAGAAACACGAATTGAAGAGAAAAAGTGCATTGTGATTTATCCCGAGGCGCATGTCTGGGATTATTGCACTTTTATAAGACCCTTTGCTGATACTTCTTTTAAATTCCCGGCAAAGCTATCGGTGCCTGTGTTTTCTATGACGGCGGTTTATAAAAAATCTAAAGTTTTTAAAAAGCCTAAAGCGATATATTATATCGACGGGCCCTTTTATCCCAAAGGTCAGTCATTAAAAGAAAGATCAGAGAGCCTAAAAGATCAGGTTTACGAAAAAATGACTCAAAGAAGCAAAGAAAGCAATTTTAAATATATAGAGTATATAAAAAAAGAGATATGATTCATATCTCTTTTAATTTTTTTAAATATTTCTTTTTCTCATCATCAATTCTGAAGCTTTCTAAAGCTTTTTGAATGGTTTTATTATGAACCCATTTTGATAATTTTCTTTCCTTAAGATATTTTAAAGCCTCGTCGTATCTAAAACTAAGCGCAGTTGCGAAATACCAGGCTATCATCATATTAATATAATATTCATCACAGCATTTTTCGCAGGCAAGCTTAAGATACTCTGGGTCAAAATCTTCTTTCAGATAAAAGCCCATAAGTGTTCCTATCGCATAGCGTACGGTATAGGTTTTATCCGAATCAAGCCAGCTTTTAATATATTCTAAAAGCTTATTCTTATTCTTTTCAAAACATTTCGGCCTTTTAATATCGCAGGTAGCCCAATTATCGATTTGTGGAAGGAAAAGATCGATCTTTTCGACGCATTCGTCAAAATTCTTTATTTCATTTAAAAGCAAAAGATGAAGATTATTTTCTTCATAATATTTATGGGGAAGAGAGGAAAGGAAAGTATCTTTATCCTTCGAATTTTTAAAGTCTTTTTCAAAGCTTTTAAGCACAGGCATTCTTATTCCTATAACTTTTTCCTCATCATAACCCGGCATAAGTCGTAAATGGAATTTTTTATAATCCTCGTCTTTTATTTTGAATAATTCTTTTTGAAGTTCTGTCATTTCTTTTTCCTTTTAACGCAAAGATTAAGAATGATATAAACGCCTATCAAAACCAATACGGCAAGAAAGACTATTAAAAACATCGTGCTTAATTTTACTTTTTCTCCGTCTATGTACAAGTTGCAGTCAATAGAGTCTTTAATCATTTCTATATCCTTGCTGTAAAAACCGACATTTTTCATTTCTTCATAAACGCCTCTTAAAGAATGGTTTCTTATAAGGCTTGTGCCGTAAGTTCCGGGGAGAAGCATAAGAACCTTTTTAAGAGCGTCGGAGAAAGAATAGATAGGCATATAAGCTCCGCAGATAAATCCGTAACCCGCGCTGACTATAGTTCCCACGGCTGAAATCTGCCCCTGAGAGGATAAGAAAAAGTTAATTATGCTTGAAAGCGCCGTTCCGAACAATACAAGAAGAACTATATCACCGAAGATAAGAAAGATATCCTTTACGGTGAAAAACCAACCCACCTGAGATAAATATACAAGCGAAACCAGGAAAGCCACACTGCAAACAAGCAGGGAAGAAATAAATGTTGCGATATAGTAGCTCATTGAAAGCACAGAGTTTTTAACCGGACTGATAGTAAGATCGGATCTGACTCCGCTTGCCTTATCCGATACCATTACCATATTGCAGCAAAAAGATACGGTTATACAGCTTACTGCTAAAAGCGATGAGAAAAGCTGTGCACCCACAGTTCCGTCTATCAGCTTATCCGCCACCTTTACTCCGACGGGGAGCGCCGACACAAAGCTTTCGCGGTAAACCTTATTTAAAAATGTTGCATAGAGCACAAGCAAAATGATAGGCGTTATAAGAGAGGAAAAAAACGCGCCTTTATCTTTAAAATATAATTTGCTGTTTCTCACGGTTAAATTATAAAGGCCTGTCATTATCTTTCCTCCTCATTCGGCTTTTTGCCTGTTGCCGCTAAAAATACATCGTCCATTTTTCCTTTTACTATCTCATAATCCGTAAATATTTCGGGGTGAGAGAGAATAAGGCTCGTTGCGGCGGCGGTGTTTTCAACCTCGATTTTAAATCCTCCGGGTATAGAAGAATAATTTTTGCCTAATTTTTTGATATCCTCTTCTTTTACGGAATAAAGGGAAATAAAATCTCCCGAATACTTGTTTTTAAGCTCGAGCGGCGTGCCCTTTGCGGCAATTTTTCCGCCGTCGATTATAAGAACATAGTCGGCGTCGGCAGCCTCTTCCATATAATGAGTTGTTAAAATAACGGTCATTTTCGTCTTTTGCCTTAAATTGGCTAAGAATTCCCAGAGCTGTTTTCTCGTCTGGGGGTCAAGCCCTGTCGTAGGCTCGTCTAAAATAAGGATTTTAGGCTTATGGAAAAGGGCGCGCGCAATATCCGCTCTTCTTCGCTGTCCGCCCGAAAGCTTTGAAACAGGTCGGTTTAAAAAGCTTTTAAAATCAAGCTCTTTCGATAATTCGTCAAGTCTTTTTTTGAATTCATTGCCCGTTATTCCGTATAAAGCCGCGCGGAATTTTAAATTATCCTTAACGCTGAGTGAACCGTCTAAAAGCGAGTTCTGAAAAACCACTCCGAGGTCTTTTGAAATATTTTTAAATCCCTTATCGATATTTTCGGAACAGATGCTTATTTCACCCGTATCTTTTTCAAGAAGTCCGCAAAGTATCGAAATGGTAGTTGATTTTCCCGCACCGTTAACCCCCAAAAAGGCGAAAAGCTGACCTTCGTCAACATAAAATGAAAGATCTGATACTGCTTTAACATCCGAAAACGATTTGCTTAGATTTTTAATTTCTATAATATGTTCCATTATCTTCTCCGCATTTAAAATTTTATTTCACAGGTGAAAGCGCGCTCGTTTGAAGAAGAAATACCGTTAACAAAATATGTATTTTCTTCTTTTGATACTTCGAGCGAAAGCTCCTCATAAGGCATAACCTCGCTGTGATAATCAATACCGAAAGAAATATAATTTGATTTTTCAGGAGCCATTGCATTTAAAGCGATATCTGCATATTTAATATTGTTTATATGCCCGTTAGCGTCGGTTTCGCAAAATCCGGGAACACATTTTACCGATTTTATAATGGTTTCATCAGGAGTGATACGCTTTAATTTCGGCTCTGTGGCGATCTCGTCGATAAATTCTGCGTTTTCGGGATATATGCCGATAGGCCTTACAGGTTTCCTCGTGCTTTTATCTATTACTATCCAATCGGAGCTTCCGCGGATAAGAGTTTCACCTAAAGCGTTTGTCATTAAATATTCTCTTCTGCAAATAATGCCTTTGGGATTTAAAGGCCAGGTCTTTATTTTCACATCGGAATATTTTTGTGGCATTTTATCAATATAAATTTTTGTTCTTGCTACTACCCATAAAAGACCTTTTTTATCAAGATCGTTAAACCCGGCTCCTGTCATTTCCGCGTGAAGAGCGGCTATATCCTGAAAAAGATCGAGAACTGCGCTCGGCTTTATATTGGAAAACCTGTCAAAATCAGATAATCTTAAATAATAATCCTTTGAAAATTCAAGTTTCATATCTTTCTCCTAAATTTCGGTAACTGTTACTTCGTTGCCCGAGCTTTCGATGATCTTTATTAAGTCGGAGGCGCTAATCCAGACGGTCGCCGTGTTGTCGTTAGGGTGAACGCCTATCTTTTCGCCGTTAAATTCCCGGTCAAGATAAAAATGAACTTTGTTTTCTTCATCGTTTAAAAGACCTAAAGGAGTGACAGATCCCGGAGTAAGCTTTAAAATATTTAAAAGATCCTCGGGCGAGGCAAAAGAAAGGTTTTTAAGCCCGTGCGCCTTTCTGAATTCCTTTAAATTTACTCTTTTATCGCCCTTAACGGTTATAAGATAATAATTTTTCTTTTTTTCATCGCGCACAAAAAGATTTTTTGCGTCACACTCCGGGTAGGGGAGATCGACTTCGCCTAATTCTTCCATATTAAAGACCGCTTTATGCTCGGTCACTTCAAAATCTATTCCCTGATTTTTTAAAAAATCATATATTTCTTTTTTTCCCATAATATCTTTTCTCCTTTGCTTTATTATAATATATCGGTCCTCCGTTTTCAATAAAGATTGACAATTTTACAAAAACAAAATATAATTGATTTACAATACTTTTTAAGGAGTTTGAATATGGAAAGAGAATCCTTTAAATCAAGACTTGGATTTCTGCTTGTCAGTGCGGGCTGTGCAATCGGAATCGGAAATGTGTGGAGATTCCCTTATGTGGTAGGGCAAAACGGCGGCGGCTTTTTTGTTCTTATCTATCTCATTATGCTTGTTATAATGGGTCTCCCTGTGCTGACAATGGAGCTTGCCGTCGGAAGAGCTTCAAGAAAAAGCGCGGTGCTTGCTTATAAAAAGCTTGAAAAACCGGGCGCAAAATGGCATATTCACGGCTGGTTTGCAATATTAGGCTGTTATGTGCTGATGATGTATTACACAAATGTTTCAGGCTGGATGCTCAATTATTTTTATAAATTTCTTTCGGGAAAATTCACTCCCGATATGAATGCCGAGGCGAGCGCAAAGGTATTTACCGATATGCTTGCAAACCCCGGCGAAATGGGTTTATGGATGTGCATTACAGTTGTTGCGGGAATTCTTATCTGCGCGATAGGAGTAAGAAAAGGTCTTGAGAGAGTAAGTAAAGTTATGATGAGCGCCCTTTTTGTGCTTATCCTTATTCTTGCAATTCACAGTATTACTCTTCCCGGCGCAAAAGAGGGATTGAGCTTTTATTTAGTACCCAATATGGAGAATGTTAAAAAAGTAGGAATAGGCAATGTTGTAGCGGCGGCTATGAATCAGTCTTTCTTTACTTTGAGCCTCGGAATTGCGGCTATGGAAATATTCGGAAGCTATATGAGCAAGGATAGGTCGCTTGCAGGTGAGGGAGCGAGAATTTGCGGACTCGATACTTTTGTTGCTATTTCCGCAGGTCTTATAATTTTCCCTGCATGCTTTAGTTACGGCGTTGAAGTAACGGCGGGACCGAGCCTGATATTCGTAACTCTGCCGAATGTTTTTGTAAACTTAAACGGCGGAAGGCTCTGGGGAAGCCTGTTCTTCCTGTTTATGACTTTTGCTTCTTTTTCAACCGTTATTGCGGTGTTTGAAAATATAATGTCATCATGTATGGATAATTTCGGTTGGAGCAGGAAAAAATCCGCTTTGATTAACGGACTTCTTATTTTAGCTTTGTCCGTTCCGTGTGTGCTTGGATATAATGTTCTGAAAAATGTTCACCCGATAGGCGCAAGAGATATTCTTGACAGCGAAGATTTTATAGTAAGCAATATTTTATTGCCGCTCGGCTCTCTTGTTTATCTTCTTTTCTGCGTTACCAAATACGGCTGGGGCTTTAAAAACTATCAGGCGGAGGCAAACCTCGGAAAAGGGCTTAAGATCCGCTCCTGGATGAAGTGGTATTTTATTATCGCGCTGCCGATAATGATAATAGCGATATTTATTATAGGTTTGATAGGTTAGACAATACATTCAGGGTACAATGCTTTTTTGAAGAAACGACGCGATTATCGACTTTGTTGCCCTCCGCTCACAATACGACAGTATTCTTCGGTCGGGCGCCGCGCCGCTAAACAGCGCCGTTTTCTTAACATATCTTCGACTCATAGCGAGAAAATTTTTTTGATTATGAAGTCGAGGAATGCAGGAATACTGCCGTATTTCAAATGACAAGACAATATAATCGGAGAAATTTTCCGCTATGAGAAGCGTTGTTTCCTGATTGTATTGTCTAAAAAAATCAAGGATTTGAGAAATCAAATCCTTGATTTTTTGTTTAGAGTATGGTACATTATAATTAAACGAACGGTCGTTTAATTATAAGAGGTAAAAAATTAATGAAAACAGAAAAACAACATAACGAAAAGAAAAAAGAAATAATGGAAAAATGCTTTGATTGCTATGCCGAGCACGGACTTACGGGAACGGGCATTCAAATGCTCTCCGATGCCTGCGGCTGCACAAAAGCAAACCTTTATGCCTATTTTAAAAATCTTGACGAGCTGATAATAGAATCGACTGACTATTGTATGTCAAAAGTGGAAGACGATTTTATGGAAAAAGCTCCTAAGGATCCTAAAGACGCAATGCGTTTTATTGAAGAGATACCTTATTGGACAGCGAAAAAACACGGCAAAAAATACAGACTTATGTATCAGATATACACTCATCCGAAATATATTGAACACGGAAAAAAGTTTTTTGAGGGCGTAAATGAAAGATATACGGCATATGCTAAATTATTGGAGCCTAAAATCGGAATTCCTTACACCGTTATTACTCCTCTGATCTTCATATTTGTCCGCGCCTGCGTGCACTATGCAATGTTTGAAGACGAATATTATTTAAAAGCCCAAATGGATGTCTTAAAGCAGGGAGTTGTCCTGTTTGCAGATAAATACCGCTCGCATTATTTAAACGGAGGAAACGCGAAATGAAAAAACGAATGCTTTGTATCCTGCTCACCTTATGCTTGGCGCTGAGTATAATGCCTATAGGCGTATTCGCCGATGGTGAAAAAACTGAAAAGGTTGAATCAAAAGATGAATTGATCAATGCGCTGGAAGACGACACCGTGGACATTATCAAGCTAAATTGCGACATCGAGGTAAACTCTACTCTGGTCGTTGACCGCAAAGTCACTCTTGACCTTGTCGGCTATATGCTTGAAATTTCCGGCAGCGGCAGCGTGATCAAGGTCGAAAACGGCGGTCAACTGACTCTAAAGGACAGTGACCTTACTTCTACATATTACTTCAATCCTGAAGACGATGGACTTTGGAAGTGGGGAATCAGCGGCACAAAGACTGTAAACGGCGGAGTTATCTACGGCGGCACGGGCAGCAGAAACGGGGATATAATCTCCGGCGGCGGTGTATATGTAGATGACGGCGGCGAGTTTACTATGATCGGCGGCAATATCGTGGGCTGTACGGCAACGATAGAAAGAAGAGAAGCTCTGGGCGGCGGCGTGTATGTGGCTGAAAACGGCTCGTTCACCATGTCCGGCGGCAGCATAACCGGCTGCACGGCGGTAGCGGCTCAGTTAAGCGCTTATGCAATGGGCGGCGGTATCTGCAATGAGGGAACCACCACTCTGTCCGGCACGGCAGAGATCAGGGAATGCCGTATAACACATGCGGGTAATCTGATTGGCGGCGGAATCTTTGACAGTGGAGTTCTCAATATCAGCGGCGATGTGAAGATCATCGGCTGTAGAGCTGAAGGATTACAATCGGAAGCCATGTATACTAATATCGGCGGTACTATTAACGGTGGGACATTTGACGGTTCGGTGTGGAGCCATAGCACGATTACAGGCGGTACATTTAACGGCGAGGTGATCAACAGCGATACGATCACCGGCGGTATCTTTAAAGGAAAGGTTACAAACGGCGGTCCGATCAGCGGCGGTATGTTCTATGGCGGTATCACCGAGGGCGGTGTGATCCGCGGCTGCACCGTGACATATCTGGTCGATAGCAAGGATTATGCCATGCAGGTTTTACCCGGCGGTACGGCGGCGCTGAAACCTGACGAACCTACAAAAGACGGTTATACGTTTATCGGCTGGTACGACGGCGATACGGAGTATGACTTCACAGGTCTTGTCACAGGCAAAATTACGCTGACGGCAAAGTGGTTAAAAATTGCCGACAAAACGGCGGACTTCACAGCGTCAGACGGCGGTGCGGAGGCAATATCCTTGCTTAACACCGCCAAGATCGGAGCGGCAGACTCCACATGGGACAATGTCACCAAGACACTTACGCTCAAAGGCGTTTCTTTTGCCACAACGGCGACGACTGCGTTAAAACTGCCCGACGGCGCAAAGGTTATATTAGCAGACGGAACAGAAAACCATATCATCGGCGGCGGTGCAACCTCAGCGCAAGACGGTGAGTATAATAATAAAATTTATGTTTACGGAATTTACGCCGCAGGTGCGCTGGCGGTGCAGGGCGAAAAAGACGGCACGGGTACACTTTTCGTAAACTCCGGTGAACATATCAACAGCGGCAACGCCTGGACATATTCGGCTGCCATTTATTCGGACGGCGACCTAGAGGTAAAGGGCGGCTCGGTAACGGCGCAGGGCGGAAAAGTCACAAATGCCGACTGCTCGTTTTCTTTCGGTGTTCAGCTTTCGGAAGGTCACAGCCTGTCGGTTTCAGGCGGTACGCTTATAGGTATCGGCGGCGAATCGATTAATGCTGAGGATCCGAGCAATATAATAGAATATTTCTCGGAAGGCTTTGATATTTACAACGGAAATGTCACAATTTCCGGCAGCGGCAAGATTATAGGCAAAACTATTCCTGAAATGATAAATAAAGATTTGTCCTATGGTTTTCGCATTTTATTCGGAAATATTAATGTATCCGACAGCGCAGCCCTTACGGCAACTTCAACTCAGGCAATCTGCATTTCTTTTGGCGATATAAAGCTTTCAGGCGGAAAGCTCAGCGCATTTAATTCAAGTGATAATATCTCCGCCATAACGATCTCAGGCAATAGCCCAATAATTAAATCCGGTAACGAAAACATCGAAATAACAGGCGGCGAACTCGAATGCGTTGGCGGAATTTATATGTCCGTGTATCCGAAAGCCGAGGGGAAAGGCATATTTTCAGTGACAAACGGCAAGGTAACTACCGATAAGATTTATGGTCCCGATAAGCTGAAAATATCAGGCGGCACGGTAAAAAGCGGCAAAATCAACGCAGACGCCGTTGAACTGCAAGGCGGTAGCCTTACGGTGCGCGAATCGGTGCGAAAAAATGCATCATCAAATAAATTAAATGTTTCTCACGCCATTTACTGCGAGGATCTTACCATAAGCGGCGGAACGCTCGACGCCGCGTGGGATTGGGGCTCATATACGCGGGAAGTATTGGTACCTGATCCCAGCGAAGGATATCCTACTCCGCTGATAAAAACACTTAACGGTACTGTTAAATTCAGCGGCGGAACAGTTTCGTTAGACACCGGATTTGCAGGAAATACAGTGCTGAAAGCGGAAACGCTTGAACTTTTAAACGGAGTTTTCGGAACGGGCTATTCAAAAAGCGGCGCTGATACTTATATTCAAAATGACGGCTCAACAGCCGTAAAATTCACTGTTTCGCCTCCGGCTGATTATAGTTTGGTAAACGAGGCAATAAATAGGGCTAATTCACTTAATCCCGACGATTATATAGACTTTTCGGCAGTGCGTGCGGCTGTAAACGCAGTAGTCCGCGGAAAATATAGTACCGAACAGAGCCAGGTAAACGCAATGGCGGCGGCTATAGAAAATGCAATTTCTGCGCTTGTATATAAAAGCGCAGATTATACTGCTGTAAACGAGGCAATAAATAAGGCTAATTCACTGAATCCCGACGATTATATTGACTTTTCTGCGGTTCGCGCGGCTGTAAATGCAGTTGTCCGCGGGAAGAATATTACAGAGCAGAGCCGGGTAAACGCAATGGCGGCGGCTATAGAAAACGCAATTTCAGCACTTGTGTATAAAAGCGCAGATTATACTGCTGTAAACGAGGCGATAAACAGAGCTAATTTATTAAATCCAGACGATTATATAGACTTTTCGGCAGTGCGTGCGGCTGTAAACGCAGTAGTCCGCGGAAAATATAGTTCCGAACAGAGCCAGGTAAACGCAATGGCGGCAGCTATAGAAAACGCAATTTCAGCACTTGTGTATAAAAGCGCAGATTATACTGCTGTAAACGAGGCGATAAACAGAGCTAATTTATTAAATCCAGACGATTATATAGACTTTTCGGCAGTGCATGCGGCTGTAAATGCAGTAGTCCGCGGAAAAAATATTACCGAACAGGCGCAAGTGAATGCAATGGCAAAAGCGATCGAAGACGCGATTGCCGCTCTTGAAAAAAAGCCTGCGGAAATAAAAACGGAGACAGGTGAAAAATCTCCTAAAACAGGAAATATAACTTATCCTGCGTTGTGGATAGCTTTTATTCTGATCGGAGGCGGTGCTTTCACAGCGCTTACCGTTAAACGCAAAAAAGCGCATTAAAAGGGAGGTAACGCAAAAATGAAAAAACGGATATTAAGTGCTTTGCTTGCTGTTTTTATTTCAGTTATGTTTATACCGACAAGCGTGTCTGCCGATAGCGTCTACGATGTCGGCGATGAAAACATTAAATACGCGTTGGATGATACCGCATATAGCGTTTTCCGGTTGATCAATAATATTATAATCACTCAACCTTTGGAGATCACCCGTGAGGTTACACTGGATCTTAACGGCTATATGCTGGAAAAATATGACAGCGGCAGTGTTTTTGTAATCAAGGACGGCGGCCATCTGACCATCACCGACAGCAACCCAACAACGACATATAAGTTCAAGGACAACGGATCGGGCCTGTGGGTGTTCGACAGCGATGGTGATAAGGTCGTCCACGGCGGCGTCATCATCGGCGGCACGGGCCTTACAGACAAGAATAGTGTATACGGCGGCGGTGTGTATATCGACGACGGCGGACAGTTCACCATGATTGGCGGTAATATCGTTGGCTGCACGGCCACGGGCAATAACGCTTATGGCGGCGGCGTGTTCGTCAGCAAGAACAGCACATTCACCATGACCGGCGGCAGCATCGCGGGCTGCACGGCCATGGGCAATTTCGCTTGTGGCGGCGGCATCCGCAATGATGGCGAGTACAACAATAGTAATGTTGGACGCACCACACTGTCCGGCACGGCGGTGATCCGGGATTGCCATGCAAAAGGTGTAAACCAGTTGTATGGCGGCGGTATCTCTGACGCCGGAACGCTCACTATCAGCGGCGCTGTGAAGATCATCGGCTGCACGGCCGGCAAAACGATCTCGGACGCCATGTATATTAATGCTAACAATGGCAGCAGCATCACCGGCGGCACAATCTACGGCAGATTCTATGTCCCTGGAAACAGGATCAGCGGCATCACCGTGAAGTACCACCTCAACAACGATGAGAACTACGCCACCCAAGTCGTGCAGTCCGGCGACACGATCAGCATACCCGACCCCGTTAAGTCCGGCTGCACCTTCGATGGGTGGTACAAGGACGGAACAAAATGGGATAAAACTACCCCCGTCACCGAAAGCCTCACCCTCACCGGCTGTCTGTATGCCTCGGCAACAACTGGGGCTGACCTGAAAAATGCCCTTGACGACACAACTATCGATATAATTCGCATAGAGAAGAACATCACCCTCGACGGCATTACGGGGATAAACGTCACCATTGGTCGCCGAGTCACTCTCGACCTGAACGGATATGTTCTCGACCTGGGGAAAAAGACGATTTTAGTAGGAGGTCTTACTTCTTCAACCATGACCGTCATCGACAGCCGCCCCACTGCAGTACACAAGTTTACGGATACCGACGGCTTGTGGGTGTCGGATAAAAACGGAAATAAGACCGTCAAAGGCGGTGTGATTGCTAACGGCGGCGGTATAAATATAGATACGAACGGCACGGTAATTATGAATGGCGGTAATATCGTGGGCTGCACCGCGGATGAAGGCGGCGGAGTATATGTTCTCGGCTCATTCACTATGAACGGCGGCAGCATCACCGGCTGTGTCGCCGAAGAATGTGGCGGCGGAGTATATGTCCTCGGCACATTCACCATGAACAGCGGAAGCATCATCGGCTGTACCGCGGATGAAGGCGGCGGTGTGAATGCTCGCGGCGTATTGACTATGAACGGCGGCGAAATCAAGAACTGCACAGCAAAAAAAGGCGGCGCTCTATATCTGTACGGCACAATGAACGCTGGCGGCGGCACGGTAGACGGCACGGTCGTGCTCGATACTAAACCAAGCGGCAGCAAGGGCTGCATCCAAAATATCCAGGGCAGCAAAGAAACCGAGTTTAAAGGAGATGTAACTAATATCGGTCTGATTGACTCCGGCAAGTTTTTCGGCAAAGTGACGGTCGGCAATAATGGTTTTGAGGGTATTATCAGAAATGGTATATTTAACGGACCGGTAACGACGGTTTCTGCCGGCGGAAGAGCCAGAATAACCGGCGGCACATTCAACGATACAGTCACTTTTGACCGCGGAACGATTACTAGGGGCACATTCAACGGCGATGTGGAGGTCAAGGAAACAGAGGGTATTCCCGATCCGCCGACTATATCGGGCGGCACATACAACGGATTGATAAAGAACTTTAACCCTAAAGCAGAATTTAACGGCGTGCACAGCCCGCTGGGTATTGTCGGAACAGAACCAAAAGCTATAAACGGTCATAGCTACCACAAGGTCACCTTTAATACGGCGGGCGGCACAATGAATTACACGGAGCGGTATTTCTGCGATGAAAAACTTATTTCTGAAGATATCAGCGCCATTCGTGACGGCTATGTTTTTTCAGGTTGGTTTAAATCCGACGGCTCAAAATGGGATCATTCAAAAGATAATGTAACTTCGGACATTACACTGACCGCACATTGGAGCAAAAATCTTTCAAATGGCAGCGGAACAGAAAGTGATCCGTACCGTATATCAAGCGCGGAAGAATTAAAAGCGTTCCGTGATATTGTTGACGGTAAAAACGGGCAGGTAAAAAATAATAAAGTCTGCGCCGTGCTTGAAAAAGATATTGTTTTAAATGAAGGCACATTTGATGAAAATGGTATTTATTCCTTAAGTAATTCGGGTTCTAAACCTGAAAAGTGGGAGCCTATAGGCGATTATCCGAATGCATTCGAGGGAAAATTTGACGGAAACGGTCATACCGTTTACGGCGTATATATAAATACTTCCGGAAATAGATTAGGACTTTTCGGCAATATTAAAGGCGCCGAAATTAAGAACTTAAGTGTCACGGGATATATCAGCGAGGGGCATTATACCGGCGGTATAGCAGGATATGCCGAAGCGAGTGTGATTTCAAATTGTAAAAATCACGCGACTATAGAAGCATATTCAGGAAGCGAAGCTTGTGCCGGAGGAATAGTAGGCTATATTAACGGTGCAGGAAGCAATATAACAAACTGTGAAAATCACGGCACTGTTATAAGCAAAGTTACCGAGCAGGACGCTTATGCAGGCGGTATTACGGGATATCTCATAGTCAGCAAAAATTGCGGTATCAGCGGCTGTGCGAATTTCGGCACGATAAAGGGTGCGGACAGGGAAAACGACCTTGAAGCTTTATATGTCGGCGGTATTGTAGGTTACAGCTTATCAGGAAAAATTTCTGACAGCTATAATGCAGGCAAGCTTAAAAATATATCGGTGAATAGGTATAAAGACTCAAGCGTCGGCGGAATTGCAGGTTATTTTGCAAATTCGGTAATTTCCGATTGCTACAGCGTAGGGAAGATAACGGCAAATAACTCTGTAAAAATCGGCGGAATTGCAGGAAAGACTTCCGATAATATTGAAAACTGTTACTATCTTTCGGGTTTGGCGAAAAATGCCGTTGGCGAGATAATAAGCGGCTCGCCTGCAATAAATGCAAATGCAAAGTCTGCGCGCGAGTTTGCAGACGGCTCGGTGCTTAACGCCCTGATAAATGGACGCACAGGAAATGATAACCCGTGGGACAGCGAAGGCTGCAAGCCTGTAAATGATACTGATGACACAGAAATCCCTGTTTTAGCTTGGCAAAAGCTTTCTATCCGTCATCACGGCGGTACTGCAAACTGCACACAAAAAGCTGTTTGCGCAGGCTGCGGAAGATCGTATGGCAATATTGATCCTTTAAATCATAATCCGAGCGGCGAAAACGAGTGGATAAAAACTCCTTTAACTCACGAGAGAAAATGGAGCTGCTGTGATTTAATTTCCGTAAAAGAAGAAAATCATAACTTTAAAGACGCTAAATGCCTTGACTGCGAGTATGAATGTCTGCACAAGGATACGCTTGATCTAGTCAAAGAAAACGGAAAATATTATTATAAATGCTCCGTTTGCGATTATGAAACCGATAAGAACGATGCCCCCGTAATTACGCAGGGCAACGGAATTTCGATAACTTTCGGAGATAAAAAACCGCTAATCTTCCGTTCGACCGCTCCGATAAATGAATTTATAAGAGTGGAATTAGACGGCGAAACTTTAGACAAAAAGTATTATTCCAAAAAAGAGGGAAGCACAATAATCACATTAAATGAGGATTTTGTTTCAACTTTAAGCGTCGGAACTCATACTTTGTCGATAGTATCTGTCGGCGGCACGGCAACTGCGGAGTTTACAGTAAATGCTCCTGTTGTTAAGGCCCACGAAACCTCGCCGAAAACCGGATATTCAGAAGTATTTTTAGCTCTTTTAAGCGTTGCTTTCCTATTTGGAAGCATAACTTATAAAAGCCTTAAAAAGATAAAACTTTAATAAAAAAAGGACCTGTTTTAAAAAACAGGTCCTTTTTTTATTTTTCTGCTTTTATAAGATTTTCATAAAATCTTACAGCTCCGGGAAGACAGTCATATTCGATATTTTCGTTTATTCCGTGCATTCCTTTCATCTGTTCGGGTTTGTAAATCACAGGTGCAAAGCGGATGCAGCTTTTGCAGATCGGCTGATAAAACTGCGCGTCGGTCGCTCCGGTCATAACATAGGGGCTTTTTGCAAGTCCGGGAAATGTCTGCTCGATAACCTTTTCCACGGTCTTATAAGCGCCGCCTTTTATATCCACGGGAGGAGTGAAATCATTTGAATGCAAAATTTCGGTTTCAAGTCCGAATTTTTCTGCCTTTTTGCGGATAATATCAAGGCTTTCTTTTTCGCCCTGGTGGGGGATAAAGCGCATATTTGCACAAAGAGTGGCTTCTTGAGGGATAACATTACAAGCGTCAGAACCCGACTGCATAGTAAATGCAACAGTTGTTTTAAGCAGTGCCGCCGCCTGATTGCTGACTTTAGGTAAAACCGCTTTTAAAAGCGGACCGAAAAGCCAGATGTTTGAAAACAGATATTTAAGTCCGAAAGGAGCATATGGAGCAAGCGCGCGAAACATCGCCGCAACTTCGGAAGATATTTTTTTGCTAAACGGGCAATGCTTTTCTATATCGGTAACAAAAGCGGAAAGCCTTGCTATAGGAGAGTTTTTAGGCGGCGCGCTTGCGTGACCGCCGCCGCTTTTTGCAGTGAACTTAACATCGGCTTTTCCTTTTTCGAAAATACCTATCATTGCATAATTTCCTTTTATTCCGCTGATAGGCTCTGATATTATCGCTCCGCCCTCGTCGCACAAAAGATAAAGCTCAATTCCTCTTTTCTTTAATTCCTCGACGATCTTCGGCGCACCGTCGCCTGCCCATTCTTCAGTGCAGGAGGAGGCTAAATAAACATCCTGCGGAGGAACAAAGCCTTCTTCTAACAGCCTTTGAGCCGCCTCGAAAAATGCCATTACAGAGCATTTTGTATCCGATGCTCCGCGGCCCCATACCTTTTTCTCCGCTATTTCGCCGGAAAAAGGCGGATATTTCCATTCACCCTCAGCCGGAACAACATCCTGATGGCTCATAAGAAGGATAGGCTTTTCACTGCTTTTTCCTTTCCAATAAAACAGAAGGTTTCCGTCGATTTCGGTTTTTTCAAGCTTTTCAAATACTGTAGGGAAGAGCTTTTCAAGCACCTTATGAAATTCTCTGAACTTTTCAGCTTCGTTTATGCCCTGATGCGAAGTCGTATCAAATTTGATCATTTGTGAAAGCTTTTGTGCAAGCTTTAAAGCTTCTTCTTCGTCTTCTTTAGGCGAATAGTCAGAAGTTTTAGAGGGGAGAAGCAAGGTATGTATCAAAGCGATAAGCAGCAAAATAATTAAAATACTTAGCACACCTAAGATAATATAAAGAACTATACCCATTATTTTTCATTCCTCCTGTCTTTTTTATAAAAGAGGTAAGCAATTCCGATAGCTATTGCACCCGATGGGATTATCATAAAGCTTGTCGAACCTGTAAGAGAGGGGATAAGAATGAAAAGTATGCTCATTATAACAAGCGGGAAAACCGCCGTTTTCATATTTTTTCTGTAATACTTATATGCCATAGCCCCGAAGAGTGCGGGTACAACATTATCAAAAGCCGGTTGTAAAGCAGGCTCCTGCAATAACGGGCGCAGGGGAGTGAGGGCGGCTACACCTATTGCCAGAACTAAAATCGTGACAAGCGAGGAAGTCGCAATAGAAAGGGTTGAGATTATTTCGTTTTCACGGGTTCCCGATTTTGCGCCCACCATATCGCGTGCGTTTACCGCGCAGGGAATTTTCATATTTATAAGGTTTCCGGTGATAAATGCAAGATATCCGCCGCCGGAGCCAAGCATAGGCGTATAGATAAGAAATTCTGCTATACTGCTTATCATCCAGATAATTCCCACCGAGAAAAAGCCTTTTGCGGTAGCTTTAAGATCGGGGTATGCTCCGAGATAATTTCCTATTAAAAAAGGAGCGAAAACAAGCATAAAAAGAACTATCAAACTTGATATTTTTCCTATGCGGTGAGTTGTTTTTGAATATTTTTCAAATATTTTATCGTTGTTTTCCATAAGTTTTTCCTCCTTTAAATAAGATTGATAATCACTGCCGACGCCATACCTAAAAGCATACTTGCGGCAATAGAGAAGTTTTCAACAAATGCAAACTTCGGCTTTTTGCTAAGCCATATAAAGAATGCCATTACAGCTCCGGATACGGCTACGACTATGAGCGGAGTAAAATCTCCCTTGAAAGTAAACAATCCTTTTGAAGAAACAAATCCTCCTATATAGCTTCCTATGTAGGCGCTGACAAGACCTATGAACATAGCGGTCATTGCCGTATCGCCGAATTCCGCGGCGGCAGAGCCGTTTTTGTTGCTTTTAAGTTTGCTTGTGTACTTTTTATTAAAGAATATAGAAAGTATCATTCCCCACATAATGCAGATGCTCATTAAAAGAGCGATCGTAGCAAACCCGGAAGCGGTGATGTATTCTCCCGAAAGCTTTTCCATGCCGACCTGTTCCGCGGCGGCCTGAGCGACCTGCGTTTCATAGTGCAGGGCTCCTATAACAGAAAGTCTGAGCCAAGGCCACGGTATTCCGAGGCTTCCCGAAAGCGCTATTACTCCGAGCAGAATTCCCACACTCGGCAAAACCGAAAATGTTGCGCTTGAAACGATAACTTTTTTCATTTTGCCGGTATCCATTCCGATAGCTTTGCCTGCTTTATATGCTCTTATCATAAATATCACGCAAAGCAAAGCGACAAATGCGATAATTCCTCCGCAAATGAGATACATCGGAGCGCTGCTGAGCTTGTTTAAAATATTCATTTTAAAAACTCCTTATATTTTGATACTTTCATTATAATTTCTTTTGTGAATTTTTGCAATAATATTTAAAAGCCGACTAAAAAGTCGGCTTTTAATAAAATAAAACCTTCGGTCTTGCATTTTCTCTGCGGAGAAAATGCTGCGGTCGGCTCGGCAGCTCTGACAGTCGTTTAGACTGTCATTCATTACCGCGTTTGCATTTTCGTTACAAGGCTGAAAATCGCTACACTTTTTCAATATTCACTATTACTTGTTACTTTCCAAAAACTTCTCGGACCGGTTTAGTGAAAAGTGAAGAGTGAAAAGCGAAAAAGTAAAACCTTCTCGAACTTAGTTCGAGAAGGTTTTTGGTTGCGGGGGCTGGACTTGAACCAACGACCTTCGGGTTATGAGCCCGACGAGCTACCAGCTGCTCCACCCCGCGATATTTAATTTTTGAGTGCTGATATATTATACACTAATTCAACTAAAAAAGCAAGTGTTTTTTTGAAAAAAGCTTAAATAAAATAATTATATAGATATTCTTTGAAAAAAACTCGTTAAAATGTTCAATTAATCGCAAAATTCGACAAAAAACTCTTTTCAAAAATTAAATTTTATGTTATAATAACCAAGTATGTAAGATGTGGGTATTCTAACCTATGAGGATTTTGAATATTCGCGTTTGATACATATCATTAAAGAGGAGGATATGTTAATGAAGAAAAAAATCAGCAAGCTTTCCTTCAGGGGAACTGCCGAGCAGGAAGCTCAGCTTATGCAGGTCATTGACGAAAATAAGCATGATAAGAGCAACCTGATGGTAGTTATGCAAAAGGCGCAGGATATTTACGGATATCTGCCTTTGGAAGTGCAGGAAATGATTGCAGACGGTATGGAAGTACCGCTCGAAAAGGTTTACGGAGTTTCAACCTTTTATGCACAGTTCTCACTTTCACCTAAGGGTAAGTACAACATCTCGGTATGTCTTGGAACGGCGTGCTATGTTAAGGGCTCGGGAGAGATATTCGATAAGCTTTCCGAAAAGCTCGGTATAGGCGCTGACGAATGTACTGCTGACGGAAAATTTTCACTCACCGCCTGCCGCTGTATAGGCGCTTGTGGATTGGCGCCTGTTCTGACCGTTAACGAAGATGTTTACGGCAGACTTACAGCCGACGATGTTGACGGCATACTTGAAAAGTACGCCGACTGATTTCCTGAATAAATCAAAAGGAAAGAATCTTTATGAAAATAAGCACAATGCAAGATTTGCTTGACGCAAAAACACTCTGCTGTGAAGAAAACATCGGCAGGCATGTTTATTCAGCCTGCGGCTGCGATCTGATGAGCGATGTTCTGGCATATGTAAAAGATCAGGCGGTGCTTTTAACGGGGCTTGTAAATCCGCAGGTCGTTCGCACAGCGGAAATGATGGATATGATCTGTATAGTATTTGTCCGCTCTAAAATGCCGACTGATGAAATGCTTGAGCTTGCTAAAGACGCAGGTATCGTGGTACTTTCAACCGACAAGAGAATGTATGAAGCTTGCGGGATTTTGTATTCTAACGGCCTTGTCGGGAATAAGGTAAAAAAATGAGCGAGGAATTGATTTTTAATTTCGATGTTGACGGCGAGGATTTCACTTCCGCAGGTCAGGCTTCCGTTCAGGTCAAGAAAAATTTAAGACAGCTCGGAATTCCGACCGAGGTTATAAGACGGGTATCGATCGCTATGTATGAGGGCGAGATAAATATGGTCATTCACGCCAAGGGCGGGAAAGCCACCGTCAAGGTAAGCGAAGAAAAAATAGAAATCATTTTGGAAGATCACGGACCGGGTATCAAGGATATCGATCAGGCTATGCAGGAGGGATTTTCCACTGCACCCGACAGAATAAGATCTTTGGGATTCGGAGCCGGTATGGGACTTCCAAATATGAAAAGATACACCGATTCAATGGAGATCACTTCAAAACTCAATGTCGGAACCACCGTTAAAATGACAGTTAATATCCATTAGCTTAAAATAAGGGTGATTTAATGCACAGATACGAGCATTCGGTTTTTCTCGATGAGTATAAATGCAACGGCTGCACCACTTGCTTAAAGCATTGCCCGACAGAGGCAATACGCGTTAAAAACGGCCATGCCGCGATAGATCCCGACAGATGTATCGACTGCGGTGAATGTATAAGAGTCTGTCCGCAGAAAGCGAAAAAGGCTGTTTGCGGCAATCTTGAAAATATGGAGCGGTTTAAATGGAAAATAGCTTTGCCTGCTCCCACTCTTTACGGGCAGTTTGATAATCTTGAAGATATCGATTATGTTCTTGACGGGCTTTTAAAAATCGGGTTTGACGATGTTTTTGAAGTTTCAAAAGCGGCGGAGCTTGTAAGCGCGTATACCAGGGTATATCTTAAAACTCAGGGAATTAAAAAGCCTGCGATAAGCTCGGCTTGTCCGGTCGTAGTAAGGCTTATCGGTTTAAGATTTCCCGCGCTTAATGAAAATGTTATTCATATGCTGCCGCCGATGGAAATTGCCGCTAAGCTTGCAAAAAAGCGCGCGCTTTTAAATCATCCCGAATTATCCGAAAAGGATATAGGGGTATGTTTTATTTCTCCGTGTCCCGCTAAAATCAGCTACATAAAAAACGGATTTGCCGATTATAAAAGCTATGTCGATGAAGCGGTATCAATAAAAGATATATATTTTATGCTTATAAGCAAAATGCGCGGCGACAGCAATATAAAAGCGCTTTCCGAATCGGGAATGATAGGGCTCGGCTGGGCAAGAACAGGCGGAGAAGCTTCGGCAATACTTAATGACAGTTATCTTGCGGCTGACGGTATCGATAATGTTATACATGTGCTCGATCAGATCGAAAACGGGAATATCCCGCCGCTTGAATTCATAGAGCTTAACGCCTGCACGGGCGGCTGCGTCGGCGGAGTGCTTACGATGCAAAATCCGTTTATCGCAAAAGCAAGAATTCAGACGCTGAGAAGATATCTGCCCGTTTCGCAGAACAACCTCTCGAAAAAAGAACTTGAATATATTCCCGAATATTATCTTTTTGATGATCTGCCTGAGTATCATCCAATCTCTCAGCTATCGGACAGTATGGCGGAGTCGATGAGAATGATGGCGGATATTCAGAAGATAAGAGATATTTTGCCCGGGATTGACTGCGGCTCGTGCGGAGCGCCTACTTGCAGAGCATTTGCGGAGGATGTTGCAAAATCAAATGCTGATATTAGCGACTGTCTTATAAAAAACGCATATGCCGCAAGAGAAAGGGAAAAGCAAAATGACGGTTAGAGATATTATTGACTGCACGGCATTTAAAGCGGTAAATTTAAGCGAGCCGGAAAGAGAGATCGGCGGAGTATATATCGGCGATCTTTTAAGCTGGGTTATGGGCAGAGCAAAGGAAAACGACGCCTGGATAACAATTATGTCTAATATAAATGTTGCCGCAGTAGCGTCGCTCGCGGATGTTGCCTGCGTGGTTTTAGCGGAAAATGTCAATCTTGAAGAGGATGTTATAAAAGTCGTAAGAGAAAAGAAAATAAATGTGATCTCTTCTTCGCTTCCGGCTTATGAAACGGCTATTGAAATATATAAAAAATTATGAAAGATTTTTATTATGATCTTCATATTCATTCTTGCCTTTCGCCCTGTGCGGATAATGATAATACGCCGAACAATATAGCCGGTATGGCTTCGCTTTGCGGGCTTGATATTGTGGCGTTAACGGATCATAATTCCGCCGAAAACTGTCCTGCTTTTTTTGAGGCGGCAAGGAAATACGGAATTATTCCCATAGCCGGAATGGAGCTTACCACTTCGGAGGATATCCACATGATATGTCTTTTCGAAAGCTTAAGCGGAGCTTTGGAATTTTCAAGAGCTGTGGATAAGCACCGCGTTAAAATAAAAAACAGGCCCGAAATTTTCGGCGATCAGCTTATTTTGGATAAAGATGATAATTTAATTTCTTCGGAAGAAAATTTACTTCCGAACGCTACAACGCTTGATTTAGTCAGCGGAGCAAGACTTGCAAATGAATTTAAGGGGATTTGCTATCCTGCTCATATTGACAGACAGGCGAACGGGTTGATCTCCGTTTTAGGAGCATTTCCCGAAAATCCGGAATTTTTATTTGCGGAGTTTAATTTAGGAGAGAATGTTAATTTATACAAAGAAAAATACGGTCTTGAAGATAAAAAGATCTTAGTCAGTTCCGATGCTCATTATCTTACCGATTTTAAGGACAAAGAAAACAAAATTTCCTTAAACACGGAAAGCAGTGATGAAAGGGAAGTTATAAAAGAGCTTTTTAAGATGTTTCGGGGTGAAATATGAAGGAACTTTCTTTAAACATACTTGACATTGCCGAAAATTCGGTAAAAGCAGGAGCTTCCTTAATTGAGATCAATTTAAGCGAAACGGATGAAAAGCTTATAATTTCGATAAAGGATAACGGCTGCGGAATGAGCGATGAAACATTAAAGTCTGTTACAGATCCTTTTTACACAACAAGGACAACGAGAAAAGTAGGTCTTGGAATTCCGTTTTTTAAAATGGAGGCAGAGCAGACGGGCGGAAAATTCGAAATCGTTTCAAAGCAGTCGGATAACACCGACGATCTTCACGGAACTGAAGTTACTGCGGAATTTATAAAGGAAAGCATTGATTTTATTCCGCTCGGAAATATTTCTGAAACGATCGTGACCTTGATTCAGGGCCACCCCGACAGAGATTTTTTATTAAATCATAAAAAAGCAGATAAGACCGTTTTACTTGACACGCGAGAAATGAGAAATATACTTGAAAATATTCCTCTTGATTCGTACGAGGTCATAAAATTCATAAAAGATTATCTTTTAGAGCAATACAGCGAATTTTAATCAGTCTATTTTAGAAAGGAAGATACAAATGAAATCATTGGCTGAGCTTCAGGCAATAAAGGACAAAATGAAGAATAAAGTTATTCTTCGCGAGGGCTCGGGAGAGATACGCGTAGTAGTTGGAATGGCAACCTGCGGAATAGCCGCCGGCGCGCGCCCTGTGCTTAACGCGTTTGTCGAGGAGGTCAATTCTTTAGGTCTTTCGGATAAAGTTACCGTTTCTCAGACAGGATGTATCGGTATTTGTCAGTTTGAGCCTGTTGTTGAAATTTTCGAGGCAGGAAAAGAAAAGGTGACCTATGTTAAAATGAATGCCGAAAAAGCAAAAGAGGTTGCGCTTAAACACCTCAAAGAAGGCAATGTTGTAGCCGAATACACCATTGCAAACGCTAAAATTTAATTGGAGGTAAAAAAATGATTCGTGCACATGTACTTATATGCGGCGGAACCGGATGTACTTCATCGGGCAGTAAAGCCATTCAGCAGTCGTTTGCGGAGAATATCGCGGCGAACGGACTTTCCGATGAAGTAAAAATCGTTCAGACAGGATGTTTCGGTCTTTGCGCTCTCGGTCCCGTTGTTATAGTTTATCCCGACGGCACCTTTTACAGCAGAGTAACTCCTGAAGACGCTAAGGAAATCGTTGAAGAGCACCTTTTAAAGGGAAGAATAGTTGAGCGCCTTGTTTATAACGACACAGGTAATACAGCAGATGAAATTGAGGGCAATGTTTCTCTCGGCGACACTGCGTTTTATAAATCGCAAAACCGCGTAGTTCTTCGTAACTGCGGCGTTATCGATCCTGAAAATATCGATGAATATATCGCAATGGACGGCTATGCCGCTCTCGGCAAGGTCTTAACTGAAATGACTCCCGAAGAGGTAATTAAGGTCGTAACCGATTCCGGTCTTCGCGGAAGAGGCGGCGGCGGATTCCCGACGGGAAGAAAATGGTCGCTCTGCGCACCGAATAAAGCTCCTCAGAAATATGTTGTATGTAATGCAGACGAGGGCGATCCGGGCGCATTTATGGATCGTTCCGTTTTAGAGGGCGATCCGCACAGCGTTATCGAAGCTATGGCAATAGCAGGATATGCTATCGGAGCAACACAGGGTTATGTATATGTCAGAGCTGAGTACCCGATAGCTGTTAAAAGACTTCAGATAGCTATTGATCAGGCTCACGAATATGGTCTTTTAGGTAAAGATATTTTCGGCTCAGGCTTTGATTTTGATCTTCATATCCGCCTCGGCGCCGGAGCTTTCGTATGCGGAGAGGAAACCGCTCTTATGACCTCTATCGAGGGCAACCGCGGCGAGCCACGCCCGAGACCTCCTTATCCTGCAGTTAAAGGTCTTTATAATTCTCCGACAGTTGAAAACAATGTTGAAACCTTTGCAAATATTCCTCAGATAATTCTCCGCGGAGCAGATTGGTTTGCTTCTATGGGTACCGAGAGATCAAAGGGTACAAAGGTATTCGCATTAGGCGGTAAGATAAAGCATACAGGTCTTGTTGAAATTCCTATGGGAACTACTCTTCGCCACATTATCGAAGATATCGGCGGCGGTATTCCTAACGGCAAAAAATTCAAAGCCGCTCAGACAGGCGGACCTTCGGGCGGATGTATTCCTGCAAGCCTTATCGATACAGAAGTTGATTACGATAACCTCACCGCGATCGGATGTATGATGGGCTCCGGCGGACTTATTGTTATGGACGAGGATAACTGTATGGTCGATATGGCTAAATTCTTCCTTGAATTTACCGTTGACGAGTCCTGCGGAAAATGTACGCCCTGCAGAGTCGGAACTAAAAGACTTCTCGAAATGCTCGATAAGATAACAAGCGGCAAGGGAACACTTGAAGATCTCGATAAGCTTGAAGAGCTCTGCCTCTACATAAAGCAGAATTCTCTCTGCGGTCTCGGTCAGACTGCTCCTAACCCCGTGCTTGCAACTCTTAAATTCTTCCGTGAAGAATATGTTGCCCATGTTGTCGATAAGAAGTGTCCCGCTGGCGTATGTAAAAATCTTCTCAAATTTGAGATCGATCCCGATAAATGTATCGGCTGCGGAATGTGCGCAAGAAACTGCCCCGCTTCCACGATCGTTAAAACTTCTTACATTGCTCCCGGTCATAAGCTTCCGTCTTACTCTATCGATCCCGATAAGTGCGTTAAATGCGGAGTATGTATGGGCAACTGTAAGTTTAAAGCAATAAGCAAGGTTTAAGAAAGGAGCCGTAAATATAATGGATATGATTAATGTTAAAATTAACGGCATTGATGTAAGCGTGCCGAAAGGCTCCACTATTTTGGAGGCCGCGCGCAAAGCCGGAGTTGAAATCCCGACGCTTTGCTTTATGAAAGAAAAAAATGAGATCGGCGCCTGCCGAATCTGCGTTGTCGAAGCAAACGAGGGAAGAGGATTCAGAATCGTAACCGCCTGCGTTTATCCTGTAAGCGAGGGTATGGAGGTTCTCACCAATTCCGAAAAAATTCAGAAAGCCAGAAGAACAACTCTTGAGCTTATTCTTTCTACTCACGAAAAGAAATGCCTTTCCTGCGTCAGGTCTACAAACTGCGAGCTTCAAAAGCTTTGCCGTGATTACGGCGTTGAAGAAAGCGCTTTCGAGGGCTTTAAGCCGCACTATGATATTGACGAGTCCACTCCGCACCTTGTAAGGGATAATAATAAATGTATCCTTTGCCGCAGATGCGTAGCCGCTTGTAATGAGCAGTTTGTAAGCGTAATAGGAGCTAACGACCGCGGAATAGATACCAATATCGGTCAGGCTTTCAATCTTTCGCTTTCACAGGTTCCCTGCATTTCCTGCGGACAGTGCACAGTTGTATGTCCCACAGGCGCGCTTACCGAAAAGGATGATACGAATAAGATCTGGGAGGCTCTTGCCGATCCTAATAAAACAGTTATCGTTCAGACTGCTCCGTCAGTCAGAGTAACTCTCGGCGAATGCTTTAATATGCCTGTAGGCACAAATGTTGAGGGTAAAATGGTAGCCGCGCTTAAAAGGCTTGGCTTTAATAAAGTTTTCGATACAGACTTTGCCGCCGACCTCACTATAGTTGAAGAGGCAAGCGAGCTTGTTGAAAGAATTAAAAATAAAGGCACTCTGCCGATGATCACTTCCTGCTCGCCAGGATGGGTTAAGTTCTGCGAGCTTTATTATCCTGATCTTTTAGAACATCTTTCTTCCTGCAAATCTCCTCAACAGATGGCAGGCGCTGTTATAAAAACCTATTGGGCTGAAAAAGAGGGAATCGATCCTAAAGATATCGTTTCGGTTTCTGTAATGCCCTGCACAGCTAAGAAATTTGAGATAGGCCGTGAAGATCAGTCTGCAGCAGGAGTTCCCGATGTGGATATCGCTATCACAACAAGAGAACTCGGAAGAATGATCGAAAGAGCAGGAATTAACTTTAATTATCTTTCCGATGAAGAATTTGATAATCCTCTCGGCGATGATACAGGCGCCGCCGTTATATTCGGCGCAACGGGCGGAGTTATGGAAGCCGCCGTCAGAACTGCAAATGCCTGGCTTAACGGCGCGACAGAGCCTGTTGAGCTCGACGCGGTAAGAGGAACGCAGGGTCTTAAGGAAGCCACAGTAAATGTCGGCGGAAATGATCTTAAGCTTGCTGTAGCATCAGGCGCCGCCGCGGCCAAATATGTTATGGATCAGCTTAAAGCCGGCAATCCTAACGGCTGGGGCTTTATCGAAATAATGGGTTGTCCCGGCGGATGTGTAAACGGCGGCGGTCAGCCGATCCAGCCGCAGTATATCAGAGATACTGTTGACTTAAAGGCGATAAGAGCTAAAGCTCTTTATGATCAGGACTCTTCAATGCCTTTAAGAATGTCGCACGAGTCACCTGTTATCAAAACGCTTTACAGCGAGTGGTATGACGGTTTCGGAGGCCATAAGGCTCACCACGATCTGCATACTTCCTATAAAGCAAGAAAGAGATTTATAAAAGACTAAATCTTAATAGATAAAAAAATCTCACCGCTTTTAAAAGCGGTGAGATTTTTTTATTGCTTTATTCTATAATAGAAACTCCGGTCATTTCTTCAGGCTGATCTAAACCTAAAAGCTTGATAATAGTGGGGGAGATGTCGCAAAGTCTGCCGCCCTCTCTTAACTTGCATTCCTTTCCTATTACAGCGAAAGGAACGGGATTGGTTGTATGAGCGGTAAACGGCGAACCGTCTGTATCGATCATTCTGTCGGCATTTCCGTGGTCGGCGGTAAGGAGCATAACTCCGCCCATTTTAAGAGTGGAATCCGCAACTCTTCCGACGCAGTTATCAACCGTTTCAACTGCCTTTACAGCCGCCTCAAATATACCTGTGTGGCCTACCATATCGCAGTTTGCAAAGTTGAGGATAACAACATCGTATTTTCCGCTTTCAATGGCCTCGCAAACCTTATCGCAAACTTCATTTGCGCTCATTTCAGGCTGGAGATCGTAGGTCGCAACCTTAGGAGAGTTTACAAGAATTCTGTCCTCGCCGTCAAATTTGACCTCTCTGCCGCCGTTGAAAAAGAAAGTTACATGAGCATATTTTTCGGTTTCGGCAATTCTAAGCTGAGTAAGACCCTTTTTCGAGATAAATTCGCCTAAAGTATTTTCAAGGCTTTCGGGCTTGAATGCAACTTCAACATTCGGCATAGAAGCGTCATACTGAGTCATACAAACATAAAATACCTTTTGTCTGCCGCCTTTTCTTTCAAAGCCTGTGAAATCGTCGTCAACAAAGGTTCTTGTGATTTCTCTTGCACGGTCGGGGCGGAAGTTGAAGAATATAACGCTGTCGCCGGTTTTAATTCTCTCTGTTCCTGCTACGACTGTAGGAATAACAAACTCGTCTGTAATGAATTTGCCCTCTTCGTCTTTAGCAGTATAGGATTTTTTAACAGCCGCTGCGGCGTCTTCGGTGATAATACCCTCGCCGTAAACTAAAGCGGCATAAGCTTTTTCAACTCTTGCCCAGCGGTTATCTCTGTCCATTCCGTAAAATCTTCCCATCACGGTGGCAAGCTTTCCGCAGCCTATCTCGGCACATTTTGCGTTTATCTCATCGATAAATTCAACAGCCGAAGCAGGGGGTACGTCGCGCCCGTCAAGCAAAGCGTGGATATAAACTCTTTCAAGACCGTTTAATTTAGCAAGCTTTAAAAGACCTATAAGGTGATCAATGTGGCTGTGAACACCGCCGTTTGAAAGAAGACCCATAAGGTGAAGAGCGCTGTCGTTTTTCTTGCAGTTTTCTACTGCTTTTAAAAACGCCTCGTTTTTGAAGAAATCGCCGTCTGCGATAGACTTTGTTATTCTTGTAAGCTCCTGATAAACTATTCTTCCGGCGCCGATATTAGTATGGCCTACTTCGCTGTTACCCATCTGTCCGTCGGGAAGACCTACATCAAGACCTGACGCTCCTATTTGAGTTACGGGCCATTTTTTTAATATCTCGTCAAGCCTGGGTGTGCTTGCCGCCTCAATGGCATTGCCTTTGGCTCCGGGATTGATTCCGAAACCGTCCATAATTGTTAAAACAACAGGTTTTTTCATAAAATATTCCTCACTTGCTTGCGGCTTTTGCTATTATTGAGAAATCTTCCGCTTTAAGGGAAGCTCCGCCGATAAGTCCGCCGTCAACATTTACTTTTGAAACAAGCTCGTCGCAGTTTTTAGCGTTCATAGATCCGCCGTACTGAATTGTAACGGTTTCAGCAGCTTCTTTTCCGTAAACTTCGGCGATAGCCTCGCGAACATAGCCGTTGCCCTCGTCAGCCTGGTCAGCTGTAGCGGTAACGCCGGTTCCGATAGCCCAAACAGGCTCGTAAGCTATAATAATATTCTTAAGCTGGTCTTTTGAAATGTTTGTAAGAGCCATTTTGGTCTGGAATTTAAGCAGAGTTTCGGTATAACCGAGCTCGCGCTGCTCCAAAGTTTCGCCTACGCAGACGATAGCGGTGAGCCCTGCGTTTACAGCAGCAAGAGTGCGTAAGTTTACAGTCTGGTCGGTTTCTCCGAAATACTGTCTTCTCTCGCTGTGGCCTACAACAACATATTTAACTCCGCTTTCAACGAGCATTTTTGCCGAAACTTCGCCGGTGTATGCGCCGCTCTCTTTAAAGTGAACGTTTTCAGCGCCTATTTCAATATTTGAGCCTTTTGCGGCTTCAACAGCTGCGGCGATATCTACATAAGGAACGCAAAGAACAACTTTGCAGTCAGCGTCTTTTACAAGCGGTTTCATTTCGTTAATAAGCGCTGTGGTTTCAGAGGGAGTCTTGTTCATTTTCCAGTTGCCGGCTATAACTGCGGCTCTTGATTCTTTTTTCATATTATTCACAATCCTTTTTAAAAATATGAGCGGCTTGCTTAAAACAAGCCGCTTGATCTGATAAATTATTTATCGTTGAGTGCGGCAATTCCGGGAAGTTCCTTACCCTCAAGGAATTCAAGGGAAGCTCCGCCGCCGGTAGAGATATGAGTCATTTTGTCGCCGAAACCGAGAGTATTAACGGCTGCTGCGGAATCTCCGCCGCCGATAATGGTAACGGCGTCTGTTTCTGCGAGGCTCTTAGCTACGGCTATTGTGCCTTTGGCAAGAGTCGGGTTTTCGAATACGCCCATCGGACCGTTCCATACAACAGTCTTTGCGTTCTTAACTTCGTTTGCAAAAAGCTCTGCGGTCTTAGGTCCGATATCAAGACCCTCAAAGTCAGCAGGAATCTTATCGGCGTCAACTGTCTTAACATCGATAGGTCCGTCTATAGGATCGGGGAAGTGATCTGCTATCGTGCAGTCAACAGGCAGAAGGATCTTAACACCCTTTTCGTCTGCTTTCTTAAGCATATCCTTGCAGTAATCGATTTTTTCGGTATCGAGAAGAGATTTTCCTACGCTGTAGCCCTTAGCAGCTAAGAATGTATAAGCCATACCGCCGCCGATAATAAGAGTATCGGCTTTATTTAAAAGGTTTTCAATAACTGAAAGCTTATCTGCGACCTTTGCTCCGCCGAGAATGGTAACAAAAGGTCTTACAGGATCGTTAACGGCATTGCCGAGGTATTTAAGTTCTTTGCCGATAAGATAACCGGCAACTGCTTCTTTTACATAGGAAACAACGCCTACAGTTGAGCAGTGGGCTCTGTGAGCGGTGCCGAAAGCATCGTTAACAAAAATATCGGCAAGGCTTCCGAGCTCTTTTGAAAACTCTTCGCCGTTTTTGGTTTCTTCTATGCGGTAACGGGTGTTCTGTAAAAGAACAACATCGCCGTCTTTCATAGCGCTGACAGCCGCTTTGGCATTTTCGCCGACAACATTATCATCAGCCGCGAAAACTACTTCTTTGCCTAAAAGCTCTGAAAGTCTTTTAGCAACGGGTGCTAAAGAAAGCTCGGGCTTAGGCTCGCCCTTCGGCTTGCCGAGGTGAGAGCAGAGGATAACCTTTCCGCCGTCAGCAATAAGCTTCTTGATAGTCGGAAGAGCGGCTATGATTCTGTTTTCGTCGGTAATGACACCGTTTTTGAGCGGAACATTAAAGTCGCAGCGGACAAGCACATTCTGTCCTTTGACATTAATGTCGTCAACGGTTTTTTTGTTGAGTGCGTTCATAAATTCAACATCCTTTCGATACTTTTAAAACTTACATTATTATTTTACCACATTTTGAAAATTTTTCAATATTATTTTGCAATTTATTCAGCGTCTTCCCAATTATATTCGTGAAGTTTTCCGAAATTTTCGAGAGAGGGGTAGTTCCACTGCCTCAAAACCTCATAAACACCTATTGCAACGGAATTTGAGAGGTTTAAGCTTCGGATATCTCCCGCCATAGGAATTCTCACGCAATTTTCTTTATTTTTAAGCAAAAGCTTTTCGGGAAGTCCCTTTGTTTCTTTTCCGAAAAAAAGATAGCAGCCGTCGGGATAAGAAACATCCGAATGAGCTTTAAGTGCCTTAGTTGTAAAAAAGTAAAAATCTCCGCTGTTTTTTGAAAAGAAATCATCAAGATCATCATAATAAGTTATGTCTAAAAAATGCCAATAATCGAGACCTGCTCTTTTAAGTTTTTTATCGTCTATCTTAAATCCC
The DNA here is from genome assembly GCA_934445035.1 of uncultured Eubacteriales bacterium. Taxonomy (GTDB): domain Bacteria; phylum Bacillota; class Clostridia; order Oscillospirales; family Acutalibacteraceae; genus UBA737. The sequence continues at coordinate 239,492 of CAKSDI010000002.1, forward strand.
ATAGGACCGACAAGATGAAGCCTTGCTCCGGTTGCGGCGCAGGTGCGCGCAACATTGCCGGTGTTCTGAGGAATTTCAGGCTCGACCATAACTATATTTATAAGCGCCATTTTTATCACCCGTATAATTATATTAGCCTTAAAAATACTTGTCAAGAAAAATAAGATATGTTATACTGATAATCGGTGATATAATGGAAAAAAATTCAAAGATTTTGGATAGGATCAAATATCTTGATTTTAAATTCGGCAGGAATTATGCCGATACTGACGGGGAGCTTTTCAAAGTTCTTAAAATCTTATATATAGTTTTCTTTGCGTATTATTCTTTTATTTCAGCGGTTATCACGATTTTGATGTGTTTTCACTTGTCTGACGGCGGAAATATCAGCTCGGAAAAGTTAGAGTCATATTTAAACTATGAAAAGACAGTTGCGTTTTTCTTTGCATTCGCAGTTCTCGGATTTGTATTGTATTTTTTAAAGCTTAAAATTGCAGGGCTTGCGGTAAATATTGTTTCTATGCCGATAGGAATAATCATAATTTCAAAATTTTTTGACGACGGCGGTCTTTCTTCGCTCGGCTTTTATTCGGATTTTTATTGGAAGCATCTTATTCCTGCCTTGCTTGTATTTGCAGTGAGCGTTTGGATGTTCGTTATAGTTTTAAGAGAAAAAATAAGAATAGAAAAAGCATATAAAAAATTCACGGGAATTTTATATGAAAGATACAATAAAAAGTTTGATACTTTAAGCGACGGGGAATGGGAAGATTTTCTTAAAAATTATGATCCCGCGTCAAACAGCGATTTCTTCAGCTGATAAATAAATACGCTTTGATCGGGTTAAAATAATAAAAACTTCTAAAAAGGAGATTTTATTATGCTTCCCGATAAAAAGAGCTATGATGAAATGGTAAAAAAGGCTTCAAAGCCTTCAAACAAGAAAAAGGATTGCTGTGCCGCTTTTTTGGTGGGCGGTCTTATCTGCACGATAGGTCAGCTGATATTCGAAGGTCTTAAAACTCTCGGAGTTAAAGAAGATACGATTCGCTCGGCAGTGCCTATGATCCTGATATTTTTTGCCGCGGTGCTTACGGGTATCGGTGTATTTGATAAAATAGCAAAATTTGCCGGTGCCGGAACGCTTGTACCTATAACAGGATTTTCAAACGCGGTGGTATCGCCGGCAATAGAATATAAAAATGAGGGCCATATTTTAGGAATAGGTACGAAGATTTTTTCCGTTGCAGGCCCTGTTATACTTTTCGGAACCTATGCAAGCGTGGTTTACGGACTTATTTACTATGTTTTTATGTGCCTTAAAGGATAGAATTCAAAGCAAAGGAATGATAAAATAATTGAATAAACTTATTTCAAGGATAGCGGATTTCTTCCGCGAAACCGATAAAGTGTTGCTTTTGCTTTGCTTTTTTGCGTCGTCTTACGGCTGCCTTGCCGTTTTTTCAGCAACAAGATATCTTGAAACTTTAAGACCTGTTTTGGTGCAGGGAATTTCGCTTTTGTTAGGTCTTGCGGCGGCAGTTATAATATCATCTTTCGATTTCGAGCGATTTACCGAAAGATGGTACATATTTGCGGTTATCGGCGTGATACCCGTTATTTTGACATTTTTCTTCGGCTTTGCTCCCGAGGGAACTGACGATAAGGCCTGGCTCAATCTCGGAATTACTACTTTTCAGCCGTCGGAGCTTTTAAAGATCTGCTTTATTATCACATTTGCAAAGCATATTTCTTCTGTTAAAAAAGAGGAGATAAATAAATTAAAGGTTTTGATCCCTCTATGTCTTCACGGAGCTTTCCCCGTGCTGCTTATTCATTTCCAGGGCGACGACGGTACGGCGCTTGTCTTTGCAGTAATGGTTTTATGTATGCTCTGCTCGGCAGGAGTATCCTGGAAATATTATCTTGCGGCAGGAGCGGCGGCGCTGATATCCTCGCCGATAGTTTATTTCTTTATTATGAATGACGATCAGCGCTCAAGACTTATAAATCTCTTTGATATCGAGGGCGATATCCAGGGCGCTACATTTCAGGCGTATTACGGCAGGCGCGCTCTTGCAAACGGCGGATTTTTCGGTCAGGGCCTTTTAAAAGGCACGCTCACAAAGGTCGGATATGTGCCGGAGGGGCAGAACGATTTTATATTCGTAAGCATAGGGGAGCAGCTTGGATTTTTAGGATGTATGGCTGTGCTGATTTTGCTTTGCGCAATAGCTTTAAGGACAGTCCATATTGCAAAAATATGCCGAAAGCAAAGCGGTAAAATAATCTGCGTGGGCTTTTTCGGAATGCTTTTGGCGCAGGTTACCATAAATATAGGAATGTGCATAGGAATTCTGCCCGTAATAGGAATAACACTGCCGTTTTTCAGTGCGGGAGGCACTTCGCTTTTGTGCCTGTATCTCGGAGTAGGGCTTGTTATGAGCGTTTATATGCACAGAAATTCAAGAACGATCTATTTGCACGACTGACAATTTGAAAGGAAAATATATATGATAAAAATTTCACCGTCTGTTTTGACTGCGGATTTTTTAACTTTATCCGATAAGCTTAAAGAATTTGAAAGATCCGGCGTGGATATGGTACATCTTGATGTTATGGACGGACAGTTTGTCCCGAATATATCTTTCGGGGTGCCGGTTATAAAATCCATAAAGGAGCATACCGATCTTCCGCTTGATATTCATCTGATGATCGACAGACCTCATAGGTATCTTGACGACTTCTTAAAATACGCCGATATTTTAAGCTTCCATTATGAGGCAGGCTCCGATAATAAAGAAACCCTAAAGCGAATAAGAGAAGTAGGCGTGAGATCCTGTATAACGATAAAACCCGCAACAAAGGCGGAAGATATATTCGATCTTCTCGATTTTTGCGATATGGTGCTTGTAATGTCAGTTGAGCCGGGATTCGGCGGACAGAAATTTATGACGGAGGCTCTCGAAAAATTAAGCGTGCTTAAAGAAGAGATCAAAAGAAGAAACCTTGATATCGATTTAGAGGTTGACGGCGGAATTAATGCCGAAACCGCGAAATCGGCAGTTTCGGCAGGCGCAAATGTTTTGGTTGCGGGAAGTTTTATATTTTCTTCGGAAGATACGGAAAAAACCGTTAAGTATTTAAAATCACTTTAATTTTATCTTTTCGATCGCATTATCGCTACATAAAAGTGTGGCGTATTCTTTAACCGCCGATATTTTCTTTGAATCTCTAAAGGCTTTTCCGCAAAACTCGGAGCTAAAAGAAATTATCTTGTCGGCGGAGGTATCTGTAGAACAAATTAAATAAAAGTTATTTTTGCTTTTATATAATGAGCTGTTTGAACATTTGTAAGATAGATTTAAAACAAATAATTCGAGATATTCAAAATTATTAAAGACCAGCAAATATTCATTTTGCTTTTTATGAGGCTTTAAAGTTCTTTTTTGCAGAAGAATAAAATAATTATTTCCCAATTCTCCGAATGAAAGGAAAAATTTCCCCGAAAGATCGGGAACTATTCTTTTAAAAGCCTTGTTTTTTAAAATCGCTTTTACGGCGATCAAAATATCTTTTTTATCCGAAAGATTGATTTTTTCAAACCGATCGGAAAATTCTTTTTTTGAAAGAGTGATTAAAACCTGGTTTTTATCCGGATTTGAAAATTTCATATTTTCTCCTGGTGATAAAATGTTTTGAGCCCTGCTTTTGCAGGGCTCTTTTTAGTTTTACAGGCGTCAGTTGCCGCTTTGACAGCCGCAGCCGCCTTTGTTAGAACATGACTTCGGGGGGAAGAAATCGTCGGTAGGGAATTTGATCTTGCGGAAAATATCGCAGGGCTGATCCGTAGAATCCTCGCACTGCTTTTCGGGAATGCAGAAATCGTAAACAGGTATAAGCATCTGAACATTTCTTACAAGCTGAACAATAGTGAAAAGTCCAAGAGTAGCATATACTGTGGTTGTGCCCGTTGGGAGATTGGTTTCAAGCGGAGTGCCGAAATAATTGATTATGCTTTGCGGGAAGTATCTTACGCAGTCGTAAGTATCGTTTATCTGGCAAAGTCTTGCGCTTAATGATACCGGCTCAACGCACTGAACGACGCATTTCGGATTGTTAGATGTGCCGATGGTCTGCGAATCGCAGGAATTCGATTCCTGCAGGGAGCTTGAATAAACTTTAACATTTCCTTCGCTGCCGAAAAGAATTACTTTTTTGCCGAATGCAGTGATACCCTGAACTTCGGTGGGGCAGGTGTTCGGAGCGGTATAGCAATCGAGAGTCATAAGGAAAAAGAATGTTAAGTCGCAGGAATAAAAGCCTTTATTGAAATTAACAGGTTCAACATCGATATAAACATTAAGTACTTCTGCTTTTTTAAGCCTTACGCTTACCGCCTGATTAATAATTGTTTGTGTTTCGGCGGTGAAAAAACAGCGCAAATCTTCGAGGCAGTCCCGGTCACAGCAAGAATCATAGACTCTGCCGACATCTACGCATACAGCTTCTTTAAAGCTTCCGACATCGCTGTTTAGGTTTGTTTTGTTATCAGCCATTAAAAGTTTCCTCCTAAAATATATTGAAGACAGACTTCAATATATAATATGAAAAACCGTGCAGTTTGTTAAAACTGCACGGGATAAAAGTTGATATTAAAGAACCTTGCTTAAAAAGTCTTTAAGTCTTGCGCTTTTGGGATTTTCGAAAACTTCTTTAGGAGAGCCCTCTTCGCAGATAACGCCCTCGTCGATAAACAACACTCTGTCGGCTACTTCTTTTGCAAATCCCATTTCGTGGGTTACTATAACCATTGTCATTCCGCTTTTCGCGAGATCTTTCATAACGCTTAGAACTTCTCCGACCATTTCGGGATCCAAAGCGGAGGTAGGCTCGTCAAAAAGCATTACATCAGGATTCATCGCAAGCGCTCTGACGATTGCAACCCTCTGTTTCTGACCTCCAGAAAGCTGTGAGGGATACGCCTCGGCCCTGTCTTTAAGACCGACTTTATCGAGGAGCTCAAGCGCGTTTTTCTCCGCCTCTTCTTTTGAAAGATTTAAAAGCTTAATAGGAGCAATGCTCATATTCTTAAGAATATTCATATGCGGGAAAAGGTTAAACTGCTGAAAAACCATTCCCATTTTTCTTCTGTGAAGATTAATATTTACTTTAGGATCGGTTATATCCGTTCCCTCAAAGTAGATATTTCCGCCCGTGGGCGCTTCAAGAAGATTAAGAGTTCTTAAAAATGTCGATTTACCCGAACCTGAAGGTCCGATAACTACTACGACTTCACCTTTTTTAATATCGGTATTTATTCCTTTTAAAACTTCGATTTCTCCGAAAGATTTTTCAAGGTTTTTAACTTCGATCAAAACTTTGCTGTCAGCGGTCACTCTTACGCAGCCTCCTTTCGAATATTCCGAGAAGTTTTGTGAGAATAATAACTATTACAAGATAAATTACTGCAAGACTTACATAGGGAACATAAGCCTGATATGTTTTACTAACAATATTTTGCGCCTGCTTGGTAACATCGCGCAGAGCTATAACGGAAACAAGCGAAGTATCCTTTAAAAGGGTGATCATTTCGTTTCCGAGGGCGGGGAGGATGTTTTTTATAGCCTGGGGAATAACTATGTACCACATTGTCTGAAAATAATTAAATCCTAAGCTTCTTCCTGCCTCTGTCTGACCTACCGCTACACTCATAAGGCCTGAACGCGCAATTTCCGCAACATAAGCGCCGGAGTTTATTCCTAGGGTTATAATACCGCAGAGTATCATACCCGTATCGCTTTTAGGCACCATAATAACAAACCCCATAATAAGGAGCTGAACCATCATAGGTGTGCCGCGGATAACCGTAAGATAAATCTGGCAGAGCCAATTTATAAAATTAAGGCCGATATGCTTTTTATTTGAATTTGAGGAAACCGTGTCATGCGTTGTTCTGATAATAGCAATTATAAGACCTAATATAATTCCTAAGATCAAAGCGCCGATTGTTACAATAAATGTGATTTTAAGACCGTCGGTAAAAAATTTCCACCTATCCTGATAGACAAATGTCTGATAAAGCTGAAATAACAGCTGCTGGACCCATTCGGGGCTTTTGCCTATCCATGAGGGGGCGTCTGACAGCCAAGTCGCAAAATTTAATACTCCCATTTTTACTTCCTTTACAATAGTACTTTAAGGGCGGCAGTCCGCCGCCCTTAATATTAAGGTTAGATTTTAAATTATTCAGCTTTTATGTATTTGCCGACGATTTCATCGATCTTGCCTGCTTCTTTGAGTTCTTTAAGAGCAGTGTTGATTTTCTTAAGAAGATCCGGATTGTCTTTGGAAACAGCTATTGCATAATCCTCGGTTACATATTCTGTATCAAGTATCTTAAGACCTGTGTTTGCAGCAACATAGTTTTTAGCGGGCTCGTTATCGATTACAACGCAGTCTACCTGACCGTTAGCAAGAGCGGCAACTGCAAGAGAACCGTTAGAGAACTGCTTAACATTTTCCTGACCGAAGTCATCGGTGCAGTAAGCGTCGCCTGTAGTACCTGCCTGAACGCCTATCTTCTTACCCTTAAGATCATCGGCGCTCTTTATATCAGAGCCTTCTTTAACGATGATTACCTGAACGCCCTTTGAATAGCTGTCAGAGAAATCAACCGACTGCTTTCTCTCGTCAGTAACTGTCATACCGGCAAGAACAACATCAATAGAATTGGATTTAACAGCGGGGATAAGTGAATCAAATTCCATATCCTTGATCTCAAGTTTCATACCGAGCTTATCGGCAATAGCCTCTGCGATCTCAGCGTCAATTCCTACGATCTTGTTGTTGTCGTCAACATACTCATAAGGAGGGAATGAAGCGTTTGTTCCCATAACGAGAGTTTCGGTTTTGTCGGATGAGCTTTTGCCTGAGTCTTTTTTTGCTCCGCAGCCTGCAAGAGCGACTACGATGGCGGCAGATAAAATAAATGCCGCAATTTTCTTTAAGTTTTTCATTTTTGTTTCCTCATTTCTTTAATTGTGACTTGCGGTCTTTAAAAACCGCGTGTTTAAATTTGATGTTTGTATTATAGCACCCATTATGCAGAATGTCAAGCATAAATATGAATAAATCTTGCACAAATATGCAGTTTTATTCAATTTAGAAAGTATAAATATTGCACAAAAAGCCTGTAAAACGCATTAAAAACCGTTTGAATATGTATTCATAAAATAATATTTAATGCATAATATGCAATTATTAATGCATAAAAGCGGAAAGGGATAAACCTTTCCGCTTTATTTAAAAGAAAGTTATTAAGCTTAAAGATTGTTCTTCGATTATATCGTCTATCATAACCTTTAGTTTGGCGCAAGCCTCGTCAAATTCATCACGGGAGTCGGTGTATTTTTTTAAGGTCTGAATATTGCCCGAAACCTGATCAAGCTTTTCGCGGTTTACAAACAGCGACATAACATTCATATTTTTCTTCCATTCGGTTTCAAGCTTCTTTATTTTTTTCTCGGAGTCTTTATCATCATTCTCTATAGATTCAAGGCATTCCTTAATATTTGCGTTTGTTTCTTTGCCGACTCTGTCAACGGTGGTTTTCGAAAAAACGCAAAGAATTATCAGAATGATCGTCAGGACTGCCGCAGGTATAAGTCTTTTCATTAATTATTCCAACTCCTTTTTTACGATATTTTCGTTTCCGTTTCTGTCCAAAGTCATAAGGAAAACATTTTCGGGCTTTAGCTTTTGCTTTTTAAGCCTGTCGGAAATATTTTTATTGCTTATCTCAAGAGCCTTTAAAGATTCCGTTACGATTTTTCCGTCGGTTATGACGGGCAGGGGAAGACCGTCTTTTTCTTTAGGCAGATTTGCGTCTTTTTTAGTGTAAGGCTGTTCTTCGGTTTTGAGCAGTACGCTCAATTCGCCGTTTACTTCGAGCACTGCGAATGCCACCTGCGAAATATCGAATACATCCTGACCTCTCAACAATTCCACGAGATCAAGCACCGTCATTCTGACATTTTGCATAGCCTGCTGATCTATCGTACCGTTTTTGATTATTACTACGGATTTTCCGTTTAAAAGCTTTCTCATAAAAAAGCTTTTAAGGGAGGCTATTGAAATGAGAATTTCTATTATTACAAGAAACAGAATTGCGGTTATACCCGAAAGAATAGGCTGATTAAGATCCTGAAGAGGTATTGCGGCAAGCTCGGATATAAGCAAGGTCACAACAAGCTCGTTCGGCTGCATATCGCCTATCTGCCTTTTTCCCATAAGTCTTATTGCCACGGTTATAACAAGATAAAAAAACAAAGTCCTTATCAAAGCTGTGAACACTTTTCATTTCTCCGATCTAATTTAATTATTATTATTGTGTTTATTTACAAACGAATTATTCGTGATATAATATTTAATATGAATATTAAATTTATCAGATCGAACAGAAAAACTATGGCTATAGAAGTAAACTCAAAAGCCGAGGTAATAGTAAGACTTCCTTTGTATGCGACAAAAATGGAGGCGGAAAAATTCGTTGCGGATCATTATGAATGGATATTAAAGCACTATGAATCCGCCGAGAAGAAAAGGAAACTCTTCGAATTTACCGATGAAGAGATAGCTTTTCTTAAACAAAGCGCCGATATTTATATAAAGGAAAGGGCGAAAGAATTTTCAAAAATTATGGAACTTTATCCTAAAAGCATAAAAATAACCTCGGCTAAAACGAGGTTTGGTTCCTGCTCGGGGGATAACAGGCTGTGCTTTTCATATATATTAATGCTTTATCCGAAAGAAGCGGTGGATTATGTGATAGTCCACGAGCTTGCGCATATAAAGGAACATAATCATTCTAAAAGGTTTTATAAACTGATCGAAAAATATATGCCGGATTATAAGGAAAGAATTAAACTTCTTAAGAAAAATCCCGATATTGATAATAATTTAACAAACTTTAAATAAAATTCCAAAATATTTTAAAAAATATTGTTAAAAACATAACGAACTTGTTGACATTAAATATAAGCGCAAATATAATGTTATTAAACTACAATTTACTTCGGAGGTTATTTTAATGTCAAGAGTTTATAATTTCAGCGCGGGTCCCTCGATGCTTCCCGAAGAGGTTTTGAAAACCGCGGCAGACGAAATGTTGGAATACGGAAAAACCGGTCAGTCGGTTATGGAAATGTCACACAGATCAAAGGAATATGATGAGATAATAAAAACTGCCGAAAAAGATTTAAGGGAGCTTATGAATATCCCCGATGATTACGAGGTGCTTTTCCTCCAGGGCGGCGCTTCCACGCAGTTTGCAATGGTTCCGCTCAATCTTATGAATAAAAATCATAAGGCTGATTATATAATCACAGGTCAGTGGGCAAATAAAGCCTATAAAGAAGCTGCAAGGTATGGCGAGGCAAGAATAGTTGCGTCTTCAAAGGATAAAACTTTTTCTTATATCCCTAAGGTTAAAGCCGAGGATTTCGATAAGGACGCGGACTATGTCCATATTTGCTTTAACAATACTATTTACGGAACGAAGTACAATTATATCCCCGATACAGGCGATGTTCCGCTGGTCGCGGATATTTCAAGCTGCATTTTATCAGAGCCTATCGATGTTAAAAAATTCGGCGTTTTATATGCAGGCGCGCAGAAGAATGTCGCTCCGGCAGGTGTTACGATAGTTATTATCCGCAAGGATCTTATAGGCAACGCTATGGATATCACTCCCACAATGCTTAATTACGCAACTCACGCTGAAAGCGCTTCTCTTTTCAATACTCCTCCTTGCTACAATATATATATAGCAGGTCTTGTTTTCAAATGGCTTAAAAAGCTCGGCGGTCTTGAAGTAATGAAAAAGAGAAATGAGGAAAAAGCAAAAATTCTTTATGATTTCCTCGATTCAAGCAAGCTCTTTAAGGGCACAGTCGTTAAAGAGGACCGCTCATTGATGAATGTTCCTTTTGTTACGGGCAGCGAAGAGCTTGACGCGAAATTTATCGCGGCGGCTAAGGAAAACGGATTTGTTAATATCAAGGGCCACAGAACAGTCGGCGGTATGAGAGCCTCCATTTATAATGCAATGCCTAAAGAGGGCGTAGAGAAATTAGTTGCATTTATGAAAAAATTTGAAGAGGAAAATGCGTAATGTATAAAATTAAAACCTATAATAAGATATCAAAGTCCGGTCTTGAGGTATTTGACGATAAATATACTATCGGCGACGAGGTGGAAAATGCCGACGGCGCTATAGTCAGATCCGCTTCTTTGCACGATACACAGTTTCCTAAATCTCTTCTCGCTATCGCAAGAGCGGGAGCCGGAACGAATAATATTCCTATAGATGACTGCACAAGTAAAGGAATAGTAGTATTCAATACTCCCGGTGCAAATGCAAACGCTGTTAAAGAGCTTGTGATCGCAGGTATGCTTATCGGATCAAGAAGAGTTATTTCAGCTATTGAGTGGGCAAAGACTTTAAAAGGCGAGGGCGAAAATGTTTCTAAGCTCGTTGAAAAAGGCAAGAGCGCTTTCACGGGTCCCGAGCTAAAAGGCAAAAAACTCGGCGTTATCGGTCTCGGCGCGATAGGCGTTTTGGTAGCAAACGCCGCAAATCACCTCGGAATGAAGGTTTACGGTTACGATCCTTATCTTTCTGTAAATTCAGCATGGAATCTTACTCATAATGCAGTTCATATTTATGATATAAAGGATATTTTTGAAAAGTGCGATTATATCACCCTTCATGTTCCGCTTACGGATTCCACCAAAAACCTCATAAATGCAGAGGCTATCGCTAAAATGAAAGACGGCGTGAGAATAATGAACTTCGCACGCGGCGGTCTTGTAAATTCGGCAGATGTTATAGCGGCTCTGCAGTCAGGTAAGATCGCTTCTTATGTTACTGATTTCCCGTCAGACGATCTTTTGGGAGTTGACGGTGTTGTAGCAATTCCGCACCTCGGCGCTTCCACGCCCGAATCGGAAGATAACTGCGCACAGATGGCGGCAAGCGAGCTGATTGATTATATTGAAAACGGAAATATAACTAATTCCGTAAATCTTCCCGAAATCACTCTTCCTCGCAGCGGAAAGTACAGGATATGCGTTATTCATAAAAACATTCCGAATATGATAACTTCGATCACGGGAATTGTTGCTACAAATAATATAAACATTGAAAATATGCTTAATAAATCGCGCGGCGATTATGCTTATACAATGGTCGATGTTTCGGATGTTGACGCCGATCACATCATTGAAAAGCTCGAAGAGATCGACGGCGTAATAAAAGCAAGAGTTATATAAATAAAAAAAGAGCTGAATTTCAGCTCTTTTTTTATTCTGTTATGTTGTCTATAAAAAGGGAATAGATCTTAGCGGGATCGTCTAAAAATTTCTCTTTGATTATCTTCGCCTGATCCTCATCGGTTATCTGTAAAGTTACGGAGAAAAAGGGGATATTCCTGTCTAAAATCGAGCAGGTGTAATATAATTTTCCGTTTTCCTTTTTAAGCTCAAAGCTTGTGTCTTTCGCATTTTTAAATCTTGAAAGCATTTTGATAGCCGCCGCATAAGCCCTGTCTTTTACCGAATAAGAAATCGAGGTCTTTAGGGTTTCGGCGGTGTTTTTGCCGGATTCCGTTATTATATATGTATCTTCTTTTTCGTCGTACTGCTCGATCTGTCCGTTTCTTGCAAGCGTTACAATAGCGTCGCTCACTTCAAAGGCATTTGCAATTCCCTCGTAATGCAGAAGATTTGCAAGCATATTTGCAGGTATCGGCTCGTTGATAGTAGCAAGAAGATAGCATATAAGAATTTTTATATCCGTAGTGTTAAAAAGTCCGCCGAGTTTTACTCCGGCTCCGGAAGCATTGTTTTCCAATTCCGATTACTCCTTATAATATATTACATTTATATATTATAAGGAATTTTTTTAATTCTTTCAAGTGTTTATTATTATCCGTCGTAATTTTCTATGAATTTTTCGGCCTCTTCGGGATTTTTTATACTGATACCGTTTTCAAGATCGGCTCTGTCCTTTAAAGGGAGAGTGTCAAAAACTATTTCGTTATAGGTAAGGATAACTTTTTCGTTTTCCGTAAGCACAACTTTATTGCCGATTTCCTTTAAAACATACTTTTTTTGATCCAGCTTGCTTTCTTTTTCAAGCAAAATTGCGCAGGAAAGAGAAAAAAAGGCAATCATAACTATTGTTACAAATAAAAAATAAAACTTTTTACCAACCATTTTTATCACCGAAATTATTTTGCGCAATTTTTAAAAAGTTTATACACTAGACAATATAATAAAAATATGGTACACTAATCGTGTATCTTTTTTAAAGGAGCATTTAATTAAATGAGCGATAAGGATTTTTTCAGCTACAGCTCTTTCGGAGAAGAGAATAATAATGAAAATAAATCTCTTGATCTCAACAGCTTTTCAACGGAAGAAACAGAGCCTGAGAAAAAAGGTAAATTCAATTTCTTTAAGAAGAAATCCAAGAAAGAAATAATTAAAACCGTCATCACCGTTTGTCTGATAGCGGTTATTTCGGTCAGCCTTTTAATAGGCGGATTTGTTGCTTATGTGTTTACCACGGTCGACGGTAAGATAGACCAGGATCTCAACGATCTGAAGCTTAATTTCACTACCACCGTTTTTGCTAAGGACGAGAGCGGAAATTGGCAGGAATATCAGCGCCTGCACGGCGAGTTTAATAGAATTTGGGTGCCTTATAATCAGGAATCCGCCCAGGCGGAGGATAAGGAGTATACAGGTATTCCGCAAAACCTCGTTAATGCTTTCGTTGCTATAGAGGACAAGCGCTTTTTCTCTCACCCCGGTGTTGATTGGAAGCGAACGACCAAGGCTTTCCTCAATATGGCGCTCCATTCTTCCACAAGCTACGGCGGATCGACTATCACTCAGCAGCTCGTTAAAAATATAATGAGCGATAAGGAAAAGACCGCCAGCAGAAAAATAAGAGAAATTATGCGCGCGAGGTATGTTGAAAGTACCTATTCCAAGGAAACTATTATGGAATGTTACTTAAATACCATTGCGCTCGGTCACGGAATGTACGGCGTAGAGGTCGCCTCCAACTATTATTTCGGAAAATCCGTTAAGGATCTTTCTATTTTAGAGTGCGCAACGCTTGCTTCTATCACCAAAAGCCCCTCCGCTTATTCGCCCGACGATAATCCCGAGAATAATAAGCAGCGCAGGGAAGTCGTGCTTAAAGAAATGCTTAAGCAGGACTATATAACCGAGAAAGAATACGAAGAGGCGCTTAAGGAAGATGTTAAAATAGTTGCCTCTAAAGAGGCTATAAGCGAATCCGATGTAAATTCATATTATGTCGAGGCGCTTATAAGAGAAATTGCAAGCGATCTTTCTAAAGAGCTTGACTGCACCGTTGAAGAGGCTACAACTAAATTTTATAACGGCGGATATAAAGTCTATTCAAACCTTGATATGCGTATTCAAAACAGTATCGACAGCGTTTTCACCGATACTTCATATGCCTTAAAAGGTAAAGACGGACAGACCTTGCAGGGCTCTTTTACAATCATAGACTATAAAGGTAATGTCGTAGGTCTTTCAGGCGGTATCGGCAAGAAAACCACTAACCTCGGCAGTAAAGGCCTTAACCGTGCGACCGACGCAAAGCGTCAGCCGGGCTCTACAATGAAGCCTATCGCGGCGTATGCCCCCGCTTTAGAAAACGGTCTTATAACCTATTCGACAATGCTTGAAGATAAATCGACCGTTTATAACAACGGTTGGACGCCTAAAAACTGGTATAATTATTACAGCGGCAAAACCACCGTTAAATTTGCGCTTGAAAGATCAATGAATACAATACCTGTATATCTTGTAAATAAGCTTACTCCGCAGGTATGCTATGATTTCCTCACGCAAAAGCTCGGTATTACAACGCTCAATGCCCCCGATGATATAAACTTATCTCCTCTCGGAATGGGCGGTACAAACGGCGGAATAAATACCTATGAGTCCGCCGCGGCATTCGCCGTGTTCGGAAATAAGGGACTTTATTATAAGCCGACATTTTATACTAAGGTCTGCGATCAGTACGGCGAAGTGATCCTCGAAAAGAAAGTTAAGCCCACCGTTGCGATCGGCGAAGATACCGCAACGATTATGAATAAGCTTCTTCAAAATGTCGTTTACGGCGCACAGGGAACAGGCGCGCAGGCGAAGAATTATATCAAGGATATGAAATTCTACGCAAAAACAGGTACTACCAACGATCAGAACGACCTTTGGTTTGTCGGCGGAACGCCTTATTATGTCGCCTCATGCTGGTGCGGTTACGATCAGCAGCAGGGCATATCCACAAGCACGATAGCTCTGAGAATGTGGGGCGCGGTAATGCAAAAAGTCCACGAGGGCCTTGAGCCTAAGGAATTTACGGACAGTACCTATGTTCATAAGCGCTATTACTGCACTTCCACCGGCTTGCTCGCAACGAATGCCTGCCCCTCAAAGGATATAGGATATTATACGGATAATAATTCCCCCGAGGCATGCACAACGCACGGCGGAGAACTGCTCGACGCTCCTCAGCCCGAAAAAACCGAAGAAACAAAAACTGAATAAAAGGTAAAATTAAACCCCCGTAAGTTATGTTGATTCGTAACTTACGGGGTTTTTGTATTTATTCAAATGTTTTTATTATCGGCAGATAATAATTCGGAAATTTCCACATTTAAGGCGCGCGCAAAAATCACTAGATCAATGTCAGTAACAAACCTTTCGCCGTTTTCAACCCGACGGATAAAATAGTGGTCTACATCGTAACCGAGAAGCTGCATTTTTGTAGCAAGTTTTCGCTGAGAAATACCTTTAGATAGCCTGATTTCGGCAATTTTTTTGCCGGTAATGTTATTCGTTCCGTCAGAGGCTTTTATTTTAAACATAAAAATTCCTCATTTATTTTTAGTTGATATTTTCTTTATTATATGCTATAATCAAAAAAACTGTGGTGAATAGTGTTCACCAAAATAAAAGCGAAACGGGGAATTTAGATGAAATCATCAATTTTAAAACGCACGATAAGTATTATAGTTTCGGCAGTGCTGGTTATAAGTGCGTCAGTAGCTACTTCTTTAATTGTAAGCAGAAAAAGGAATGTAACTGCGGTAACAAAAATAAAAAACGGAATGTCGGCATACGAATTGGCTGTAAAAAGCGGTTATAAAGGTAATATGAGCGAATGGCTTGAATCATTAAAAGGAAAATCGGCTTATGAAACAGCAAAAGAAGCAGGCTTCTCAGGATCGGAAAAAGAATATAATGAAGCCGTAAAAAATATGGCAGAAAATAAAGTAAATATAAAAACAGCTTCCTTTGACGATAAAGGACAGCTGTTGATAACAATGTCTGATAATACTGTTATTAATTTAGGTAAAGCCGTAGGAACAGACGGCAAAAACGGAACTAACGGTAAAGACGGAACAGGTATTTCAGACGCAAAAATTGAAAGCGGAGAATTTATTCTTAAGTTTACTAACGGCGAAACAGTAAATTTAGGTAATATTACGGGTATGCGCGGAGAAAAAGGTTATTCTGCTTATGAAATCGCTTTGATGACAGGCAGTACGACTGCCTCATCAGAATCCGAATGGATTTCAAGCCTAAAGGGCGAAAAAGGCGATACCGGTGCTTCGGGTGCAGTTGGAGCAAAAGGTGATAAGGGAGACAAAGGTGACAAAGGTGATACAGGTGAAAAAGGAGAACAAGGAGAAAAGGGTTTAAAAGGTGATACCGGAGCAACGGGCGCACAAGGCGAAAAGGGCGACAAAGGAGATAAGGGTGAAACCGGAGCGACAGGTGCTCAAGGTGAAAAGGGAGATACAGGTTTAAAAGGTGCAGACGGAAAGTCGGCTTATGAAATAGCAAAGGAAAACGGTTTTACAGGTACAAAATCCGAATGGCTTAATTCTTTAAAAGGTCTTGACGGATCAAACGGTAAATCTGCTTTTGAAATAGCAAAGCTTGCAGGACTTACTTCGGCTGAAACAGAATCAGAGTGGATAGCCAGCCTTAAAGGAAGTAAAGGAGACACCGGTGCAACCGGTGCTAAAGGTGAAAAAGGTGATAAAGGTGATAAGGGAGATATCGGAGCGACAGGTGCCAAAGGAGAAAAGGGTGATACAGGCGATACAGGCGATAACGGCAAGTCTGCATTCGAAATAGCTAAGGATAATGGATTTATAGGAACAGAGGAAGAATGGATAAGCTCATTAAAGGGCGTTAAAGGTGATACCGGTGCAACCGGTGCTAAAGGTGAAAAAGGCGATACCGGAGCGACAGGAGCTCATGGTGAAAAAGGAGATAAAGGTGATAAGGGTGATACCGGGGCAAAAGGTGACGACGGCGATTCGGCATATGAGCTCGCGGTCAGAAACGGAATAATAGATTCTTCTGTTTCCGAAACCGATTGGCTTAATTCTTTAAAAGGTACAGACGGCAAAAAAGGAAATGACGGAGTAGGAATTAAGGATATAACAATAGATGATACAAACGGTAAGATGACTATAAGTCTTACAGATTCGTCAAAAAAGTATGTATTTAATGTTAAGGGTCCTAAAGGAGATCAGGGTGACACCGGAGCAACAGGTGCTCAGGGTGAAAAAGGAGATAACGGTAAATCTGCATTCGAAATAGCAAAGTTAATTGGAGCTACGACTGCCGAAACGGAAGATGATTGGATAGCGAGTCTTAAAGGCGAAAAGGGTAATAAAGGTGATAAAGGTGAAAAGGGCGAAACAGGTTTAACGGGAGCAGATGGAAAATCGGCTTATGAAGTTGCTAAGGATAACGGATTTACAGGCTCAAAATCAGAATGGCTCGAATCATTAAAAGGATTGCAGGGACAAAACGGCAAATCTGCATATGAGATTGCAAAGAGCGCAGGTCTTACATCTGCCACAAGTGAGAAAAATTGGATAGAAAGCCTTAAAGGAGATAAAGGAGATATCGGAGAAACAGGTGCTACCGGTGCCAAAGGAGATAACGGCAAGTCTGCATATGAGATTGCAAAGGACAACGGCTTTTCAGGCACTGAAAAAGAATGGCTGAATTCTTTGAAAGGAGAAACCGGTGCAGCAGGCACACAAGGTGAAAAAGGAGACAAAGGAGAAAAAGGCGATAAAGGCGACACCGGAGCAACAGGTGTACAAGGCGAAAAGGGTGATAAAGGAGATAAAGGTGATACAGGAGCTCAGGGCGCCCAAGGTGAAAAGGGCGACAAAGGAGATAAGGGTGACACCGGTGCGACAGGTGCACAAGGTGAAAAAGGAACTTCTGTTGAAAATGTATTTATAGACGATAACGATTATCTCGTAGTAACCCTTTCCGACGGAAGAACAATAACGATAACAAAATCCCTAAGAGGAGCAAAGGGCGAGACCGGAAACGGAATAAAGTCAATTGAGCTTACAAGCGATTATAAACTAAAGATAAGCTATACCGATTCTTCAAAGGCAGACGATTATTTCACACTGCAAAAAGGAGAAAAGGGTGATAAGGGAGATAGCCCGTTTCTTTCTTACGATTCTGCTACAGGCGAATTGCTAGTACAATATTCCGAATCCGAAACACCTGTATCTCTCGGTGTTGTTAAAGGCAAAGACGGTAGTGACGGAAAAGACGGAAGAGGCATAGAAAAGACCGAAATTATTAACGGTGAACTTATTATTTCTTATACTGACGGAACTTCGCAAAATGCCGGAAAATTGAGCAGCAGTACAGAGGAAACAGAGCTAATATTTGTTGAATTAGAGGACAGTACTTACGGAGTAAAAGCCGGAGAAAAAGCTAAAAATACGGCAGTTATAACTATTCCTGATACATATAACGGAAAAGCGGTAACGCAGATATGTGAATCGGGATTTGAAAACTTATCAAAGCTTACAGAAATTATAATTCCTGATTCCGTTACGGAAATAGGCTCTTATGCTTTTTACAACTGCTCAAAATTGAACAATATAACTTTACCTGAAAATTTAATAACCATAGGAGAATATTCATTTTCGAACTGTATTTCTTTAGAAGCAATTACTATTCCTGCTAAAGTTATAACTATAAAGAAATTTGCTTTTTTGAATGATAATAAATTAACGAGTGCTACATTTGAAAATACCAATGGTTGGTATACGGATTATTCAAGCAGTAAAAAAGACGGAGCTATTTATGCTTATTCTTACACCGATTCTTCTTATAAAAGTGATACTCAATATTATTATTTTACTAATAAGAAAATGATAGCTAAAATGCTAAGTAGATATATTGAAGGTAGTTACTTAGGTCCTGATCGATGGAGTCGGCAAATTACATTTGAAAGATATAGTTATGATTGGCATAGAGAATAAACATAAAAGGAGTACGAAAAATGAATTCAAATTTCAAAGAGATAAAAGATGTTTTTGAACTGACTGCTAAAAGTGAAATAATAAAAAGCAATTTATCGCTTGATGAAAATTATATGTATGCCTTGAAAAAAGAAAACGCAGAGAAAGCGCGTAATCTGATTGAAAATGATAGTAAATATAGGGAATCTCCTTATAAAAAATATTATAAAAATTTAGGTAAAAAGCTTAAAGATTATTCGAAAGAAGAAATAAAAACTATTCTTAAAGAAATTGCTTCGTCAAATTCAACTCATACATCTAATATAAACATAGATGTTTTAAGCGATTATATTTTTAATAATAAAAAGAATTTTTTATTCAACCTTGAAAGCGGAAACGCAGAAATTGTCGATGAAATATCTTTTATTGACGGATTTATCCGCAAAGAAAAAAGCTTTGCAAGCAAGGTCTGCGCTTATCTTTGTGAGTTGGAATTTAAGAAAAGTAATTTTGCTGTTAATGATTCGGTTGTAAGAACAATTTTACCCTATTATCTTAATTATTTCGAAATTGCAAAAACAACTTCCAAAAAGCTCGGAAATTGCCCTTATACGGAATTTATCGATTATATAGACAGAATAAAAAATAGATTGAAAAATTTAACATTTGAAGAAATAGACAATATAATCTGGTATTGCTATAAAAACGATTCCGTAAGAATAGCGGTTGCTACAGCACTTTCTAAAAAATAAATTTAAAAAGCATTCTCAAAAAATGAGAATGCTTTTTTGCTTTATTCACTTCTCAAAGCTGTTACGGGATCGCGCTTAGCCGCCATTCGTGACGGGATAAGACCTGCTATAAAGGTTAAGAACATACTTATCAAAATTAAGATTATCGCGCCCTGAACAGGGAGAATTGCCGCGAGTTCCTCTATATTTGTAAGATGCCTTATAACAGCGTTTATCGGGATCAGCAAAAGCAGTGTAATGCCTATTCCTAAAATTCCCGAGGTGAAGCCCTCGATCAAAGTTTCGGCATTGAATACTCTTGAAACATCGTGCTTTGAGGCGCCCATTGCACGCAGGATTCCGATTTCCTTTGTTCTTTCAAGCACTGAAATATAGGTTATAATTCCTATCATTATTGAAGAAACAACAAGCGAAATGCTTACAAATGCGATCAAAACATAACTTATAGCGTTAATTATTTTGGTTACGGAGGAAAGAAGCAGACCTATATAATCGGTGTAGGTTATCTGTTCGGATTCTTTGACCGATTTATTATAATCACTTATAATATCGCTGATTTTTTCCTTTGACTCAAAATCCTTAGGGTAAATATTTATCGTTGAGGGAGAATCGATATCCGAAACGCCGAGCTTTGCCATATTTTCGTCATAAGACGAGCCGCTGAAAGCCTGCGCGAGATAAGAAGAAAACTTATCTACTATCTGACTGTCGGTCTGGCCCTGCGCCTTTAACTGTGCGATATATCCTGTAAACTGCGCCTGCTGTTCGGCGGGGAGAGTAGCGATATAAGCGTTTAATTCATCCATTGTATAACCGTCTGACTTAGGAAACTGCATACCTGTGAAAATATCGGTCTGCTCATTTTCCTTTTGCGCTTTGACGATCTCGGTATCGTTTATCTCATTTATTAAATGCTCTGTAAGAGAGCTTAAATATCCTACGGTGCTTCCGCTTGACTGTGCCGCCGATTTACTCTTTGAGCGCAGAATTCCGACTATCTTTATTTCCTGCGAATTTTTAAGCTTATCTAAAATATAAAGCTCATCGGAAGAATTGTCCGAATAAGTGCCGTCGGGATTTTTGGAATAATAATCGGTATTTAAAAGAAGCTTGAATTTGAGGGACAGAATTTCATCATAGGTATAAGAAGTGGTTTTTTGTTTTTCTACCTTTTGAGTTTTGCCCTCCATAGCGTTTTTAAGAATTTCTTTAAGCTCGGAGGAGTCTTTTAAGCCTAAAGTATAAAGAGTGTAATCGCTTATCTGATCGTTTTCGTCTACTATTACGACCGCTTCATCATAATTTTTCGGTTTTCTTCCGGTTATCACTTCATACTGTCTGTCCATAAGCTCGTCGTTATCGATAAGCTCTTTCCAGACATTTGAATTATAAAATCCGTTCATTGAAGAATAAGAGGACTGCGTTGTTTCGGGTTTAAAGCCGAGATCTTCAAAAACCGTGGAGGGGTTTACTTTATATCCGCTTTCGGTATAGATATTCATAACGGTCGAATAACCGTATTTTATATCCGAAGTATAATCCTTTAAATCGCTTTTTCCGCTTTCGGCAAATTTTTTAAAGGCGGCGAGATCGTTATTGCTTGTTCCGTTTACCATTGAGGTTATCATATCGCTCATTATATCATTAGAATAGATCTTGCCGTTTTGCTTTTTGATATCCGATTTATTATCGCCCATAAGCGATTGAGCAAGTTCGCTTATATCGGTGCCGGTCTGCTCTATAGAAATAGGATAGCTTGAAAGAGTGTCTTCTTCGACGCGGTTAATATATATCTGAACTCCGCTTGACAGCGATAAGATCAGCGCAATACCGATAATTCCGATAGAGCCTGCAAAAGAGGTAAGGATAGTGCGCGCTTTTTTAGTAAACAAGTTATTAAGTGAGAGCGAAAGCGCGGTGAATACGGACATTGACGGCTTTTTCTGCTTTTTATTGTCCTTTTCTTCGATAATTTCTTCTTTTATAGGATCGGAGTCGCCGACCACTTTTCCGTCAAAAAGCTTTATAATTCTTGTTGAATATTTTTCGGCAAGCTCGGGGTTATGGGTAACCATTATAACGAGCCTGTCTTTTGCGACTTCTTTTAAAATATCCATTATCTGAACGCTTGTTTCGCTGTCAAGCGCGCCTGTGGGCTCGTCGGCAAGCAGAATTTCGGGATTATTAACAAGCGCTCTTGCAATGGCAACTCTCTGCATCTGACCGCCCGACATTTGATTTGGCTTTTTATCGAGCTGATCGCCGAGTCCCACTTTAATAAGCGCCTCCTGCGCGCGCTTTTTGCGCTCGGATTTACTTACGCCCGAAAGAGTGAGCGCAAGCTCCACATTTGACAAAACGCTTTGGTGTGGGATAAGATTATAGCTTTGAAAAACAAAGCCTATGGTGTGATTTCTGTAAGTATCCCAATCGGAGTCCTTATATTCTTTTGTGGATTTTCCGCTGATAATAAGATCGCCGCTTGAATATCTGTCAAGTCCGCCGATAATATTGAGCAGAGTGGTTTTTCCGCAGCCTGACGGGCCGAGGATAGAAACAAATTCGTTTTTCCGAAATTCGATATCAATTCCTTTAAGAGCGGTGACCTTTTGACCGCAAACATCGTAATTTTTAACTATATTTATAAGTTTTAGCATAATTTCCTCCAATCCTTTTATAAGATTATAGACTGAAATTATAACAAAATTGTGAATTTTTGTAAAAAAATTGATAATTCTTTAAAAAGGTGCTATAATGGGCAGGGTTAAACCTAATCAAAATTTTCGGAGGATAAATTTTTGAAGCGATTTTTTAAATTTTCCTGTATAGTGATGTCGGCGTTGCTTTTAGTTTCGTCTGTCACGCTTATGTTCACTATAGCGGGAAAGGGGAAAAGCACATCTAAGCTTGACCCGTTTAACAGCAGCGATATCGTTGAAAATATAAAAAATCTCGAGATCAATATGACTTCCATTATATATGTGAAAGACAAAAACGGGAAATGGCAGGAATATCAGCGCTTGCACGGCAATGAAAACCGAATTTGGGTGCCGATAGAAAATGTTCCGCAGAACCTTATTGACGCTTTTGTTTCTATTGAAGACGAGCGCTTTTATACTCACACGGGAGTTGACTGGAAAAGGACCACGGGTGCTTTTTTAAACTCGATACCCGGAGTTGAGCTTTATTCGACGCGCCAGGGCGGATCCACGATAACTCAGCAGCTTATAAAAAACTTGACCGACGATAAGGAAAAAAGCGCAACAAGAAAGTTAAGGGAAATAACAAGAGCTTTAAGTATTGAAAAAATGCTCAGCAAAGAAGAAATTTTAGAGGCGTATCTTAACACTATTTCGCTCGGCAGCGATATTTGCGGAGTGCAGGTTGCGTCAAACTATTATTTCAATAAGGATGTAAGCGAGCTTAGTCTTGTAGAGTGCGCGGCTCTTGCGGCGATAACCAAAAACCCCTCGCTTTATAATCCGGACAGATATCCCGAAAAAAACAAGGAAAGACGGCTTAACGTTCTTAAAAAAATGCTTGAGCTCGGCAAAATAACAATGCAGGAATACGGCGATAATTACGATAAGGATATAGTTATCGATAAGTCGCAGGAAAGCAATTTTGAAATTCCGATAAATAATTATTTTGTCGATACGCTTATCGATCAGCTTATCGAAGAGTTTGCCGATAAGTATAAATGCAGTACGGAAACCGCGTCTTCAATGCTTTATAACGGCGGTTATAAAATATATTCGAGCCTTAATACCGATGTTCAGGATATTATGGAAGATGTTTACGGCAATGTAAATAAATACTTCTCTCAAAGGTCAAAGCTAAACAAAAGCAAGCATGTCGAAAGCGCTATGACTATAATGGACTATTCGGGTCATATCGTGGGACTTGTCGGCGGCACAGGAGAAAAAACTATAAACAGGGGAATAAATTTTGCCACTTCTCCGCGTCAGCCCGGATCGACTATGAAACCGCTCGGCGTTTACAGTCAGCTCATAGATAAGGGAACTATAAATTATTCTTCTATTTATACCGACACTCCGCTTGATAATTATTACGGCAACGGCAAAAAGGGCCCTAAAGAGTGGTACGGCTATTATGCGGGCAAAATGACCGTAAAAGACGCGCTTGAGCATTCTGTCAATACTATTCCGTGCTGGCTTTTACGCGATCAGCTCGGAATTGACACATCATTTAATTTCTTAAGAGAAAAATATCATCTTACCTATCTTAATAAAGAAGATAAGAATTTATCGTCTTTGGCTCTCGGCGGCTGCAGCAGGGGAATTACGACCGTGCAGTCGGCGGCGGCGTACGCTGTTTTCGGTAACGGCGGAAAATATCATCAGCCGAAAACCTACTATAAAGTTGTAAAAGCAGGAAATAACGAAACAATTTTAAAAGACGACAGCAGCGGAACGCAGATAATTAAATCCACTTCCGCCACCGTTATGAACAGGCTTTTACAGAATGTTGTTTACGGCAGACGCGGTACAGGTACTTCCATTGCGGGATTTTCTAAAATGAAAGCCTATGCAAAAACCGGTACTACAAGCGAGCAGAACGACCTTTGGATGGTTGCGGGATCGCCTTATTATATAGGCTCCGTTTGGTTTGGATTTGATAAGAAAGAATATGTAAACAACTCAAATTCCGCGGCAAACATCTGGAAAGATGTTATGACAAGAGTTCACAAAGACCTTGAAGAAAAAGATTTTGAATATGATGAGGAAGTCGTGGAAGAATTTTATTGTCCTTATACAGGATATTTAAGCGGAGCGGGCTGTCAGAGAGTAAAGGGCTATTATGTTCCCGGTTATGTGCCCACCGCTAAATGTAACGGTCAGCACAGCTCTGTAAAAACAGATGATACTTCAAGTGAAGAAAGTTCTTCAAATTCTGTTTCGGCTTCAAGTGCATCAAGCTCCTCTTCGGAGCAGCCGTCTTCTTCTGAAAACTCTTCTTCGAGTTCATCGGAGGCTTCTTCATCGGAGGAATCGTCTTCCTCGGATACTGTGAGCGAAACGGAATCAAGTTCAAGATAAAAAAATTAATTTTATATAAAGAGTGGTGGAATTATGAAAAAATTCAGAATAACGGGTATGAGCTGTGCGGCTTGCAGTGCGAGAGTTCAAAAAGCGGTTTCAAATTTAAGCGGTATTGAAAACTGCGAAGTAAATCTTCTTACGAACACAATGACAACTGTAGGCACAGCCTCTGATGAGGAGATAATTAATGCCGTAAAAAAAGCAGGATACGGTGCGGAAATTTACAATGAATTCGATTCTGCGGGCAAAGGAAACAAATTTTCAGAGCTTAAAAAAAGGCTCGTTTATTCGGTTTGTTTCTTAATTCTTCTTATGTATATCTCTATGGGATATATAATGTGGGATTTTCCTGTTCCTTCGGTTATCAGCAATAATCTTTGGTCGGTAGCGGCGATAGAATTTGTTTTGACGGTTATAATTATGATAATAAACCGCAACTTCTTTATAAGCGGATTTAAAAATCTTTTTAAGCTGTCGCCGAATATGGATTCGCTTGTAGCGATAGGATCGGGCACCGCATTTATTTACAGCACGGTAATTTCCGTTAAAATGATTATAAACGGAAATATTATGCACCACGCTCTTCACGGCTTGTATTTTGAGTCCGCCGCTATGATCTTAACGCTTATCACAGTCGGTAAAATGTTAGAGGCTTATTCAAAGGGCAAGACCACTTCCGAGCTTAACAGACTTATGAATTTTGCTCCCAAAACCGCCACCGTGATTATCGACGGCGAAGAAAAAACGGTATCCGTTTCGGAAATAAAAGCAGGCGATATTATTGTTACAAAGCCGGGAGAAAGCTTCGCTGTTGACGGCGAGATAATCAGCGGAACCTGTTCTGCCGATGAATCCGCTGTTACGGGGGAGAGCCTGCCCGTTGATAAAACCGTCGGGGATAAAGTCACGGGTGCAACGCTCAATCTTTCGGGAATAATAAAATTCAAAGCCGAGGCAGTCGGGGAAGACACAGTCTTTTCACAGATAATCAAAACTGTAAACGAGGCTTCCTCTTCAAAGGCTCCTATTGCAAGAATTGCGGATAAGGTTTCGGGAATTTTCGTTCCTGTGGTTTTAGGAATTGCAATTATAACTTTGGCTGTGTGGCTGATATCAGGCGCGGAAGTTTCGACGGCGCTTTCGCACTGCATAGCTGTTATCGTTATAAGCTGCCCCTGCGCGCTCGGTCTTGCCACACCTGTTGCGATAATGGTATCGAGCGGAGTAGGCGCTAAAAACGGAATTCTCTATAAAAGCGCGTCGGCTATAGAAATGTCGGGTAAAATAAAAACAGTTATAATGGATAAAACGGGTACTGTTACAACAGGTAAACCGTCTGTTATAAATTTTGTTTCCGCCGATAATATCGACGCCGACACCTTTGCAAAAACAGCTTTTTCGCTCGAAAGCTGCAGTTCGCATCCTTTGGCGGCGGCTGTCAGCGAGTATTTTTCATCTAAATCTGTAAAATCGGAAGATGTTAAAGACTTCAAAGAAGAGCCGGGAGTTGGAGTTTTCGGTGTTTTAAACGGAAAAAATATTTTCGCCGGAAACCTCAGATCCGCTCAAAAATTATGCGATATTCCAAATGATATTATAGAAAGATCAGCGGCAGACGCCGATAAGGGCGCAACCCCCGTATTTTTCGTT
Organism: uncultured Eubacteriales bacterium; assembly: GCA_934445035.1. Lineage (GTDB taxonomy): Bacteria > Bacillota > Clostridia > Oscillospirales > Acutalibacteraceae > UBA737. Next base: position 265,367 of record CAKSDI010000002.1, read on the forward strand.
TCCGATAAAACCCTGCTTGGCTTTATCGCTATTGCGGACACCGTTAAACCCGACAGTGCGCAGGCTGTTAAAAAATTCCGCGAAATGGGTATCAAAACAGTTATGCTCACAGGCGATAATGCAAGATCCGCTTCGGCTATTGCAAAACAGGTGGGAATTGATAAAGTTGTTTCGGATGTTTTGCCTAATGAAAAAGCAAATGTCGTAGCAGAGTATAAGCAAGAGGGCAGAACCGCTATGGTGGGCGACGGAATTAACGACGCTCCCGCTCTCGCCACTGCCGATCTCGGTATCGCGATAGGCGCAGGCAAGGATATAGCGATAGATGTTGCCGATGTTGTTCTTATTAAAAACAGCATACTTGACGCTGTAAACGCCGTAGCACTCGGCAGAAAAACTCTTTTAAATATCAAAGAAAATCTCTTCTGGGCGTTTATTTATAATATTATCGGTATTCCTTTAGCCGCTGGACTTTTCGGGTTTAATTTAAATCCGATGTTTGCGGCGGCGGCAATGTCGCTTTCAAGCTTTTGCGTTGTTACAAACGCGCTAAGAATCAATACTTTTAAATCTTTTAAATCAAAAGAGGTGAAAGCTGTGAAAAAAACAATTATGATCTCCGGTATGCAGTGCGGCCACTGCGAAGCGAGAGTAAAAGAAGCGCTTTCCAAGCTCGGCGGTGTTGAGTCCGTAAGTGTTGACCACAAGACTGACAAAGCGGAAATCGTTTGCAAGTCCGAAATTGAAAACAGTTCGATAATAAACTGCGTTGAAGCGGCGGGCTACAAGGTAACCGAAATAAGATAAAACGGAATATTCACCGGATATAGGATAATACTATATCCGGTGATATTTTTATGATTAAAAGAATAGGCGAAAGAACTTTAATGTTTGAAAACGGACCGAGCATTATAGGCTACGGCTCGGTTGTAGGCAAAAAAGAAAAAGACGGCCCTTTGGGAGAAGAATTTGACGCTTTTTTTGACGACTGCCGATTTGCGGAAGAAACTTATGAAAAAGCGGAGAGCAGAATGCAGAAAATAGCTGTTGAAACAGCATTCAAAAAATGCGGATTATCCGAAAATGATATGGATTATATTTTTGCGGGCGATCTTTTAGATCAGTGCATAGGCAGTTCGTTTTCTGTAAGAAATATGCAGATTCCTTTTATCGGACTATACGGCGCCTGCTCTACTATGACCTTGGCGCTTTCGGCGGCGGCAGTGTTTATAGAAAGCGGAGCGGCAGAGCATACCGCCGCCGTCACATCTTCGCACTTTTGCACAGCCGAGCGGCAATACAGGTTTCCTCTTGAATACGGCTCACAGAGAACGCCTACTTCTCAGTGGACTGCTACCGCCGCAGGTGCAACCATTTTAGGAAAAGAAGAAAATAAGCCTTATATTGCTTATTCCACTATAGGAAAAATAGTCGATCTCGGAGTAAAAGACGCGAATAATATGGGAGCCGCGATGGCGCCTGCCGCGGCGGACACCATAAAAGCGTTTTTAAAGGATACTTCTTCAAAGCCTGATGATTACGATCTTATTTTTACAGGGGACTTAGGGCAGGTCGGCTCGGATCTTTTATATGAGCTGCTTGAAAAAGAAAATATCGATTTAAGGTGCAGGCATTCCGATTGCGGACTTATGCTTTTTGACAGAGCTTCGCAGGATGTTCACGCGGGAGCTTCCGGCTGCGGCTGCTCTGCGGCGGTGCTTAATTCCTATGTTCTCCATAAAATGGAGGAAGGCTCTCTTAAAAATATTCTGTTTGTTTCAACAGGCGCGCTGCTTTCTCCTACCTCTAGTCTTCAAGGGGAGAGTATTCCCTCGATCGCCCATCTTATAAATATTAAGATTTAAAATAATTTAACATTTATTTTATTGACTTTTTTTCTATATAAAGTATAATATTAAATGGATGCTTGTTAATATAACACGGGATGTAAAGCGAAGTGCAATTCTTAAGCATTTTTGTTTGAATACCGCGTTATATTAGCAAGGTTTTATTATTAAAAAGAGGGTGATTTTTTGGAAGAAAAAATTCTTGAGCTTTTCGAAGAAAAAAAATTCGGTCAGCTAAAAAATCTCCTTTCTGAAATCAACCCTGCCGACCTTGCTGTAATATTCGAAGAAATCCCCGATAAGGATCTTCCCGTTATTTTCAGAATTCTTCCGAAAGAGCTTGCGGCTGAAGTGTTCGTTGAAATGGATTCGGATATGCAGCAGCTTCTTATAGAAGCTTTCAGTGATAAAGAGCTTCGAGAAGTTATGGATGAGCTTTTTATGGACGATACTGTTGATATCATCGATGAAATGCCGGCTTCGGTTGCAAAAAGAATTCTCCGCCAGACCGATTCGGCAAGGCGCAGAATGATAAATAAACTTTTAGCCTATCCTGATGACAGCGCCGGCAGTATTATGACTACCGAATATATCGATCTTAAAAAGGATATGACGATCGATGAAGCTCTCGATAGGATCCGCAGGATCGGATTTGACAGTGAAACGATCTACAGCTGTTATGTTATAAGCAAAAGCAGAAAGCTTTTAGGCATTGTTTCGATAAAGGATCTTTTACTTAATAAAAAAGAGTGCGTTATCGGCGATATTATGGATGAAAACATAATTTATGCCAACACTCTTGACGATAAAGAGGAAGTTGCCGCAAGGATCAATAAATACGATCTTCTTGCTATTCCTGTGGTGGATAAAGAAAACAGGCTTGTCGGTATCGTTACTTTCGACGACGCTATCGATGTTATGCAGGACGAGGCCACCGAGGATATCGAAAAAATGGCGGCTATTCTTCCGAGTGAGCACAGCTATTTTAAAACGGGTATAATCGAAACCTTTAAGGCAAGAATTCCCTGGCTTATGCTTCTTATGATCTCGGCAACATTTACGGGCGCCATTATTTCAAGCTTTGAAAATAAACTTGCAACGATTCCGGCTCTTATCGCATTTATCCCTATGCTTATGGACACGGGCGGAAACAGCGGAAGCCAGTCTTCGGTAACGGTTATCCGCGCTATTTCTCTCGGCGATATAGAATTTAAAGATATTTTAAAGGTTATTTGGAAAGAAATAAGGGTTTCTGTTATCTGCAGCGCGGCTTTGGCGGTTGTTAATGCCGTAAAGCTGTTTGCGGTCGATTATTTGCTATTAAATACTTTCGGCAATGCGAAATTAAGCTCCGTGCTGTTATTGATAGCAGTAGTCTGCCTGACGCTGTTTTGCACCGTCGTGGTAGCAATGCTTGTGGGATGCACTTTGCCGATACTCGCTAAAAAGGTCGGGTTTGACCCGGCGGTTATGGCAAGCCCGTTTATTACCACTATTGTTGACGCGATTTCGCTTGCTATTTATTTCGGAATGGCAACTTTGCTTATTGTAAGCATATGAATATAGTTTATTTTGATGATTTTGTCGTTGTCGCCGTTAAGCCTTACGGGGTGTTGTCCGCAAGCGGAAATTCGGAAGACGATATGATATCTCTTTTAAAAAAAGAAACCTCTAAGGAAATTTATCCTGTGCATAGGCTCGACAGAACGACCGGCGGATTAATGGTATTCGCTTGCTCAAAAGAGTCGGCGGCGGAGCTTTCCAAGCAGATTTCCGAGCATTCTTTTTGTAAAGAATATCTCGCCGCGGCAAAAGGCGAAACGGAAGATGTTACAGGGCAAATGAGCGATATCCTCTTTTTTGACCGCTTTAAGAACAAATCTTATACGGTTAAAAAAGAAAGAAAAGGTGCAAAGCCGGCTTCGCTTGAGTTTGAGAAGCTCGAAAGCGAGGATATTGACGGTTATAAAGCCTCGCTTTACAGAATAAAGCTTTATACGGGAAGAACTCATCAGATAAGAGTGCAGTTCGCTTCAAGGGGTATGCCTCTTTTAGGCGACAGGCGGTATGGCTCGGATTTCAAAGCCGATAATATTGCGCTTTGGTCTTATAAAATAGGATTTATAAATCCGGGAAATAAAATTTACTCGGAATTTGAATCAAAACCGGAAAATGATGTTTTTTTGCGGTTTAACAGGTTAATATAAAGGTATAAGCGGTGGAGTCTGTCATAGAGCGAAAGCTCTATTTATACCAATTCTCTATGAATAAAATAGGGATTTTTTGGCAGAACGACGCTGTTGTTCTGCCTTTTTTATAAAAAATAGGAGATTTTATTATGAGAAAAACAAAAATTGTTTGTACTATCGGTCCGTCTTGTTCAGATGAAGATACACTTATTAAAATGTGCGAAGCTGGAATGAATGTTGCGCGGCTTAATTTCTCTCACGGAACTTTCGAGGAGCATTTAAAAAGGATCAACGCTGTTAAAAAAGTGCGGGACGACCTTAATCTGCCCATAGCTATTATGCTTGATACAAAAGGTCCTGAATATAGAATAGGACTTTTTGAAAACGGCAAGGAAGAGCTTAAAGAGGGCGATCTTTTCACTTTTACCACCGATGATGTTATGGGAGATAAAGATAAAGTATCCGTTAGCTATAAAAACTTAAATAAAGACTTAAAAGCCGGCGATAAAATACTTGTAAATAACGGACTTTTATCCTTCGAAGTTTTAAAAATAGAAAATTCGGATATCGTGTGCAAGGTAATAACAGGCGGCGTTATTTCCGACAGAAAAAGTATGAGCTTTCCTAATAAGGTCTTAAAACAGGTCTATCTTTCAGAGCAGGATAAGCAGGATATTCTTTTCGGAATTGAAAACGGTATCGATTATGTTGCCTGTTCGTTTGTTTCCTGCGTTCAGGATATTCTTGATGTAAAGAAATTTATTTTTTCTCACACTGCAGTGAGTATAGGAATAATAGCAAAAATCGAAAATCAATCGGGCATAGATAATATCGAAGAGATATGCTCCGAGTGCGACGGAATAATGATAGGCAGAGGAGATATGGGCGTTGAAATTCCGTTTGAGGAGCTGCCTGCAATTCAAAAAAGACTTATCACTAAGTGCAGACTTCTCGGCAAAAGAGTTATCACTGCAACCGAAATGCTCGAATCGATGATATATAATCCCCGCCCGACAAGAGCGGAGGTTTCCGATGTTGCAAACGCTGTTTATGACGGCACGAGCGCAATTATGCTTTCAGGTGAAACAGCCGCGGGAAAATATCCCGTTGAGGCGGTAAAAACAATGGCTAAGATAGCCGAGCGCACAGAGCAGGGAATACACTATAAAAAGAGATTTTACAGAAGTGATTTTCAGATCAAAAACGATATGGACGCAATTTCCCACTCGATCTGCGGAATGTCTATCGATCTTGATGTAAAAGGGATAGTAGTATGCTCGCTTTCGGGAATGACGGCGAGAATGGTATCAAGATTCAGGTCGCCCGTAGATATAATCGGTCTTTGCGTAAATAAGAGGACCTGGCGCCAGCTTTCTCTTTCATGGGGCGTGACACCTGTTATGTGCGAGGTTTACCCCTCTATTGAAGTGCTGTTTTATAACGCTAAAAAAACAGCAAAAAGAATTTTCGGATTAAAACCCGATGATAAAATCATCATTACCGGCGGAGCCACAACAGGGCAGTCGGGCAACACAAATACGATAAGAATTGAAACTATATAACTAATTTTAAAATAAAAAAGGAGGTGGGAGCAATGAGTAAAAAATCTTCCGTTAAAATGTTCAAATCAAACACGAACTTAAAAGAAGATCTTAGAATGTCCGTAAGCTTCAGAAACGATAAAAAAGTTTTCTGCGATCTTCATAAACACCAATATATCGAAACGGAGCTCATTTTAAGCGGAACCTGTAAAAACACGATAAACGGCGTGGAATATAATTTCAAAAGGGGAGATGTTTATTTAATGCTCCCCTCCGATATGCATATAGTTTACAGCGAGGAGCCTGTAAAATATGTAAATTTATCATTCGGCGAAGATATGCTTAAAGCTTCTATGCTTAATCAGATTGCTCTTAAAGGTTCTAATATTATAGCTGCTCTGAGCGAAGAAGAAATTGAAACCGCAGAAAATATTCTTAAGGCAATAAGCTGCGAATTTAATTCAAAAAAGCCTTCGAAAACTTTGCTTAAAATGCTGATCGAATGTTTTATGGTGCTTTCTTTCGGAAAAAATGAAAAAACTTCTGCCGAAACAAGGAGCACAGTCGCCTTAAAGAGGGTATTAGGCTTTTTGAATATGCATTTTACTGAAAATCCTTCGCTTAAAGCCGCGGCAGAGGTCGCGCACTATAATGTCAGTCATTTTTCAAACTATTTTCATAATCAAATGCAGGTTACATATTCGGAATATTTAAACAATCTGAAAGTCAACAGGGCAAAGGATCTGCTTATGTCCACCGACCTTAAGATCTATGAAATTGCCCTTAAAAGCGGTTTTCCCACCCAGGTGAATTTTCAGAGAGTATTCAAGAAAAAAACAGGGCTTACTCCTTTGCAGTTTCGAGCAGAGAATAAACAAAAAAATACTGCCGCGGATTAAAATTTATCCGCAGCAGTATTTTTGCTTTATTGTTCAGCTGAAACAACTTTGTCGCTGTCGCTTCTGAAAAGCAAAGAAATGCACCATATTCCCGCGAGGGCTATAACGGTATATATAATTCGGCTTAATATTGCGTCGCTTCCGCCGAATATCCACGCTACAAGGTCAAAACTGAAAATTCCGACGAGCCCCCAGTTGAGAGTACCTATTATTGCAAGTATAAGGCAAATTTTATCAAACATTTTCTGAGCACCTCCAAAAAATGATCTTATCGGCCGACTTCTTCGGCTCATATCTATTTTGTGTAGTTTTTCAGCTTTTATACTTTACTGTTTAAGGTTTTTCTGATAAGACTCTATGATTTTTCTTATAACCTTTCCCGTTTGCTCTTCCTCGTTTAAGTGCTTTGGTTTGTATTCTTCTGCTTTGCTTTCGGTTTTGAAATTTTTAAATGGATCATTATTATTTTTTGTATTCATTTTTCATCACTCCTATAATTCTATTATTGACATTTTTAAAAGTTATAAACAAAATTTTAGTTGAAGAAAAATGCACTATGTGGTATAATAAATTGATTACAAAATTAGTGCGTCAGGGTGGATAAAATGCGCGTTTTGGGAATAGATCCGGGATATGCGATAATAGGTTACGGAGCTGTGGATTACGACGGTGTGAAATTCAAAACCGCGGGTTACGGTGCCGTTACTACTAAAGCCGGTATTCCTTTTGAAAAAAGGCTCGAAATTATTTTTGAAGATATGAAAACCGTCATTTCAAATCTTAAGCCCGACTGTATGTCCATAGAAAAGCTTTATTTTAATACAAACACCACTACCGCGATTGATGTGGCACAGGCGAGAGGCTGTATAATTTTAGCGGCGCAGTTAAGCGGTATAGAAATTTATGAGTATACGCCTCTTCAGGTCAAGCAGTCCGTAACAGGTTACGGAAAGGCTGAAAAAAGGCAGGTTATGGAAATGACGAAAAATCTTCTTTCACTTTCCGCCGTTCCCAAACCTGACGACACGGCAGACGCTTTAGCGCTTGCCCTTTGCCACGCCCACAGCTATTTCAGCCGCTATCAGAAATTAAATCGGGAGATAAGAAAATGATTGCTTCGCTTAACGGAAAAATTCTTGCAAAGGAATCGGGATACATAATCGTTGAATGTTCGAATATCGGGTTTAAATGCTTCGTAACGCAAACTGCTTTAGCGTCTTGCGGCCAAATAGGAGATAATGTTTTTCTTTATACTTATATGTCCGTAAAAGAAGATGCTATCGATCTTTACGGTTTTTCTTCCGCTTCTGAGCTTGAGGCATTCAGACTGATAACTACTGTAAGCGGAGTAGGTCCGAAAGTAGGGCTTGCGCTTCTGTCGCAGTTTACAGCGGATCATCTTCTTTTGTGTATCGCCTCGTCTGACGCAAAAGCGCTCACCTCCGCGTCAGGTGTGGGGATTAAGCTTGCTCAAAGAATTGTGCTTGAACTTAAAGATAAAGTCGGCTCTGTTTCTTTGCCGGAGGGGTTATCTCAAAATATTTCGGCAGTAGGAAATGCGGCGGGAAATACTTCTTCGAAAGAGGCGATAGAAGCGCTCGTATCTTTAGGCTATTCTCAAAGCGAGGCTTCTTTGGCTGTAGGAAAACTTGATCCTGCGCTTAAAGCCGAGGATCTTATAAAAGGCGCTCTTAAAAATTTAGCGGGGAGGTTTTAAAAATTGATCGAACAGGAAATGGATTTTGAAAACAGAATAGTTTCCCCCGAGTACAATTATTCCGATGAAGACAACGAGATCACTCTCCGCCCTAAATCTTTAGACGAATATATAGGCCAGGATAAAGTTAAAGATAATTTATCTATCTATATCAAAGCCGCAAAGATGAGAAACGAATCTTTGGATCATGTTTTGCTTTACGGCCCTCCCGGACTTGGAAAGACCACGCTTTCAAGTATCATTGCAAGAGAAATGGGAGTGAATTTAAGAGTCACTTCGGGACCCGCTATTGAAAAACAGGGCGACCTTGTGGCGATACTTACTTCTCTTAATGACGGCGATGTGCTTTTTATAGACGAAATCCACAGGCTTTCAAGAAATATTGAAGAAATTCTTTATCCTGCTATGGAGGATTTTTCGCTTGATATTATTTTAGGTAAAGGCCCCTCGGCAAGATCGATAAGACTTGATGTTCCGAAATTCACATTGGTGGGCGCAACAACCAGATCCGGTCAGCTCACCGCTCCTTTGCGCGATAGGTTCGGAGTTTTGCTAAGACTTGAGCTTTACACTCCCGAGCAGCTTAAATCGATAGTCAAGCGGTCGGCAGGAATTTTAGGAATTGAAATTGAAGACGGCGGAGCCTATGAGATTGCCTCAAGATCGAGAGGAACTCCGAGAATTGCAAACAGGCTATTAAAAAGAGTAAGGGATATAGCACAGGTCGAGTATGACGGAAAAATAACAAAAAGCGTAGCAAGAGCCGCTCTGGCAAGATTTGAAATAGACGAGCTCGGGCTTGACGATTTTGACCGCAGAATGTTAAGCGCTATAATAACGCATTATTCTGGCGGACCTGTAGGTCTTGAAACGCTTGCGGCGGCAGTGGGAGAAGAAGCTGTTACTATTGAAGATGTTTATGAGCCGTATCTTATGCAGATAGGATTTTTAAGCAGAACTCCGAGAGGAAGATGTGTAACTCCTGCGGCTTATGAGCATTTAGGCTATAAGCCCGATTCTGCACAAAAATCATTTTTTAAAGATTAGGAGAGATTTTTATGGGAAGATTATTCGGAACTGACGGGGCAAGAGGTATAGCAAATAAAGAGCTTACCTGCGAGCTTGCAATGAATATCGGAAGAGCGGCGGCATATGTTTTAACGGAAAAAACAACAGAAAAGCCGAAAGTTTTAATAGGAAAAGATACTCGAGTTTCATCGAATATGCTTGAAATGGCGCTTGCGGCAGGTCTTTGCTCCGTGGGAGCGGATGTTGTGCTGGTAGGATTTGTTCCGACTCCCGCTATTGCATTTTTGGTTAATGACAGGGAGGCTGACGCAGGCATAATGATCTCCGCTTCGCATAATCCCTGCGAATATAACGGCATAAAAATTTTTGATTCTAACGGTTTTAAATTACCTGATTCTATGGAAGAAAAAATAGAGAAAATAGTACTTGACGATCCTTCAGTGCTTGATTTCCCCGTAGGAGGGGATCTCGGAAGCGTATTTTACAGATACGATTATGCCGATATTTATATAGACCACCTTTTAGAATCGGTCGACTGCGATCTCAGCGGAATTAAAATCGCTATAGATTGCGCTAACGGCAGTGCTTCTTATACTGCCGAAAAATTCTTTACAAAGCTCGGTGCGGATTGCACTTTCATTCACAATTCTCCTAACGGAATAAATATAAACTTAAATTGCGGATCGACTCATCTTGACGATCTTATCGATTATGTAAACGGACACGATGTTGATTTAGGACTTGCTTTTGACGGCGACGCCGACCGCTGTCTTGCCGTCGATGAAAACGGCAAGCTTATTGACGGCGACAAAATGATAGCTGTCTTCGCGCTCGATATGAAAAAGAAAGGCATTTTGACCGACGATACCGCCGTAGTAACGGTTATGACAAACCTTGGTTTTAAACACTTTGCGAGAGATTACGGCATAAGCGTTGAGCAGACGGCTGTAGGCGACAGATATGTTCTTGAAAATATGCTTAAAAACAATTATCAGATAGGCGGAGAACAGTCGGGACATATTATCTTTAAGAAATACGCTACTACTGGTGACGGTCAGCTTTCAGGCGCTATGCTTGCCTCAATTATCAAAAAATCAGGCAAAAGCGCTTCGGAAACCGCTTCCGTTATGACTGTTTTACCGCAGACTATGATAAATGTTACCGCAACTCCGGCTATGAAATCGGCGCTTAATACCGATTGCGATATTAAAAATGCCATTAAAGAAACGGAAGATATCCTCGGCGATAGAGGCAGAATTTTAGTCAGAGCCTCGGGAACAGAGCCTCTTATAAGAGTAATGCTTGAGGGAGAGGATATCGGAGAAATTAAAAAACTTGCAAAAAAGGTTGCAGAGGTAATTAAAGGGAAAGCTTAATGCGAACAGTTGACGATTTTTATGATTTTGAATTGATAGACGCAGACGCGGGTCAAAGGCTCGAACGTTGGAAAGATATAATTTTAATAAGACCCGATCCGCAGGTTATATGGAGCTTAGGGAAAAGCGACAGCCGCTGGGATAATGCCGACGCGGTTTATCACCGAAGCAAAAGCGGAGGCGGATATTGGGAAAATCTAAAAAAGGTTCCCGATGTCTGGAGCGTGGAGTATAAAGACATTAAATTCAACTTAAAGCCTATGGGTTTTAAGCATACGGGACTTTTCCCCGAGCAGGCTGTGAATTGGGAGCTTGCGGCGGATATCATTAAATCAAGCGGAAGAAAAGATGTAAAAGTTCTTAATATGTTTGCTTACACCGGCGGCGCAACGATCGCCTGCCTTAAAGCCGGTGCGGCTGTCACTCATGTTGACGCCTCTAAGGGTATGACGCAGTGGGCAAAGGAAAACGCAGTTTCATCAAATGTTGCCGACAGACCTGTCAGGTGGCTTGTTGACGATTGCCTTAAATTTGCCGAAAGGGAAGTAAGACGAGGAAATAAATACGACGCGATAATTATGGACCCTCCTTCTTACGGCAGAGGACCGAACGGTGAAATATGGAAGTTGGAGGCACAGCTTGACAGACTGCTTAGCGTGACTTCAAAGCTTTTAAGCAACAATGCGCTGTTTTTCTTCCTTAATTCTTATACAGGGGGACTTTCACCCTCTATACTTAACTTTATGTTAAAAACCCATATTCCTAAAGAGCTTAAAGGCAGTGTTAATACTGATGAAATAGGGGTAAAGGTCACAAAGAAAAATATAATTCTTCCCTGCGGTAATACAACGATTTGGAAAAGATAAATGGACGAAATAATAAAAGTTGAAAATGTGACATTTGAATATAACGACGGCGAGAAAAAAAGGTCGGTCATAAAAGATTTCAGCATAAGCTTCGAAAGAGGCAGTTTTACCTGCCTTCTCGGGCATAACGGCTCCGGAAAATCCACTTTGGCAAAGCTTTTAAACGGACTTTATAAGCCTGATAAGGGCGATGTCTATGTAGACGGAATCAATACAAAAGACGAAGATAAGGAAATCGAGATCAAAAGAAGAGTGGGAATGGTTTTCCAAAACCCGGATAATCAGCTTGTCGCTTCTATAGTCGAAGACGATGTTGCTTTCGGTCCCGAAAACTTAGGACTTGCTCCCGAAGAAACCGAAAAAAGAGTGGACGACGCTCTTAAAGCCGTTGATATGCTGCGCTTTAAAAAAAGCACGCCGCATAATCTTTCGGGCGGTCAAAAGCAGAGAATAGCCATTGCGGGAATTATATCTATGCTTCCTGAATGCATTGTGCTTGACGAGCCTACCGCCATGCTCGATCCTAAAGGCAGAAAAGAAATAATTTCTACAATTAAAAAGCTAAATCGGGAAAAAAATATAACCGTTATTTTAATAACGCATTTTATGGAAGAGGCTCAGGACGCCGACAGAGTGATAGTTTTAGACGAGGGTAAAATAACCGCTGATTCTACTCCTAAAGAGGTTTTCGGAGATATTTCTCTTTTAAAATCCGCAGGTCTTGATGTTCCGCAGACGACCGAGCTTTTATACAATCTTAAAAAAAGCGGTCTTGATGTAAAAACGCAGGCCATTTCCGTTGAAGAGGCGGCAAAGGAAATTATCAGTTCTCTTTTCTTGGAGGAAAATAAGTGTCAGTAATTTTAGAGGTAAAAAATTTAACACATACTTATAATGCTTCGACTCCTTTTGTTACAGACGCGATAAAAAATGTCAGCTTTTCTGTAAACGAGGGAGAGATCATCGGAATAATCGGTCATACGGGCTCCGGAAAATCGACTCTTGTTCAGCATTTGAACGGTCTTTTAAAACCTACTTACGGAAACATTTACTTTTGCGGAGAGGATATTTTTAAGGACCCAAAAAAAATAAGAGATATAAGATTTAAAATAGGTCTTGTTTTTCAGTATCCCGAATATCAGCTTTTCGAAGAAACCGTGTATGACGATATAGCTTTCGGCCCGAAAAATATGGGACTTACGGGCAGTGAACTTGATAAAAGAGTAAAAGAATCCGCAGAGCTTATAGGTCTTAAAGAAAGCTATTTATCCGTTTCTCCCTTTGATCTTTCCGGAGGAGAGAAAAGGCGCGTCGCCGTGGCAGGCGTTATGGCGATGAATCCGAAAGTTCTTATTTTAGACGAGCCCGTGGCAGGTCTTGATCCTCAGGGCAGAGCGGATATGGTATCTTTGATCAAAAAATACAGAGATACTTATAATGCCACAGTAATTATCGTTTCTCATAATATGGAAGATATGGCAGTCTTAGCGGATAAGCTCCTTGTTATGAATAACGGCGAGATAGATTCTTTTGATACAACATACAATGTTTTTTCAAATGCGGAGCATTTAAAGGAAATAGGTTTAAGCGTGCCTATGGTAACCGAGATATTCAGGACTATCAAAAAATGCGGATATAATACAGATACCAATATCTTCACAGTGGAAGCCGCGCTTGATTATATTCTGAAAGGCGGTATCAAAAATGCTTAAAGATATCACCTTCGGTCAGTATTATGAAAGCGGATCGTTTTTACATAAGACCGATCCGAGAACAAAGCTTTTGCTTCTTATTTTAAATATAGTTTTTATATTCCTCTGCAAAAGCCTTATTTCATTGATTTTCCTTTTTGCGGCTTTTGCGGCTGTAATGATAATTTCGAAAATACCATTTAAAATGTACCTTAAAAACATTAAATCCGTGAGTATTATTGTTGCTTTTACTGCGGTTTTAAATATGTTTTATTATGATGAGGGAAAGGTTTTATTTAAAATTTTTAAATTAAGCGTTACCTCCGGCGGAGTTTATCAGGCTGTATATATGGCGCTTAGAATAATAATGCTTATTCTCATAAGCTCAGTGCTGACCTATACTACAACTCCGAACGACCTGACAGACGCTATCGAAAGCCTGCTCAAGCCTTTATCTTTGATAGGTCTTTCAGTTGCCGTGCATACTCTTGCGATGATGATGACTATAGCTCTTCGTTTTATTCCGACTCTTGTTGAAGAAACGCAGAAGATTATGAACGCTCAAAAAGCGCGCGGCGCAGATCTTGAAAGCGGAAAGCTTACTGCAAGACTTAAAGCGCTTATCCCTATTTTAATTCCTTTGCTTGTATCGGCTGTCAGAAGAGCATACGAGCTTGCAGAGGCTATGGAATGCAGATGCTATAACGGCGGAGTGGGCAGAGTGAGAATGAAAAAACTGAAATACTCTTTGCGTGATCTTTATGCTTTGGTTTTTTCTCTTATCGTATGCTCGGCTGTTCTTTTAATTAACAGAATTAAAATTTTTTGATTATCGGTGATTTTTTTGAAAAAAATTATGCTGAAGATCGCGTTTGACGGTACTGATTATCACGGCTGGCAAATTCAGCCGAATTGCGAAACCGTGCAATCTGTTCTTCAAAATTCGCTTGAAACAATGCTTAAAACGAATATTTCCGTAACAGGCTGCAGCAGGACTGACGCAGGAGTTCACGCTAAAGAATTCGTTTGTCATTTTTTGTGTGAGGATAGTATCCCCGAAATTGCTTTTTTAACGGGGCTTAATTCTCTTCTTCCTGACGATATCGCCGTTTTAAGCGCAGAAAAAGCCGATGATGATTTTCACGCAAGATATTCCTGCGTGAAAAAAACTTATGTGTATAACTTTTATTACGGTTTAAAAGATCCTTTTAAATCAAGATACAGCGTTAATATAAAAAGAAGACCCGATATTTCCCTTGCAAATGAATTTTGCAAAAGCATTATCGGGACGCACGATTTTATCGCTTTTTCGGGCAGTAAAAGAAGCGTTAAATCAACTATAAGAACTATTTACGACTGCCGCTTTGAGAAAAAAGAAAATGATTTTAGGCTGACTGTCACCGGCGACGGGTTTTTATATAATATGGTGCGTATAATCGCCGGCAGCGCCTATGAGGCGGGCTGTAGCTTAAAAAGTGCCGATATGGCAAATAAAGCTTTTATATCTCTTGACCGTGACGATCTCGGAATTACATTTCCTCCTCAAGGTCTTACTTTAGAAAAAGTTTATTATTGACGGGCGGTGAAAAAATGCCGGAATACAAAAAGAAAAATTTCAGTAAAAAATCTTTAAAAAAGAAACAAAAATCTCCCGAGAAAAAATTAAAAAAATCAAAGGATTTGATTTTTGATGATAATATAGCCGGTATAAATAAGCCGGTAAGAGTAGTTAAAGGAAAAAAATACGAAAGAAAAAGAAAGCTTCGGATTTTAATTTCCGCCGCCGCTTTTCTTACTGCTTTAAACATTTTGCTCACTCTTATTTTGCCTGTTTCGCTTGCAGAAAATATCACAAATCTTGTATCTTCTTTCGGCACGGGCAGCTATCCTATAAGCTTAAGCGGACTTCAAACTCTTGATTCAAGGTCCACAGGCTTAGTTTATTATATTCTTTCCGACACAGGTCTTACGGCTTACAATAAAGGCGGAAAAGAAGTATATCACAGAATGTGCGGATATGAAAATCCGGTTTTAAAAACAAGCGCAACAAGAGCCCTTGTTTACGATCAGGGCGGAAACGAATTAAGCGTTTCAAATCTTAAAAAGGTAACTAATACTTATAAATCCGAAAATTCCATAATCTGTGCGGATATCGGAAGAAACGGGACTTATGCCGTCGTAACCTCTTCGAGCGAATATGCCTCAACGGTTACTGTATTTAATAAAAAATCAAAAAGACTTTATACCTGGAATTCCGCAAAGGAAATAATCAATAATATCTGTATTTCGGATAACGGTAAAAATATCGCCGTGTCGGGCGTTAGCGTATCTTCGGGTAAATATGTTACCCATGCTTATATTCTTTCTTTCGACTCTGCCGACCCTGTTTTTACGCAGGATTTAGAGGGAAAAGTTACACTTTATATGAAATCTGCCGGGAGATATTTTTATACCGCCACTTCCGACGGTTATGTTTCTTTCACTAATTGGAAAAGCCATAAAAGCTCTGTTATAAAAAAAGATTATGAGCTTGCTTTTTGCAGAAATGCGGGGAATAAAAATCTTTTTGTTTTTAATCTTATAAACAATAAAAGCGAAAATATTATCGTTTATACCGATAATTCGGGAAAAATTCTGTCGGAATTCAAGATAGATAAAACAATAAGTGATATTGAAATTTACGGCAGTCATATTTATTGTATAAGCGACACTCAGGTGTATGTCTATTCAAAAGACGGCACACTTTTGCGTGACGGCTCCTGCGGTTACGGCTGTAAAAGATTTTCTGTTACGGGAACTTACTCCGTGGCTGTTATAACAGATTCGGAAATCACAGAGTTTGATATACCTAAAAAGGAGAAATAATATGTATAGCGTCGAAGCTTTGATATTTGATTTTATAATTTTGGGAATTATAATACTTGTGGCGCTGATGTCTGCAAAGCGAGGCTTTGTAAGAACAGTCGTTGAAGTTATCGGCTGTATGCTGGCTCTTGTGATTTCTATGTATGCGAGCAAGCCTATAGCATCATTTTGCTATGATAAATTTTTCGCTTCGTCAGTTGAAAATTCGGTGAACGACGCTTTGGGCGAGGTCACTCTCGATTCCGCTCAGGCTATTTGGGACGCTCTGCCCGATTATCTTAAAAACCACGCCGAACTTTTCGGAATAAATAAATCAAAATTTGATGATGTCGCAAATAAAGCCTCTTCCGATAAAAAAGCCGAGGTAACTGATGAAATTGCGGATAATACAGTTAAACCGCTTGTGGTAAAAGCGCTTTCGGGTATTATTTCGGCCGTGATGTTTTCTGTTTTGTTTTTCCTTATTAAAATTCTCTCTAAGCTTATTAACGGGGCGTTTAATTTTTCCGTTGTCGGGAGCGTTAACAGAATACTCGGCGGAATTCTCGGCATAGTAAAGGGGTTAATTTTTGCAGTTATTATCTGCTTTGTTATCAACTTCATAGTTGTTGCGGCGAATAAAAATATCTGGATATTATCGAAAGATCTCACGGATAAATCCGTTTTCTTTAAAATTTTTCAAAACCTTATAAAATAAAGGAGTTCTGCTCAAAATGAAATTGTGTTCAAAATGCAAGCAAAGACCTGCGGTCGTTTTTATATCCAATCCCGCAAATCCCTCGGCTGAGCCGGAGGGACTCTGTCTGATGTGCGCTAAATCGCTCGGTATAAAACCGGTTGACGATATGCTTAAAAGTATGAATGTATCAGATGAAGATATCGAAATGATGAGCAATCAGTTTATGGATATGATAAACGACGGCGACCTTCAAGACGACGCCGAAATGAATGACGATACCTTTAATTTCTCAACTGCACCCGCCATTCCATTTCTTAAAAATATGTTCGGCTCAAATCAGACAAACGAAAAAGAAAATTCCGATCAAAAGTCAGCCGGTCAGGCGGCTGAAAAGCCAAAAAAGAAAAAGCGCAGATATATCGATCAGTTCTGCACTAATCTTACCGAAAAAGCCAAAGAGGGAAGACTTGACAGAATAATCGGCAGAGAAAAGGAGCTTTTAAGAACTATTCAGATCCTTTCCCGCCGTTCAAAAAATAATCCCTGCCTTATAGGCGAGCCCGGAGTAGGTAAAACTGCAATAGCTGAGGGACTTGCAATAAAAATTGCCGAAAATAAAGCACCTGCAAGACTTCTTGATAAAGAAATTATGCTTCTTGATCTTACAGGGCTTGTAGCAGGTACACAGTTCAGAGGTCAGTTTGAAGCAAGAGTAAAAGGACTTATCGAAGAAGTCAAAAGCGCAGGAAATATAATTCTCTTTATAGATGAAATTCATAATCTTGTGGGTGCAGGGGATTCCGCAGAGGGTTCAATGAATGCGGCTAATATCCTAAAGCCCGCTCTTTCGCGCGGAGAAATTCAGGTCATAGGCGCTACAACCTTTAAGGAATACAGAAAATATATCGAAAAAGACGCGGCTTTAGAAAGGCGCTTTCAGCCTGTTACTATAGAAGAGCCGTCTATTAAAGAAACGATTGAAGTTTTAAAGGGTGTTAAATCCTATTATGAGGGTTATCACACCGTGGTGATACCCGATGAAATAGTCGAAAAAGCCGTTATTTTAAGCGAAAGATATATTACCGACAGATTTTTACCCGATAAAGCAATAGATCTTCTTGACGAAGCGTGCGCCTGCACAAGTCTTGAAAATAAGGCAATCGACGAGCTTTATACCGCCAATAAAAATATAGCCGAAGAAACCAAAAAGCTTGAAGAGCTTGAAAATAATGTGGAAGATCCCGATTTTGAAAAAATAGCGCTGATAAAATCGGATATAGAAAAATATAAAGCCAAAGCAGAGTCACTTTATGAACCTGCCTCAAAGAATACTGTTACCGACGCACAGCTTGCGAAGGTCATTGAGCTTTGGACAGGAATTCCCGCGGCAAAGGTAGAGCAGAGCGATCTCAAAAAGCTTTCAATGCTTGAAGATAAATTAAATGAGAGAATAATAGGTCAAAAAGAGGCAACACACCTCGTCGCCTCGGCTGTAAAGCGATCAAGAATTCAAACAAGCGCTCTTCACAGACCTGCGTCGTTTATCTTTGTCGGTCCGACGGGCGTAGGTAAAACGCAGCTTGTTAAAACTCTTTCCGAGGAGCTTTTTGATACTCCCGAAACGCTTATTCGGCTTGATATGTCGGAATTTATGGAGAAACATTCCGTTTCAAGACTGATCGGAGCGCCTCCCGGATATGTCGGGTTTGACGAGGCAGGTCAGCTTACCGAAAAGGTAAGGAGAAAGCCTTATTCTGTGGTGCTTTTTGATGAAATTGAAAAAGCGCACCCCGATGTTTTAAATGTTCTTTTGCAAATTCTTGACGAGGGAAGAATAACCGACGCCCAGGGCAGAACGGTCAATTTTGAAAACACTATTATAGTTATGACCTCCAATGCCGGCAGCGAAAAAACGGATACTCTTTTAGGATTTAATAAAACTTTGGAAGAAGCCTCAAAGGAAAAAGCATTAAAGGCTTTAAGCGAGTTTTTAAGACCGGAATTTTTGGCAAGAGTAGACGAAATTGTGGTATTTTCGCCGCTTTCGAAAGATTCTCTTGAAAAGATCGCCGATATTATGCTTGATGAATTCAAAGAGGCGTTAAAGCTCCGCGATATAAATGTAACCGTAAAAAGCGGCGTAAGTAAAATTTTAGCCGATATCTGCGATGAGAAAAAAAACGGAGCAAGAGAACTAAGAAATATTATCAGAAATAAGATCGAAAACAGCGCCGTAGACCTTATAATCGGAAACGACGGCAAACCTATGGATCTTACCGTAAGCGTTGAAAACGGCGAAATAACCGTACACTGATTTTTTCTTAATTCTTTAAAAAAATACTTGACTATGCCTTGCATTTGTGATATTATATTTAAGTCGCAAATGCGGGTGTAGTTCAATGGTAGAATCCCAGCCTTCCAAGCTGGTTGTGTGGGTTCGATTCCCATCACCCGCTCCAATGATCCCGTCCACTTTAGTGGGCGGGATTTTTAGCATACAAACAGAATGTTGAAAAACCTTAAAACAAATGCTATAATAAAACAAATTGCAAAAAGAGCAGGTAATATAATATGAGGATAGTAATAAAAATCGGCACTTCCACTCTCGCTCACTCCACAGGGCTTTTAAATATCAGAAGAGTAGAGTCGCTCTGTAAAGTAATGGCGGACCTTAAAAACGCGGGCAACGAGATAATTCTTGTATCATCCGGTGCTATAGGAATGGGAACGGGGAAACTTTCTTTAAATAAAAGACCTGACGATATTCCCACAAAGCAAGCCGCGGCGGCGGTAGGGCAGTGCGAGCTTATGTATACTTATGATAAGATTTTCACAGAGCATAATCACACTGTCGCACAAATTCTGCTCACAGGCGCTGATATTGAAAACAGCTTAAGGCGCCAAAACTTTCAGAATACTTTAGACCGCCTGCTTGAACTCGGTGCAATTCCGATAATCAATGAAAACGACACTGTTGTTACAGACGAAATAATAATAGGCGATAACGATACTTTATCGGCTATTGTCGCAAATGTCGTGAAAGCCGATCTTCTTATAATTCTTTCTGATATTGACGGTCTTTTTACCGCCGATCCTCATAAGGACAGTAACGCAAAGCTTATTCATAAGGTTTGTGAAATAACTCCCGAAATAAAAGCTATGACGGGCTCTGCAGGCAGTAAGCTCGGAACGGGCGGAATGAAAACTAAACTTAACGCCGCAGCTTTGGTTACGGAAAACGGAATAGATATGGTCATTGCAAACGGCAGCAACGCCGAGATACTATATGATATTGTCGGCGGAAAAGAAGTCGGCACAAGATTTTACGGAAAAGAGATATTATGAGAGAAACTATTGAAATATTAAAGTCGGCGGTAAAAGCTAAAAGCGGACTTATGCTCACAAGCGAGGAGAAAAACCGCGGGCTTGAATTTATGGCGCAAAGCCTTATAGATAATTCTGATGAAATACTTAATGCTAATAAAAAAGATGTAGCTGAGGCTAAAGGGAAAATATCCGAGGTAATGATCGACCGCCTTTTTCTTGACTTTGGCCGCATAAAAGCTATGGCTGACGGTATTAATGCTCTGACAAAACTTGAAGATCCCACGGATAATATTTTATCCGAAAAAAGAAGAGAAGACGGTCTTCTGATAAGAAAAATTTCAGTTCCGATAGGTGTTGTCGCTATAATTTATGAAAGCAGACCGAATGTCACTTCCGACGCGGCGGCTTTGTGCTTTAAAAGCGGAAATGTTTGTGTGCTTAGAAGCGGCAAAGAGGCATTTTTGAGCGCTTATGCAATCGTTAAGGCACTTAAAAGCGGACTTAAAAAAGCGGGGCTTGATGAAAACTTTATAAATCTTGTCGAAGATACTTCAAGAAACAGCGCAACGGAGCTGATGAAAGCCGTAGGATATGTTGACCTTCTTATTCCGCGCGGAGGAAAAGGTCTTATAAAAGCCTGCACGCAAAATGCTCTTGTTCCGTGCATTGAAACAGGCACAGGAATTTGCCACATATATGTCGATGAATTTGCAGATCTTGATAAAGCTATAAAAATCGTTGTAAACGCAAAAACAAGCAGACCGTCGGTATGCAATGCCGCGGAGGTCTGCCTGGTAAATAAAAAAATTGCTGGTAAATTTCTTCCGATGCTTAAAAATGCTTTTTCCGGGGAAAGCGGCGTTCATAAAACCGAAATAAGGGGCGATGAAGAAACCCTTAAAATTATTAAGGCTTCTAAGGCTTTACCTGAAGATTTTGATACAGAATTTCTTGATTATATAATGGCTGTAAAGATAGTCAGTGATGTTAAAGACGCGGTAAATCATATTTCACTTCACTCAACTCATCATTCTGACGCTATAGTTACCGAAAATTCAAATAATGCCGATTATTTTACAAAGGCTGTCGATTCTGCGGCGGTATATGTTAATGCGTCTACCAGATTTACCGACGGCGGTGAATTCGGTCTCGGCTGTGAAATGGGAATTTCAACTCAAAAGCTCCACGCAAGAGGTCCTATGGGGCTAAAGGAGCTTACGACTTATAAATATGTTGTTGTAGGCAACGGCAACATCAGATAGGAGAATTAATATGTATAAATTCGGATTTATAGGTGTAGGGAATATGGGAGGAGCGCTGGCTAAAGCGGTCATAAAATCCGCAGGCAAGGAGCAAGTAATAGTTTCCGACCATTCCAAAGAAAAAACGCAGAAGTTTTCTTTAAGCACAGGCTGTTTTGTTGGAACAAATACCGATATTGCGCAAAATTCGAAATTTATCTTTCTCGGTGTAAAACCGCAGATGATGAAAGATATGTTAGAGGGTATCAGGGAAACGCTTAGTCAGAGAAACGATAAATTCATTCTTGTTTCTATGGCGGCGGGAATGCCTATTGAAAAAATTTTAGGTTTTTGCAAAAAGAGTTATCCTGTTATAAGAATTATGCCTAATATGCCTGTACTTGCAAATTCGGGAATGATTTTATATTCTACTTTTGGCGATATTACAGAGGAAGATATAAATGAGTTTAAAAAAGCGCTTGAATTTGCAGGCAAAATCGATAAAATCGAAGAGGATAAAATAGACGCCGCCTCAGCAATATCGGGCTGCGGACCGGCTTTTGTTTTCACTTTTTCCGAGGCTTTGGCAGACGCGGGAGTGGAATGCGGACTAACCAGAGCTAAAGCGATCGATTATGCTGTGCAAACTATTCTCGGCTCGGCGGCGCTAATGAAAAGCTCGGATAAGCATTCGGCGCAGTTAAAAGACGAGGTGTGCAGTCCTGCCGGAAGCACTATCTGCGGGCAAAGAGCATTAGAAGAAAAAGGCTTCAGAGCCGCGGTTATCAGCGCTGTTTTAGAAAGCTATAAAAGAACAAAAGAGCTCGGAAAATAATTGAAATTACATCGGTTCGGTCTTTCGAACCGATGTTTTGTATTTATTCGACAAAATTCGCAAAAAGTTTTATAAATTTTTATTGAAATCTCTTCCAGATTATGGTAATATACTGTTAAGGATAGTAATTATCCTTTTGAGGAGAGGTTTTATGAGATTAATAAAAAGGTTTTCGGCAGTACTGTTATCTTTATTTATGATATTATCATTGTGCGCGTGCAACACTTTTAATAAAAAGGAACTTAAAGGCTCAGGCGAAAAGAAAGAAAAATCATCCGCTGCTCAGAAGGGTAATAAAACTATAACCAAGGAAGAATATGAGGCGCTCAAAAAAAGCAAAGGTAAAACATCAAAAGGCGGACAAAGCACCGTCAGCTCGCCGAAAGCCGTAAAAAATCCCGCTCCTTCGGATGATACGGAAGAAGAGATTGAAGAAAAGGATCCTATAACGAAAATTTCTTCTGCTGCGGATCTTATTGAATTTTCAAATAATGTATATGAAGGTCATAGTTATAACGGAGTTACAGTTACGCTTGAAAAAGATATAAATCTTGCGGGTGTTAATTTTATTCCGATCGGCTCTTCCAACACTTCTTTTCAGGGCGTGTTTAAAGGAAATAATCACACTATTTCAAATTTAACTATCCATTCTCTTGACGGAATATCAATGGGCTCAAATGATCGTATGACTTCCGTGGGACTTTTCGGTGCGACGCTTAATGCCAAGATAAGCGATTTGAAGCTTGATAATATTTCTATAAATGTTAGCGGAGAATATAATACTACTCTCGTTGTAGGAGGTCTTGTAGGATATTTTTCAAGCACAGGTACAGCTACCTTAAAAAATATTAAGGCTACCGGAAAAATTATTGCCAAATCTTCAAATAATACTATGTGGAACGGCGGAATAGTAGGTAATTTAGATATCGGAAGCAATCAAACTATATGTAAAAATTTACTCTCTACAGTAACTCTGGAAAGTGATTGCGGAACAATTTATACCGGCGGAATAATGGGCTCTTTATATGCAGACGCCGCTGATGCGATTTCTTTATCCGATTTTATTTATAAAGGCTCAATTTTACAGGTAAATTCATCATATGCAGATATCGGCGGAGTATGCGGATTTATTAAAAGCGATTCAAATCTCTCGATAAGAAACTGCTTTGTTAATTGCAATATCAATTCAAAAGGTGAAGAATTCAATAATCGCCATGCGCTTGTCGGAGGAGAATCTACTATTTATTCTTCTCTTAAGGTACTTAATTCTTTTGGATACTGCAATTCTTCAAGCGAGATTGTGAACACTAATTTTGTTTTAGGAACTTTTGATACGGTTAATTGCAACTTCGGCGGAATTCCTAAGAATTTCAAGTTCGGAGATCAATGGAATTTAACTAATCGCGATAACCCGGATTTTAATTTTTAAGTAAAAAAACACCTTTCTTTAACGGAAGGTGTTTTTATCACTTTGTCGCTTTAGTTAAATAAAGCAATAAAGTGCGTGATTTTTGTATTGCTTTTTGTAATTTTTCACAAAAATAAAAAAATTTCAAAAAAACACTTTACAACTTTAGTTTGATGAAGTATAATAACATCATCAAATAAAAAACACCTCCCGAAAGGAAATGAAGAAAATGAAAAAATTAATTGCTTTTGTTTTAACTGCCGTTATGGTTCTCGGTTTTGCAGGATGTTCTAAAAAGTCATCTAAAAGCGATCTTGATTACATAAAGGATAAAGGCAAGCTCGTTGTAGGAATCACCGATTTTAATCCTATGGATTATGAAGAGGAAAAGGGCAGCGGAAAATGGATAGGATTTGACGCTGATATGGCAACGAAGTTTGCAAAAAGCCTCGGAGTTGATGTTGAGTTTGTTGAGATCGACTGGGATAACAAACTTATGGAACTCAATTCAAAGAGTATCGACTGCGTATGGAACGGAATGACGATTTCAGACGAAGTTAAAAAAGGAATGTCCGTTTCAAATGCTTACTGCAAAAACACTCAGGTAGTTGTAGTTAAAAAAGATGTCGCCGATAAATATCAGTCGCTTGAAAGCATTAAAAATCTTAAATTTGCCGCAGAAGCAGGTTCGGCAGGCGAAAAGGCTCTTAAAGATTTAGGATACAATGTCACATCCGTTACCGCTCAGGTTGACGCACTTATGGAAGTAAATGCCGGCACATCTGACGCCGCTGTTATCGACCTACTTATGGCAGGCGCTATGGTAGGCGAGGGAACAAGCTATGAAAACCTTGCTTACACAATAGGCGTTGCAGAAGAAGAAAACTACGGCGTAGGTTTCAGAAAAGGTTCAAATCTCACAGAAAAACTTAATGCCTTCTTCAAGGATAGCTATGCCGACGGCTCTATGCTTGAAATTGCTAAAACTTACGGCGTTCAGGAATCTGTAATGGAGCAGAAATAATTTAAACCGAATTTTCTTACAGGCAGAGAGGGTTTTTCCCTCTGCCTGCTTTGTGCTATTTTTATAAAAGGATAATTTTATGTTTCAAACTGTACTTAAAACACTCTTTGAGGGTTTCAATACTACACTTCAAATATTTTTCTTCACGCTTCTCGGAGCATTGCCTTTGGGTCTTATTATAGCTTTCGGCTCAATGTCTAAATTTATGCCGCTTAAAGGTCTTGTTAAAACCATTGTGTGGATAATCCGCGGAACTCCGCTTATGCTGCAGCTGCTTATTATTTATTACGGACCGGGACTTATTCTTCACAATAACATATGGGGCGGAGGTAACGGCGGAAGAATGACCGCCGTGCTTACGGCTTTTATAATCAATTATGCCTGCTATTTCTCTGAAATTTACCGCGGAGGGATAGAAAGTATCGCTAAAGGGCAGACCGAGGCAGGTCTTGTGCTTGGAATGACAAGAAGTCAGATATTTTTTAAAGTAATTCTTCTCCAGGTTATAAAAAGAATCGTGCCGCCTATGAGCAATGAAATTATAACTCTTGTTAAAGATACATCTCTTGCAAGAATTATAGCAGTTTATGAGCTTATCTGGAGCGGACAGACCTTTATTAAAGGCGCGGCTATAATTTGGCCGCTGTTCTTCACGGGAATATTTTATCTTGTATTCTGCGGAATTCTTACCATTATTTTCGGGCTTATTGAAAAAAAGCTTAGCTATTTTAACGCGTGAGGTGAGAGAAAATGTCTGTATTGGAAGTAAAAAACATCAAAAAAAGCTTCGGCAAAACCGAAGTTCTCAAAAATATAGGTTTTTCTCTTGAAAAGGGAGAAGTGCTTTCCATAATCGGCTCTTCGGGCAGCGGAAAGACAACTCTTTTGCGCTGTATAAATTTTCTTGACTTTGCTGACGGCGGAACGATTACAGTAAACGGAAAGACCGTCTTTGACGGGGACAGCAATAAGAAACTTACAGAAAGTGAAATCAGAGAAAACCGTCTTCATTTCGGGCTTGTTTTTCAGTCTTTTAATCTTTTTCCGCAGTACAGCGTGATCAAAAATGTTATGCTTGCGCCTCTTTTACTTAAAAGAGGGAGCGAAGAGGAAATAAGAAAGAGATCAGAGGATCTTATCGACAGAGTGGGACTAAAAGATAAAATAAATAATTATCCATGCGAGCTTTCGGGCGGTCAGCAGCAGAGAGTGGCAATAGCAAGAGCGCTTGCGCTTGAGCCCGATATTCTTTGCTTTGACGAGCCGACAAGCGCGCTTGATCCGGAGCTTACGGGAGAAGTATTGAAAGTAATTAAAGACCTTAAAACAGGCGGCAGCACAATGATTGTGGTGACGCATGAAATGGAGTTTGCAAAAAATGTTTCCGATAAGGTCTTATTTATGTCAGACGGTGTGATAGAGGAATACGGCACGCCCGAAGAGGTTTTCGATGATCCGAAATCGGAAAAAACGAAGAGCTTTTTAAATAAATCGCTTGAAAGCTTTTAAGGAGAATAATATGTCGCACAGTAAAGTAACGCAAGAAATGATCGAAGAATTGTTTGAAATCATTTTAAATATCAAGGATAAAAAGCAGTGCGAAGATTTTTTCAGCGATCTTTGCACAAATAAAGAAATAGAGCAGATGGCACAGCGCGTTAAAGCGGCAAAGCTTTTGATCGAGGGGAAAACCTATAATCAGGTCATAGAAGAAACCGATATTTCCTCTGCCACTTTAAGCAGAGTTTCACGCTGTGTACAATACGGAAAAGGATATTCAGAACTCCTTAAATAAATTTTAAGCCCTCTTTTTTAAAGAGGGCTTTTTTATAGGTCATATTTTCCGATTTTAAATAATATTATTTAATAAAAAAAGTGGAGAGTGTGACAAAATATGGAGCAGAAGAATTTGAAAGTACCCGTAACAGTCAACGAAAGCGTTTTAAAGCAGTCGGCGGAAATTCCGATAGATACCGATTTCACTCTGCCGGATTATTGCCCGGAAATTACTAAAATTCTAAAATGCAAAACAGATATATTTATTCTTTCTAAAGGTATAAACGGAAAGAATATTAATATTGACGGTAATGTACTGATAACTCTTATTTACATAAGTCCCGAGGGTTCGCTCTATTCTTATGAATATCAGTATCCCTTTAATAAGGTCTTTGAGGGCGACGATAATGTAGACGGGGCGGATATATTTGCCGCGGCAAGAACGGATTATATCAACTGCAGGGCAGTGAGTGCAAGAAAGATAGATATTCACGGAGCTTTGACTCTTAAAGTCGAGGCGCAGAAGAAAAAAACAATAGAGATAATTTCTGATGTTGACGATGATACCGTAGAATTAAACCGTGCAGTGATACCTGCAACCACACCTTTGAGTTATGCGGAAAAATATATCAGTATCGAAGAAGAAACGGATATAGGTCAGTCGCAGGAAAGCATAGAATGCATTTTGCGTTATGAAGCGGTTCCGCATATAAAAGAGTGCAAACTGCTTCCGAACAAAGCGATGATAAAAGGCGAGCTTTGCGTAAAGACCGTATATATTACCGACGATAATAAGCGCAGACAAATGAATACTTCCATCCCTTTCAGTCAGCTTTTAAATATTGAGGGAATAAATGAGGACTGCAAATGCACTTCCTCCTGCAAGCTGTGCTCGCTTGAAGTAAAGCCGTCTTCAAATCAGGACAGCAAAAGCTTTATTACGAATGCCAAGGTCCTGGTATGGTGCAGAACTTTCTGCGAAAATGATGTTGAGGTTATAACAGACGCTTATTCGAGGAAATACTGTGCCGATATTAAGAAAAGCGATATAAAATTCAGCAAGCTTTGCTGTGAGATATGCGAAAATCTCAATTTAAAAGATACGATAACAGATGAAAATTTAAATATCGAAAGCGTAGCGGATATGTGGTATATCCCCGAAATACAAAGCCATTCCATAGAAAACGGGACATTATCGATCAATGGCAATATAAATGTATTTTTAATTGTGACCGACGAAGACGGCGATTCAAGCGCTTTAGATAGAAAAGTACCTTTTGATTACAGCAAAGAGCTTGATTGCTGTGAAAAAGCCTTGTATTGCGAGCCTGATATAACGGTAACAAGTGGATCATATATCATAACCTCTTCCGACAGCATAGAGGTAAGGCTTGAGGTTTGCGTAAAAGCAGGAATTTATTCCGAAAATAACAGTCTTATCGTAACCGATGTTCAGCTTGATTCATCAAAACCTGTCGAGAAAAAGTCAAAGGGTGCAATGACCGTTTATTTTGCCTCCTGCGGTGAAGATATCTGGAGCATAGCGAAAAAATACTGCGCAAGCGTTAAAGAAATTAAACAGATAAACGATTTGGATACCGATAGATTAGAGTGTGAAAAGATGCTGCTTATCCCGATGATTTAAAAAATAAGGTCTGCATTTTAAATGCAGACCTTATTTTTTTATACCGGAATTTTTTCCATATATTCTTTTTCGTAGTCTTTAAATTTAGTCCTGAATTCTTCGCTTTCGCTTTTAGTGGACCGTAAGGTTTTATGTATATTCATATTATGATTTGAAGTATCGATTATGCAGCCTGCAATATTAGAGCAATGGTCGGAGGTTCTTTCAAGATCTGTAAGAAGATCGGTTAAAATAAATCCTGTTTCCGCACTGCAAACGCCGGTCTGCATTCTGTGGATATGTCTTGTTCTGATACTTTCCTTTAGCTCATCGATGACCTGCTCTAAAGGCTCAACATTTTCGGCTGTTTTAATATCATAATTTATAAATGCATTTGATGTCATAACTGCGATCTCGTTTACAGCTTTAAATATAACCTTTAACTCTTCGGTTGCGACTGCGGATAGCTTTAGTTTTTTATCATTGAGCTCGGCTGCCGAATCCGCAATATTAAGCGCGTGGTCGGCTATTCTTTCAAAATCTCCGATACATTTTAAGATTTCTGTAGAAGTTTCGGAGTCGGAATCGCTCATTTTCTGTGCGCTCAGCTTGATTATATAAGTTCCGAGCATATCCTCATATTTATCGGTAGCATTTTCATCTTTCCTGATTTTTTCATAAAGAGTTTTATCATAGCTTTCAAATAATTTTATACTGTTTTTTAGCGCTCTTACACTGCGGGTTGCCATTTCTTCGGCAACATTGCGGCACTGCTCTATTGCAAGGGCAGGGGTTTTGATAAGACGCTCGTCCAGCTCCTGAATTTTATCGGGCGACTTACCGTCTTTAATGACGGTAGTCGCGATTTTTTCGAGAAGCGAGGTAAAAGGCATAAGAAGAATAACGCACAAAACATTGAAAAGAGTGTGTATAATTGCTATCTGGAAGCTTGAAATCGAATCGCCTAAAATAGCGGGTGAGAATATTCCTTTTACAACGCTGAACACCGTAAGAAGTATAACCGTTCCTATAACATTAAAAGATAAATGGACAAAAGCCGCTCTTTTCGCATTTTTATTTGCACCGAAAGAAGAAATTATTGCTGTGATGCAGGTTCCGATATTCTGACCCATTATAATAGGAATTGCCGCTCCGAATGTGACCTGACCTGTAGATGATAGCGCCTGCAATATTCCTACCGACGCCGAGCTTGACTGAATTATTGCAGTAAGTATTGCACCTGCAAGCACGCCGAGAATAGGATTAGAAAACGCAACAAATGCTTCTCTGAATGCAGGAACTTCGCTAAGTCCGCTTACAGCGCCGGACATTGTTTCCATTCCGAACATAAGAGTTGCAAATCCGAGCAAAATCGTTCCTGTATCCTGCTTTTTCGAGTTTTTCGAAAACATAAGGAAAATCGTTCCGATAAGTGCAAGAATAGGAGTGAATGAAGATGGCTTCAGAATTTTAATAAAAAAGCTGTCGCCGCTGATTCCGCTTAAGGATAATATCCAGGCGGTGATCGTCGTTCCGACATTTGCTCCCACTATAACATTGATAGCCTGTTTTAAAGTCATTATCCCCGAATTGACAAAGCCCACTACCATAACGGTGGTCGCAGAAGAGCTTTGTATCACCGAGGTAACTCCGCAGCCTGTTAAAAAACCGGCAAATTTATTTGAAGTCATTTTGCTTAAAATCGTGCTTAGTTTGCTTCCGGCTCTTCTTTCGAGAGCCTGGCCCATAATATTCATTCCGAAGAGGAAAAGACACAGGCCGCCTATTAAATTCAGAAAGCTAAAAATATCCAAATATTTACACCCCTTTAATTTTAAATTTAATATAGCATATATTTATCAAATCCTTATTATTTTTATGTTAAATCTATGTAAAAAAATGCGTATCCGGTTTATTCGGATACGCATTTAATAATTATTAAGTTTAAATTTCGGCGCCGAAAAGCACAAAGCTGTAATTATCGGTCCAAATGGGAGCATTAGGATCTTCAGACCATCCTTTTTTATTTGTGAATGTTGCAGGTCCGACATTGTAAACCTCACCGCAGGGCTTATGGTGCGGTCCTAACAGGTTTCTGTTTCCCGAGAGAAATTCTATTTCTATAGTGTTTTCTCCCGTGTTTAAAAGCTTTGTAACATTAAGCCTAAACGGAGCAAAGCAAAGGTCGCCCGCTTTTTTGCCGTTGATATAAACTATCGCTGCAGGACTGTTCAGCTTATCAAAAGAAATAAAGTAATCTTTATTTTCATCTTTTTCGATATTAAACCTTTGCATAAGCGTCATTTTACCGCTGAAGAACCAATATCCCGAAACGGTGATATTATTAATATCGACCTTGGTGCATTTATCGCTTAAGCTGAAATCTTTTGTTCCGAATACCGTATGCCTTTCGCCGAGCGAATAATCGCCTTTCATATTTACTCCGAAATCGCCTGAAAGATAGATGCTTTCAAGCTCTGTGTCATAAGTAAGCTTATTTCGCTCTGTTTCACAGATCTTCGGATCAAGGCAAACTCTGTAAACATCGGGGCGCTGATAGAATTTTCCTTTTAAGACTATTTCGTTTTCTCCGACATTTACATATTCGTCAATCACGGTTTTTCTTACGGACCAATCGAAGAATTCTCCGCAGTCTTTAAATTCAAAAGGTTTGCCGTTGATTTCAAATGAGAATTTTTCGGGTGTTTCAAGGCAGAGCATTAAGCCTTTAAGGCAGCGTTTGTTTTCCGCAAAGAATTTGAATTTAAGCTCAATATCACAGCTTCTTCCGAGGCTTAAAAGATTGTCTTGAAGAATAATCACAGCTTTTTCTTCCTGCCAATCGGAGCCGTCAATGCGGTATTCGCATTTATCAAGAGTAAGGGAATTAAGATCGCTCTTTACAATGGTGAATTCATTTTTAAGAGGAATATTTATTTCTTCTTTCTCTTTAAGCTTTACAGCCTTTGATCTATCGTCTGTAATTAAAATGTAACTTGAATATATGTCGAAATCAAGAGTTAAGTTTGTTTTACCGGCGGAAATATAGCTGTTTAATTTTTCTTCTTCAAGAGTGATCATATCTAATGAAGAAATCGAATATTCGCTCTCAAGAGTAATATCGGCTTTAAATTTATCTTCCGATAGATTTACAAGATAATAGATATATCTTCCGTCGTCAGTCTTTTTGATCAAAACGGTTAGATCGGGATTTTCTTTGCCGTTAGTTTCAGCGCTTATATAAGCGTCTTTTTCAACATAAGGCTTAATTTCGCCGGCTGTTTCAATTATCTTAATATCTTTGCAAAGCGCGTTTAGTCTTTCGCTTTTAACACCGTCAACAAGATAAGGCAAGCTCTTTATAGCAAAGATTTTACCGCCCTGTTTTTTAAATTCTTCAAATAGCCTTAATGTGTTTTCACTGATTGAAATTGCCTGAGGAAGAACGATAACCGAATAGGCGCATTTACCTATATGCAGCTTTCCGTCTTTAACATAAGTGTTCTTCTGCATTAAGGTTTCGTCACCGAAGTGATAGGGGATATGGGCGTTTCTTAACTGAGTATCGCAGTTTAAAATTGCATTGTTAATTTCAAAGCTTTTAGGTTTGTTTTGAGGGTTAAAAGTAATGAAAGCCGATCTTATTGTATTAAGTACCATAACCGATACCACAGTTTCGTTATTATCAAGCAAAGCTCCTAAGCGTGTGAAATAATCGGCAAAATATTTGTAGCTTGTTTTAAACCACGGAAGCTGAGTAAAGAGGGAAGCGGGATAATCTCTTTTTCTGCAGCCTCTCATAGAATAACCTTCAAGGTGCGGACAAAGGGAGGTTACTTCGTTTACATACTGCCATTCGGCTATTTTTTTAAGATCGTTCATTCTCACATCCCAGCCGCAAAGCGCAAAGCTTTCGGTTAAGCTTTTTTTGCCAGATTGAGCGCAGTAGCTTCCGAGCTGTTTGGGAGTAAGCACATTTTTAATCTCTCTTCCGAGCCAATCTATTCCGGGAATATGAAAGTATTGATATGAAGCCATTGCACCTCCAGTGGAAGCAAGCTGAGTGATAAGGTTTTCCTCATTCATCAAATGGCCTGTGAGCATACAGTTATGCTCTTCACACCAATCATACATCTGCTTAATGAAATTTTCGCTGAACATTTTTTGAAGCAGGGTATAAAAATCGTTTCTGAATTTTTCATATCCCTCTTCTTCAAAATATAAAAGAGGAAGATTGTCAACGAGCGAATATCCGTAAGCATTTTCAAAAATTTCGGGGAATTTAAATGTCCAGGGGGTGCGTGCATTGTTGCAGTACTGTGGTTCGTCTGTAAAAAATCCTTTAAGACCTTTGCCGAATTCTTTTCCGAATTTTTCATAATACTTGTCGTGAGTTGTTTTAAGAAAATAAGCGATCGCGTCTTTATTAATAACATCGGTGTAATACGGATTTATCGAATATGATAAAACAAGATCATTTTCTTCGGGCTCGTCGGTTTTAACAAACCCGTTTTCGGTCTTTTTATAAATTCCTATTAT
This sequence comes from uncultured Eubacteriales bacterium, assembly GCA_934445035.1. GTDB lineage: Bacteria > Bacillota > Clostridia > Oscillospirales > Acutalibacteraceae > UBA737. The sequence continues at coordinate 297,840 of CAKSDI010000002.1, forward strand.
GTTTTTAATTTCTAAATCAGGTTTATAAGTGCCTACAACTATGTTTTTTTGCTGAAAATCAACCGATTTTGAAGGTACTGCGCCGCTTGCAAAACCGCTCGGCCAGCCGTTTTCATCGTAAGCCCAGGCTTCCATACCGAGCTCTTTGGCTTTTTTTACGCAGGCATTTATAGCGTCAAACCATTTTTCACCCATATATTCGGTAGTAAGACCGCCTCTTGCGTGCATAAAGAATCCGTTTATTCCGGCTTTTTTCATTTCTTCTATCTGGTTTAAAAGCTCCGGGACTTCAAGTTCGTCATTCCAGCTCCAAAACGGTCTTACAGCATTTTCATTCGAAATTTCGTTTAATTTTTTAATATCCATAACAACCCTCCGATTATAAGTGTATTATAATATCTATATATAAAAAAGTCTATAGTTTTTTCTGTTAATATTGACAAATTTTTTCGATGTGGTAAAATAACATTGAAAAGAAAAATATTACTCGGAGGGGTTAAATGAATTTACTTGGATTTGATATCGGCGGAACAAAATGCGCCGTTATTTCCGGTTCTTTTGTAAACGGAGAAATTGAGATAGTGGATAAGAAAAAAATTGCCACAGATCTCTCTATAGCTCCCGAAAAAATGATTGATAAGCTTATAGATCTTGCAAGATCTCTTAAGAAAAACGGAGATTTTGAGGCAGTCGGAATTTCCTGCGGAGGTCCTTTAAGCTCTAAAGACGGTGTGATACTCGGTCCGCCTAATCTTCTCGGTTGGACTCATGTTGAAATAGTTAAACAGATCAAGGAAAGCTTTAATATTCCTGTTTTTCTTCAGAACGACGCGAATGCCTGCGCAGTTGCCGAATGGAAATTCGGCGCCGCAAGAGGCTGCGATAATGCGGTATTTCTCACTTTCGGAACAGGGCTGGGAGCCGGACTTATTATTGACGGTAAGCTTTATTCAGGAACTAATGACAATGCAGGCGAATGCGGGCATATAAGACTTGAAAAGTTCGGCCCAGTAGGCTTTCATAAAGCCGGCTCGTTTGAGGGATTCTGCAGCGGAGGCGGTCTTGCGCAGTTAGGCTATCAGATGGCGCTTGAGCAGGTTCAGCAGGGAAAATATCCGATGTATTTTAAGCCCGGAATGAAACCCGAGGATGTTACAGCTAAAACCGTTGCCGACGCGGCTGACGCGGGCGACGAAACCGCAATAAATGTGTATAAGACCTGCGGAACATATTTAGGCAAGGGACTGAGCATTTTAATCGATATTCTCAATCCTCAGAAAATCGTTATCGGAAGCATTTATGCAAGATCCGAAAATCTATTGGCTGAAGCCTGCAAAGCAGAAATTAAAAAAGAAGCATTATCTGCCGCGGCAGAGGTCTGCGAGATCGTGCCTGCAGAGCTTTCGGAAAAAATCGGCGATTATGCCGCAATAGCAACCGCTTTATTATAAGGAGATTTAATTATGTTAAATGAATTACTTTCAAGATATCCTAACCTCTCTTCCTGCAAAGAAGATTTAAAAAACGCCGCCGAGGCACTTATCAAATGTTATGAAAACGGCGGAAAGCTTATGATCTGCGGTAACGGCGGAAGCTGTGCCGATTCCGATCATATAGTAGGCGAGCTTATGAAAGGCTTTCTTAAAAAGCGCCCTTTGACAGATGAAAAAAAGGCTGAAATGAAGAAAAACTGCCCCGAAATTGACGATGAGATCTTAAATAAACTTCAGTATGGTCTTCCGGCAGTAGCTCTTACGACTTTGAACGCTGTAAACACTGCTTTTTGCAACGATGTCGATCCTAATCTTATCTTTGCGCAAGATGTTATGGCGCTTGGAAAGAAAGGCGATGTGCTGATAAGCATAAGCACTTCCGGTAACTCGGTAAACGGCAATGCCGCGGCTAAAGTGGCAAAAGCTTTAGGAATAACGGTTATAGCTTTAACCGGCGCTAAAGGCGGGAAACTTAATGAGGTTGCGGATATCTGCATTAAAGTTCCCGAAACAGAAACATTTAAAGTTCAGGAGCTCCATTTGCCTGTTTATCACTATTTATGCGCCGCTACAGAAGAGCATTTTTATAAGGCTTAAAACAAAATTTAATTTAAAATCTCCCGAAAGGGAGATTTTTTTGTTGAAAAAAATAAATTATTGTAGTATAATATTTCCATATTTTTTTATTTTGGGGGATTATTATGACTAATGCGGAAATTTGCACTATAATTGCAATAGTGTTATATCTGCTTGCAATGCTCGGAGTAGGAGCATATTATTCTAAAAAGAATAAAAATTCTACCGACTTTTATCTCGGCGGAAGAAAGCTCGGCCCTTTAGTAACGGCGATGAGCGCAGAGGCTTCCGATATGAGCGCTTATCTGCTTATGGGTATACCGGGACTTACTTTAATGTGCGGTCTTGCAGAGGCTACATGGACTGCAATAGGTCTTGCGATAGGAACATATCTCAACTGGCTGTTTGTCGCTAAAAGACTTCGTAAATATTCTGAGAAGATAGACGCTGTTACGATTCCCGAATACTTTTCAAAAAGATTCGGCGATAACAAATATATTCTCTCTGTTATAGCGGCTTTGGTTATTATTGTTTTCTTCGTTCCCTATACTGCTTCGGGATTTTCCGCCTGCGGAAAGCTGTTTGCAAGTATGTTTGGAATGCAGTATAAAACGGCTATGATTTTAAGCGCAGTTGTTATCGTCGGTTACTGCACAATGGGCGGATTTTTAGCCGCTTCCATAACCGACCTTATTCAGAGCATTGTTATGACTGTCGCTTTGTTTGTCGTTTTAGGCTTAAGCGAGGGAATTATCGGCGGATTTGACAGTATTTTTGAGTCTGCAAAAAATATGGCGGGATATTTCGATCTCTTTAAAGGGTTTGATGTCGCCGCTTCAAAAACGGGAAGTTTCGGTACTTTCTCGGTTATAACCACTTTAGCCTGGGGCTTAGGTTATTTCGGAATGCCTCACATTCTTTTAAGATTTATGGCTATCGATGATCCTAAGAAATTAAAGGTTTCAAGAAGAATTGCGTCTGTTTGGGTCGTTATATCTCTCGGAATTGCTGTTTTGATAGGCGTTGCAGGTCTTTCGCTTGTAAATAACGGAATAATCGATAAGTACGAATCGGCGTCTGCGGCAGAATCTATCATAGTTGATATTTCAAGATTTTTATCCACAAGAGGATACATTCCGGCATTTATCGCGGGAATCTTCATTTCGGGAATTCTCGCTTCAACAATGTCCACAGCGGATTCTCAGCTTATAGCGGCTTCTTCAAGCGTTACAAAGGATATACTTGTTAACACCTTTAAAATGAAGCTATCCGAAAAAAAGGAAATGGTTATCGCAAGATTAAGCGTTATTATTATCTCTGTTATAGCTGTAATTCTCGCTCTTGATCCTAAAGGATCTGTTTTCAGAATAGTATCGTTTGCCTGGGCAGGCTTCGGCGCCGCATTCGGTCCCATTATGCTCTTCTCGCTTTTCTGGAAGAGAACAACAAAATGGGGAGCTTTAGCCGGAATTATAAGCGGCGGAGCAATGGTATTTATCTGGAAATATGTTATAGCAAAGCTCGGCGGAATTTTCGCGATTTATGAGCTTTTCCCGGCTTTTGTAATAAGCTCGGTATTTATAGTTGTCGTTAGTCTTTTGACTAAAGTTCCCGATAAATCGATAACTGATACTTTTGAAAGCGTTAAAACCTCGCTTAAAGACTGATTTTTGATATTAAAACCGCCGATTTCGGCGGTTTTTTATTTTTTTCGGCAAAAATTATAAAGATGTTTTACTTTTTATCGATTATGTGATAAAATAATATATGTGAAAACTTTGCAAGGAGAATTGTATGAACCTGTTGCATATGAAATATGCCGTAACGGTTGCCAAAACCAATTCAATAAATAAAGCCGCAAAAGAGCTTTTTGTCGGCCAGTCAGCGCTCAGCCGCGCAATTAAAGAGCTTGAAACCGATCTCGGGATCACACTTTTTGAGCGCAGCGCTAAAGGGATGACTTTGACTGCCGAGGGAGAAACATTTATTGATTGCGCCGAGAATATTCTAAGCCGCGTGGATATGGTTGAGAATATGTTTAAAAAGGATAAATCGGAAAAGCTGAAATTTTCCGTTTCCGTTCCGCGCGCAAGCTATATCTCTTATGCTTTTGCCGAATTTTCAAAAACTCTTAAAAACGATGTCGACACAGAGATCTATTACCGTGAAACCAATTCTATGAGAACTCTTAAAAATGTTCTTGAAGAGAACTATAAACTCGGAATAGTCAGATACGCGGAAACTTATGATAAATATTATAAGGATCTTTTTAAAGAGAAAAATCTCAATTGCGAGCTTGTATGCGAATTCAAATATAATTTGGTGGTAAGCAAAGAGAGCAAACTTGCAAACGAGAAAGATTTAAGCGAAGAAATTCTCTGCGGATACACAGAAATAGCCCACGCGGATCCTTATGTGCCGTCGCTGCCGTTTGCAGAGGTAAAGAAAGAAGAATTTTCCAAAAACGCAAAAAACAGGATATTTGTGTTCGACAGGGCGAGCCAATTCGAGCTTCTCGCAAAAAATAAAAACACATTTATGTGGGTATCTCCGATTCCCGAAGATCTGCTTTTAAGATACGGCTTGATTCAGCTTGATTCCGTTAAAAGCGACAGAATTTATAAAGATATGCTTATCTATAAAAAGGATCATTCACTTTCAAAGCTTGATAAGTTGTTTATTGAAAAATTGATTTCTTCTAAAAGGGAACTAATAACCCCTTCGGGTTATTAGTTTATTGCAATACCCTTATGCAAAAACAGCAATACACAATTTAAATTTATTTTGATAAAATTATACTTAAAAGATGATTTTTAAGCGCAAAAAGGAGTAAAAAATATGAATCTCGACAGGATTATTGCTGTCAGAAATAATAAAACCTTATATAGGGATAAGGACAGATGTTTAAAGGTCTTTTGTGAGGATCACTCAAAAGCCGGAGTTTTCAGTGAAGCACTTAATCAGATCCGAATGGAAGAAAAGGGCTTTAATGTTCCTAAAATCTCGGAAGTAACTTCAATCGACGGTAAATATGTTATAGTTTCCGAATTCATAAAGGGCAAAAATCTTTATTCGCTTATGGAAGAAGATCCTGGTAAAACTAATGAATATCTTGAGCTTTTTACCGATCTTCAGATAAAAATAAATTCGGAGAGCTGCTTAGAGCTAAGCAGGCTTAAGGACCGTCTTAATTATAGGATCTGCGATTCCGATCTCCCTGCAACCGTGAGATACGATCTTCATTTAAGACTTGAAGAAATGCCTAATGAGAATAAGATCTGCCACGGCGATTTTTATCCTACAAATATTATTATTTCGGAAGATAATGTTCCGTATATTCTTGATTGGTCGCACGCAACAGTCGGAAACGCATCTGCCGACGCCGCGAGGACCTATATCCTCTTCAAGATAAAAGGAAAAGACGAATATGCTGAAAAATATCTTGAATTATACAGCAAAAAAAGCGGCACCGAAATTTCTTACATAAAAAAATGGATACCTGTCGTAGCGGCTTCGCTCAGCATCTCGGCACGGGAAGAAGAAAGAAAAATTTTATATAAGCTTATCTAAAAAACTTTTTAAATTTTAATCGGCAAAAGGAGAAAAATTATGAAAGTAACAGTATGTATAGGATCATCCTGTCACATCAAAGGATCAAGACAGGTGGTTGAAACTCTGCAAAATCTTATCGGAAAAAATAATATATCCGATAAAGTCGACCTTTCCGGAACATTTTGTATGGGCAGATGTCAGGACGGAGTCTGCGTTACGGTAGACGGAGAGTTTTTCTCTGTCGATCCCGAAACGGCAGAAACCTTTTTTGAAGAAAATATTTTAAAAAAGGTTGAGAAATAATGATAGTTCAGATCTGCGTCGGCTCTGCCTGTCATATTAAAGGCTCCGAAAAATTGGTGGAGCTTTTTCAGAAAGCAATAACGGATAATAAACTTGATAATGAAATAACTCTTGCGGGGAGCTTTTGCACCGGAAGATGCAACAGGGAAGGTGTGACCGTTACGGTAGACGATGATGTTTATACCGGGATCACGCCTGAAAAGTTCGATGATTTTTTTAAAGAACATATTTTAAAAAAGCTTCAAGGTGAGGTGAGCGGATAATGGATTGCCTGACTCTTAAAAAATCCAACTGCAAAAACTGCTATAAATGTATAAGATACTGTCCCGTTAAATCCATTCGTTTTTCAGGTAACCAGGCTTATATTATCGGGAACGAGTGCATTTTGTGCGGTCAGTGCTTTGTTGTCTGTCCTCAGGATGCCAAACAGATAGTCAGCGAAACGGAAAAAGTAAAAGTTTTGCTCCAAACCGGCGATCCTGTGGTTGTGAGTCTTGCGCCGTCATTCGTAGCTAATTACGAATCGATAGGTATAGGAGCTATGAGAGCCGCTCTTAAAAAGCTTGGGTTTTATGATGTGGAAGAAACAGCTTTAGGGGCAACCATCGTTAAGCGCGAATATGAAAAAATGCTTAATGAGGCTAACCGCGATATTATTATTACCTCTTGCTGTCATTCAGTCAATCTTCTTATTCAGAAATATTTCCCTGATACTCTTGATTATCTGGCTGATGTTATTTCGCCTATGCAGGCGCATTGTAAAGATATCAAAAGCAGAATACCTAATGCGAAAACAGTCTTTATAGGTCCTTGCGTGGCAAAAAAAGACGAAGCCTCGCATTATGAGGGCTATGTTGACGCCGTTTTAACATTTGACGAGCTTACCGATTGGCTCAAAGCGGAAAATATCACACCCAAAAACATAAAAGACGAAGAAAAAACAGGCAGAACAAGATTTTTCCCGACCACCGGCGGAATTCTTAAAAGTATGGATAAGCCGGATAACGGATATTCTTATCTCGCTATCGACGGAGTTGACAACTGTATTGCGGCGCTTAAGGATATTGAAAGAGGAAATATTCACAGGTGCTTTATAGAAATGTCGGCTTGCGCAGGCAGCTGTGTGGGCGGTCCCGTTATGGAAAAATTCCACCGCTCGCCCGTAAAGGATTACACCGCAGTTTCCGATTTTGCTGGGAAAGACGATTTTGACATTTCTCAGCCCGATGAAACAGAGCTAAAAAAGAGCTTTGAGGCTATTTGCCACAAGCTTCCTATGCCTTCCGAAGAAGAGATCAAAGAGGCGCTTAAGCAGATGGGTAAGGTCAAGCCGTCTGACGAGCTGAATTGCGGCTCCTGCGGTTATGATTCCTGCAGGGAAAAGGCTATTGCAATCTGCCAGGGAAAAGCAGAGGTTTCTATGTGTCTGCCTTTCCTTAAGGATAAAGCCGAAAGCTTTTCCGATACTATCGTCAGAAACACGCCGAACGGTCTTATTGTTTTGAATGAAAAACTTGAAGTCCAGCAGATAAATAAAGCCGCGCTTAAAATTCTTAACCTCAGATATGCTTCTGATATTCTCGGCGATCAGGTCGTCAGAATTATGGATCCGGGCGATTTTTTGAGCGTGCTCAGTAAAAACAGAAATATTCACGATAAAAGAGTATATCTTGCAGAATATGAAAAATATGTAGAAGAAACCATTCTTTATGATAAGGAATACAGACTTCTTGTATGTATTTTACGCGATGTTACGGAAGAAGAACTGCAAAAAGAGAAAAAAGAAAGTATCAGCAGGCAAACGGTGGAAATAGCCGATAATGTTGTTGATAAGCAAATGCGTATAGTTCAGGAGATAGCGTCGCTTCTCGGCGAAACAGCCGCAGAAACAAAAATTGCGCTAACAAAGCTTAAGGAGTCGATCAGCGATGAATAATCTGTGTGCTGATATAGGCTATAAAAGTATAAATCACGAGGGCGAACAGCTTTGCGGTGATCATGTTGATATAATAGAACAGAATGAAAATTCCACCGTTATTGTTTTGGCTGACGGTCTCGGAAGCGGAGTTAAAGCAAGTATCCTTTCAACTCTTACCTCAAAAATAATTTCAACTATGATAGCAGAGGGTATAGCGCTTGAAGAATGTGTTTCAACTATCGCGGCAACGCTGCCGATATGCTCTGTCAGAGGCGTAGCGTATTCCACTTTTACGATCATTCACCTTATCAATAATTCTTTAGCGGAGCTTATTCAGTATGATAATCCGCTAATTATCATGATAAGAAACGGAGAACTTTACGATTATCCTAAAACCGAACTTAACATCGGCGGCAAATTAATTTATAAATCCGAGATCGATCTCAGGGAAAACGATATATTTATTGCTATGAGCGACGGCTGTCCTCATGCAGGAATAGGCATTGCTTTTAATTTCGGGTGGAAAAGGGAAGATATCGCGCAGTTTATGCTCGGTATTGCAGATGTGGGATACACTGCAAAAACATTATCCACTATGCTTATTGACGAATGCGATAAGCAGTACGGTTTCCATCCCGGTGACGACGCGACTGCGTGCGTGGTCAGAATAAGAAAAAGAGAGCCTATGAATATTCTGTTCGGCCCTCCGAGAAATCCTGATGACTGTGACAGAATGATGTCGCTTTTCTTCTCAAAAGAGGGAAAGCATATCGTATGCGGAGGAACTACCTCTAAAATTGCGGCAAAATATCTTAATAAACCTATTAATGCGAGTCTTAATTTTGAAAAAAGCGATGTTCCGCCGATAGCTTTTATTGAGGGAGTCGATTTGGTAACCGAGGGCGTTATTACTATAAATAAGGTCATAGAATATGCTAAAGATTCGCTTGATAAAAATGAGCTTTATGAGCATTGGAGCTTCAGCCGTGACGGTGCTTCTCTTATTTGCAGACTTTTATTTGAAGAAGCAACGGATATTAACTTTTTTGTAGGCAGAGCGGTCAATCCGGCACATCAGAACCCCGATCTTCCGATAAATTTCAATATAAAAATGAATCTTGTCGAAGAACTGTCGGACTGCCTTAAAAAAATGGGCAAGAGGATAAAGGTCAGCTATTTCTAAAGGAGAATGAATATGTATAAATTTGACACAAAGGTACAGCACCTTAAATATAAAGTTTTAAGGGAAGTTGCAAAGCTTGCCTGGAACGATACTTTACTTGAAAATATTCTGGAGATCCCCAAAAATATCGTTCCCGGAAATACGCCGACAATGCGTTGCTGTGTTTATAAAGAAAGAGCAATTTTAGGCGACCGTGTAAAACTTGCTATGGGCGGAGATTCCGAAAACCCGAATGTTATTGAAGTAATTGAAACCGCTTGCGATGAATGTCCTATGGGCGGTTATGAAGTTACCAACGCATGCCGAGGCTGTCTTGCCCACAGATGTGAGGATGCCTGCCGATTCGGGGCAATAACTTTTGATGAAAACCATGTTGCGTCAATCGATAAAAGCAAGTGTAAAGAGTGCGGAGCCTGCTCAAAGGTTTGCCCTTACACTGCTATTATCAGCAGAAGAAGACCTTGTGAAAATGCCTGCAAAATAAAGGCTATCACTATGAAAGAAAATAAAGCCGCGGCTATTGATAATTCAAAATGTATTTCCTGCGGCGCTTGCGTTTATCAGTGCCCGTTCGGTGCGATAAGCGATAAATCTTTTATACTTGATGCTATCGATATAATAAAGAAAAGCGATAACAATAAAAATTATAAGGTTTTTGCTGTTGTTGCACCGTCAATTTCGAGTCAGTTTAAATACGCAAAGTTAGGTCAGGTCATAACAGGTCTTAAAAAGCTCGGATTTTACACAGTTATTGAGGCGGCGCTCGGAGCTGATATGGTAGCTGACGCTGAAAGCCGCGAGCTTGTTGAAAAAGGATTTCTTACGAGCTCCTGCTGCCCCGCGTTTGTCAGCTACATAGAAAAATCGTTCCCCGATATGAAGCAGTATGTTTCGCACAATCTTTCGCCTATGGCGGCTATTGCAAAATATATCAAGGAACATGAGGCTCCCTGCAAGGTCATCTTTATAGGGCCCTGCACGGCTAAAAAAGCCGAGGTTAAAAAAGAGTCGGTAAAAGAGTTTGTAGATGTTGCGATGACATTTGAAGAATTACAGGCTCTGTTTGACAGCAAAGAGATCGATATTACCGCTCTTGAAGAGGGAACTTTAGACAACGCCTCTTATTTCGGAAGAATATTTGCCCGCAGCGGCGGACTTTCAGACGCTGTCGCAGAAGGTCTTAAAGAGCATAATGTGACTGATTTTGAGCTTAAAGCCTGCGCTTGCGACGGAATTGAGGCGTGCAGAGTAGCACTGCTTAAAAAGAGCAAAAATCTGCTTGACGCCAACTTCATCGAAGGAATGGCGTGCGTGGGAGGCTGTATCGGCGGAGCCGGCTGCCTTACACACGGTGAAAGAAATAAAACCGAAGTGGATAAATACGGCAGAGAAGCCCTTGAAAAAACCATTGCAGACGCAATTTCAGTTCTTAAATAAAAAATATCTCCCTTTTTTAAGGGAGATATTTTTTATTTTTTCTCTATAACTACCGGCTGCAGCTGCTTGCCGGTCAAAGCTTGATTAACAGTTTCTGTAAGCTTGGTAAAATCGCATACAAGCGAATTGTTTTTTCCGAACGGATCGTCTTGCCTGTAAGGCACAAAGAAGATGTTTTTCGTATTTTGAAGCAATCCTATGTTTTTATAGGAAGCGCCTAAAGCGTCGTTGGTAGCGAGAGCCAGCACAACGGGGTTATTGTTTCTAAGGCTTGCTTTTACAGCCATAGTAACGGGAGTGTCTGTAATTCCGAGCGCTATTTTTGCGGCTGTGTTTCCCGTGCAGGGAGAAACAACTATCAGATCAAGCAGATTTTTCGGTCCTATCGGCTCCGCTTCAACAATATCGTGAATGATTTTGTTGTGGCAAACCTCTTCGACCTGGTTTTTAAGATCGTCTGCTTTGATAAATCTTGTATCAGTATTGTAAACTATTTCCGACATTATAGGAATTATATTCGCTTCGGTTTTTGCAAGTTCTTTTAAGGCTTCGAGAGATTTTTTAACAGTGCAAAATGAACCGCAGAAAGCATAGCCTATATTGATTTTTTTCAAAATATATCCCTCCGTAGTTTTAATTGTCCGATAACGGTTTTAAAAATTACCTCTCCGGCGGTTTTAGGAGCTGTTTTACCCGGTATGCCGGGCAGTTTTATAATTTTCTCATTTTTTTCAGCCGTGCATCCGCGCGTGGAAAGATCGATAATGGGATTTTTTAAAAAGCTGAGATCTTCTTCACAGAATAGCGGCGCGTCGACCGTATTGAAAATCAAATCAAACCGATTTAAATTCTTTTTAAGCTCGGCGCTTTCAAGATATTCACAGCTGTTTATCTCTATCTCCGCGTAATCTCTCGGTTTTCTTGCGCTCACCGTTACAACAGCGCCGAGAGCTCTTAATCTTGCTCTTAACGCTTTTCCTACGCGCCCGTTGCCTATTACAAGCACTTTTGAGCCGAAAAGTGTTTTTTCCGTGGAATTTATCGCATAGGCGATAGCTCCCTCGGCTGTCGGCACGGCATTTAATATAGAAAATTCGTCAAGCTCTGAAATATCGGTGATATTTTCTTTTTCGCCGCCGTAAAGAGAAGAGAAGATCATCGTTTTTTTGCAAACATTATCAAGTTCTTTTAAAGGAATTACCTTTTTTGTCAAAGGGCAAAAAATATTCACCCCGTCACGCGTGGTCGGAACAGGGAGTACGATTATATCCGCCTTTTGAATGTCCCCTTTATCATTAATATGCAATCCGAGCGTATCGGTTTCAAATCCGGCTTCTCTGAATTTTCTTTCCGCATATTCCGAGCGTTTATCTCCGCCTATAAGTAAAACTTTCATTTTTATCAACACCTGCATAAAAAATACGCCATAGAAGTTTATATAACATTCTATGGCGCAGTTATCTTTTAAGTTACCTGGATTTTATTATTTCAAGTAATTTATCTTTATTATTAAGCTTTGGATCATCGGTTACCTTTTCAAGAAGAAAATCAAGCGTTTCGCCGATCTCTTTACCTTTAATACCGATATTTTTCAGGTCGTCACCGTTTATTTTTAAGTGTTTAATTTCATATGGCTCGCGGTAATCTAAAATTTTATTATACTTTAAAATATAAGAGCTTATATCTTCGTTTAAAATATGCTTTTTATAATCCAAATAAAGAATAAAATTATTTTTATTTTTAAGCTTTCTTAAATTTCTTTTAATATTATTGATATCAAGTTCCGATTTTAATATTTCAAAATCATTGAAATCGGAGAAAAATTTGTTGCTTAATTTAAGCGCTTTGCAGGTTTTAAAAACATCTGCACCGCAGATATTTAAAAAAGCATATAATCTTATTTCGGGATTTAAAGTAAGCTCTTTAATTCTTTCAGGTCTTTCGCAGTGTGTTATATCTAAAAATTTAAATCCGCCGTTTTTAATAAGGGGCTCTAATGCTTTCGGAGCTTGCCCTAAAAGAGTTTTTATAAGTTCTCCGCTTATTCTTTCTTCGCTTATTCCGGATATTTCGCCGCAAAGCTCAAGCGCCGCAATTTCCGTGTTTTTTTCTATAGAAAAGTTTAAAACGGATTTAAATCTGAAAAGTCTTAATATCCTTAAAGCGTCTTCTTTAAACCTTTCTTTCGGATCGCCTACGGCACGGATGATCTTATTTTTAATATCTTTTGTTCCGTTAAACGGATCGCAAAATCCTTTTTCGGGATTAAATGCTATGGCGTTCATAGAAAAATCGCGCCTTTTAAGGTCTTCCTCGATATTATTTATAAATTTCACTTTGTCCGGGTGCCTTGAATCCGAATATCCGAATTCACTGCGGAATGTGGTAACCTCAAAAGGCTTGTTTTCAATAATAACGGTTACTGTTCCGTGCTTTATCCCTGTGTCCGCAGTGTTTTTAAATATTGATTTTATTTCGCAAGGCTGGGCAGAAGTGGTTATATCATAATCGTGAGGAACTATGCCCATAATTCTATCTCTTACGCAGCCTCCGACTATATATGCCTCATATCCGTGCGACATAAGTTCGTCGATTATAAATTTTACTTTTTTCGGCAATACTTGATTCATAAGCTTTTTAGCCCTACTTTCAAAAAAACAGTTTATTTTTTATAATAAATGTTGTATAATGTAAAGTGTATGTTTATTCATAAAAAAGAGGTTTGATATATATGAAAGAATTAAGAACCGAAGACAAAATTCTTACAAATATTAAAAGAGTTCATATGATAGGTATCGGCGGAAGCGGAATGTGTCCGCTTGCTGAAATTCTTCATTCAAAAGGATATGAGCTTACAGGCTCCGATAATAATGAGAGCGACCCTTTAACCAGAGTTAAAAATCTCGGCATAAAGGTTTATATGGGCCATAGTCCCGAAAATATTAAAGGCGCAGAGCTCGTAGTTTATTCAGCGGCAATTTCAGAGGATAATCCCGAAATCGTTGCCGCCAAAAAGAATAATATCCCTCTTATGGAGCGCTCGCACCTTTTAGGAGCGCTTACAAGGCATTATGATAATGTTATCGGCGTTTGCGGAACTCACGGCAAAACCACCGTTACATCTATGATAACACAAATTCTCATTTTAAACAAGAAAAATCCGAGCGCAGTGATAGGCGGAAAGCTCCCGCTTATAGGATCGAACGGTACTGTCGGAACCTCGCAGACGCTCGTTTGCGAATCATGCGAATTTGTCGATACTTTTTTGCAGATGTCGCCCGATGTTTCGGTGCTTTTAAATATTGATAACGATCACCTTGATTATTTCAAAACTATGGATAATCTTGTGAATTCTTTCAAAAAATTTATTTCGATGTCGAAAAAGTGCTATTATAACGGCGATGATGAGCTGTGTATTAAAGCGGCAAGCGGTATCGACGCCGAAACAGTTACATTCGGATTTAAAGATACGAACGATTACTATGCAGCCGATATAAAAAGCTCAAAATTCGGATTTTCTTTTGATGTAATGAGGTCGGGCAAAAAGGTCGGCCATCTCGATATGCATATTCCGGGCAGGCATAATATTTTAAACGGGCTTGCCTCGTTTGCAGTATGTTCGGATTGCGGCGTTTCTCCCGAGGGCATAGCGCAGGCTGTGGAAAAATTCACGGGTGCAGGAAGAAGATTTGAATTTTTAGGCGAGTACAACGGATTTACTCTTGCCGACGATTACGCTCATCACCCTACCGAGATAACAGCAACTTTAAATGCCGCAAAAGAGCTTAATTATTCTAAAGTAACAGCAGTTTTTCAGCCGTTTACTTTTTCAAGGACCGCACTTTTAAAAGACGATTTTATAAAAGCTCTATCAATAGCCGACAGGGTTATTATGACTCCTATAATGGGATCGAGAGAAGTTAACACTTACGGAATAAAATCAGAGGATATCGCTCAAAAACTGCCTGACTGCGTTGTTTTAAGCGGATTTGAAAATATAGCGGATTATGTTATTAAAACAGCCGAAAAAGGCGAGCTTGTTATAACTATGGGCGGCGGAGATATTTATAAGGCGGCTCATATAATTCAGGAGAAGCTAAAATGAAAACTATAAAACTTTATGACTCTGACGCTTATCTTAAAGAATTCAGAGCAAATGTTTTATCGTGCGAGAAGTCAAAATCGGGTTACAGAACCGTTCTTGATAAAACTGCGTTTTTTCCCGAAAGCGGAGGTCAATACGGCGACCGAGGATTTATAGGCGATATTAAAATTACGGATACGCAGATCGAAAACGGAATAATTTATCATTACTCCGAAGAACCTATAGAAATAAAGACAGATATTACAGCCCGAATTGATTTTGACAGGCGGTTTTCATTTATGCAAAATCATTCGGGAGAACACATAGTTTCGGGTCTTTTCCACAGCGAATTCGGTTATGAAAATATCGGATTTCATCTTTCCGAAGATTATGTTACTCTAGATATAAATTCCTCTCTTGACCACGAGAAAATTAAACATATCGAAACTCTTGCAAACAATGCAGTTTTTAAAAATCTTACCGTAAAAGCATTTTTTCCAACTAAAGAGGAATCCGAGCGTATAAACTACAGGAGCAAAAAGGATATAACTTCCGATTTGCGATTAGTGGAAATAGATGGAATAGATATCTGCGCTTGCTGTGCGCCGCATATTAAAAGAACAGGAGAAATAGGAATTATTAAACTTCTTGATTTCGAAAAAATCAAAGGCGGCACACGGATCTATATGAAATGCGGAAATTTTGCACTTGAAGATTATCGCAAAAAATATTCCGAAATAAAAAATATTTCCGATCTGCTTTCGGCGAAGTCCGACAGCGCGGATGAAGCCGTAATGCAATTTGTGAAAAAAACAAATGAGCTGCAGGCAGATTATAAAGAGCTCAAAAAGAAATTTATTTTGCTTAAAACGGACAGTGCCGCTGAAAGATGCTGTTTTCTTGAAGATCTTGATATGACCGATCTTCAGATCGCGGCTGACGCGGCCTATAAAAATAAAGGCAGCAGCGTTTGGTTCTTTTCAGGTAAAGATAATAATTTTTCATTTTCCGTTTGCGGTAACGAAGAAATTCTTTGCCGTGATTTTAAAGCTTTTTCAGAAAGCCTGATTGTCAGAGGCGGAGGAAGAAACGGAATAAGACAGGGAACCGTAAAAGAAAGCGAAGAAAAAATAAAAAATTATATCGGGAGATATTATGGATTGGATTGAAATTAAAGCTTCTGTTCCGACTTCAAAAACAGACGAGGCGGCGGCAATAGCTAATATGACCGTACCTTACGGAATTTATATAGAGGATTATTCTAATTTAGAGGCAGACGCCGAAGAGATCGCCCATATTGATCTTATCGACGAGGAGCTTATTAAAAAAGACAGAACGCATTCCATTATACATATTTATTTTGATAAAGAAGAAAATGTCGGCGAAGCGGTAGAGTTTTTAAAATTTAGAATGAGCGCGGCAGGTATCGATTTTAATATTGAAAAAGACACGGTAGACGATAACGAGTGGAATGAAAATTGGAAAAAGCATTTCAAAGCTTTTGAGATAGGCAAGAAGATCGCCGTAACGCCGAGCTGGGAAGAATATAAAAATAAAGATAACAGAACGGTCATTCATCTTGATCCGGGAACTGCTTTCGGCACGGGTACTCACGCGACGACTTCTATGTGTATCGAAGCTTTGGAAGATGAGGTAAAAGGCGGAGAAACCGTTTTAGATATTGGGACGGGGAGCGGAATTCTTGCTATTGCGGCTGTTCTTTTAGGAGCAAAAAGCGCAAAGGGTATTGATATTGACGAGCTTTCTGTTAAAACAGCTAAAGAAAATGCCAAAATTAACAATGTCGCTAATTTCACAGAATTTCAAGCCGGAGACCTTGCAGATAAGGTGACAGGTAAATTTGATATTATATGTGCAAATATAGTTGCAGATGTTATCATAAGGCTTTTTGAAAATGTAAAATCATTTATGAAAGAAGAAACAAGGCTGATTATCTCGGGCATAATCGATTTAAGAGAAAATGATATCGAAAATGCGATTGAAAAGAATAATTTTAAAATTGATAAAAAGTTACACCGCGGCGAGTGGTTTTGCTATATATTGAAAAAATAATCGGAGGAATATTAATGCTTGAATTTGAGCAGCTTAAATCAAGACTTACTGCAAACGAGCAGGAAGTTAAGGATTTAAAAGACGCTATCGGTTACGATAAATTAAAAAGAGAAATAGAAGAGCTTGAGCTAAAAGCTGCGGCAGAGGGATTTTGGGACGATGTGGAAAATTCACAGGCTATCCTGCAGAAAACAGGCAAGCTTAAAAATAAGGTTGAAACCTATGATAATATAGTTTCTTCTTATGAAGATTTGAATGTTCTTATCGATATGGGCAACGAAGAGGAGGATTTATCGCTTGTTGATGAGATCTCACAGTCGATAGATACTCTTGAAAAAGATCTTGCCGCTTTAAGGCTTCAAACTCTCTTAACGGGCGAATATGACGCTAATAACGCTATTCTTACATTCCACGCAGGCGCCGGAGGCACAGAGGCAATGGATTGGGTTTCAATGCTTGTCAGAATGTACACCAGATGGGGAGAAAGACACGGTCTTAATGTAAAAGTGCTTGATTTTCTCGACGGCGACGAGGCAGGACTTAAAAGCGCCACCATACTTATGGAGGGCGAAAATGCCTACGGTTATTTAAAAAGCGAGTCGGGCATTCACAGACTTGTGAGAGTTTCTCCTTTCGACGCTTCGGGAAGAAGACACACTTCTTTTGCTTCAATAGAAGTAATGCCTGAAATAACCGACGATGTGGATATAGAAATTAAAGACGAAGATGTTAAAATGGATGTTTTCAGGTCTTCGGGTGCTGGCGGACAGCATATCAATAAGACCTCTTCGGCTGTTAGGCTTACCCATATTCCCACAGGTATCGTAGTTGCCTGTCAGAATGAAAGAAGTCAGTTCCAAAACAGGGATCAGGCTATGAAAATGCTTAAATCCAAGCTTCTCGAAATAAAAGAGAAGGAACACCTTGAAAAAATAGAAGATATAAAAGGCGTTCAAAAAGAGATTGCGTGGGGATCTCAGATAAGATCCTATGTATTTATGCCTTACACAATGGTCAAGGATCACAGAACAAACTTTGAATCCGGAAATATCAACGCTGTTATGGACGGCGATCTTGACGGATTTATTAACGCATATTTAAAAGCAAGCTCTAAAGGCGAGCTTAAAGATTAATTGTTGTAAATTAAGCTAAAATATGTTATTATTAATTGATAGTCAATAAGGGGAGAATGTGCTTATGAGAAAAGATGGTGTAAGAGTCAAAAAAACCGATCCTATGTATACTGTTGCGGCGTATATAATGGATAAGAGAATTGACGCCATGAATATGATCACCATTGATATGCCTATTGATCCGGTGCAGAAATATATCAATGAAAAAAGAAAAGAAGGTTTAAGTATCAGCCATATAGCGGTATTTTTGGCGGCTTATGTTAGAACTGTAGCAGAATTTCCTCTGCTTAACCGTTTTATTGTAAACAGAAAGCCCTATGCAAGAAACGAGCTGACAGTTTCAATGGTTGTGCTTAAAGCAGGAAAAATGGATCACGGCACTATGTCAAAAATGTATTTTTCCACTAAAAACACCATTTTTGAAGTTAACGATATTATTAATTCCTATGTTGATGAAAACCGCAATGCCCCTGATAATAACGGTACTGAAAAAATGATAAAATTCCTTTTGGGAATTCCGGGAATTCTCCCGATAGGCGTCGGAATTTTTAAATTTATGGATAAGCACGGCCTTTTGCCTAAAAAGATAATCGATATGTCGCCATTCCACGCAAGCCTGCTTGTTTCGAACCTTGCTTCTATCAGAACCAATCATATTTATCACCATGTATATGAATTCGGAACTACGAGCGTCGGAATTACTATGGGAAACACCAGAGAAGTTCCCAAAAAGAAAAACGGCGAGATAGTCTTTGAAAAATGTATGCCTTACGGTATAGTTATGGATGAAAGAATTTGCTCAGGAAGTTATTTCGCACTTGCTTTCAGAAAACTTAAAAAATATATGGCGGACCCGTCTTTGCTCGAATTACCGCCTGAAAACATAGAACCCGATCCGGATTTAAATAAAATTTTAGTTTAATCTTGATTTTATGATAAAAATGTTTTAAAATATCTTTGTAATAAATTTTGGAGGTAATCTAAATGTTAGTATCAGCAAAAGATATGTTAACAAAGGCAAAAGCCGGCAAATATGCCGTAGGCCATTTTAACATCAACAATCTTGAGTGGACAAAAGCCATTCTTTTAACCGCTCAGGAGCTTAAATCGCCTGTAATTCTCGGCGTTTCCGAGGGCGCAGGAAAGTATATGTGCGGATATAAGACGATAGTCGGTATGGTTAACGGAATGCTCGAAGAGCTCAATATCACCGTTCCTGTTGCTCTTCATCTTGACCACGGCAGTTACGAAGGCGCAAAGGCTTGTATCGAAGCCGGATTTTCTTCCGTAATGTTTGACGGTTCTCATTATCCGATCGAAGAGAATGTTGAAAAAACAAAAGAGCTGGTTGAAACCTGCAATAAGCTCGGTCTTTCTTTGGAAGCAGAAGTCGGAGCTATCGGCGGCGAGGAAGACGGCGTTATCGGCGGCGGCGAAGTTGCAGATCCTAAGGAATGCAAAATGATCGCTGACCTCGGCGTTACAATGCTTGCAGCAGGTATCGGAAATATTCACGGTAAATATCCTGCTAATTGGACAGGCTTAAGATTTGATACTCTTGCCGCTATTCAGGAGCTCACCGGCACAATGCCGCTCGTTCTTCACGGCGGAACAGGAATTCCTGCCGATATGATCAAAAAGGCAATTTCTCTCGGCGTTTCAAAGATCAATGTTAACACCGAGTGCCAGATAAGCTTCACCGAAGCAACACGCAAATATTTCGAAGAGGGTAAGGATCTCGTAGGAAAGGGATTTGACCCGAGAAAAGTTTTAGCTCCCGGATTTGAAGCTATCAAAGCAACAGTTAAAGAAAAAATGGAGCTTTTCGGATCGATCGGAAAAGCTTAATTGAAAGTAAAAAAAGCAGTCGGTTTGACTGCTTTTTTTAAAAGGAATTTTTATTTATGAAAGAATTGCATTTTAATGATTATCCCTTAAAGGTTTTCGGAGCGCCGCTTTTTGACTCCGATCAGCCTTTTTCAAGACTTCCTGACTTTGTTGCGGAAAAGATAAACAAAACAGCTGCCGGCTATTCAAAAAGATGTCCCGGCGCAAGATTAGCTTTCAGAACAAACGCTAAAGAATTTAAAATCAAAGCTAAGCTTAAAACTCTGTCTTTAGACCTCGGAATGTCAGTTTATCAGTGCCAGTCGTTTATGGTGCTGATAGGCGATAGGACAAAAGACCCTGTTTACTGCGGTAATGTTGTTCCTAAAGACTATGAAAATAAGGAATTCGAAAAGGTCATCAAAAATCCTTTTGACAGCGGTGAAATAAGTGATGTCCTTATTTTTCTTCCGAGAAATGAGGTTATAGAAGATATTTCCGTTGTTTTTGAAGACGGAGATATTATCGAGCCTCCGACGCCGTATCTGCCCATTAAACCCGTTTTATATTACGGCTCTTCAATAACAGAGGGCGCCTGCGCTTCTATAATGAACGGCTATAATGCTATAATATCTAATCATCTAAATATTGATTATTATAATTTCGGGTTTTCAGGCTCTTGCCGCGGAGAGATCGAGCTTGCGGAATTTTTCGGAACTCTTGATATAAGCCTTTTTGTTTTTGATTATGATCATAATGCATCAAATGCTTTCGCGCTTGAAAATACTCACGAAATTTTCTTTAAGAAATTCAGAGCTTTAAAACCCGATATTCCGGTTATTATGATGAGTATGCCGGCGGCGGTTTATACCGAAGAAAATAAAAAGCGCAGGGAAGTTATTAAAAAAACTTTTCTTAATGCTCTAAATTCCGGAGATAAAAATGTTTATTTTATCGACGGTGAAAAGCATTACGGCGAAGTTGACCGAAATTTATGCTCTGTTGACGGAATTCACCCGAATGACCTCGGCTTTTACAGAATGGCAAAAAATGTCGAGCCTGTTATCAAAAAAGCGCTAGACAATACAATCAGGATACAACGCTTCTCATAGCGGAAAATTTGTCCGATTATATTGTCTCGTCATTTGAAATACGTCAGTATTCCTGCATTCCTCGACTTCATAATCAAAAAAATTTTCTCGCTATGAGTCGAAGATTTTGTAAGAAAACGGCGCTGTTTAGCGGCGCGGCGCCCGACCGAAGAATACTGTCGTATTGTGAGCGGAGGGCAACAATGCCGATAAATGCGCCGTTTCTTCAAAAAATCATTGTATCCTGATTGTATTGTCTAGGTTTATAAAATTTAAGAAGTCTGCCTATCGGCAGACTTCTTTTTTACTTCGCATAAGTTAAATTATAATTATCTATCGATTTTTGAATAATTTCTTTGGCGCTAAGCGCGTCTTTAACCTCATTTACAGCCGTTTCTTTTCCCTCAAGCTCTTTATAAACTCTGAAAAAATGCGACATTTCTTCAAATATGTGTTTCGGAATTTGTGATATGTCTTTATAAGAATTATACATAGGATCGTTAAAAGGAATGGCTATGATCTTTTCGTCAAATCTTCCGTTATCGATCATATTTATAACACCTATCGGATAGCATCTGACAGTAGTCATAGGATAGAGGCTTTCCGAGCAGAAAACAAGCACATCTAAAGGATCGAGATCGTCGGCATAAGTCCTGGGGATAAATCCGTAGTTTGCGGGATAGTGAGTAGAAGTATAAAGAATTCTGTCGAGGATAAGCACGCCTGTCTGCTTATCAAGCTCATATTTGCATTTACTTCCTTTTCCTATTTCTATGACGGCGATAAAATCATCTTTTTTTATTCTGTCGGGATTAATATCGTGCCAAATATTCATAAAGTTTAAGCATTCCTTTCTTCTATTGTTCCGTTTTTAAATAAAAGTATTTTATCGGGTTTTAAAGTTTCCGTTTTACGGTGGGTGATAAATATAACGGTTTTATCAGTCATATTTTTAATATTTTCAAGAATTTTTTGTTCTGTTTCCTTGTCAAGAGCCGAGGTCGATTCATCGAGCAGAAGAATAGGTGCGTCATAAATCAAAGCGCGCGCTATAGCAAGTCTTTGGATTTGACCCTCGCTTAAGCCCTGGCCTCTTTCTTTTAAAACCGTATCGATTCCTTTCGGCAGGGAAGATATGTAATCATAAATACCTGCGATTTTCAGCGCGCCGATTATTTTTTCTTCGGGTATATTTTTATTTAAAAAGGTTATGTTATCCTTTATTGTGCCGGAAATTATCATATTTCCCTGAGGAACATAAGAAAACAGCTTTCTTGTTTGCGCGCTGATATCATATTTTGAATTCACTTTAAGCGTTCCGGAAACAGGGGGATAAAGACCTAAAAGAAGCTTAAAAAGAGTGGTTTTTCCGCAGCCCGATTCGCCCTTTAATAATGTAACGGTGTTTTTTTTGATGGTAAAGCTTGAGTTTTTTAAAACCGTGTTATCTTTATAAGAAAAGCTTAAATCGCTGCAATTAAGCGATTGGAATTCTTCGGTGATTTCATTTTCGGAAGAATTTTCATCGGGAATTAAGCTTATTTCCATTATTCTTTCAGCAGACGCCGTCATAGAATAAAACTTCGGAATAATTCCCGAAACATTTTGAAGAGGCGAGCGAAGAATGGTGATTATCTGCAGAAGATAATAGAGTGTGCCGTAGGAAACGCCGGCGGAAACCGCCCAAAGAATTATTCCGTAATACCCCAATGAAAAGCTTAAAAACAAGCTCAGCCCCATTACGGATGAGAATATTCTCTGCTTAATTCTTAATTTAAGGTTGTCCTCCATAATATCTGAAGCTTTTTCGGAAACCGAATTGCTTGCAGAAAAAGACTTTATAACTATTAAATTTTCGATACATTCCTGGTAAAACGATCTTGCTTCGCCCTCGGTTTTGACAACTTCTTTGTGCAGATATTTATATTTTTTGCTGAATATCCTGCCGAGCAGAGGAATTAAAAATCCAACAGCGAGAATAATAACCGCAAGCAGATAGTTATGCCTTATAATCGCATAAAGACCTGCTATTATCTTTGTTAAGACAGTGCAGGTTTCGGGGATAAGCTCAACAGCGCCCTTGGCAACTTGTCCTACATCGTTAGTCATTTTATTTAGAAAATCACCCGAATGATATTTTTCAATTCCTGCGTATTCTTTGCCGCAAATATCAAAAAATATTTTCTGTCTTAATTTGATCGTGATAAGACCTGTGATCTTAACTGTCATAACCGATGAAAAAAGCTGTAAAATTACTTGTCCGAGAAGAATTGCTCCTATCAAAATCGCCTTATTATAAAGGTCTTTCCCCGAATCGATAATTTTACTGCTTAAATCGGCAAGATAGATCAGCGACAGCGATAAAATTATATCGCAAACGGAAACAAGTGCTATTTGTCCTATGAAATTTTTCAGGTTAGAATAGATCCATTTTACCGTTGATTTATTTTTCATTCTTCAAGTATACCGTTCTCTCTTAAAATTCTTAAAAACACATCTATCTCATTAAGTGCGAGAACCGATGAAATATTGAAAAAATCCGCTAAAGAATTAAAAAGCTGTTCGTTGGTTTTTTCACCGCTTTTAAGTTCCCGCCAAAGAAAGGCGGCGGAATTGTTAAGCTTGATAAGCTTATTAAAATGCAAAGACGGATCGGTACAAACAACTATATTTTCACCCGCAACATTTTTAATATCGAAGCATTCTTTTATTTTCACCGCAAACCCTCCAGATGTGAATAAATACACTTGCTTTTTTATTAATTATATAATAAAATAAAATATAATTCAAGTCGGATAAGGAGATTAATTATGGATACATTTCTTGAGCAATTAGTAGAAATGAAAAGGGGCGGAAAATACTATGCGCTTTTAGTCCTTTTGTGGGCAGCCGCGATAGCCGTTTCAGTCCTTTTGTTTCTTGTGTTTCCGCCTTTGGCATTAGTAGGCGCAGCTCTCGCTTTTTACGGAGCTTATTTTCTTTCTAAAATGCTGTTTGTGGAATATGAGTATATAATAACCAATGATTGCGCCGATATTGATAAAATCACAGGGAAAAGTTCAAGAAAAAGAGAATTAAGCTTTGAGCTCTCGGGAGTTGAAAGCATAGAAAAGTTTAATCCGCAGAAAAAATACGGCTCTGGGTTTTCAAAAAAAGTAGTTGCCGCTGATCTTAACGATCCTAACGCGCTCGTTTTTATAATCAGAAAAGGCAATGAGAAAAATCTTCTTGTATTTGCACCTGACGACAGAATTAAAACCGCAATGAAAAAATTTATACCGAGAACCGTCAGCGGTTCCTTGCTTTAAAAAAGATGAATAGTAAAGAGTATGCTTATGGTTTGTGTAAAATTACAAAAACCGTAAAAAGAGAAAAAAATTCTCATAAAGGGACTTTCGGCACGGTGCTTTCTATCTGTGGAAGTTACGGATTTTGCGGAGCCTCTGTGCTTTCGGCAAAAGCCGCTTTAAGATCGGGAGCAGGGCTTATAAAAGCTTTTATCTGCGATAAAAATTATAGCGCTTTTTGCTCTGCTTTAAGCGAAGCGGTCGTAATTCCTTGTAAAACGGGGAATAGCGGAGAGCCTGTGATCGAAGAAAGCTTGCTCATAAAAGAGCTTAAAAATTGCAGTAGCGTGCTTTTCGGCTGCGGAATAGGGAAATCCGATAATATTAAAAAAAGCCTTGTAACTGTTTTTGAAAATTCTTCCTCTCCGATAATTCTTGACGCCGACGGAATAAATCTCTTGTCTATGGATATAAATATAATCAAGGGAATAAAAGCTCCATTGATTATTACGCCTCATCCTAAAGAAATGTCAAGACTGACAAATTTAAGCGTAGAAGAAATTCAAAACGATAGGATAGGCACAGCCCGCAGATTTGCAAAAGATTATAACTGCACCGTGGTACTTAAAGGCTGTAATACCGTCGTAGCACTGCCAAGTGGCGAAGTGCTTTTAAACAAAACAGGAAACCCCGGTATGGCAACGGGCGGAAGCGGCGATGTGCTTGCAGGAATTATCGCTTCGCTTTCGGCACAGGGATATTCTGAAAAAGACGCGGCTGTGACGGGCGTATATGTCCATTCATTTGCTGCGGATATTGCGGCAAAAAAATATACCGAACGGTCGCTTTTGCCGTCGGATATTATTGAGGAGCTTAAAAATATTTCCTATTAAATTTTAGGAGAGATTTTTTGAAAAAGCTTTTAATGCCTTTACTTGTTCTTTTTATTTTTTGCGGATGCTCTTCAAAAAATGCGAGCAACCCCGCAGTTTCGGGAATTGAATTTGACGCAAAGATCACCTATAACGACAATTCGTATGTCTGCTCGATAGAGCTTGAAAACTCGGGAGATATGAAAGCCGAGGTTAAAAAACCGTCAAATCTTGCAGGACTCAAAGTTTTAAGAAAAGACGGAAAGACCACTGCCGAATATCTCGGTATCAAGCAGGAAATAGACTGTCTGTCCGTAGATAATGCAGCGGATATCATTCTTAAATGTTATAATTCGGTGGCTGACGGCGAAAAAGACGGCAACGACAATTATACAAGCTCCGGCAAAATAGGGGATATTGAATATGTTTACACCTATTCGCCTTTAGGGCTTCCTATCTCGCTTTCTGTTCCCGATAAAAATTTAAAAGCCGAGTTTTATAATGTAACAGCAGAAAAATAAAAAATGCCGCTTAAAACGGCATTTTTTATTTAGTAATATTATTCACATATTCGGAAATTTCTTCGGTTTTCCTAATAGCTTCGCTTTCTTTGCTCTTTATTTCTTCTTTGGCAATATTAAGCGAATTTGAAAGCTTATCGATATTATCCGTAAATTCTTCGGTGGTTTTTATAAGGTTTGATTTGATACTGTCAAGTGTTTGATGAGCGGTATCGATAGAATTGAAGTTCTTCTCAATTTCTTCTTTAACAGCCGCTAAGTTTTCTTCGCTTGATTTTATCACGGAGCGGGCATTCGACTGAGCGACAAGATAAAGCTTTCCGATGTTTTTGGACATCTGATCGATCTGCGCTTTTTTACTTTCATAGCTTTCAAGCTTAGCTTTGATATTTTCTTTTGAATTTTCAAGCTCCGAGATCTTATTTTCAAGCTCGGAAATAGTATCGTTAAGATCTGCGATTTGGGATTTTAGTTCTTTTTCTTCCGCCGCAAAATCTTTATGTGATTTTTCTATGTAGGAAAGAACATCTTCACAATTAAAACCGAAAAAAGATTTTCTGAATCCGATCGACATTTTATTCATCCTTTTATCTTTAATAATATTATTTTATATGCTTACGCTCTTTTTGTCAATAAATAAATTATTTTGTTAAATTTTTATTAAGTATCTTGAAAACTCATTGACTTTATATGTTTTTTTGGTATAATGTATAAGGCAGAAATTTGGAAGATATTTCTTAAAAGGAGAAATTATTATGACTGAAAACAAAACTGTTTTAAAGTGGCTTGAAGAAGTCAAGGAACTTGTTACGCCTGACAAGGTCGTTTGGATCGACGGCAGCGAGGAGCAGCTTGAAGCTATCCGCAAAGAAGCTGTTGAATCGGGCGAGATGATAAAGCTCAACGAAGAAAAGCTTCCGGGCTGTTTTCTTCACAGAACCCGTCCTAACGATGTTGCGCGCGTAGAGGACAGAACCTTTATTTGTTCAAGAAAAGAGGAAAATGCCGGTCCTACAAATAACTGGTGCGATCCTCAGGAAATGTATAAAAAGCTTTACAATATTGCAAGAGGCTCTTATAAGGGAAGAACAATGTATATCATTCCTTTCTCTATGGGACCGATCGGATCTCCTCTTGCAAAAGCAGGAATCGAAGTAACCGATTCTAAATATGTTGTTCTTAATATGGCTATTATGACAAGAGTAGGACAGAAAGTCCTCGATGTTTTAGGCGACTCTAACGACTGGGTAAGAGGCCTTCACGCTTCCTGCGATATCGACCCCGAAAAGCGTTATATATGCCAGTTCCCCGAGGACAACACAATTATTTCCGTTAACTCTGCTTACGGCGGAAATGTTCTTCTCGGTAAAAAATGCTTCGCTCTTCGTATAGCTTCTTATCAGGGCTGGAAAGAGGGCTGGATGGCTGAGCATATGCTTATATTAGGCCTTCAGAATCCTAAGGGCGAAATTAAATATATTGCGGCTGCTTTCCCGTCTGCTTGCGGAAAGACCAACCTTGCAATGCTTATTCCGCCTGAGTATCTCCGCAAGAAGGGCTATAAGATCTGGACTGTCGGCGATGATATTTCCTGGATGAAGATAGGAAATGACGGCAGACTTTACGCTATCAACCCTGAAAACGGATTCTTCGGCGTAGCTCCCGGAACTAACGCTCACTCAAACTTCAATGCTCTTGAGAGCACTAAGAAGAACACTATTTTCACAAATGTTGCTCTTAACCTTGATGATAACACCGTTTGGTGGGAGGGACTTAATAAAGATCTTCCTACAAACTGCATAGATTGGAAAGGCAATAAGTGGGACGCTTCTAAATTTGATAAGAAAGATAAGAGCACCTATGCAGCTCATCCGAACTCAAGATTTACCGCTCCCGCTAAAAACTGCCCCTGCATTTCCGATGAATTTGATAAGGGCGAGGGAGTTCCGATCTCCGCAATTATATTCGGCGGCCGCCGCGCTAAATGCGCTCCGCTCGTATATCAGTCAAAGAGCTGGGAAAACGGTGTGTTCATCGGTTCTGCTATGGCTTCTGAAACAACAGCTGCTGCAGCAGGTGCTGTCGGAGTAGTTCGCCGCGATCCTATGGCTATGCTTCCGTTCTGCGGATACAATATGGGCGACTATTTTGCTCACTGGCTTGAAATGGGCAAAAAGCTCGGCGATAAGGCTCCTAAGATATTCAATGTTAACTGGTTCAGAACTGACGATGAGGGTAACTTCGTATGGCCCGGATTCGGCGATAATATGAGAGTTCTTAACTGGATAGTTGACCGCTGCGAAGGCAAGGCTGACGCTACTGAAACCGCTATCGGTTATGTTCCGAAGCCTGAGGATATCGATCTTACCGATCTTGATATGGATATGGATACCTTAAAGAGCATTCTTAAGGTTGATAAAGATGTTTGGGAGAAAGAAGCAAGCGAGATCGAAGAGCATTACAAGAAATTCGGCGATAAGTTACCGAAAGAGCTCCGCAATCAGCTTGATACCCTTAAGAGCAATCTTGAAAAAATGTAATTTTTCCTTTTAATAATTTGCGCCGCAGGTTTTTGCCTGCGGCGCTTTTTTCTTGCAAAATTGAATATTTTATTTTATAATCATTTAAAGAAGTGTGAAAGGGAATTTTAAAATTAATGGATAAGCTGTATATTTCTGTTTACGAAAAAATCAAAAATGAAATTATCGGCGGAATTTATAAATCGGGAGAAAAATTGCCGTCTAAGAGAGTTTGCGCGGAAAGAAACGGAGTAAGCGTTGTAACCGTAGAACACGCATATGCTATGCTTGAAGAAGAGGGATATATCTCCGCTGTTACTCGAAGCGGCTATTTTTGCGCATATAACTCGCAGGAAATATATTCAGGTGTAAAAGAAACAGAGGATATTAAAAACTTTTCGATTTTTCACGGAATTAAAGAAAATTTCCCCGAATCAGTATATTTAAAAGCAGTAAGAAAGGTAATATCGGAACAAAAATCGGAAGTTTTGCAAAAATCCGAAAATTCCGGCCTTTTCATCCTGCGCTCGGCGCTCTCAAAATATCTTATAAGGTGCAGAGGAATAAAAGCAGATCCGGAAAGAATAATAATCGGCTCGGGCGCGCAGTCGCTTTATCATATGATAATCTGCCTGCTTGGCAAAGACCGTGTTTTTGCAATAGAAGATCCGTCTTATAAAAAAATAGAAAACGAATATAGAACTCACGGAATTGAATATCGAAAATTAAAGCTTGAAAACGGCGGAATTAACTCATCCGAGCTTAAAAATACCGACGCCGATGTTCTTCATGTAACACCGTATCGCTCGTTTCCAAGCGGAATAACCGCAACTGCTGCCAAAAGAGCAGAATATCTCAAATGGGCAAATTTGCGAAACGGAATAATAATTGAAGATGATTACGGCTCGGAATTTTACAGATTCAGAAAGCCTTTTGAAACACTTTTTGAGTTAAGCGACGGTAATGTGATTTATCTTAATACCTTTTCAAAAACGATTTCTTCAGCTGTTAAAACAGGATATATCATTCTGCCGGAAAACCTTTATCCGCTTTATGAAAGCAATAAAGAAATGATTTCCTGCACAGTTCCGACTCTCGATCAGCTCGTTTTGGCAGAGCTGCTTAATAACGGCAGTTTTGAAAGAAACCTAAACAGAATAAGAAGAAAAATAAGAAAAAATGAGATATGAAAAAACAGCAGAAGCTTTAAAACTTCTGCTGTTTTTAATTTAAATTATAACCCTTAATATAAACATATCGCCGCTTATTGAAAATTGGCAGTTGCCGTTAAGCTTTTCCGTTACATATCTTATACTTTGCGTTCCTATACCGTGACCGGGCTTTTCGGCAATCGGAAAACCATCGGTAATAATAGGAGGATCCAAAAAAGTGTTTTTTAATTGTATCAAAAGCTTATCCTTGTTAGTCGTCATACAAAGGTCGATCTTCTTATCGCTTTCTTTGTCTTTAACGGCGTTAATGGCATTTTCAAGAGCATTTGATAAAATAGCCGTGAGATCGATCTCAGAAATAGGCAAAGAATCGGGAATATTTATACTAAATGTAAAATCAATATTATCGTTTTTAAAAGCGTCTTCATGAGAGGATAATATCATATTCACAAGCTCATTTTTGCAGTATTTGTGCATTGCGGTGCTGTCGGAAGCGGAAATTATCTTGTTTATGTAATTAAGCGCCTTGTCGGTTTCGCCGTTTTCAATATATGCGTGGATATTTAAAAGAAAGTGCCTTAGATCATGCCTTAAAATTCTGACGCTTGTTTCAGACCTTTTTATTGCCTCTATTTCTTTTTCGGACTGTTTTCTCTTCATTTCCATTAATATGTTGAGATTTTCAGCGTCGCGCTTTTCCTCATATTGTTTAAAGTAAAGGAAAATAAATATAATATAGCTTATGCAAAGAACAAAGCCCATAAATTCAACTACTATTTCTTTTCCCGAGTAGAGCAGGGTGGTATAAACGCTCGAAACATAATCAAAAATATAGTAAACAAGCGGCAAAATACCGAAAATAATTATCGAGCTTGTCGGCTTGCTTATAAGCTGTGAAGTTGCCTGGGAAACATGCCTGATAAGGAAAATAAATGTTGCCACAGTGATTATACATCTTGCAAGATAGCATATCCACATTTTTCCCGAAATATTCAGCGCCACAATTCCCACCCAGTTGCTTATCTGACAGCAAAGGTATGCCATGAGCACGGAAAGAGTGCACAGAGAAAATTTATATTTATATTTAAAGGAAAGAAAGAATATAAGCGGAATATGAATGATAAAAGGATAGATCTTTTCAGTACCGCCGCTTTTAAACAAAATAAATGAAAGAATATATAAAGCGCCCGTGGCACAGGAAAAAAGCAAAAGAGAAAAAATATTTTTCTTCGCCATTTTTATTCCTAAAAACGCCGCCGAGATATATACGCCGAAAAGAAGGGTAGTGGCGTTATGTAAAAACCAAAAAATATTTTCAAGCATAAAGTTTTTATTACTCCTTTTTAATCAAACATCATTGAAAAATATGCTTCTTTAAAACTTTTTGAGCTTCCTCTCGCTATCGGAACGGTCTTTTTGGATTGTGTGGTTATTTGCGTGCCGTTAAAATAGTCGATATTCCGCATATATACTATATAACTGCGGTGGCATTTGAAAAAACCGCTTTCAAGCGTCAATTTATCCTCAAAGGAATACAGCGGATCGTTAGTTTCGGCTTCCAAGCCGTTCAAAAGATGAAATACGACCTTTTTATTCATTGCCTCTATAAATTCAATATCGTGGAAATACAGTTTTCTGTAACCGTTGTCGGT
The DNA here is from genome assembly GCA_934445035.1 of uncultured Eubacteriales bacterium. Taxonomy (GTDB): domain Bacteria; phylum Bacillota; class Clostridia; order Oscillospirales; family Acutalibacteraceae; genus UBA737. The sequence goes on from CAKSDI010000002.1 coordinate 328,533, forward strand.
TTTTATAACAATATTTTCAGACTCTGTGGTAACTTCGCTCAAACAATCGGACAAGGCGCTCTTGATTTTCTCATAGTCTACAGGTTTTAAAAGATATCCGTTTGCCTTTACTTCATAAGACTCTAAAGCAAATTCGGCGGATGAAGTGAGAAAAATTATTTTAACAGCCGAATCTTTAGCTCTTAATTCTCTGGCTGTATCCATTCCGTTTAAAAGCGGCATTATAATATCAAGAAATATTATATCGATATGCTCTGCACTGTCGGCGGTTAAAAGATCGTCGCCGTTATTAAAAGAAAGCACTTGCGCAGAAGTGTCCGTTTCCTTTAAATATCTTTCTATAAGGGAGCAGGTTTTTAACTTGAATTCTTCGCTGTCGTCACACACGGCTATCCTTAGCATTGATTTCACCTCATATTTATTTTACTATAAACTAAGTTTGTTTTCAATCAAATTAATCTGCAATTCACTCCCTGATTTTTGCATTTCGCGAATTCTTGATTTTTAAAGATATTTTTGTGATAAAATCAGTATAAATTATTATCGGTTTATTATGACTGTAATTCAGAAACGGAGAATGATCTATGCGGAAATTTCACAATCTTTCGAAAAAGGAAAAAGCGGAATATATTTCTATTCTTATTCTTTATCCGTTTTTTCTTATTTTCTCAAATCTCGGCAAAACATTTAAGTTTTTTGCCTCTAAAAAAAGGCAGCTTGTAGCAAGCGCTTTGTCGGTTGCAGTGGTTCTTACAACCATTCCGGTACTGTCTTTTTCTGTATTTGCAGGCACAACCGGCTGTACCAGTATTATACTGTTCAACCAATTCCAAATGGTGAACGGCAACAGCAACACATATTTAGTCGCGGATGAATACCAAACCAACATACCCAGAAAGGTGCAAAACACCCCCGCCAGCGACGGTAACTACTTAGCCAAGTATGAGCCGTCCTCCAACACCCTGATCATTCAGGATCTGGGAGATTTATCTAACGGTAGCTATGGCGGCTTATATGCAAACGGCGACTTAAACCTCAGACTTGTCGGCAGCAACCGTTTTCGCAATTGCTCGAAATACGGCGTTAAGGCCGACGGCAACCTGAAAATTTACGGCGACGGTGCACTGTTTATCAGCTGCGGGATGATAAACGGCGGCTCTTCGGCAATTTGCGCCGGCGGCAATATTACCCTTAGCGGCTACGGCTTCTCTCAGTCCACCATTGTGGCTGTCGGTAACGGTGATTATACCGTGAAAGCCGGCGGCAGCATCAATGTTTCCAATGTAGATCTGACGCTTTATGCCGCATGGAATTACAGCCTTTTCAACAAGGTGCCCAACAGCATTATGGGCGGCAAGATCACCGCCAGCACAGACGACATGGGCAAAGACCCCACCGATAATATTGACGACAGCAAACTGACCAAGGACTATAAATATCTGAGAATGACTCCGGACGGCTACCGCGACGCTTATGACACTGCGTCCTTAAAAGAAGCGGCTGCGGACGAAAACTGCAAGGTGATCGACTTACTTGCCCTTGACGAATATGACCACGATTCGGAATATATCATTGGCATCTCCGATGTGATATCTTTCGATCACGATGTAACGCTGATTTCGCTTGGCAGCTGGATCAGAAGAGAGGACAGCTATAAGGGCGCATTCTTTAAGATCGGCGGCGACGGCTCCGAACCGAATGTAACCTTTATGGGCCTTTCACTTTATGGCTATGGCGTGAAAAGTAATGATACAGTTGTAGGCAACGATTCCGCAATCATCGTGGAAAGCGGCAGTCTTACCTTAAAAGGTGCAAACTCGGTAGAATATTTCAATGCAGGAAGCGCCAACGGTGCGGCCATAAATGTAAAATCCGGTGCCACACTGACTTTAAACGGCCGTTATATCTGGTTTTTCAAAAACGAAACCACCGGCCTTGGCGGTGCAATTTACAACGAGGGTACTTTAAACATAAAAAGTGCCAGGATCATAACCAATAAGGCGGCTGACGGCGGCGGTATTTACAGCTGCAATTCCGGTAAAATCTCCCTTGTCGGAAACACGGGCTATGTTGATGTGGCTTACAACACAACGACCGACGGCACGCGCAACAATTTAAAGCTCGCAAACTGGAATCGCATTAAAACGGACGACAAGGTCAACACCAGAAGAAAAATTTATATCACTCCTTGCGCCGAACCCACCTTAACTCAAAGTATACCGATCATTTCAGCCAGCAGCAACTATTCTATGAACAGCTTTGCATCGGATATTCACGGTGTGGAGCCGGTGTTCAAGGATTATGCAAAAGAAATCTGCCTGGCTGTGACCCACCCGCACTGCGTTTGCGGCAAGGAACATAAGGAGATCGGCGACCACAAGGACGAGGATGTTCGCTGGTTTGAAGGATGGGATCAAACGGATTCTCTTCCCAAAGAACCTGGCAACTATTATTTGAAGAATGACATTGTTCTAAAGGATTCGGATCATCATGCCTATCTTTACAACGGCGTGAACATCTGCATGAACGGTCACGATATTTATGCAACCTACAACGCCCGCGAGGTATTGTCTACCATAGGCAACTGGATAAAGAATGACGGGGACGACAAGTATAAGCTTTATCCATGGGATCAGGAAGGCGTTGTGACTAACTGCAGATCAAGCAGCAGCGTCATCAGGCACAAAGGTGTAACGGTGGAAAATGTGGGCCGCGGCGTTCAGGTGGACGCTAACGCAAATGTAAGCTTTTATAACATCTATATTACCGATAACAAAACCAAGGATCAAAGTTCTGGCGGCGGCGGTATTTATGTTTCGAACGCCAAGGTAAACCTTTATAACTGCAGAATTACCAAAAACTATGCCTATCATTACGGCGGCGGTATCTCCGGTGCACAAAGCGCTACCATTAACATTTTCGATTCCAAAATCAACGAGAATACTGCCGATAGCTTTGGCGGCGGCATTGAGATTGGAAACAGCAGTAAGCTTAGAATTGAAAACACCGAAATCGGGGGCAATACATCGACCTATAACGGCGGCGGTATCAGTGTAGTGGCCAATAATTGCGATGTTTCTTTAAAGGACACCACAATTCACGGCAACTTCGCAAAATACTACGGCGGCGGTATTTACTCCTCTTCAGCGGTGAAGCTGTCCGGTAACAGCTATGTTACGAGCAACCATTCCGGACACCAGGACTCAAGCAAAAGTTATTCTGATAATATTTACATCAACACTTACGCTCCCGCAATTCAACTGACAGGACCGCTCACAGGCCTGTATAAGAGCGGTATTACTTCTGTAAAGGTGCCGCGCGTGGTGGTCACCGGCAATAACTACACGATCACCGAAGACGATTTAAATAACTTCAAAAGCGATGTAGATAAATACGAATTGGTGCTCAAGGACAATGAGATCACCATGAAAACCAAACTGAAGAATCTAACGGTTTCGGATATTTCCGTAACCATGCCTTCCAATCTGACTTACGACGGCAACTCAAAGACCGTTAAGGTTGCGGCAAACGCCGGTGTGGACTGCGGTTCCCTCTATGTGGAATATTACAATGACAAGGGCGAGCTTTTGGACGGCTCTCCGTGTGATGCCGGCGACTACACCTTTAAGGTAAAGGCAAATGCGAACAGCGTTTATAACGGAGCGGAGCTTTCTTCTCCCGAATGGAAGTTCACCATTAAAAAATGGAACTTGGCGGCTTATCAATTAACTTTCGGCAAGATCGACAACTGCATTTTCAATGTAAACGGTGCAACACCGGATCTTCCTCTCACCGTTAAAGCCACCGGTGAAAAGCTTATAAGGGATAAGGATTACACGCTCAGCTATGAAAACAACAAAAATGAAGGCTATGGAACCGTCAGGTATCAGTTGATCGGCAACTATGAGGGCACCGGCAAAACTTCGTTCTATATTCGTTACGGCAGTGTGACCGACGATATGTATTCCGCCTCTTTGAAGAGTAAAAACTACTACTACAATGACGATGTTACGCTGTATGCAGCAGAGGGCTATGAGATCGGCGCAGACGATCATACTTTCTCAAACAGCGTTACATTTACAGAGGAAATTTCCACCTACGACGGTAATTTCTATGTGAAAGCCGCAAACGGCGATGTCTATCGGGGCAGCTACGGCATTGATAAGACAAAGCCCAATGTTAAGATCTCCTTTAAGCAGAATGTGTTCAAAACATTCCTGAATAAGATAAGCTTCGGTCTGTTCTATAAAAATGAGCAGGTAGATGTAACGATCACTGCTACAGATTCATTCAGCGGTACAGACGGCTACTACTATCAGCTTGTTAAGACTCAGGACGAATACGACGAAAACGGCACCTGGACGCGCGGCGATAAACTGTATCTGCGCAACAAAACGACCTTTATCGTCTATGCCAAGGTTGCGGATAAGGCAGGCAATGTCAGCATTATCAATTCCGACGGTGCGGTAATCTACGACGACAGCTATTTTAAAAAGAGGACTGCTTCCTTTGATAAAAATGTGGAAACCGCGGCTGACACCGAGCTTACCGTTTCTTTCAAAGGCAATACGGTTAAATCCGTGAAAAACGGCGAAGATCTGCTGACCCTCGGCACGGATTACACTGTGTCTGACACCGGCATTATCTTCAAAAAGGAATATTTGAATAAATTCGAGGCAGGCGACACTCAGAGCTTTACCGTTGCGTTCAATCCGCAGGGCATTGAAACCGACAAAGTTTCCATAGAGGATACCTGTGAGATCTATATCAAGGACACCACACATCAGCATTTTGCAGTTCATCATAACAGGGTAGAGGCTACCTGCCTTAAAGACGGTAATATCGAATATTATACCTGCACCGGCTGCGATAATAAATTCACCGATGAAAAGTGCAAAAATAAGGTAACGGATATTGTTATTCCGAAACTTGATCATAAAAACGCGGTAAAGACCGAGGCAAAAGCCGAAACCTGCACTGAGAGCGGAAACCTGGCTTATTGGTACTGCCCCGATTGCGGAAAGTATTTCGCGGATAACAATAATTCAGTTGATAAGAGCACATCTAAAAATACAAACAGCGGATTTATGAAAAAAGCTTTAGATCATAAATTCACTGTAAAGTCTGACGATATTAAATATCTTTATAAAGCGGCAACCTGTACCGATGAAGCGGTATATTATTATAAATGCGAAAGATGTGACGCTTTCGATAGCTCGCTTACTTATAAGCACGGCGATCCTTTAGGCCATAAGTTTGTAGACTATGTTTATGATAATAACGCGACTTATTTCGAAGACGGCACAAAAACCGCAAAATGCGAACATTCCGGTTGTACTAAAACGGATACCGTAGAATGTATAGGCACCAAGCTTGAAGACTTAACCGTTCCGACAGTCGAGATCGCAGTTAAGGAAAACAAATTTAAGAGTATTATAAATAATATAACATTCGGTCTGTTCCTTAAAAATACCGACAAGGTAACCGTTTCTGCAAGCGACGGCGAAAGCGGCTTAAAATCAGTTGGTTACATTATTTCCGATAAAGCTATCACAGATTTTTCGAATATTAAATGGAACGAATATAATAAACCGTTCTCGATCGATCCCGACGGTAAGTATATCGTTTATGTTAAAGCCGAAGATAAGGTCGGCAACAGCAAAATTGTCGGAACCGACGGTCTTGTAATAGACAGCACTGCACCGCAGATAAGCGCTGTTAATAATAAAACTTACTGCAGTGAAATTGAGATAACCGTTAAAGATGACAATCTTGATAAGGTTTACTTAAACGATACTTTAGTAAGCCTTACAGACGGAAAGATCACCGTTAAACCCGAAAGCTTTAAGCAGAATATCAAAGCTTACGATCTCTCGGGAAATGAAACCTCGGTTGATTTCACTGTAAACGACGGTCACGAATTTGACGGCGGAAAGGTCACCACTGCTGCGACGGCGGCAAAAGAGGGAATAAAAACCTTTACCTGTATCCATTGCGGCGAAACAAAAACAGAAAAGATCGAAAAGACAAATCCTGTTATTATCGACGGAAAGGATCAGAAAATCGTAAGAGCCGATAAAAAAGCTCTTTCGTTCAGATCCGACGCCGCGCTTGCCGACTTCTTAAATGTCACTGTAGACGGTGAGATCATCGATCCTAAATACTATACAACTGCGGAGGGAAGCACCATTGTAAACTTAACGCAGGAGTATTTAAGCACACTTTCTGACGGCGTTCACACTCTCGGTATAGTATCCTTATCGGGTACAGCCGAAACAACATTTACTATTTCTGCAGCTTCGGAAAATCCGGGCGAACTTTCTCCGAAAACAGGCGAAAATAAAGATTACTCATTGGCAATTATTTTGCTTGTTTCAGCTATACTTTTAATCGGCGGAACAACTGTTTACGCGAGAAAAAAGAAATCTAAATAATTAAAAACGCAGCTCCCGATGTATAAAATCGTGAGCTGCGTTTTTTTATTTTTAAAAGAAATTGAAGTTAGAGTGAAGAGGTTCTGCTTATCATTTGTTTTTCTTTGCCGTATTGATAGAAGAAATCAAAATTCTTTTAATTTCTGTGCATTTATTGAGCAATGTTTTTTCCTTGTAATATCCGCTTTCTATAAGCAGCTCTATCCAATATTCGCTTTCCGAACATTCCTTGAGAGCAATTTGAAGTTTAGCGATAAAATCTGCTTTACCGTGGGCATAGAAGGCTTCTCTGATATTAGCACCTATACTTGTTCCGGAACGCAAAAACTGATTAATAAGCGCACTTTCACATTTTACCGCTCTTAATTTTTTACAAACTCGTATAACATCAAGCGCAAATGCTTTAGATTTTATCATTAACGGACTTTCGGTCATAACAAACGCACCTCATATGCATTATACTTCTTATTAATAAAAAAGCAAGGCAAAGCCTTGCAGAAAACTTTTTCACTTTTCACTATTACTTATTACTTCCAAAGTCCCAAAGTCGTTTTTTAGTGAAGAGTGAATAGTGAAAAGGTAAAAGTTAAAGTCCCAAAGACTTACGACTTTGGGACTTTGGTGCCGCTGGCCGGACTTGAACCGGCACGGTGTTGCCACCGAGGGATTTTAAGTCCCTTGCGTCTGCCTATTCCGCCACAGCGGCATATAATATATGATATTATAAAACGGCTCTTTTGTCAAGAATTTTTTAAAATGATTTTAATATTTTTACATCAGCTTAAAAAAATAGATATAGATGTAAAAATTTGCAATTAAATTCGTGTTGACTTTAATTATCTTAATATCTTATAATTATATCAGTAAATAATTAAAGTCGGTGATAATAATTGCTTGATTCTCAATATGATGTTGTCGGTCACGATCTTATGGGCGAGGACGGATTTTCTGTAAAAAAAAGAATTATAACAGAACGCAGAGTATTGCCTCACACTCATACTTTTTATGAGCTTACATTATACCGTAATTATAAAGGCTCGATCACTTTAAATGGCGTTGAATTCAAAGTTGACGGCGCATTTGCCGTTTTATTGCCACCGAGCGATAACCATTCTATGCTTATTGAAAATGAAGAAAGCGAATCTATTCAGATTCTTTTTACAAAAATATTTATGGAGCAATCCGCGGATAAATATTTGCCGAGAACAACTCTTTATTTTACAGACCCCTTAAGCAGGCCTCTTCTTATTGAACTTTTCGAAGAAGTAAATAAAATAGGGAAAGCAAATCATTATTCTGGATGTCTTATAGCTTCTATCGTGCAGTATTTCAGAACATACGGTAATACAGTTATAAAGAATATTTCGATAAAAAGCCACGAAATAGTAGTATCCGCTATGAATTTTATCAATGAGAATTTCACGGAAGAAATTTATCTTACAACAGTTGCAAAACATTTGAATGTCAGTCCGCAGTATCTTTCGTCGGTTTTTGTCGATGAATGTAAAATAAACTTTGTTGATTATCTTTCGGAAATAAGACTGCGATACGCCGCCGAGCAGCTTAAAAACACAAAGCTAAGCGTAACAGAAATATGTTATACAAGCGGTTACAGAAATATTTCCAATTTTATGCGCAGTTTTAAACGCGCTTTCGGCGTGACTCCCAGAGCATACAGAATAAACTCGCAGACTAATAAAAAATGATATTTTTTAATATGTTTTTTCTTTTAAATTAAAAAAGTACAATTTATTATTAATTTTATTGTAGCTTTTAAAACTGCGAAGAATTATTATTAATGTATAAGAGATAATTATATCATTTTGGAGGTCGAACAATAATGAAAAAATCTTTTCTCGCATCGCTCTTAGCGGTTGCTTTGGTCGTGGGAGTTGCTTTCCCTTTAAGTTCCGGTCTTAAAGCTAAAGCTGCTACTGACGAAGAGGCGATCGCTCAGATCAAATCAGCTTTTAATGAAATTTATACTACTAAAACAGTGCTGACGCCTAACCGTCAGAAAATAAGCACTGCCTCTGCCGCCGCTATCAGCGAAGGCGAAACAGAGGGTAAGTCCTATTATGTTGCAACCGACAGCGCTCTTCCGTCTGTAGGTGGGGAAGCCGCAAAATTAGGTGAAACATGGGGACTCTTCAGAGAATTCGGCGACGGCAGCGCAACTTCTAGTACCGAGTCCACAAACCGTATGCTTTTCGATTATAAAAAAGGCGGATATCCTGCTGAAGACGCTGCAAAAATGAAAGACTATGAATTGTCGGTTTATGTTGCTTCCGCTCCCGAAAGCAAAGATATATTCCTTAAATTTAATACGGTTATTCATGGAGGTCAAACATATAGATCGGGTTTATATACAGTTTCTTCAGATAACTTAGGAAAATGGATAACAATTAAATCTTCCGATCTCTCCGATAAGAATTGGCAGTATGTTCTTGAAAATGTTGATTTGACCGATTCTGCCAACATTTTACAGCTTCAGGTAAATGTTTATGATTCTGTAGCAGATGAGGCAACAGGCCCCGTAATCTATACCGGATCGATCTTGGGCCATTTCGGAATAGAGGCACCTGCGGTGTTCAACGATGAAAATGCTACTCTTAACGATATTATATTTGCCGCTAAAAAGGTTATAACAGATAATAAAAATGTTTCCAATATCTATAATCTTGATGTTTTGGAAACTGCCGTTAATGATGTTGTAGAAAACTTAAGCGAAGATCAAGTTAAATCTCTTCTCGTTACAGCGTATAACAACTTAGAAAATACTTCTGTTTTACAGACTGCTAATAACAGATACGGCGCATATTCTTTTGTTCCTTCAAGAGAGAAAGCCGGCGGCACAAACTATGACGCCGTTTCCGATAACAGCGGTGCTTACTTTACAAACACAGATGAAAATATTGCTTTATTGCCTAACGGAATAGATAAAGCTTATATCGGCGACGCTTATCTTAAGTTTGAGCGTTCTTATAATGCGGGTTCATCTTCTTCCGACAGACTTATGTTCGGCGATTATGCGGCTTTCGATCAGTATTCACAGAGCACTTTAACTCTTTTAGACGCAATGGGCGACTATTCCGATTTAAAATTAGCTCTTTATATAGAAGATGTTTCTAAATCGGGAAGAATTCAGTTCCAGTTTGTAAGTACAGCTTCAAAAACCGTAAATGCTAAATATCTTGACATAAGCCCCTCTATTGCAGGCAAATGGATAGTACTTAGCCTCGCCGATATGTTTGACGGCGATATCGAAGCTTTAAACACCGCTATAAACGGTAATTTAGGTTTCTTCCAGCTTACTTCATCGGGTGCGGTATATAAAGGTTATATAGGCTCGCTCGTTAAAACAAAATCTGTTGCTCAGATAGATGTTTCAAATTATGATAACTTCGATATCATCGACACAATAATCGCTGTTGACGATCTTGCGACCGCTAACGCTGACTGTGCAAACATTAGTGTACTTTCTGATTTCCTTTCGATATTAAAAACTAAGTATGCTTCACAGATTGCACAAAGAAAAGAAATCAAATCAGCAGCTGACGAGGTTAAATCGGCTTATAATTCCGTTAAGACCGAGATCGTTACTTCTATAAAACCCTTTGATGAGAAGAAAAACGGTTCAACAGGTACTGCAAGTGCCGTTGGTGAAGAAAACTTCTTTGTAACTGACGATCATTCCTTTATCGAAAACACTGATCTTGCTCTTTCTCAGAAGCTTATGGGAACAAACTTCGCTCATATCCATTGGCTCTATGACAACATAGGCACAAACGGTGTAGAGGGCTATTCAAAGTATGATAATAGCTCGACCGACAGAATAATTTTTAATGCTAGGCAAGATCTTTGGGGCAAATTCGATATGTCGGATTACGACGGATTTTATCTTAACGCTTATATTAAAGATGTTAAATCAGAAGGTTCCTTATATCCGTATATCATCACTCTAAAGGCTGACGCAAACGGCAAAGACGCTTATCTTTCCGGAAACAAGATCAATGTCACAAATGATATGATCGGCAAATGGGTAACTATTTCAGATAAAGATCTTTATAACGGCGGATTATCCGCAATCAAAGCTGACAGCGGAAATATTCATTTAGGTTCCTTACAGTTAGGTCTTTGCGAAAATCTTGCAGTTGACGGATACTTCGGTTCAATAGTCTTCTACAAAAATCCCGATCCCGTTGATATGAGCACAATGACTTATGACGAGGTTTATACTTTCGCAAAAGATAAACTTGCTGAATTTGACGCCGCAGGCGCTCCTGAAACTACCGATCTTAGAAACGCTTTAGTAAAACTCGGTAATGCTCTTTCTAAGACAACCGTAAAAGGCTGTGTAACAGGAAATTACACCTTAGGCGTAACCGTTAAAGACGCTGTAAGACTTAACGCTTACTTAAATGATAATACTGTCGCAATAGATAAATATGCGGCAGACATCAATGACGACGGCGTTATTAACGAAATCGATCTTACCTTACTTTTAGACCTTATTTTAAAATAAAACTTTTTTACAATATGATCTGTATGAGATAACGACCCTCTCGTGCATTTTCATAAAAAAGTGCATAGTGCAGATGCACTATGCACTTTTTATACCCGATACACAGGAGATTTATTATGAAAAAGATAATTTCTCAAAAAATAATAAGTATTTTAACAGTTATTGTTTTGCTTAGCATAACTCTGTTCGGTACTTTTTCTTTAACCGCCGCCGCAGAAGAAAGAAAGCGAACAATATCAGTGAATACTTCAAGTGTTATTCAGGAGGATTTCTGGGGTAACGGCAATAACTTATGGACATATTCTTACTATGCAGGTATGAATGACGCTTATAATCTTATTAATGTTAATCGCACTGATATAAATCAGCCTAAAATAATGCGAATGATGTTTATGCCGCAGTGGCTCACTTATACCGACCGCACTCCCGAAGAGCAGCAAGCCGCCTGGGAGGCAGGGGATTATAAATGGGATTCGGTTGATACTGTTAATTTCTTTAAAAAAGTAAAAATGTATCAGGAATCCGGCACAGTAGTTCAGTTCAATATGGGCGGAAGGTGCTCAAAAGATACAAAAATGAGCGAGTGGTTCCCTGTAAAAGATTCTTTTGTTACATTTTACGGTACTCCGAGAGAAGCTAAGACCCGCGGCGCACCGGCTAATTTAAAAGCCTTTGCAAAAGCTACTGCCGCCGTATTTGTGAAAGCAAAATCAATGGGTATCACTAATATGACAAGGCTTTCATTTTATAACGAGGTTGCAGGTTATACCTTTGAGGCGTTTTTCGATAAGCGCGTTTATTGGGTTGAAATGATAAAGCTCGTTCACGAGGAATTAAAAGCCGCAGGTTTCAGAGATAAGGGTACCGAAGATTATGTTTATATCGACGGCACTGAAACCGCAGGATTTATTTCACATTCCACCGTATCAAATTTCGATGATTATGTTTATGAGCATTTAAGAGATGAAAACGGCGATCCTATTTTCGATACCATAAGCAATCATCAATATATGAGCGTTACTATCGAACAATATAGGAAGGATTCCGAGGACATTGTAAAAAGATATTCGGACACTCCCATTTTTAATACCGAGGGTGCGGGAAAACCGCAGCAAGCAAACTCCGATAATACAAACGGTGAATATAACTTGAGTTACGGAGTAAATGAATCTTCCGTTTGTTTAATGATTGCAAACGGCGGATTTGCAGGTAATGCATTATGGTATGAAAGCGCCGAATATTTAGGAGATCCTTTTTATAGTGAGCAGTCCGGCAGAAAAATGTGTAACTGGGAATTCCCCACAAGAGGCACATTCGATGTGGGAGAAAACAATGCTCAGCGAGGACTTTTCTACAGATATGTTGACGCTCATTCCAAAGTTTATAAAACCGCGTCTTCAGATGATGATATCTATGCCGCATCATTTGCAAATAAGGATAATAAACATTCCGTATTTGCAGAGTTTGATTACGGAAAATCCGGAGTAAGCAGAGAAATAACCGTTGAGTTTACAGGAAACAATGTTCCTGCCGACGGTACGGTTTTCGAGCGCCATATATATGTTTTCCCCGATAAAAAAGATGGTCAGGATCTGCCTGACAGTGACGATCCGTCTTATTATAGGGACTCTGACGGTAACACCGTCGGCGGAGGAAACGCTATAATTCCCGTTACCGATAAAAAGCTTACCGTTTCGAACGGAAAAATCGTCGATAACGAGATAGGCGACAAGCATTATTTAGTTCTTTATACAATGCTTGACGAGCAGACTCAGATCGAAGTTAATACCAACACTCAGACTGTTGATTACAAAGCCAATAAGACAACAAAACAAGGCACTTTTGAGGGAATTGAATTCCCCACTGCGCCGAACGGTACCACAGAGCTTTCCGTAAGAAAAATTTACGGATCGAATTGCTCTTTAAATGATATTAAGTGGGAAATCGTCGGTAAAAACCCTGCCGCTTTGAATTATTATAATTCTACATATGACGAGCAGACAGGGCTCGGCGGCGGTTACGGAATGACGACTGAAAACTGCGGCACTTTAAGCACTACCTCAGGCGGAAGCGTTATTTATACCGCTTCAAATACCGAGATAGGAGATACAGTGGCGATCAAAGCTTATTTAAACTCTGATCCTGATTCTTATAGAATTATTATAATTCCTATAGGTTACAGCGTAACATTTGAAAGCAATAACGGGGAATTCGCTTTCACAAAATCTTACGCAGTCGGTGAATATGAAGTCTATCTTCCTATTCCTGAAAAAGACGGCAAGGTTTTTGAGGGCTGGTATGATAATCCGTCTTTCACAGGCGAAAAATACGAAAAATCCGATAAAGAAAAATTAAGCGGCGGCAAAACGCTTTATGCAAAATGGTCGGCATAAGAAAGGAGATAATTTATGAAAATGATATCATTTAAAAAATTCATAAGCAAAAATGTTGCTTATATCCTTTCTTTTGCACTTATTGCAGGAGTTTTAGTTCCGGTTTTATCTCTTAATAAAACATCTGCTGCGACGGAAACAGAAAAAAACTCATTTATTTCGGAAATTAAATCAGCGTGGAGCAAAATGTCGGTCGGTGATACCGCTCTAAGACCTACAGCCGAAAAGGTGAATAATAAGCCTGCCACTGTGTTTACCGAAAATGAAATGAAAAAATCCGATAAGGATAATATTCCATTTGACGGTAAAATAACAGCTTTAGGAGATACTTTCAGCTATTTTTCAGGCTCTTATAACGGAAATTATTCTTTTCCCGGATCTTCGGCAAGCTCGTCTGAAAGATTTTTATACTATAATAAGAAAACCGATTATGTTGATTTTGATTTTTCGGGATATACAGGTTTTCAAATCAGTATGTATATCGAAGATATTTCTTCCGAAGGCGAATTAGTACCTTTATTTGTTTACAGAACATCGGGTAAAACTGCAGAGGGCAAAAAAGTGCCCATAACCTACGACATGAAAGGCAAATGGGTAACCTTTAAGGATACCGACCTTTATAACGGAGGTATTGCAAAACTTGCAGAAGATAAAGGTACTTCGCAATTTGTTAATTTACAGCTCAACCTTTGCAAGGGCTTAAAATTAAAAGCTGTAAGCGGCTCGCTTGTTATGACAAAGTCTGTTTCTCTTCCTGAAAACAGCGCCTCCTGGAATTTAAGCGATTGGATATTAGCTGCGCTTAAATTGGATTACAGCAAATATTTGAATTATGAAGAATTGACCGCACTTCTAAACCGCGCGTCTACCGAATATAAGGAAGATTACAGCTTTGCAAAGCTTAAAGACGCCTGGAAGAGCTTAAAATATAAAACAGGCGAAACAGTTTATGTGGCTTCAAGAGAAAAAGCCGCAGGAACTAATTATGACGCCTCAAAAACCAATTCTTCAAACTATTTTATGAATACCGATGAAAACTTTGCACTTTTGCCGTCGGGAATTCAGAAATCAGATATAGGCGACGGATATTTAAAATTTGAAAGATCCTATAATGCCGATTCGTTCAATAACGACAGACTTATGTACGGAACATATTCAAATTTTGATTATTGCTATTCAAGCGATCTTAAAATTGACGGATATACCGATTTCACATTATCTCTTTATATCGAAGATGTTAAAAAAGACGGTAATGTTCAGTTTCAATTTATAACAAGAAAATCTCAAACTGTACAAGGTAAAACAATTAACCTTACTTCTGCCGATAACGGAAAATGGGTAACATTTAAGTTTTCGGATATGTACGACGGAACTGTAGTCGATTTATCTAAAGCTTTAAAAGATAAAGATATTACAGCAGGAATTCAGGAAAATCAATCGGGATTTTTAGGTTTTATGCAGATATTATCTTTAGGCGCCGTTTATAAGGGCTATGCAGGCTCATTTATAGGAATAGAAAATAATGAGCTGCCCGAAAATATCGGAAGTATGACTATCGCTGATTTTATTCTCGAAGCACAAAATCTCGATCTTTCCGCTTTTGATAACACTCAGCAGTTTGCAGATACTTTAAACGAGTTGGTTCCGCTATTTGAAGATGAGCTTGTTTTATCAAAGCTAAAAAAAGCCTGGAGCAATATGAGCTCTGAAAGTACAATATTTGTTCCGTCAAGAGAAAAAGCGGCAAACAAGAATTATGACGCGGATAAAGATAATAAAAATGTTTATTTTTCTTCCGATAATACCGCTTCATTGCCGGTAGGAATAACATCTAAAGATTTAGGCTCAAATTATCTTAAATTTACAAGATCTTATGACCTTAATTCAAATTCTTCCGACAGAATAATGATCGGAACACAAACCGGATTTGACAGCTATGGATCCAGCAAGATTAAAATTTCCGATTATTCAAATCTCCGCATTGCTTTCTATATAGAGGATGTTAAAAAAGCAGGCACTATAAGTTTTGAATTTATTAATACTTCCTCAAAAACATATTTTAACAAAACTTATTCTGTTTCGGCAAGCGATATCGGGAAATGGCTTGTTTTCACAGATGAGGATATGTACAGAGGGGGTATTTCAGCCCTTAAATCAGCTTATAATTCCGATGATAAAAATTTCGCATTTATGCAGCTTAATTTTTCGGGCGGTGCTATAATCAAAGGATACTGCGGCTCTCTTGTAGGACTTAAGAACGCTAAATTGCCTCAAAACACCGAAAATTGGAATTTAGCTGACTGGATATATGCCGCAAATATTCTTGATCTTTCACAATATGATAATAATGTTGAAGAATTCAAAGCGGCTCTTGCAAACGCTATTGAATTAAGGGACAGAAAGCAGATTTCAAGATCTTCCGAATTAACATCTTTCCATAATTTTGAGGATTTTGACAGTTCAAAAATCGAGGGAAATATCTTAACAGGTAAAACTCCCGAAGTAACTTATTATAACGGCTCTTCAAATAAAATTACTCTTAATTCGGAAACTGCCGCCGCATTAACAGACGGCACTATATCTGCCGACGCCGTGATCGCGGGTGCCGCTTATGAAACCGAAGACTGTTATACAGATATTGTTTATAATTTAAACGGCAAGGCAACAATATCGGATATCTATATTGCAAACAGCATAAACGAAGCTTTGAGAAATGCTAAATATTATATTTATGCTTCAACGGGTATTACTGATCTGTTTGATACAAACAGTCTTATAGCCGTCTGCGATAATTCCGCAAAAGATGCCGTAACCGCATACAATTATACCAAAATAGGAAACATCACCGCTAATTATCTTGCGATAAGAGTTACAAAGCCTTATTCTGATAAAGTGCTTTATGACGGAAACATTAGATTTTCGGAGATAACGGCAATAGGAACAGTTAAGAATTATACTGTAGAAAAAGGCGACTTTTCAAACGAAAAGATAGCATCTATAGGAAAAAGCCTTATAAGCAATAAGGTAGCATCTTTCAGAAACAAAATCGGTATAAAATCTGAATACAGGACTGTTATAACCGACCGGAAATACCTTAACAACGGTCTTACTGACGGCGATAATTCCACATTAGCTTATAATTATTCACCGGGAACAAGTGAGGATGGTACCGCAGAGTATATTGATATTTATTATAAGCTTGATGATGTTTACTTTATTAAGCAATTCTTTGTTAACGGAATGCGCGGAGTACCGGGACTTGAGCCGGGAACTTTTGAAATTTATGTTTCAAGAGATCTAAATTCACTGTTTTTATCCAAAAACCGCGTTGTTTCATTTGACAATACTCAAAGCAGTGAAGAAGGCACTTCCGTTTCAAACCTGATTACTTTAGAAAACGGCGGAGTTTTGGGCAAATATGTTTCTTTCAGAATAACATCTTATTGCAGCGATTTTGAGTCTGCTAAAGCAATCTATGGTTTAAGCAATCTTTCATTAAGGCTTTCCGAACTCGGAGTATACGGAACCGAGCGGCCTCTCGAAGAAACGAACCTGCTTAGCCATATGCCGGTAAAGGTATATAGGACATCGGGGAATAATAAGAGCCTTGTATCCGAGAGCGAATATACAGGAAAAATGCATCAGCTTATATATGACGGACTGTATAATAAGAGCGCGGATATAAATACAAATAATAAAACAGTCGACTT
>CAKSDI010000003.1 GCA_934445035.1 uncultured Eubacteriales bacterium
AAGTCGACTGTTTTATTATTTGTATTTATATCCGCGCTCTTATTATACAGTCCGTCATATATAAGCTGATGCATTTTCCCTGTATATTCGCTCTCGGATACAAGGCTCTTATTATTCCCCGATGTCCTATATACCTTTACCGGCATATGTGCAAGCAGGTTCGTTTCTTCGAGAGGTCTTTCGGTTCCGTATACTCCGAGTTCGGAAACTCTGAGATACATATTATTAAGGCCCCACCTGCGTTTTGCATATTCAAAATCGGAATAATGACAATAAAAGCTGAAGCAGACATATTTTCCTATAACGCCGTCGCCCTCTAAAGTTATGAGGTTTGAAACGGAAGTACCTTCTTCGCTTGAAAATGTGTTATCAAAAGATATCACCTTGTTTTTTGTTAAAAACAATGAATTTATATCGTTTGAAACATAAATATCAAACTTGCCCATTTCAAGACCGCGGACATTTCTTTGAGAATTTACAAGAAATTTATTTATACAGTATTTTCCGTCAAGCTTGTAATAAAAATCAAGTCTAACGCTTTCCCCTGTTTCCTTTGTGCCGCACATATTTACACAGTTAAGGGTTTCATTATCGCCGTCGGTAACACCGATATCGGAATATCTGTATTTCCCGTTTATCTTTTCATTGATAACACTGCGAAATCCTGATTTCACTCCGCTTGCACTTCTGAAAGAGGCAACCTTATTGCTTATAAGGCTTTTTCCTATAGACGCTATCTTTTCATTTGAAAAGTCGCCTTTTTCTACAGTATAATTCTTAACTGTTCCTATCGCCGCTATCTCGTTTATTCTTACAACGCCGTCATAAGCGGTCATATCCATTAAAGGTTTTACAATTCTAACCGCAAGATAATTAGCTGTAATATTTCCTATCTTTGAAAAATTAAATTTCTGAACAGCCTGATTATCAGTATTCTCATAAGCCGCTACAAGATTATCAAAATCATAAAGATCGGAAAGATTTTTTGAGGCAAAGATATAATATTTATAATTTCTCAAAAGCTCATTAGAGCTGTTTGCAATATAAATATCGGTAATATTGGCTTTTCCGCCGAGATCATACAAAATATCCGTATAGCAATCTTCTGTTTCATAAGAAAGGCCTGAAAGCTCGGCAGAGGTATTTAAATTGGCGTCTGATATATTAGAAAGAACACCTGCGGAAATTTCCGGTTTTGTAAGCGAGCCGTTATAATAGCTTACTTCGGGAAGCTTTTCCGAAAGAATATCGGAGCTTAGATCCAAGCTTCCCACATCGGAAATTTCAGGATAAGAAACAACTGTGCAGGATCTTGCGGTATTTGTTTCATCTCTTAAAGCTATGGCGTTTGCAAGAGCCGCTTTGAATTCTTCAACATTTTCGCAATACTGCGTCAGATCAAGTTGTTTTGCGGCATAAACCCAATCGGCAATATTCCAATCCGAAGTGTTTTCGGGCAGCACTGCCGACACTCTGCAAACAAACGAGCCTATATAGCCTTTAAATACCGCGCCGTTTGACTGGAAATAGAAAAATCCGAAAATTCCGCTGTTTTCAGCTTCAAAGCCCTTTGAAACTTCTTTATTGAGCATTGCGGAATAAAGCGTGTTTATATCGCCGCCGTAAAGATCGGAAAGCTTAAAGGTCTTCCATTGCTTTTCATCGGATTTAGTGATTGATATAACTTTTCCGTTTAAAGGAATGGTGTTTGCAGAAACAAACATCGCGCGCATATTTCCCTCTGTTTTGACCTCGTCGATATAAACAGAAAGGCTCATATCCTTAAAATCTTTAAATTTGGTCGTGTGGGATTTATATCCGTTAAAATCGGGATAATCGCCGAGCATCAGGCAGTCGCCCGAAGTGCCGGAGCCGAGGTCAAAGGATCTGTTAAATTTCAAATATGCGTCGCCTAAAGCGCTTTTATCGATTCCGGAAGGCAGGGCGGCAAAATTCGAGTCGTTATTTATCTTATATGACTCTTTATTTTCGTTGCCGGCGTCATAATTCTTATTCGCCGCCTTTTCTCTTGACGGAACTACAAAGCTGACATCTTTTCTTAAATTTTTCCAAGCGTCTTTAAGATTAGATATTACAAGATCGTCTTTAAAAAGAAGCTTAGTTTCATTTAAAACGGTTATAAACTGCTCCGTATTATCAAATTCTGTCAAATCAAGCTTTTCGGCAGCTAAAATAAGATCGGAGGCTGTCATTTCGTCTATGTTTTCAGGCAAAGTGTTATAGCCTATTCCCATAAGCGAGCCGATACTGCCGTTAAACACGGCGCCCTGCGATTCAAAATAGAAAAATCCCAAATTTCCGCTTTTTTGAGCGTCGTTTCCTTTAGAGATATCTTTATTGCGCATAGTTTCATAAAGCGCTTTTATATCTCCGGAATACATATCCGAAAGCTTAACGGTTTTCCAACTTTCCTTATCGGAAAATGAAATTTTTAAAGCTTTTCCTGCTACGGGAACAGTGTTTGCCGTAACGAAATTAAACTTAATAGTGCCCTCTTTTAAAACATCGGAAATATAGATATTAAAATAAATATCCTCAAAATCAGTAATTTTGATCTCGCTTGTTTTATAGCTGTTAAATACGGTTGAATTGCTGAACATCAGGCAGTCGCCCGAAGTGCCGGAATTTGCATTATATGACCTTTGAAAATTAAGATAGGCGTCGCCCAAAGATCTTTTATCGGCTCCGGGTGCGAGCAGAGCGAAGTTTTCATCGCTGTTTAAAAAATACTGTGAAGAGTTATCCGAAGAGGCATCATAATTTACACCCTGCGCTTTTTCTCTTACGGGGAGCAAAATAGTTTTTCCGTACTTGTATTTAAGCTTGGTCCACACAGATTTAAGATTAGAAAAGCTTAAATCCTTTTTATATTTTTCTTTTAAGCTTAAAACAACTTTCGTTAACTCGGAAGTATTGATAAATCCGCTTTTATCAAGATTATCTGCAGCTTCTATCCAATCAAACAGATCAAAATCCGAAGAATTCGCAGGAAGCGAAACAGAGTTTGTTAAGATCAAAGAGCCGCTTATCGCCTTAATTGTAAGACCTGAGCACAGATTGAGCTGCAGGCTTGAAAGATTTCCCTGAGCGTCTGCTTTAAGAGCGGAAATTCCTCCCTCATATAGATCGGTGTCCGAAAGAGTGAGCCAGGAACCTTTCATATTTTCGGAAATATTTACAGTTTTTCCTCTTTTGTTATTGCCCGCTATATCGAATACGAAGAACGGAACTATACTACCCGCAGATCTTATATCTTCAATATAAAGCGATAAAGAAAATCCCGAATATCCCGATAGATCTATCTTTGCGTTTGCGTTCTTATCTTTTAAATATAAAAATCTTTCGGAAGAAGAGGTATTAACGCCCGAATATGAATAATCATTTTCAAAAGACTCGTAATAATAAGAATAAGTATCGCCTAATAAATTCTTTTCAATATTTTCAGGTGCATTTGTATCGTTTACAGAGATAATATCCTTATCGTCAAGCTTAGCCGCCGCGGCATTATTTACTTTTTGGCGGGTAGGTCTTAAACCCGTTTCAAAAGTCCTTAATTTCCCCCAGGCGGACTTGATCTGTTCAATTTCGCTTTCTGCTTCTTCTCCCTCTGCTGCTGCGGCATAATGATTTGAAAAACAAGGAAAAATTATTCCTATGCAGAGTGAAACCGATAAAATCAAAGCAAGATTTTTGCTTATAAATTTTTTTAATTTAATTATTTTCATAAGAAAATCCCCCTTTCGATTTAATCAGACCACTTGGCATAAAGTGTTATGCCGTTATTGAAAGCGTCATAATTGGTTTTTTCGTATTTTTTACCGCTGTAATCCTGAGAATCATACCAACCCTCAAAGGTGTAGCCGTTTCTTACAGGCATCGGCAAATTCTGCTCATATTCGGCTTTTTTATAGCTCTTTTCTGCGGTTTTTGAGTCGTATCCGTAATCAAATTTCACAGTATAGCCGATTGAAATTATAATTATTTTATAAGCTTCATTATCAGCATTTGAAGTGACTTTTATTGCCACTGTATCGCCCTTTTCGGTGTTTTCAGCCGTATAAGTTACGGTTTTACCGGATGTTTTGCTTAATTTTCCGCAGTTTTCATCAGTCATTCCGTAACCTCCGCCGGTTTCAGTGGAAGGATCGTAAACCGAATTATAGTAACTTAGTGCAGACGGATTTTTACCTACTATTTCCCAGGTGACATTTTCGGCATTATCGTCGGCTCCGATTATTTTTTTAACGGATAAATCTACGCTCTTTCCGGGCTCTACACAAAAATCAATGCTGTCATATACCTTATTGACATATTTGCCGTCAACAATTATAGAAACATCTTCATCGGTAGTTTCAACCTCTAACTGAGGCTGTTCGGGAATAGTGGTATATAAAACGGCGCAGTGCTTGCCCGTTATATCATCATCTGTAATTTTACCGTTTGAAACTGTTACTATCTTATCCGTTACGGGAATAATAGCGTTTGCTCCGCCCACGGTGTTGCCGTACTCATCGACATAATAAGACGGACACTCGGAATCCGCTATGCCGTCGCCGTCGTCATCATCAGGGAAAATATATGTATGGCGTTCGAATTTTGTGCCGTCTGCCGGGATATTCTCCCCTGTAAACTCAACGCATAAGGTTCTTTTACTGTTTGTTTCGCCGTAGTCCATTTCGGTAAATACGGAATATCCGCCGTCTTTTCCGAATGTTGCGGAATAAATATCGTCATTCGAAACCGCAGTTTTATAGACCTTTGAATTCTTTTCAACATATCTGTAAAACAGACCTATCTGCGCATTGTTTTCTCCCACGGTCCAAGTGCCCCTTGTCGGGAAATCCCAGTTGCACATCTCATATCCCGACTGATCGAGATTGAAAGGATCGGAAAGTCTTTCAGGAGAATAGAACCACAGCGCATTACCTGCAAAGCCGGTGTTTGCGATCATAAGGCAACAGGAGATAGTGTTTCGCATATAGTTAAGATTATAGCTTCCGTCGGCATTTATAACGCCGCTTCCCTCTGTATTATAAACGGGGGTATCGCTGAATCTAGAAGTAAATTCCAAAGAATTTTTAAGATACACATCTGTTTCGTGCCTTATATATTGGTGGGTAGAAAGAATATCAAATATAGGTGTTCCGTCGTCGTTCCTTAAATTTTCATAAACATAATTTACATATTCGGATACAACGGGGTCCTGAATAAGACCCGAAAAATCGGTTCCCATAATTTTTACATATTTTGACTCGTTGTTCTTATCCCTATACCCTGCAGCTTTAAGCGCCAAATGCACTTCTTTTATCATAGAAGTCCAATAAACACGCTTATCAAAGAAAGCTTCAAAGTTTCCGCCGTTTACTTCATTATAGAAACAAAGAAGTCTTACATTATCAAGGCCTTTTTCGTCTGCCTTTTTAATTACGGCAGCCGTAGCATTGGCAAAAGCTTTCAGGTTATCAGGCGCACCCCTTGTTTCAAAATCGGCAGGTCCGCCGTAAAATGTAATTGAAGAATCAGGCACCTGATACCATTCGTTGAGCCTGTATTTTGTGCTTATTCTTCCGCCCATATTAAGCTCGATTATAGTGCCTGCTTCTTTTAACATTTTTACTTTGTTAAAGAAATTTATCACTTCGATGGAATTCCAATTATAATCTCCCGATTCCCAGCGCTGTTTCTGAACTTCGGGCTCTTCATCGATATAAACTATCCACTGAGGCAGAAACATCATTCGCATAAAAGCAGGCTTTTGCATATCGGTCCTGTTTTTATTGACAAGCTCATAAGCGTCGTTCATTCCGCGGCCGTAAGGGAAAGTCCAGAGATTATTTCCGTGACCCAAAAAATCCTCTTGAATAACGCTTGAAGTATTAACGCTTACCGTGCGTTTACTTTTCTGCTCTCTTGCCGTGAGCGCAAAAGAGCCCACCGTGCTGCACGCTAAAACCGAAAGCACGGAAAATATACTTAAAGCTTTTATCAAAAAAGGTTTTTTCATAATATTTCTCCCCTGATATCTTTATAAGTATATTATAAATTATCGCCTTGATTTTAACATCTACTTTTTTTGTAACAAATAGCAGTATTTTTATATTTTGACCGCATAAAAAAATTACCGGGGTTATTAAACCCCGGTAAAGATTTAAATTTTATCTGAATCCGTAAGAGCGGAGATAATCATAACTCTTCTTCATACATTCAAAGGGATCTTCGCCTTTGCAGTTATCCTGCTCAACGAGCATATACTCCGTTCCTGCCTTTTCGGCGGAAGCAAAAATTCTGTCAAAATTGAGGTTTCCCTCTCCTAAAGGAGCCATATGAAGGCTCTTTCTGTCCTCTTCGGCAAAGCAGAAATCCTTTAAATGAATACACGGAATTCTGCCGCTGAATTTTTCTATCCAATATGCCGGATCTCCGCCTGCCATCTGTATCCAGAAAACATCGAGAGTAAATCCGAGAATATCAGGTGAAAAATCTTCTGCAAGCTTAACCATAATAGGCTTATTATCGATCTTTCCGAAATCCCTGTCGTGATTGTGATACATAAAATATTTATCGCCTGCTTTAAGCTTTTTTGCTACAGGCATATAAGTATTTACGAAATCATCATATGTCTGACCCTCTTTTTCGGAATTGAAAACAAACATTCCGAGTCCCACATTTTTGCAGGAAAAGATATTGTGATCCGCTATAACTTTATCGGTATCGCCGATAAGTCTGTCCGACGGAATATGTGTAAGAACGCATTTAAGACCGTTTTTATCAAGCTGCTCTTTAAGCCATTCGGGCTGATAATCGCAAACTCCGGATACCTGAACATTTTTGTAACCCATATCGGCTACTTTTTTGAGTGTTTCGGAAAAATCGTCAAGATTTTTGCAGAAATCTCTAAGAGTAAATAATTGAGCGCCTATTTCCATATAATTTTCTCCTTTTACCATTTAACTGACCAGCGGGAGCTGTAATCTCCGCTGTAATTTGTGATATTTCCATTTTCGGGTTTATAAGAAGATTTTTTCTGAAGAGCCGAAAGCTTTTTATCAAATTCTTTATTATCAAACGGTATCGGAACCGATCTTGAATCGTTCCAGGAAGAAAGATAAGCCGCATTTGATATAAGCAGTTCGTTTATTCCCTCTTCTCCGGGACTTATCAGCTCTTCTCCGAAGAGAATGGCATTGACAAAATTCTGTATAATTCCTCTGTGGGCGGTTTCCTTTTCGGCAGGTAAAATTTCAGAGTATTCGGTCTCTATTTTAGGCGACATATTTTTATCGGAAAATCTTACTGTCTTTTCATCTGTTTTAAGCTTATAAAAACACAGTTTTCCGTTTTCAATAACTATTTTACCGCCTGTTCCGGAAATTTCCAATCTGTTTGTTCCCGGATATTCGCCCGTTGAAGTGATAAAAGTCCCGATAGCGCCGTTTTTAAACGAAATGTTTATAACCGCGTCATCTTCGACCTCAATGTTGTGATACTTTGCAATACTTGTCTTTGCGCTTACGCTTTCGGGCATTCCGCATATCCACTGCAAAATATCGAGATTATGCGGCGCCTGATTAAGAAGAACGCCGCCGCCTTCTCCCGCCCAGGTTGCCCTCCAGCTTCCGGAATCATAATAACTTTGGCTCCGATACCAGTTTGTAACTATCCAAACGGCTCTTTTAAGCTCTCCGAGCTCTCCTGAAGACACTATCTGCTTTGCTTTTTTAAAGAGAGGATTCGTTCTCTGATTAAACATTATAGCAAATACTGATTTTGAGAGCTTAGCCGCTTTGATGACTTCCGCCGCCCTATCGGCTCTTATATCCGCAGGCTTTTCGGTTAAAACATTCTTATTATGCTTTAAAGCTTTAATAGCAATTTCCGAATGCAGCGGATGCGGAACCGAGATTATAACGGCGTCTATCTCATCGTCATTTAAAAGCAAATTATAATCATTATAGAATTTTACATCGGGGAATTTTTCCTTAAGGATATTTTCCTTATTTTTATCATTATCGCAAATTGCCGCAAGCTCGGCATTTTCGATCTTACCGCTGTAAAGTGAATTAGTATGAGCCGAGCCGATATTTCCTACACCTATCACGGCAACTCTTACTTTATTCATATTTATTCCCCCGAATTGATTATTTTCCGGAATATGTTCCGGAAGTATCCGCAAAGACAGCTTTTGTATTTTCTTTTCTTCTTGATGTCTTTACGCGTTTCATCAATTCATTATAATACAGATCGTCATCAAAAGGCAAGTCTATTTCTTTGCCGAGGAAAGCGGACAAGTGCATAGCGTTTGAAAGAGTAATTCCGTTAATACCCTCTCTGCCGTCTGCTATGAGATCGGTGCCGTGAAGAATTTTGCCTGCCCACGCATTAAGAACGCCTACATGCTGCGGGTTCTGACCGTCTGTTTCAACCTTTATTTCCTCGTGCTTAACAGAAGCAAAGGGAACTTTGTTGGTCTTTGAAAATTCCTGCTCGGTCATTTCAAATTCCCAGACTTTAAGCTGATCGTTTTCAACGACAAGCTTTGCTTTATCCATCTGAATTTCAAATCTGTTGGTGCCGTAGCCGTCGCCGGTGGTGGTTATAAACACGCCTGTTGCGCCGTTAGGATACTCAACAAATGCCGAAACATCATCTTCAACCTCTATATCGTGCCATTTGCCGAATTTTAATTTTGCGTCGACCTTAACGGGCATTCCGCATATCCACTGCCAAAGGTCAAGCTGGTGGGGACACTGATTTAAAAGAACTCCTCCGCCTTCGCCCGACCAGGTAGCTCTCCAATCGCCCGAATCATAGTATGCCTGTGAACGATACCAGTTGGTGATGATCCAGTTTGTTCTTCTGATCTCGCCGTATTTTCCGGATTTAACAAGCTCTCTCATTTTGCGGTAAACATGATTTGTGCGCTGATTGAACATCATACCGAATACAACCTCCGGATGGCGGTCGGCTTCAGCAATCATTTCCTTGACCTGCTTAGTGTAAACACCGGCAGGCTTTTCTACCATAACATTTATTCCTCTCTTCATACATTCCATTGCATATTTAGGATGATAATAATGAGGAACGCTGACAAGACAAGCGTCTACAAGACCGCTGTCAAGCATTTTTTCGGCACTGTCAAAAGCAATTATACCCTCTTTGCCGTATTCTTTTCCGTCGTTTCCTTTAAAATGAGGTAAATTTTCCTGCGCCCATTTTATTCTGTCGGGATTTGTATCAGCAAATGCAACGAGATCGATTTCGGGGCATTTACCCATAATAATATATTTTGCATGAGTCGATCCCATATTTCCGAGACCTATTATACCGAGTTTTATCTTATCCATTTAAATTCAACCTTTCTTAAATTTAAAGTATTTTTTCTAAAGCTTTGCACGCAGCGTCAAACGCGGCTTCGTTGCTTTCGAATTTATATCCGCCCACATTGCTCTTTTCACCTTCGCGCTCAAGAGCGGCAAGCCCGTCAAACACAGCGAGATGAGGCTCTAAAGTTACAGCGTTACCGCCGAGAGCTTTATACGCTTTTATTATCTGCCCGATATTGCCGTCGCCCTCTCCTGCGGGAACTATCTCTCCCGATTTAAGAGAATCTTTAATGTGAAGATATTTAATATGCTCTTTTAGCTCTTCCCAGGCATGAAGAGTATCGACTCCGCACTGAACGAAATTTGCCGGATCGAAAATTCCTTTAAGCGAGGGCAAAGATTTAAAAAGAAGCTTGCACCTTTTTTCGTTATCCCCGAAAATTCCTTTTTCGTTTTCATGGCAAAGGTCAACTCCGGAGCCTGTGCTTAATTCAAGCAAAGTACCGAGCCTGTCGATCACTTCGTTTTTGTAATCGTCATAATTCTCATCTTCCGGAATATAGAAAGAAAATATTCTCATATTTTCGGCTTCAAGAGCATTAGCGACAGAAAGAGTATGTTTAAAAAGCTCGATATGCTTATTAAAATCGTCTTTTTTGATATCTATCTTTCCGATCGGCGAGCCTACGGACCAAACTTTAAGACCCTCGCTCTTTAAGCGGTTTTTAACCTCTTTAGCCTTGTCTTCGGTGATTTCAGAAACATTTGTACCGTCGACATTTCTTATTTCCAAACCGTCAAGCTTATTTCTTTTAAGAGCGTCTATCTGACCTTCGACAGAAGCGCTTGACTCGTCTGCAAAAGCATATATTTTCATAAATCAAACTCCTGAATAAGCTGAAAATCCGCCGTCTACCGGAACTGTGATACCGGTGACAAATCCCGATTTTGTTTCATCGATAAGCCAATCGACTGTGCCTAACAATTCTTCCGACTCGCCGAATCTGCCCATAGGAGTGGATCTTAAGATCTTCTCTGTTCTTGCAGTCGGTTCGCCTTTTTCATCAAAGAGCAAAGCCCTGTTCTGATTAGTTACAAAAAATCCGGGAGCTATAGCGTTTACTCTTATCTCCTGCTTTGCAAAATGAACTGCAAGCCAGGAAGTGAAATTTGAAACCGCCGCTTTTGCCGCCGAATAAGCAGGTATCTTTGTAAGCGGTCTGTAAGCGTTCATAGAAGAAACATTTAATACGCAGCAGCCCTTTTTGCCTATCATATCAGCCATAAATATCTGACTCGGAAGCAAAACGCCTTTTATATTTAAATCGAAAACAAAATCAAATCCCTTTTCTTCAATATTAAAGAAAGTAAGAAAATCTTTTGCGTCTTCATCGCCTGAAACATATTCCTCGTGAAGAGTGGTGCATCTCGGGTTATTACCGCCCGCACCGTTAATCAATATATCGCATTTACCGAGGTCCTTTAATACCTCGCTGTGAACGCTTTTAAGCGACTCAAGATCCAAAACATTGGTCTTATAGGCTTTTGCGGTACCGCCGTTTTTTACGATTCTGTCTTCCACGGTTTTAGCCGCGTCATAATTAAGATCAAGAAGCGCAACCTTATTTCCTGCTTTTGCAAGATGCTCTGCAAAAGAAGAGCACAAAACTCCGCCTGCGCCTGTTACAACGATTACTTTACTCATAATTTCATTCTCCTATCTTAATTTTTCTATTGCTTCGAAAAGTCCTGCGATATATGTAGCGCCCAAAGCACGGTCAAAAAGTCCGTAACCGTATCTTCCCTTTTCGCCCCAGATCATTCTGCCGTGATCAGGTCTTACATAGCCGTCAAAGCCGTGATCCAAAAGGGTTTTTGCGATACCGAACATATCTACAGATCCGCAGGAAGTGGGATGGCCGACTTCCTCGAATTTTCTTACACCCGTATGCTTGATGTTTCTTAAATGGAGGAAATGAATTCTGTCTGCAAACTCGCCTGCCATTTTTACAAGATCATTATCGGGATTTGCTCCGAGAGAGCCTGTGCAGAATGTAAGTCCGTTATTCTTTTCGGGAACTATATCCAAAAATCTTTTAAGATTTTTTTCATTGGTTATTATCCTCGGAAGTCCGAACATTCCCCATGGCGGATCATCCGGGTGAATAGCCATATCGATTCCGGATTCTTTTGCTACGGGTATTACAGCCTCCAAAAAGTATGTAAGGTTATCCCAAAGCTTATCCTCGCCTAATTCTTCATATTTTTTAAGAAGATCTTTCATTTCTTCTTTAGTGTAGCTTGCGTCCCATCCGGGAAGTGAAAGCTCGCTTTTAAGCGGATTCATTTTAAGAACGGTTTCATCATCGTAAGCAAGAGCGTTAGCTCCGTCTTTCTGAGGATGCTCAAGCTCGCTTCTAAGCCAATCGAAAACCGGCATAAAGTTATAGCAAATGCATTTTACTCCTGCCTTGCCGAGTCTTCTGATGTTTTCACAGTAATTATCGATTAGCTCGTCGGCATTCTTATTGCCGAGTTTGATATCCTCGCTTACAGGAACGCTTTCCACAACTTCAAAATCAAGATCATGCTTTTTTGCAGAATCCTTAATTTTGTTTATGCTTTCATTGCTCCAAACTCCGCCCGGCTTAACATCATAGACCGCCGAAACGATTCCGCTCATAGTCGGGATCTGGCTTATCTTTTCAAGAGTTACCGGATCGCTTTCGCCGTACCATCTGAAAGTAAGTTTCATATTTTCAGCTCATCCTTTCCTTTATATTATAATAAAATACCTTTTTAACAAGCTTTTGAGCGCTTATCTTATCAAACTCGCCTTTTTCGGTGAGGTTTCCGATAAACGAACAGAAAATTCTTCTGAAATAATCGTGGCGAGCATAGGAAAGAAAACTTCTTGAATCGGTAAGCATTCCGTAAAACTTACCTAAAACTCCGTTTTCCGCCATTACTTCGGTTTGATTTAAAATTCCGCGTTTGTGATCGTTAAACCACCATGCGGCGCCTAATCTCACATTCCGATAAGCTCCCGCTATCGAAGCTAACTGATCGGCATTAGAGGAATTTAAGGTGTAAACTATTGTATCGGGAAGTCCGCTTTCTGAGTCGATACGGTCAAGTATCTTTATAAGCGACAATCCGTCAACCGTATTGCCAACGCAGTCACAGCCGCAGTCAACTCCGAGCTTTTTGAAAAGAGCGGAATTTGAGTTTCTTGTGACAGCCAGGTGAAGCTGCATCGTAAGTCCGAATTTCTTATATATCTTTCCTAAAAATACATAAAGATTTCCCACAAGACCGAGATAATCGTTTTCGTCTACACTCTCGCCTTTTAATATCTTTTTAAAGATATCGTCGGCTTTATTCTCGTCAAATATATCATTCGGAAAATACTGCATACCGATATCTGTAAACACGCACCCGTTTTTAACAAAGAATTCAAGCCTGTTTTCAACGGCGGCTTTAAGAGATTTTAAATCTTCTATCTTAATTCCGCTGCAATCGGAAAGCTTTAAGATATAATCCTTATAAGAGCTGTTAAGCATAAGCAAAAGATTGTCCGTTCTAAACGACGGAAGGACTTTTATGTTAAACGATCTATCCTGTGAGATCAGCTTATGCCATTTCAAATCGTCTGTTATATCGTCTGTCGTGCAGATCATTTCAACATTGGAATTTGTCATAAGCTTTCGAGGCGAAAGCTTATTTTCTTTAATATATTTATTGGCGCTTTCCCATATCATTTCGGCATTTTCCGCCGTCAGATCGCAGTCAATATCAAAAAATTGCTTAAGCTCCATTTTAGACCAGTAATAAAGCGGATTTCCTGCGGCAAATTCGAGCGCGCTTATGAAATTGATAAATTTCTCGTGATAATCGGCGCTGCCGGTTATCTTATCTTCGCTGATTCCGGCACATCTCATAAGGCGCCATTTATAATGATCACCGGCAAGCCACATTTCACCGATATTGTCAAAAGGCTTATCCTCATATATCTCTTTCGGAGAAAGATGACAATGATAATCGATGATCGGAAGATCCTTAGCGGAATTATATAATGTGACGGCGGTTTTGTTACTGAGCAGATAATTATTTTCCATAAAAACCATCCTTTTTCTTTATAACTTCATTATATAATCATTCAAATGAATAAACAATTATAAAAAATTCCTTAAAAACATTGCAATTATGCGCATAACATATTATAATTGTTTCAGAGGTGAAATTATGGAAATTTTAGGCTACCACCATTCTTCGGAAAGAAATCTCGATCAGAAGGATTATCCTATTCATCTTCACGGAAATTATGAATTGCTGTATTTTATAAACGGTAATGTGCAGTTTTCGGTTGAGGGTAAAAATTATAAGCTGAGAAAAGGAGATTTTGTATTAACAAGAAAATCGGAATCTCACCATGTTATTTTTAATTCAAACACCGAATACGAAAGAATAGTTATAAGCTTTGATTTTAACAGCGATTTAGACCCTTACGAATTGTTAAAACCTTTTAACGACAGAAATCTGGGAGAAATGTGCAGATATAAAAGCTCGGAATTTAACACTACTACTTATAAAAACTGCTTTTATGCCATTGCAGGCACTAAGGATAAAGAAAAGCAAAAAGCTTATCTTACAGTGCTTTTATACGAAACAAACGAGGCATTTCGGCAAAAGCAGTTAAATCAGAATTCAAATGTTGATAATTACGATAAAAGCTATGAAATTATAAAATATGTCAACTCTCACCTTTATGAGGATATCTCGCTTGAAAGCATAAGCAGGAATTTTTATTTGAGCAGATCGCAGTTAAACAGGGTCTTTAAAAAAGCAACAGGCTTATCCGTTTGGGAATATGTAAAATCGAAAAGACTTCTTAATGCAAGGGATCTTATCATTCACGGGCAAAAGCCGACGGCAGTAAGCGAAAAATGCGGATTTAAAGATTATGTATCTTTTTATAAGGCTTATAAAGCAAAATTCGGCCATTCTCCTAAAAAAGACGGCATAAATTAAAAAAGGAACCTGATATCAGGTTCCTTTTTTATACTATATTTATTTTTCCCTTATAGCGTCGATAGGTCTTTTAGACGCGATCTTTTTAACGGGAATATAGCTTGCGATAAATGCTACCAAAATACTTACAACGAGCAACAGTGCTATCTGCCTTATTCCGAATGAAAGAATTGTCACGAGTATACCGTAATTCTTTCTTAAAATTCCGTTTAACACTATAGTCACTATCATTACGCCTATTGAAGACAGGATGAAGTTGATCCCCGCAATGATCGCGCTTTCGGAGAAGAAAATTCGAAATACATCGTTGCTTCTTGAACCGATAGCCCTTAAAATGCCTATGTCTTTTTTCTTGTAATTTATACTTGTCGCAATGAAATTGGAAAGCATAATCGAAGCAAAAACAGCAAATCCAATGCCTATCCAGAAGAATGTTTTTGAGAGCGTTTTAAGCATATCGTTAATGCCGTCAAGCTCAAATGAAACGGAGTTCTGCAAAGGATATTTAATATTTCCTCCCGGCTCATAGCAATATTTTACCGCACTCTGAACCGTTTTAAAATCGCTCGAAAGATGACCTACGGCATAGCCGAATCCATCGTCATTTTTATCGCACAAAAGATCGATGACATTTTCATTTACAATAAGCGAATTCGAAAGATAGTTAAGCTTTTCGTTAGACGGAATTATACCTACGATTTTAAACTTACTGTTTAATCCGATCGTTGTAAAAGCGTTTTGCTGTTCTTCCTGGTCGTCGTCTTTAGTAAGATTGCACCATGAGTCAAGCTCGGGAAGCTTTGAAGCGATTATATTTCCGTTATCATCATAAAAGTTTGAATTTTCATCGCTTAAATCGAGTGCGCCTTCATAAACGACTATTTCGTTTCCCGAAAGCTCCGTTTTTGCGCCGTTTACCCATTTTATCTTGCTTTTATCAATTTTATCAAGCGAAGTGAGATAATCGGGATTTACTCCGAATTCAGAATTTTCATTATAAAGACCGAAATATCCCTGATTTATCCTGTATATCGGCGCTCTTTTTCCTATTATATCATAAAGCTTTGCTGTGCCGACCATTGCTACGGAAGAATAACTGCTGGAAGTCGAAGAAATAAATTCATTGTAAAGGACATAATCGATAAGCCTATCCGCTTTTGATTTGTTTTTAACCTTTACTGCAAGTCTTTCATATCTCGAAATATCAAAATTGGTGTCTATAATTCCCGTAACCGTGTATTTTTCGCCGTTTAAAGTAATGGTTTTACCTATGAGGTCTTCAAATATATTTATCGGCTGATAAACTAAAACTTCTTCCCCTTTGGCGTTTTTGGTTTTTGTTCCGTCGGTATATTCGGTCCGTTTGAAAACTTCGAATATATATTTGCTTACTGCAATTTCATTTTTGGTTTCATCGGGCAAAGCTCCGCAAACAAGCTTATAGCCGAATTCATCGAGTGTTTTTTGATTTATTTCGCCGAATCCGCTGAAAATTTTGGAATAAACATCATATTCGGTTTCTGTAGTTTTTTTATCGGGATTGGTATTTTCTTCAAAGCTAAAACCGCTGCCACCCGTATATACTCCGTGCATATTTATTCCTGTTTTCGAAGAAAGTTTTAAAATATCTTCTGAATTAAGATTAAAGCCGGAGCTCCAATAACTTTTTGAGAGCTTAAGCTCTTTTGCCACGGAAAGATAATCGATATTAGAATCGATAAGCGATTTTGTGCAGGTCTTAATATGATTGTATGAGCCGAATGTGTCCGCAAGGCCGAAAAGACCGAAAGCTATGCAGGATAACAAAATTGTTACAACAAGCCTGAATTTTTTATGTTTTAATCCTCCCGCACCTATCTTTACGGCGTTTTTCATAGGCAGGCGTGATTTTATAAGCTTAAATCCGCCTGATGTTACGGGGATCTTGCTTTCATCGGTTTTGATAAACTTTGAAGAAGCGCCCGATTTATTGACTGTGAGCTTAACTTCGCCCTTTGCCACCTTATCAAGGTAATCGTTAATTAAAACTCTGTCTTCTTCCGTAAGCCTGTAATCCTTAGCTATTTTAATTCCCTCGGAAGAAAATTCAAGGTTTTCTGTTTCTTCAATTTCATTTTCATTAAGCTCAACATCGCTTATGATGTGACCGTCTGAAAGCTCTATTATTCTGTCAGCATACTTCTCGGCGAATTCCCTGTCGTGAGAAACAACAATAACAAGCTTAGTTGCAGAAAGCTTTTTAAGGGTATCAAAAACCTGTTTTCCGGTATTCGAATCAAGCGCTCCCGTCGGCTCGTCAGCCATAATTATTTCAGGCTTTTTAACAAGCGCTCTCGCAATGGCTACTCTCTGCTTCTGACCGCCCGAAAGCTCGTTTGGTTTTCTTGAGCCCATTCCCTCAAGATCGACCTGCTTTAAAATTTCATTTATTTCCTTATTGGTAGCTTTTTTGCCCTGAAGTTCCATAGAAAGCGCGATATTTGCGCCGACTGTGAAATCATCAAGCACATTGTATTCCTGAAAGATAAAGCCGACATAGGTATTTCTGTAAGAATCAAAATGCTTCTGCTTGAAATTACCCGAGCTTACACCCTTTATTCTTATCTCGCCCGAATCGTATTTATCAAGGCCTCCGAGAACATTTAAAAGAGTCGATTTTCCGCTGCCCGATTTTCCGAGAAGAAACACCATTCCTTTTTCGGGAAATCTAATGCTCACATTATCGAGCGCTGTTACAGGCACGCCTTTTTTGATTTTATAGACTTTTGAAAGATTAACAGCTTCTAACATAATTATCCTCCGATTAAATTTGTTCCAACCGTTCTATATCAAATAGTACAGTTATAAGATAACATACTTCCTTTAATTAGTCAAGACCTTTTTTTATTTTTTTGAAAGATTTTCCTTTATATCCGCTTTGAGCATATCCCACGCACTTTCATTACTCACATAATATAAAGGGCAAAGCTTCCCTGTGATATCGTAATGGCGAATCACATCGTTTTCGTCAAGACCTGTTTTATCGAGCAGCCAGGAAGTAAGCTTTATCAGCGAATCATAAGTCTGATCGTTAAACTTACCCGTTTTATCAGGGTGGCAGACTTCTATCGAAATAGTATCTTTATTCCTGTTGTTGCTTGCGGCGGATTTTTCATCGAGCGGAACGCACTGAATTACTTCGCCGTTTAATCCTATAACAAAATGAGAGCTTACTTCCGTGTCCGCTTTATCATAATAATCTCTGTTATTCTGTGCGGTGGTATTCGGATTTCCGACATAATGGATTACTATATTTTTTATATCCGTAAGCTTAGTTCCCGTTCTGGCGGTATTATGAATATGTATTATCTGCGGATCGACATATTCAGGCAGTTCCGCGTTTTTTAATTCGGTTATCCTGTTCTTAGCCTCTTCGCGGCTCTTTTTTTCGGTTCTGCCGGATAAAAAACTTTTAAAAAGCATTGTACCGCTCACAATCATAAATACGAACATCAGGAAAATAATAAATCTTCTAAGTATTATTTTTCTTTTTCTTCTTTTTCTTCTTTTGATATAAGTCTGTCTTTCCATAAAAATTATCAGTCTTTTCTGTCAAATTCCAAAATCACTTTAAAAAGGTCGCCGTCGGTTTTAATAATAAGCTTTCCGTTTTGAAGTTCGGTTAAACTTTTAGCTATAGAAAGACCTAATCCGCTGCCTTCGGTGTTTCTTGAGGAATCGCCTCTTACAAATCTTTCGGTTAGATCGCTGTCGGCGATATCAAGCTTTTGAGAAGATATATTTTTAAATGTTATATATACCTTATCCTCTTCTTTTACTTCGAGATAAACCCTTGTATTATTAAGAGAATATTTGCAGATGTTGGTAGTCAGGTTTTCAAAGACCCTCCAAAGATATCTGCCGTCTGCTAAAATTTTCACGGGCTTTTCGGGAATTTTAACTATCGGAGTAAGCCCTGCTGATTTGAATTTTTCGCTGAATTCCCCTACTGTCTGATTTAAAAGAACTCCCACTTCGCATTCTGTCAGCTCGACTTTGATATTACCCGTGGAAGCTTTAGAAGCCTCCACAAGATCGACTATAAGCTTTTTAAGCCTGTTTGACTGTCGGTCAAGCACCTCTGTATATTCTCTTATCTTCTCGTTTTCCGTGTTTTCTTTTTTGATAAGATCAACATAGTTGATTATAGAAGTAAGCGGTGTTTTGATATCGTGCGAAACATTGGTGATAAGCTCGGTTTTAAATCTTTCGCTTTTCAGTTTTTCATTCACTGCAAGCGAAGCCGCGGCATTGATATTGTTAAGATAATCGCAGAATTCTTTAAAATCGGGCGGCATTTTTTCAGAACTTATTTTGCTTTCAAAATCACCGTCTGCCATAAGCTTTCCGCCGCACTTTATCTTTTTAAGGCAAATGCTGATATAAACAGCAAAAACCGCTGATACCGCGAATAAAAGCATTGACGCGAATATGAAAAATCCTGCCGAATAGGAAGCAATACTTATCATCGCCGCGATAAAGAGATAAACTCCGCAAATAAGTATACCTGCAATCGTCTTTTTAACAACGGACATATTTTTTATTATAAACCAAAGGAAAGAAAACAGCTTTTTTAATTTTTTAAATATAAAGGCAAGAACGATATAAATAACATTGTTTTTGATGATAGTTTTTGTCTTTATTCTTGTAACCATTGACAAAAATGCCGCAAAAAAGCTGAAATAAAGAATAACCGCCGAAACCGCAAGCAATACATAATAAGCATATCCGTGGTTTGTTTCGGTTATGTCAAATAAAATAAATGTTAATACAATGTTTAGAAGAACGACTATATCAAACGGTATCTTATCAAACCGATTGAGCTGTAAACTGCCGTCGGGTCTTCTTCCGGCAGATAAGCACAAGAAACAAAAGGATAAAATAAAGAGTATCACGGATATTATTCCTATAAAATACACCGCATAGCGCAAAGTATATACTATTCCGCCGGTCTTTAATCTGAGCATCAGGCTCTGGGACATTTTAAAATCCTCGGCTGCATATACCGTGACATCTATAAGCCTCTTTGTATCGGCTTCAGGCTCCAGCTCTGTTTCGTCCGATCCCGAGATATAATAAGTGGTAATATATCCGTACTTTGCAAGATACTTCTCACCTTTATAATTTGAAAAAAGCGAGTCGCCGTTTTCATCTTCAAGCGTGACATAAATTCCGTTAGTATCGCAAAAATCTTCAAGCTGAACAGTATCGTTAAATTCATAAATTTCAACTGCGCTTCCGCAATACTGGGATAGCTTCGATTCAAGAATACTCACCTGAATTTCGTCTTTCGATTTAACATACATATCGCTGTCCACAGCGGCAAATGCCGCAACAACGCTTAAAAATGAAGAAAGAGCAAAAACAAAGGATAAAAATACCACTAAAATTTTAACAGCAGTATTTCCCATCAGTTTTTTCATCACTTCACATCCTTTTCAAATTTATATCCGTGCGCCCACACGACTTTAACATATCTCGGCTCCGCCGGGTTTATCTCGATCTTTTCCCTTAAATGCCTTATATGCACGGCAACCGTGCTTTCAGCTCCTATCGGTTCGTCTTTCCAAACAGTCTCGTAGATCTCTTTGGGCGATAATACCTTTCCGCTGTTTTTCATAAGCAGTTTTAATATTTCGTATTCGGTGGGAGTAAGCGAAACCTCTTCCCCGTCGACGAATACCTGCTTTGAATTGTCGTCAAGCTTAACCGCTCCGATAAATATCGAATTATCCGATTTAATCTCCGCTCCGCCGCCGAGCATAAAAAACCGCCTCAACTGCGACCTTATCCTCGCTATTACTTCCACGGGGTTAAAAGGCTTTGTTATGTAATCGTCAGCCCCGATATTCAGGCCTAATATCTTATCGGTATCCTCGCCTTTTGCCGTTAAGAGTATAACGGGAATATTCGATATCTGCCTGATTTTAAGCATAGCCGTGATACCGTCTGTTTCGGGCATCATTATATCCATAAGCACTAAATGAATTTCATTGTTTTTGACGATTTCAATAGCCTGCGTTCCGTTTTCAGCCTCGAATATCTTATATCCTTCCGCCTCTAAATATATTTTAAGAGCCGATACTATATCGCGCTCATCATCACAAACAAGAATGTTATACATTTCCTCACCCTCCGATAAAATTATATCAAACCGAACTTTAAAAATAAAGTGGTAAATCTTTTAAGAATTCTTTAAGATTGAAAAAACCGCGGAATAGTGGTATATTATAGATAAGATTTTTTTACGGAGAAAAAAATGAAACACGAAATACTTTTGTCATCACCGCCGATAATAAGAGATTTTCTTACATATAATGAAACCATTAAGGGTAAATCCGCCCTTTCTGTAGAAGAATATTACCGCGATTTAAGAACATTTTTCAGGTACTTGCTATTAGTCCGCGGCAAAGCGGATAAAAACACGCCGTTTAATAAAATAAAGATAGATTCTGTCGACGCTGAGCTGATAAGATCCGTCACAATATCCGATCTTTATGCTTTTATAGTTTTCTGTAAAAATGAGCGCGGAAATAATGCCGCAACAAGAGCGAGAAAGACATCTACTCTGCGAATTTTCTTCAAATACCTCACAAATCAGATACACCTGCTTGAAGTAAACCCCGCCGAAATGCTCGACTCCCCTAAGGTCAAATCAGGACTTCCCAAACACTTGACTTTAGAGGACTCTTTGGAGCTGTTAAACGCGGTAGACGGTCCTTATAAAGAAAGAGATTATTGTATCCTCACGCTTTTTTTAAACTGCGGAATGCGACTTTCCGAGCTTTGCGGAATAAATTTAAGCGATATAAGGTCCGATAATACTTTAAGACTTCTCGGAAAAGGCAATAAGGAAAGGATAGTATATTTAAACGAAGCCTGCCTTGACGCGATAAAGAAGTATATGGCTGTAAGACCTAACGATTCAATAGTGATAACAGATAAAAACGCGCTTTTTATAAGCCGATTTAACCGAAGGATAAGCAATAAAACTGTTCAGCATATCGTTAAAACTTATTTAAATAAGGCGGGCCTCGGCGGTATGGGATTTTCAACCCATAAATTAAGACATACCGCAGCAACGCTTATGTATCAGCACGGCCATGTGGATATAAGAGTTTTAAAGGATATTCTCGGCCACGCCAACTTAGGCACTACGCAGATCTATACTCATATTTCCGATGAGCAGGTCAAAACGGCTATCGAAGCAAACCCGTTAAGTAAGGTTAAAGCGAAAGAAAAAAATAAGTTTTAAGTTTATTTAAATCAAAAATCCTGCCTTCCGGCTTCGAGGGCGCGGGTGTTCATTAGATTTTAGATATTAGATTTTAGATTTTAGAAAAATCAAGCCTTCCTCTGACGAGGAAGAGGGCAATTTAGATATTAGATTAAAACAATACAATCGGAGAAAAAATATGACTGAAATTCACCCCATTCTCCCGCTCTATTCAAAAAATTCGGAAATTCTTATATTAGGCAGTTTCCCCTCTGTTAAATCACGGGAAAATGAATTCTTTTATGCCCACCCTCAAAACAGATTCTGGAAAGTATTAAGCGCGGTTTTTAATTCTCCGCTGCCGCAAAATACAGACGAAAAAAAGGAGCTTGTTTTAAAAAACAAGCTCGCACTTTTTGATGTTATAAAGCAGTGTGATATAAAAGGCTCCGGCGATTCGACTATTAAAAATGTCATTCCTAACGATTTAAGCCCTATTCTTGATAATTCGGATATCAAAAGGATAATTTTAAACGGCAAAACCGCCGAAAAATATTATAAAAAATATTTATTGCCCGTTATAAATATCGATTATGTAACTCTCCCCTCTACCTCGCCTGCCAACGCCGCATATTCTCTCGACCGGCTGATAGATGAGTGGAAAGCTAAAATTATAAGTTAAGTTTTATTATTCGGAAATGCTGTCCAGCGAATCGGCAAAATCCTGTGCGT
Source organism: uncultured Eubacteriales bacterium (assembly GCA_934445035.1). Taxonomy (GTDB): domain Bacteria; phylum Bacillota; class Clostridia; order Oscillospirales; family Acutalibacteraceae; genus UBA737. The sequence goes on from CAKSDI010000003.1 coordinate 22,363, forward strand.
CATCAGGATAAATACCTTTATCTATAACTTCTTTTGTAGTTTGGTCAATCACCTCAACCGTAACTTTGCCGGAAGCATTAGTATCAAATTTTTGATAAAACATTCCTGCTAATCCGAATCCAAGTTTTGAAATACCGTCGAAACTATTATTATAAGCGTTTTTATCGGCTGTAATAGTTATTTTCTCAAAATGCTCATCTATATTAATGCTTTTAAGAGAACTGAAATTTCCTTCGGCGAGCATTTCATCATAGCTTTTTTGGCATTCATTTCTCATTTCGTCAAGAAAATCTTTGTATTTAGAGCCTTTGATAGTATATACAACCGAACCGTCGCTGTTCTTTTCTATACTTTTTAAACCTTTTTTCTTTTGAGCATCGCTAACAGTAAGGTCAACTCCGTCAATAACATAATCCTTTGGAATAGTGATTTTTACATCTCCAAAAAGCTTTTTGCTTACTTCAACTCCCGATTCGGAAGAATTAGTTGTTTTTACCGAGTTTTTCGCAACCGCTATTCCTAATGTTACAACACTTGCTGAAATAAAAAATACAAACAAAGATAAAACAACAGTTATAGCAATTTTCAACTTGTCTTTCGGCTTCTTTTTATATAAAGGACAGCCGTGTTTATGTTTTGGATATTCTGCTCCGCAATACTTACAGTTATTCATTTCGTAAGGATTCATTTTATATCAAACCCATTCTTTAAATTAATGATTGAATATAAGTATTATAACATAATAATTTAGTTTTGCAAGAAAATACTAATAAAATGACAACTTCTTATGTTTATTCTAAACACAAGAAGCTGTTTTAGTTATATCAAATTTACAAAAGTATGCAGACAAGGCCGTTGCAGCCGTCGTTTATAACTCGTTCTATTGTTTCCTGAACTCTCATTCGCGCGTCTGTCGGCATATGGGCAAGCTTTGTATGAAGTCCCTCATTGACAAGATCGTGAAGCGATTTTCCGAAAATATTCGAATCCCAGATTGAAACGGGATCTTCTTCAAAGCCGCTTAACAGATATTTGATAAGATCCTCGCTTTGCTTTTCACTGCCGACTATCGGGCTAACCTCGGTGGTGATATTAGCTTTCATAAGATGTATCGACGGTGCCGAAGCGCGGAGCCTTACGCCGTATCTGCCGCCCTGTTTAACTATCTCTGGCTCTTCAAGCTTTAATTCCTCGGTTGTGGGCATTACTATGCCGTAGCCTGTAGCCTCGACCTCGTCAAGAGCGTCTTTAACGCGCATATATTCTTTTTTGATCTTTGCGAGGTCCTTAACGGTCTGCATAAGATCCTGTTCGTCATTGATTTCAAATCCGGTGGAATCGGAGAGTATTTTATAAAACAGATTGCCGTTTACATCGACTGTGATCTTAGCGCTGCCGTCGCCGAGATTAATATAATCGATTTTAGCGCCCTTAATATCCTGAACATTATCAAAAGCGGTTTCAGCGGAATTTATATCCTTAATCTTTTTAAAACCGCTTACGGCGTTTTTGATCGCCTCGGTGATATTGTTTCTGAGCGGATGATCTACGGATAAAGTGTTTATCCATTTCGGGAAATCGACTGTGATCTCTTTTATCGGGAATTCAAAAAGAATTCTTGATAAAATTCTTTTGATATCATTTTCAGTAAGCTCCGCACAGCTGACGGGAATAACCGTCACCTTATATTTTTCGGAAAGCTCGGCGGCCGTTTGAGTTGCCTGCGGAGTTGTAGGATCAACGCAGTTAAGCAACACTATAAACGGCTTATTTATCTGCCTTAATTCATCGATTACCCTTTGCTCTGCCTCTTCGTATTCCTCGCGGGGAATATCGCTGATACTGCCGTCGGTCGTGACGACAAGACCGATAGTCGAATGCTCGTTTATTACCTTTCTTGTGCCTATTTCAGCCGCCATATTAAACGGTATCGGCTCTTCATACCACGGAGTCATAACCATTCTCGGCTGATCGTTTTCAATATATCCGAGAGCGCTCGGAACTATGTAACCTACGCAGTCGATAAGTCTTACATTCATAACGGTGTTGCCGTCGAGATTGATTTTTGTGCCTTTTTCCGGAATAAATTTCGGCTCCGTTGTCATAATCGTTCTTCCGGAGGATGACTGCGGCAATTCATCATTTGCCCGCTCTTTTTCAAATTCCCCGTCTATATTAGGAAGTACCATTTTCTCCATAAACTGTTTGATAAAAGTGGACTTTCCTGTTCTTACGGGGCCGACTATTCCGATATATATATCTCCGCCTGTTCTTGAAGCTATATCCTGATAAATGCTTGTTCCTGACATACGATCTTCCTCCGATTTAATTTTAACTTGTTAAAAGTTATGCGAAGAAAAATTCAAATATGACAAAAAAGCGCACCCGAAATTCGGGTGCGCTTTAAAAAATGCAAAATATTATTTAACCATACTTGCAACTTCGCTTGCGAAATCGTCAACACGCTTTTCGATACCCTCGCCTTTTTCAAAACGAACGAAAGCGGAAACTTTGATATCTTTGCCAAGCTCTTTTGCGGTTTTTTCAACATATTTGCCGACAGTAAGCTCGCCGTCCATAACGAACTGCTGGTCAACAAGGCAGTTTTCCTTATAATACTTGCCTATCTTACCCTCAACGATCTTACCGAGAACAGCGTCGGGCTTATTAGCCATTTTAGGATCTTCTTTCATCTGAGCGATAAGAATTTCCTTTTCTTTCTCGATAACTTCTGCGGGAACAGAAGCCTCATCAAGATAGCCGGGATTCATAGCTGCGATCTGCATTGCAACATTTTTACCCATAGCAACGAGGTCGGCATTATCGGACTCAAGCTCTGTATCGAACTTAACCATTACGCCGATCTTTCCGCCTGCGTGAACATAAGTAACGATCTTGCCCTCATATCTTGCAAAACGGCGGATCTTGATATTTTCACGGACTTTAAGGAATAATTCCTGAACCATTTCTTCAACGGTCTGTCCGTTTTCAGTGCATTTTAAAAGTGCGTCAACATCAGCGGGATTCTGATCTGCTATAACCTTAGCTACTTTAAGGGCAAGAGCTTTGAACTCTTCGCCGTTAGCCACGAAATCGGTTTCAGCATTGATCTCAACTACAACGCCGACATTTTTATCGGTATAAGCGCAGACAGTGCCTTCAGCGGCAATTCTGCTTGCCTTTTTAGCCTGTGAAGCAAGACCTTTTTCTCTTAAGAAATCAGTTGCAGCGTCCATATCGCCGTTGCATTCTGTAAGAGCCTTTTTGCAGTCCATCATACCGCAACCGGTCTTTTCTCTTAAAGCCTGAACATCTTTAGCTGTAAAAGCCATAACTTTATCCTCCAATTATATGAAATTAAGCCTCTTCGGTTGCTGCAGCTTCTTCTGCAACTTCTTCGGAATTTTCTTCTTCAGCTGCGGCAGTTCCCATTTCACTGCCCTGTCTGCCTTCGATAACTGCGTTAGCCATAGTTTCAGCAAGAAGCTTTACTGCGCGGATAGCGTCATCATTAGCAGGGATAACAACATCGATTTCATCAGGATCGCAGTTGGTATCAACGATACCTACGATCGGAATGCCGAGCTTATGAGCCTCTGCGACCGCGATCTTTTCTTTTCTCGGATCAACAACGAACAAAGCGCTCGGAAGCTTTTTCATATCCTGAATTCCGCCGAGGAATTTTTCAAGTTTTTCAATTTCGAGGTTAAGCTTAACAACTTCTTTTTTGGGGAGAAGATCGAAAGTTCCGTCGTCACGCATAGTGCGGAGCTGATTTAAGCGCGCAATACGGGTGCGGATAGTTGTGAAGTTAGTGAGCATACCGCCGAGCCAACGAGCGTTTACATAAGGCATTCCGCAATGCTCTGCCTCTTCCTTAATGGAATCCTGAGCCTGCTTTTTGGTGCCTACGAAAAGGATCTCGCCGCCTTCAGCCGCAATGTCGCGAACGAACATATAAGCTTCGTTTAACTTCTTAACGGTCTTCTGAAGATCGATAATGTAGATCCCGTTACGCTCTGTAAAAATATACTGAGCCATTTTCGGGTTCCAGCGCCTGGTCTGATGACCGAAATGAACGCCGGCTTCAAGTAACTGTTTCATTGATACTACTGCCATAATTTTTTCCTCCTGAGGTTTTCCCTCCATTCCGCTTATCGCTGCGGCGACCGAAAAGTATCAGCTTCGGCACCTGCCGACATCAAACGGAATGTGTGTAATATTTTTACTGCGAATAACACAGCTGATAAATTATATCATAATTCTAACATAATTGCAAGAAAAATTTTTTAGATCTATTCTTCTTCAAACATAACGGATATGCTGTCGCCCGAGTAGCAGGCAAGATCGGAAAAGTCAATTCCCGCATTCATAAGATACGAGCCGGAATAAACATTGCCGTCAAGCGAAGAGCGATACATTTTATCGCTGTCAAGCCCGCGCAATTTTACGATTATTGTTGCTCGGAACTCATTATTTATCGTTACAAGAGTTAAAAGCGCCTGCTTTTTATCTTCTGAAACGATTTCCCAAACAGCTCTGTAACGGTTTTCAAACGGCGAAACAAGCCTGTAAAGATCTCCGTTTCTTATAAGATCATAGGTTTTATGATAAAATGAGACCTGCTCTTTGACGACCCTTTTTTCATTATCGCTTAGCTTTCTCGGATCAAGCTCATAACCGAAAGTGCCCCATAAAGCAACATTGCCCTTTGTTTTATATCCTGTGCGGTGATTAGCCGAAACATGAGCGCCGACAGTCGACGCAGGGTAACAATACGAGGTGCCGTACTGTATATATGTTCTCTCAATGGCGTCGGTATTATCACTGCACCAGATTTGCGGCGAATAGCAAAGCATTGCAGGATCAAAGCGGCCGCCGCCTCCCGAACAGCTTTCAAAGAGGATATCGGGGAAAGTTGTAACAAGCTTATTCATTATTTCATAAGTGCCGAGAATAAACCTATGGAAAAATTCTTTTTTCCTTTCTTTAGGAAGAAGTACCGAGCCGGCGTCTGAAATATTGCGGTTAAAGTCCCATTTAAGATAATCTATCTTATTGGTGCTCAATACTTTATACATTTGATCCCAGATATTATCTCTGACATCCTTGCGAGAAAAGTCTATAACATACTGATTTCTGCCTATCATCGGTTCCCTGTTTTCGGTATGAACGAGCCAATCGGGGTGCTCTCTGAAAAGATCGGAATCAGGCGATATCATTTCAGGCTCATACCATATACCGAATTTTAAGCCCTCGGCATTTATTCTAGATATAAGAGCAGGCAGACCGCCCTTAATTTTTTCTTCGTTTACATACCAATCGCCGAGCGAAGAATCGTCGCTGTTTCTTTTGCCGAACCAGCCGTCGTCCATAACAAGCATTTCAATTCCGAGCCCACTTGCAGATCTTGCAAAATCCACGAGCTTATCGGAATCAAAATCAAAAAACGCGGCTTCCCAGCTGTTGATAAGCAAAGGTCTTTTAACGGTTTTATATTTTCCTCTGATTATATGATTATTGCAAAATCTGTGGAAAATACGGCTCATTTCACCCAAACCGTCAGTTGTAAAGACCATTATTGCCTCGGGAGAATCGAAAAATTCACCGCTATCAAGCTTCCAGGAAAAATCTGTCGGATTTATTCCCATTATAAAGCGCGTAGTCTTATTATAATCGCACTCAGCCAGCGCAGAGAAATTACCGGAATATACAAGATTAAATCCGTAAACCGCTCCGTGTTCTTCATCGGCTCCGCTCTCTGCTAAAGCAACGAACGGATTTTGGCAGTGGCCTGACGCGCCTCTTAGACTTTCCACTCCCTGAACTCCGTGAGCGAGAGGTCTTCTTTCCACGCTTCTTTCTTTCATATGTCTCCCGTAAAGCGAGATCATATCGTAATCCATTGACGGAAGATCGACGCAAAGGCTGAAAACCCTTTCAATTTCGGCAGACTCTTCGCCGCAGTTTTCAACTCTGACGCGCCTTGTCATAACTCCGCAGTCCGAAAATACGGTGTAATAAAGCGTAACTTTGATATTCGTGACCTTATCGACGGCATAAATTTCCAAAGTCTGCGCTTCATCTATAGAGCCGTAGGAAGACGGCAATCCCGGGATATCGGGTTTACCGTCATAAATTTTATGACCGGTATATCTAATATCGGTTACGCTGTCGCCGAAACTGTTTTTAACAGCCAAAGCGCTTATTCTGAAATCACCTGCTCCGAAACAGCCGTATTCTATAGGCGCGCTGTCCGGAGAAAACTTTCCCTCTCCTATTTCGGGATTTGCCGGGCTGAATGAAGAATTTGTTTTTCTGCATTCCCTTCCGGCAACATAAGATTCCTTGATTTTAGCGCCGTAATAAAGATTTAAAATATAGTTTTCTTTATAAATCCCGATAATATAAGTCGAAGTTTTAGTATCAAGCTTAAAGGTATTATGAACTTTATCAAATATGATAGGCATTGATATTTACCACGCTTTCTTATTTTTTGAAAATTACGGCAGTAACAGGTCCCGTAAATTCGATTTTAACGAAACTTCCGTCTTTGGTCACTTTACAATCCGCCAAGCTCGTTTCAAAACATTCGGAATCTGCCCATTCCTTGTCAGCTTTAATATAAGCTGTATTTTTGCCGTCAATAGAATTGTCGGTAAGCTTATTAATTGCAACAAGCATTTCCTTTTTATCTTCCGATACGATAGCGCCTATTCTGTTAGAAGTGTCGGAAAGAACATATTTATTATCTTCGTAATCACCGTGATAATAGAATTCGCTGTATTCTTTTCTGAATTCCACAAGTCTTTTAACAAGCGCGGATATTTCTTTGCTGTCCTTAAAAGCATCATAAGGAATATCAAAAGGTCTTCCCTCGGTAAAGGTATAGCAGACCTGCGGCAGAGATTTAGCCGTGCCTGTTACCACTCTTCTTTTATTGCAGTAACCGTACTGCTCAGGCTTCGACTCTCCTACGCGCCAGGTGAGATTATACTCTCCCACTCCCTGCTCAACATCGTAAAACTGACCGTAAAGCTCGTTACAGCCCTCGCACCAAACGAAGAAATCAGGATCTTTTGATTTATAATTCTCCCTGAATTTTATCATCTGCGCTTTTACACCGGGGATAAAGTTATTCGCAGGAGTTGAATGGTGATGATCGGGATTATAGCAGAACTCGGAATAATTGCAGCCTATCTGATCTATCTGAACAGCACCTGCGCCGTATTTATCGATCACCCTTGTTATAACACCGTTCAATTCCTCTCTGAATTCGGGCTCCGAGGGGCAGTTAATATTGAATTTAAGACCGCCGACGCAGTTTTCATAATAGTAATTGCCGTTTCTGTCCACGCAGTTTTTAGTATTTTTGTATTTTTTACCGAAGCGGCTCTGAGGATCGACCAATCTTCCGTTGAGATAAAGAATAATGTGTCCGCCGTCTTTTCTTATTTCTGCACAGGCGGCTTTAAGCTCTTCTTCTGTGCCGAGCTGCGGGCAAACATCGAAATCAGGGTAAAATGTGTCGTGACCGTCGCCCGACCAGCCGTAAACATGAATTGTATTAAGACCTGTCTTTTCACAGGTTTCTCTGAAAACAGACGGAAGATCGGTAAATTTAAGCAAAGGCTCTTTTCCTAAAAATTTCATCGGTACTTCCGCCCAGCCGTTAAATCCATTATTCTTATCTGTCATCCAAAGAGGTCTGTCAGGCTCTTTGAAATCCGACGCCGATCTTTCGATATAAAGATCGGTAGCCGAATGCCAGTCGCCGTCGATATTGAGCGTTTCGCAAACAGGAGATGTCCATTCGCCGTTTCTTAAGAAAGGAAAATGAGCAACGGAAAGCTCAAGATCGTTATTCCAGCGGTTTAAAGCTCTCGCTCTGAAAGCGATGCTGTCATCACCGGTTGTGTAGCAAGCGAGATATCTGCTTTTTGAGTCGTTATATAAAACGATATAGCGCATAGCCATTACCGACGGATAAATATAGCTTACCTCATTTTCTGCGGTGCATTTGATATAATCCGATGAAGCGGTACGAGTATTTCTTCCGTTATAAAACATTCTTATGGTTTTTGCAGGCTCGCGGATATTATCGCCCCAGGGAGTTGAAAATAGCAGATTATCGGAGATAAGAGTATCGTCGCATTTTACTATCGGGAAAACCACCTCTTCGGCTGTAAAATCGCCGTCGGTTTTTATATAGATCTTATTTGCGCCGTCGGATAGAGGATCGTTAAATATTTTCACCGATATTTTATATCCGTGCTTATCAAAGCTGTAAAAATTGTTTTCTTCGGCAGTGAAGTCAGTATCATCAAGAAATTTCTCAGTTCCGAGCCTGCAATCTCTTATTCTTATTCTGAAAATTGCATTATCGTTCATAAATTTTTGCTCCTTTTATCAAAAAATAATTCTGTAGGTATTGATTCCGAATGTTTCAAAAATATCTGTAAAGGAATTATCCTTAACTTCAATTTCCTTTAAATTGTTTTCAAGCATATCGCAAAGGTATACTTTTTTAACTTCTTTTCCGAAATCAAACTTGCATTTTGTCTTGCTGCCGAATGAATCATAGGCTCTGATTATTACGCCGTTTTGATCCTCCGCTTTCTTGACAGCGTCGATAACGACCGCTTCCTTATTTGTCTTTGCGAAGCAAAAGCTTGACGGAAGATTACCCGACTGCTTTTCAATTTTTGAAGCCTTGACGGGGTTATTGAAGAAAAAGCTTTCTTTTATAACTCCTCCGTCAACATCCTTTCCGCTGTGCGGGAAAACCGAATAAGAAAATTTGTGAGTTCCGATATCGGCATTTTTATTAGGATATTTCGGCGCGCGGAGAAGTGTTAATTTCATAACATTTTCTTCTGTGGAGTAGCCGTATTTGCAGTCGTTTATCAAAGCGACGCCGTAATTATTATCCGAAAGATCCGCCCATTTTTGAGCGCAGACTTCGAATTTTGCTTCGTCCCAGGAAGTGTTAGTATGATTTGGTCTTGAAAGATGACCGAACTGTATCTCGTATTCGGCATTCATAGAATTAATATCAAACGGGAAAGCTGTTTTTAAGAGAATATGGCTTTCTTTCCAATCAACCGCGGTTTCAAAATCAAGTCTGTTTGATCCCGCTTTGAGTATAATATTTTGCTCAATTACGGATTTATTATATTTTCTCTTGATCTTAACTCCGCAGGAAAGTGCATTTTTATAAAATTCAGCCGAAGAAACATCGTCAATTATCCATTTTTTCTGCTTATAAGGCTCGTCTATATCCCAAGCGTCAAAATCGTGGGGGTGATCTTCGAATATTTCAAGGGAGTTGGCTTTTTCGCCGCTTTTAATTACCTCGCGCTCGTTTTCCTTATCGAAAATCGAAATTATATTAAATTTTTCATCAAATGTAACCTTTAGCTTATCGTTTTCAATAACCCCGTTTTCAGCTTTAAGGAATGAATTTTCATAATCATTTGCTTTTACTACCGCATAGCCGTGAGCAGGAATATTTTTAACGAAAATTTCTTCTCCGCCGCAGGAAGTAACGCCCGAAAATTCAAATGAAGTGGGATTATAAACGAAATAACCGCCGTCGGTTTCGATATTATCTTTAATCGCGCTTATTCTCTCGCTAATGAGCTTTTCGCCTACTTCGGTAATCTCTCTGTACTGCTTATGAGAAACTTCATAAACCGGCTCAACCGAAGATCCCGGAATAATATCGTGGAATTGGTTTAAATTTATTATATACCAGCCGTCGTTAAGCTCTTTTACAGGATATTCCTTTCCTGCAAGCAGTTCAGCCATAACGCCTGCCGTTTCGGTATCCATATATAAAAATTCGCTTTTTCTGTTGAACTTCTTGTTTTGCGCCATAGTGGTATAAGTTCCGCGGTGCTTTTCAAGATAAAGCTCGCCTTTCCATTTCGGCGTTTCGCTGTGCTTTTTGCAGTTTTCCTTAAACTGCTTTTCTATATAATCAAAAGCCTCCTGCGATTTTTCCACTCTGAATTTAGGAAATCCGGGTATACCTTTTTTAAATCTCTTAAGATTTTCAAGCATTCTTCTGCTCGGTCCGCCGCCGCCGTCAGCCCAGCCGAATACTTCAAGGTGATCGCTTGAAAACTTTTTATCTTTAAACATATATGTCCTAGAAAGAACATTATCGGGGCTCATATCGTTAACATAGTTGTTAATAAGCATTGAAAGAACTTCGGAGCCGTCTATTCCCTGCCAGATAAATATATCGTGGGGAAAACTGTTTGTTTCGTTCCAGGAAATTTTAGCAGTATAAAATCTGTCAATTCCGCATTTTCTCATAATCTGCGGAAGAGCGCCCGAATATCCGAAAACATCAGGCAGCCACAGGCATCTGCTTTCTTTCCCGAATTCTTCTTTCATAAATTTCTTGCCGTAAAGGAACTGCCTTACAAGACTCTCTCCGCAGGGCATATTTGTATCGGATTCGAGCCACATTCCGCCCTCGACTTCCCATCTGCCCTCGGCAACTTTTTTCTTTATTTTATTATAAAGGACAGGATCCTCTTCCTTTACGCATTTATAAAGCTCTGGCTGGCTTGACATAAATACATAATCGTCAAACTCGTCCATAAGCTTGATAACGGTCGCAAAAGAGCGCTGTGCCTTTTCCCTTGTCTGAGCAAGGCTCCAAAGCCAGGCAATATCTATATGAGTGTGACCGACATATGAAATTTCCGAATAAGAATTATTTTCAAGTTTATCATAAAACTCTTCTCTTAAATATTTATCGGCTCTTTTTATCGAATTGAAATAATTTTCAGAATAAACCTCTCTTAAATCAAGTAAATTCGAGGTGTGATCCAAAGCTGTGAAGATCTTATTATAATCATAAGAATCTTTGCCTCTTCCGGCATATTTTGAAAGAGCTTTAAGGCTTTGATTAAGAATTGCAAAATCATAATAAAGCCTTTCAATATCCTTATTGAATTTCTGAATCGAGAATTTTAAATTGAGCTTCCATTTATCATCGTCATATTCCATTCCGGAATAGCAATAAACATATATATCCCTTGTGCCGGAATTTATAAGAACATTATGGTGGTGGGTATCGAACGCCTGCTCCGCCTCACCGTCAACATAAACGAGGAACTGGGGATTTGTAGCGTCCCAAATACCTTTATATCCTTTTACATCAAGGCAAAGGAAAGTTCTCTCAAATTCATTGCATTCGGGAACTTTGACGGTGAAATGGACCCAGCAATGTCCGTCATAACCTAAATCAACATCGCCGTTTTTAAAATCCTGCCAGGCAGCAGTCTTATCGGGAGGCGTTGTTCCCGATTTATATCCGCAGTAAATAAACTCCGCTTTTTCTATCGGAAATGTTTTTGTTGCGATCTGTGATTTAAGCGCATTTTCGATAAAATCAAGCTTTTCTTCTACAAATGTCATTTTAACAGCTCCTTTCAGCTTTTCAAGTTAAATATAACATATTAAATTATCTAAAACTATGTTGAAATGACAAATATTTTATGGTAATATGATAAAGGTGATATAAATGAAAAAACTGCTTTCTAAATATCATATTGATAAAAACACAGGCTGTCTTTGCAGGCATATCAAAGCTCCGACAGAGAAATTTATCCCTCACACACACGATTATTTTGAAATATTTTTCTTTAAAAACGGAAGCGCTGTTCACAGTATCAATGGGCAACTCCAGCCTCTTTTAAAAGGAGACCTTGTTTTTATAAGACCGGAAGACGAGCATAATTATCTTTCCCCGTCAAAAGATCTTGAATTCTATAATATCGCTTTTGATAAAGAAACCTTTGAAATGATTTTAAACTTTTTGGGCGACGGATACAAAACGGGCGTTATTCTCGATCCCGAATTATCTCCCTGCGTTTCTTTAAGCTCTGATGAAGCAACGGTTATAAATAATAAATTTTCAGAAATTTTATCGATAGATTATAAAAACAAATCCGCGATAAAAATGAAAACAAGGCTGCTTATAACTTCTTTGCTTACAAAGTATTTTTCCGATTATGAAAGCTCCGTGAATTCTATACCCGAATGGCTTTCAAGCGCAGTTGAAAAAATGCACGGACCTGAAAATTTCCGAGCAGGAAAAGACGCTTTTTTCAGGCTTTGCTCAAAAAGCCCCGAGCACTGCTCAAGAACTCTTAAAAAATACTACGGTCAGACTCCCTCATCTCTTGTAAACGATATCAGGCTCACCTATTCAAAAAAACTGCTCGAAACGACTGATCTTAATATACTTGACATCTGCTTTGAGAGCGGGTTTATAAATGTTTCGTGGTTTTACGATAAATTTAAGGAAAAATACGGTTTAACACCGCTTAAATACAGAAATATCCGGAAAGATAAATGATCTTTCCGGATATTTTCATTTTATAACCGCTATTGCCTCTCTTAAATTTTTAACGGGTATTATTTCTATTCCGTCATAAGTCCCGGGTAGGTTTTTAAGACAGCTTTTAGGAATAATGCATTTGTTAAATCCTAATCTTGCCGCCTCGTTGATTCGGGATTTAATCCTCGGAATACTTCGTATCTCGCCCGAGAGTCCCACCTCTCCGAAAGCGATTAAATGCTCGTCTATCGGGATATCTCTGAGCCCCGAAACCAAAGCCATACAAACAGCGAGATCCGCCGCAGGCTCATCAAGTTTAATTCCGCCTACGATGTTCAGATAGGTGTCAAAATTCGAAAAGTAAAGACCGAGTCTTTTTTCCAAGACCGCGAGCAAAAGATTTAATCTGTTATAATCAAATCCTGTGGACATTCTTCTCGGATTTCCGAATCCAGTGGAAGAAACAAGCCCCTGAACTTCGGCAAGGATAGGTCTTGTCCCCTCTATCACACAGGTGATACAGCCTCCCGAAACGCTCGGCATTCTGCCCGAAAGCATCATAGCCGAGGGGTTTTCAACCTCGCTTAAACCCGATTCAGTCATTTCGAAAACGCCTATTTCGTTTGTTGAACCGAATCGGTTTTTAATTGATCTCAGTATTCTGTAGGACTGATTTCTTTCGCCCTCGAAATATAAAACCGTGTCAACTATATGTTCTAAAACCTTAGGACCTGCGATATCTCCGCCTTTATTGACATGACCTACAATAAAAATCGGAATACCGAGACTTTTTCCTGTTTTAAGCAGCAAATTTGCCGATTCTCTTACCTGCACGATACTTCCTGCGGAAGAAGAAAGCTCGGGTATCTGCATAGTCTGAATAGAGTCTATCATTACAATATCGGGATTAAGCTGACTTATGTACTCGCAGACTATCTGAGTATCCGTTTCCGAAATCACGACCGTGGTCTTGCCTGTTACTCCGAGCCTGTCCGCCCTTAGTCTTATTTGAACTGCGGACTCCTCGCCCGAAACATAGAGTATCTTTTTCTTTCCCTCAAACGAATTGCAAACCTGAAGAAGAATGGTTGACTTTCCTATACCCGGATCGCCGCTTAAAAGCACTACCGAGCCTTTAACTATTCCTCCTCCGAGCACTCTGTCAAGCTCAGAAATACCTGTAATCAGCCTCGGCTCATCCTTTGAATCTATTTTAGAAAGGATTTCAGCCTCTGCCGCTTTCACTGAACTGACAGCGGATGAAGAAGCCGCTTTATTTTTAGGGCGGCTTAAATGCTCCTCCATTGTATTCCAGGCGCCGCAGTTAGGGCACTGCCCCATCCATTTGGCGCTTTCGTAACCGCACTCGTTACAAATATAAACATTTTTGGTCTTTGCCGGCAATTTAAGTCACCTTTCTTTTTTATCCGAAAAATAATCGTTTATCCCGCAATAGACGGCAAATGCCATCTGCGATTGATATTCTTCGCTTTTAAGCTTTTTAAGCTCGCTGTTATTGCTGATAAAGCCGCATTCCACTATCACTGCTGGAACTTTGGCATTATATAATAAATATGTACTTTTAGTGCCTTTTTTAATAACTCTTTCGTTATCCTTTTGAAGTTTTGATGAAATCGAATTCTGAATGCAATTTCCAAGATCCGCCGCCTCTTTGAAATCGGGCGAATAAAACACCTGCGCGCCCTTTGCCGATGAAGCGGTAAATTTATTTAAATGAATACTGACATATATTGCATTAGGATATTTTTTCATAAGCGCAAGCCTTGTTTCAAGATCGCTTTTTTTATTATATTTATCCGAATCCGATTCGTCGGTATCCACATCGGAGCTTCTTGTCATAACGGTCTTATAACCGCCGAATTCTAATTGATCTCTTAATTTGAGAGATATCGCAAGATTTATATTTTTTTCCACAGTTCCGTCTTGTGCTACCGCGCCGCCGTCATAACCCCCGTGGCCGGGATCGATTATCACGGTTTTCCTTGTATCGTTTTCGACTTTTGATGATGAGGTTTTTGAAACCACTGTAAAAACGCTGCAAAGCACGCATATCACGGCAAGCATTGAAAACTGAAAAGTGAATTTTTTTATATGTTTCATCGGGACACTCCTTAAAACTCGGCTTTCATAATTTTATGTCCCCGATATGAAACTTATCACAAAATCAATTCATATAATAGGAACTCGGTCGTTCCCGTATTTTCCGCGTACCACCTTTTTTTATCTCTTTTTATAAATCCTGATTTCTCATATAACCTTTGGGCAGGCTTGTTTGACATAAGCGCGTCTAACCGCACGGATTTTTTCTCTGCTTTTTTACTTTTCTCTATTATCGCTCGAACAGCAAACCTTGCAAGTCCGCTTTTTTGATGTTCGGGAGATACGCCAAGAAGATGAATCACGGTTACTTCCTCATCATTAAACTGCCTTGACCAAGCGACATTATGATAATCGGCATTTTGGCAAGTTAAAGCCAATGCCGAAATAATCAATCCGTTTTCTTCGCTGTAAAACATTTCACCCGATTCAATATAATTTTTTATAATTTCGTCTGTCGGATAAACTCCGTAAATCCAGCGGGCATATTTTTCTATTCCGACCGTGTTTTCACAAAGATTTTTATAGAAGCTTTTTATCCTTTCAAAATCACTTAAATCGGCTTTTAACAATTCCATTTTAATTCCTCATTAATAAGTTATAGGTTTTCTGAAAAATAAACTTAAGATCATATCGATCAAAAGTATTAATAATCCCGACGCGCAAACAATTCTTGTTAAATTTTTATTTGTTTTATTAAATAATTTGTAAGCGGTAGGCTCAATTATGTAATGAAATAAAAGTCCTAAAAGTGCAAAGCTTATAACGCTCCGAAAACAGATTATGCCCTTTATATTTAAAAACAGTCCGCGGTAATCCCACAACCTCATATTGAAAAATTTTATCGAAATTATTCCGATAATATATTCAACTACACCTGTGATACCTGCGCAGAGTAAAAACAGCGTTAAAGGCTGTTTTTTAAAAGGCTTCATCGCATAAATTCCGAGCGCGCCGATACCGTATATCGGAAGCCATGGCCCGTAAAGCACGCCGCGGTTACGAAGCATTCCCTCTGTTATCCAATAAAAGGCTTCCTCATAAACCCAGCCGACAAAACAGCCTATAATAAATATCATAAATAGATAGCACAAAAAATCTATTTTTAAAAGCTTTTCCTCTAAATTGTTTGAAACTTGTTTTTTTACATTTACCAAATTTCTCAAACCTTTTTAAATTTATTTTCCGGCGAGAGCTAAAAATTTCTTATCCGACTGTATACTTTGAGTTAAAAACTTTCCGTCTTTAAAAAGCGCGTAAGTCGTTACGGGTGCAGGCACATTCTGTGCCGACTGCTTATCGGTGATGTGGATAACCTTAAGCGGTATACCGTTTTCCTTTGAGACCTCCTGAATTCTCGGCACCCAATAATATGTAAACGGGCACTGGTCGGTATAATAAAGGACAAAGCCGCTGCCTTCGGTTACCTGAGATTTGGCACAGTCTTTAAATTTAGGCGGCTTTGCGCCGTCTTTTATAGGCAGATACATAAGCGATATTCCGCTTTGTGTTACATCGGCGATTTTAAATCCCTTATAGGAAAGATATTTCGGATCGGCTAAAAATTCTTTTTTTCTGCCCTCGCTTGACAAGATACAAATTCCGTTTTTATTATTCTTAACGGCATTTTCGATACATTCATTCATAAGATCATTGGAATATCCTTGACCTTTCATAGCGCCTGCTATCCAAAGGCAGTTAATAAATATATACCCGTCAGCCTCTATCGGCACCCAGGCATTTTCAGCAGGAATATATTCTATAAAGCATTTTCCGCGCTCTTCGCTGCGATAAAAAACAAGCCCCTCATCAAACCTCTTTTTGAGCCATTCTTTTTTAGCAATGCTCTGCTTGCCCGACATTGCACAGCAAATATGTTCTTTATCGATATTTTCCTTAGTGATCCTTATATAATTCATATAACTCTCTCCCCTATATAATTTATTATACATATTTGTCGATTTTTAGTCAATAGTGTAAGAAAATCGGAGGAGATATTGAAAACATACTTATTTTGTGGTAAAATAATCTGAAATGAAATTTTATCGGAGGTTAAAACCGATTATGAATAATAAAAAGGCACTTATTGCAATGAGCGGAGGGGTGGACAGCTCCGTTGCGGCTTATCTTACTTTAAAAGCGGGATATGAATGCATGGGCACCACTATGCGTCTTTACAGAAATAACGATATCGGGCTAAATAGCTTTCACACCTGTTGTTCTCAAAAGGATATTGACGATGCCGCCGAAGTGGCTTTTTCTCTCGGAATTCCCTATGAAGTGCTTGATTTCACATTTGATTTTAAAGAAAAAATCATAGAAAAGTTTATTAGAACCTATGAAAGCGGCGGAACGCCTAACCCTTGTATCGACTGCAATAAATATATGAAATTTGATAAGCTTTTAAAATTTGCCGAAGAAAAAGGAATGGACTATATCGTTACAGGTCATTACGCTAAAATAGAGCAGCAGGAAAACGGAAGATTTTTGCTGAAAAAAGCCGAAGATCTTTCAAAAGACCAAAGCTATGTTCTGTATAATCTCACTCAGGAGCAATTAAAGCATATTTTGTTGCCGCTCGGCAATATGTCAAAATCGGAAACGAGAAAAATAGCAACGGAAAACGGATTTACAAATTCCGATAAGCCCGATTCGCAGGATATCTGCTTTGTTCCCGACGGCGACTATGTGAAATTTATGGAAAACTACACGGGCAAAAAATACCCCGATGGCAATTATATGAGCGCCGATAATAAGGTTTTGGGCAGACATAAGGGCGCCGTGAGATATACTATCGGGCAAAGAAAAGGACTCGGAATCGCATTAGGAGAGCCTGCGTTCGTTTATAAAAAGGATATGGAACAAAACGAGGTATTTATCGGCAAAGAAGACCTGCTTTTTAAAAAGGCGCTTATTGCAGACGAGCTTAATTGGATAGCTTTTGATAAATGCGAAAAGCCTATAAAAGTAAAAGCAAAAACAAGATACCGCCAGCGTGAGCAGAGCGCCACAGTTACCCCGATAGACGATAATTCCGTTAAAATAGAATTTGACGAGCCTCAGCGCGCTATAACCGTGGGCCAGGCAGTAGTTATGTACGACGGAGATATCGTTGTCGGAGGAGGAACCATTAAAGAGGTTCTTTAAATCGGAGGAAAAATGATAACACAATTTTCAAGAACGGAACTTGAATACGGAAAAGAAGCGCTTGATAAGCTTTATAATTCCAAAATCGCGGTATTCGGTATCGGCGGAGTCGGCAGTTATGCGGCGGAAAGCTTAGTTCGTGCGGGAGTTAAAAAAATCGATCTTATCGATAATGATACAGTCTGCCTTACCAATATAAACAGGCAGCTTTTTGCCCTGCATTCAACTGTAGGACTTGATAAGACCTGCGCTGCAAAGCAAAGGCTTTTGGATATTAACCCTAATGCGGAAATAACCTGCAGAAATTTATTTTACGGCAAGGAAACGGAAAACGAGATCGACTTTTCCGAGTTTGACTATATTATCGACGCTATTGATACAGTTTCTTCTAAAATATTGATAGCTCAAAACGCGAAGATCGCTAATGTTCCGCTAATAAGTGCTATGGGCGCCGGAAATAAGCTTGACCCTACCGCATTTGAGGTGACGGATATTTATAAAACCGCCGTTTGCCCTCTTGCAAAGGTTATGAGAACGGAGCTTAAAAAGCGCGGCATAAAAAAGCTTAAAGTGGTATATTCGAAAGAGCTTCCGCTTAAACCTAAAGAAATTTCCGAGGAAAAAAGCGCTAAAAGGCAGATACCCGGCAGCAATCCGTTTGTTCCGCCGGTCGTCGGATTGATAATCGCCTCGGAAGTTGTAAAGGATATCACGGGAATTAAAGGAAGAGGTTTGGGAATATGATTTATCTTGATTATTCTGCCAACACTCCGGCAGATGAAAAAGTTTTAGAATCATTTGTAGATACGGAAAAAAGCTTTACGGCAAATCCTAATTCCACCCATATTACAGGCAAAAAAGCCGCCGAAAAAATGGCGGAAACCATTGACAAAACCGCAAAACTTTTAAATATTGCTCCCTCACAGATAATTTACACTTCGGGTGCGAGCGAATCTAATAACACGGCTATAAAGGGCATAGCGAGAATGTCAAGAAAAAGAGGAAAGCATATAATTTCCACTCCGCTTGAGCATTCGTCTGTCAGCGGGTGCTTAACTTATCTGCAGGAAACAGGATATGACATTGATCTTTTATCTATCGGGCGCGACGGCAGGATAGACACAGAAGAGCTTAAATCCCTGCTTAGAAATGATACAGTACTTTTTTGTGTCACGGCGGTGGATTCGGAGCTCGGAACTATTCAGCCTATTTCTGAAATTTCCGAAATTTTAAAAGACTTTCCCGACTGCCGCTTTCACTGCGACGCAACGCAGGCAATAGGAAAGATACCCTTTGATTTCAGCCTTTGCGACACCGCATCATTTGCTCCGCATAAATTTTACGGACTTAACGGCTGCGGCGTTTTAATAAAGAAAAACAATGTAACATTTGAGCCTTTGATTCACGGAGGCAGCAGCACAACTCCTTACAGAAGCGGCACTCCTGCCCTATCCCTTGCCGTTTCAACTCTCACAGCGCTCGAAACTGCTTTTAACGAAAGAGAAGAAAGATATAAAAAGGTAAAAGGATTAAACGACGATTTAAGAGAATTTTTTAAATCCTACGGCGAAGTTAGAATAAACAGTCCTAAAGACTGCGTGCCTCATATTCTCAATATCAGCGTGAACAATATCAAAGCCACCGCATTTCAGCAGATGTTAAGCGAAAAGGGCGTGTGCGTATCCGTTAAATCCGCCTGCTCGGCTGACGGAATGCCTTCAAGAGCGGTGTATGCAGTAAGCCGCGACAGGAAAAATGCGCTTTCCTCTTTCAGAATAAGTTTAAGCCACCTAACAACGCAAAAAGAAATTGATGATTTCAAAGAAATATTTGATGACCTTATAAGAGAAAATTTACGGTGATATAAATGAAACGACAGCTTGAAGAATATCAGAACATTGAAAGAAGCATTCAGAAAAAATTCAGAAAAACCATATGGAATCCGTTTATCGAAGCGGTCAAAAGATATAATCTTATCGAAAGCGGAGATAAGATAGCGGTATGTATTTCAGGCGGAAAAGATTCTATGCTTATGGCAAAGCTTATGCAAATGCTGAGCCGCCACAGCGATGTTCCTTTTGAACTTGTTTTTCTTGTTATGGACCCGGGATATAATGAGATAAACCGAAATAAGATAATCGAAAACGCAAAGCTTTTAAACATACCGATAACTGTTTTTGATACCGATATTTTTGAAATAGCCAATAATACCGACAGCTCCCCCTGTTATCTCTGCGCAAGAATGCGAAGAGGATATCTCTATGCAAAAGCAAAAGAGCTTTCGTGCAATAAAATTGCTCTCGGGCACCATTTAAGCGATGTTATCGAAACGACACTGCTAGGAATGTTTTACGGCTCACAGCTCCAGGCAATGCCACCCAAAATTCACAGCAAGAATTTTGAGGGAATGGAACTAATAAGACCGCTTTACTGCATAAATGAAGAAGATATTTTAGCATTTAAAAGGTATAACGACCTCGAATTTATCCAATGCGCCTGCCGATTCACGGAAAATTGCACTATGTGCGATAACGGCGGCGGCGGCTCTAAAAGGCAGGAAATAAAGACGCTTATAAAAAGGCTTAAAAAAGATAATCCCGAAATTGAAAGAAATATTTTCAATAGTATTCATAAAGTCTGCCTCGATACAATGGTCGGATATAAAACAAAAGGAAAAGATTACGATTTTAACGAAATTTATAAGGATAGACAATATAATCGGACAAATTTTCCGCTATGAGAAGCGTTGTATCCTGATTGTATTGTCTAGGGGATAAAAAAATCGGTCTGCTTTAAGCAGACCGATTTTTTATTTTGCTCTGATTAAAATTCCGAACGGATATCTTCCGCTCTTTCTTCCGAAAACGGACAATCCGTGGCCTGATGATTCTTTTAATTTTAGCTCAAAGCTTTCTTTGGCTTTAAGTTTTTCTAAATCTTCACCTGATATTAAAGCTACGCATTTATATCCGTAAGATCCGGCCTCGTCAAGAAGATTATCTACAGGCTGATAATGGTGAGATAAGAGACCTCTTGAATCAGCGGGGCAATCGGGTAATTCGAATTTTTTAATAGATTTATTATCTATTATAAGCTCCGCGTCGGAAGCATAAAGATATTCGTCTGTCTGAGGGAAAGAATTCGGATTTTCGCCCGGATCACAGGAATAACCCTGGAACATTTCAAGATCGCTGTGTTCTTCGCCGCTGTTTTCAAAATCGTGAGCCATAGGCTTTCTTGAAGAAGCTTCGAAAATTATTTCCAATTCATTGGCGGCCTTAAAATTCGGAATATCCTTTGAATTAACGGTGAGTGAAAACTCGCCATTATTTAGTCCGCTTATCTTATTATCCGAAACAGCTTTTATCACCCGCTCAAATTTTGCTCCTTTTAATGAAGCCGGCTGTGCTTCAAAAGCGTCTGTCCGCTCCTTTTCGATATCAAAGCAGACGCAGTTTTTCATAATTTTTTCGCCGCCTGTCAAAAGCTCAAAGGATAATATAGCCGTGGCGTTTACATCGGGGATATCGGTGCTGATAATTCCCGCGTCGGTCAGTCCGTAATCTTTAATCACAACCTCTGATCTTCCGCTGCTTGAAACAAAAGAATTATTATCGATATCATCGATAACTTTAAACTCCCAATTTATTTCAAGCTTTTTATTATGGTTTTTATCTGAAAAGCTTGAAACAAAGAGCGGAACTTCGATCTTTTCAAAAGGCTTAACGGTTTTCATAGGCGGATAATCACAGCCTAGAAAATCCTGCGAATGAAGATCTGAAAAAGATAACCCATACTGCGAATATCCGAAATCTTTTTTCGAATTATCTATCTTATAGTATCCGTTAAACTCGTTTACAACATCGTGAAATTCCGTGAAAACAAATCCGCAAAGCAATTCGTGGAAACGGAATTCATTCATCATATATTTATACTGCCAGGAAATATCGCTTTCGCCAGCGTTGCCCTTAACTCCCCAAACATTTCCGCACTCGCTGTTTATGCAGGGCTCGCCTTTTGACTTAAAGCCCTCGTGGAAATTGTAAGAGGTGCCGGGATAAGTGTTATCGCAGAAATTATCCATGTCTTTTTTGACATTTTTATAGCCGTTCGCATAAAAATGAAAGCTGTTGACATCGGTAATAGTATGGTCTTTTCTGTTAGGCGAATTATCCTCTATAAGGCGCGTGGGATCAAGCGCCTTCGCTTTTTTAAAGCAGGAAACCACCCATTTAGCGGTTTCATCCTTGTATATCTTTTTGTTTGTGCCGTCGGGCTTTATATCGTCGTGCAGCAAACCCCACGACTCGTTAAATATTACCCAATAGATTGTAGACGGATGATTGCGGTCGCGCCTTATAAGCCTTTCCATTTCTATCTCATACTGCGCTTTTGCCTCTTCGCATGGCGCGCCCCAGAAGCACGGAACATCCTCCATAACAAGCATTCCGAGCTTATCCGCCCAGTAGAGCTTAAGCGGCTCTTCGACCTTTATATGAATTCTTGCAAGATTGATATTAAGCTCCTTTAAGCGCTCGATCTCTTTTTTGCATTCCTCGTCTGACGGTAAAGTGAAATATCCTTTTGGATTAAAGGACTGATCTAGCACGCCGTTTAAAAACAGCGGTTTTCCGTTTAAAGTGATATAATTTCTCTTGTTTTTTCCGAAAAACCCGGTGCCGATTTCCCTTATTCCGAAATAGGTGTAAACAGTATCGCTTGAAACCTTTAAAGTTCCCTCATAAAGATACGGCGACTCCGGCGACCAAAGCTTAGGATCGGCTATTTTAAACTTTATCTGTGCAAAATTATCTTTAACTTCGGCGCTGAATACTTTGCCGTCAAATTCAGCAGTAACCAAACTGCCATCTGGCGTGTTTACCGTAGTAACATCATAGGTGATATCGCCGCTTAAAGAGGTTTTTACAAAGAACTCTTCGATATAAGCGTCAGACCTTGCCTCAAGCCATACCGTCTGCCAAATTCCCGAAGCCTCGCCGTAGCTCTGCTTTCCGCGGAGCTGCTTTCTCGATTCGGAATCCGTCACCTTTACGACTATTTCATTTTCTTTCTTTTTGTCAAAGAATTTTGTTATATCGACATCAAATCTGTCGTATCCGCCCTTATGGCAGGCGGCTTTTTCACCGTTTATAAATACTTCGCTCTCGAAATCCACCGCTCCGAAGCAGAGAAAAACTCTCTCTTTTTCGGTATCGAACTTAACGGTTCTTCTGTAATAAGCCGTTCCGAAAAAGTTTTCCCCTATTTTTGAAAGCGGAGAGCTCCAGGAAAAAGGAACTTCAATTTTTCTGTTAAATTCAGGCTTTTCAAACGAAAAATCCCAAGTCCCATTTAAATTCAACCATTCTTTTCTTTCCTTATCGGGTTGAGGAAAGCATTTTTTATTAACCATAATTTTACGCCTTTCTTAAAGCAAGCAAAGATTTAATATCCGTTTTATATTCCATAGTCCGAAGATGAATTATAAGCTCTTCCGCAGATGCCGCAAGCCCCATTAAACTTGCAAAAACGAAGTAGTAAACCTTAAACTTAAACAGCATTGCAAAAGGAATTAAAAATACACAAAAACCTGTAATTTTATTAAGATAAGTGTGCATAGAAGAAAATCTTTTGAATTTAAGCGCCGCGGCAAGATATGATAAAAGTCTTATAAACACGGCTAGACTCGCGATTATCCATATAAATTTCGGAAGTGATCTTAAAAGCAGCGGGAAAAATTTAATGAACATCACGCTGTAAAAAAGCAGATCCGAAACCGAATCGAGCTTAGCGCCGAAATTTGAAACTGTGTTGGTCTTTCTTGCAACATAACCGTCTAAAATATCGGTAAATCCCGTGACAGCATAAATAATATAAAACACGGAGGTTTTTATACTAATGAATAATAACGAAACTGTGCCGATAATTCTTAAAGCGGTTATATGATTTGCGCTTATTCCGATCTTTTTCATAATTCTCTCCGATAAAATAAAATATCGATTTTATTTTACCGATTTTTTGCAAATTAGTCAAGTACTGCCTTTTTTTGATCTAATATTATTGCAAAGCAGCCGTAATCACTGCCCTCGCTTAACATTCTCTTTCTCTTAAACGGCAAGCCGAATTTCATAAGAGTATCTCCGCACATATCGGGAATATCAAAGCTTATCGCCTCTCCCGCTCCCTCAAATCTCATCTGATACTCGGCGTCACCTTTAAGCCCCATAAGCTTTATTGCGGGCAGCCAGCCGAAAAATCCTTTATTGTTGTTATAAACAAACACAACGCTTTTCGACTTATCCTTGCTTACAAACTGATAGATAACAGCAGGAGCGTCAGGATCATACACGGAGCTTAAAAGATACATATCTCCAAGCTGCACGGTCTGCCTTAACTGCTTATATAGCTTTATATATTCCTTTGTTTCGTTAATCTCATCGCTTGATAGCTTTCTTAGATCGTAACCGATAGCCAATGAGCCGAGCATTCCTGTATAAGCCATTCTTTTTGCGGTTTCGTTTCTTTTTGTAAGAGAAACCGTGCCTCTATGGTGCAAATGGCACCCGCCGCCCGCGGCTTTTGAAAGATTAACTCTTGTAAATCCCTCGTGCATTTTAAGCGCGTCAATGCAGTCTTGATTGTCGCTGCGGTTTACCCTCGCGCACCACTTTGTCATAGCAAGGTCGGCTCTTAATCCTCCCGAAGCGCAGTTTTCAAATAAAATATCGGGATAATTTTTATTGATATGCTCGCAGATCCTGTAAAAATTGCGGACATATTTTATATAAGCCTCGTCTTCAAATTCGCCTGTTATACCGTTTATTCCGACCTCGTTTATAAACCTGTTCATATCCCATTTTAAATAGCCGATATTGTTTTCTTTAAGCAGCTTATCAAGCCAGGATATCGTATAATCATATACCTCTTCAAGACCTAAATTGAGCACATACTGCGAGCGGGTCTTTGTAGGCTCTCTTGTGGGCATTTTGAATATCCATTCGGGGTGCTCTTTATAAAGCTTGCTTTCCTCGGAAACCATTTCGGGCTCCACCCATAATCCAAAGATCATTCCGAGAGAATTGACCTTATCTATAATAGGTTTAAGACCGTTCGGGAATTTCTTTTTATCAACGGTCCAGTCGCCGAGGCCTGTTTTTTCGTCGTTCCTGTTTTCAAACCAGCCGTCGTCGATCAAAAATGCTTCAATTCCTAAATCTTTGCATTTTTCCGCCTGCTCCATAAGCATTTTTTCATCAAGATCGAATTCAAAGGTCGCCCACGCGTTATAAAGAACGGGCATAACCTTATTTGTCCATTTTGTCTTTGAATTTTTCCGCTGATATTCGTGGAACTGCCTGCTTGCTCCTCCGATACCGTGTTCTGAAAATCCGCCTGAAAATATAGGGGTTATAAAGCTTTCGCCGCCTTTTAGGGTGTACGCCGAATTAAAATCGGAAATACCGCCCACTATCTGCGGCGCTCCGTTTCTTTCGCGGCCCGCTTTTATCTGCCAATTTCCGCTGTACTGCAAAGCGCCGAACCACACATTGCCCGAATTTTCGCGAGTATCGCTTTCAGTTACCGCAAAATAAGGGAATGCCACTGAATTTGAAACCCCCGCTTTGCTTTCAAGCAAAACAGTCGAGCTGTTTAAAGGCTGTTTTTTAATCTGATATTCCTCTCCCCACGAGCTGCCCATATATTCAAGAGTAAGATCCTTGTTATAAGGCAGAGTCCAGTTAGCGGAATAAAATGTTTCAAGCTTTAAATCGGTTTTCGAATTGTTGGTGATTTCAGTCCACCTGTCGATAATATCAAGCCCGTCATATATCTTATAGCAAAGCCTGGCTGAAAACGGATAATAAATATCTTCTAAGGTGATCTTTAATTCGTCGCCGGTCTCATTAATTTCATAAGTTTTGTATGTGAGCCTTAAATCCCTCACACCGTCGGAAAACTTTACCTTTAAAGCCTCGTTTTCAAAATATTTTGCACCATATGCCGGGTATTCCTGAACTTCGAAAGCGCCCTCTAAATACTTGCAGTTTCCCGAAAGGCAGTAATAATCATCGGGCACTTCTTCGGGCTTTAAAAGCTTTTTGCCGAAATATCCGTTGCACACAGCAGTAAGCCTTTCGCTTGTGCCCTCGATATTTGCGCTCCGCAAGATTATCACATAGCTTGTATTTTCTGTTTCGATTATAAATTTATTATCAATTTTTCTAATGCTCATTTTTTCTCACTTCTTTGTAAGCTTTACTATCACCGCGTCGCAGTGCGGAATTTTGTTTAAATCTCCGTAAAGAACGGTCGTATCAAAACCGTCTTTGATATTATAGTTAAAATCGATATCCTCGTCGCTGTAATTCACGGCGGTCACGATATATCCGCCGTCACATTCGCTCTGAGTTATGCCTATTCTGTGATCTAAAGTACTTATTAAATAATCTTCTGCCTTTTCCCTGACCTTATCTATAAGTCTGTAGATATCGGAATAAAGCGGCTTTTTGTTAAACACATCATAGCCCTGCGCCAAGGATAATTCCATATCGAAATTAAGGAAATATACATATCCTTTGCCTAATTTGTATTTTGTCATTACAGGGTTGTTTTCCTCATTAACCGCAAGAATTTCAGCTCCCGCGCTTTCAATAAGCACCTCTTTTGAGCAGGTATAATCAATATCGCCAAACGGGAAATGAGCGGTGTGCCTTTTATTCATTCTCGCCATACCGTGCGAAATAAATCCGAAGTTTTCTTTAAGATAGCACATATGAATTGCCGAGGCGGACATATAAAGAGTAGCGCCGTTTTTGACCTTTTCAAAAATATCGTCGCAGATCTGCTTGTTGAAAAATTCCGCTCCGTGACAGCTCGGAACAATTATAAGATCGGTATCGGGCACTTTATCGCCGAACACCCGAAACTCAATATTAATTCCCGCCTGCTTTGCAAGCACATACGATATCATCGCCTTATCCTGCCTTGAAAAATCGGTAAGATAGCACACGGCGTCGACCTTATTGTTTCTCGTTTCGGGCAAGCTTTTTATTACCTCCGAGACCTTTTTAAAGGCTTCGCCTATAGGCTTAGGCGTTCTGTCGAGATGTACCATTCCGAGGCTTCTCTCTATCATAGACCAATTATAGGGCGGCTGCTCAAGTAGAGTGTGCTCCATTCCGCACCACCATAAATAACCTTTAAAGCCGTTTGCCCACGCGGATAAAATGTTTACTCTCGCAAAGTCAGCCGACATTTCAGGCGTGCCTGCAAGATCCGAAAAGCTCCCCTGTTCCTGTATCATACACGGCTTCCCCGAAACGCTCGAATAAAATTCGCTTTGCGCTGTAGGGAATATCGTGCTGCGCATTTTGTTCATCGGATCGATATCGTTTTTTATCGTCGGCGAGGGATAAGGATGAGTTGTCATCATATCGCAAAGCTCGCCCTGGTCTTTAATTGACCACACGCTCTCGCCGTCTTCCTGCAAAGAGTGCATTCCCGAAGATATCGGTCTTGAGCTGTCAACAGCGCGGATAGCGTTTCTCACAGTCATAGTCCAGATATAAGCGGTCTGCGGATCGTTCACCTGTCCCATACAGTTGCACTCGTTTCCGAGATCCCATAAAACGATATTTTCTATATCTTTAAATTCGGTTACAAGCTTTGTAATATATCTGTTTGTAAGCACCAAGGCTTCTTTATCGGATAATAGATTTTTGTTTGCAAGAGCCGGAGGAAAGAAAAGTCTGCCGCTCATCCAGCCTGTGAGCAATGAAACAGTAAGCGTCATTCCGTTATCGCGCGCAATTTTTGCAAATTTTTTAAATCTGCGCACCATTCGCATATCCACATAATCAGGCGCCTCACATTCGGCATCTTCAGGCGTATAATAATCAAACTGCCTGCCTGCATAGTGAAGATATTTGTCCACCGGCTGAAAATCGCGCCAGTTCGGGAATACTCTTAAATGCCTTACCCCTATTTTTGCGAGCGCCTTAAGGTCGGCTTTTACAACTTCCTCGTTCCAATTTCTCCACATATCGGTACCGCTTGCACTGTCCCAATAATTACAGCCCAATAAAAAATCCATAAGAATCCTCCTAAAAGAATAAAAACCTTTGTGTTCAGTATATCGTAAGCCGCGATATATCTCAATACACAAAGGTTTTATTTAATTGCACTTTTCTACGATTGCCTGAATTCTTTAGGAGTTTTCCCGAATGTTTTCTTATAAATTCTGCAAAAATAAGCGGAGGTTTCAAATCCTGTCTGCACTGCGATATCGCTGACGGATATATCGCTGTTTTTAAGCAGGATATTTGCAAGCCTAAGTCTTTCGTGAGTAAGAAACTCCGTAAAGTTCATTCCTATCCTGCTTTTAAAAAGATAGCTGAAATAATTCGGAGTGTATCCGAAAATTTCCGAAAGGGTTTTCACCGATAATTGCTCGGCTATATGGAGCTTTGTATATCTTATTATTTTAACAACCGTCATATCAATATCGTTTTGCTCCGAAAAATCCGCAAAATCCGATTTTGACAGAATAAAAGCCGTGAGGTATTCAAGCAGACCTTTAAAAGCAAGGTTAGAGAAAACCTCGTTTTTTTCCGCGGTTTTGGCAGAGCTTAAGATAAGGTCGGTCAAAAATTCACATTCGCTCGCACCAAGTTCCGAAATAACCGAATTTATTACCATACTTTCCTTTACAAGATACTGTTCGATATAATCGCTTGAAAATTGAACGCTTAAAAGCTTTGTACCTTTATTAAGTCTGACATTGTGGGCGGAACCCGGCAGACACAGCCAGCAGAAATTCTTTTTGGCATTGACCTTTTTTTCATCAAGCCATACTTCAGCCTCGCCGCTTAATAAAAGCTCGAATTCAAAGCAGTCGTGAATATGCCAGCGCCCGCTGTATTCCTTTTCTAAAATATTTACCGCAACAAAGGAATTCGAATATATAAGTTTATTCTCGGAGCTTTTATCTTCAATGGTTATAAATTTAAAATTATACTTTTTTATATCCATTTCTTTCACCTGCCTGAAATTATTATATCATAAGGCGAGGAATATAAAAAGGATTAATTAAATACAATTATATTTTTATTTGATTTTTCAGCGTATTTTATCGCTATTTCTGTTCCGCTGCTGCGGTTTTTCGGAGCGCATTCCTCGTTATAATAAAAAATGCAAAATTTGCTATTATTTATCATTTCATAATTCCTCTTGATATAGACATACTTCCCTGCTCCTATCACGCTTTTCGGATAATAAGTATCTTCAAAGTTTTTTAAAAGCTGATCCTTATATTCCTGAGAGATATATTGATATTCAGCTCTTACATAAATTCTTGCGATTTTGGGATATTTTTCTTTTAACTTTGAAACTATTTCATAGCAAAGATCATTAAATCTGCTTTTACTGCCGAAAAAGAAAGTATCAACACTATTTTCGTTAATCAGCCTTTCTAAAGTATTAAGTATCTTTAGTCTTAATTCTTCGGTTTCATTAATTTTTCTGTGACCTATAAAGCAACAAGTGTTATTATTCATAATTTGACTCCTTTTAAATAATATAACACTTATTATAAACTATCTTTCACACAAAGTAAATATATTTGCAATTATATCTTATAATAAAATACCCTTTTCTTCGATAAAATATATTATAGAAATGAGGGGACAAAATGAAAACAGAATTTTCTGAAAAGTATATCACACTTGGTTTGAAAATAGCTTATTACCGAAGAAAAGCAGGTTATACACAAGAATATTTCGCAGAACTTATCGGAAAAAGCGTTAGTTTTGTCGGTCAGGTCGAGGGTACGGGTACAGTTCGCGGCGTATCGCTTGAAACTTTATTTAAAATTGCGGAAGTCCTCAAAATTCCGCCGTCAAAATTACTTGAAGAAGATTAAAAAAGAGCTTTGCATAAATTATGCAAAGCTCTTAAAATTTTAAAATAATTAGTTTTTATATTTCTTCTTTCATCTGCAAAAGCCACTGCGGAGGATTCGCAACAGTTATAATTAATTCCCCGTTTTTATATTCCGCAACTTGCTTAAAGCCGTTATAATTATCAAAGAAAACAGCTTCATCACAATAAGGTAAAACTTTTTTTAATGATTCAAACCGATTTTGAAAGCGTGCTTTAACAGTTTCGAGCGGAATATTATGACCGCCTTTTTCTACTCTGTTTTTAATTCGCTCTATGCTTTCGCTTTCGGTATTCAAGCCAATATAATATAAACGGATGAAATAATCCAACTCTTTTGCTTTTTTACAAGTCTGGGCTGTTTTATTTCCGGAAAGAGTGGTTTCCTGTGTAAAAGAATAGCCGTTATTTAAGCAATCGTCAATTTTCCGAATTGCTTTTTTTGCTCCTTCAATAGCGTTATTACCGCAATCAAAAGTGATTTTATCGACATCGATAATCGTTCCCAAATCTAAGGATTGAGCTTTTAAAGAGCCGGTAAAACTGCTTTTTCCTACACCGTTAACCCCGCCTATAATAGTACAACATTTCATACATTTCACCCTTTGCAATAAAATGTTTTACTGTTCAATAGGTTTCATCGTGGGGAACAGAAGAACATCTCTGATCGAAGCGCTGTCGGTCAAAAGCATAACAAGTCTGTCCACTCCGAAACCGAGGCCGCCTGTGGGTGGCATACCGTACTCAAGGGCGGTGACAAAGTCATAATCGACCTCCGATTTACAATCGGGATCTTCTGCTTTTTTAAGCGCAACCTGTTTTTCAAAGCGGTTTTTCTGGTCGATAGGATCGTTAAGCTCTGAAAAAGCGTTACCGAATTCGGTTGCATTTATAAAATACTCAAATCTCTCTGTAAATGCGGGATCTTCGGGTTTTCTTTTTGCAAGAGGACTTATCTCTACGGGATAATCATAAATAAATGTGGGCTGAATGAGCTTATCCTCAACAAATGCGTCAAAAAGCTCTGCTAAAACATTGCCCTTTGTCGCGTCGGAGCTTACTTCCACACCCTTTTCGGCTGCGGCTTTTCTTGCGTCTTCATCAGTCGCCCAGTCGTTAAAATCAACGCCGGAGTACTTTTTAACAGCCTCAACCATTGTGAGTCTTTCAAAATGGCCCATATCTATTTCTGTGCCCTGATAAGTGATCTTTTTACTTCCGCAAATCTTTTCGGCAAGCAAACCGTTCATTTCCTCAACTAGGTCCATCATTCCGTGGAAATCCGTATAAGCCTGATAAAGCTCAACGGTTGTAAACTCGGGGTTATGCTTTGTATCCATTCCCTCGTTTCTGAAAATTCTGCCCACCTCATATACCTTATTCATTCCGCCGACGATAAGTCTTTTAAGATATAACTCGGTTTCAATTCTAAGATACATATCCATATCAAGAGTATTATGATGAGTTTTAAAAGGTCTAGCGGAAGCGCCTATCTCTATAGGAAGAAGAATAGGAGTGTCTACCTCCAAAAAGCCCTTAGAGTCAAGATACGCTCTTATTTCGCGCATTATCTGCGAGCGCTTGATAAAAGTATCCTTAACATCGGGGTTAACGATAAGGTCGACATATCTCTGGCGGTATCTTGTATCTGTATCCTTAAGACCGTGGAATTTTTCGGGGAGCGGCAAAAGGGATTTTGCAAGGAGCTCGATATGCTCAAGGTGAACGGATATTTCACCCGTCTGCGTTTTGAAAACGAAGCCCTTTATTCCGATTATATCGCCGATATCCCATTTTTTAAATGCGGCATAATCCTCTTCTCCGACATCATCTCTGCGGACATAAAGCTGGATATCGCCGTCGCCGTCCCTAAGGCCGACAAAGCTTGCTTTTCCCATAATTCTGCGGCTTATTATTCTTCCTGCGAGCGAAACGGTTTTTCCCTCGAAAGCCTCATAATCGCCCTTTATCTCAACCGAAGAAGAATCGACCGAATATTTGGTTTTTTCAAAAGGATCGTTCCCCGCCTCGCAAAGTGCGGAAAGCTTGTCCCTGCGGATCTTAAGAATTTCATTCAAATCAAGTTCGGCAGACTGCGCCTTGTTTTCACCCATATTTATCTCCAATCTTTTTCTTTATTAAAACACATATCGGGCAACCTTTCAGCTGCCCGAAGAATTATTTGGATATTGCTAAAACTTTAAGTTTTATTTCACCCTCGGGAGCTTCGACGATTACCTCGTCGCCCACCTTTTTACCGATAAGAGCTTTTCCCACCGGCGATTCATCCGAAATTTTAAAGTTCTTAGGATCGGACTCGGTTGAGCCTACGACGCGGTATTCGCATTCTTCATCATATTCTTCGTCATAAACCTTGACTTTTACGCCTGCTCTGACTACTTTTGCTGTTCCTTTTATCTCTTCTATGATCTCAACATTTTTGAGCATAGCCTCAAGCTCGACAATTCTTGCTTCGATTTTTGCCTGCTCGTTTTTAGCCTCATCATACTCGCTGTTTTCAGAAAGGTCGCCGTAACCTCTGGCAACTTTGATTTTTTCGGCAATATCGGCTCTGCCGACTGTTTTCAAATTTTCAAGCTCATCCTGGAGCTTTTTAAGACCGTCATCAGTAATTTTAATAGTTTTAGCCAACTTAAAAACCACCCTGTCAATTAAATATGCATTTTTATACGCATTGATATTTATTATATTATTCCCGGCATAAAAAGTCAAGCAAATATTAATATTTAATAAAATTCTTGACAACTGTATAATAATAAATATATACTTATTATATGATTTTTAAATTAAAGGAAGCAATTAAATGAAAACAGCTGTCAAACTTCGCAAAAGCATTATGCTTTTTGTGAAACTTCTTATAATTGCGGTTGCAACCTTCGGGTTTGCGGAAATATGGAATGTTCATTATATCGAATCGGTTTTCAGCAGTAAAGGTAACTATGTTGTTCTTCTTTCCTATATTTTGATATTTACCACTCTTTCTTCTCTTTACAATGCTTTTAAAATAGGAATTTATCGAATTCACGAAATTATTTACAGCTTTTCGCTCGCCGTGATATTCACTAATGTTGTGATGTATCTTGAGCTTTCTCTTATAGCGCGGTCTATGGTGGCGGTAAAGCCGCTTCTTATAGGCTCGGTCTATCAGATATTATCTTTAGCTCTTTGCGCTCTTTGCGCAAACACGATATATTTTGAGCTGCACCCCGCAAGAGAGGTAGTAGCAGTTTTCAGCGATTATAAAGCGGGGCTTGACCTTATTAAAAAAATGTCAAGAATATCCGAGAGGTTTCATATCAACTGCGGACTGAACGCCGAGAGAACATCTTTAGAGCAGATAAAAAAGCAGATAGACCGCCACGAGGCAGTGCTTATCTGCGATCTTGACAAGAATATGCAAAAAGAGATAATGAGCTATTGTTATACAAATGAAAAGCGAACTTATCTTCTCCCCGATATCACGGATATAATTATAAACAACAGTTATGAGATACAAATAAGCGACACCCCTGTTCTTATGAGCCGCAACCGCGGGCTTACACCCGAGCAGAAGTTTATTAAAAGAGCTATGGATATAGTAATATCCTTAATAGGAATTATTTTATCAAGCCCATTTATGCTAATCTGTATGATAGCTATAAAGCTTGACGACGGCGGCCCGATATTTTATAAGCAAAACCGAATTACGGAAAACGGGCGGATATTCAATATTCTTAAATTCAGATCTATGAGGACCGACGCGGAAAAAGACGGTGCGAAAAAAGCCGTTAACGACGACGACCGCATAACGAGAGTAGGAAAAATAATAAGAGCGTGCCGTGTTGACGAGTTGCCGCAGCTTTTTAATATTTTAAAAGGCGATATGTCAATGGTAGGTCCGAGACCGGAAAGAATAGAAAACGTTTACGAATACACCACAGCCTACCCCGAGTTTGCTTTAAGACACAGAGTAAAAGCCGGTTTAACGGGTTATGCTCAGCTTTACGGAAAGTATAACACTTCGCCCGAAGACAAGCTTAATATGGATCTTATTTATATTGAAACCTATTCCCTCTTGCAGGATCTTAAACTGCTGATTTTAACTGTCAAAGTGCTTTTTATGAAAGAAAGCACAGAGGGATTTGAAGAAAAAAGCGAAGATAAGAAAGGATCATAATTTAATGAGTAAGGAAGCAACACTTGTCGTAATGGCGGCAGGAATGGGAAGCAGATTCGGCGGTCTTAAACAAATCGAGCCTATAGGCCCTAAAGGAGAAGCATTGCTTGATTTCTCGGTATATGACGCGAAAAAAGCCGGCTTTACAGAGGTCGTGTTTGTAATCAAGCACTCTATCGAAAAGGAATTTAAAGAATCCGTCGGGAAAAGAATTGAAAAGCAGATCCCTGTAAAATATGTTTTCCAGGAAACAAGCGAACTGCCTGAGGGCTACGCCTGCCCTGCCGACAGAGAAAAACCCTGGGGCACAGGCCATGCGATCTACTGCTGTAAAGATACAGTTAAAAATCCATTTGCCGTTATCAATGCAGACGATTATTACGGCAGTTCCGCATTCAAAAAAATTTATGAGCATTTAACTTCTGACAGCAAAGATTACTGTATGGTAGGTTTCAGACTTTCTAATACGCTTACTGAAAACGGAACGGTTTCAAGAGGCGTTTGCGATGTTGAAAACGGATATCTTAAAAACATAACCGAAAGAACGAAAATTCAGGACTGTAAATATACTTTAGACGATAAAAATTGGATCGCTCTTGCCCCCGACACGGTCGTTTCTATGAATATGTGGGGATTTTTCCCCGATGTTTTCGGATATGTTACGGAAGATCTGAAAGAATTTTTAAACACTTCGATAAATATTCCGAAATCGGAATTTTATCTTCCGAGCATTGTTTCAAAGCTTATTGAAAGCGGAGAAAAGAAAGTAAATGTGCTTGTTGCCGAGGATAAATGGTACGGCGTTACATACAAGGAAGACAAAGAAGAGGTTAAAAAGTCACTAAGAGAAAAAATCGACAACAAAGAATATGATTTTTAAATAAAACAAAACTGTCCGCCTGAAAAATGCGGGCAGTTTTCTTGTTATAAAGCCAATCTCCCTTTCATATAATTCTTTAGACAACACAGATGAAAGGTTGATTAAAAATGCAAGAATTTTATCCTGAAGGCTTTATCGGAACAACTTATGAAAATAAAAAATATATGTCCACACCTGCGGCGCTTTATCAGGCTCAATCCGCTTCGAGCATACTTGAAGCGAATGTGATAATGTGCGACGCGGAGCACAATATGACCGTGGACCTCGGCTGTATGAAAGGGATAATCGCCAGAGAAGACGGTGCTATCGGTATATCCGACGGCTCTACAAGGGATATCGCTCTGATTTCAAGAGTCGGCAGACCTGTAAGCTTTTGCGTTACAGCTATTAAAACCGATCGCTACGGCAAGCTCTATGCTCAGCTTTCAAGAAAAAAGGCTCAGGAGATATGCAAAAGAGAATTTTTGCTGAATTTAACGCCCGGCGATATAATAAACGCAAAAATCACTCACCTTGAAACATTCGGCGCTTTCTGCGATATCGGCTGCGGAAATATTGCGCTTTTGCCTATTGATTCAATCTCCGTATCAAGAATTTCCCACCCTAAAGACAGGTTCAGAGTCGGCGAAAACATAAAAGCAATCATAAAATCCATTGCGCCCGACGGCAAGATAACTCTTTCCCATAAAGAATTACTCGGAACTTGGCAGGAAAACGCCGATCTGTTTTCTCAGGGACAGACCGTTTCGGGAATTGTAAGAAGTATAGAGGATTACGGAATATTTATCGAGCTTACTTCTAATTTAGCAGGTCTTGCAGAGCCGAAAGCAAATGTAAGTATAGGTCAGCAGGCAAGCGTTTACATAAAAAGCATAATTCCCGAAAAAATGAAAGTAAAACTGATAGTAATAGAGAGCTTTGAGCCTAAAATAAGGAACTGTTCAAAGTATTTTATCACGGGTTCTCATATTGATAAATGGGAGTATTCTCCCAAAAATTCAATGAAGAAAATTGTCACGGAATTTATTTAACTGTTGATTTTAGTCTTATTTGGGGGTATAATAATTCAGGTGATTTAATTATGAGTGAAAATTGCAGCGGTAACTGCTCAAATTGCAGCTCCGATTGTGCGGAAAAGAAAAGTTTTATTGAAAAAACAGGCGAATTTAATAATATCAAGCATGTTATAGCCGTAGTCAGCGGAAAAGGCGGCGTGGGTAAATCCACCGTCACTTCTATGCTTGCCGTAGAGCTTAGAGAAAAAGGCCACAGCGTCGGAATTCTTGACGCGGATATAACAGGTCCGTCTATCCCCAAAGCTTTCGGTATCACAAAGAGAGCATATTCCGATGATATAGGAATTATCCCTGCCGAGAGTAAAAACGGGATAAAAATTATGTCTATAAATATGATGCTGCCTGAAAGCGATTCACCCGTAGTATGGAGAGGCCCCGTTATTGCGGGAGCAGTCAAGCAGTTCTGGACAGATGTTATCTGGGGCGATCTTGATTATCTTCTTATCGACTGCCCTCCCGGCACAGGCGATGTTCCGCTCACGGTATTTCAGTCTATTCCGCTTGACGGTATAATTATCGTATCCACTCCTCAGGATCTCGTATCTCTTATCGTTAAAAAAGCCGTTAATATGGCTAAAATGATGAATATAAATATTCTCGGTCTTATAGAGAATATGAGTTACTTTGTATGTCCCGATTGCAACAAAAAGCATTATATTTTCGGAAATTACAAAGATATCGCCGAACAAACGGGTCTTGAAGTTTTAGCGGAGCTTCCGATAAATTCCGATTATGCAAGAATGGAAGACAACGGATCTATTACAGAATACAAAGAAACCCTGCTTGAAAAAGCGGTTGAGAAAATAGAAAAATTATAATAATTTTCGGGCTGCCGCAAAAGGCAGCCTTTTTAAAAAAAATAATACTTATTTGGTGAACTTTATGAGAATGAGAAAGAAAAAACATCTTGACGAAAGGCTTGAAGATGTTAAGGATATTTTATATATAAGTAAATGCGAGGACAGAAATTTCAACACCGCTGTTAATATAAAAGATTATCTTGATATAGAAAATTGGTTTGAAAGCGCTGATCCGCTTTATCTTGAAATCGGTTGCGGCAAAGGCAAGTTTGCGGCGGAATATGCAAAAAGCCACCCCGAAATAAATTTTCTTGCAGTGGAAAAAGATCCGAATGTTATAGTCAGCGCCTGCGAAAAAGCAAAGGCGGAAAATATAAAAAATCTGAGATTTCTCGAATGCCCCGCAGAATATCTTGAAAGGCATTTAAAGGAAAATTCGGCGGATATGATATTTCTTAACTTCTCCTGCCCTTTCCCTAAAAATAAATATGCTTCTCACAGGCTCACTTCGCCGAGATTTTTAAATATCTATAAAAATCTGCTTAAGAAAAACGGTGAAATTCATCAGAAAACCGATAATATGCACTTTTTTGAATACTCTTTAGAGCAATTTTCAAATCAGGGATATAAACTTAAAAATATTTCGCTTGATTTACATAACAGCGATTTTGAAAATAATATTGAAACGGAATACGAGGCAAAATTCACAGCTCTCGGACAACCTATTTACAGACTTGAAGCATTTATAAAAGAGGATGAAAATGGCTAAGAAAAAAGTCAGCGATACAATTAAGCAGCAAAGATACGCTCAGGAAGAATTTTTAAAGCTCAAAAAGATGGAGAGCGGAGAAATTCCGTCAGAGCCAAAATATTCAGAAGAAGAGATAAAACCAAAATCTTTCGGCGAAAAGGTTTCGAATTTTTGGTTTTATTATAAATGGGCGGTAATTTCGGTTATATCTTTGGCTGTGGTTTTGGCTATTTGCATTTCGCAGTGTGCGGGCAAAAAAAATTATGATATGAAAATAGTTTTATTCTCAAACGAAAACTATATTCCTGACGATACAACAGATTATATAGCGGAATATTTTGAAAAGCTCTGCCCTGATGTCAACGGGGATAAAAAGGTCAGTGTGGAAATTATCAACTGCTCGTTTTCAAACAAAAGCGACACTCAAACGATAAATAGTATGAAATTAAGAATTCAGAATATGATAGCCGCCGAAGAAAGCGCCGTGCTGTATATTACCGATGAAGCGGGGCTAAAATATTTAAGAGGAATATCAAGCAATATTTTCACAGAGAATTCTTTAAATCTCGGAAAAGATTTTTATGACAGCTGTGATAAAAGCGGATTTTCAAAATTACCCGAAAACCTCATTATATCCTGCCGCGATACAGAAAAATCTCTTATCGGAAAAAGCGCAAAATCGAAAAAGATTTTTTCTGCAGCTCAGGAAATCATTAAGAAAATCGGAGAAACAAACAATGAAGATCAAACTCAATCCTGATAAAAAAATAGTAGAAACAGTTAAAAAAGGTCTGAAAGAACGGGGCGGCTACTGCCCCTGCAGGCTCCAGAAAAACGAGGACACAAAATGTATGTGCAAGGAATTCAGGGAGCAGATAGCAGATCCTGATTTTGAGGGATTTTGCCATTGTATGCTTTATTATAAAGAAAAATGATTTAAGCGGGTGCGCTCAAATCATTTCGTTTAGTTTCTTATACACAAATTTTACCGCCGTAGCTCTTACGGCGTTTCTTTTTTTATTTTTAAATAGACATTTAAAGGAAAATTCTTTGCCCATAATTGAAAATCCAAAGCAAACAGTACCTACCGGGTTTACACCGTCGCCGCCGGGCCCTGCAAGACCTGTTATCCCCACTCCTACTTCGGCTCCCGATCTCAAAGCGGCGCCTTTAGCCATTTGCAAAGCAGTTTCTTCGCTGACGATTCCGAATTTATCTATTATTTCAGCATCCGCTCCGAGCAGATCTATCTTTGCCTCTTTCGAATAAGTAACAAAAGAAGAATTTAAAACCGCTGATGAGCCGCTGATATCTACAAGCTTTGATACGCACATTCCGCCTGTGCAGGATTCGGCAAACGAGATATGGAGCGATTTTTCTTTAAGCTTAAATACAAGATTTTTTGCCGATTTCAAAAAATCACCTCTTAATTTTCATAGAGTTCTATTACACGGTATAGCCTCTCTTTTACCATTTCCCTTAAATTTTCGGGGCTTACAGCCTCGATCTTATTTCCGAAATTGATTATCCAGGTCACGAGCGCCTCGCTTACGACCGCTTTATAATTTATATTGAAAGTTTTATCAGTAAGCTTAGTTATAAAAATACTGTCCCCGAACCTATCAACGACCTGCTCAAGGATTTCCCTTGAGCATTTAAGCTCGATATTTTCGATATTTCCCGTATGCATTCCGAAAAGCCTTTTTGTATAATCCGCTACATCAAAAACAGATTTATAATCGCTTACCTCTGAAAAACTTCTCGAATTTTTATCGGTGATCTCAACTTTGTGCATACGGTCAATTCTTAAATGAATTAAATTATCGTATTTTTCATAATTTCCGATAAGGTAATAATGGTCGTCCTGCCAAGTCATAGCATAAGGACTTATGATCTTCTGTGAAGAAGAGATCGTTATTTCCTTATTCTCATTTATAGTTCTGACATTATATTCAAATTTTATCTGTTTTTTATTCTCTATCGCTCTTGAAACGGTGTCGATAGTATAATATATCTCTTCGTTTTTGGTTTTAGAGTCAACATCAAAATAGATACCTTTATTAAGGCTGTTCAGCTGATATACGCTCTGCATAGCCTCTAATTTAGAAATAAGCTCTCTTGTCTTTTTGGCGCTTATAAATTTTGCGGTTTTAACAGCGTCGGTAAGAAGTGAAATTTCAGGAATTTCAAATTCGCGTGAGCCTAAGAAAAATCCTGCTTTCGGCGTTCTTGTTTTAATAATATCATAACCGTAAAATATAAGCTGTTCAATATCATTATAAACCGATTTGCGCTCCGCAGTCACATTAAAAAGCGATAGCTTTGAGCATATTTCCGCAGCAGATATCGGATGATCTTCATCGCTGTATTTTCTTAAGATATCTACAATATATAAAAGCTTTAATTTTTGTCCGCTCCGAGCCGCCATACTTCCACTTCCTTTAAAAATTCTTCCTTTGAATATAAAGAGTTAAGCGCGTCTAAAAAAGCGCCGGATGAAATGTTTTCGGGAATTCCCGAAAATCTGCAAAAGTCAGCTCTTTCAAAAGAGCTTTTTTCACCGCCGGATAATTTTAAAATAAAAAGGTCGGTCTTAGTGATTTTTTCTGTTTCTTTTTGAGGGCTTAGTCCTATTTTGCTTCTTTTAAAAGCTTCTAAAATATCTTCCTTTTTAAATCCCTCTACTCCGAGATAACCCTCTTTTGAGCTTTTAGCCTTGCGCTTTTCTTTTCCCTTTACCTGCGGAAGATACACATTTGTTATTTTGCAATCCTTGCAGATATTTTTTATATAAGCTCTTATCTGTGCGCCGGCGCTGTCTGAATCCGTAACTATAACCACGCCGTTTTTTTGAGCTATCAGCCTTATGAGCTTTCTTTTTGACTCATCCTTAAAAACCGAAAACCCGTCTGTAGGAATAATAACGGCGTCGATTATATTTGAAAGTGTTATCTTATCATATTTTCCCTCTACGATAACGGCTTCTTTAATCTTTAACAACTTTTTCACCCGTTTTGGCAATATATATGAGTTTCACAGTAAGCTCTTCAAGAATTGTTTTCGGCTCTCCCGAAGAAGATTTTAAAAGCACTTCGGCATTTAAAATTTCTTTTAAGCATTTATCAAGTTTTGATTTTGAAAAATTCCTCAAATTTGCAGAGGCTCTGTCAACCAAAAATCCCTTATTTTTATAATCGAAATCTTTTTTAACATCTTCCCTGCTTTTATTTTCTTTTTGAGCGCAGTATAACCTGAACATATCTGTAAAGGAAGCCGCCGCCGTGTAAATAATTATAATCGGCTCGATCTTCAAATAAAAGAGATCGTTAAGCTTGCTTATAGCCTTAGAAACATTCCCCGATATAATACACCCTGTATAATCGTAGACCGACGCTTCAACCGAAAACGAGCAGACTTTATCTATATCCTCTTTTTCAATCTTTCCGCTTTTTTTATAAAAGCACACTTTATCAAGCTCATTTTTAAGTGTTAAAATATCATCGCCTATATTTTGCACGGCATACTCCGCCGCTTGGCGGTCAAGCTCACAGCCTCTTTTTTTAGCGCCGTCGCAAAGCATTTTAATAAGCTCCGCAGGCTTTCTGTGATCGAGAAGAACTCCTGCTCCGCCTCCCTTTTCACAGGAGGATAAAAGCTTTTTAAATTTTGTATTTCTTTTATGATCGCATTCGATAGTTTCAAATTTCAATATCACCGTGCAGTAATCAGGGATATCTTCAAGCTTTTCGCAAAAAAAATCAAAATCGGATTTTAAACAATGCTCATAATCAAAATCATCTAAAACGACGCATTTTCTGTCGCTCATCATCGGCATTTGCTCTATAGCACAGCAGACATCGGAAACCGAAATATCCCCCGAAAATTTTTGAAAATTGAAAAAAGGATCGCCGTCAAAAGATTTTTCGGCAATTTTATTTGCATAAAATGTTTTTAAATAAACATCGTCACCGAAAAGGATATAAGAGCTTTTAAAATCGAGCGAAGATTTAAGTATTCTGTTTAACTCGCCTTCAAAGATAATCGGCATTCTTTTTCATCCTTGCTTTTTAAAGAATTGTTTTTTATGTAAAACAGGAATTTAGAGCCTGCGCAAATAATCAAAAATACAAGTAAAAGTACAGCCGCAAAAGCTACGGCTTTATCAGAGCATTCTATAAAAGAATAGGACCGTGATCCTAAATAATTTATAACCGAGTTTAAATAGTCAGCTAAGATCTGCAAGATCTTAAAAAGATAATAAACTATTCCTCCGCCAAACGGAATAAGAGAAATAGCGGTGATTGCAAGCATAAGAGTTAAGACTGCGGTTACGGCATATGAGATCAAAAGATTAGTTATAACAGAAACGACCGAAAATTCTCCGAACTGATATATTACCACCGGCAGTGTAAACAAAAGCGCCGAAACAGATGTGAGGGCAGAATCGGTCAAAGCTTTTAAAGGCTTCGGTTTTATCTTAATAAATTTCGAAACGGTGTTGCTTGAATAAAGAATTCCGAGTGTTGATAAAACAGATAGCTGAAACGAAATATTAAGCACTGCATACGGAGTTCTGATAAGAATGATCATCACAGCAAGACAAAGTGCGTTAATAGAATCGCCCTCTCTGTTTAACAGCCCTGACAGGGATAGAATTATATACATTATCCCTGCTCTCATAACGGATTGAGTAAATCCGCAAACAGCCATAAAGAAAAGCAAAAATCCATTGGTTATAATAAATTCAAGATATTTATTCTGTCCGAATTTCTTTGTAAAAGCCCTTACAGAACCCATAATTATTGCCAGGTGCATACCTGAAACAACCATTACATGGCTAACGCCCGAATGACGGATATTCGAATAAAATTCATCCGTAAATCCCGTTTTATCTCCGAGCATAATTCCTAAGATCGTGGCAGAAGCGTCTTTATCAGTATAGCTTTCCGTAAGAGAATCAATATATTTAGCCGCTTTATCCGCAGAAGAATAAATTATATTTTTGCCGGACCTTTTGATATCTTTGTTTATAAAGGTTTCGTAGAGCGAGCCGTTAGAAATATTATAATTACGGTATTTGTTATTTAATCCGTTTTTGATTATAAGCTTTCCAGAAATTATATCGCCTTTAGAATAAGCAAAAGAAGATTTAGCAAAGAAAGAGATTTTTGATCCGCTTTCTAATTTACCCGACTTTACCGATAAAACTTTAAGCTGACCTCTTTCATAATTGCTGCGGCTTACAAGCTCAGTAATTAAAAAGCTGCCGCTTACTTCACTGTCTTTGAAATTATCGGCTGTTCTTTCGTTGTTTTTAAAGCTTTTAACTGAAAACGCACAGGCAATACAAAGAATAAAACCTATAAAGTTTCTTAGTTTTATTTTAAGCAAAACAGAAACCGTTAAGAAGAAAACGCCGATAATTATTAATATTTCCGCCGCATAACCTGTTTTAAATGACGCCAAAGCTCCGGCGCTGCAAATCAGAGCCGGAATAAGAAGTGGATGCCTGATCTTAAGAAAACATTTTTTAAACAATTCACTTAGGTCAGATGAATTATTTTCTTGCCGCAATTTTTGTCACCTGGATTTTAAAAAAGATCTTCTATTAATATTTTAAGTCCGATAAGGATAAGAATTATTCCTCCGACTATTTCTGCCTTTGTTTTATATTTCTCTCCGAATTTATGGCCTATAAAAACACCTATGGCCGATAATAAAAAAGTTGTACATCCGATTACCGCAACGCCGCCTGTGATATTTGCCTTTTGCATTGCGAAAACCACTCCGACAGCTAAAGCGTCGATACTGGTCGCGATCGCTAAAAGAAACAGCTCCTTAATATCAAAATTACCGCTTTCTTCCTCTTCCTTGCTGTGAAGCGCTTCATAGATCATTTTTCCGCCTATAAAAGCGAGCAATATAAACGCTATCCAGTGGTCTATTTTTTTAATATACTCGCTGAATCCCGAGCCTAAAAGCCAACCTAAAAACGGCATTAAAGCCTGAAATCCGCCGAAAAACAGAGCGATTAAAAAGGTCTGATTATAATTAATTTTCGGCATTTTAAGACCTTTGCATATAGCCACTGCAAACGCGTCCATAGAAAGACCGATGCCCAGCATAAAGAAATCAAAAATCGTCAATTTTAAAACCCCTAACCTTATTTCCTTATAGTCCAGTGCCTGATAT
Organism: uncultured Eubacteriales bacterium; assembly: GCA_934445035.1. Classification (GTDB taxonomy): domain Bacteria; phylum Bacillota; class Clostridia; order Oscillospirales; family Acutalibacteraceae; genus UBA737. Next base: position 65,802 of record CAKSDI010000003.1, read on the forward strand.
CTTTGTAATCTTCAAATATTTTTTTATAGCTGTTATGGCGGGATCTGCTTATCTCCCCGTTTTCTACTGCTTTTAAAACTCCGCAGCCCTTTTCCGAAATGTGGTTGCAATCGGAAAATCTGCAAAATTCAAAATATTTTATGAATTCGGGGAAGCAAAAAGGAAGTCTTTTTTTAAATTCAAGAATATTATCGGAAATATCGATAGTGGAAAATCCCGGAGTATCAACGATATATCCGCCGTTATCCCTGATAAAAAGCTCGGTGTGCCTTGTAGTATGCCTGCCTCTGCCGAGTTTCTCGCTCACCTCGCCTGTTTTAAGATCAAGGTCGCCTGTTACAGCGTTTATAATACTTGACTTCCCTACGCCCGAATTACCTATAAATGCGCAGACTGCATTTTGAGTAAGGCTTTCAAGCGCGTCTATATTTTCGCCCGTTTTTGCGGAAACTGTTAAAACCTTAAATCCCGCATTATTATAAATCTTTTCAAATTCCTCAAAAGATCCCATATCGCATTTATTAAATACTATCACGGGCTCAATATTATTGAAAACGCAAACGGCGCTTAAAAAATCTATCATATTCGTATCGGGCGACGGAACATTATAAGAAGAAACTATAAAGGCACGGTCAATATTTGCAATATTCGGTCTGCTTAAATAGTTTTTTCTTTTATTTATGCTTTCGACTATTCCCTTGCCGTTATTTTCCGCAGTAAACTCAACCTTATCACCCACAACAGGGGAAGTCCCCTTATTGCGGAAACTTCCCCTTGCTCTGCATTCAAAAGTCGTGCCGTTTGAGTGAACATAGAAAAATCCGGAAATAGCTTTGATTATTATTCCTGTCATTTTTTCAGTTGCCGGAATTGAGAAGTGTTTTCCACTCATTGTAAGTAGCTACAACGGTGGCTTCACCGGTCTTGGAATTAAAATCAATATCCTGATATTTATATGTCTTGCCGTCTTTAGCGCAGATCTTTATAGTATAGCTTTCAGTTTCATTAGTGGTTGAGAGAGTGAAAGTATAAGAACTTACATTTGAAAAATCAAGCTCATTGCTGATTGAAAGCTGTTTATTTCCCGAATAAATAGCCAACTGCGCTTTAAAATTATTAGTATCGGTCAAGCCGACTGTTACTTTATTTTTATAATCTACTTTTCCTGTGCTTACATATATAGTAACCGTTGCACCCTCGGAAAGCTGTGCGGAGCCTACCTTAGGATCCTGTTTAAATACATATCCTTGCTTATAGAATTTATCGCCGCCCGGAATGTTTTCGGTCTTGACCTGTGCTAAAAGACCTTTTTTAGTAAGCTCTGCCTTAGCGCTTTCTTCGCTTAATCCCACAAGATCGGGAACATCGATTTTAACTTCGGCTTTTCCTGAACTTACATATACCTTTACGACTTCGCCTTTGGTTATAGCCGTTCCCTGCTTAGGCTCCGTTCTTATAACATAGCCTTCCTGGATCTCGCTGTTATTTTCTTTCACTATTTCGACCTTAACATCATAGGTGGAAAGCGTGGAAGAAGCCTCGCCGGCTTTATGATTTCTGAGATCGGGCATAACCTGGGTTGCCTCGCCTAAGCTTATATAAAGCGTTATCTTTGCGCCCGCTTTTATCTTTTTGCCTGCTTTCGGCGACTGATCGTAAACCTGGTTTATCGGGTATTCGTCATTAGCGCGGGTCACCTGAACAAACTTATAATTATAGCCGTCTTTATCACGGTTTTTATACATATCCGATTTTTCTTCTATTTCGGACATCGTCATTCCGACAAAATTCTCGCATTCGATCTCTTTTGTCTTATTTTTAGAGCCGAATATCGATCTGAAGAATATGGCAAAAATTATAATACCGATAACCACAAGAGTAGCGGCAATTCCCGCTAAAATAGGAATTGTTTTGCTCTTTGCTTTTTCTTCGCTGTTTTCAGAACTGATATTGGAATTCGAAGAAACATTTGCTCCTCCGATGAATTTCGTGGGTGAATCGTCGACAAAATAGGAATAATCGAAAGTTGCCGAAGGATCTTTTTTGAAAACTTCAAGATCGCACAGCATTTCCGCCGCCGACTGATAACGGCGCTCGGTGCTTTTCTGCATAGCGTGCATTGTTATCTGCTCAAGGCCTGACGGAATAGACGGATTTATGCTTCTCGGCAATTCAGGCTCGCGCTGAAGCTGCATAATAGCGACAGATACTGCGCTGTCAGCCTCGAAAGGCAATCTGCCTGTAAGCATTTCGTAAAGCATAACGCCGACGGAATAAATATCTGTTTTTTCGTCGGTCTTTTCTCCCCTTGCCTGTTCGGGAGAAATATAATGAACCGAGCCTATAGCCTTATCGGTGATAGTGCGCTGCTCGCTCCTTGCAAATCTTGCAATTCCGAAATCGGTGACTTTGATAGTACCGTCGGGCAGGACCATAATATTTTGCGGCTTAACATCTCTGTGAACAATGCCTTTATCGTGCGCGTGCTGAAGACCTTTTAATATCTGAATGGTAAAATATACGGCGTCTTGCCATCTTAAACTGCCCTCGCGCTCGATATACTCTTTTAGAGTGATACCGTCGATATACTCCATAACGATATACTGAATCACATCGCCGAAACATACATCATAAACCTTAACGATATTAGGATGTGATAAAACGGCAATGGCTTTAGATTCATTTTTAAATCTTCTTATGAATTCTTCATTAGAAACGAATTCGTCTTTGAGGATCTTCATAGCAACTATTCGGTCTTCGACATTGTCGTAAGCCTTATATACAACTGCCATTCCTCCTACACCGATCACTTCACGGATCTCATATCTTCCGTCAAGTCTTTTTCCGACAAATCTATCCATATCTTATTTCCTTTCTTTAAGCAGGACTACTGCGGTAATGTTATCTCCGCCGCCGGCGGAATTCGCAGCAGCTATAAGTTTGTCCGGAACATTTTCTATTTCCCCGGAAAATTGGCTGAGAATACTGCTGTTATTCAAAAAGTTCGTAAGCCCGTCTGTACAGATAAGGAGCTTATCGTCTTCTTTCATACTTATTTCATAGCAATCGGGCATTACATTTTTTTCAGTGCCGAGAGCTCTCGTTATCATATTTTTATTAGGATGATTTCTTGCTTCCTCGGCTGTAAGCTCCCCGCTTTCAACCAGCGACTGCACAACCGAATGATCTCTTGTTATCTGAGTTATTTCGGAATTTACTTTATATGCTCTGCTGTCGCCGATATTGCAGATAAACGCCGAGTTATCTTTATATATCGCCGCAACGGCGGTGGTGCCCATTCCTTTAAGGTTAGGATCAGAGAGCGCCGCGTTATAAAGCTCGATATTAGCGGAAAGCAGTGCGCTTTGCAGTGTTTTAATTATCGAATCGGAGGTCATTGAGGACCTATAGGAATTCAAAACGAAATTTGAAATATGCCCGACTGCCATTTTGCTTGCGATATTTCCCGCATTTGCTCCTCCCATACCGTCGCACACAACGGCAAGAGCGGCATTATCCGGCAGATCGGAAATGAAGAAAGCGTCTTGATTATCCTTTCTTACCATTCCCTTATCGGTTTTACCGTAAATTATCAAGGTTCTCATCCTCCTTTACTTTCTTTCTCAACTGACCGCAGGAGGCGGAAATATCAGCCCCGAGCGTTCGTCTTACAGTTACATTCATCCCTTTGCTTTCAAGCAAGCTTTTAAAATTCTTTATATTTTTTGTATCCGGCTTTTCAAATGAATTTTCTTTTACAGGGTTTGCCGGTATTAAATTTATATGACACATTATGCCTTTTAATATCCTGCACAATTCCTCTGCGCATTCTTTTGAATCATTCACACCTTTGATAAGTGCATATTCAAAAGATATCCGCCTGGTGGTTTTTTGCTGATATTCCTTACAGGCGCAAAGCAACTCCGATATGCTCCATTTCCTGGCGACAGGCATAATTTCTTTTCTTAAATCGTCAAAAGGAGCGTGAAGCGAAACGGAAAGCGTTATAGGGAGATTTAATTCTTTAAGCTTAAGTATCCCCGGAACTACACCGGAAGTTGACAGAGAAATATGCCTTAAACCTATTCCTAAACCGTCAGGCTCGCTTACTAACTTTAAAAACCTTGTCGAATTATCGAAATTATCGAGCGGCTCTCCCATTCCCATCATAACAACATTTGAAATTCTTATATTATTATCCTTTGAAGCGGTAATGATCTGTGCAAGCATTTCGGAAGCAGTTAAACTTCTGTTTAACCCGTTTAAACCCGACGCGCAGAATTTACATCCCATTCTGCACCCTATCTGTGTTGAAATACAAATTGAGTATCCGTGCTCGTATTTCATAAGGACCGATTCTATAAGCTCGCCGTCATACATCTTAAAAACATACTTGACGGTTTCATCGATATTCGATTTATATTTCCTGTAAATTTCCGCCTTTGAAAGGTAACAGTTTTGCTCAAGATAATTCCTTAGATCTTTCGGAATATCAGTCATCTCGTCAAAGCCGGTTACTCCTCTTAAGAGCCATTTATAAACCTGTTTTACTCGGAATTTAGGCTGATCGGTTTTTGAAAGAAAAGCTTCAAGCTCTTCAAAATCGAAAGACTTTATATCTAAAAGAACGCTGATAAGCTCACCTGCTTTTTTTCATTAACGCACAGAAAAAACCGTCTGTTCCGTCATCGTGCGGAAGATATGTATGGTAATATTGTAACTCATAAGCGGGATACTTGTCAAGAAAACTCTTAATAATATCCTCATTTTCGCTTTTTTTGAGGGTACAGGTCGAATACATCAGACTGCCGCCGACCTTTAAATATTTATCGGCATTTTGCAAAATAGCAAACTGTATATCTTCAAGCTTAGTTTTATATTCCATTTTCTTATATTTGATTTCGGGTTTTCTTCTTATAACTCCGAGCCCTGAGCAAGGCACATCGCAAAGCACTTTATCATAAAGCCCTAATTCGGAATCAAAGACTGTCGCGTCTGAAACGCGCGCTTTTATGCAATTTATCCCGAGCCTTTTTGCTCCTTTTTTTATAAGTTCCGTTCTTTTTTCATAGATATCGCAGGCTGTGATACTTCCCTCATCCGAAATTATCTGCGCCATAGTAAAGGCTTTTCCTCCGGGGGAAGAACACATATCGAGAATTCTGTCGTTTTTTGAAACTGAAAATTTTTCAATACTTTTTTGTGATGCGATATCCTGAATATGGAAAAATCCGTTTTTAAAAAGCGTGTTGTTATTAAAATCAATTTCCCCGGAAATAACCTTTAAGCAGTTTTTAAAAACCTTTTCGGTCTTTATATCCGATTTTAAAAGCTCCGATATTAATTCCTCGTCGCTAATTTTTAAATTATTTACTCTAAGATAAATCGGCGGCGCCGATAAAAACGAAGTAAGCAGCTCCTGAGCCGAAGCCAGACCGTAATCCGAAATAAATATCTTAAGGAGATCTTCGGGACACGAAAGCCTTACGGACATTGATTTTAAGCTGTCGTCTTCAGGAATCATACAGCCCTGCCTTATATAATTTCTCAAAACCGCATTCACAAAAGCCGAATTATAGCTTTCACTTGATTTTCTCACTATTTTAACAGATTCGTTAACTGCGGCGCTTGATGGTATTTTATCCATATATTTAAGCTGATAAATGCCTATTCTTAAAGCATTTAGCGTTACGGATTTTATCTTTTCCGCGCCTTTTTTGACGAATTTTGAGATTATATAATCAAGAGTTATCTTTCTGTCAAGAACACCGTAAACAAGAGCATAGATAAAATTCTTGTCATTTTTTGAAATTTCTTTAGAAAGGTATTTATTTAAAGTGATATTTGAATAAGCCGAATTTTTTTCAATTTCACAAAGGATATCGACGGCTGTTTTTCTCGCGTTTTCCATTTAACCGACTTTTTCTCCGGGGTTTATTTTATTTCCTCTGAGCCAATCCGATGATTTCATAGCTTTTGAGCCCTCAGGCTGAATGATATCAAATAAAACTCCCTCGCCTCTTTTGCAGGCTACGGCAAGTCCGCCGTCTGTTAAAACGGCAGTTCCCGGCTCTTCCTTTATACCGCTTATTACCGTACAGCTTAAAGCTTTAATTCTTTTATTATTAAGGAAAAAATAAGCGCATGGCCAGGAATAATAACCTCTCACAGCGCATCTGACTTCATTCGCCGACTTATTAAAGTCGATATGAGCCATTTCCTTTTTAATAATAGGGGCATAAGTTGCAAGAGAATCATCCTGCTTTGTAAAAATCGCCTTTTCTTCGGAGATATCTTTTAAAACCTTAACCGTAAGATCGGCTGAAACAACCGATAGTTTTTCAAACAAGCTGTCGGCGGTATCGCAGTCGTCAATATCGACAGTTTTGCTTTCTATAATATCGCCGGTGTCCATTCCGCGGTCCATTTTCATTATCGTAACGCCCGTTTGCTTTTCGCCGTTTACAATAGCCCACTGTATCGGAGAAGCGCCGCGGTATTTCGGGAGGAGCGAAGCATGGCCGTTGATACAACCGAATTTATACATATTTAAAATGCTTTCGGGGAGAATCTTTCCGTAAGCCACTACGACGATTATATCGGCATTAATATTTTCAAGCGCTTTTAATATCTCTTCGTTATCCTTTAGCCTTTCAGGCTGGAAAACAGGAATATTATGCTCGCTTGCAAAGACTTTAACAGGTGGCGGAGTCAAAATCTGCTTTCTGCCTACCTTTTTATCGGGCTGAGCGAAAACAGCCTCAATGCTGTGTCCCGCTTTTATAAGAGCCTCAAGAGTTCTCACGGAATAATCCGGAGTACCCATAAAAACTATCCGCATTTATTTTTCCTTTCCGACTCTGTCTATATAAAGAATACCGTCTAAATGGTCTATTTCATGAAGCAAGGCTCTCGCCTTTAACCCCTCGCCTTTAACGGTGATATTTTTGCCGTTTCTGTCCTGCGCTCTTACCTTTACTTTCATCGGTCGTGTGACCTCTTCATATCTTCCGGGAAGTGAAAGGCAGCCCTCCGAGCCTGTCTGCTCGCCACTCGTGGATATTACAACAGGGTTTATAAGCTCTATAAGCCCGTCGCCCACATCAACGATACAGTATCTGCGGAGAATTCCCACCTGCGGTGCCGCAAGACCGACGCCATCGGCATTATACATAGTATCCGCCATATCGTCAAGCACGGTGTGCAGGCGCTCGTCAAAGTTAAGCTGAGTTCTGCAAACCTTTCTTAAAATATCATCGCCGAGTTTTACAATATTTCTTATTGCCATTTATACCACCTATAAAATAGTTTCAGGGTCGATATCCACCGACACATAAACATCTCTTGCTGTTTTTATATTTACCGCTTCTCTTAAGCATTCCCTTGTCCGCTTTGAATTTTTGCATTTTATTATCATTCTATAGCGGAATTTATTATTCACTTTGAATACCGCCGCTTTAGAGGGCCCGAGAATAATAAGCTTGATATCGGAGAATTTTCCGTGTTCCTTATCGGTAAGTTTTTTTATATTTTCAAATATTTTTCCGATAAAATCCTGTGCGAGCGCCGCGTCCTGCGATACAGAGGATATCTGGCAGATCGTGCAGTAAGGCGGATAAATCATAAGCTTTCTTGTCATAATTTCCGAATTATAAAAAGATTCAAAATCCTGCCTTTTTGCAAGTGAGATAACCTGGCTTTGGGGATCGACCGTCTGAATTATCGCCTTTCCGCGCTCGCCCGATCTTCCCGCTCTGCCTATTACCTGGGTGAGAAGCGAAAATGTTCTTTCAAAGCCGCGGTAATCATCGCTGTATTGCGCGGAATCCGCTCCTATAACGCCCACTAGCGAAACATCGGGAAAATCAAGGCCTTTTGCCACCATTTGAGTGCCTATCATTATATCATATTTGTGATCGGAAAAATCTTTTAAATACTTTGTATAAGAATCTCTTGAAGAGGTGCTGTCGGCGTCAAGTCTTAAGATTTTTGCGTCTTTAAAAAGTAATTTTAATTCCTCTTCTATTTTCTGCGTTCCTATTCCTAAAAACCTTATATGTTCTGCTCCGCATTCGGGGCACTTTGAGGGCGCTTTTTCCGAATATCCGCAATAGTGGCACATAAGCCTGTGATTAGCCGAATGATAAGTAAGAGAAATACTGCAATTCGGACAGCTTGCAACCCAACCGCACGAAGCACAGGAAATATAAGTGTTATGCCCGCGGCGGTTTAAAAGAAGAATGACCTGCTTTGATTTATCGAGCTCTTTGTATATTTCTTCCGCAAGAGCGGTGCTTATAGCGGAAGAATTGCCCGATAAGATCTCTTTTTTCATATCCACAACTTCCACATCGGGAAGCTTTACTCCGCCGTAACGCGTTTTAAGCTTAAAAAGATCATACTTGCCGTGAAGCGCTTTACTATAGCTTTCCATTGAGGGAGTTGCGCTGGCTAAGCATAAAAGAATATTGTTATATTCAGCGCGGAATTTTGCTATTTCTCTTGCGTGAAATTTCGGGGATTTTTCCGATTTATATGTATGCTCCTGCTCCTCATCGATTATGATAAGTCCGAGATTTTGTGCAGGTGCGAAAACAGCGCTCCTCGTGCCCACGCAAATAAGCGCTTCGCCTCTTTTTACTCTTTTATATTCTTCGAGCCTTTTTCCTACTGACATTGCGCTGTGGAATACGGCGACCTTATTGCCGTATCTTGAGCAGAAAATGTTAATTATCTGCGGAGTAAGCGCAATTTCAGGGACCATTATAATAACGGATTTATTCTGATCCACCGCATTATCGGCAAGTTTTAAAAACACAGAGGTCTTTCCGCTGCCGGTAATGCCGTAAAGCAAAGAAGTGTGCGGCTTGCCGTCGTTCATCAAAGCTTTAAGCCCGAGATAAGCCGTGTTTTGCTCTTGAGTAAGGTCGATCTCGGTTCTTATGGGTTTAGAATTAGAAAAGGGCTTAAAATCGGATTCTTCCTTTTCAAAAACTTCTATAATTTCCTTTTTTTCAAGAGTTTTGATAACGGAATCGGAAACGCCTGTGAAATATTTTATTTCTTTCAAGCTTACTTCATTGAGGTTTTTTAAAATATCAACTATTTCTTCCTGCCTCACAGTAAGCTTAGCGCCAAAATCAAAGTCCGCTTTTATTCTTAAATACTTTCTTAACGGATCGCCCATTTTTCTCACAGGCTCGCGGTTTTTAAAAACCGCTTCTTTTTCCGTAAGACTTGAAAGCAGACCTTCACAGTCGCCGAAGTTCTTTTTTATCTTTTTTATATCCGCTTCTTTTTGCTCGGATATAAAATCAAAAAGCCTCTTTTCATCCTCATTCAAAAGCACGGAAGAAAATTCCTCATTGAGAGTGTAATAATCCGAAAAGCTGTAGGTAAGACCCACAGGGATCATCGCGCTTACCGCGTCAAAATAAGTGCAGAATACGTTTTCTTTCATCCATTCGCACATTTTGAGCATTTCATCGGATAAGATAGGCTCCTTGTCTATCACATCGCAGATGAATTTCAGCTTTTCATTTTCCTCGGCTTCGCCTAAAGATAAAATAAGGCCCTGCTTTTTAATATTGCCGTTTGAGAACGGAACCGTCACTCTGCATCCCGGGCGGACGGAAGATAAAAGTTCCGAAGAAACAGCATAGGTGTACTTCCTATCGTAACTGTCAGACGCGCCTTGCAGGACAATCTGTGCCGTTACCATAAAAGCACACCCCTTTTCTAAGATTTTCTAAAATTAAACAAGATGAAGATCGGCGGCAATCTTATTTATAGCTATGCTTACAGGCTTTTCTATAAGGATTTCGCCGTCTCTTTCAGCCTCTTCGGAAACCTCTCTTGCACATTTTGCAATGTCTGTTACTAGACGGTATCTGTTGTCATAATACTCGATAAGTTTTCCAATAGCAGGATTTAACATATTTATCAATTCCTTTCTAACCCCAGAACTTCTTTAATAAGATGTTCCTGATTTTCGATCTTTAAAGAACAGCTTCTGATAATTGCACAAACATCTTCCACCGCTCTGTCAAGCTCGTTGTTTACTACTATATAATCATATTCCCCGGCTCTTGCTATCTCGCTTAGAGCAGCTTTTGTTCTGCTTTCGATAACTTCCGCCGAATCGGTTTCTCTGCCGGAAAGCCTGTTTTTGAGAATTTCAAGAGATGGAGGCATTATAAAGATGCTCACGGCGTTTTTAAAGTTTTTTCTTATATTATACGCTCCGTTAACATCAACCTCGACTATAACATCTCTTCCCTCTTCTATGCATTTTTCCACAGGCTCTCTGGGAGTACCGTAATAATTATCCACAAAAAGGTTATATTCAAGCAAAAGGTTATCCTTTATCATCTGCTCGAATTTCTCTCTCGAAATAAAATTATATTTATCGCCTTGTTTTTCGCCTTTTCTCATCGCTCTTGTAACGGAGGAAATGGAAAAATAAATATCGGGATACTTTTCAAAGACCTTTGCTAAGACCGTGTCTTTCCCCGATCCCGAGGGACCCGATAAAATAAATAAATTCCCTTTACTCATCTTCATCTTCCTCTTCTTCGGCTTCAAAGTCGTTAAGCATTTTATTTGAAACCGTTTCGGATTGCAGATATGTAAGAATAATATGATCCGAATCAGTTATTATAACGGCTCTTGTTCTTCTTCCGTGGGTAGCGTCAATAAGCGTACCTCTTTCTTTCGCGTCCTGAACTATTCTTTTGATAGGCGCCGATTCGGGGCTGACTATCGCAACGATTCTGCCGGCGCAGACCATATTGCCGAATCCGATATTAACAAGCTTCATATTTTACCTCATTCAATATTCTGTATCTGCTCACGGATCTTTTCTATCTCGGATTTCATATCCACAACAGCCGAAGTGATCTCAATACTTTGAGCTTTTGATCCGATAGTATTCGTTTCCCTGTTCATTTCCTGAACGATAAAATCAAGCTTTCTGCCTATCGGCTCGCCTGACTCAAACACAGAGCGAAGCTGTGAAATATGGCTTTTAAGCCTTACCGTTTCTTCGTCTACAGCGACCTTATCCGCAAATATGGCAACCTCTGTTAAAACCCTGGATTCATCGAAATCGGAATTATTTAATATTTCGGTGATTTTCTGCTCAAGCCTCTGCTTATAATCATTTACCGATTCTTCGGAGCGGCTTTCTATGAATTTCACCTTTTCAAGAATCATATCGGCTCTTGAAAGAACATCGGCTTTAAGCTTTTCTCCCTCAGTTTCACGCATAAGAATGAAATTATCAAGAGCTTTTTTTAAAACCGACATAACCGCTTCTTCGCAGGCGCTTTCGTCAATATCCTTTTTAACGGTTTTAAAAACCTCCGCATTTGTGATCAAAGAAGAAATTTTTAAATCGTTTTTTATCTTATATTTTTTTGAAAGACTTTCAGCCGCCGCAAGATATTTTTGAACATAAGAATCATTAACGGCAATCTCCGTATCCGAGCCCGAAACATCGTCAATAAGCACGCTCAAATCGAGCTTACCTCTTGAAACCTTTGATTTAACAGCCGATTTAAGCTTTTCTTCAAGAAACTGATAAGCTCTCGGGATTCTTGATGAAAGCTCTAAAAAGCGATTATTGACCGATTTGATCTCAACAGTTATATCATAATTTCCGACAATGGCTTTAGCCCTGCCGAAACCCGTCATACTTACTGCCAATTAAAATTCACTCCTAAGAAAAAAGACAAATACCGCCTTTTATCATTTCATATTATTTTACCAAAAAATGCGTGATTTGTCAATCATTCGCGCTATATTTTTTCGGTTACCAATGGAGTAAAGTTTTCTATTGCCTGCCTTAATTTCGGGTGCTTTATAACAAAATGCAGGCAAGGATCCGAAATTTTCGAAATTATAACATAATTTTCTCTCGCCATAGTGATTGAAATGTTTTTAAAAACTTCCGTTTCGGAGCTTATTATCCTGTAATTTTTGTTATTATAATTTTTTGTCAAAACAAGATGTCTTGCAAATTCATCGGGCGTATAACTTATTTTCTTTTCAAAAAACATATTTTCAAGCGAAAGATATCTGTCCGAAGGATCATTGCTTAAAACATCGGTTATAATATTTTCCTTTAATATCTCATTGGTTCGGTTTTCTTCAGAGTGCTTAAATTCAAGGATAGCTTGCCTTTCTTCCGATGAAATATTATTGCGTTTTAAAATCTCTTCAAGAAGTTCATCGGAAATCGTAAATATAGGAAGCGAATGAAGAATTCTCCGCCTTTCAGAGTGCAAATGAGCGTCGTTTTCTGAAAATATATTAAATTTATTTTTATTATCTATATCATAAATTTCCATAAGCGGATTTGCCTTATTTAAAAGAAATCCCGCTTTTTTCTTAAAGTATTCCACTTCTTTTGCATTATCCGTAAGCACATATCTGCCGTCTTTATGATGATCTTTAATGCACTCGCCGCATAGAGCATATTTCCCCGAAACATAATTCAAGTGGTTATAAACGCTGTTTTTGGTTTCTTTTAAATAGTAAGGCGAAATCTGCCCCGTCATATATATCGGTATCCAGCTTTCAAGACCTAACATCATCTCGTTAAAAGGTCTGTCAAGATTGTGGATTATATTCAGGTGCAAGCCTTTTTTAAGCGACATTGCAATGGCAAACATCCATTTTTTGCCGAAATCGATATCTTCTGCCATATCCTCCATCGGCATATCGGAATGCATAAAAATATCTTCTTTCGATCTTGATAAAACGGTGGCTTTAAAAAAGTCAAGCTCGCCTTTTTTCATTTCTTCAAGACCGTAATATTTTTTCACGCCCGTTTTATAAAAAGGAACTGTCGGAACTTTAAGTTCATCAAACTTTATAACCTTTATATAATCATTAAGGTTGAATTTATCGAGATTTTCAAGAAAATCTCCGATATAATCCTTGCTCTCTTCCTCGCTTGCAGGAGAAGTAAGAAACTCAAACAAAGAGTTAAACATCTCTTCTTTGCTCATTTCTTCCCTTAAGCTGCAGCCGATATTCGATAGAATATCAAGCTCTTTTGAGCCGCAATATTTAGAGGCAATATAATTGCAGACTTTTTTGCTGAATTCAAGCGGTTCTGAAGGCCTTGTCTTTCCGTTTTTAATTCTCGATAAATGCGAGGGATCGAAAACTATGCTTTTCGCCATTTCATTGACATTAACTTTTAAAGCTGTGATAATTTCATTAAATCTTTTGCTGAAAATCTCATAATCGAAATCATCCGTTTTCACAACGGAAGCGTTAAGGTCATTAAAAATTTCAAATTCGGTAAATTTTCCGATACCTTTGCTTTCGGAGATCTTAAAAAGCGCGCCGCTTATTTTTTTGATCTGTTCGCTGTTTTCAAGAGGAGTTCTTTCACCGTTTCTGTATCTGCTGATAACTGAATCCGAAAGCCCTGATTCTTCCGATAATTCTTTTGAGCTGCACTCAAAAAGCGCCAGATATTCATTTAATTTTTTACAGAATTCCATATTTTGCACCTCAAAATTTTACTTGACAAAAGAAACAATGCTTTAGGTGTCAAGTTACTTGTTTACAATGGGTTTTTAAATTATACTGATTAATATAAGGAGAGTGATAATAATGGCATTGATACAGTGCCCCGAATGCAAAAACAATATAAGCGATCAGGCTGAAAAATGCCCGAAATGCGGCTATGAATTAAAATCCGGCGAGCCGCAAAAGGACGAAAAAAAGAAAAAAGGCCAAAGAGATTATAAATATATCATTTTAGGTCTTCTGATAATAGTTGTCGGTTTTTTCATTATAAACCAAACGCGCGAAAAAAACAAGACCGAACAACCCCAGCCGACCACCAGCAGTCAGCCCACATCTTCAACGGGAACCGGCTCTAACCCCACTTCTTCGACAACGCCCGGAACAAATAACGGATATGTGGTTTATAACGACCAATATCTCAATGCCAGCTATGAAATTCCGAGTAATTATTCTGTTTATACCGATACAAAAGGTCTTCTTACCTATGTCGGAAAGAGCATTGATAACGAGGGCGCCCGTATTCCTTACATTATGCTTACCTGGGACGAAAACTATAACAATCCTGTTCAATATCTGAATAAATTCACAGATGAGTTGAGAAACGCTTACAGCGATGTTCAAATAACCGTAAATCTTGTTAACGGTCAGCTCGGTAATTATTTGGTTTACGGAATTCAGTATAAGTACACTTCAAGCGGTCACACCGTAATTGATAACAGATATGTAACGATAATCAATAATAAAGTATTTATGATAACGACCAAGGAAGAGAATGCAAATACAGAAGAGATTAATGATATCGTAAGAGTGATGTTCAATACTTTAAAGGTAGGTAACTGATATGGCGATGATAAAATGTAAGGAATGCGGCGAGGAAATTTCCTCCACCGCTGAATACTGCCCTCACTGCGGATTTAAAAACGAAGTCGTTTTATGCCCCGAATGCGGCAAGGAAGTAAGTCCTAATGATATTTCCTGCCCCGAATGCGGCTGCCCGCTTCATAAAAAAAGTCCTGTGGGAGTGATAACTGAAAACCTTGACAGGATAACAGGCGAAAAATCCGAAACCTTTGTTTCTTTTAAAGATATTTTTAAAGGCACTTTTAAAAAGCACACCGAAAAGGATCTTGACGAAGTGTTCGTCTGCGGATCGGATAAAACAACCCCTGAAATTAAAGATATTAATCCCAGAAACATAAGCGCGTGGGTTTATCTTAAAATGTTTATATTTTTCCTTATTGCTTATATCCCTTTAAGAATAGGATATATTACTTACGGCAACGCGAATTGCCTGCCGGGCCTGATAGTTATAGGTGCGTTTGCAATGCCCGTTACGGTTCTTATATTCTTTTTTGAAATAAATATTTTCAGAAATATTCCTTTTTATAAAGTTATGAAATACTTTATATGGGGCGGAGCTCTCTCGCTGATAATTGCCCTTTTGTTCTTTTCGCTCGATCTTAATACCGATATTTCAACATATTCCGGTGCTATGATGGTCGGCCTTATAGAAGAAATACCTAAAGCGGCGGTAGTAGCGCTTTTCATCTTCAAAAACAAAAAGAACAGATTTATTCTTAACGGTCTGCTCGTAGGAGCGGCTGTAGGCGCAGGATTTGCCGCATTTGAAACTGCAGGTTATATTTATCGCTACGGCGTGGCTAACGGATTACAAAGTATGCTTTCCACTTTGGTTATCCGCGGACTTTTAGCTCCCGGCGGCCATGTTGCCTGGGCAGCTATCGAGGGTGCGGGACTTATGCTTGCAAAAGGTTTCGACACTATCAGCAAAAAGCACTTAAATGACAAAAGATTTTTGCTTGTCTGCCTGATACCTGTTCTTCTTCACGGAATTTGGGATACGCCTTTCAATCTTCCCTATTATCTCAAACCTCTCATTCTCACAGTCCTTGCCTGGATAGTAATTATCTATTTTATCAACTTAGGACTTAAACAGATAAATGACGCGAAAAAGCTCGGCATAACAAACGAAGAGATAACAGAAAATAAATAAAACAAAAGTTCTGCGTACTTTATAATAAGTACGCAGAACTTTTGTAATTCAGTCTAAATCAGTTGCCGCTTCAAACATTCTTTTAGAATATCCGCCGGAATCGTATCCAAGCCAAGCTACCACAATATTCTTTTTTGTATTTATAAGAAGTTCCTGCCCGAACATTCCGCCTTTGGAATAACATCCCGGCGCACTTTCTTTTAGTTCATAGCCGCGATCAAAAACTAAATTACACCATTTTTCGGAAATATACCTTTTTCCGTTATATGTGCCTTTTTCAAGATAAATTTGACCGAGCTTTGCCATATCCTGTGTGCGAAGAAATAGGCCTGTTGCTCCCATAGAATAACCCATTGGACAAGTGCTCCAAGCCGCCTCTTCGAATTCAAGCGGAACAAACAGACGCTCGCGTAAAAAATCAAAAAGAGTTTTATCTGCTTTTTTGGAAACTATCCTCGACAAAAGATAATATGCAGCGTCGCTGTATTTGCTTTCTGCACCAGGAGTATTTGGCAGATCCGCTGAAAAAACATTTTTTAAAAAATCGTTTCTCGATCCGTAATTCTCTTTGAATTTATTCACATTTTCCGCATCTATATCAAGAAATCCGCGTTCTATTCCCCAACGGTGACGAATAATGTTATCCAGCGTGATTTGTTCCCATTTTTTATTTATATTGTAATTAATTTCGTCTTTTAAAATATCTATAGGTCTTTCATCAACAGATAACAAACCTTCATCAAAAAGCATACCGAGCGCCGTCACAGTAAATACTTTAGAAACTGAATAGCAATTATTTGTTTTGTTTGAAGGAGTTATTCTTTTAGTTACGGGGACATTATTTTCAATAACGGTGATCCAATATAATCCATTTTCTTTTTGTGCTTTTTTTAATATTTCTTCTGCATAAGACATAACACTTACCACCCATTAAAAATTTTGCAGGAAAATAAAAAAGGTTCAAAAATCATATTGATTCTTGAACCTTTGGCGGAGATGGAGAGATTCGAACTCTCGAACTCGTTTCCGAGTTACACGATTTCCAATCGTGCGCCCTCGACCGGACTAGGCGACATCTCCAGACGACTAAATCATTATACCTTAAAAGATATAAAAAATCAAGAAAAATTTTTATAAAATTTAAAAGCGGTTTTTAAAATAAAACCGCTTTTAAAAACTTGTCATTATTCAGCCTGCATAATCGCTCTGAAATCTTCTCCCGAGATCTTTTCTTCATCAAAGAGAACCTTCGCAACTGCGTGAAGCTTCGGCATATGCTCATTGAGAATTTCAAGCGCTTTTTTATACTGAACCATTACGACCTTCTCGATCTCTTCATCGATCACAGAAGCGGTCTTTTCGGAGTAATTAGGTGTTGAAGAGAAATCTCTGCCTAAGAATACTTCGTTATTATCGTGACCGTAAGTTACAAGGCCGAGCTTATCGCTCATTCCGAACTTAGTAACCATTTTTCTCGCAAGATCGGTTGCGCGCTCAATATCGTTTGACGCGCCCGTGCAAACATCATCCTGGGTTAACTGTTCCGCGGCTCTGCCGCCGAGCAAGGAGCATATCTGCTCTAATAACTGATTTCTCGAAGTATGGCCTTTTTCCTCTTCGGGAAGATACATAGTATATCCTGCTGCCATTCCTCTTTGAATAATTGATATCTGATGAACAGGATCCTGCGTAGGCAGGAAATAAGAAACTATTGCGTGGCCTGCCTCGTGGTAAGCGGTGACCTTTTTATCCTTATCTTTAACTACATGGGATTTCTTTTCAGTACCCATAACCACTTTGATAGTGCCCTCTTCTATCTCTTCCTGAGTGATAGCCTTTTTGCCGTGCCTTACAGCAAGCAGCGCTGCTTCATTAAGAAGATTTTCAAGATCGGCGCCCGTAAATCCTGAAGTGGATTTTGCGATAGTGGCAAGATTTACATCGGGACCTAAGGGCTTAGAACGGGAATGAACCTTTAATATTTCTTCCCTGCCCTTAACATCGGGGTAATTAACAGTGATCTGTCTGTCAAAACGGCCCGGTCTTAAAAGAGCGCGGTCGAGAATATCAGGGCGGTTTGTCGCGGCGATAACTATAACGCCCTCGTTTATTCCGAAACCGTCCATTTCAACAAGCAGCTGGTTTAAAGTCTGCTCGCGCTCATCGTGGCCGCCGCCGAGACCTGCGCCGCGCTGTCTTCCGACAGCGTCGATCTCGTCGATAAATATGATAGAAGGAGCGTTTTTCTTAGCCTCGGAGAAAAGATCTCTTACTCTTGATGCACCAACGCCCACAAACATTTCTACGAAATCCGAGCCTGATATTGAGAAGAACGGAACATCCGCTTCTCCCGCAACAGCTCTGGCCAAAAGTGTTTTACCGGTTCCCGGAGGGCCTACAAGCAAAACGCCTTTAGGAATTCGCGCGCCGAGTTCAGTGAATTTTTTGGGATTTTTCAAAAATTCCACTATTTCGGCCATTTCTTCTTTTTCTTCCTCGGCACCTGCAACATCGGCGAATGTGGTTTTCTTATTCGGATCGGCTTTTTTGATCTTTGCCTTGCCGAATCCGAGAGTTTTATCCGTGCCCATTGTGGAATTCATACGGCGCATCATAAAGATATAGAATACGATTATTCCGCCGAAAAGAAGAAGAGACGGAAGCATATTCGTAAGCCAAGCGCCCTCTCCGCCGCGAATATAATTGAATGTTATCTTTTCGCTGTCGGATTTAGCGTTTTTATTTATTTCCTTTACGGCGTCGGAGATATCCTCATAGAAAATGCTGTAATTTGCAACGGTGAAATGATGAATTTTCTTATCATCGGACCTAAGCTTATAGCTAAGATCGCCGCTGTAAAGATTAAGCTCAAATTCAGATATCTTATTTTGCTCGATCAGGCTGATAATTTCCGAATAATCCGTTTTTTCAGTGTTTCTTGACAGTCTGCTAAGCATAAACAGAGAGCTGCCGAGAATCAGTACCGATAAAACTATCAGCAAGATATTTCTTGTGTTTTTACTCAAAGACGAAAGACTCCTTTTTATTTATTATAAACTTCCGGGGAAAGAATTCCCACAAAGGGAAGATTTCTGTATTTCTCATCATAGTCAAGCCCGTAACCGACGACGAACTCATCGGGGATAACCTTTCCGACATAATCTGCTTTAATATCGCTCTGGCGGTTGCCCGGTTTATCAAGAAGCGCGCAGACTTTAATACTTGCCGCGTTTCTCGCAAGCAGAAGATTTTTAAGATACGAAAGAGTAATACCCGAATCGAGAATATCCTCTACAAGAAGTATGTCCATTCCGTCGGGGTTAATATCAAGATCTTTCTTAAATTTAACTACTCCAGTGGTTTTAACGCCGCTGTAAGAAGATACGGCCATAAAATCGATAATGCAATCGCATTTGATCTCTCTTAAAAGGTCGGACATAAAAACGACCGCGCCTTTAAGAACGCTTACAAGCAGTAATTTTTTACCGCTGTAATCCTTAGTTATTTTTTCTCCGAGATCTTTGCAGATCTTTTTAAGCTCGTCCTCAGAAACAAGAACCTTTGAAATATCATTCTTATTCATATTATCCCCCAAAATTTTACAGCCTTTCGGATTTTAAGACTATTGCTTTTTTTGTTTGATCCGTAACGGCGCACCTTTGCGCTACGCCTATACCGCAAATAAGAATCACGCCCTCGTCGTCGCAGACGACGGGAAGATTTTCCCTATCTTCCGCAGGAACGGCGAATTCATTATATATTTTTTTAAGACTTTTTGTAACGCCTCTGCCCGAAAGCTTGATTTTATCTCCCGGCATTCGAGTTCTTATTCTCGGATTGCCTATTATTTTATCACAATCAAGCGCGTTATTTAAAAACAAATTATTAATTTTTTTATTCTTTTTTAAAAACTCTTCGGAAATTTCTTCAAAACCGGCAGAGAATTTTGTTTTTTCTTGTTTTTCAGCCTTAAGAAGTCCTTTTTGCGTGTAAAATACAGCCGAATTCTTTATCATACATTTTCCGCCGTCAGAGCAAATACTTAAAACATCATTAATATGCTTGTTTTCAGGCTCATAAGCGCCGGAAACTTCCAAAAACTTAAAAATCAGTCTTTTTTTAACAGAAACAGGCAGGTTTTCAAAATCGGAAATATCGAAATTATTATTTTTAAATCTTTTATTAAACTCGCGCTCACAGCACTCCGATATAAATTCCTCGTCTTCCCTTAAAGACATTCCCGCGCGCAAAGCGGCGTCTTCAAAAGAGGGATTTATCTTCTTTAAAAGCGGAATTATATTATGCCTGATAAAATTTCTTGTGTATTTATCTTCGGCATTGGTGCTGTCGAAAACAAACGGAATATTTTTTAGTTCGCAATAATTTCTCGTTTCTTCTCCGGAGCAGAAAATCAAAGGTCTGATATATTTATCTCTGACAGGCGGAATTCCGCGTAAACCCTTAGCCGAAGAGCCGCGCGCGAGATTAAATATTATCGTTTCGGCATTGTCCGAGGAAGTGTGGGCTGTCGCTATTTTATCGCAGGGAAGCCCGGAAAAAAAGTCATACCGTAATTTTCTCGCGGCAAGCTCAGTGCCTAAACCGTTTTCCTCAACGAAAGCTAAAACATCGCTTGATTTGCAAAAAAGCTCGATAGAGTTTTTTTTGCAGTATTCCCTGACGAATTCTTCGTCGCTGTCAGCCTCGCCTTTTCTTATTTTATGATTAAAATGAGCGGCGCAAAGCTCAAAGCCGAATTCATCCTTTAATTTTAAAAGGATATCAAGCAGAGCCATTGAATCGGCTCCGCCCGAAAGCGCGACGGCTATTTTTTCGCCGCTTTTTATCATACTGAAATTTTTAATTGCGGACCTGACTTTTTCAATCATTTCTGAACACATCCACAGAGGTAAATCTGGTAAACTGTCCGTCCCAATGCAGCTGAATCGTGCCGACTTCGCCGTGGCGGTTTTTAGCGACAATACATTCTGCCTTTCCGGGATCGCTCATATCCTCATCATCCGCTCTTTCGGCGTCATAATAAGTATCTCTGTAAAGGAATAAAACTATGTCTGCGTCCTGCTCGATAGATCCCGAATCTCTAAGGTCGGCAAGCGCCGGCTTATGAGATTTGCCTTTTTGCTCCGTAGCACGGGAAAGCTGTGCGCAGGCTATAACAGGGACTTTTAGCTCCTTAGCCATAATTTTTAAACTTCTCGTTATTTCGGAAACCTCCTGCACCCTGTTATCCGTTTGTCTTGCGGAATGCATAAGTCCGAGGTAATCTATTACAACAAGATCCACCTTTTTCATTCTTCTTAATTTTGCTTTCATCTGCTGAACAGTGATATCGGAGGTTTCGTCGAAATAAAGCTCGGTTTTAGAGAGCAGGTCGCCCGCCTGGGCAAGCCTTGTCCACTCGTCGACCTCCAATTCGCCCGTACGCATTTTTTCGCTTTTTATTCCCGCTTCGCTCGATAAAATTCTTTGAGCGAGCTGATCCCTCGTCATTTCAAGAGAGAAAAAGCAGACGGTCTTTCCCTCGTTTACCGCGACATTTCTTGCGATATTGAGCGCAAAAGAAGTTTTACCCATACCAGGTCTTGCGCCTAAAATAATAAGGTCGGATTTATTAAGTCCGGTTATCATTCTGTCAAGATCGCCTATGCCGCAGGGAATGCCGATATAATCGCTCCTCGTCTGCGGATCGGTCATTTTTGAAAGCCTGTCAAAGGTTTCGGTTTCTATTACGCTTTTAATATGCGTAAGACCGCTTATTTCTCTTCCCGATCTTATCTCGAAGATCCTCTGCTCCGCAGAATCAAGCAGTTTACCCGAATCCATCGAATTATCGTTGATATCCTTGATTATACCGTTTGCGGCATTCATCAAAGCTCTTTGATAATATTTCTCGCGAACTATCGACACATAAGTCATAACATTCGCGGAAGACGGTACGGTCTGAACAAGCTGTGTAAGATAAGCTTTTCCGCCCGCCTCGTCATATGTTCCGTTCTGCTTTAACTTTTCAAGCAGGGATATAAAATCGATAGTCTGGCTAAGCTCATACATCGATGATATCGCGCTGAAAATTTCTTTATGCTGCGGAATATAGAAATAATCGGGTGTTATCCTGTCGCTTATTTCGTCAAGGCATTTAGGGTCGGAAATAACAGAGCCTAATATCGCCTGCTCCGCTTCAACGGAATATGGCTGCCTTAAACCGTCAACATCAAGGAATAAACTGTTTTCGTTGCTCATCATTCGGTTACCTTAACAGTGACTTTTGCGGAAATTCCGTTATAGAGCTTGATCTCCGCAGTGTATTCGCCGAAATTCTTGATATCGGCTACATTCATTTTCTTTTTATCTACTTCGATATTATGCTCGGCTTTTATTGCCGAAACTATCTCCTTTGAAGTAACGCTGCCGAAAAGCTTTCCGCCGTTAGACGATTTAGCTTTTATAGTAACGGATTTCCCGTTCAATTTTTCAGCCGTGGCTTTAGCGGCGGCGATTTCTTCTTTGATATGGTGCTCTTTTGCAGCCTCTCTGCTTTTAAGCTCGCTCATAGCGGCGCTGTCAGCTTCAACGGCTAAATTTTTCGGGAAAAGGAAGTTTCTTGCGTAGCCGTCCGATACATTGCAAAGCTCGCCCTTTTTACCTTTTCCTTTAACATCCTGCAATAATATAACTTTCATTTTCTTATCCCCTTTGTATTAAACTTCCATTATAACCGGCAGGATCATAGGGCTCCTGTGTGTTCTCACAAACAGGAATTTTGAAACCTGATCCTTGATTTTGGTTTTGATAGCATTGAAATCTCTGATATTATTGATATAGCATTTTTCAAGAACATCGCATACGAGTTCTTTGAGCTCATTCATAAGCTCTTCGGATTCTTTCACATATACAAATCCTCTCGAAACCACATCGGGGCCCGAAAGAACTTCGCGCGTGGCGCTGTCTATCGCAACATTTACTATAATAATTCCGTCTTCCGCGAGGTGCTTTCTGTCGCGAAGAACTATGCTGCCGACATCGCCGACTCCAAGACCGTCAACAAGAATTCTTCCCGCTGTAACGGACTGCGTGCATTTAGCCTCTCTGCGGTTAAGCTCGATCACTTCGCCGTTAATCGGAATTATGATGTTTTCTTCTTTTATTCCCACATTTTTAGCAAGCAAAGAATGCTTATATAAATGCTTTTGCTCTCCGTGTACCGGAATGAAATACTTAGGCTTGCACACACTCATCATAAGCTTTAATTCTTCTGCGCAGGCGTGGCCTGAAACGTGAACATCGTACATCTTTTCATAAACAACATTCGCGCCTCTTCTCATAAGCTCGTTGATAACCTTGCCTACAAGCTTTTCGTTTCCCGGAATAGGCGTTGCGGAAATAATTATCACATCGCCCGGAATAAGCTCTATCTGCCTGTGCTCGCTGAAAGCTATTCTGTGAAGAGCGGAAAGAGGCTCGCCCTGAGAACCGGTAGTGATAATAACAAGCTCTTCAGGTCTGTAATTCTTGATAGCGTCAAGCTCGACAAGTATATCGTTAGGCACTTTAAGATATCCGAGCTCTTCTGCAACATTTACAACATTCTGCATACTTCTGCCGGAAATTATTACTTTTCTGTCGCACCTGTCAGCCTCGTCGATTATCTGCTGAATTCTGTGAATATTTGAAGAAAATGTCGCAACTATTATTCTGTGGCCCTCTGCTTTTTTAAAGAGGTTTGAAAAAGATTCTCCCACAAGCCTTTCAGAGGGAGTAAAGCCCGGTCTTTCGGCATTGGTCGAATCGGAAAGGAGTGCAAGCACACCTTTTTTGCCAAGCTCCGCAAAGCGGGCGATATCAATAACATTATCGTCGATCGGAGTAGTATCGATCTTGAAATCCCCTGTTTGAACAATAGTGCCGGCGCCGCAGGTTATAGCAAAGCCGACCGCGTCAGGAATAGAATGGTTTACATGGATAAACTCGACTGTGAATTTACCGAGAGTGACCTTCTGCCCGGGGTCAGTTACATTAAGCTTAGCTCCCGCTAAAAGCTTATGCTCTTTAAGCTTTCCCTCTATAAGACCGACAGTCAGTCGGGTTGCATATATAGGAAGATTGAAATTTCTCAGTAGATATGGAATAGCTCCTATATGATCCTCGTGCCCGTGAGTTACAACAAGACCTTTTATTTTATCTTTATTTTCAAGTATATAGGAAAAATCGGGGATAACAATATCTATTCCCGGTGTTTCTTCGTCAGGGAAGCTCATTCCGCAGTCAACGAGGAGCATATCGCCGTCATATTCATAAAGCGTTATGTTTTTGCCTATTTCGCCTATTCCTCCGAGAGGAATTATCTTAACCGATTTTTGAGTTGTTTTTCTGCTCTTTTCGGTATTTCTTTTAGCCGGCTGATTTCTTTTTTTCGTGATCGGCTTTCCCTGCTTGTTAAATCTCGCTTTAGAAGTCGGTTTAGAAACAGGCTTTCCGCTAACAACGCTCTGAACATCAAGCTTAGAAGAATTCTGAACTCTCTTCTTCGATCCCGTGTTTTTGCGCGGCTTACTTATTTTATTTTTTGTTTCATTCATTAATAACCAATTTCTCCTTTATTGTTTTTTATTATGTATGCGGCAACTGCAAAACAGTCTGCCGACTTAAAGTTCAAAAGATTTTATTTCCCAGTAAAATTTCCTGTTGCAGATCGGAAAATCATCAAGCACGCCGAATTCGGGATCAAAAAATTTACCGCCGAAATAAAGCGACCAATGCCAGCATTTCGGTGTTTCCAGGCTGAGCATTGCAATTTCGGGCAACTCTTCTTTTTTTGTAACGCTCTTTTTTTCTTCGCAAATATCAATACCGAGCGCTCTAAGCGCCGATTTCATATCTTTTAAAGTTGTTTCCCTATCTGTTTTAACTAATTTTATTACTTCTTTGACCGATATTCCTGCAAGCATAGCAATAACAGCCTGCCCGCACTGAAGTGAGGTAGGCTCGAATATATGCGTGGGATTTTTTGTTAATGGCATATTTTTCACCGAGTAGACAATACAATCGGATAAATTTTCCGCTATGAGAAGCGTTGTATCCTGATTGTATTGTCTAGACAAAAATCTAAATCAAAAGCATTATAACACATTTTTATAATTTTTTCAATTTATTTTATAAGAGTTCCGCCGTCGGATTTTAAAAGGATAAAAATATTCTCGGTTTCGAGTGATGAAATTCCTATAAAAACGAGCATTTCTTCATCTTTTTGAGTTTTGCATAAAAACTCATAGCACCGCACCTCAGAGCCTCCGCTTGTGGGGATAAGCGCTATTCCCGATTTTTCGACAGTTAGCTTTTTATTGATCTTTTGCTCCGCTTCTTCTAAAGAATGCTCCGCCGAAAGAAAGGCGCGCTGCATATGGTTTGTAAGATATCCGCTAGCCTCGTAAAATACAGTTTCCCCGCTTTCAAGCGACACGCCGACTTTAATCAGATCTGTATAACATACCGTTCTGCCGTCAAGATAGGCAAAATTTACCGTGCAAACTCCCTCGTCACAGTAATAGTATGTGGAAATCATATTTTCAATTCCTTTATCTTTTAAAAACTCTTCCGCTTTTTTAAGCGCCTCTTCTTTTGATATCACGGCTTTTTTAAAATCTTCGCTTTTTCTCATATAGACTGCATATCCGCCGTATTTACTGACGGTTATTTCTGTTTTGCCAGTAAATCTATAAGAGGGAATTTTTGAATTTATTTCATTTGAAAATTTAAGATTTTTTTCACCTGTAAACTCTTTTGCAATATTTAAAGCCTCTTCTTTTGAAATTTCAGGCTTTGCCGAGGTCATAACCGGTTTTTTATTTAAAATATGATCGGAATAAGGTCCGTCGTAAATAAGCGTGGGATAATCTGTAAGGTTTTCTTCAAGCTCTGTTAAAACAGTCGCGAGAGATTCGTCGTCCGAAGATATTTTTTCTTCGATTTCTTCCGCCCAATAAAAGGAACTGTTGATATTTTCCTGATTATCGCTTAAAACTCCCGAAATGGTCTTAGCCGTGCTTAAAAGCTTTAAAAAATCATTTTCCTGCTTATCGGTAATCTCCTCGTCTTTAGTAACCGATCCCGATACGCTTAAAGCATAGTTTCCGACCTGTGACAAAAACCTGTTAAGCGTGCTGTTTTCGGAATTTAAAATCGGCAGAGCCGAAAGCGCATTTTTTGCAAGCTGAGCCTCGCTGTAAAGCTCGGCGCTCAAAGCGCTTAATTTTTTCGAGCCCGAAAGATATACAATTTTATCTAAAATTATCCCGATATTATTTATTCTTGAATCAAGCTCGCTGTAGGCTTTCGAATAATTGTTTTTTATCTCAAGCTCATATTTATCCGATACGCTTTTTTCTTTTATAACGGCACCGATCATCAGAAAAACAAAGGCGGCGCAAAAAGACGCTATTCTTATCTTCATCCGTTTATTCATAAAGGCACTTCCCTTTTTTATGGCTTTTCTGATTTATTTTTGACTTAAAATGTATTTAATATACTTGATTTTTAAATTACATTATGTTATTATATTTTAAAAGCTGTGATGAAGACAGTAACTAAAATATAAGCGGTCTAAAGCGAGCCGAAAAGCGGTGTGAGTTCGGCAGGCCGGATTTTAGCGAAGATCACTTCGGAGCCGCAGTGT
Source organism: uncultured Eubacteriales bacterium (assembly GCA_934445035.1). Taxonomy (GTDB): domain Bacteria; phylum Bacillota; class Clostridia; order Oscillospirales; family Acutalibacteraceae; genus UBA737. The sequence continues at coordinate 92,051 of CAKSDI010000003.1, forward strand.
GAAAGATATTATCAATTAGCATTTGCCGTTTGATTCTGCGTTAAGGAATTCACGGATGTCGGTCCGTCGTAATAGGTGGTTTAAAAGGTAAAATTATCATCCTTGTCCTATTATGGGCGGGGATTTTATTTTTAAAGAGGTAAGAATTATGTACAAAGAAATTTCACCTAATGTTGATTTCGTGGAAAACGAAAAAGAGATCAAAAAATTCTGGGATGACGCGGGAATTTTTGAAAAAAGTATTGAGCAAAGAGCCAAGGGCGAACCTTATGTGTTTTATGACGGCCCTCCGACGGCTAACGGCAAGCCCCATATCGGCCATGTTTTGACCAGGGTCATAAAAGATATGATCCCGAGATATAAAACAATGAAAGGCTGTATGGTTCCGAGAAAAGCAGGCTGGGATACTCACGGTCTTCCTGTTGAGCTCGAAGTTGAAAAAGCGCTCGGTCTTGACGGAAAAGAGCAGATCGAAGAATACGGCTTAGAGCCTTTTATCGATCACTGCAAGGAAAGCGTATGGAAATATAAAGGAATGTGGGAGGACTTCTCCAAAACCGTCGGATTTTGGGCGGATATGGACAACCCCTATGTTACCTATGACAATAACTTTATAGAGTCCGAATGGTGGGCGCTTAAAAAGATATTTGAAAAAGGTCTTTTATATAAAGGCTTTAAAATAGTGCCTTATTGCCCCAGGTGCGGCACTCCGCTTTCAAGCCACGAAGTCGCGCAGGGATATAAAGCGGTAAAAGAAAGAAGCGCGGTTGTAAGATTTAAAAAATCCGATGAAAACGCTTATTTCCTCGCCTGGACCACTACTCCGTGGACACTTCCTTCAAACACCGCTCTTTGCGTGAACCCGAATGAAACCTACTGCAAGGTAAAAGCGGCTGACGGATATGTTTATTATCTTGCTAAAGCTTTGACCGATAAGGTACTTTCAAAACTCGCAAATGACGATAATAAGCCTTATGAAATACTTGAAGAATTCAAAGGAAAAGACCTTGAATACTGCAAATATGAGCCTTTATTCGATTTTGTAAAGCCTATAGCCGAAAGTCAGAAAAAAGACGCATTTTTCGTTATGTGCGACGATTATGTAACTATGACAGACGGTACGGGTATCGTTCACTGCGCGCCTGCCTTCGGTGAAGACGACGCGAGAGTAGGAAGAAGATACGATCTTCCCTTTATTCAGCTTGTTGATTCAAAGGGCGATCTTACAAAAGAAACACCTTATGCGGGAAAATTCGTAAAAGACGCCGATCCGCTCGTTTTAAAGGATCTTGACGCTAAAGGTCTTCTTTTCGACGCTCCTAAATTCGAGCACGATTATCCTTTCTGCTGGAGATGCGATACTCCACTTATCTATTACGCAAGAGAATCGTGGTTTATAAAAATGACCGCGGTTAAAGACGATCTTATCAGGAACAACGATACCATAAACTGGATCCCCGAAAGTATAGGAAAAGGCAGATTCGGCGATTGGCTTAAAAATGTTCAGGATTGGGGAATTTCGAGAAACAGATATTGGGGTACTCCGCTTAATATCTGGCAGTGCGAATGCGGTCATCTTCACAGCATAGGAAGCATTGAAGAATTAAAGTCGATGTCTGATAACTGCCCCGATGATATCGAGCTTCACCGCCCTTATATCGACGCGGTAACTATCAAATGCCCTGAGTGCGGAAAGCAAATGCACAGAGTACCCGAGGTTATAGACTGTTGGTTTGATTCAGGCTCAATGCCTTTTGCACAGCACCATTATCCTTTTGAAAATAAGGAACTTTTCGAATCGCAGTTCCCTGCCGACTTTATATCGGAGGCTGTCGATCAGACGAGAGGTTGGTTCTATTCCCTCCTTGCAATTTCAACGCTTATTTTCAATAAAGCGCCTTATAAAAATGTAATCGTCTTAGGTCATGTTCAGGATGAAAACGGACAGAAGATGTCTAAATCCAAAGGCAACGCAGTCGATCCTATGGAGGCGCTCGAAACCTACGGAGCCGACGCTATCCGTTGGTATTTCTATACAAACTCCGCTCCCTGGCTGCCTAACAGATTCCACGGAAAAGCCGTTATTGAGGGTCAGAGAAAGTTTATGGGTACTCTTTGGAACACCTATGCTTTCTATGTTCTTTATGCAAATATAGATAATTTCGATCCGACAAAATATAATTCAAGCGATCTTAAACTCACGGTAATGGATAAATGGCTGATATCAAAGCTTAATTCTATGGTTAAAGCCGTTGATAACAACCTAAATTCTTATAAGATTCCCGAGGCTGCAAAAGCTCTTTCAAGCTTTGTGGATGAAATGAGCAATTGGTATGTCCGCAGAAACAGAGAGCGCTATTGGGTTCAGGGTATGACTGATGATAAAGCCACAGCTTACTATGTGCTTTATACTGCTCTTGTCACCACCGCAAAAGCCGCGGCTCCTATGATCCCGTTTATGGCTGAAAGCATTTATCAGAATCTTGTAAGGAGCGTGGATAAAAATGCTCCGATAAGCATTCACTTATGCGACTTCCCCGTATGCGATGAAAAAGCTATTGATAAAGAGCTTGAAGAGAAAATGGACACTGTTCTTGAAATAGTAGTTCTCGGAAGAGCCGCAAGAAACGGCGCTGTGCTTAAAAACCGCCAGCCGCTCAATAAAATGTTTGTTAGCTCAAAGGATAAGCTCGACGGATTTTATACCGATATTATCAAAGACGAGCTTAGTATCAAAAATGTTGAGTTTACAGACGATGTTGAGGGATTTGTAAATTATAATTTCAAGCCCCAGCTTAAAACAGTCGGTCCTAAATACGGCAAGCAGTTAAACGACATAAGAAAAGCGCTGTCAGAGCTTGACGGCACTCTTGCAAAAGCTGAACTTGATAAAAACGGTAAGCTTACTCTCAATTTATCATCCGGCACAGTTGAGCTGACAAATGACGATCTTCTTATCGAAACTTCTCAAAAAGAGGGATATTATACTGTCAGCGATAACGGAATAATAGTTTCTATTGACACCGTTTTGACTGACGATCTTATCTGCGAGGGATTTGCCCGCGAAATGATAAGCAAAATTCAGACAATGAGAAAAGACGCGGGATTCTGCGTTACCGATCATATCAATATTTCGATCGACGGCTCACAAAAAATTCTTGACATTGCGCTTAAAATGTGCGAGGATATAACAAAGGATACTTTGGCAGACTCGCTTAAGCACGAAGATCCCAAGGGATTTATCAAAGAATGGGATATCAATGGCGAGAATGTAACTATCGGTATCGAAAAGGTCTGAAAGGGCGGTTAAAAAATGGAGCAGAATAACAACGAAATTATCGATATCAGTTCAGGATATTCGGCACCTGCGAAAAGCAGCGGATCAAACCCTGTAAATACCTATAGCGAGGGAATTTTCCGCCATATAGGAACGATCATAAAAGCCATTTCCTTTATAGTGGCTTTCGGAATTATAATTATTTCGCTCGTTGCGGCATATTTCATATTCACAAAAGAAAAGCTTTATATGGCTTTATCGGTCGGTATTGTCGTTGCAGGCACCTTTTTGGCGCTTATCAATATGTTTGTTCTTTACGGAATGGGACAAATTCTCACCCAAAACAGTGAAATTTTAAAAAGATTCAAATAATTTAAAATTTTTATGTAAAAAAGACTCGGGTTTTAAGCCCGAGTCTTTTTGCTTGTAATTTTGAGTACTGTATGGTATAATATTAATGATTTTAAATTATTTTAAATGTTTAAAAGAGGCGGATTTATGAATTCTTCCGGAATTTTAAATAAAATAAAAGGATTTTTTACAAAATCCGAGGACGGAAAGATTGGAGGATTTTATAAAATTCTCCGTGCTTTTTCAATGGATATTTATTCAACTAAAAAATCCCGGCTCACGGGAATTATAATATCGGCGGCACTTTTGCTTACTGTTATTCTTGACAATAATGCCTTTATTTCTCAGGATTTCAGAATGAAATGGGTGCTGCTTGCTTTTTGCTTGCTTTTTCCCTTTGCGATAGGAGCTTTGATAACCTTTAATTTTAAATTCAGAAATGAAAAAACAAATAAGGTTATGCACCTCGTATTTTTATTTATTCTGCCAATTCTTACTATGACAATGACGGAATGCTTAAATAATGTTTTTGTTTATAATATGACCTATCTCGGATTTTTAGGTAATTATATTCTTATTCTTATTTTTTATTTTATCTTCTTTGCACTTTCGGGCAGTATCAGAGTATCGATCTTAGTTGTAAACCCGATACTTTTCGGCCTTGCCGTTGCGCATTGCTATATAATGGATTTCAGAGGAACTCCGTTTATCCCTATGGATTTTTTAAGCATTACCACTGCCGCAAATGTTGCAAATACCTATTCTTATAAGCTCACGCATTTGGTTTTAACGGGATCGCTTTTATTTATTTTTATAATGGTTATCGGAATTAAAATAAAAACTCCGAAATACAACCTTATAACAAAAATCGTTTCCAGAGTATTTTCGGGCTCGTTTGCCGCAGTTATTTTAAGTCTTTTTTATTTCACATCTATTTTTGCAGACGCAGGTGTAAAACCCGACTTCTGGAATCAGACAAGAGGCTATAAAAACTACGGATTTGCTTTTAACTTCTTTTGCAATACTAAATATCTGTTTATGTCAGCTCCCTCGGGATATGACGCAAACAGCGTTTCGGATTATGTAGAAAAAAATATCGATAAAAAAGAACCTGTTGAGGTAACCGAGAAAACTCCGAATATCATCTGTATTATGAACGAATCGCTTTCCGATCTGAGCGTTCTCGGAGATTTCACCACAAATATCGATTATATGCCGTTTATGCGAAGCCTTACGGAAAACACGGTCAAGGGCCATTTATATGTCCCAGTTATCGGCGCCGGAACTTCAAACACCGAATTTGAATTCTTAAGCGGCCATACAACGGCGTTTTTACCTTCGGGAAGCAATGCTTATATGCTCTATATAAATTCCCCCCTTGCAACCATTGTTTCAACACTTGAGGGTCAGGGCTACAATTCCGCCGCTTTCCACCCCTATTTCTCAAGCGGCTGGAACAGAGTAAATGTTTATAACAATATGGGATTTAACAGCTATAAATTCCTTGAAAATATAATGGATATCTCCATTATGAACGATTATATGAGCAACGGCTCCGATCCTAACTACCTCCAGCAGCTTGTCGATCAGTATTATCCCGACAGAAAAAATATGTTCTTAAGGCAGTATATCAGCGACTCTTACGATTATCAGGTTTTGATTAACGATTTTGAGAACCGCGACAGGAATATGCCCTACTTTATGTTCAATGTTACAATGCAAAATCACGGCGGATATACAACAAAATTCGATAATTTCAACGAAGAGGTCTATATAACCTCGGGGGATACCGAATATGTTAAGGCAAACAGATATCTTTCGCTCGTAAAAGCAAGCGACGACGCTTTTAAAGGCCTTGTAGAGTATTTTAAAGGCGTAAACGAACCGACTGTTATTTGTATGTTCGGTGACCACCAGCCATCGATAGAAACTAAATTCATAGCGGATGTTTTAGGCGTGAAAGATCTTTCGGGGCTCTCGCTTGAGCAGGAGCAAAAAAGACATATCACCCCGTTTATTATCTGGGCAAATTATGATATTGCCGAAGAGGAAATCGATAAAATGAGCAGTAACTACCTCTCGACCTACCTTTTAAAGGTCGCAGGAGTTAAGCTTACTGAATATAATAAATACCTTTTAAATCTTTATAAGCAGATCCCCGTTATCGATACAGTGGGATATATCGATTCGGAAAATAACTATTATACCTGGCAGTCAAACACAAAGTATACAACTCTTTTAAATGAGTACGAAAAGATACAGTATAATAATATTTTCGATTCGAAGAACAAAAGCACGGATATTTTCTATCTCGAAGGCTATAAGGGCGACGAGGGAAAAGAATTCGCTAAGGAATCGGTGAAACAGCCCTGATGAAAAACACAACCCTTTGCTATATCAAAAATAACGGAAAATATCTTCTTATGCACCGCATAAAAAAAGAAAACGATCTTAACCGCGATAAATGGATAGGAATAGGCGGAAAATTTGAAGATAAGGAAAGCCCCGAGCAATGCAACAGGCGCGAGGTCTTCGAAGAAACAGGGCTCAGGCTTAACAGTGCCGAATATAAAGGCATAATAACCTTTGTTTCCGATATATGGGAAACGGAATATATGCACTTATTTACAAGCTCCGATTTCAGCGGAACGGTCAAATCGGACTGCGACGAGGGAGTTTTAGAGTGGGTCGATGAAGATAAATTGCTTTCATTCCCCACCTGGAGCGGAGATAGAATATTTTTAGAAAAATTAGATAGCGATGAATTCTTTTCTTTAAGACTTGAATACCGCGGAGAAACTCTTATCAGCGCGATATTTAACGATAAAGAAATTTTAACGGGAGAAGAAAAATGAATATCTGCGTTTACGGAGCATCGTCCGATAAAATCGACGAAAGCTATATAAAAAGCGGCGAAAGCTTCGGCAAAAAACTTGCAAAATCAGGTCACAGCCTTATTTTCGGAGGAGGTGCCTGCGGAATGATGGGCGCCTTTGCAAGAGGATTTTATGAAGAAAAAGGCGAGATAATAGGTATAGTCCCCGAGTTTTTGAATGTTGACGGAATTTTATTCGATCACTGCACAAAAATGCTTTATACTAAAACAATGCGCGAAAGAAAACAGCTTCTTGAAAGCAGTTCCGACGCTTTTATTGTGGCCCCCGGAGGGATAGGCACTTATGATGAATTCTTTGAAATTCTCACTTTAAAACAGCTTTGCCGCCACGATAAGCCGATAGCAATATTTAATGTGAACGGTTATTTTGACAGCCTTTCTTCAATGCTTAAAAGGGCTGTAGACGATAAATTTATGACGCAAAACAATACCTCGCTTTTTTTCCTTTCGGACAGCGAAGACGATATTATCGATTATTTTAACAATTACACGCAAACCGATTTTAAACCCGAAAATTTCAAAGATATATAAAAAATCCCGGCTTTTTTAAGCCGGGATTTTAATTTATGCTTATTATTTCTGGAAGAATTTCATAACATCGTCATAAGACTCGTCATTATCTTCCGTGTTCATATCATTCATAAGATCAGCAAGGTCTTCCCTCTTATCAGCCTTTTTAGGCTCGCCGAGACCTGTTGCAACAACAGTTACCCTGATAGTATCTTCAAGGCTCTCATCAAGCTGAGCACCCCAAATGATCGTTGCGTCAGGGTGAGCCATATCGGAAATAATTGTGGAAGCAAGCTCAACCTCTTCAAGACCGATATCATCAGAACCTGTTATGCTGATAATAATTCCTCTTGCATTTTCCATAGAGGTTTCGATAAGCGGGCTTGTGATAGCCATTCTTGCCGCCTGCTCTGCCTTATCTCTGCCTGTTGCTTCTCCGACGCCCATATGAGCGCAGCCTGCATCCTGCATAATGGATTTAACATCGGCAAAGTCAAGGTTGACAAGAGCGGTAACATTGATAAGCTCGGAAATGCTCTGAACGCCGCGGCGTAAAACATCATCGGCAATATTAAACGCATTCTTGAAAGAAATTTTATCTTCGGAAACGAACTTAAGGCGCTCGTTCGGAATTACTATGATACTGTCGACCTGCTCGGTGAGGTTAGCAATTCCCTCTTCCGCCTGAGTCATACGCTTTTTGCCCTCAAATGCAAAAGGCTTTGTAACGATTCCCACGGTGAGAATACCAAGCTCTTTAGCTATCTGAGCTACAACGGGAGCGGCGCCTGTGCCTGTGCCTCCGCCCATTCCGGCAGTTATGAATATCATATCTGCGCTGCGGATAGCGGCAGCAATTTCATCCCTTGATTCTTCAGCGGCTGCGCGGCCGTTTTCAGGGTTACCGCCTGCGCCCATTCCGGCAGTGGTGTTATTTCCTATCTGAATTTTCTGATCGGCGCGAGAGAGGAAAAGAGCGGCTTTATCAGTATTAACAGCGATAAATTCGACGCCCTTTACGCCTGCGGCTACCATTCGGTTAACAGCGTTACCACCGCCGCCGCCTACGCCTACGACCTTTATTTGAACTACAGTTTCCATTTCTTCAGCAACATCAAATGGCATTTAAAATTCCTCCGTATTTATGGTAATAAATTTTTATAACTTCTAAAAGACAACTATACATAAATTATAATATCATATATATTTATAAATTGCAACATTTTATTTTCTAACTCGGAATAAAACTTGTTTGTCTTCCGCTTTCATTCCAAATGCTGAGATTTATAGTGCCTTTTTTATCGCTTTCTATGTTTTTTATCATCGCTCCGAGCTGAGCTATTTTATTCTCATAGTTGGTTTTTGAGCCTAAAATAACATCAAATCTGCCGTCTACGAAAAATCTGATCTCGCTTGTATTTGAAACATCGATCTTATTGATTTTTATTTCATTTTTTTCAAGACTTGAAATAAGTGAATTTATAAGTTCTTTGGTTTCCTTGTTTTTAAATTCCGCCGCCTGACCTACTTTACAGGTCACACCGGGGCAAATTATTTCAAAAGTATTCTCAGGCAAAGTATAATCGTATTCAAGCACATTTCCTTTGCGGCTGACTTTATAATACTTATTATCTATATGATAGCTTGCATAGGGCTTTGCGTCTTTCACCTTTAAAATTATTTTATCCGGGAAAGACCTTTTTAGCGTTACGCTGTCAATATAAGGCAGATCGTGATTTAAAGTGACAAGCAGATTTTCTTCGCTCACGGTAAAAAGATTTTTGCCCTTAAGCTTACTGCTCTTTACTATCGCGCTTTCAGTATAAAGTTTGCTTCCCGAAGCGCTTACGGATTTTATCGGGAAAAGGAAAGTGAAACTTGCGACCGATCCGAAAGCGAGCATAATAATGAGAAAAAAGACAAATATAAATCTTCTTCGCCGCCGCTTTTTTTTCTTTATAAGCTCCGCTCTTTTTTTCGCGGCCTCTTCCCTTTCGGTCATATTTTCACTTCCTTTTATTTTTCATATATATCAGCGCCGAGTTTTTTAAGGTCTTCTGTTATAGACTCATAACCGCGCTTTATAAAATGAATGTTTTTAACCCTTGTCTGACCCGCTGCCGAAAGCCCCGCCGTAACCAGCGCCGCTCCGGCGCGAAGATCGGTTGCAAAGCAGGTGGCGCCCGAAAGAGATTTTACTCCTCTTATCACAGCGACATTGCCCGAAACCTTTATATCGGCGCCAAGTCTTTTAAGCTCGTCGACATATTTAAATCTGTTATCGAATATATTTTCCGTAAACACCGAAACTCCTCGGGCGGTAGTCAGCATTGCGACTGCCAAGGGACCGGCGTCTGTAGGAAATCCGGGATATACGAGAGTTTGCAGAGAATTTATATGCTTAATAGGTTTTTTTGTTAAAACAGTTATGTAGTCGTTACCCGATTTGACACTGCAGCCGCACTCTTTAAAAAAAGAAATTACGGAAAATAAATGCGAGGGATCGACCTTTTTGACAGTTACATTTCCGCAGGTGGCAGCGGCGGCGGCCATATATGTTGCCGCAACTATGCGGTCGGGAATAACCGTATGCTCGACTCCGTGAAGTTCGGATACTCCGCGGATAACTATTTTATCAGTGCCCGCACCCGTGATATTTGCACCGGCAAAGTTTAAAAAATCGGCAAGATCCTTTATTTCAGGCTCGTGAGCGGCATTGTGAAGCACTGTAACACCTTTAGCTTTTGAGGCGGCGAGCATAATATTTTCCGTTGCTCCGACGCTCGGAAAAGCAAGATATATCTCATTCCCCGTAAGCTCTTTGCTGAAACAATATAAATTGCCGTGTTTTTCGCTTATATCAACGCCTAACTGCCTTAATGCCGAGAGGTGAAGATCAATAGGCCTCGGCCCTAATTCACAACCTCCCGGACTGCTTATCACCGCGCTTGAATTTCTGCCGATAATCGAGCCTAAAAACACAAGTGACGAGCGCATTTCACGCATAAGCTCTTCGGGAACGCTGTCTTTGGTAATATCCGTCGCGTCTACAGTGACGGTATGCCCTTCAAAGGTGCAGCTGCAGCCTAAAGAATTCAAAATTTCGATAGCCGCATAAACATCCGATAACCTCGGGCAATTATGTATAACGCTTATTCCCTTTATAAGAACAGTTGCTGAAAGAATAGGTAAAACGCTGTTCTTTGCTCCCTGAATATCTATTTCTCCTATAAGCGGTTTTTTACCGTTTATAATAATTTCAGGCATTTTTATCCCTCACAGTAAATTCATTTTCATTCTATACTATGAAAGATCGAGGCTTTTTGTCAGTTATTTTTTAAAATGCCGAAATTTATCAGGAGTTTGTATATAATTTCATCAAAACTTCGTATATTCTTTCATTTGCGTCGGTTATAGCAATTTTCCCTGCCGCCTCGGACATTTTTTGAAGCTTTGATTTGTTTTCTATGATCATCGATATCTCGTCTATAAGTTTTTCGCCGCTTAGATCCTTTTCTTCAATAACTATCGCGGCGCCTTTGTTTTTAAGCGTCATAGCATTATGATACTGATGATTTTCCGCAACATATGGTGACGGAATGAGAACTGACGGCTTTTTGCACGCCTCTATCTCGCTAAGCGTGATAGCGCCGGCTCTGCTTATAACGATATCCGCCGCCGCCATACAAACATCCATATCGGATATATATTCCCTGATATCTATCTCTTCGGATAAGGTTATGTTATCGGCTTTGAGTCTGTCGAGCATTTTGCCGTAACCCGCTTTACCCGTTGAATGAATGTGGTAAAACTTATGCGTGCCGTTATGCCATTTAATAAGCTCTTCGACCGCCTCGTTTAAAGGTCTTGCGCCCAAAGATCCGCCGAAAGATAAAATAAGAGGTCTTTCATCGGTAATACCGAGTTTTTCTCTTGCGGTCTTTCTGTCGATCTTTAAAAGCTCTTCTCTTACGGGATTTCCCGTTATAACAGGCTTTTTGTTAAGCTTTAAATACTTTTCCGCCTCGGGCATTGCGAGCATGACCTCGTTTACCTTATTAGAAAGCATCTTTGTGGTTATTCCAGGAAAAGCGTTCTGCTCGTGAATGGCAGTCTTAAATCCAAGCTTTGCCGCCTCTCTTAAAACGGGACCGCTCACAAAGCCGCCCGTGCCCATTACGATATCGGGATTGAGCTTTTTTAAAAGCTTTTTCGATTTAAGAGAAGAAGAAAAAACTTTTTTAACTGCGTCGATATTTCTGACTATATTTTTAGCGCTTAGCTTTCTTTGAAAACCTGCGACCTCTATCGGATAAAAATCATATCCCTTTTGCGGCACCAAGGTAGCCTCGAGCTTATCGGGAGTTCCGATATAGCTTATCTTAGCGTCGGGATGTTTTTCTTTAATATAACCTGCAACTGCAAGCGCAGGATTTATATGGCCGGCTGTTCCGCCGCCTGCAAATAAAATATGCATAAAATTCCCCCATCAGGCTTTTTCTATATTCGCACTTCTCGATACGGAAAGCACTATCCCCATTTCCGCAAGAAGAATTACTAAAGACGAGCCGCCGTAACTGAAAAACGGAAGGCTTATTCCTGTGTTCGGTATAGTGTTTGTTACGACCCAAATATTAAGCATTGCCTGAAGTCCTACCTGAAAGGTAAGTCCGATAGCAAGCAAAGATCCGAATTTATCGGGAGAGCGCATTGCAATGGTAAACCCTCTCCATACAAGCAAGGCAAACAAAAGAATAATAACAATAGCGCCTATAAGACCGAGTTCTTCACAGACTATTGAAAAAATAAAATCGTTATGCGGTTCAGGCACCCAAAGATATTTTTGCCTTGACTGACCTATTCCTCTGCCTAAAAGACCGCCTGATCCGATAGCCAAAAGCGACTGAATTGTCTGGAAGCCTTTTCCCGAAGCGTCGAGCCAAGGATCGCGCCAATATTTTATTCGGTCAGAGCCGTAGCTTATAACTTTTGTTGCAATCGCAAGACCTACTGCTCCGAGGCCCGCGGCGGCTCCCCCTATTATCCACCTTTTCTGCATTCCGCCGATAAAAAGCAATGTAACTCCTATTGCAAATACAAGAACTGTTGCGGAGATATGCGGCTCTAAAACTATCAGCACGCAGGTAAGGCCTAAAATCGCTCCCAAAAAGAGAATAAATTTAAAGCTTGTCATAAGCTTTTGATTTGCCGCGATAAGCGAAGAAAAAAGCAAAATTATTGAAAATTTGGCGATCTCCGAGGGCTGGAAATTCAGCGGACCTACAACTATCCATCTTTTAACATCCATTCCCGAAACCATCGGAGGAATGGCAAGAAGCAATATTAATAGTCCTGTTGAAACAAAGAAAACAGCCCAGGCGAATTTTCGCCAAAAATGGTAATCTATCTTAGAAATAAAAAACATAAGCGCAAGTCCTCCCGCGGCGAATGCCGCCTGGCGGGAAATAAACTTGTAACTGTTTTTATAATACTCATAACTATAGGCATAGCTTGCCGAAAAAAGCATAACAAGACCAATAGTCAGCAGTAAAAGTATAAAAGAAAGCATTGTGATATCAAGCTTTCCCTCAAGGAAGATACTTCTCTTTTTTTTCTTTATATTTGAACTATCCATAATATCTTCCTTTCTTTAAATTTTATCTGTTTGCCGCAAGCAAAAGAATAAAAGCGCCTATACTTGCTAAAAGCGTAACAGCAGAGAAGATAAATACTATTTTTTCTTCTCTTATATTGCACATTTCAAAGTGATGATGAAGCGGTGCCATTTTGAAAATTCTCTTGCCTGTGAGTTTATAGGATACTACCTGTAAAACTACCGAAAGAGCCTCGGCAAGATATATTATGCCAACCAAAATGAGAATTATAGGTCTGTCAAGCATAAATGACATTGCAACTACCATACCGCCTAAGAACATCGAGCCTGTATCGCCCATAAATACTCTTGCCGGCTTTGCGTTCCAAAGGTAAAAACCTGCGCAGGCGCCTGCGAGAGCGGCGGCCGTAACATTGCCGTACCACCCGTGAGTAGCTCTCATAAATGCGGCTGAAGCCATCATAAAGAAGCAGGAAACTATCATAGTAACGCTTGTTGCGAGCCCGTCAAGACCGTCTGTTAAATTAACGGCATTAGTAAATCCGTAAACAAAGAAAAGCGCTATAGGCCAAAAAAGAAGTCCCGCGCCGGAGGAAATATTGACAGCGCCCACAAAAGGTATGTAGGTGTATTCAATCTTTCCGACAAAGAAAAGCACTGCAAGGTAGCCTGCAGAAATAATTATCTGCAAAAAAGTTTTTTGACGGGCGGTAAGGCCGAGATTTCTCTTTTTAACGATTTTGATAAAATCATCCGCAAAGCCTACCGCGCCCATTAAAAACGCCATTATTATACCCGCATAGAATTTAACATTATCCGCTTTAAGCGTGGTGCCCATAACAAGCGGCTTTTTAAACCCTGCCGACAGTGCGACGCACAGCGCCAGTGCCAAAAGAAAGCCTATTATTATCATAATTCCGCCCATTGTGGGGGTTCCTTCTTTTTTCTTGTGCCAGGTAGGGCCGTCTTCGCGGATACTCTGCCCGATATGAAGTCTTTTAAGATAAGGAATGATAAGATAGCCTAAAAGACTTGTTACCGCAAATGCGGCGAAAGCGGCGATAATTGCGAAATATTTTTCCATTATTCTTTTTATCCTCCCTCGTTAAGTTCCGATAAAGCTTCCTTTACCACTTCTCTTTCATCAAGATGAATGGTACCTGTGTTTAATATCTGATAAGTTTCGTGGCCTTTACCGGCAAGTACTATTATATCATCTTTTCTCGCATTTGAAACAGCAAATTTTATAGCTTCAATTCTGTTTTCAATAACTTTAACGGGAGTGGGTATTCCTTTAATTCCCTCAAGAATATCGTTAATTATGGCCGTGGGGTTTTCGCTTCTCGGGTTATCGCTCGTAACAATTACATAATCGGCATTGTGAACTGCAATATTTCCCATTATAGGTCTTTTGGTTTTATCGCGGTCGCCTCCGCAGCCGAACAGTACGACAAGTCTGCCCTTTTTGCACTCTTTAAAAGTGGAAAGTATGTTTTTAAGACCGTCGGGCGTGTGAGCGTAATCTATAATAACGGTAAAATCTCTTCCTGTTTCTACGACTTCTGCTCTTCCCTTTACGCCTTTAAGCTCTTTAAGCGCAGAAACCACTGTATCGATATCTATTCCGTTTTCTATTGTCGCAACTGCGGAACAAAGAGAGTTATAAACGGAAAATCTTCCTCCGGTATTGACCGAAATATGCTTAATAAGCCCCTTTGCAACAAGCTCATATTCCACTCCTGCGGGATGATAATTTATTCCCTTCGCGCTGTAATCCGAATTGTTTGACGCAGAGTAGGTTATTATCTCGCAGTCAAGCCCCTCTTTTAATTTTTCAAAATAAGGATCGTCGCTGTTAAGCACTGCTTTTTTACACATTTTAAAAAGCTTTTTCTTTGCAAGCAGATAATTATCCATCGTTTTATGATAATCGAGATGATCCTGCGTGAGATTAGTAAAAATCGCCGTTTCAAAAGTAACATTGCATATTCTCTTTTGATCAAGCGCGTGCGAAGATACTTCCATAACGGCATATTTGCAGCCGCTGTCAACCATTTCGCGGAAAAGCTTGTTTAAAGTGAATGCGTCGGGAGTGGTATTGTGAGTTTCTATTGCCTTTTCGCCTATCATATTCTGAATAGTGCCTATAAGACCTGTTTTATATCCTGCTTTTTCAAAAATCGATTTAAGCATATAGGTGACGGAAGTTTTGCCGTTTGTACCCGTAACGCCTATAAGCTTTAATTCTTTTGCAGGCTCCATAAACCATTTTGCGGAAAGATCGAAATATACTTCGTGAGTATCTTTGACAATAATCTGATTTTCAATTCCCAGATCGGTTTCGGCGAATATTACCGCGGCGCCTGATTTTAAAGCGTCCGGCGCGAATTTATGACCGTCGGAATTAGCGCCTTTAAGGCAGACAAACACAAAACCGGGTTTTACTTCCTTTGAATTGCAGGTAATCCCCATTATTTCAATATTGCCGAGTTTTCCCGACTCACAATACAAATCTTTAAGTAACAATTTTTCCACTCCTTAGTTGGCTATATCGGCCTGAGCCTCTTCTCTGAAATTGACCGTTACGACTTTCCCCTGTGCAACAGTTTGCCCTGCGGCAATACTCTGGCTGTAGGATTTTAGATCGGGCGAAGAAGTATTCCCCGAAAATTCAACATTTATTCCTGCCGCCGCAGCTGCCGCATTTACCTCGGTTGCGGTGAGCCCCACTAAATTAGGAACGACTGTCGTCGCCTCTTCGGCGTCTTCTGTGTAAAGAATAACCGTTCCGCCTTTATAAACATTGGTGCCCGCAACGGGTAATTGCTTCGTTACTTTCTCGCCGGAACCTATGACCTTATAGGATAATTTGGCGTTTGAAAGCGTCTGCTTTGCAGAGGCAATATCGTTACCCGTAAGATCGGGAACGGATACGGACATATTTTTAAGCTGCTCTTCGCTGTACTGCGGTTCGTAACCTAAATAAGGTAAAATCTCCGCCATTACTTTTGAGCCGACAGGAGCCGCTATGGCGCCGCCGTAATACTGACCGCCCATAGCCTCGTCAAGCATGACCAATACTGCTATTTCCGGCTTATCGATAGGAGCAATTCCTACATACGAGCCGATATAAAGACCTTTTATACCGAGTTCAAGCATTTTTGAAACTTTTTCGGAAGTACCTGTCTTTCCGCCCACTCTGTAGCCTGCTACCTGACCGTTTTTAGCGCCGTTTTGAACGACATATTCAAGCAGCTGCCTCATTGTGGCAGAGGTGCTTTCGGATACGACCTGTCTTTTATAAGAATCAGAAAAGGTTTTTACAACTTTTCCGTTTGAATCAATAAGCTTTTCCGCAACGTGCGGCTGAACGATATATCCGCCGTTTACCGCGGCGGCGGCAAGAGTCAGAGTATGAAGAGGAGTTATATTGAAAGTCTGACCGAACGAAGAAGACGCAAGCTCTGTTGAGTGCATATCTTCGAGTTTATGGTAATTCGAGCTTGCCTCTCCCGGAAGATCGATACCTGTTTTTTGAGTGAGCCCGAAAGCCTCAAAATATTTTGAAAAGGTTTCGGAGCCTATAAGCTGACCTATCTGAATAAATGCAGGGTTGCAGGAATTTGCTATAGCCTGTGAAAGCGACTGCGAGCCGTGACCGCCTTTTTTATGGCAGTGATAGGTGTTTCCCGCAACGGCATAGGTATAGTTACAGGTGAAATTGCTGTTAAGATTAATAAGGTTTTCTTCCAAAGCCGTGGAAGCTGTGAAAATTTTAAATACAGAGCCCGGCTCATAGGTATCCGAAACAGCCTTATTTCTCCACTGCCTGTTTAAAAGCTCGGATTTGAGCTTATCCTTTTCTTCCTTATCCGAAACGGCGTCAACTTTAGCCTGATCGGCGGCAGAAAGAGTGAATGCGGAATTGGGGTTAAAATCGTCGCTTACAGCCATTCCGAGGATCGCGCCGGTGTTTACATTCATAACAACAACAGCGCCGCGCTCCTGAACATTTTCTGTTTCAACAGCCTGGTCAAGATATTTCTCCGCTACATACTGAATATAAGAATCAATAGTCGTTACAATAGAGTTGCCCTGCTTTGCCTCCTCGGATTTCTGATATGTAAAGGTCATATCCGTTCCTCTGGCGTTTTTAGCGGCAACCACTCTTCCGGCAACACCGGTAAGCTCGTTATCATATCTGCTTTCAAGACCTGCGAGGCCCTGGTTATCATCGCCCACAAAGCCGATAACAGTCGAAGCGAGAGTATCGCTCGGATAGTATCTTTTTACCGTTTCGTCAAGTCCCACATAGCTTGACATTTCAAGATCGCTGTTATCCGAAATAAATTTTCTCACTTTATCGGCAACAGGCTTTTCTATTTTTTTCTTTACAGTAACATAATAAGTCGTTTTCTTTGTTTTTTCGAAAATATCGTTATAATCCATTTCAAGTATCTCAGAAAGGTTTTCGGAGATAACTTTTCTTAAGGTTTCCTGCTTTTTTTCATCAGTCAGCTTATTTATACCGTTAGGAGTGATATAGACTGTCCAGGCGGTGGCGCTTTTTGCAAGAAATTTCATATTTCTGTCGTAAATATTTCCTCTCGGAGCCGTTATGACATTATCGTAAAGCTGCTGCTCCGACGCCATACTCTGGTATTTATCGCCTTTAACGATCATTATGTTAACAAGGCTGTAGGAAGAAATAAGCGTAAGACAAAGAATTATCGAGATCATAGTAAACTTTATGCGTCCGCGCATTTGTTTTCCCGGTCTTACAGCCATTTTCTCAGCCTCCTTTTAATGCTTGAAAACGAGAGTCGCAGGTTTTGCCCCTGACTCTCGTATTTATTTATATTATATTATTGACCATTATATACATCATTTCGTTTTGCTCGAAACGGTTTCGCCGTCATTCGTTACGGCGGTATTTTTATCGTTTACTCTTATATAATTGACCTTATCCTTGCTCATTTTGGTCATTCCGAGCTGTGTTGCTTCAAGCTCTATATTATAATAAGATATTTTTCTTTCGAGGTCGACTTCAAGGCTTGTCTTATAGCTGTTAAGAACATCTACCTCTTTTTTCATATCGTTTATCTTCGAGTTCACCTCGTTAATTTTAAGGCGTAAAAAAATATTTCCGCAAAGGCCTGCAAGCAGAATAAAAGAAGCCATTACCGCAAAAGCAGAAACAGTAAGTCTTCTCGGAGCCGCCTTCGCCTTAGGTCTTACCTTGGCAGAAGGAAGCTTAACTATATTATCAGGCCTTTGTGCCCTCTTTTCGCGAGGCATAAACATTTCAAAATCATATGCAAGGCTGTCATTATAATATTTGACGTTATCCATAGCTATCTCCTGTCAAAGTTTAATTATCGATCTTAATTTTGCACTTCTGCTTCTCGGATTTTCTTCAAGCTCTTTTGCAGAAGCGATTATCGGTTTTTTATTTATCAGCTTTCCTCTGGGCTTTCTATGGCAAACGCACACGGGAAGATCCGGAGGGCAAATACATCCCGTGCAATAATCACGGAATTTGTTTTTTACGATTCTATCCTCTAAAGAGTGAAAGGTTATCACACTTAGTATTCCGTTTTGATTTAAAAGCTCAAAAGCTTTATCAAGAGCGGTTTCGAGATTTGAAAGCTCATCGTTTACGGCTATCCTTATCGCCTGAAAGCATTTTCGCGCCGGGTGGCCGTCACGCCTTGCGGCGGCAGGCACGCTTGAGGCAATTATATCAGCAAGCTCAAGAGTGGTTTTTATAGGAGCTTTTTCTCTGCTCTTTACAATATTATCGGCTATTTTATAGGCGAATTTTTCTTCGCCGTAACTTCTGAAAATTCTAGTTAACTCTTCTTTTGAAAGATTATTAACAAGATCGGCGGCGCTCTTTCCCGATTTTGACATTCTCATATCCAAAGGAGCGTCGCTTTTATAGGAAAAACCTCTGTCCTTATTATCAAGCTGAAAGGAAGAAACGCCGAGGTCGAGCATAATTCCGTCAACCTTTTCTATCCCTAAGGATTTAAGCACCTCATCCATATTGATAAAGTTGCTGTTAATCACCTTTGCGTTATAGCCTTTAAGCCTGTTCGTTGCGGTTATAACAGCGTCGGGATCCCTGTCAAGCGCTATAAGCATTCCGCTTTTAAGCTTTTTTGCGATCTCAAGCGAATGCCCCGCTCCGCCGGCTGTACCGTCAACATATATTCCGTCAGCCTTAACATTAAGCGAATTAACGGTTTCTTCCAAAAGAACCGATTTATGCACAAATTCCATACTTAAAAATCAAGCTCCTCAACAATAGAGGCAATGGATTCGGGCGTGTATTTTTCGTTTTCTTCTTTCCAAAGCTCTGTATTCCAGATCTCAAGATTGGTATCCATTCCGGTGATGTGAGCAGTGCTTTCAAGCTGCGCATATTCTCTCAAAGCGGCGGGAATAAGAATTCTTCCCTGAGTATCAAACTCAACATTGAAAGCGCCGTCATACAAAAATCTTTTTACAACGCTCGATTTGGCCGACGGAAGATTTCCAATCTTCTCTACAAGCTTGTCCCACTCGTCAAGCGAATAAACGCATATACATCTTTTTCCGTAAATTCCACGGCAGATCATAAAGCTTTCGCCCAGCTCATCTCTAAGCTTTGCAGGAATGGCAACCCTGCCTTTTTTATCCACGGTATGCTGATATCCGCCGTAAAGCACTGGCTGACACTCCTCTCTTTAAAATTCACCACATCAATACACTTTGGTGACACTTGGATACACTTTTCTCCACCTAAATGAATTATAATGCCACCGAGAGTAAAAATCAAGTATTTTTTTCAAAAATGTTATATCTTACAAAAATTCCCTTCTTCTTTATTGCAATTTGACTTAATAATTGACAAGATGAATTATTTATGATAATATTAATTGATATTAATTTATATAAAGGTGATGGGTTTGGAACAAATTATAATTTCTCATTCACCTGCCGAAACCGAGAAAGCCGCAGAGGAATTTTCGAGATCGCTTTCAGGCGGAGAAATAATAGCGTTTTGCGGCGGGCTCGGAATGGGAAAAACCTGTTTTGTAAGAGGTCTTGCCAGAGGGCTCGGATTTTCAGGCTATGTCACCTCCCCCACTTTTGCACTTGTTAATGAATACCGCGGAGGCAGGCTCGATCTTATTCATTTTGATATGTATAGGATAAAGAATGAAGACGATCTGTTTTCCACCGGATATTTTGAGTATATGTCCGATAAAAGCGTTTTGGCTGTGGAATGGAGCGAAAATATTTCCTCCGTTTTTGAAGAGGACACGATATATATTTCACTGCTGAAAGGCGAAAATGAAAGTGACAGAAAGATAATCATTTCAAGGAGAGATCAAAAATGAAAATTTTATCCCTTGAAGCCTCCGCCGTTTCAGCTTCGGCGGCAGTCACTGAAAACGGAAAAGTTTTATCATCGGCATATTTAAATGTCGGACTCACCCATTCGCAGACTCTTTTGCCGCTTGCAGACGAAGTTTTAAAAAATTCAAAAACCGAATTAAAGGATATATCAGCCCTCGCCGTAAGCTCCGGGCCCGGCTCTTTTACAGGGCTTAGAATTGCGGCGGCGCTTTTAAAAGGGCTTGCAGAGCCTTTGAATATTCCTTGTATAGGAGTTTCCACGCTTGAAGCAATGGCAGCAGTGCACACGGATCTTGACGCGGTTTTATGCTGCGTTATGGATGCAAGGTGCAAGCAGGTATACAATGCGCTTTTCCGCGCAGAAAGCGGAAAATTAACACGGCTTTGCGCCGACCGCGCAGTAAAATGCGAAGATGTTATTGAAGAAATAACAAAATTAAGTAAAAAAGAAAAGGTTCTCATCTGCGGCGACGGTGCAGATATGTTTTATGAGCTTATAAAAAAAACCGACGGACAGATAATCAAGGCGGCAGAGGTCAATAAGTATCAAAGCGCCGTAGGCGTGGGAGCTGTCGCCGAAAAAATGTTAAATTCAAATAAGACCGTTTTGGCTGAAAATTTAATTCCCGAATACTTAAGGCAATCACAGGCTGAAAGAGAGCTTAAAACAAAAAAATCGGAGGAAAGACAATGAAAATAGCAATAGGCTGCGATCACGGCGGACTCGATCATAAAAACGAAATCGTTAAGCACCTTAAAGAAAGAGGCTTCGAAGTAACCGATTTCGGAACTTACACGCACGATTCGGTGGATTATCCCGATATTGCAAAAAAGGTCTGCACAGAGCTTTTAAACAACGGATATGACCGCGGAATTTTAGTCTGCGGAACAGGCATAGGAATGTCTATCGCGGCGAATAAGATAAAAGGTATCCGCGCGGCTGCTCTGAGCGACCATTTTTCCGCAAAATATACCCGATTACATAACGATGCAAATGTGCTTTGCTTAGGCGGAAGAGTTATAGGGATAGGCACCGCTTTGGAGCTTGTTGATATCTTCACTGATACGCAGTATGAGGGCGGCCGCCACCAAAACAGGCTTGACAAGATATCGGCGCTTGAAAAATAAAAAAACGACGCTTTTCGCATCGCTTTTAAATAAAAAATTTCGGAGGATAAAAAAATGGACAAGAATGTATTTATTATGGATCACCCGCTTATACAGCACAAGCTAAGTATATTGCGTGATGAAAAAACAGGCTCTAAGCAATTCAGAGAGCTTATCAGCGAAATAGCAATGCTGATGTGCTATGAATCCACAAGAGATCTTCCGCTTAAAGATGTTGAAACAAAAACCCCTGTTGCTACTGCCAAAACTAAAATGCTCGCAGGCAGAAAAATGGCGTTTGTGCCTATTTTAAGAGCAGGCCTCGGTATGGTCGACGGCGTTTTAAGCCTTATCCCTGCCGCAAGAGTAGGCCATATAGGAATGTACCGCGATCCTGTTACACACACTCCGGTAGATTACTATTGCAAATTACCCGCCGATCTTAACGAAAGAGATGTTTTCGTTTTGGATCCTATGCTTGCAACCGGCGGAAGCGCTATTGACGCTGTTTCTAAAATCAAAGAATATTCTCCGAAGAGAATTAAATTTATGTGCATTATTGCCGCTCCCGAGGGAATCAAAGCTTTCACCGAAGCTCATCCTGACGTACCTGTTTACTGTGCAGGACTTGACGATCATCTTAACGATCATTGCTATATCGTTCCCGGCCTCGGCGACGCAGGCGACAGAATTTTCGGCACAAAATAATATATTCTAAAATATTAAAAACCGCGTACCTTTATCAGGTACGCGGTTTTTTATTACTTCTTTTTCATAGCGGCTTCTATAAAGCCTTTAAACAGCGGGTGCGCTATATTCGGTCTCGATTTGAATTCGGGGTGGAACTGAACTCCCACATAAAAATCCCTGTCCGAAAGCTCGACTGTTTCTACAAGCCTGCCGTCGGGCGAAAGACCAGATAAAGTAAGTCCCGCGTCTTCAAGAACAGTCCTGTAATCGTTATTGAATTCATAGCGGTGGCGGTGTCTTTCGGAAATCTCCTTCGATTTATAGCATTTAAACATCGTGGTGTTTTCTTTGATAACGCACGGATAAGCACCGAGCCTTAAAGTACCGCCCTTATCCACGCTGTCGCTCTGACCCGGCATAAAATCGATAACTTTATTTTTGCAGATCTCATCAAATTCGCCCGAATCCGCGTCAGTGATTCCTGCAACATTTCTTGCATACTCTATTACCGCTATCTGCATTCCGAGGCAAATTCCGAAATAAGGGATCTTATTTTCTCTCGCATATTTTGCGGCTAAGATCATTCCCTCAATTCCTCTTCCGCCGAATCCGCCCGGAACGATTATTCCGTCAAGATGAGCTAAAAGGTCGCGGTATGTATCGTTTGTAAGAGTTTCGGAATCTATCCAGTTTATCTTTACCTTTGTATCGAGAGAATATCCTGCGTGCCTTAATGCTTCGGCAACGGAAAGATAAGCGTCGTGCAGCTGAACATATTTTCCTATAAGACCGATATTTACTTCGTTTTTCGCCGCCTTTATTTTCTTTACCATTTCGGTCCATTCGGTAAGATCGGGAGATTTCGCTTCTATTCCGAGTTCTCTTAAAACGACCGATGAGAAATCGGCTTTTTCAAGCATAAGAGGAGCTTCATAAAGGCAAGGGATAGTAAGATTTTCTATAACGCAATCGGGTTTAACATTGCAAAACATTGAGATCTTTTTGAAGATAGATTCTTCCAAAGGCTCATCGCACCGCAAAACAATAATATCAGGCCTTATTCCCATTCCCTGCAATTCTTTTACAGAATGCTGGGTAGGCTTGGATTTATGCTCATCCGATCCGCTTAGGAAAGGAACAAGGGTAACATGGATAAACAGGCTGTTTTCTTTTCCGACTTCCAAAGATATCTGCCTTACCGCCTCAAGAAACGGCTGTGACTCTATATCGCCTATCGTGCCGCCTATTTCGGTGATGACAACATCGGCGTCTGTCTGCTTTCCTACTCTGTAAACAAAATCCTTGATTTCATTTGTGATATGAGGAATTACCTGCACCGTGGAGCCTAAATATTCTCCCCTGCGCTCTTTATTAAGCACATTCCAATAGACCTTACCTGTTGTGAGGTTTGAGAATTTGTTAAGATTTTCATCTATAAATCTTTCATAGTGGCCGAGATCAAGGTCGGTTTCAGCGCCGTCTTCCGTAACATAAACTTCGCCGTGCTGATATGGACTCATAGTTCCCGGATCGACATTGATATACGGATCGAGCTTCTGCGCCGCAACTTTAAGACCTCTTGCTTTTAAAAGTCTGCCGAGTGAAGCGGCAGTTATTCCCTTTCCGAGACCTGATACAACTCCGCCGGTAACAAAAATATATTTTGTCATTTTAAGTACTCCTCTTATTTATATGTTAATATTATATTTTCAGCAATTTTCTTTTTGGTAACGCATCTGTCCATTGCTTGCTTTTCAATAAACTTATGGGCTTCGTTCTCAGTCATTTTAAGCTGATCTATAAGCAGCCATTTTGCCCTGTTTACAAGCCTTATCTCTTTCATTTCCTCTTCTACGGAAACTGTTTTCTCTTCCATTCTTTTAAGCCGCTCGCAGGTTCCGCAGAGAAGCTGCAAAGAAGAAGTTATCATTCCCGCCGTTGTCGGCTTTTGAAGAGTTAAAACTCCGAATCTCGAAACCTGTGCCGAAATATCGGGCAGAAATTCGGATTTTACTATAAGTAATACGCCCGTCGTAGAGCAGCTGCAAAGGTCAAGAGCAAATCTTGTTCCGAAATCATCGGGCAAAGGCGCGTTTATTATCACAATATCGGGGCGCTTTTGCAAAACCCTGCGCCTTGCAGAAGCGATATCGGATAAAATAACCGTATTAAATCTTGACTCCGGCAAGATAGGCATAACAGACATATTGAATTTTTCGGAAGCCGATACCAAAAGAAGATCGTATATTCTTTCTTCAAGCTGCAAGCCTTTTTCCTCCCGATTTTAAGAAATATATTCTCCGATTACCGATTCGGGAAGATTTTCCCGAATAAAATCGCTTTGTTTTGCCGCCGATTTTGCTTCATCAAGACTTTCCGGCAAAGACTCGGTATCAATTAATTCATTCTCGGTCAAAGCAAACATATTGACATCTTTCGGATCTCTTAACTTGTAATTTTCTTCTATTCCCTCGCCTGCCGCTTTCATTATAAGATAAAAAGCAAGATAAGGATTGCACAAAGGATCGGGCGATCTTAATTCCGCCCTTTTGAATTCTCCCTCGGCTGCAGGAACTCTTATAAGCTGAGATCTGTTTTCATTAGACCAGGAAATGAATTTCGAAGCCTTATCTCTGCCGAGCCTTAAATACGACTCCTCGCAGACATTAAGAAAAGCGGTGATCTCATTAGATCTTTTTAATATTCCCTCTATAACATTTGAAAGAACATCTTCTCTTTTTTCCGATTTTGCAGAAATATTTATATGCATTCCGTTTCCGGGGCAGTTTTTAAGCGGTCTCGGAGAAAATGAGGCCCAAAGCCCGTTTCTCGCCGCCACGGTGTTTACAACCGATTTGAATGTTACGGCATTATCCGCCGCTGTAACAGGATCGGAATATCTGAAATCTATTTCATTTTGTCCCGGTCCCTCTTCGTGATGGGAGCTTTCGGGAATTATTCCCATTTGCTCAAGAGTTAAGCATATTTCTCTGCGGACATTCTCGCCCTTATCTTCGGGAGCAATATCCATATATCCTGCGTTATCATAAGGTATAAGAGTTTTTTCGCCGTTTTCATCGAGCTTGAATAAATAAAACTCCATTTCCGCGCCGAAATAATACTTTTCGCCTTTATCCTCCGCGTCTTTTACGGCTTTTTTAAGAATATGCCTTATATCGCCTTCGAAAGGCGTGCCGTCTGGATAAGTGATATTGCAGAACATTCTTACCACTCTTCCGTGCTCGGGGCGCCACGGCAAAACGCTCAAAGTGCCGCAATCGGGGTGCAAAAACAAATCGGAATGAACGCAGGTCGAAAAACCTCTGACAGCCGATCCGTCAATAGCAATTCCCGTGCTTAAAGCTTTTTTCAGCTCGCCCGGCATTATAGAAATGTTCTTTTGCAAACCGAAAACATCGCAAAACGCAAGCCTTATAAACTTAACATCTTTTTCTTCTACATACTGTAAAATTTCTTCAGAGGTATAATTCATATTCTCTACCTGCCTTAAAAAAATAAAGCGCTCATCGGAAAAGGGCAATAATCCCTTCTGCCGAATGAACGCCGTTGCCCATCTGCTGATTAATTATATCACACCAAAAAAATCCTGTCAATCGGATTTGATTATTTTTTTAAAAAGCAAAAGAGAGTCGCTTAAAATTCGCGGCTCTCTTTTGCTTTTAAGGGGTTTGAGGAGAGAATTCCTAATTTTTAGGAATTATACCTTAAGGGTGCGGCTCCCTTTTCGGTACAAGTATATATTAAACCATAAATTTGTACTTTCTATGAACGCAATTTTAATTTTTTAGAGAATATATATTAATAATTTTGTGCATAATAGCTTTGACAATGAAAAACAAGGAGAAATCAAAATGAAATACAGCGATTATTCATCTGATAATTCAAAGAAAATAAAAAAGAATGTTTACGGCGTGATTTTTTGCTGCATAGCTTTCTTAGCGGTGATCATAAGATTATCCGTCAATAATAAGGCGAAAGTTAAAGAAAATAAAAATTCATCAATTATAAACAGTCAGTCATATAATGATAAGGATACCTCAAAGGCTTCTTCTCAGACTGAAAATAAAGTTACAAGCGAGCCTTATTCAGAGCCCGCGCCTGCGGCTTCAAGCACCGCCGAAGCTCCCGCCAAAACCGAAACAAAAGCTCCCACATTTGTAAATGCAGTTGAAGGAGCGGTTATTAAAGGCTACAGCGACACTAATCTGCAGTTTTCAAAAACATTTAATGATATGAGAATTCATTCGGGCGTGGATATTGCGGCTAAAGCCGGCACAAAGGTAAAAGCCGTAAGCCAGGGCAAAGTAATCTCAGTTGAAAACTCTCTTACCACGGGCAAGACCGTGACTGTAGATCACAGCGGAATAACCGTAAAGTACTGCGGACTTGCAGTTATAAATGTATCTCAAAATGACGCCGTCAATGCGGGAGACACTTTAGGCACTCTCGGCGAAATTCCCTCCGAGTGCGAAGATCCCTCTCATCTTCATTTAGAGGTTTACCGTGACGGAAATGTGATTTCTCCTAATGAAATAATGCCTAAATAAGATGCCCTCGACATAATCGCTTAGGGGCATAAAATCAGGCTGTAAGAAAATTCATTTTCTTACAGCCTGTATTTTTAATATATCGGGAATTTTTTGCAAAGCTCTTTTACACCGCTTGCTACTTTTTCCTTGTTTTTGTTATGATCTTCAATTATATCTGCTATAAAGCCTGCGATAAGCTCCATTTCCGGCTCTTTAAACCCTCTTGAAGTCACGGCGGGAGTTCCTATTCTAAGTCCGCTCGTAATAAAAGGACTTAAAGTTTCATTCGGAATGGTGTTTTTATTGGCGGTTATATGTACCTCGTCAAGATATGCCTCAAGTTCTTTTCCGGTAAGACCGGTGTTTGTAAGGTCAAGAAGCATAAGATGATTGTCCGTTCCGTTAGATACTATTTTTATCCCGCGGTCTTTAAGGCTGGAGCTAAGCTTTGCCGCGTTTTTCACTATCTGCTTTTGATATTCCTTGAATTCATCGGTGAGCGCCTCGCCTAAAGCCACCGCCTTTGCGGCGATGATATGCATAAGAGGTCCGCCCTGAGTGCCGGGGAAAACCGCCTTATCGATCAATTTTGCATATTTCTCTTTGCAAAGTATCATTCCGCCTCTCGGACCTCTTAAGGTTTTATGAGTAGTGGTGGTCACAACATCGGCAAAGGGAACGGGCGACGGATGAAGACCTGCCGCAACAAGCCCCGCAATATGCGCCATATCCACCATTAAATATGCTCCCACTTTATCCGCTATTTCCCTGCAGCGCTTAAAATCAATAATCCTTGAATACGCGCTAGCTCCTGCTATTATCATTTTCGGCTTGCAATCAAGAGCGATTTTTTCCATTTCATCGTAATCAATAGTTTCGGTTTCTTTATCCACACCGTAAGGCACTATATTAAAGTATTTACCCGAAATATTAACAGGCGAGCCGTGAGATAGATGGCCTCCCTGCGATAGGTTCATTCCCATAACGGTATCTCCGGGATTTAAAAGCGCAAAGAAGACCGCAAGGTTTGCATTTGCTCCAGAATGAGGTTGAACATTCGCATGCTCCGCTCCAAAGAGTTTTTTAGCCCTTTCTCTCGCAATATTTTCGACTATATCTACATATTGACAGCCGCCGTAATATCTTTTCCCCGGATATCCTTCGGCATATTTATTTGTAAGAATTCCTCCTGCGGCAAGCAATACCGCCTGAGAAACGATATTTTCGGAAGCGATAAGCTCAATGTTTTCACGCTGACGGCAAAGCTCGGACTCGCAGGCCGCCGCTACTTCGCTGTCAAAAGACGAAAGATTTTCAAAAAAATTCATAGCTTTTCCTCTTTTTTAAATTTAGTATTTTATTAAATATAACATATTATTTAAATATTTGCAATATAAATTAAAAACAGATTTGTCCACGGTACGCGTACAAATATTTTGTCGATTTTCGATTTTGGTTAAAAATGTTAAATTGATTTGTATTTTTGGTTTATAAAATTAGTTTTTGAACCTAATCAGTAAAAAAAGTGTAGCAATTTTATAACAAATGTGATAAAATACCTTTATATTTAAAAACGGAGGGATTTTCTAATGAAAAAAATTATTGCTATGCTTTTATGTATTGCAATGGCTCTTACCTGTCTTGCAGGCTGCGCAGGCGGCTCATCAAGCGGAAAAGCCACAGCTTATGTTATCGCAGAAAAAGGCGATACATATTCTTTAGGTCTTGCTAACAACTTTAAAACTGCTTTTGAAAAGCTCGGCGGCAAGGTAGTTATGGAAACATTTCCGACCAACACCACAAACTTTTCCGACTATCTTCAGAAAGCTCTTGATAACAACGCAGATGTAATTTTTGCACCTAACTCTACAACAGTTGCGGCAAACTTACTTAAGAATGCCGACGATCTCGGAATCGAGTGCCCCATTCTTGCAGGCGATACCTGGGAATCTTCGGTTATCTTAGACGCTATAAAGGGAACCGACCTTGAAGTTTACTGCTCAACATTCTTCGATGAGAACGACTCTTCTTCAACAGCGGCTTCCGATTTTGTAAAGGGCTTCAAAAAATGGCTCAATGCAAATAAAGATTATTATGAAATGAACGGCGGAAACGATATAGTTGCCGCTGTATCAGCTCTCGGATTTGACGCTTATAATGTTGCTCTTGCGGCTATCCGCGAGGCGGCTAAAAACAAAGGCGCCGATCTTACTTCCGTTGATGTAGCTTCTGCATTATGGACTCTTACATATGAAAACGGAGTAGCAGGAAAGATACAGTTTGATAAAAACGGCGACGCTATAAAAGACAGTGCATACATCAAGAAAGCCGGCGACGGTAAGTTTGAGTTCAAAAAGCTTCAGACTGTTAAAAATGACGCTGTTCAGGCTACCGCTTTTGATTACGGCGACGCTCAGGGCATCAAGCTTGACACCGCTAACAAAAAGATCGTTATAGGCGTTTACGAGCCTACTTCCGGCGCTAACGCCGCAGGCGGCAAGCAGGAGGTTATCGGAATTCAGTACGCTAACTCTCTTGACAACACCGTTGAAATAGCAGGCGAAAAGTATAAGGTTGAAGTTTATGTAAGCGATAACGGCTCTTTGGAAGAGAACGCAGTAACTGCCGCTTCCAACATAGTTTCCAAAAAAGCGCTTATCTCTCTCGGATCTTACGGATCGGGCGTTTCTATCGCAGCTGCAAAGACCTTTGAGGCTGCTTGTATGCCGGCTATAGGCATCTCCTGCACAAACGCTTCTGTTACAGAAGGAAACAACTATTATTTCCGTACTTGCTTCCTTGATCCTTTCCAAGGCTCTGTAATGGCTAAGTTTGCTTGGGATCTTATAAAATAATTCAGTTTATTCTTAAAAGTACGGTAGGAATTACCTGCCGTACTTTTTGCATTGAAAGGTTTTTAGTATGAATATAGTTCCTTACCTTATAAGAGGTCTTGCAACGGGCGGTCAGTTCGCGCTTGTTGCAATAGGATACACAATGGTATACGGTATTCTTAAACTGATCAATTTCGCACACGGCGATCTGTTTATGGTATCGGGAATAATGCTCATTTATCTTGTTGCCGATTTCCCGACAATGCCTATTTGGATTTCAGTTGCGCTTATGATCATTCTAACCGTATTCATAGGTTTCCTTATTGAAAAATGTGCCTATTCTCCCCTGCGCCAGGCTCCGAGAATGTCGGTTATGATATCGGCGATAGGCGTTTCTTATCTGCTTCAGAACTTAGTTTGCTATATCACCGGCGGACTTTCAAAGCAGTTCCCCGATATTCCGTTAATAAGCGACAGCATTCGTCTTTTCGGCGTTAAAGACAAGCTTGCGGTATTCCTCTCTCCGATAATCGCAATAGTGCTTACTGTTTTGCTTGTGCTTGTTATCAATCACACGAAATTCGGAATGTCTATGAGAGCGGTTTCAAAGGACTTTGAAACTTCACAGCTTATGGGTATTAAAATAAACAATGTTATTTCCGTAACATTTGCTATAGGCGCTTTCCTCGCGGCAATAGGCTCTGTTCTTTATTTTGCAAAGAACACAGGTATTAACCACCTCGCGGGATCGACCCCCGGAATAAAAGCATTTATCGCGGCGGTTGTCGGCGGTATAGGCTCTGTCCCCGGTGCTGTTATCGGTGCGCTGATTATCGGAGTTGTAGAAAGCCTTTCGAAAGCTTTCGGTCTTGCAGATTTCAGCGATGTTATTTCTTTTGCATTGCTTATTATAATCCTCATTGTTAAGCCTACGGGCATATTGGGCGAAAAAACTACGGAGAAGGTGTAAAAATGAAAAAAGGTATTTTAAATAAACGCACGCTTTACAACCTTGCTTTTGTAGCTTTATTGCTCTTAGCACTTATAATAATTCAGTTGACCGTTCCCGAAACCTCTATGTGGTTTTCGGTTTTAAGAAAAGTCTGCACATTCGCACTGGCTGCAGTGTCTATGAACCTTTTAAACGGTTTTACGGGACTTTTTTCTCTCGGTCAGGCAGGCTTTATGCTTCTCGGTGCTTATGCTTATGCAATCTTTACTATCCCTGTTTCTTCAAGACCTGCGGTCTTCAGAAATTACGGCGACAGCATAATTCAGTTTCAGCTGCCGCTCGTTGTAGGTATTCTAATAGCAGGAATAGTTGCGGCTTTCTTTGCTTTTTTGGTCGGTCTTCCCGTTTTAAGACTTAAAAGCGACTATCTCGCTATCGCAACTCTCGGATTTGCGGAAATTGTCCGCGGTCTTGTTCAGCTTACGCAGTTCGGTCCTCTTACCAACGGACCCGATCCTATAAACTGCTTTACGGCACCGAAAAACATTCTTGTTTATGTCGCTATAGCGGGAATTTGCATTCTGATCATAGTGCTGATGATAAATTCTACATACGGCAGAGCTTTCAAAGCCATAAGAGATGATGAAATTGCCGCCGAAGCAATGGGAATAAATCTTGCAAAGCATAAGCAGATTTCGTTTGTTACAAGCTCGTTTTTCTGCGGAATTGCAGGGGCAATGCTTGCAATGTGCAACACAAGCGTTTCTTCCGTTTCATTCACTTCAAGTATGACATATCAGATACTGCTTGTTGTGGTTATAGGCGGAATAGGCTCGGTTTCAGGCTCGATCATCGCAGCTTTCATATATTATGCAAGCAGTGAATGGTGGCTTAAGTTCCTTGATATTGAAACATTCACCAAAGCCGGTCATAAAATTCCGCTTTTAGGTCCGGGATTTAGAATGGTCGTTTTCTCGGTGCTTATTATGATCGTTGTTCTTTTCTTCAGAAAAGGTATAATGGGCTCGAAAGAGATATCTGTGTATGACGATCTTAAAAAGATCGGAAATTTCATAACAGGAAAGAACAGAAAAGCAAAAGGCGGTGAGAGCAATGTCTGAAAGCGTTCTTAGAGTTGAAAATCTTACAATGCAGTTCGGAGGCGTCGTAGCTGTCGATAACCTTTCTATGGAAGTAAACCGCGGCGAAACAGTTGCTCTTATCGGACCTAACGGTGCAGGAAAAACCACCGCTTTTAATGCCATTACAGGAATTTATGAGCCTACTAACGGCGCTATATATTTTAACGATAAGCTCGTCATTGAAAATCACCCTCAGGGAAAAATGAAAAAGCTCTACAGCGGCGAAAATCACGGCGTTTATACAAAAGTTATCAAAAAAACTCCGGATAAGCTGACAGAGCTCGGAATGGCAAGAACATTTCAGAATATCAGACTTTTTAAGTCTATGACGGTTTTTGAAAATGTCCTGACAGCAAAGCATCTGCGCAGGACCTCAAATCTTTTCACGGCAACTTTCAGGCTGAATTATAAAGAAGAGGAAAAAATGAGAAGAGAAACTCTTGAGCTTCTCGATCTTGTAGACCTTGCGGATGTTAAAGACGAACTTGCCACCTCTCTCCCCTACGGCAAGCAAAGAAAGCTTGAAATAGCGCGCGCGCTTGCCACAAATCCCGAGCTTCTTCTCTTAGACGAACCTGCCGCGGGAATGAATCCTCAGGAAACAGAAGAACTTACTGAATTTATCCACTATATCAGAGAAAAATTCGATCTTTCAGTACTGCTTATCGAGCATCATATGAATCTTGTTATGGATATTTCGGACAGAATATATGTAATAGATTTCGGTAAGGAAATAGCCGAAGGTACTCCTGCGGAAATTCAGTCAAATCAGCGCGTTATCGACGCTTATTTAGGAGTTGCTGATGATGAATAATATACTTGAGATCAAAGACCTCTCGGTTAATTTCGGAGGAATAAAAGCAGTTAATGATATCAGCCTTTCTGTTGAAAAAGGCAAGATAATCACACTTATCGGCGCTAACGGCGCAGGAAAATCCACAATACTTAAATCCGTTTCGGGAACCATTAAGCCGCAGTCCGGAGAAATTATTTTTGAGGGAGAAAACATTTGCGGTCTTTCACCCGATAAGATAGTTTCAAAAGGCGTTACGCTCGTTCCCGAGGGCAGAAGAGTATTCCCTAACCTGACTGTTCTTGAAAATCTTAAAATAGGCGCATATTTAAGAAAAGATAGTCTTACTTCGGATATAGAATATGTTTATTCCCTCTTCCCCCGCCTCAAAGAAAGAAATTGGCAGCTTGCAGGTACGCTTTCAGGCGGTGAGCAGCAAATGCTCGCAGTCGGCAGAGCGCTTATGGCAAGACCTAAGCTTATTATGATGGATGAGCCCTCTTTGGGACTTGCTCCTTTGGTAGTTAAAGATATTTTCAATATTATCAAAACGATAAACGAAAGCGGAATAACTGTTTTACTAATAGAGCAAAACGCAAATATGGCGCTCAAAACCGCCGATTACGGTTTTGTTATAGAAACAGGCAACATTACCCTTTCAGGCACCGGAGAAGAACTTCTTAACAACGAATCAGTCAAAGAAGCCTATCTCGGAAAAAGCAAATAAAATCGGATCCCCGCCTTATTTAAAAGGCGGGGATTTTTCTATCAAATTTAAAGTTTTTTATTTTAAATAATCGCCACATTCCCTTTCAAGCTCTTTCCAAACAGGATAGTCCGCCTTGTTTTTATCAAAGAATTCTTTAAGGTCGCGGTTCAGCGCGCTCATTTCATCGGTTGCGTTCATAGCGTGATCGCAAAGGCAGATCTTTCCTAAAGCAGTATAACACATAAGCTTAAAAAATCTAAAACAGGTCTTTCTGTATTTCGCGCTTTCAAAATCTTTATCACTATCCGGCAGAATTTCGTGCCCTGCATTTTTTATAGCGCGGTAGGCTTCGATATTTGCGTCGATAAGTCGGTTTAAATACTCATTGTTATGCTTTATCGCTTTTAAATTGCCGCCGGTTTTATAGCACGCAAAAACAGACGGAACAACGAACGCCGCGTGGCATAATAAATAATCACCCATATTATGCTCGTAGCTTACCTTATACTTAGTTCCCTCAAATATACTGTTTATAAGCTCTAAGTTGTCGTGACTGCCCTTTATCTGCCCTATCGTGATCTTGCGAAGATCGGCAGAAACCACAAGGTTGCTTTCTCTATATCCCGCCGAGCTTGCAAAGGCGAACATCACATTTTTCCCGGCTAAAATTTCCGTTAATTTTTCTGCCCTGACATTATTGCCGAGAAAAACTATATTTTTTGTTTTATTTGCTTTTAAAGTATCGATAAGCGA
The DNA here is from genome assembly GCA_934445035.1 of uncultured Eubacteriales bacterium. Taxonomy (GTDB): domain Bacteria; phylum Bacillota; class Clostridia; order Oscillospirales; family Acutalibacteraceae; genus UBA737. The sequence continues at coordinate 125,636 of CAKSDI010000003.1, forward strand.
ATCAATCTGAGTATATCTGACTGATACAAATATCACATCATATTCATCATCATTCTTTAATTCCGTTTTAACAGGAATTCGGCTTACGGAAACTTTAGAAGTCAGCTTATTTTTTATTCGCAGACCGTTTGATTTGATTTCCTCCGCCCATTTGCCGCGCGCAAGCAAAGTAACATCTTTACCTGCACAAAAAAGGTTTTTTGCAAGATTGCTTCCTAACACACCTGCGCCAAAAACCAAGATTCTCATAATAAATTCTTCCTTTTTATTTATCATTCAAAGCATACAATTAGCCGAAGCTAACTGACTGCTGATATTGTAGCACAATATGTTTTTATTTTCAATAAGAAATTAAAAAGCTTTTCTCTGATAAAAGAGAAAAGCTTTTTTCTTTTTAATCTACATGAGATTTTGTGCCGAAGAAGAAAACAGCGACTGTTCCCGGTCCGCAATGGGAAGCAATAATAGTTCCGATATCGAAAATCTTTATATTGCCTTTAAGCGCGGGAATTGCGGTTTCAAGTTCTTTAACCGTCATAAGCGCTTCTTCCATACAGTTAGACTGACCGACAAAGCATTTTCCGCTGTACTTTGCGCCGTTATCCGCCTGCTCAACAATTTCTTTAACAGTTCTTGAAACGGCGTTCTTTTTGCCTCTTGCTTTATCATAAGCTACTATCTTGCCTTTAAGATCAAGGTGCATAATAGGGCAAATTCCGAGGATTGAAGCAACGGTTGCGGCAGGGCCGGACACTCTTCCGCTTCTTTTAAAGTATTTTATATCCGTGGAAAAGAATTGGTGGCAAACTCTTGTGCAGTTATCTCTGACATACTGCGCGGTTTCTTCGATATCTTTCCCCTCATCTCTTACATCCGCGGCGCTGTCAACAATAAGACCGTAACCGCAGCAGCTGCACAGAGAATCAATAATGATAAGCTTTCTATCGGGATATTTTTCTTTAAGATTTTCAGCGGCTTTTAAAGCGTTATTCACAGAGGGAGTCATTCCCGAGCCGAACGCAATATGAAGAACATCGCCTTTTTTAAGCAGTTCATCAAAATAATCATAATATGTGTATTCATTGATCTGCGAGGTGGTGGGCACTTTCCCCTCAGCTATGAAATCATAAAATTTTTTAAGATCTTCGGAACTTCTGCCCATATTATCAACATATTCAACGCCGTCAACCTGATAAGTATAAAACAAAACAGAAATATTTCTTCCCGTTACATAATCAAAAGGCAAATCTACAGTAGACTCGCAGGATAAAATAAAATTTTCAGCCATTATTTTCGCTCCTTTAAAATTTCAATTACAGGATAAATTATATTATAATAGTTTAAATAAATCACCCTATTATTAAATTTATCTATTCTAAATAAATCTAAGCGAAAATAGAGAAATTCAAGCCAATTCTACTCAAAGTAGAATTGGCTTGAATAAAGCGTTTAAATAAAACAAATCACTCTTTTTTTGTGATTTTTGAGTTTTTTATCTCAAATGAAATATCGCCGGAATTATCCGTTCTTAGAATTTCTGTTTTGATATTTTCAAGTCTTTCAAGCGTTTCTTCATTAGGGTGAGAATAAAGATTATCCTTTCCGCAGGATATCACCGAAAATTCGGGCGAACACTTTTCAAGGAAAATTTCACAAGAGGAATATTTACTGCCGTGATGACCGACTTTCAAAATATCGCAGTCTATATTTATTCCGTCTTTAATAAGAAGATTTTCCGTAGCGCTTGTTGCGTCGCCTGTGAATAATATTTTCTTTGAAGAGTTTTCAGCCATCAGGCAAAGTGATTTATCATTTTCATCGGAAGAATCTTTATAGTAGCCAATAATCGTGATCGTGAAATTACCGACTTTAAAGTTCATACCCGTTTCAGCAGTATAAACTTCACCCTCCTCGGCTAAAACCGATTTTTTGAGTTCTGTGATAACATCGGTGTTTTCATCAGTTGCGGAGGTGTCGGGTATAATGAGATTTTTGATTATAAAGTTTTCGCTTATCTCGGTTGAGCCGCCGAAATGGTCGTCGTGAAAATGAGTCAGCACCAAAGCGTCTATCTCATTTATTCCGAGATGTTTTAAATCTTTGCATAGGCTGTGCGCGCTTTCGGAAGTGCCGGTGTCGATAATCGCCGTTCTTCCTCTGCTGTAAATTACCGTGCAGTCGCCTTGCCCTACATCTTTGAAAATAACGGTATCCGAAGAATTTTTAAGACCGCTGCCCGTAAATTCCGAGCCGCTTTTAAAATTTAACGCATAAAGCAGAATTGCGGAAATCAAAGAAAACGCGAGAATTCCTAAAACTGCTTTGGAAATTTTTCTGAATGTGCTTGAACTCACTGTGCGTCGCCGGCTTCCCTTTCCATAAGCTGTTCTTTAGTTATAAGAACCTTTCTGGGCTTAGATCCCTCATAAGGACCGACTACGCCTCTTTCTTCCATTTCATCGACTATTCTTGCCGCTCTTGCATATCCGAGTTTTAATTTTCTCTGCAAAAGCGAAGTTGAAGCCTGTCCGTTTTCCACAACGACTTTAATAGCCTCTTCAAGCATAGGATCGGCGTCGGGAGCGTCTTCGGGAAGACCGGTGCTTTTATGTTTCTCTACCGCCGCCTGCCGCTCGATTTCAACCATAATATCATCGCTGTAATCTGTCGATCCGGATTTTTTAACGAATTCAACTACTTTTTCGACTTCCGCGTCGCTTACAAAACAACCCTGTATTCTTTTAGGCTTTGATGAGCCCACAGGGCTAAAGAGCATATCTCCTCTGCCGAGCAGCTTTTCAGCGCCGGCAGTATCGAGTATAGTTTTACTGTCTATATAAGAAGATACCGCAAATGCAATTCTAGTGGGGATATTTGCTTTTATAACTCCTGTAACGACATCTACCGACGGCCTTTGAGTTGCAATAAGCAAATGCATTCCTGCGGCTCTGGCTTTGGCGGCAATGCGGTTGATAGAGTCTTCCACCTCGTGGGGAGCCGTCATCATAAGATCCGCAAGCTCGTCAATAACTATCACGATATGCGGCATTTTCTTTACTTCCGGCTCGTCTATCAAAGTATCCACAAGCCTGTTATAGCCCTCTATATCGCGGACTCCTCTATCAGCGAACATCTGATATCTTTTTTCCATTTCGCTTACAGCCCACCCGAGAGCGCCTGCGGCTTTTCTCGGATCCGTAACAACAGGGACCAAAAGGTGCGGAATACCGTTATAAACGCCCAATTCTACGACTTTAGGGTCTATCATAAGTAATTTGACATCATCGGGCGAAGCTTTATAAAGAATACTGATAATAATTGAATTTATACAAACCGACTTACCTGAGCCTGTGGCACCGGCAATAAGTCCGTGAGGCATTTTAGCAATATCGGTTACAACTATATTGCCTCCGATATCTCTGCCCATTGCAACGGTGAGCTTGCTTTTAGAGGCTGAAAAAGCAGTCGATTCAATTATTTCTCTAACTCCTACCACGGCGCTCACTTTATTAGGCACTTCTATTCCTACCGCCGCTTTGTTCGGTATCGGAGCCTCTATTCTTACGCCTGCCGAGGCAAGATTCAGCGCTATATCATCGGCAAGATTAGTGATCTTGCTGATTTTAACGCCCGCGCACGGCTGGAGCTCGTAACGCGTGACTGTGGGGCCTCTGCTGATATCTACTACCCGTGTTTCAACATTAAAGCTTCTGAGCGCCTCCACAAGCCTGTTAGCCGTTGCTTCAAGCTCGGAATTAAGCGCTTTAACGCTTACCGAATTCGAGGCTTTAAGCAGCTCTGTAGGGGGATATCTGTAATTCTTTATAACATCATCGTTGATTTCTTCTGCAACTTTAGCGGTTTCCGATTCAAAATCTACAGTTATCTTTTCGGGCTTTTGCTCCTCTTCCCTGGCAGTTTCAAGCGCCTGCTCCACATCTGCGGAAGATTTCGGAACAGGGATTTTTTCTGCCTCTTCCAAATTTTCCTCTTCGTTATATGTATCTACAACTTTTTGCTGAATTTCATTTAAGGATTTTTTCTTTTTTGTTCTTTTTTCAGGTATATCGTCAACAGGGACATCAACATCAAATCCCTTTATTATTCTTAAGTTTCCGCTCTTTTCGGAAGTCTTTTCACTCTGTTCGCCAAAGCTTTTTTCCGCCTGGTTAGATACGGCTTTAATAGGCTTTGAAAAGGTTTTAAAAAGGTTAATAAGCGTTGTCCCCGTCAAAATCATAAGTAAAACAAATATGATGATCGAAATGGTGATAACAGCGCCCGTTTTTCCGAATCCTTTGCAGATGGGATGAGAAACAAGCGATCCGAGAACTCCGCCGCCTTTTACAGCTTCTTTGAGATTTTTTCCCGCATTCCAAAGCTTATCCCAATGAGCGTTAAAAACAAGTGCGTCGGAATAATTGAAAATACTGTCAAGTAAAGCGCCGAAAAAATAAATAAGGAAAGATGATTCGATAATTCTCGCTTTCACTATTCCCGAATTTTTATTAAGAGCCGCAAGCACAGAAGTAAGCCCTATCATAAACGGAAGAACATAAGCAGTTATTCCGAATAGGCTGAAAAGGATATTATGCATAACAGTCCAAATATTCTGTCCCTTGATAAAAACAACAAACATCAGAAAAAGAGCGACAGCAAATCCGATTATAGAATAAAGCTGTCTTTTTGCGTTTGCTTTGTTGCTTTTTCTTTTTTGCGCCATATTTTATGTACTCCCCATAATGCTCGGCCGCATAAGCGGCCGCTATTTTTTATCTATCATATCGTTAAGTGATTTTATAACTTCTTTTAAAGTTCCTATAGAATCGATAAGCTTTTCTTCCACGGCTTGTCTGCCGTTTAACACCGTTCCGACATCTGTTACGAGTTCGCCCGTGTTCATCATAAGCTCTGTAAATCTCTTTTTGGAAATTCCCGAATGGCTTGTGACAAAACCTGTTATTCTATCCTGCATTTTTGAAAAATGCTCCATCATCTGCGGAACGCCTATTACAAGCCCCGTCATTCTGACAGGATGTAATGTCATAGTAGCAGACGGCGCTATAAACGACTTCTTAGCGGAAACTGCAAGCGGAATTCCTATTGAATGGCCGCCGCCGAGGACAAATGACACAACAGGCTTTTTCATTCCTGCTATAAGCTCCGCTAAAGCAAGCCCTGCTTCAACATCGCCGCCGACGGTGTTTAATATCACCAGTAATCCCTCTATATCCTTGCTTTCTTCAACGGCTATAAGCTGTGGAATAACATGCTCATATTTCGTGGTTTTGCTCTGCTCGGGCAAAACCGAATGGCCCTCTATTTCGCCGATTATAGTAAGACAATGAATTTTATGGCGGCCGTCAAACGCGGTGACGCTCCCCGTTTCCTTTATCAATTCGGCTTTTTGCTTTTGGGATTCCGTATCCTGAGATGTTTTATTATCTTTATTCATACTGATACCTCCAAAAATATTATTTGAAAGAAATCAATAAGAATACATTATAATTATACTATTTTTCTTTTGATTTTTCAATATAAAAAAATCCACCCGAAATCGGGTGGATCTAAATATGAAAGAATCAGTTGCAGATAGTAACTTCTGTGTCTTTATCAAACAAGTGAATCTTAGAAGGCTCAATAGCAATAGAAATCTTATCGCCGGGCTTAGCAGTAGAGGTAGGCGAAACGCGTGCGTTGATAGCGTGACCCTCACTGTTCATATAAAGATAGGTTTCAGCGCCCATAAGCTCGGTTACTTCAACATTTGCAGTAACCTTACCCTCTGAATGAGTTTCGATAAGGTCAGCCTCATCATGAACATCTTCGGGACGGATACCCATTATAACTTCTTTGCCGACATAAGCATCTAAGCAGTTATCTTTGTTCTTATCAGCCGGGAGCTTAATTTTGAATTTAACTCCTGCTTTGGTTTTAGTATCTTCAGAGCCGTACTCAACAAAGTAATCATTGCCCTCTTTAAGAAGAACAGAATCAATAAAGTTCATCTGAGGAGAACCGATAAATCCTGCAACGAAGAGATTGCAAGGATAAAGATAAAGCTTCTGAGGAGTATCGACCTGCTGAATAAGACCGCTCTTCATAACAACGATTCTTGTACCCATTGTCATAGCCTCTGTCTGGTCATGGGTAACATAGATAAATGTTGTTCCGAGGCGCTGATGAAGCTTAGAAATCTCGGTACGCATCTGCGCACGGAGCTTAGCATCGAGGTTGGAAAGAGGCTCGTCAAGCAAGAATACCTTAGGCTCACGAACGATAGCACGGCCGAGAGCAACACGCTGACGCTGACCGCCGGACAAAGCCTTAGGCTTACGCTCTAAAAGATGCTCGATATCAAGAATTCTGGCAGCCTCTTCAACACGGCGCTTGATCTCATCCTTAGAAGTTTTTCTAAGCTTAAGACCGAAAGCCATATTATCAAAAACAGTCATATGAGGATAAAGAGCATAGTTCTGGAAAACCATTGCTATATCTCTGTCCTTAGGAGCAACATCGTTAACAAGGCGGTCGCCTATATAAATTTCACCCTCGGAAATTTCCTCAAGACCGGCAACCATACGAAGAGTTGTGGATTTACCGCATCCTGAAGGACCAACGAGAATTATAAATTCCTTATCCTTGATCTCAAGGTTAAAATCGGATACGGCGGTAACTCCGCCGGGATAGCGCTTATAAACATTGCGAAGTGACAAACTTGCCATTAAATAAAACCTCCAAATATACTTTTATGTCCTTAATATTATACCAAAACACCGCGTAAAATTCTATGACTATTTCACACAATGTTTATGTTCATATTTTGTTGAAATTAAATAAATATTCGAAAAAAGTTATAAACAAGCGAGTTTTTCCCGCCCTTCAAGCAGTTCTTCACATTCTCCGGGGGCAAGATCCGAAGGTAAAGAAAGCTTTCCTACCGACTCCCTGTGAAGTGCGGTCACATTAACTCCGACCGCTTTAAACATTCTTTTTACCTGATGATATTTTCCCTCGGTGACAGTTACTCTCGCTTTATTGCCTTCAAGAATTTCAAGCACGGCAGGTCTGCATTTATAACCGTCTGATAAAACTATTCCGTTTTCAAATTCTTTTGCGGCAGATAATTCAAGCGCGCCGTCAAGCGAGGCTAAATAAACTTTTTTAACATTTTTCCCGGGCGTTATGCAGTTATGAGCAAAAGCGCCGTCGTCGGTTATAATTAAAAGTCCGGTCGTATCCTTATCAAGTCTGCCGACGGTAAAAAGATTTTTGCGCTTTAAATTTTCGGGGATAAGATCGATCACGGTTTTTGCGGACTTGTCCCTCGAAGCGGAAAGAACTCCCGCAGGCTTATTCATCAGGATATAAATAAATTTCTTATAATCCACTTTTTTGTTTTCAAAAAGCACCTCGTCTGTCTGCACACAAACGGCTGCGCCGAAATCCGTGACTATCTTGCCGTTTAAAGAGGCGCTTCCTCTTTTTATCTGCTTTCTTATTTCGCTTCTTGAAATATTAAGCTGATTTGAAAGAAATTTATCAAGCCTTATTTTTTCCATTTTTTCTCCTTTTAAACAGGTGCAAGCGGAAGCATAAATCCCGCAAGCTCTGCCGAAGATATATCGCCGCCGATAACGCAGTTTTTATAAACTATCAGATGAACATACGCATTATCGCCGAATTCTTTTTGATCCGTGATCTTATATGAATAAACTCTTGCCTCGCACCCTGCAAAAGCCGAAAGATCAAAACCCGCTTTTTTCTGAACTGAATTATAGTTTTTATAAACCTCTCCGAAAACTCTCGGGATAACAAGCTTTTTTTCTTCACAGCATACATTTTCCGATTTAATATTAAGTGATGATATAAATTCCAGCCGCTCGGCATTGGTTTTTGCAGGAATATTGTTCTGCCCTGCCGCGGAAAACTCACCGCAGATAAATATGATAAGAATTACAGCCGACATAGCGGCTATAATTGATTTTTTCGATAATGATATAAACATTTTTTGCCCCCTTTATAAGCCTATGAGGGCAAATATTGTTTATATTACTTTTTATCTATTAAACAAACGCTGTGCGCGGAAATACCGAGTTTTTCACCCGTAAAGCCCAAATGCTCCTCGGTGGTTGCTTTTACACTTACACTGCTTAATTCGATATTAAGCGCCTTTGCTATATTTTCGCGCATTTTATTTATATAATTCGATAATTTCGGCTCCTGCGCGATAACCGTGCTATCGATATTTATAACCTTATAACCCGATCTATCAAGCAGATCGACAACAAAGCTTAAAAGTTTAAGAGAGGAAATTCCCTTGAATTCGTCGGAAGTATCGGGAAAATGCGTGCCGATATCGCCGAGAGCCGCCGCACCGAGCAGAGAATCGCATATAGCATGGAGCAGCACATCGGCGTCGGAATGGCCTAACAGCCCTTTTTCAAACGGAATTTCAACACCGCCTAAGATAAGCTTTCTGTTTTCTGTCAGCTTATGCACATCATATCCGTGGCCTATTCGCATTTCTGTTCCTCCCTGACTATTGCTTCGGCTAAGATCAAATCTTCTATAGTTGTGATCTTGATGTTTTCATAGCTGCCGTTTACAATTTTCACCTTTTCTCCTGCCGCCGCTATTACCGAGGCGTCGTCTGTAAATTCCTTATCTTTATTTTCTTCGGAGGATTTTAAATACAAGCTTACATCGACTCCCTGGGGGGTTTGAGCAAGATAGACTGTTTCCCTGTCAAGCGGTTCGTCAATAAAGCCGTCTTTCGCTTTAAAAACCGTGTCCTTTGATTTTACCGCGCAAAGGCACCCCTTATGATCCGACAAAGCAGTTGCGCAGTCTTTTATCATTTCAGGCTTTACAAACGGTCTTGCACCGTCGGAAATAAGCACGCATTTTTCGTTTTCATTAAGCCTTTTCATTCCGTTTAAAACAGAATTATGCCTATCTGACCCGCCCTCGGTAAGATCGGTGAGCTTTGTAATCATATACTTTTCGGCGAGCATTTGCATTTTTAGCATATCGCAGTTACGGGAGACAAGGATAATTCTTGAAATATATTCGGAATTTTCAAATTCAAGCAATGTTTTTACAATAACGGGAATTCCTAAAATTTCCGCAAAAAGCTTATTTTTACCTTTCATTCGCGTGGAAGAGCCGCCCGCAACTATTATCACGGGCAGTGCGTTTTCTTTTTTTACGGTTTCTTCGCACCTGATAGTCTTGGTTTCAAGCATAATATCCGCCTTTTAATTAAAAGTCAAATAGGCACGGCAACCTTATAAAAGGTGCTGTGCCTAAATTTAATATACGACTTTAAAAATCAGTCTTCTTTTTCGTCTGTTGCGCAATCATCGCAATCACAGCAACAATCGGAATCGAAATCAAACTCAAGGTCTGTTCCGCAGTTGGGGCATTTCATACCCTCGTCTTCAAGCATAGACTCGTCAAGATAAATAGTATCGTGGCAAGCGGGGCACTCGATCTCATAAAGACCGTCGTCATCACAGCAATCACAATCGTCGTCTTCACAGCAGTCGTCTTCATAAACGATGTCTTCTAAAGTGCTTAAGTCCTCGTCTACCGCGTCGATCTGCTCGGACATATCGTCACAAGCCTCTTCGATATCGCAGATCTCTTCGGTGATATCGCCGAGAAGGTCTATAACAGCGGCAAGAATTTTGCCCTCTTTTGAAGTTTCGTCAAGTTCAAGACCGCTTGCAAGGCCTTTTATATAAGCAATTTTCTCACAGATATCCATATTTTTTATTCCTTTCGATTTTATGCTCTTTCCATATATTCGCCCGTGCGGGTGTCAATACGGATAACCTCTCCCTCATTTATGAAAAGAGGAACTCTTATTTCACAGCCTGTTTCAAGAGTTGCAGGCTTTGTAGCGTTGGTTGCGGTGTTTCCTGCAAAACCGGGCTCGGTTTTTGTAACGGTGAGCTCAACAAATGTGGGAGGCTCAACGCCGAAAACCTTTCCTTTATAAGAAAGAATTTTGCAGACCATATTTTCTTTAACGAATTTAAAGTTATCTCCGAGCTCGCTACCGTTGATCGGAACCATATCGTAAGTTTCCTGATCCATAAAGTAGTAAAGATCGCCGTCGTTATAAGAATATTCCATATCCTTGCGCTCAATAAAAGCGGTGGGGAATTTAGCCGTAGGATTGTAAGACTTTTCAACAACAGAGCCTGTTATAACATTCTTAGTCTTTGTTCTAACAAAAGCGGCGCCCTTTCCCGGTTTTACATGCTGAAATTCAATTATCTGAAGAACCTGTCCGTCTTCCTCGAAAGTGACACCGTTCCTGAAATCTCCGGCACTTATCATATTTTTTCCTCCATAATTTTCAAAATTAAATATATAGTATTATTTTAAAGCCTAAAGCCAGTTTTGTCAAGTATTATACTTATTTTTTAGACCAGGTCGAGCGTGAAAAGAAAATAAGCATAGGATAAATTTCAAGCCTTCCGAGCAGCATAGCAAACGATAATACAAGTTTTGAAAAATAAGAATAAAGATTAAAGTTAAGATCGGGGCCCACTTTTGCAAGACCGGGGCCTATATTATTAAAACACGACGCCATAGCCGAAAAATTCGTTTCGATATCGAAATTTTCAAAGCTTATAAGCATCAGGCAGACTACAAAGCAGAAAATATAAACCGCAAAGTAAGAAGAAATACCTGTTACGGTGTTTTTATCAACGGGCTTGCCGTCAAACTTAATTGTAGTCACAGAATGCGGATGAATAAGCTTTTTAATTTCCTTTTTGATTATTTTTACAAGGAGCATCACTCTTGAGACCTTAAGTCCGCCGCCCGTAGAACCGGCACAGGCTCCTATGAACATCAAAAGGAGAAGTATGCTTTTTGATAAAACAGGCCAGGAGTCAAAATTATCGGTGGCGTAACCCGTAGTCGTCATAATCGATACTACCTGGAAAAACGCTTCCCTTACCGTTTTTGACACAGTGCCGAATTTTGAGAAAATATTATAAGCTATAATTCCCGAAGACGCGGTAATTATTCCTATATAGCACCACATCTCGCTGCTTTTAAGCGCCGATTTAAAATGCCTGATAAGCAAAAGATAATAAACATTGAAATTTATTCCGAAAAGCATCATAAAGATAGCTATTATCCACTGACAGTACGGCGAATAAGAGGCAATGCTGTCCGCTTTAATGGCAAATCCGCCCGTACCTGCGGAGCCGAACGATAAAACAAGGCTGTCAAAAAGCGGCATATTCCCGAGAAGCAAAAGTATAACTTCCGCAACAGTCATAAAAAAGTAGATAATATAAAGAATTTTCGCTGTATCCTTAATTCTCGGCACCAATTTTCCTACAACAGGTCCCGGAACTTCCGCCCTCATTATGTGCATAGAGCGGTCCGAAATATTCGGCACTATCGCCATAACAAAAACCAAAAATCCCATTCCGCCTATAAAATGGGTAAAGCTTCGCCAAAAAAGCATTCCGTGGCTCATAGCTTCCACATCTTCGAGCACAGAAGCACCCGTTGTGGTAAATCCGCTCACGGTTTCAAAAAATGCATTTATATAATTAGGCATTTCGCCGCTTATCGTAAAAGGCAGAGCGCCTATTAAAGACACCGTAAGCCACGAGGCGGCGACTATTGCAAAGCCGTCTTTAGCGTATATCACGCGGTTTTTCGTCTTGCAAAGCAATGTTAAGATAATACCGAACAAAAGCGCGCCTGCGGCAGTTATCCCAAATGCCTGAAAAGAGCTCCATTCTTTATATATCGCACTTACAATAAAGGGCAAAATCATAAGACCGGACTCGATCATTGCAAGCCTGCCGAGAATTCCGAGAATAACTTTCTTATTCATCGGCTCACCTCATTATATCGGAAATATTTCCGATCTTTCTGTTTGCCGCAATAACTATAACGCTGTCGCCCGGAGCAAAGAAATCTTCACCGGAGGGAATAATCGCTTTTCTTTTTCTTAAAATACCCGCTATAAGAATATTTTCTTTGAATTTTAAACTTTTAAGCGGAATATTAAGATACTTAAAATCAGGCTGAATTAAGAATTCAACAGCCTCTACCCTGCCGTCCATAAGCTTATAAAGGGTTTCTATATTGCTTTCAAGAGAATTTTCAAGCGCTCTTGCATACCTTGAAACAACATCGCAAACGGTCTTTTTCGGCGAAACCACCGTGTCAAGACCGAGCTTATCCGCCATATAGCTAAGTTCCGGTCTGTTGACCTTTGCTATAACTTTAGGCACGCCGTTTGACAGAGCATAGTAAGCTATAAGGATATTTTCCTCGTCCATACCCGTAAGCGTTACAAAAGCGTCGCACGATGTGATACCCTCTTCCAGCAAAAGCTCCTGCTGAGTTCCGTCGCCGTTTATTACAGTGGCGCTTTCAAGCTTTTCGCTTACTTCTTCGCACCTTTTTTTATCAATATCGATAAGCTTTACATTATTTCCTGCACCGAGCAGCATTTTTGAAAGATAAAATGCAGTTCTGCTGGCTCCTAAAATTATAACATTTCTCGCCTGCTTTTTTGCAAGGCCTATCTTCCCTATGAGTTTTAATGCCTGGGAAGAAACGGCAGTAACGCCTATTCTGTCCCCGCTTTTAAGGACAAAATTACCGTCGGGTATGTAAACAGTTTCCCCTCTTTGAACAACGCATACGAGGAAATTGCAATCATACTTTTTTCTCATTTCCATAAGAGCCATTCCGTTAAGCGGAGAATTCTCCTTAATAACAAGCTCTATCATTTCAAAGTTTCTTGAAAATGTTTCGATATTGACCGCGCTCGGAAGCTTTAAAATATTAAAAAGCTCGTGAGCCGTGAGCATTTCGGGATTTACAGATAAAGAAAGATCGATCTGCTGCCTGATAAATCCGAGATTTTTTTCATTGTATTCGGGGTTTCTCACTCGGGCGACCGTGTGCTTAGCGCCCATTCTTTTTGCGATAATGCAAGAGAGCATATTGAATTCATCGGAGCCTGTTACAGCGATGAACATTACCGCTTTATCGATCTCCGCTTCGGAAAGGATATCATAATCAGCGCCGTTTCCGCAAAGGCACATAACATCATAAATATCTCTGATATCGGCTATTGCCTCGGGATCGTTGTCTATCGCAACAACATCATGCCCCTCAGACACGAGATTGGCTATTAAAGCAGTACCGATCTTTCCGCACCCGACCACAATAATATTCATATAAAATCTCCTTAAACATTAAATTAAATATATTATACTATTTTGTTTGAAAAAATCAACCGTTTTGTTGACACCGAAATTTTTATATGATACACTCAATAATATAAATACTGTCAAGGTGAGTTGATATGACAAAAGCTAAAAAAATAATTCTTATAGTTGTTTCTTCGATTTTGGGTTTGCTTTTAATAGCGGGAATAACCTACACCGCTTTTTATTATCACGGCAAGAGCAAATTTCATAGATCCGATTCGCATATTGAAAACAATAATGTTACTGCGGATGACGATTCCGACGATGTGGTAGTATATGGCGGAAAGAAATACGAGCTTAATAAAAACGCAGTGAATATTCTGTTTTTAGGCGTGGATAAGCAAAATCTTTCCGAAAATTTAGGTTACGGAAAAAACGGACAGGCAGACGCGATCTTCGTTATGTCGATAGATACATCCGACAAGTCGATAAACATAATTCCGATATCGAGAGAAACCATGTGCGATGTAAATGTTTACTCTGACGCTGGCAATTTCGGCGGAACGAGGAAAGAGCAGTTATGTTTAGCTTACGCTTACGGCAATTCCCCTGCCGAATCAAGCGAAAATGTTTTAAAATCCGTTAAAAGAGCGCTTTACGGAATAAATATAAGTTCATACATCACGGTAGACCTTAAATGTATCGAAAAAGTCGTGGATAATCTCGGCGGAATTGAAATAACTCCCGATGAAGATATTGTTCTTGAAAAGCTCGGCACTCTTAAAAAAGGTAAAAAAACAACTTTAAACGGGAAATGGGCTTTATCTTATATCAGGACTCGCGGCGACGATATTTCCGCCAATGAAAAGCGAATGGAAAGGCAAAATGAGTTTATAAAGGTATTTGCGTCAAAGTTCGGCAACGCGTTGCTTAAAAACCCTTCAAAGCTTTCATCATTTTACAATACTTTAAAGCCTTACTATTCCACTAATATGGATTTTTCTCAGCTCACTTACCTTGCAACGAACTTCCTTGTAGGAAACATAGGCAACAATTTTAAATATCATAAGATAACAGGCACACTCCAAAAAGGAGAAAAATGGGTCGAATTCATTCCCGATGAAAAATCGGTGCTTGAAAATATTATGACTGTGTTTTATAAGGAAAAAGCTACCGCATAAGCGGTAGCTTTTTTTGTCCGGACAATACAATCAGGATACGACGCTTCTCATAGCGGAAAATTTTTCCGATCAAATTGTCTACTTATTCTGCAATTTGAAATGAATGGGTATTCCGTTTTTCATTCTTATTATCTGCTCGCCGTGGATAAGCGGAAGAAAATAATCCACAGCCTCATCCGAAACATTATTAAGAGCCTCATTTATCCATTTTTTCGGGAAGAACCGCTCCTTATTTGCTATGTCGCAAGCGGGAACGCAATCCGAAATTACAGTATAAGGATTATTCATAACCCTTTTAAATATCATTGCTATTCCGCTTTTCCCTGAAAGTGCAAATTCAACTGCCTTTTCGGCTATCAGCTCTGCTTCTTCGATATCTGTTTTTGAGCTTATGTGGGAAGAGCACCTCTGCATTACATTAAGCTCGACCGATCTTACCTTGCAGCCGATATTATCTCTCACGATATTTTCAAGAATTTTACCTATTCCGCTTAAATTTTCGTGACCGAAGCTGTCGACAGTTCCCGTTCCGTAGGATTTTTCGGAGTTGGCTCTTTCAAGCTTTAGCCCCTCCGATACTGCTACGACGACCGCCCTGTGCACCATCATCTGCGCTTTTACATCTTCAAGAAATTTCTTTTCCGAAATTTTGCTTTCGGGAAGATAAATAAGGTGCGGAGCACTCTCGCCGTTCGCTCTTAATACGCAGGAAGAAGCTGTAAGCCAGCCTGCGTGCCTGCCCATAATCTCTATAATAGTGATAGACTCTATACTGTAAACGGAGCTGTCGCGGATAATTTCCTGCACACTTGTTGCCACATATTTTGCCGCCGAGCCGAAACCGGGAGTGTGGTCTGTATACTCAAGATCATTATCAATAGTTTTCGGAATTCCGACGATTTTTATATCAATGCCCTTTTTCTTCATATAAGCGCTTAATTTTGCAACGGTATCCATTGAATCGTTACCGCCGATATAGAAAAATGCGCCTATTCCGTGGCGAAAAAAGCATTCGGTTATTTTATCATAAACCCTTGAATCGGTATCGTCAGGCAATTTATACCTGCATGAGCCGAGACAGGTTGAAGGAGTCTGCCTTAACAGCTCCATATCTTCGTCGGTTTTTATAACGGAATTAAGATCGATAAGATTATCGGAAATAATCCCCTCTATTCCGTTAAAAGAGCCGAAAATATGGTCGATTTCTTTTTCTTTAAGTCCCTGCCTGAAAACTCCGAGAAGTGAAGCATTTATAGCGCAGGTCGGTCCTCCCGATTGTGCAACGGCAATATTCATTTAATGATCCTTTCTTATTGTCTATACTCCCGAAAGATCAAAATCAGGTATCATATCCTCTTTTGAGCTTTCAAGCTCCTGAAAATAGCAGTTTTTAAAGCCCGAATTTATAATGTAATCAAGCACTTTTTCATATTCGCGCTTTGTAACTAATCTGTTTATTTCTTTATATTTATAAGCCTCTCCCCGGGGAGAATATTGGCTCATTATGCTAAATATCGCGTTACTGAATTTTTCATTTACGCAGTCAAAGATCCTGATTGCCTCATTGGTTGCCGCAGGCATTAGCAAATGCCTTATGATAATTCCGCTTTTAAGCAGTCCGTTTTCTAAGATAGGCTTGCTTTTTAAATTATAAGCATATTCTATGGCGCTTAAAGCAGTTTGCGGATAATCCTCCGCTTTAGAATACTTCTTTGCCCTGCTTTTATCAAGATATTTTAAATCAAAAAGATAAATATCGATATAATCTTTTAACAAGTCGAGTTCATATAAGCTGTCATACCCCGAAGAATTGTAAACTATCGGAATATTAGGTCTATAGATCTCAAGTGCAGACCTTATCGCATAAGCATAATGCGAGGGCGTTACAAGATTGATATTATGAGCGCCTTTTTGCTCAAGCTCTTTAAAAATTTCCGCAAGTCTTAAAACAGTTATTTTTTTGCCTTTATTTCCTCTGCTCACTTCAAAATTCTGGCAAAAAACACATCTTAAAGAGCAGCCGCTGAAAAAAACCGCTCCCGAGCCGTTTTTTCCGCTGATAACAGGCTCTTCGCCGAAATGGAGCATAGCTTTTGCCAAAACAGGCTCCAAAGGCATTTTGCAATAGCCTTTTGAGCTATCTTTCCCGCGCGGCGCATTGCACTTTCTCGGGCACAGATTGCACAGCATTATTCTTTTCCTCTTTTTTGATCTCGCATATCCTTTTTCTGACTGTTAAACCGTCAAAGGTCTTTTTGACTGAAATTCTTCCCTGAAATTTTCTGCGGCATTTTTTGCAATAAAAATTTGCGCAGAACCACCTGTTATGATACCGCCATTTTGTTTTTCTTAAAGCTTTTTCTCCGCATTTATCACAGAAAAAATCAAGATTTTCCTCCCCGATTTTTTCGGCGCTTAAATTTTTAAGATAATAGGATTTAAAATAAAGCTTTTTATAAAATGCGGGATCGCGCGTATCCTGAACCTGGCAGAAAAATCTCTCTGCATTAAAATTTTTCCTTAATAGCTTAAGGCATAAAAGGCTGTCGTCTTTAGCTGTGTGAAGTTCAAGATCATCAAAGCCTATATTATACACTTTCGCCGCGTCCTGCAAAGAAATTTGGGATTTAAGCTCTAAGCCTGAAAGCCTTATCTCATTTTGAATATACTTTTGAAGATCGAGATATTTTTCTAGCTTGAATTTTGCGCCCAAAGTCAGGTACTTTTCATTTTCTGCAATAGAATAAAGGTCGGAATTGCTCCAGGTGAGAGTGATAAAATCCGAGCCTACCCATTTATTATATTTTTCCACCGCTTCTTTTAAAGGAATTCCCGAAAGCATTTCTTCGGTGGTTATTTTTGTAAGCTCCGTAAAGCGCGAGCTTACTTTTTTTGAAACGGAAGACTTAACATTTATTTTTAAAGTATCGATAATGTTTAAATTCTCATCGCACTTGACCGCACCGATCTGTAGGATCTGATTTATAAATCCGTGCTTTGATTTAAGATAAACATTATCCCATTCCATATCGAGAATGACATAATTCATCAGCGGTTTTTAGCCTCGTGTTTCATTCTCAGCTCTTTGCTCAAAATTTTCTTTCTGAGTCTGATATTTTCGGGAGTAATCTCCACAAGCTCGTCGTCTTTGATAAACTCAAGCGACTGCTCAAGGCTTAAAGTTGAGTGAGGAACAAGTCTTAAAGCGTCGTCAGAGCCGGAAGCACGGGTGTTTGTCATCTGCTTTTTCTTGCAGACATTGCAGACTATATCCTCGTTTTTCGGATTTTCACCCACTATCATTCCCTCATATACGGGTGTGCCGGGGCCTATAAAAAGTCTGCCCCTGCTTTGAGTATTAAAAAGTCCGTAACCGGTAGCTTCGCCTGTTTCGTGAGCTATTATCGAGCCTGTGTTTCTCTGCTCGATATTGCCCTTGAATTCCTCGTAACCGTTGAAAACATGGTTCATAATTCCGTTTCCGTTAGTATCAGTCATAAACTGTGAGCGGTAGCCTAAAAGACCTCTTGCAGGAATTACAAACTCCATATGTGACATTCCGCCGTCACGCGTGCCCATATTCTTGATCTCTGCGTGCCTGCTGCCGAGCCTTTCCATTACAACGCCGACATAGGTGTCCGGCACTTCTATCATCAAAAGCTCCATAGGCTCTAAAAGCTTGCCGTTTTCATCCTTTTTATAGATAACCTCCGGAGGAGATACCTGGAATTCATAACCCTGCCTGCGCATTGTTTCAATAAGTATCGAAAGGTGGAGCTCGCCTCTTCCGGATACCTTGAAAGTATCCGCGCTGTCGGTTTCTTCCACGCGAAGGCTTACATTTGTCATAACCTCTTTAAAGAGCCTGTCACGGAGATTTCTTGAAGTAACGAATTTTCCGTCCTGCCCTGCAAAGGGAGAGTTATTTACCATAAAGTTCATTGAAAGCGTCGGCTCGTCTATCTTAACAAAAGGCAATGCCTCGATATTTTCGGGATCGCAGGCAGTTTCGCCTATTTCAAGATCGGCAATTCCCGCAACCTGAACTATATCTCCGACTGTGGCTGATTCGACCTCGGTTCTTTTAAGACCGCTGTACATAAAGAGCTTAGCGATTTTTACATTGCTCGATGTGCCGTCTTTATGGCAAAGCGCAACCCTCTGCCCTACGCTGACTGTGCCTCTTACAACTCTTCCTACGCCTATTCTGCCTAAATATTCGTCATATTCAATATTTGAGAATAAAAGCTGCAGCGGCGCCTCGGTGTCACCTTTAGGCGGCTCTATTTCCTTTACTATTTCCTCGAAAAGCGGTTTCATATCCGTACCCTTAACATCGGGCGAATAAGAAGCATAACCGTCTCTTGCAGAGGCGAACACTACAGGGAATTCTATCTGATCGTCGTCAGCGCCGAGCTCTATGAAAAGATCAAGGACTTCGTCTACGACCTCGTGAGGTCTTGCCATAGGTCTGTCGATCTTGTTAATAACAACAACTGCTTTTTTGCCGAGAGCAAGCGCTTTTTTAAGCACAAATCTCGTCTGCGGCATACAGCCCTCAAAAGCGTCAACAAGCAAAAGAACGCCGTCTACCATCTGAAGAATTCTCTCGACCTCTCCGCCGAAATCCGCGTGTCCCGGAGTATCGATAATATTTATCTTAACGCCGTTATACATAACGCTCGTGTTTTTCGAAAGAATTGTAATTCCTCTCTCTCTTTCGAGATCGTTAGAGTCCATTACCCTTTCGTTTACCGCTTCGTTTTCCCTGAAAGTACCGCTCTGCTTTAAAAGCTGGTCTACAAGTGTGGTCTTACCATGGTCAACATGTGCGATTATCGCGATATTTCTTAAATTTTCAATTATTTTTTCTGCCATAATGAAATCCCCCGTTTTTCACAGCCAAACGCCGCTCTTATTGAGCGGCGTTATAATGATATGTCGGAACAATGCGCGCTGTTATTTCTCTGATGTCCGAATTTTCATCTTCAAGCATATGCTTTAATTCTTTAAGCTCATTGAAAAATTCGTTTTCATCAAAATCAATAGCGTGACCGATATAAATAAGCCTGTTATCTGTCTTTTTAAGTCCCTCTTCGGACATCAAAAGCTCTTCATACATTTTTTCTCCCGGTCTGAGACCGATAAATTCTATCTGAATTTCGGAATAAGGCTTGTACCCCGAAAGCCTGATAAGATTTTCGGCAAGATCGACTATTTTAACGGGCTTGCCCATATCCAAAACGAATATTTCTCCGCCCTTAGCCGAAGAGCCCGCCTGAATTACCAGCGAAACCGCCTCGGGAATAGTCATAAAGTATCTTATCATATTCGGATCGGTGACAGTAACGGGACCGCCTTTTTCTATCTGCTTTTTAAACAGCGGAATGACCGATCCGTTAGATCCTAAAACATTTCCGAATCTTACTGCGACAAATTCGGTCTTGGATTTTTCATTGACCGACTGCACTATCATTTCACAAATTCTCTTGCTCGCACCCATAATATTGGTGGGATTGACGGCTTTATCGGTGGATATAAGCACAAACTTTTCCACTCCGTATTTATCGGCGCAAAGAGCCGTGTTATAAGTGCCGAAGACATTGTTTTTTATAGCCTCGTTAGGGCTGTCCTCCATTAAAGGCACATGCTTATGAGCGGCAGCATGGAAAACAAGCTGCGGCTTATATTTTTCAAATACAGATTCGAGTCTTTTTTTATCTCTTACTGAGCCGATAAGCGTTATAAGATCAAGCTCCGGATCAGCGAATTTAAGCTCGTTTTGTATCTCGTAAGCATTATTCTCATAAATGTCGAAAATAATGAGTCTTTTCGGATTGTGGAAAGCTATCTGTCGGCAAAGCTCGGAGCCTATCGATCCTCCGCCGCCCGTGACTAAAACTGTTTTATTCTTAATATAATCGAAAACATTCGGCAAAGTAAGATCGATAGGATCTCTTCCCAAAAGATCCTCAATCTGAACTTCCCTTAAAGTGTTTATCTTTATCTGCTGACCGGAGAGCATTTTATATACGCTCGGCAGCACGCGGATCTTGCAGCCTGTTTTCTGACACATTTGAAGAATTTCCGATTTTCTCGCGCTTTCGCAGGAGGGTATGGCGAAAATAATAGTATCAATATGATATTCTTTAATGCAATCGGGTATTGAATTGCAGTCCCCCACTATCTTAACGCCCGAAATATAGTTTCCTATCTTTTGAGTATTATCATCGATAGCGCATTTTATGGTGGATTTATAAAGCTCACGGTTGCTCTGGATATCATCGATAAGAAGCTTTGCGGCGTCTCCCGCGCCGATTATCATAATATTTTCTTCCGCTTTTGCGCTGCCTTTGAATATCTCTCCCACGCTGTGCCTTGCGGCAAGCCTGAAGCAGAAAATAAACACTATGGCAAAAAGAACGGATATTAAAGAAAATCTGAGTTTTATTCCGTTGTCAGGTTCAAAAATAAGACTTGCAAAAAGCATTACAAGACCCGAAAGGCAAGCAGAGATCACAAGCCTGATATAATCCGAATATCCTGCATACTTCCACAAA
This sequence comes from uncultured Eubacteriales bacterium, assembly GCA_934445035.1. Lineage (GTDB taxonomy): Bacteria > Bacillota > Clostridia > Oscillospirales > Acutalibacteraceae > UBA737. Next base: position 146,585 of record CAKSDI010000003.1, read on the forward strand.
ATATTATAAGCCTTAAAAATATAAAGGAAAACAAAAAGCGATACCGCAAAAACCGCCGCCAATGTAAAAAACGCCCCGTTAAAACCGATCTGACAAAAAGAACCGGCTAAAAAAACGGAAGCGACCGCAGCTGCAATATCAAATGCTATGCAAATAAGCAAAATCGTGAATCTGTTTTTAAACAAAATTATCTCTCCAAACAACTCGTTTTAACATACAAAATAATTATACAATATAAGCTTTCAAAAATCAATATTTTCCTTGTAAAATATAAAAAAATATAATATAATTATTTATGTAATTTCTAACGGAGAAAAGATATGAATGTTAAGTATATAACTTTGGGCTGTAAAGTCAATCAATATGAAACCGAGGCTATCCGCGAGCTTTTTAACCGCTCGGGCTACACGGATTTTGAAAATATAAAAGCTGATATTATCGTTATCAATACCTGCTCTGTCACCGCGCAAAGCGACAAAAAGGCGGGTCAGACTTTAAGGCGCTGCAGAAAAGAAAATCCGCAGGCGGTTATAATTCTCACGGGCTGTATGGTCCAGGCGTTTCCCGAAAGGTCGGAAAGCTTAAAAGAGGCGGATATCGTTATCGGAAACACGGATATTTCGAAAATTTTATCCGAAACAGAAAAGTTTTTAAAAACAAAACTTAGAATTTTTTCCGTCGATAGTCACAAAGCAACCGATGTTTACAACACTCCGCTTATTTCAAATTTCAGCGAAAGAACCAGGGCTTATATGAAGATAGAAGACGGGTGCGACAGGTTCTGCACCTACTGCATTATTCCCTATGCAAAAGGAAGAGTGCGGTCGAGAAGTCTTGATGAAATCAAGAAAGAGGCTGAAATGCTTGCTTTAAACGGGTTTTCTGAGATCGTGCTAGTAGGTATAAATCTCTCGTCTTACGGCAAAGGTGAAAATTTCGATCTTGCCGACGCGGTGGATACAGTATGTGAGACAGAAGGGATAAAAAGAGTAAGGCTCGGCTCGCTTGAGCCCGACTGCATTTCTGACGAAATGCTGAAAAGGCTTAAAGCTCAGGAAAAATTCTGCCCGCAGTTTCACCTATCCCTCCAATCAGGCTGTGATGAAACCCTTAAAAGAATGAATCGGCATTATGACAGCAAATTCTACGAAGATCTGGTAACAAGAATAAGAAATATGTTTGAAGACGCGGCTGTTACGACCGATATAATGGTAGGCTTTGCGGGAGAAACCGACGAGGAATTTGAAAAAAGCCTAAGCTTTGTTAAAAAAATCGGGTTTGCGAGATCGCATATTTTCCCCTATTCAATAAGAAAAGGCACTCCCGCGGAAAAATATCCCGATCAGATAAAAAAAGAAATCAAAGCTTTAAGAGCTAAAAAATTGGCAGAGATCTGCATCAAAAGCGAAGAAGAATTTTTAAATAAGCTTTGCGGCAGATCTTTTGATGTGCTTTTTGAGAGTAAAAAAGGCAATACATATGAAGGATACACCGCTAATTATTCAAAGGTTTTCGTAAAATCGGATGAAGATATACGCGGAAAGATTTTAAGAGTAAAAATCACAGAAGCTTTCAGCGATCACTGCACAGGAATTTTATAAAATAAATATGGCAAAATAACGCCCCCGTACGCATATAAATTTATCGTATGGGGGTTTATTTTATGCTATTTGATTTATTTTTAAAAATTGCCTGTAATCTTTATTATTTTGCTCTTCATGTAACGGGCGCGGGTGCATTCCCTCCTCCGCTTTCAGCTAAAAAAGAGGAGGAATTACTGAAGCTTTACCGCGAAACAGGCGATGAAGACGCAAAAAACAAGCTTATCGAGCACAATTTAAGGCTTGTTGCGCATATTGTTAAGAAATACTATTCCGCAGGCTGCGACCAGGATGATCTTATCTCGATAGGCACTATCGGACTTATTAAAGCTGTTACGACCTTTAATTCCGATAAGGGAATAAGGCTTGCGACCTATGCCGCGAGATGTATTGAAAATGAAATTCTGATGTATTTCAGAAGTATAAGGAAAACATCGCAAGATGTTTATATCAGCGACCCTATAGAAACCGACCGTGACGGAAATTCTATCTCGCTTATCGATGTGATAGCGGATAATGTTGATATCGAAGAAAAAACCGATACCAAGCTAAAGCTTGAACACTTAAGCAAAATAATAGGAAAAACTCTTGATGAGAGAGAATATAAGATAATTAGCTTAAGATACGGATTAAACGGCAATGAAGAAATGACTCAAAAGGATATTGCCAGACTTCTTAACATTTCAAGAAGCTATGTTTCAAGAATAGAGAAAGCCGCGCTTGAAAAATTAAGAAAGCAGTTTTAAGAAAAGAAAGCGCCGAATTTTATTCGGTGCTTTCTTTTCTTACGATTTTCGGTTTTCCCGATTTAACGGTATCTTTTGTTATAATAATTTTTTCTATATCGGGTTGCGAAGGTGTTTCAAACATAATATTCTGCAGCACGCTTTCAACTATCGATCTTAAGCCTCTTGCTCCCGTATTTCTTTCAACTGTCATATCGGCAATGGCGTCGAGCGCTTCTTTTCTGAATTCAAGCTTAACATTATCCATTTCGAAAAGCGCCTGATACTGCTTGATAATCGAATTTTTGGGCTTTGTCATAATATTTACAAGGGTTTCTTTATCCATTCCCTTTAAGGTTGCTATAACAGGAAGTCTTCCCACAAGCTCGGGTATCATTCCGAACTTGACAAGATCCTGATGAGTAGCAGTTTCGCAAAGCGCCTGTGCCTCAATGCTCTTCGGCGATTTCACATCGGCGCCGAATCCTAAAGAACTGCCGCCCATTCTTCTTTCGATGACCTTTTCTATACCGTCAAAGGCGCCGGCACAGATAAAGAGGATATTCGTGGTATCAATCTGAATAAACTCCTGCTGAGGGTGCTTTCTTCCTCCCTGGGGAGGAACATTTGAAACAGTTCCCTCAAGGATCTTAAGCAGTGCCTGCTGAACTCCCTCTCCGCTTACATCTCTCGTGATAGACGCATTTTCGGATTTTCTCGCTATTTTATCTATTTCATCGACATAAATTATTCCGTGCTCTGCTTTTTCAACATCATAATCCGCCGCCTGAATGAGCCTTAAAAGGATATTTTCGACATCTTCTCCGACATATCCCGCCTCGGTCAGAGTAGTTGCGTCGGTTATAGCTATAGGAACATCGAGGGTTTTTGCAAGAGTCTGCGCTAAAAGGGTTTTTCCGACTCCTGTGGGACCGAGCATTAACACATTGCTCTTAGCAAGCTCTACGCCGCATTCCTTATTATCCCTTATTCTTTTATAATGGTTATATACGGCAACAGATAATATCTTCTTTGCCTCATCCTGGCCTATAACATATTCATCAAGCTTTTCTTTGATCTCTTTAGGCTTAGGAAGAGGTTTTTCTTCATTTTCTTTGCTTTTATTTTCGGCTGCTGCGTCATCTTCAAAAAGAAGAGAATTGCAAAAGCTTATGCAGCTGTCGCAAATATAAACTCCGGGGCCCTCTATGAGTCTTGAAACTTCATCCTGTGTTTTTCCGCAAAAGGAACAGCAGATCTCACTATCATTATTTTTCGGCATTTTATCTCCTATTCAAAACCGGAAAATACGCGTTTGTCCGCGGACTTTCCGGTTTTTAAAAATTCTTATTTATCTTTTTGTAATAACTTTATCAATAAGTCCGTAATCAGCGGCTTCCTTTGCAGTCATAAAATTATCGCGCTCTGTATCCTGCTCGATAACGCTGAGCGGCTTGCCTGTTTCGGCTGCCAAAATCTCATTTATCGTGCTGCGGATATGCTTGATATGATTAGCGTGGATAAGAATATCCGTTGCCTGGCCCTCGGCAGAGCCTAAGGGCTGATGAATCATAATCTCGCTGTTAGGAAGAGCAAATCTTTTTCCCGGAGCGCCTGCGGCAAGGAGGAAAGCTCCCATACTCGCGGCCATTCCAAGGCATATAGTGCTGACATCGCACTTGATATACTGCATAGTATCATAAATAGCCATACCTGCGGAAACAGATCCGCCCGGACTGTTGATATAAAAGCTTATATCCTTTTCGGGATCCTGACCCTCAAGATAAAGCATCTGCGCTATAACGACGCTTGCCGAATTGTTATCGACCTGATCGTTAAGCATTATAATTCTGTCATTAAGCAAGCGGGAAAAAATATCATAGGATCTTTCTCCTCTGCTTGTTTGTTCAACAACATAAGGAACCAAACTCATTCCGATCAACCTCCTGTACGAATTATTATGAACGGACTTTAAAAAATATAATCAATTATTTATCCGATTTTTCCTCGGTCTTTTTAGAAGCCGCTTTTTTAGCGGGAGCCTTTTTAGCCGCAGGCTTGCTTTCTTTAGGCTCAGCCTCGGTTATAACCGTGTTTGCCTTTACAAAGTCAATAGCTTTATTTGCGGCGATATCTTTCTCAAGCTCGCTTGAGGGAACAGCCGCTTTGACCTTATCGACTTCCAAGCCGTAATTATCAGCCATTTTCTTATATTCAGCCTCGATATCCTTTTCATCGGCCTTGATGTTTTCAAGCTCGACTATTTTATCAAGAGCGAGGCGGTATTTAACCTGCATTTCAGCCTGGGGGCGGAAAGATTTCTTGAAATCATCGATAGTGCTGTTGGTATACTTAAGATAGGTTTCGAGATTCATTCCCTGCGACTGCAGACGGTAAGCAAATTCTTCTACCGACTGATTAAGGCGGTTTTCAAACATAGCCTCGGGGATATCGCCCTCGATACCGTCAACAATCTGCTGAACAAGTTCGTTTTCTACAGCCTCTTCAGCCACTTTTTTCTTTCTTTCAAGAGCTTTTTTCTTGATATCGGCTTTAAGATCCTTTAAAGTATCGAATTCGCTGACATCTTTGGCAAACTCATCGTCGACCTCGGGAAGCTCTTTTATCTTAATCTCGTGAAGCTTTACTTTAAATACTGCGGGCTTTCCTGCAAGCTCTTTAGCGCCGTATTCCTCAGGGAAAGTAACATTAACATCGAATTCATCGCCGATATTCTTTCCTACGATCTGATCTTCAAATCCGGGAATGAACTGACCGGAACCAAGCTCTAAGGAATGGCCCTCTGCTTTACCGCCCTCGAAAGCTTTACCGTCTGTAAATCCTTCAAAGTCGATAACAACAGTATCGCCTTTTTTAGCGGCTCTGTCTTCAACGGAAACCATTCTTGCGTTTCTCTCGGCCATAGCCTTGATCTCTTTATTGACTTCTGCCGCGTCAACCTTAACAGCGGCTTTTTCAGCCTTTAAGCCTTTATATTTCTTAAGTGTGATTTCAGGATATGTTGTAAGGCTTACCTTGAAGTCAACACCGTCTTCCTTAGAAATTGAAACAAGGTCAAAATCCATTTTATCGTCAATAACCTTAAGGCCGGATTCTTCGATAGCGCCCTCTACAGCGTCGTTATAAAGCAGGTTAAGAGCGTCTTCAAAGAATACTTCGGAGCCGTAATATGTTTCTATCATATGTAAAGGAGCTTTACCCTTTCTGAATCCGGGAATATTTATCTTTTTTCCGTTCTTACGGTAAGCTTCCTTAATAGCTTCTCTGAACTTCTCCCCGTCAATAGTGATCTCAAGCTGATACCTGTTGGTATCGATTTTTTTAGATTCTTTTAAACTCATTTTAAGTACCTCCGCATAAATTGCATTTCATTATACCACAATTAAAAACGATTTTCCACTATTATTTGTTAAATTTTTAATTTTTTTACAAGTATCGGGGAAAAACCGTTACAGTCGGCAGACAACAGCTTCATTTTTATACCGTCATACTCCGAAACGGTGCTTTTTATACCCGAACCGTGGATATGACCGTAATAAACCGTTTTGATATTATGATTTTTTAAGATTTTTAATATCATTTCGTTCTTAAAATTACCGTAAACAGGCGGATAGTGCAAGAACACTATCGGTTCAAGCCCTGAATTTTCGGCTTGAGAAAGAGAGGTTTCAAGTCTTCCGCACTCTCTTAAAAGGACCTTTTCGTCTTCAGGACCGCTTTTATCATAAAACCAGCCTCTTGTTCCGCAAACGGCATATTTTTCCACCGAAAAGAAGTTATTATAAACTATTTTCAGCGTGTCAAACCCATTCTTTTCAAAAAAATCATTGATCTTTTTAGCGGTTGTCCACCAAAAATCGTGATTGCCTTTTATAAATACCTTTTTGCCGGGCAGCGAATTTATAAAGCTCAGATCGGTTTTAGCTTCTTCTAATTTTGTCGCCCACGAAATATCTCCTGCAATTACGACGATATCTTCTTTCGCTACGATTTTATTGAAATTTTCCTTTATTCTCCCGGTATAATTTTGCCAGCCCGGGAATATTTCCATAGATTTATCGGTTTCAAATGATAAATGAAGATCCGAAATTGCAAATATAGACAATTTTTTTCGCCTGCCTCACATAAAAGATAAGTAATTGAGCATAATAATAAAGGCTAAAAGCCGGAAAGGATGATTTAAATGTCAGATTGTAAAACAGAGTATTGTATTCATTGTTCGGTTAAAAACTGCGTTCATCACACTGAAGACGATTCCTGCAAAGCCGGAATGATCAAGATCGGTAACTGTACCGCAAACTGCTGCAGCGAGACCTGCTGCGATACTTTTTCGGCAAGACAGTAATTAAAATTCAGACAAACGGTATCCGGCAGTAAAATTTTATGCCGGATACCGAAAGCAGTACGATACATATTTTATTTAAAAAGGCAATCCTTTACAGCTTTTTTAAGCTCGGTTTTACCGTAGACCTTATTAAATCTTACCTTTGCGTTTTTAAGCTTTGCTAAAGGCTCGGGAATAGAAGTATTTGAAACTTCGCTTAAAACATCGAGATTTTTAAACTCGTCGCTGTCGGGAGTTTTATCAAGCGCCTTTAATACGCTTGAAGTGAATTTATAAGGCGAGGCGGTAGAGGCTATAGCGGCAGGTCTTTTATCCCCTGTTTTTTCTTTATATTCGTTATAAGCCGCTACGGCTACCGCCGTGTGAGTATCTATAAGATATCCGAATTTTTCAAAGGTTTCCTTGATGGTATCAAGAGTTTTATCGTCGTCACAGCAGGAAGCGAAGAAGAGATCGGAAATCTTTTCTTTTATTTCTTCTTTTATCTCAAACTTTCCTGTTTTAAAGAGCTTGTTCTCTATATCCGAGATATATTCGTCGTCATTGCCTGAAAGATCGAATAAAAGTCTTTCAAGGTTGCTTGAAATAAGAATATCCATAGAGGGCGAGCAGGTGGTATAAAACTTTCTGTTTTTATCATAAATTCCGGTGTTTATAAAATCAGTAAGCACATTATTTGAATTAGATGCGCAGATAAGTTTACTTATCGGAACTCCCATTTTTTTAGCATAATAAGCCGCAAGAATATTACCGAAATTACCTGTGGGGACTGTGACGGTAAATCCGTCTTTTAAATCCTCGCCCTGATTTAACATATCGCAGTAAGAAGAAACATAATAAACTATCTGGGGAGCCAGTCTTCCCCAATTTATAGAGTTTGCAGAGGAAAATTTCATATTGTTTTTTGCAAGCTCGCTTTTAACCACTTCATCGGTAAATATCTGTTTTACCGCCGACTGCGCGTCGTCAAAATTTCCGCTTATCGCACAAACATTTACATTATCGCCGAGCTGCGAAACCATCTGCAGTTTTTGCATATTGCTCACGCCCTCCTGCGGGTAGAACACGATGATCTCGGTGTTGTCAACATCTTTAAATCCCTCAAGCGCCGCTTTACCCGTATCTCCCGAAGTGGCTACGAGAATAACCGTTTTAAATCCTTTTGAAACCTTTTTTGCGGAAACGGTCATAAGATAAGGCAGAAGCTGCAAAGCAAGGTCTTTAAACGCACAGGTAGGACCGTGCCAAAGCTCCAGGATATATTCATTTTCTCCGAGCTTTGCAAGAGGTGCGGGATTATCAAAATCGAATGTGTCGCAGTAAGCTCCCTTAACGCAGTATTCAAGCTCCTCATCCGAAAAATCGGTAAGGAAAGAGGATAAGATATATTTTGCTCTTTCGCAGTAATCAAGCTTTTTTAAGTTTTCGAAATCTTCCGCGCTCAATTTCGGAATACTTTCGGGAACAAAAAGTCCGCCCTCTTTTGAAATACCGTTTGCAATAGCAAAAGCAGAGCTTTCTTTTAAATTTTTATTTCTTGTGCTTATATAGTTCATTTCTTTTTCCTTTCCGAAAGTTTTTTAAAATAATTAAAAGCGTTATAATAAAAAATGCCGTCAAGCGATTTTTTATCTATTCCCTTTTTTAACAAATAATCATAAAGCTTTAAAGTATCGCAGGAATTTTTAAGATCTTTATCCATTAAAGCGCCGTCAAAATCCGAGCCTATGGCTAAATTTTCAGCAAACCCAAGATCGGATAACCGATAAATATTTTCATATATCTTCTCAAAAATATCGCCTTCCCCAGCAAATTCGGGGTAAAAGCAAATTCCGAAAATTCCGCCTCGTAAAAAAAGCTCTTTTATTTGTGAAACGGTAAAATTCCTCGGGTGATCCGTTATTTCTTTAAAGCAGGCGTGGGTAATTACAGGATATTTTGAAATTTCCAAAGCTTTATAAAAGGTTTCGTCATTCGAATGAGAAAGATCGCAGGCAATGGAAAGATCATTCATTTTATTGATAACTTTTTTTCCGAAATCCGTTATTCCGCCGCTTTCATAAGTGCCTGCGGCTATATTATTTTTGTGATTCCATGTAAGAGTTATATATTCTATATTATCTTCTTTTAATTTAGAAACATTTTCTAAATCCTGCCCGATCGCCGCTCCGCCCTCAAGCGCAAAATGAATATTAGGTTTTATATCTGCTCTTTTCAGCTTTTCTTTGAAAGAAGTTATGATATCCTTATATTTTTTAAAAGGCTCTGTTTCATCGTCTTTTATCCAAACGGCATAGAACTGATCCCATTTATCGAAAAATTTTTTCTGATCTATATTTGCCGCAAGCCTGCGGTCGCTCGGCAGAATTCTGAATTTAAAGCATTCATAAGGAGTATCGCTGTGGAGATCAAATAAATTCATAATAAAAACCTCGCTTAAAAAGCAGATTTAATATACTTAAGCTCCCATTTATACTTCCCGTCGGGCGTTTCGCTGTAAGTCAGCTCCGCCACATCTATTCTCGGCTCAAGGTCGGTATTTAACCTTTTAGTAAACATCAGCGCCTCGTTTTTTATAAGGCGCATTTTCTTTTCGTCAATAGCGTCAAGACCGGAAACCAGCGCGTTTTTATTCCTTGTTTTTACTTCAACAAATATTATGTTTTGCTTGCTTTCGGCAATGATATCCACTTCGCCGTATCTGTCCCTGTAATTCCTTTTTAGAATTATACAACCCTTATGTTTTAAAAATTTTGCAACCTTTTCTTCGCCGAGAGCTCCTAAAATTCTTGAATTTTCGCTGTTATAAGACATTTTTTAAAAATGACTTTCTGTGTATTTCACAAATTCCGTGATTTTTTATGGCTTCATAGTGCGCTTTTGTGCCGTAACCTTTATGTGCGGCAAAACCGTAAGACGGATACTTTTCATCATATTCTTTCATCAGTCTGTCCCTGGTCACCTTAGCAAGCACAGAAGCCGCCGCAACAGAATATGATTTTGAGTCGCCTTTTATTACAGTTTCACATTTCACGGGGCAATCATTAGGCTTGCGGTTGCCGTCTATCAAAGCAAGATCGGGTAAAGATCCAAGACCGGAAATTGCCCTGTTCATAGCAAGATAAGTTGCATTTAAAATATTATATTTTTCTATCTCTTCCACGCTTGCAAAAGCAACGCTATAATCCAAAGCTTCCTTTTTTATAACTTCAAAAAGCATTTCACGCTTTTTCTCGGTAAGCTTTTTAGAATCGTCAAGCCCACCTATTTCAAGTCCTAAAGGAAGTATAACAGCCGCCGCGCAAACAGGACCTGCAAGCGGACCTCTGCCCGCCTCGTCAACTCCGCAGACATTTTTAAAGCCATTATTTAAAGCCTGCAATTCATAAGAATAATCAGGCATACTCGGAGGTCCTTTCTATCGTGACGGCTCCGATTTTTAAATTTCTGTATTCTTCAAGCAGCATATTAGCCGCGCGCTCTGTATCCACTTCTCCGCCTCTTATCATCATACCGCGCTTTTTTCCGAGAAGACAGAGCATATCATAAGGGTCTTCGGGGAATTCGGATATCTTATATCTTTGCTCTAAAAGCTCAGGATATGATTTGCTCAAAGTGGCTAAAAGGCGCATCGCAAGAAGCTCCGTATCGATAATTCTGTCTGAAACGGCGCCGGTGAACGCAAGATGCTCGCCTACTGTTTCATCTTCAAATTTCGGCCACAAAACTCCGGGAGTATCCAAAAGCTCGAGTCCGTTCCCTACCTTATACCACTGGTTCATTCTCGTAACACCCGGTCTGTTTTCAACCTTTGCCTTTGAATTTGAAGAAAGCTTATTTATAAAAGAGGATTTCCCGACATTCGGAATTCCCACTATCATAATTCTTACGCTTTTGCCCGCCATTCCTTTTTCTTTGTTCTTAGCAATTTTATCGGATAAAAGCGATAATACGCAGTTTTTAAATTCAACAAGCCCTTTGCCGCTTTTGCAATCCGCGGCGACGGCTGAAATACCGCTTTTTTTATAAATATCTATCCATTTTGCCGTTTCGGCTTTATCTGCCATATCGCATTTATTAAGCACGATTATATGAGGCTTATCGCCTATAAGCTCCGGAATATCGGGATTTCTGCTGCTTACGGGAATTCGCGCGTCGGTTATTTCAGCGACCGCGTCAACAAGCTTTAATTGCTCTTTTATTTTCCTCTTGGTTTTTGCCATATGGCCGGGAAACCATTGGATATTCTGAGAATTTTCTTTATTTTCCATCACTTAATCTCCCGAATTTGGAGAAAGGATATATTCTTATAACCGCTCTGCCCAAAATATATCTCGTATCCACCATACCGTAGTTTCCTATTCTTGCAGATCTGCTGTCAAGAGAATCGTTTCTGTTATCTCCGAGCACGAATACGCTCCCCTCGCTTACTACAAGCGGGAATACCACACCGTCGTCATATTTGAGATTTGTGGGAGTTTTGGTATAAGGCTCGTTTAAAACCTTACCGTCAACATAGACCTTTCCTGCTTCAAAATCGATATCCACAGTCTGCCCGGCGGTTGCAATTATTCTTTTTATGATAGGCTTATCGCTTACATCCTCGTCATTCGAATCGTTCGACGCATTTCTTGATATAACAACGACATCGCCCGCTTTCGGAGTATAAAAAACATTCGATATAATGACCTTTTCTCCGCTGTGCAAAGTGTTTTGCATAGAGGGTCCGTCAATAGTAGCGATTCGGAAAACAAAGGTAAACAAAAACACGACCAAAATCATTGCGGATACAATAACTTCCAGCCATTCAAAAATTTCTGTCTTTAAAGAAAGCTTTTCTTCAAGCTCTCTTTTCCCCTTTTTATTTCCGACTTCATTAAATTCAGACAAATTTATTCCTCCAAATTCTTCGGCTAAAACAAAAAGGGACAAGGCATAACACCCCGTCCCTCCATTCCTGCGGTAAAATACAATTTTTTAAGGTTAACCGATAAGTTCTTTAACCTTTGCAGCTTTACCGACTCTGTCACGCAGATAATAAAGCTTAGCGCGGCGAACGCGGCCTTTTCTTACAAGCTCAACCTTGTCAACAATAGGAGAATGAACCGGGAAAACACGCTCTACTCCTACGCCGTATGATAAGCGGCGGACAGTAAAGGTTTCGGCTATTCCGCTGTTGTTTTTAGCGATAACGGTACCTTCAAATACCTGAATACGCTCTTTTTCGCCCTCTTTGATCTTTACGTGAACCTTAACAGTGCTTCCGATTATGATCTCGGGTGCGTCTGCTTTAAGCATTCCCTGAGTTAATTCTTTAACTGCATCCATTTAAAATTTCCTCCCTGACTTTTTTCAAGCGTTCATGCCATATTACAGAGGACCGCTCGCTTCAATGTCGATAATAATTTTCGGCACTAAACCCACCTTTGGGAAAAGGTGAAATAAAATGCTCAAATATAATACCATATCTTATGAAAAAAATCAAGTATTTTTTTATATTTTCGCTCTTTTGCCATAATCCCATAAATTAGGTATTGACAAAATACCCGATTTAGTGGGATAATATGATAGATAATAATATATTTTGGAGTTTTGCCGATGCGAGTTATAACAGGTTCCGCCGGAGGCTTAAAGCTTTGCACGGTCGCAGGAAACGATATTGTAAGGCCCACGGGCGAAAAAGCCAAGGAGGGCATTTTCTCCTCTATCCAATTTGATATAGAGGGCAGAAGAATTCTCGATCTCTTCGCAGGAAGCGGTCAGCTCGGAATTGAGGCTTTGAGCAGAGGCGCTAAAGAAGCGGTATTTGTCGATATTTCCGACGCTTCGCTGAACGCTGTCAGAAAAAATCTTGCCGTAACAGGTTTTGAGGGGAATTCTTCGGTTATAAAATCCGATTATATGTCCTATCTTTTAAGCACAGATAAAAAATTCGATATCGCTTTTTTGGATCCGCCTTATGAAGCAGGAATTCTTCTCCCGGCGCTTGAAAAAATATCGAATGTGATGAGCGAATTCGGGCTTGTGATCTGCGAGCACCCGGCAGAGGTTAAAATGCCTGAATATTGCGGGGACTTAAAGCTTAAAAAACATTATAAATACGGTAAAATACATATATCGGTTTATAAAAGGGGTGATGATATTGAATGAACGCATAGCAATATGCCCCGGAAGCTTTGATCCTATAACTATAGGTCATCTAGATATCATTTCAAGAGCAAGCACTATGTTTGATAAGCTGATAGTTGTGGTTATGACGAATGCCAACAAGCAATGTGCTTTTACAAAAGAAGAGCGAAAAGAAATGATCTTAAAGACTGTAAAGGACTTTAAGAATGTCGAAGTAGATCTGTATGACGGGCTTCTTGCCGATTATTGCAAAAAGAAAAATGCCTGTGCAATAATAAAAGGTTTAAGAGCAATGTCGGACTTCGAATATGAATTCCAAATGGCGCTCACCAATAAAAAATTAAATCCCGATGTTGAAACGCTGTTTTTAACAACAAGAGCGGAAAATATGTATTTAAGCTCAAGTATGGTAAGGCAGATAGCAGGAATGGGCGGAGATATCTCGGGCTTTGTTTCAAAAGAAATATATGAAGATATAGTAAAAAGACTTTCAGAATAAAAGAAGATAAAAAAGGAGAATTATCATGACACTTGACGAGTTACTTGAACAGTTTGATGAGGTTTTAGACAGCGGAATTAAAATTCCCGGCAAGAAAACGGTTGTGGATATCGAAAAGCTCCGTGCTGTTGTAGATGATATCAGGCTTAATATTCCGAGCGAAATAAAGCAGGCGCGCGGAATAGTTTCGGACAGAGCCGATATAATAACCAACGCGAAGCACGAAGCCGACAGCATTATCCGCAACGCAGAAGAGCGCGCAAAAGCGGCTGTTGCTCAGGAAGAAATTGTTAAAATGGCTCAGGAAAAAGCCGCAGAGATCATTTCCCACGCTCAGACTAAAAGCAGAGAAATGAGAAAAGCCGCTCAGGAATTTGTTGACGATCTTATGTGCCGCGCCGATGAAGAACTCACCGCAAATTTAGGCGAGATAAGAAAAACGCGTGCAGCATTAAGGCAGCAGGTGCCCTCGGCAGGAAACCAAAATCAGTAAAAATAAAAATTTTAAGCGGCAGTTAAATTTAACTGCCGCTTATATTTTTTTAATTCAATACATAAACTCCGAAATTAAGATAAGCCGCTATCAACAGCCAGATAAGATAAGGAATCTGCAGATATGCCGCAGGCTTTGATATCTTATAAAACTTCATTATCATCAGCACAACAGCCGCGATCATTAAAATCAGAATAATAAATGCAAGAAGATACATTTTGAATTTAAAGAACACGGGCGACCATATAAAATTCAAAAACAGCTGAACGAAAAACACGGTTTTTGCAACTGTTTTCTCATCCTCCGAAGCCGACCTGTCAACCGAAACAAGATACAGCGATATTCCCATTAGCACATAAAGGATAGACCACACTATCGGAAAAACTATACCCGGCGGAGAAAGCGGCGGCCTTTCGATAGAGGAATATATCTTCATATCGGAGCCGACTATTAAAGTTGAAAGTCCTCCTGCGATAAGCGGAATAAGAATACATATCGCAAGCTTTTTAATATTGATTTTAAATATCATTCATATCACCGATATTATTTTATGTAATTATCGGCATTTTTATTATTCATTGGAATAATATTTAATTCGCTTAATATTTTAAGCGCTCTTTCTTCGGGGGCGGGATTTTTCATTTCTCTTATAGAATGTGCGTCTAACCCCATAACTACATCGTTTCCGACTTTTTTAACAATTTCAAAAAATTCTCTGCAAGGATAAAAAACATTAGAATCCACACCTCTTAAATTGAATTCCAAAGGAACCTTATAGTCAAGCGCGGTGCGGCAGAGCTTTTCCATTTCGGATAAATAAATTCTGCTTTTTTTATCAGTGAAATTTATAAGATCAGGATGGGCAACATATGTAAATTTACCTGTTTTTATTCCCTCTGTCACCTGTAAAACATACTGCTTTAATATTTCCGGGTCTTCGGTCCTTGCTCCGCTGTAGACCCCATCATACTCATTGTTAGTGAAGTGCTGACCGAGAATAAGGTAATCATATCCGAATTTTTCTATATTTTCGATCGTTTTATCAAAATGCTTCGGGTAAAATTCGGTTTCATATCCTATTAAAATTTCAATTTTATCTTTATATTTTTCTTTAAGTATTCTGATTTCGCTGACATAGGTTTCGGTTTCTTCAAGCTTCATTCTATAATCGCTGTAATAATTGATACTATTAAAATCGTAAGGAATATGGTCGGAAAATCCGAGCTGCTTTATTCCGCGATTTATCGCCGCTAAAACATACTCTTCGGGAGTTTCGGAGGCGTGACGGCAAAGATAAGTATGCGTATGAAGATTAAAATTCATTAATATCACCTAAGTTTTAAAAAAGGACCGCGAAAATTCGCGGCCCTTTAATAATTTTAATTTATCAGATTTCAGCGAAATACTTGATTGTGCGAACCATCTGGCTTGTATAGCTGTTCTCGTTATCATACCAAGAAACAACCTGTACCTGATAGGTATCGTCGTCAATCTTTGTAACCATTGTCTGAGTAGCGTCAAAGAGTGAGCCGTAAGTGATACCGATGATATCAGAAGATACGAGCGGCTCTTCGGTGTAACCGAAAGACGCACTTGAAGCAGCCTTCATAGCGGCATTGATACCCTCAACGGTAACATCCTTGCCTTTAACAACTGCAACAAGAATAGTGGTAGAACCGGTCGGAACCGGAACACGCTGAGCAGAACCGATAAGCTTACCGTTAAGCTCAGGAATAACAAGACCTATAGCCTTAGCAGCGCCTGTTGAGTTAGGAACTATATTAACGGCAGCTGCACGAGCGCGGCGGAGATCGCCTTTTCTGTGCGGACCGTCAAGTACCATCTGATCACCTGTGAAAGCGTGAACAGTGGTCATAATACCGCTTACTATAGGAGCATACTTGTTAAGAGTATCAGCCATAGGAGCTAAGCAGTTAGTTGTGCAGGAAGCTGCGGAAATGATCTTGTCCTCTTTAGTAAGAGTCTTTTCATTAACGCTGTAAACGATAGTGGGAAGATCTTTACCTGCAGGAGCAGAAATAACGACCTTCTTAGCGCCGGCATCGATATGAGCCTGTGCTTTATCCTTAGAAGTATAGAAACCTGTGCACTCTAATACAACATCAACACCGATCTCTCCCCAGGGAAGATCTGCGGCATTTTTCTCGGCATAGATCTTGATAGTCTTACCGTCAACTGTGATGCTGTCCTCACCTGCAACTACGGTGTCAGCAAGAGCATATCTGCCCTGTGCAGAATCGTACTTAAGAAGATGAGCAAGCATAGCGGGGCTTGTAAGATCGTTAATAGCAACAACCTCATAACCCTCTGCGCCGAACATCTGACGGAAAGCCAGACGGCCGATACGGCCGAAACCGTTAATAGCAACTTTTACCATTGGAATTACCTCCTAAATTTTCTTTTATTATTTTACTCCATATCAAACTTTTTTTCAAGATGTTTTACCTAATTTTTAACAATTTTTTCATTTTTTATTCCGTTTTTGCAGAATTTAAGCGATAATTTATCAAAAACAGCCTCCGCGCATTTAAGACCGTCGACCGCGGCGGACATAATTCCTCCCGCATAACCCGCTCCCTCTCCGCAGGGATAAAGCCCTTTAAGCGACGCGCTTTCAAGACTTTCGCCTCTTACGATCCTAACAGGCGAAGAGCTTCTGGTTTCGGGAGCCGTGAGCACGGCGTTTTTATCGGCAAAGCCCGATATCTTTTTATCAAACTCAATAATTCCTTTTTTAAGCGCGGATACCACAAATTCGGGGAATATTTCGGATAGATCGGTCTGAATAAATTCCGGTCTTACCGTCGGCTTTATTCTGCCTATCTTAACATCTTCTCCGAAAACAAAACTTCCCACAGTGGAAACAGGAACTTTTCCGTTTCCGGCTTTAAAGGCTGATTTTTCTATTTTTTCCTGGAACTCACAGCCCGAAAGGATACCGCCTTCAAGATCTTTAGGCTCAACGCCCACTAACACCGCGCTGTTTGAATTTTCAAGATCTCTGCTTTTATAACTCATTCCGTTGACGCAAAAAGCGCCCTGCCTATCGGAAGAATTTACGACCTCGCCGCCCGGGCACATACAAAAGGTGTAAACTCCCCTGCCGTCTTCAAGGTGGCAGGCAAGCTTATAGCTTGCGGCTCCGAGCCTTTTATCACCGGCAAATTTTCCATAAAGAGCTTTATCGATATTTTCTCTTTTATGCTCGATCCTTACTCCCACGGAAAACGGCTTTTTTATCATTTCTATATTATTATCAAGGAGCATTTTAAATGTATCTCTCGCGCTGTGGCCGCAGGCAAGAATTATAAAAGAGCAGCTTTCTAAAATACCGTTAAGATAAATGCCCGATAAAACGCCGTCAGAAAATACAAAATTTTCAAATTTAGTATTAAAGCGAACTTCTCCGCCCAAAGCTTCTATCTCTTTTCGGATATTTACAACGATCTTTCTTAAAACATCGGTGCCGATATGAGGCTTTGCATCGGTAAGAATACTTTCATCGGCTCCGAAATTTACAAATTCTTTTAATACCGCACGGCACCTTTTATCCTTGATACCTGTGTTTAGCTTGCCGTCAGAAAAAGTACCCGCGCCGCCCTCGCCCGACTGGATATTCGACCGCTCGTTTAAAACGCCCGTTTTAAAATAGTTTTCAACATCCTTAATTCGCGTTTCGATATCGACGCCCTGCTCTGCAACCACAGGATTTAAGCCTGCTCTTGCAAGATACAGCGCCGCAAACATTCCCGCAGGTCCGAAGCCTATAACATACGGTCTTTCTTCCGTTTTATAAGAAAACTTCTTAAATTCATATTTTTCTTCTTTGAAAACCGCCGTATTTTTATATTTTTTAAGAATTCTTTTTTCTTCTTTCCCTATTTCCGCTATAAAAGAACAGCAAAAAAGAATATTATCCTTTTTTCTCGCGTCGACGGATTTTCTGTAAAGCTTTGCGAAATCGACTTTTATTTTAAGATACTCCGAAACGATTTTTTCAGGACTTTTAAAATCCGCGTTTAGCGGACAAAAAACATTATTTATTATTATCATTTCGCACCACCGAAAGCTTTGATTATCGAATCCGCGCAACACATTGCGCTCGACCACGCCCAGTGCAGATTAAATCCGCCGCAATCACCGCAGATATCCAAAATTTCTCCCACGGCATAGAGATTATCTTCTTTTTTTGACATAAGCGTGAATTTATCGAAAAACTCGGTGCTTAATCCGCCTTTTGTGACCTGAGAATTTTCAAATCCCGTGTCGCCCGTGACAGAAAAGCTCATATCTTTTATCAGCTTTGAAAGTGCTAAAAGCTTATTATCGGAAATTTCGCCGCACAATATATCTGTTTTGACATTTGCTGATTTTAAAATGCTTTGACCGACTCTTTTATTGAGCAAACCTGTGAAAAATTCGGGGCAAGCCCTGCTTTTAAGATATTCTTTTCTCTTCTTTAATATTTTAAAGAGTTCGGTTTCATCGCATTTCGGCATAAGGTCAAGAGAAACCGTCATTCCTTTTTCACACTCGCCTGAGATCTGCATAACAGGAGGGCCAGAAAGCCCGTAATCGCAAAAAAGGACTTCGCCGTATTCTTTTCTTATCACGGTTTTCCCCGATTTTAAAGAAACATCCGCCAAAACCTTTATTCCTTTAAGCGACCTTGTCACCTGATTATCGGTTTTTATCTGCACGATAGCGGGTTTTACTTTTACAGTGCCGTAACCCTTTGATTTTAACAGCTCAAATATACTGCCGTCACTTCCTGATTTTTTGCCTCCGGAATAAAGGCCTGCGGCTATAACGAGGGCTTTTGAGAAAAATTCTCCCGAAGAAGTGCTGATAATAAATCCTGAACCGGTCTTTTTATAATCGAGCACCTTTAAATCAGTAAAAATTTCCACGGAATTTTCCGCGGCAGAAAAGCGCAGAGCATCTACAACACTTGAAGCCTGCAAAGATTCGGGGTATGCTCTTCCCTCTTCGTCATAAATTATCTTAACGCCTGTTTTTTCAAAAAAATCTTCTATTTTTTTATTATCGTAATTTTTAAAGATAGTGCTGAAGAACTCTAAATTTAAAGAGTGATATCTATCTATACGCTCGTCGGAATTAGTGATATTGCACCTGCCGTTACCGGTGGTTATAAGCTTTTTGCCTACCCTTGAAAGCTGTTCTGCTACGGCAACCTTTAAATTTTTCGAGTTCATTTTAAGGTACACCGCAAGGCTCATCCCCGCGGCTCCTCCGCCTACAATAAAAACATCAATTTTTTTCATATTCAGTGCCGCTCGTCTTCATTAGAAAAAAGCTCGCAAAATCTGCCTGCAAAAGACGGAAGTTCATCGTTTGCATAAAGGTGGGAAATATCTCCGAAAGCATTGCACCTGAAATAGGCGGTCTTTTCTTCCCTTTCCTCTGTTATAAGAGTTGTAACGGAAGACGGCAAAGCGATAAAGCCCTGCCACAAAACGACCGGTGAAATATTAAGCAAATGCGACAGCAACACGCATTCCACACCGAAATGGCAGAAGAATACCACTGTGCCGTCATACACTTTATTAACCTTATAAGTGTAACCGTCGCGCACATAGCCGTATTTCTCAAGCACTCTGTCGAGATTGCTTAAAACATAATCATATTTTTCTTTTACATTGCCCGTTGTCATTATCTGCTCGTTTATCCATTCGGATTTATCGAACAGACCGCTTTTCTTAGTCCAATCTTTGGGCAGAAAATCCCACGGAATGCTTTTAACTCCTGTTTCAGGATCTATAATATGCGCGGGAAATTCGATAAGCCAATCGCATATTTCCGCTTTTTTGCCGCTTTTTAAAAGATAAGGCTTAGCAGTATCTTTTGCTCTTCCGAGCGAAGAAACATAGACATCGTCAATATCTAATTTCATCAGCCTTTCGCTTAAAAATTCCGCTTCTTTAAATCCTTTTTCAGTCAAAGAATCGATAGAATAATCGGGCTCTGCGTGACGGACAATTATAAGTTTCATAAAAAAATACCTCCGAAAACTTAATTTCAGAGGTATTTTACCACATTTAAAGTGAATTTTCAATATCGTCGGCTTTTTTCATCCATTTTATATAATCATGAAGATCATATTCGGGAGTGCCGTAAAGATAAGTGTTTATAAAGGAGCTTCCGTCTACGGTGAATTTTATTATAAACATTCCTTTTTGTGAGCGGTAGCAATCAATTCTGCCGATATTTACCGACGAATTCGGCGCGGAATCGACTGTTTTTGAAAAAACGATATTATCCGTATCGGCGTCGATAATTTCAATTAAAACCGTTTTATCATATTTCGAACAATTCGAAACGATCACGGGATATCCCCATTGCCCCATTTCGCCTATTAACGGCAAAACAGGTCTGCTCGATCTTTTGATATAAAAATATGCAAGCTTTTTCTCAAAATAATAATCCACCACAGCGTCGGACATCTGCGGCCAGCCGTCAAGCAGATTCCACCAGATTATTCCGCCTGTTTCGTGGGTCTTAGCTCTCATTCTTTCGATAAAATATTTATCAGCCTCCGCCTGGGATATCTGCGAAGCCAAAGAATACTCGCTTAAATTATCGGGAACCTTTCCGAATATCTGCATTATCTGCTTTTCCATAAGCTTTACCCTATGGGGCGCGTTGCGCTGATCTGTGGAATGCAAGTTCCACTGCTCATTATCGGTATAAGGCCAGACATAATCTTCATCAATGAATTTTCTTATGGATTTTTCCGAGGGACAGCCGTGATAGCCTGTTTCACTCACAAAATAAGCTTTGGAATTTTTATAAAAATCGCTTTTATAATAATCTCTTACTCCCCATAAATGCGCCTCGGGCGCAAATTCCGCTCCGAGCTTTGCCACTTTATCCGAAACAAAAGGCGAGCTTGGCAGATAAGGCCTTAAAGGATCGATCTTTATAAGCTCTTTCGGAATGACCTTTCTTGTGACTGCATTGATACTCGGCTTGAAATTCTTCATTCCGCAAAGCGAATCCACCTCGTTATCGCCGCACCACAAAATAAGGGAAGCATGATTTCTTAATTTTTTTGCTACTGATATTACTTCGTTTCTTATCTTTCTCGCAAAGTTATCCGACTGCGGATAAAAATGGCAAGCCATAGCGAAATCCTGCCATACCATTATTCCTTTTTCATCGCAGAGATCGAAAAATTCATCGTCTTCATAAACATTTCCGCCCCAGCACCTTAAAATATTGCAGCCTATATCGCAGGCAAGCTCTATCGCTTTTTTATATTTTTCTTTATCGCGGCTATGATAAACATCAAGCGGGACCCAATTTGAACCGATAGCATAAATTTTTACATCATTAATCCTTATTTCAAATTTACCGCCGGGTTCCACCGTTTCCGATCTTATAAGCTCCGCTTTTCTGAAGCCCTGGCGGAATTTTTCTGAAAAAAGGATATTATCCTCCGAGTCAGAAACCTCTACGGTGAGGTCATATAAAACGGGCTCGCCGTAACCCTTAGGCCACCAAAGACTTTTAGCATCGATATTAAATATTATTTTACCGGCACTGCTGAAAACCTCTTCTTTATGGTCGATAGAATGATCTTTTGATTTTCCGAAAATTCTTATTTTTCTTTTTTTGAAAATCTCATCTTCGGGCAATCTTGTATTAAACACCATTACCGCTTTAGCGCTCTCATTGTTTACCGAAAGCACGCCGAAATAAACATATTCAAATCCGAATTTCTTTTTATTTTCTATCGAAACATCTCTCCAGATCCCTGCGCTTAAAGCACGCGGCATTATATCCCACCCATAAGAATGAGGGGCTTTTCTCGTGACCTGTGAAAGAGCTGTTTTATGGCTTGAGCCTAAAAGCTCCAATGGATCGATATTTTCTTTAGCGGCGCTTATCACCGGCGATTTAATATGCACATAAAGAATGTTTTCTTCGCCGATAATAACTTTATCGGTGATATCGAATTCATTTTCGATAAACATATTTTCGCTGCTTCCTAAAAATATTCCGTTAAGGAAATAATCCGCAAAGCAATCCACGCCTTTAAACCTTAAAATAAGATCGTCAAAATCTTTTAAATCATCGATCTTAAAGCGCTTTTCATACCACCAATCGTAGGTTTCATACATTTCAGCCTGCTTAATATTCATTCCTTTAAACAGATCATCAGGCAAAATTCCGCCGGCTGCAAGATCAAGCTCTATGTTGCCCGGAACAGTACAGTCAACACTACTCTGCTCTTTAAGCTTTTTATCATCAGGAGAAGAAATGCTGACTTTTGAAGCGTCATAAAAATACAGTTTCCATTTTCCGTTTAAAAGCATTATTTTGTGATCCTTTCGGGTTTTTTAAAATTTTAACATTTTAAAACAATGCTTTCTATCAGTATTTTTTGTTTTGACCTTATTATTTTTGCATAATGATAAAAAATGATAAAATCCATTTACAAAACAGATTAATTTGTTATATAATAAAATAAAAAATCGGGTGATATTATGGAAAAAGAAAACTATGCAATAAAAAAGATATCGGATAAATTTTCCGATTCGCTTTATTATGTTTCCGTATCCGATTTTAAAAAAGGCACTCTCTTTCGGGCGCACAGACATAATTATATCGAGGCGGAGCTGATCTTATCAGGTAAAGCGATAAACAGTATCAACGGGAAAGACAAAGAGGTAAGCAAAGGCTTTATCTATATTTTAAGACCTGCCGATGTTCATATTTTCAGGGCGGTCACGGATATTTCGCTGATAAAGATCTATTTATCCGAAACTATTATTTCGGAAGAGATACTTAATATTATAATGTCTAATGAAACAAATCTTATCAAAAAACTTTCGGATAATGAGTTTTTGCAGATAATGAGCGTTTTTAAAATACTTGAAAACGATTTTAATTCTGAGCATAAAAACGAGCGCCTGATGTATAACTCGGTAGACTCTTTTTTCAGCATAATCTTAAGAGATCATCTTGAAAAATCAATGATAAAGGATAAGGATCCTCTGCAGGCTGTTTTAAACTATATGCAAATTCATTTTGCGGAAAGCCCCACGCTTGCGGAAGCCGCCTCCGTTATTCATTATAATCCGAGTTATTTCAGCAAATTTTTCCACGATAAAACCTCGGTAACATTTTCGGATTATCTAAATAACTTAAAGATAAGCTGTGCTAAAAAGCTTCTTACAAGCAGTAATGAAAAAATCATCGTGATAGGTGAAAAATGCGGATTTAAATCTCAATCAAATTTTTTGAGAGTTTTTACAGGTAATGTCGGAATGTCACCTATGGACTACAGAAAAAAGCACGGTATAACAATATAGAAAAAACAGCAGAAGAATGATTTCTTCTGCTGTTTTTTATTTTTCTATATGTTCTTCTAAAATTCCTCTTAATGCCGAAACGGAGCTTGATCCGCATTTCGCAACGATCGTTTTTTCGCCTTTTATCTCATTTGTAACAACATTGAGCATTTTGTGCGACATCGTGTTCATAAACAAAATGAGCAGATCGGGAGAACCGATATTGCGCATAGAGCAATTATGCTTGGTATAGACCTTTGTCTTGCAGTCGTAAGACTTGCAAAGATCTATGTATCTCCTTTCCATACACTCGTTTCCTCCGACTATTACAACACTCATTTTTTCGCCTCTTCTTTAAAAAATACATACAGTTAGCCTCTGCTAACTGTATGTATTTTAACACATTTATTTCCCTCTGTCAATATTTTTATAGCATTACCTGCGAAAAAAATTCCGGATCCCTTATAAGGTCCACATCAAATGTTATCAGCTCGTCATTATCAGAATAGATCGGATGGCACTTCTCGCCATACTGCCAAAGCGCTATTTCGCTTCTTTTAATTCCCGACGGCGCATAAGGCTTCCAATTATCCGGGTGGATCATATGAGTTGTGGTTATTTCGTTGAATTCTTCAAGCAGCGGTTCTTTTGCCCATATAAGAGCGTCTTTAAAAAGCGACCTGTCTGTTTGAAGACCTCTGCTGAATTCGCGGTCAAAAATATATTTTGCGTCGGTATCTGCACGAAATCCGGGTACAAACCCCTCGTTTTTTATACCGATTATATAACCCCTTAAAAAATCCCTTGTCATAACCGACTCCGTATCCGCCTCCAGGAAAAGAGCGCTGTTTCTCGGAAAATTGAGATTTTTAAGTAAAGTTGCCGCTTCTTTTGCAATATCGATTCCCTGATCCTCTGTTCTAAATTCGCCGGATATAAAATATATCGGCACTATTCTGCAGTTTTTATCATATAAAAATTTCATTTCAAGGGAAGTAAGCGGCGTTTCGCCGTTAATATTCCTGCCCCAGAAGTTAGGAAAAAGCTTATTTCTTGTTACCCATTCAAAAAGAGTGAGATTATTTTGAAGTTTTTCGTCTGCACGGTATGTGGAATTGACTCCGAAAAAAAGAGTTAAAATTTCATCGTCGCTTTTTTCAGAAGAAATATTTCCTTTTAAAAATACCTGCGGAGTCCAAAGGGATTTACCGATAAGTTCTCTGCATACCATAATTTTTCCTCCTTTATATTTTTTTAGTGTTTTGCAGGTCAATAAAACCTGCGCCTGATTTAAGTCTTCCGAAAATCTTTGAATTCCCTGAAGAGGTGATCTCTGTGATAGTATAAACTCCCCTGTCTTTTATGCTGCCCTTTACAGCGCTTTTTTCATCAGGCGAAGCATATATCGCAAGATCGGGTACCGTTACCTTCACAAGAAACGGAACCGAAGTGTTTTTCTCGGAATTCATCAGATATTTAATATTTATCGGACTCATTATCGAGTTTGTTTTTGCCTCGTTTTTATCGATAACCGCCCTGTCGCCGCTTATGCTTTCGATATACCATTTTTGCTTTTTCACCCAATCGGGCACTTTTTTGCCGTTATAATAAACGGCGTCTGACGAAACACCTACAAGATCGCCTTTTTTAAACGCATTATTTTCTGTCGGTTTATTTTCAGCTTCTCCTAAAATATTTCTCACATTTGCCCTGAAAGTGTCCATATTCATATTAAATCTGTTCATCCAATGCTCGGGATCGGTGTGATTACTGCCGTAACCTTTTAAATAAGCCTCTTTATGGCTTACGATATTATTTGTATCAATTCCGTATTTCCGGCACAGCTCTGCGCAGAATTCTACCGCAGTTTTAAAAGCTTTTTCAAAATAATTTCTGTCAGTAAGAGAGTCCTCGCAAATTTCAAACTGAATAAAGGCTGGCGAATAATTATAACTGCCCTTACTTCCTTTTCCGACTCCCCAGCAGCAGATATCAAACGGCAACAACTGCGCCACTTTGACCTCTTTTAATTTATCGTAACCTATAAACGCGTGAACGCACACCTCACGGCCATCGGGTCTTAATCTGTTCCAATGATTATTATAGGAATTTACTCCGCAGGTATCGGGCGCGTCGACATAACGCTTTAAAAAAGGATTATTAACTCCCGTGGAATGAACTACTATTCCCTGCGGTTTCATTTTCTTCGCTGTAATATAGCAAAGATTTTTTACGGCATAGGCTTTTATAATATTCATTTTTTACCCTCCTTTTTATCTTTTTTAGACTGAATTTTTATCTGATTGAAATAAACCGTTGCGCCGGCTATCAGAATGCCCTGTGTAAAAGCGGTGAAAAATCCCATAAGTATTCCTTTGAAGCTTTCTGTTTCACCTGTAGAAAATACCCATATCACGGATAAAAAGGTCGAAACAGCGCCTAATATCAAAGGTATGTATTTATTTTTTACCTTGCTTTTTTTAAGGGCAAGACCGATATAATAAAGCACCGGCACAAGAATTAAAAGCTCGCTTTTAATAAAATCCTTATAATTCATAATTTTACCTCCTTAAAAAAGTTTTGTGATGATAAGAGTGATAATTCCGGCACATACTGCGGAAATAACAGCCGCTATGATCTGCTGCATACGCAAATTCGGAATTTTTTCTATCTCTTCTATCTTTTTTTCGTGCCTCGAAAGGTGCTCGTTTGTATGCTTAAGCTCTGTTGCAAGAGTTAAAAGAGATTCGTTCATCGTTCTTATTTCCGACTGAACCGCTTTAAGTCCGCATACATCGCGTTCAAGTATTTTAAGCGCCTGTTCGTGCCTTTCGATTATAATTTTTAAATCTTCCATTTTTAAACCTCCCTTTTTAAATACTTTTGATCAGATCCGCAAGTATTATATTTTCGTTTTCATCAAGCTTTTCGGAAGCTATTGCGACTGCTTTTTTAAGAAGATGTTTTTCTGTTTTGTTAAGCGTTCCGAAAATATCGGGAGCGCTGTTTAAAACATAAACTCCGCCGTCATATCTTCCGTTTTTTACATATATCGGAACAAAAAGGGAAATTTCATCAATATCTCTTTGAACTGTTCTTACGGAAACATTAAACTGTTCAGCAATATTTTTCATAGTGGCATAACGCGAACTGAAAAGAAACTTAATTATATTAAGTTTTCTTTCAGTCGCAGTCACAGCTGAAATCCCCCCTTTTTTAACATTTTTTTACATCTGTTTAAATTATAGTACTTTTAAAACATAAAAAATGTCGAAACAAGGGCAAGATTACCAAAAATTTTTAAGTTTTATAAAAATTTGTAGTATTTTTTAATAATTTTGGATTATTTCTGCTTTTTTATCCTGAAAAACCGCTCGGATTTGCTCCCCGATATATTTATCCTTTTCTGAAAATTACTCAGCGCTTTTTCATCCGTATATTCAAGGATCGCCGCTATAAGCTTGACAGCGGTTTTGCAAAGCTCGGCATTTTCAGCCGTGTATTCGATCTCAACCTCATAATCCGTTTCATTGAAATAAATGCTTTTATCCAAAGATATCTTTATTCCCTCAAACGGCATACAGACTTTTCTTTCCGTGGACAGCGCTCCCTTGAATTCCACATTCATTCCCGAAAACGGAGTGGTATCAAACGCATTATCGACAATATAATTGCTTTCGCGGCTTAAGTCGCCGTTAAATTTGCTGTGCTGTTTCTCCGTTGCGATATAATCGTCGCCTTTTTTCCTTATTCTTAAGGTAATTCCGGAATGATTGAAATCATAATTTTTTGTATCGTAATAATAATTTGTCTGAAAAACCGTTTCACAGTCGGAAAAATAATCGCAAAGCAATTCGTATTCGCTTTTTTTAAGCAGTATCTTTTTCTCGTATTCTAACATTTTGAATTCCTCCTCTTTATTTTCCCTGTCGCATTTTTCGGAAGAGATTTTAAAATATCTATCTTTACGGGTATCTGAAATTCGGGCAAAAGCGAAACGCACATTTTCTTTACCTCGTCTTTTGAAGAAAAATCGCCTGAAATTTTAAGCCCTATATCCGTTGATCCGGTTTTTGATTTAAAGCCGTAAGATAAGACCTCCTTTACCCTGCCGTCGGTTTTGAGCCTGCTTTCGATTTCCGCAGGATAAATATTCATTCCGGCTTTGATAATGAGATTATCTTTTCTGCCTTTGATTTTTACAAAACCGTTTTTATCAAACTCTGCCATATCGCCGGTGCAAAGCCAGCCTTTTTTGAGCACCTTTTTTGTAAGCCCGGGATTTTTATAATAGCCCTTCATCACATTTTTACCTTTAATATAAAGCATACCGTCGATAATTTTGATCTTTATGCTTTTAAGCGGTTTGCCCACGCTTGAGAAATTGCTTTTAAAAAATTCGGGCGGAAGATATGTAACTCTGGGCGACGCCTCTGTAAGGCCGTAAACGCTGTAAATTTCCTTATTGCAAAATTTTTCATAGATCTTTTGCGCTGTTACCTCGTCAAGACATTCTCCGCTGATAACTATTTTTTTAAGTGTTATAAAATCGGTCTTTAATCTTGAAAGCAGACTGAAAACGGTAGGGGTTGCGGCAAACACGGTAATATTGCTGTTTTCAATTTCTCTTCCGATTTTAATGGGATTGAATTTTTCATTTGAAAATTTTATACCTGCGCCTTTGAATATTCCCGTTAAAAACTCGCCTGATAAAACCGCGCAGTGATAAATAGGTCTTGATATCAGTATCTTGTCTTTTTGAGTTACATTAAAATACCTGCAAATATCCGAAATATTCGTAAGCAAATTTTTATCCGTCAGCATAACTCCTTTTGGAGTTCCCGTAGTGCCGGATGTGCACATAATTGCGGCGCAGCCGGAATTTTTAGTATCAAATCCCGAAAGGTTTGTTTTTTTGACGGCAAGCTTGCCGTTTTCATCGCTTATCACCGCATCGGGGTTTATAAATTCAATGATCTTTTTGCAGTAGACTTCGCCGTATCTTTTTGACAGCGGCACGGCGGTAATTCCCGCCGCAAGGCAGCTTACAAATGCCATAGCGGCAAATGCCTCATCGCTGCAAAGTATCGCCGCGCAGTGAAAATTCTTTATCTTTTCAGAAAAATTTTCAGCCGATAGCAAAAATTCTCTATATGTAAACTCGTGTTCTTTAGACGATATCACAGAATTCGGAAACTTTAAAAATTTTCTTTTTAATTTTTTAAATAATTTCATTTTTTTCAGCCTTTCTTATCAGTTTTTTTAAAGTGCTTTTTTCGATCTTATCTATTTCTTCGATAAGGGAAATAATCTTTATCAAAAGGTCGTTTCGCTGTTTTGTTTCATAGGAGGCATAGAGTATGCGCGCTTTATCGGAAAGCCTCACAGCCTCCTTATAGCTTTCGCTTAAGCTGTTATTAAGTTTAAGTTCATCTTCAATAAGCTTTAGCCTTTTAAGCATTGCTTTTTTATGCTCCCACACCACACGCATTATTCTCCAATCGGAGCGGTTATAGGGAATTGAACCGTCAATAAGCTTTTTTAAATACATTTCAATGTATTTATGCACTGCCGTTCCGTACACTGTGCCTCTTTCGCTTTTTTTATAGATCCTCAAATTAGAATTTAAGTATTCGCGGATATTTAAAAGTGCGGTTTTGGCGCTGAATTCAATTATTTCGCTTTTCGGCTTGAAGACCATAAAATTTGTATATTTGTTTTCTTTAAGCACAGATCTTCTGCCTTTATCAAGTCCTGCCTGAGGAGTTTTAAAAGGGCGGTACTTCCAGGTGCTGTCATAAGCGTAAATCGTGAAAGTTTTATCGTTTTCGTCATATCCGATTATAAGTCCGTCGTGAGCGAAATGTCTTTTCTTATAAAATGTCTTTCCCTCAACATAAAAATCATCAATATTGTTATATCCCACAAAGTATCCTTGATCTATGCAGTTTTTAACTAATTTTATAAAACCCCTTTCTAAAAATCTTCCCGTTACCCAAGTGATATCGTAACAAGGGCAATCGTGAAAAGAGCTGTGTTTAATTCTTATATCGGGTGTAGTAAAGCCGTCTAAAAATTTTCTTTCGCAGGTAAGAATTACCGCATTATTCAGGTACCAATTTTCTATAGTAGGATTTTCAAGAATTGTCGCCGTAGCCGTGCCCTGAAAGTGGTAGGAGCTGAAAAGCGGCTCTCTGAGCTTTAACTCTTTGCTTTTTTTAATTTTTTCCATTGCCGTACTTCCTCACAAGCTCCACTATATCGTTTACAGTTTCAAATTCATAAGGATCCATATCCGATTCATTTAAGTTGATATCAAATTCCTCTTCTATATCGATAAGCAGGTTTACCATTGCAAGACTGTCTAACAGCAGATCGTCTGTCAGGCGGTCTTTTAATTTTATTTTTTTATTTTCCGAAACCTTTTTAATTATTTCTTTTACCTTTTCAGTAGTGGTCATATTTAATTATCCTTTCTGCGTTTTCTTTAACTATTTTTCTGCATTTTTCTTCGCTTAAAGAAGAATTTATAAGAATTCCTTTGTTTTTCCTGCAAATATCAACATATTCCTGTCTTAATCTGTACTGTAAAGGAATATCTATAAAGCTGTCCGCCTCGTCGGGGCGCTGTCTTACTCTTGAAATCGCCGTCTGCGGTGAAACATCGAGGAAAAACGCAAGGTCGGGTTTTATAATATACTTAGCTATCTCGTAAATCCATTTGTCGCTTTTATATCCTCTTGCCCTTAAGTTTGCAAGGCAGGAATAAAAATATCGGTCGCTTATGACTATGTAACCCTCTTCAAGCTTCTTTTTTATAAGCTTATTCGTATGCTGAATTCTATCGCTTGCGGCGAGTAAGGATAAGCTTCTGTAATCAAATTCGCTGTGATCGGAGCTGTCCATATAAGTTCTGAAAATTTCCGATCGCCTTACCGCCTTTGTAGGCTGTTTTGTAAGAAAAATAATATCTTTGTTTCCGATATCTTCAATAAGATCGTTTATCAAAGTAGTTTTTCCGCACCCGTCAAGTCCGCAAAATGTGATGAGTTTGCCGGGAGCCTTATTTTTTATCATTTTAAGTTTTTTCATAAATTTGCTCCTTTAAATTTTTTTCGCGGTTTTTAAGGAAAAATCTTTTAAGAATATCTTTTTCTTTAAAGATATATCTTTTTTTATCCGAGGGCGATATAACTATATCGAGCAGATCGGGATTTTCAAGGTATATTTCTTTAGCCTTTAATACCGCATAACCGAATTTATTTCCGAAAAGCTGCGCTGTTTGCAAAATCGCGAAAGCACATTCTTTTTCAAGACCTAAATCTTTTGCTTTTTTGAATATTTTAAAGATCTCGCTGTCCGAAACCCCGAGTAAGAGCAGATAAATATCAGCGTATTTATAAAGCGTCATATCCCTTTTCATTTTCACCCACGGCAGAACAGTCGCTTCTTTAAAAAGATGCGCGCATAAGTGAAGAAAAAAGTCCGTATCGTTAAGAGTGATTATCTTAGCGCCGCCGCTTTCTTTTGTTACAGAGCTTTTTATAAGCTTTTTAATAAGCTTATTATCGCCGTTTTTATAATCGAGAGAAAAATTCAGATCGATTTCAAAAAATTCAAAAAAGTCATTGCCGGTTCGTTTTATGTAAGGCACAGTTTCTCCTCTTAAAAACTTTGATTCGATGATATCTTTTCTCGTTGCAGGCACAAAGCTGCCGTTTACTATCTTTCCCTGCGAAAAGCCCTCTTTTTTCAGAGCATTTCCGAGCGCCGTGACATCCTTTGATTCGATCAGCAGGTCGATGTCGTTTGAAGTGCGGCAGCCTTTGGGATAAACAGAGCAAAGCCGCGCTCCCTTTAGCATTGAAGCTTTTATTTTGTATTTTTTTAAAATTCCGTAAAGCTCGTTTAAGCAGGTAAAAAAGCATTCGTTCTTTCGGCAGTTAACATCAAATCCCGCTTTTAAAGAATTTCTGAATTCTCGGTTTACCGAACTTAAAAGTCCGCTGTTTTTTAGATTTGTATAAGCCACGCCCTGCATTCTGTTATAGAAGATATTTCCTAAAACCTCCGCCGAAGCATATTTGATAAGCGAGCTGTCCACTTTGGTCTTTAAAGGTGTTACAAGCTGTTTAAACAGCTCTTTTTCTTTTTTCGTCATATTTATCGTCCTTTCTTTCGGGTTTAGAATAAATCAGGATAAGCGAAGCAAACAGTTTTTCTTCCTTTTTAGAAAGAAGATTCAGCTTATCCGCTTTTTTTTTAATACTTTTTAAAAGTTCTGTTTCCTCAAATGTCATATAAGCGCGGTCCATATTGTAATCTTCGGTTATGAAAATTCCGCCGTGCGTACCCGACTTTGTATATATCGGATAAGTCAGACTGAGCAAATCAATATCTCTGCGGATAGTCTTTTCGTTTACGCCGTACTTTTGCGCAAGTTCGTAAACAGTGGCAAATCTGTTTCTGCAAAGACTTTTTATGATATCTTGCCTTCTTTCGGAAGTTCCCATTTGCTTCTCACCTCTTTTCTTGAGATGATTATAAAATTTAAACCGGACAACTTATGTCCGGTTTAAAAAAATAATTTTAAAAAAATAAAAAAAAGCGGTTTTAGATTTTATCTAAAACCGCTTTTATAATATAAAAACTTAATTTTCTGCCGCCTTTTTAACTAATTGCTCCTGATAAACATTTTCCGAAGTTTTATAAAAAACTATATGTTTTTTAAGATCGTTCCCATAGTTATCTGTTAAAGTTGCTTTAAAATAATCTTTATTTCTAAAATCACATCTGTATTTTGCTATATATTCCGGATCATAATAATCTTTGTCTTCATCAATTTTGCCATTAAGATGTTCTATAACCAAAACATTTCTGTTATATCCTATATTTGCTATGATAGGAGTTTTTTGCCCATCTAAATTTATGTCGCCGTACATCTTATAATCGATATCCGTATAAAGATGGATATTAAGATCGTCAGAATACCATTCGGTAAGACTTTGAGCTGCAATACTTCTTTGAGATTTTTTATCCAAAAAGATCAAAAATGCAAAGTTAAGATTTACAAAAAACAATGGGATTATTAAAGCAAATATTACAATACAAATTATTACTTTAAATATTATATTTTTTGTTCCTGCCAAACCGCTCTTCTCCTCTCTTTAAAAAGCATTATTTTTTTCGGTAAATATAATATTGTTTTAAATTATACGAAAAGCTAAAAAGCTTTTGAATTTCGGAGTTTTCGAGCGAACTATCCGCAGATATCGCCCACATAACGGGAGATTTTCCATATAAGCTTTTTCTGAAAACAAGTTTATTAAGTCTGTCAGCCTCTTCTGTAAGCTCAGAAAGACTGAAAGCAGAACCTTTGAGTTTATAAATATTTTTAAAAATATTGCTTTTTGTTTTCACCTCTGCCACAGTAAGACTGATATCGTCCGTTACAAAAACATATTCGCTTTTATCGGTCTTTAATCTGCACTTTTCCTCAATATCTCCCTCAAAGCTCGGCAGATTATAGAGTGCGGCGGAGTAGCTGCCATAATAACCGTCGATCGTGGTTTTATATTTAAAAGGCACGAAAAACATTATATAGCACAATATCAGGATAAAAACAATATAAACACCGAAGATCTGAAAATTTTTCTTTTTCATAATCATTTATCTCCTGTTTTAAATTTTTCAGATACTTTGCTAAAAACCGTTTTTTCTTCAAGCGGATAATCATAATTTGTAATTATAAGTTTGGCTTTAAATTTATCTTTCTTTTTAAATTTATATTCTAATTTATACCGAGCGATAAGCAAATCTTCCGAGTCCGAATCTTCATAAGAATAAAGAGTTAAGAAATTATCACCGAGTGAATAATCCGCTTTAATAGGAATTTGCTTGCCCGAAATAACCGCAGTTCCGAAAATCTGACCTTCCTTATCTACGGCAAAGTGGATATTTTTATTTTCTGAATACCATTCTGTTGAAGTCTGATCTCCAATAACATGGTAACCGATACCAAAACAATAAGTTATAAGAAACAAAAACAAAAGAATATTAAGCGCCAGGATCACTGCAACCGCAGCCACAATACGAATCTTTTTTGTTTTAAACAAACCTCTCACCCTCCGCGAAAAAACTTTTCAATTAATTTA
The DNA here is from genome assembly GCA_934445035.1 of uncultured Eubacteriales bacterium. Classification (GTDB taxonomy): domain Bacteria; phylum Bacillota; class Clostridia; order Oscillospirales; family Acutalibacteraceae; genus UBA737. The sequence goes on from CAKSDI010000003.1 coordinate 179,890, forward strand.
TATTATAATAAATATAAGATTAAATCAAAAATTCAACAATCGACATAATAGACAATTTTTTATTTTGTCTATTTTAAAAAACTGCCGCACTTTTAAAACATTAAAAATGCGGCAGAAAATCAAATTGTTCTTTCTATATAGTAGACAAAATAGTATGATTTATTATTGTGTTTAAATTCCTGATAATTATATCCGTCAATCTCGATATCATCTGATTTTTTTACGACGCAGAAATGTACTGGCCCCTCACCGTTTCGATTGAAAAATGTAGGAGTATATTCTTTCCATTTATCAAATTCAGGAATTTCATCGGGTACTTTATCGTAATTTATTTCCTCTGTGTGATCGCCTAATACTGCGTATCTTTTAAAACTTGTTTTTCCTTTTATTTTAAAATCATACAAACGAATTTCGTTATTAACTTTAAATATGTACAGCAAACCGTTACTGTTTTTTATCTCTGTTATTTTTTCACCGCGAAAAGTTTCTTCGTCTTGCAAAAAAACTGCTTGATCGGGCGTAACATAATAGCCGAAAAAACTCGCACTGTTGACTGACAGCAGCTCACAAATTAAAATATTAAAGAATATAAACAGTGCTAAAAGGAATGATCTTTTATTCATTTTCTTTATCAAACCTTTCAACCAAAGAAATGAAATTTTCCTTATTAGGAGAAATTCTCTCGTCTTGAGTGCTTATCTCGTCAGCCTTTTTTAAAAATTCTTCAAAATTTTCAAGACCTTTCTTTTTAGCTGCACGTTCTGCAAATAAGCATTGAAGATACTGCAAAAAAGGTTCATTGTATTGATCGGATAAGATACCCTCGAGATTATTTGTATCAGTAAGTCTGCGGAATTTTCTGTATGTTTTCTTCATTTTTCTGCTGTTTTCCAAGCGGCTTAAGAAAAGTTTATACTCTTTTGGATTAACCTTAAAATAAAGTATGAAACATAAAACAATAATTCCTTCGAATTCTTGTGGAGTTGTTGACCAAAAATAATTATTTTTAATCAAATTATAATAATCCACATTTATTTTTTCATCAAACAATGAATTCGTTATAATTCTTAGTCTTACAGTGTCATTGAAGAAAGAAAATTTATGTGTTTTTATATAATCCTCGCAAAACTTTATTGATAAAATTTCTGTATCTTTATTATTTTCAAGCAATTCAACTTTTTGTAAAAAATATAAATAATCTTTTCTATCCTTAGAAAACTTAAGTAAAATTCCAAATACTAAAGTCAAAACATAAACAATTGCCCAAGGGAAAGTAAACAGAGAATAATAAATATCCAATCAAATAACCCCTAATTTTTAATGCGGAACTTAATACCTATTTAAAGAATACTATAATTATTTCATTATTACAATAGGCACTTTAAATGAATTTGCAATCTTCAATTTGTGCACTATTATTAAAACTTCCGCACTTTTATCTTATAAAAGTGCGGAAGAAAGCATAATAAAATCCTTAGCTTTGATAAATAAAATAATACTTTTCGTCTAAATACTCAAATTCAACCTTTGAATAGCTCGAATCTATTTTGGAATCGCCCTTTTTTATCACACAAAAGGGAATCTGTTCTGCTTTATCATTTTTATAAAGAGGACGATATGAGAGCCATTCTTCTGATTTTGGAAATTCCTCTGAAACATTTTCAAAATCTATTGTAAATACTTGATAATTATTCACGGAATACTTTTTGCCATTCGAATCAGATTTGATTTTAAAATCAAAAATTTTAATTTTATCATATTGCAAAACTGCTTCTAAATAACTCCCCCGCGATTTGAGGAGTACTATTTTTTTAGCTTTATTAGGCTTTAAAAAATTGCTTACGGCAGTTTCCGGTGAAGCATAAAATTTTTTATAGTTATATTTTGTTCCCTTTATGAATCCAAAAAGGCTTGATATAAATAATACGATCGATAAAACAAACAAAATATATTTCGCTTTACTCTTTTTCAATTTATGAGTTCAAACCTTCCAGTTATTTATTCGAAAATTCATAACAAATACAATAAGTTTCATCATTATATCTGAATTTCAAAAAAGAATAATTTCCATGTTCTTCAAGAAATTCGGGTGTACTAATACACCAATTTATCGTTTTTTTACTATTAAAAATACTAAAAGGTATTGAGTTCCAACTAAAATCGTTGTATTCTTCAAATTCTTTTATATCGTTTTCAATAGAACCACTTTTATAACTTGTAAAAGATTTATATGCTTTGCGATTAAAAACGCTTTTCACATTATAAATCACTATAGTCAACTCATCGTTTTTAATCAAAAAATCAACAATATGATTATCTGAAGCAGCCGAAAGCAGGTAATCCGCATTTTTATACGGTTGCAAACCCTTATATTCTTCATAGGATGTGACAAATTCAGAATTTTTATTGGATTCCAACCCACTATATTCTTTATCGTTGGAGGCAAATTCAGATCTTGCCTCATTCAAATCATTATAATAAAATTTGAAATTTCCTGTAAAAATATCCAACAATAAAGCAGCTAACAATAGAATATATGAGATAGGTAAGATTATTTTACTGAGTTTCATTAAAAATTTCCTAACTTGAGTATTTTATGCTAAAGCTCCGGCTGATTTAGGAAAATATTTGAATACACTTTTAAATATACTATTTATAGCATTATCAGCCGATGAAGGAACTTTCGCTCCACTTGTTGCCAAAATAGCCAATTTAGCTTTAAACATTTGACTTACAAATGAATCAAATGTCAAATAAACTGAGGGTAACCTTTTATCATCCGGTTGATAAGTAATAATTCCTTTTCCTTTATCTCCAACAAGTCCGGTTTGAACATTACTTGTAAAACTCCAATTTCCGATTTTTAGTTGTATCGATGTTCCTGCCGCTTTTTCAAATATCGAAGCAAAAGCACTTGATTTCACAGAGATATTATCACTTAATTTTATATCCTTAGTGGATGCTTCAAATTTAAGGGAATCCAACCCTGCAACAGTTCTAAATTGTTTATCCTCTTCTAGTGAAGCAGCAAAGGAAACACCCATCGTTATCGAATATTTAAGATCTCCTTTTAATTCAATTTTCTTTTCAACAAGATCGCCGTTTGCCGTTAATTTTAATCCCAATTTTTTAGCAAGCTTATATAAAATGTTATTGGTATTTTTCATATAACGATTTATATATTTTAAATCGGGATGTCTTCTTTCCGCGCTCAAGCCGAACGGGTCGGTATTTGAAACCGGATTGCCGTTAGCATAAGCATAGCGGTTAAGTGTAACGCAGTCGGAAATCTCACCTGCAACAACATCGGAATTGATAAATCTGCGGAGAATCGGTGAATAATAACGCGCACGCATATACAAAAGACCGCTCGGATCGGTTACAACGCCGTCTTTTCCGCAGAACTTGAATATTACATTGCTGTTTCCGTAACCGTTAATTACTCTGCCGTAAGTATCATAGATATACTTATCGCATACGCAGCCCCATTTACTTGTAAGAGCAATGGTGCTTCCGCGAAGGTCAAAGTGGTATACCTTATAATCGTCGCCCGTTTCCTCTGCGATAAGACCTACGCCGTAAACATACTTTGTGATCTTATTACCGGTCTTTTTAAAGAGCAGACGCGAAAGCTTCGGAAGAGTATCATAACAGTATTCCGTAACTTCATCAAGATAAGAGGAAGTAAGTCTAACATCTTCGGCATTATAAGTATATTCTCTATAATCTGATTTTATTAATCTATTTGAAGAATCATACTCGCAATCTCCGAACGATCCATAAGGAATAGTTGTCATATTACCGTCTGCGTCATAAGCGGCATTTGTTCCGTTATAGGAAGTAAGCCTGTTATTTACATCGTAAACAGATGTGCCTAACGGATTCGAAAGGATATTTCCTGCCGCGTCGTAAGAATAGTTCTCAACGCCGATAGGATTATTACAGCTGTTTTTAACAGTTCTGGAAGTAACTCTTAAGAGTTTATCATAAGTATAGCATAAATCTTTTTCTTCTGCAAGAGTTTTTTCTGTCAAAATATTACCAACGCTGTCGTATTCATACTCATATTCCTCAATTACCTCTTCAAAAGCGGTTTTTGCCTTATAAGAAATAAGTCTTTGCTTATCGTCATATTCAGACAATGTTACCGCTCCGTTAGACTTTGTTTCGGATATAAGCTTGTTATTAACATCATATGCATAAGTCGTTACGCGGTTCGCCCAGTCTGTTACGGTGATAAGATTGTTATTAGCGTCATAAGTGTATGAAACCGTGGTATTATCGGGGTAAGTAAGAGTAATGATATTACCGCCCTGGTCATACTCATAAGAAATCTTTCTTCCCTCGGTATCGGTGCAGGAGATAACGCGGTTAAGGGCGTCAAATTCTCTTTCTATTGTACCGTTACTGTCTGTAACTGTCAAGAGGTTATTATTCTTATCATAGGTATAGCTTACTCTTTCTTCTTTTGACTCGTAACCTGTTATTCTTCCTGCGGCGTCATAGAAGAACCTGCGCTTATCGCCGCGGGCATTGGTGAACTCTTTTTTAAGGTCCATTTCATTGTAGGTATAAGAAACTGTCGAGCCCGACGGAGTCGATTCTGTTAAAAGTTTTCCTGTGGAATCGTAAGTATAATCCGTAGAAGCTCCCATAGGACCGTAAAGCTTAAGAATATTGCCGATATTATCAAAAACAATTCCGGAAGTATTATTAAGCGCGTCTTTAACAGCACTGTTTCTGCCGAGAGAATCATAAGTATACTGCTTGGTATTATTAAGCGCGTCGGTAACAGTGGCAACTTTTCCGAGAGCATTATAGGTCATAGTTTTAACATCGCCTGTCTGCTCGTGAACGGTAACAGGAAGGTTAAGAGAGTTATAAGTTGTTTCTGTAATCGGCTTTGACTTGGCGTCAAGAGTCTTGATAACATTTCCGTTTGCGTCGTAAACTGTTGTAAATGTATTGCCGAGCGGATCGGTCATAGTTGTTCTTCTGCCGCAAGCGTCATACCCATAATGTGTTGTATTGTTTCTCTTATCGGTTACCGAAACAAGTCTTCCTAAAGCGTCATAGGTATTTGTTACGGTGTTGCCGAGAGGATCGGTTTCTGTAAGCAGTCTGTTTTCCGAGTCATAGGTATAAGTTGTGGTATTGCCCATAGCGTCGGTCGAAGTAAGCTTATTGCCGTACATATCATAGGTATAAGTCTTCTTATTTCCGAGAGGATCGGTCTCGCTTAAAAGATCGCCTGCAGGCGAATACTCGAATATAGTTGTTCCCATAAAGGAGTTAACGGTTCTTATCAGTTTATTCATTGAGTTATACTGATAAATTTCCGAATTTCCGTCTGGCTGAGTGATCTTTATAACATTTCCGTTATCATCATATTCTTTTAAAACGGAAGCGCCGAGAGCGTTGGTTTCTTTTATGATATTTCCGGCGCCGTCAAGCTCATAGGTTATTGAGTTGTTAAGAGCGTCGGTTTTTGAAATAATTCTTCCCGCGGCGTCATACTGAATTTTAGAAACATTTCCTGCCTGATCGGTGATCTTTATCTGTCTGTCCTCACCGTCGTAAGCAAAGGTCGTTCTGTTATTATCAGGAGTTATAACTGCGGTATTTTTCATATTACCGTTATACTCATAGCGTGTAATATTGCCTTTTGCGTCTGTTTCGGAAATTTTCTTATAGTTCTTATCATAAGTGATCGTTTTAACATTTCCCAGAGGATCGGTCGTTTTAAGAAGATTTCCCATAAGATCGTATTCATAAGAGGTAGTTTTATTGTCCGTTGTTTCGGATATCATCTGACCGAGTGTGTTATAGGTATAAGTCGTAACGGTTCCTGCGGAATTTGTCTTGGTTTTTATAAGACCGTTTTCGTAAGTATAAAGTTCGGCATTTTTCTCGCCGACTTTCTTGCTTACGGGCAGACCGTTAAGATTATAAGTATAAACCGTCTGAGTGCCTCTGAGATCCGTGTGGCAAACGAGCTGGTTTCTCGAATTATAAGTAAATGTTTCGAAAGGCTTTTCGCCGTTTACCTCAGGATAATCTATCCTTGTGATATTAAATTTAGAGTCATAAGATAAATGCGTATGATTTCCGTTTTTGTCATAAATATCGGTAAGCTTATTGTAACTGTTATATTCCTTGCAGATAGCTTTACCGTTATGATCCTGTTCAAGAGTCATATTATTATTGGAATCGTATTCAAAGTGCTTTCTTGAACCGTTTTCATCTACTATTTCTGTCAAAAGACCGTTTGAAGAAAATGTTCTTACGCTCTGTTTGCCGTTTCTGTCTTTAAGCGTTCTTATAGTATCTTCAGTGTACTCAAACTGCGACGGAGTCGAGCCTGCGATCGCGTCTTTCTGTGAAACAACTCTTCCGCATTCGTCATAAGTATCCTCAAAGAATTTAACGCCGTTTGCGTCTGTTCCCGACAATACTTTACCGTCTTCGTCATAAGTATAAGAAATAGTGTTACCGTTAATATCACGGATAGAAGTCAAGCATTCATCTGTATAGGTGAAAAGGACCTGTCTGTCATTTTCATCATAAATTTTTGTAACCAGACCGTCAGAGTCCTTTTCGATAAACATTTTCTTATTTGTAAGTTTATCGGTCACAGTTGTGATATTTCCGGATCTTGTTATTTTCGTTTCAAATCCGTTTTTATCTATGATGCTTTCAAGCACACCGTTATGGTTATAATATTCTGTAGTTTCGTTATTATTATTTACAGTGTATCTTGTGCCGTATGAAGTTCTGTTATCTGTTATCGTATAAAGACCTTTTGCAGGATTGGTGCAGTGATAAAGCGGCGAACCGTACTCCCCTGAAAACTCGTTATATTCAGACGGTGATTCAAAAAGCTTTATACTGCATGAATAGTCGTCATTTTCTATCTTTTTATCGATATTAAGATACCAGCCGACGCCGAGAGAGCCTTTACAAAGCTTTGAAGAGTTGTATTTACCGCTTAAATGAACATCTCTTCCGCAAAAAAGACTCATAAAATTGTGCTCAAGAACATGTGCTCCTGTATAAGCGTCTACAGGGTCCTGAATATAGCTTTCCCAAGCGGCGTTTTTAGCCTGTTCAAAATCAGGAACGGCGCCTTTTTTAACTGTTACATTTGCATATCCGACAACGCCTTCTTTAACTGTCTTTATCATTACGCGCGTCTTGCCGACTTTTTTACCTGTGATATAACCTAAATTATCAATAGAAGCAATTTTAGGATTTTCACTTGAATAAGTAACATCGACAAAAGAGGGATCTTCAGGTTCAAAAGAATGCGAAGGTCTTACAGTTGTGCCTTTTTTAATTATGATATCCGAAGGGTATAAGTGAATTGCTTTTACAGGTCTATATGTTCTCAGATATGCTTCAGCGATTCCGCATACATCGGGATTAGACTCAGAAGTTGCATAAATTACATAATAATTATCTTCCGAAATTGCCATTCCTTCGGCTTCTCCGGTATACTGATTCATTCTGACTTTTGGCGGTGCACTGCTGCTCCAGTAAACCGTCTTGTTCGTTGCTCCGGCAGGTTTTATAACAGCCTTAAATGTCTTTTTCTCGCCTTTTTTTAAGCCCATCGAGCTGGGAACTACAGTTATACCTTCAACATCAACGAATTCGATTTTTACAGTACAAGTTACCTTTACGCTGCTGTCAACTTCCGATATACAGTGTACTTTTGTAGTGCCCGCTTTAACTGCGTGAATTGTGCAATTAAGTCCTTTTGAAGATATTTTTAAAATATCCGTGTTATCGCATTCCCAGCGAACGCTTTTTGAAGCATTACATGGAGAAACTTCACATTTCAAAGTGCGGTAATTGCTTCCTTTTCTTATTGTCATAAGTCTTGAACTAATTAAAATTTGTTTTGGTTTTACAGCCATTTTTTTCACTCCGTTTTTTTAATTTTTTTACTGCAGTAATTTGCCGGAATTGTTGTTTTTTATTTCCCGGCATTATCATAATAACAATAAAACCGGACAGCTTTTGTCCGGTTTTAAAAATTTTTTTATTTTTTATTTGATTTTTATTTTACAGCTTGCCTTTATGCTTTCATCGGCGGGTGAAAAAGCTATAATTTCAGTTTCTCCTTTCTTAGCCGCAAACACCGAGCTGGAGTTCCCCTGCCCTTTTGCCACCGCCAATTCGGTGTTTTCACTTAAAAAATTCACGCTCTGCACCGCACTCGTCGGCTCGACCTTTGCCTCAAGCCAAAAATAATAATTTCCTTGCTTTAATGTTATTGATCTGTGATTTAAAATAATTTTTTTGAGTTTATCCATTTTTATTTCCTCCTTTGTATCTACAGATAATACAATCGGGGTACAACACTTCTCATAGCGTAAAATTTGTCCGATTGTATTGTCTATGATAACAAAGAAAGCGGACAGTTTATGTCCGCTTTAAAAATAAAAATATTTAATTTTTAGGTTTTATTCAATACAAACCGTAATCTTGCCTACTGTTTCATTAGTAAGATTTTGTTTCGGTTTTCCGCTTAAAAGCAATCTAGCTTTTTTCTTGCCGGAAACGGGGATCGACACAGAACTTATTACGGCAGTACCGTTTTCATCAGTAAATTGTCCGTAGACATTGCCGTTTTCCTGCGAATAATCGAAAGATACTGTAACTTTGTTGTTGCCCTGATTTTCGACAGAGATCAGGTTGCCGTCAGTTGTCCATTCGCCCAAAGCATAATCGTGAGTTTCGGGATCCCAGTCGCCGTCGGTGTAAGTATAGGTCATATCGCTCCAGATAACAGTTATACTTACGATCTCCGTTTCTTCATATCCGCACTCTGAGCAAGCGCGCTTTCCGCCCGACCATTCGCCGAATGTGTGATCGGCAGGAGTATCGGTTGCGTCACATCTTAAGCATTTTTTATAATGCTGTGTAACGGTTATCTGCCAGGTGCTGTTTTCATAGTCGTGACCTAAAGCCGGAATAACCCTTTTGGAAGTTTTCGAGCAAAGAGAGCAAATTTGGCGCATATAGCCGGAAGTCGTGCAGGTGGCAGCTGTGGTCACTTCTCCGGTGTCTACATAGTTATGCTGACATCTTATTATAACATTTGTTCTGAATCTTGCCGTAGTATAATTACTCTGATCGTCAGGCGTGAAGATAACATATTTACTCCCATATGAGTCGGTTTCAGTTAGAATTTCATCGCCGTTTTCCCAATTAAATGTACCGGGAACCGCAGCATCGTTATAAGGATTTATCATAGAACCGCCTACTAGCGAATGATCTCCTAACCTCGGACTTACTGTAAGTTCAATTTGAGCGGTCGGAAAATCAGACGGTTTTGGCGTGGCTTTCTCAACCGTCAGTTCGGTGACAGGACCTGTCACCGTAGCGCTTTTGTAGGGAGCGTCAGTTTGAGTGTGGGTGACTTTTGCATAGAAATAATACTTCTTGCCGACAATCAGATTTTCGGGGACCTGCAAATTGCGCCCCCATTCCTCTATCGTAATAGAAGTCGAATCCACAAATCTTGCATTTGTTCCGTTAATATCATCACATTGATACAGCTCATAGGTATAGTCATAAGACTCCCTGCTGAGCGAAAGACTAAACAATGTTACACTTCTTTGACCGTATGGTATCGAAACGCTTGAACGCCAATTCGGTGACGGCTGGCCGACCCAATAAGCATAAAGCGTCTGATCTTCTGTGATATCAACTACTGTATCACTCGTTATTTCTGTGCCCTTGCCGTAACTTTCCGTAAACCAGCCACCGAAAGTATAGTCATCCCGAGTGGGCACCGGCAGCTCGCCGTATTTTTCGCTGTAGGTCACGGTCTTGGTTTTTGTACTTAAAGAACCTTTTCCGGCATCAAAGGTAACTGTAAATTTTTTAAGCGTCCACATTGCATAGAGCGTCTGATTTGCGGTGATTTTAACTACTGTATCGCTTGTTATCTTTGTACCCCCGCCATTAATTCCCGTAAACCAGCCTCCGAAAGTATAGTTATCCCGGGTGGGCACCGGCAGCTCGCCGTATTCTTCGCTGTAGGCCACGGTCTTGGTTTTTGTACTTAATGAGCCGCCCCTGGCATCAAAGGTCACCGTGGATTTTTTAGGAGTCCACCTCGCATAGAGCGTATGAGCGCCGTAAATTGAAACAGTGGTCGTAGCTGTTACTCTAGTGCCGCCTAATTCTACTGTATACCAGCCGTCAAAGTCATAACCATACTTTGAAAGCGTTGGCAGTGTTCCGTAAGTTTTACCGTATGTAACAAGGCGGGTAGTATTGCTTAAGGCGGCGCCGTTAGGCTCTAAAGTGACAAGCTCTTCGGCGGTTATCTCGCCGAACACAACATCAAATGTTATATCAAAGGAGTTTTTATATGTGGTTGCATACTGCGTGCAAGCCCAAAAGCCAAAGTTCAGCGAAACATTCTTATTATAACTAGAGTCGTTTTTATAAGTGCATTTAACAACATTCGATTTTACCGCGTCTGTATCTATATAGCGCGTTTTGCCGTCGTCATTTTTAGTGGATTTTCCTTTTCGATATCCTCTCAGCAGCGCCTGACCGTGATCAGAGCCGTAATCCGAAGAGGAAGATGTATTTTTTGTGGCAAGTTTAATAACAGTATTATCTGGCGCGGGTTCTTCGCCGAAATAAAGCACTTCAAAGCCGGCTGCTGCAGCTGCGGCTGTGCTTGATGTAATTTGTTTTGCACTGTTTAATGTAAAAGTCTGATCCAATGTGCAGGTCGTATGAGCAGGAACTATAAGAGTTGTTGTAAAAGGGTAATAAACATATTCGTAGTTTTTATCTAGGTCAGTTTTAAAGTTTATTCGTTTTCCGTTACTTATTTCGGTTTCTGTTTTTACAACAGTAGGAGTACCTTGTTTATATGCCCCGACTCCCATACTTGTAATATCTTTACCGGGGTTCCAACACGATCTATAAGGTGCTCCAAATGCGAGACTCGGGCTCGATAAAGCGGTTACCGCTTTAGCTTTCATAGGCGCCGCTATGTAAAGCAGACTAAGACCTAAACACAAACACAGTGCCGCGCTTGCAATTCGTTTTAAAAGAGTCATCTATCCTACACTCCTTTTAAAGTATCAGTCGATCCGTTTTATATCTTTAAAGAAAGCCTAACGGTGAAAAATTCTTTCATAAATAGGTAGTATAACATAAAATCAAAGGCTTTAAGCCTTTGCACGGCGACAGCCGCGTCGCAGCGCAGTGCGACAATTTTATTGTTTCAATGAATTTTACAAAAATCTTTGATTTTCTTAATGCCGTAAGGCATTTTGACAGCGCTTTACCGCTGTCAGTTTAAATCATTATAACATGTTCACCCATGAACGAATCAAGCGTTTTTATAATATAAAAACAAAAAAATCCGTTAACTTTTTAGTTTTCGAAATTATATGTAACAGATAGGAAAAATAGCACCGATTGTAATAAGTAAAATCCCGCACAAAAATCTGTCGATAATCTGTATTTGTACCGAATTCTATTGATCCGTCGGCGAAGCCGACACCGAACTTATTCACTTTTCACTATTACTTATTACTTCCAAAGCCCCAAAGGCATTTTTTTAGTGAAGAGTGAAAAGGTAAAAGTTAAAGCCCCAAAGACTTACGCCTTTGGGGCTTTGGAGCTGCTAACCGGAATTGAACCGGTGACCTCGTCCTTACCAAGGACGCGCTCTACCATCTGAGCCATAGCAGCATATCGCTTATTGCGACTAAATTATTATATTATAATAATGCAAAATTGTCAAGAATTATTTTAAAAAAGGCTGAGATGATCTCAGCCTTTTAACTAAGCTTTAATTCAATGCTTTTTTTATCGGCGCTAAAAGCTCTGTATTTAACCTCGGCAAGGTCAAACATTCTTTTTGACGCCTTAACACCGTCGGTATCGGCATATTTATCGCTTAAATAGACCACTTCTTTTATTCCCGATTGGATTATCGCTTTTGCACATTCGTTACAGGGAAAAAGAGTTGTATAAACGATACTTCCTGTGACCGAACCTGTGTGGCAGTTTAAAATTGCGTTTAATTCGGCGTGGCAAACATAGAGATATTTTGATTTAAGACCTTCTGACTTGCCCCAGAAGTACTCTTCGTCATTATCGTTATGACTGCAAAAAGGCATACCGTTATACCCGACCGACAGAATTCGGTGGTTTTTATCCACAATGCACGCTCCGACCTGTGTTGAAGGGTCCTTGCTTCTTAAAGAGGATAAAACCGCAATACCCATAAAATACTCATCCCAGGAAAGATAATCTTCTCTTTTCAAAAGCTTCTGCCTCCTTAAATTGCCTGATCTTTTTCTTTATAAACAAACAGCGCTGTGAGCACCATTATAAGCGGGAAAATCATACTTGTTAAAAATCCTGCGTTAAGTCCTTTGGAATTTGCAACAAGGCCTAATATCCAAGGTCCTATAGAACAGCCGATATCTCCGCTGAGCGCGAAAATGCCGAACATCAAAGTTCCTCCGCCGACAAACCTTTTTGCCGCCATGGAATAAGTGCCGGGCCACGAAAAGCTTACCGAAAATCCGCAAAGCGCACAGGCGAGCAATGCAAGAGCAGGGACATTTACAAGACCGACTACAAGATAGCAGACGCAGCAAATGATGTTATTTATAATAAGGACTTTTTTCGGCGAGTATTTTCCTGCAAAAATTCCGAAAACAACTCTGCCTATTCCCATAGCGATCGCAAAAGCGCAAGGGCCCATTATATCCCCCACCACTTTACTGACGCCGAGTCCCTTTTGCGCGAACATTGACGCCCACTGCGACATAGCAAGTTCGCTCGCGCCCGCGCAGAGCATAAACATAACAAAGCAAAAGAAATCTTTAGATAAGATCATTTCCTTAGCTGTTACTTTTTTCTCATCTTCTTCGGGCTCAACTACAGGAACTTTAGAAAACACAAAAAGATTAAAAAGCGGAATTGCCGCCCATATAAGAGGAATAATATTCCAATTATCCGCTTTAAAGAAAGCGAGCAGCGCGGTTGTGGCGATCACGGTGAAAGCCTGACCCCAGCAATAGAAGGAATGCAGAAAAGCCATATTTGCGGCTTTATTATCGCTCGGCAAAAGCTCTATCATAGGACTGATAACGACCTCTATAACTCCGCTACCGCTCGCATAGAAGATAAGGCTTATTATGATCCCGAGATAGCTGTTTCCTATCACTCCCGGTAAAATGCTTAACAGGCAAAGACCTATCGTCGCCATTAAGTGAGAGATAAGCGCGGTGTTTTTATAGCCTATTTTTTTAACTATTGACGGAGTGAGCATATCCACGATAAGCTGAACAAAAAAGTTAATAAAAACAAGTCTGCCGAGTTTTTCATAGCTTAACTCATATTTATCCTGCAAAACTACAAAAAGAATAGGAAGAAAATTATTGACTATTGCCTGAACGACATAACCTATATAGCAAGCAATTTTAGTGCTTTTATAACTCTTAAACATTTTTTACCTCAAAAAAATACACGGAAATCAGAACAGATTTCCGTGTTAATTTAAAATAAAGAAATATCAGATAGCTCTTGTTACCTTACCGGAACGCAGGCAGCGGGTGCAAGCGTTGATACGGCGGGGCGTACCGTTAACTATTGCCTTTACTTTTTTAACATTCGGCTTCCAAGTTCTGTTAGAGCGCCTGTGCGAGTGAGAAACCTTTATACCGAAAGCAATTTCTTTATTGCAAATATCACATTTTGCCATATTCATAACCTCCTTTAAAAGCGGCTTTATAATTAAACCTAACTATACAACAGTACTATAATAACAGAAAAAAGCTTAAAATGCAAGCATTTTTTTATGTTTTTTGAAATTTTTATATTTCCGATCTTTTAGGTCTTGTCATAAGACTTTCTACGACCGTGTTTATATCAGCGTTTTCATAAAGTACCGAATAGCATTCTTCCACTATCGGCATTTCGATTTTATTTTTCTTTGCAAGCTGATGAGCCATTAAAGCGGCATAGTAACCCTCTACTGTACCGACGGTTTTTAAAGCCTCGCTTACGCTCACGCCTTTTCCGACTAAAATTCCGAACCTATTATTCCTGCTGTGCATAGAAGTGCAGGTAACAACGAGGTCGCCTATTCCGGTAAGTCCCGAAAAAGTTGAAGCTTTAGCGCCCATTGCAACTCCGAGCCTTGACATCTCCGCAAGACCTCTTGTGATAAGCGCGGCTCTTGTATTATCGCCTAATCCTAATCCTGCGCACATTCCCGAGCAGATCGCGATAACATTTTTAAGCGCTCCGCCAAGCTCAACTCCTATCACATCATCGGATGTATAAACTCTGAAAAATTTATTAGAGAGTTGATCCTGAACGACCTCTGCGGCAGAGGCGCACTCCGAAGCCGCAACGATAGAAGTAGGCATTTTTCTCGCTACCTCTTCTGCGTGGGAGGGACCTGAAAGAATAACAATATCCGCCTCGGGCAATTCTTCCGAAATCACCTGCGAAAGTCTTTTAAGGCTTCCCTTTTCAAGACCTTTTGAAACACTTACGATTATTCCGCTTTTTTTATATTTTTTAAGCGAGCAGGCGACCGAGCGCACGGCAGTTGACGGAACAGCGATAATAGTAATAAGCGCGTCTGCAACGCAACTCAAATCGGAAGTTATATCTATTTCTCCGGGAATGATTATACCGTTTAAAAGCTTGTCATTAGTGCGTTTGGTTTTAAGCATTTCGACTTCTTCTTCAAAAGGCGACCATAAAGTAACGGTGTGACCGTTTTCAAAAGCATTGATAGCAAGAGCTATTCCCCAACCGCCGGAACCTAAAACAACGATTTTAGACATAATCACTTTCTCCTGACTTTAATTTGTTTTTCCTCGCCTGAAATTATTCTTTTTATATTAGGAATATGTTTAATAATAATTATAATTCCCATAAATATGCTTAAAAGTGCCTGCGGAAGAATAGCCGCATTAAGATCAAGCGGATTTTCGAAAATCCCGATAGGGCTGTTATTAAATATCGCCGAAAGCGATATTACTACCACTGTGGCGACAAGAGAACCTATAGAAACGGTTTTAGATAAAAGCGTAACGAGAGCGAAAACAACCAAACCTATTATGATCGCTTTAGGACAGCAGACAGCATAAATTCCTACGCTTACCGCAACTCCCTTTCCGCCTCTGAACTGATAAAACAGCGGAAAAACATGGCCTACCATACATATAAGACCGCAAATATATGCGCCGTAAATCGGATATGCCCACGATAGCGTGGGGTCCGCCGATAAAATCTGGCTGAAAACAGCTTTTCCTATAAGGCAGGCGGCAAAGCCCTTAAGAGCGTCACACAAAAATGTGAGAATACCGGGTACTACTCCCCCGACTCTTAAAACATTTGTAGCTCCGGCGTTTCCGCTGCCGAAATCTCTTATATCGTTTTTAGTAAAGCATTTGGTGAAAATAACCGCGAAGTTAATACTTCCGAGAAAATAAGCGGCTAAAATTGTACCGATAACTGCAAACGCCATTATTTTTCTCCTCTTTCCCGAATGACAAATCTAACCGGCGTGCCCTCAAGACCGAACACCGATCTTATCTGATTTTCGAGATATCTCTGATATGAAAAATGGAAAAGATCCTTATCATTGCAAAAGCATACAAAGGTGGGCGGACAGGTCGAAGCCTGAGTCATATAATAAATTCTGAGCCTTTTGCCCTTATCTGTGGGCGGCTGAACGCGCGAAGTGGCGTCGGCAAGAATATCGTTAAGCTTACCTGTGGAAATGCGCATAGCATTTTGCGCATAAACATATTTTATAAGCTCAAAAAGCTTGTCTATCCGCTGACCGGTTTTAGCCGAAATAAAGATAATAGGCGCAAATGACATAAACGAAAAGTCGACAGCAAGCTTTTTCCTGTAGGAGTCCATAGTCTGCCCATCTTTTTCAACAATATCCCATTTATTAACAACTATAATGCACGCTTTGCCCTGCTCGAGAGCAAGACCGGCAACTTTAGAATCCTGTTCGGTAAATCCGTCGGTTCCGTCTATCATTATAACACAAACATTGGCTCTTTCAATAGCCATTTTTGCTCTTAAAACACTGTATTTTTCTATTTTATCTTCTATCTTGCTTTTTCTTCGAAGTCCGGCGGTATCGATAAAATTAAATCTGCCGAATTTGTTTTCAACAAGCGTGTCTATCGCGTCGCGCGTGGTTCCCGCAATATCGGAAACGATAGACCTTTCTTCGCCCGAGATTTTATTTACAAGCGAAGATTTTCCCGCGTTGGGCTTGCCTATAACAGCCACTTCTATAGTATCGGGATCTTCGTCCGAAAAGCTTAAGTCCGGAAGATTTTCCATAACCGCGTCAAGAAGATCGCCTGTGCCGTGGCCGTGAACGGATGATACGCCTATCGGCTCAGAAAGCCCGAGATTATAAAATTCATAAAATTCGGGAGGCATTTCTCCTACAGAGTCGCATTTATTCACGCAAAGAAGGATCGGTTTTCCGCTTTTTCTAAGCATTGCGGCTATCTCCTCGTCAGCCGCGGTAACGCCGCTTTTTAAATCGGTAACGAATATTATCACCGAGGCTGTTTCGACTGCAAGTTCTGCCTGAGCGCGCATTCCCGAAAGAATGGTATCATCCGAATCCGGCTCTATTCCGCCTGTATCGATCAGCATTATTTTTTTGCCTTTCCATTCGGTGTCGCCATAGATCCTGTCGCGGGTAACTCCCGGTGTATCGTCAACAATAGAAACCCTTTTTCCTATCAGCTTATTAAAAAGCGTGGATTTTCCGACATTCGGTCTTCCTACTATTGCCACTATCGGTTTAGCCAAAACTTATCAGTCCTTTCTTCATCGGTGTAAAAAACAGAGGAGGATCGCTCCTCCTCTTTTTCTTTCGGATTTTAATCTGCTACTTTAATAACCTCTCGGCCGTTATATTTGCCGCAAGCAGGACAAAGTCTGTGCGGACGCTTATACTCTCCGCAGCTCGGACATCTTACCAATGCCGGAGCTTCTATTTTCCATAAATTGTTTCTTCTCTTATCGCGTCTTGCTTTAGAGGTTTTTCTCTTTGGTACTGCCATTTTCAGCACCTCCTTAAAGAATTATATAAAATTATTTTTCAAGCAGTTCGGCGAGCTTTGCAAGCCTTGGATCGATTTCCTTGAAATCGCAGCCGCATTCGCCCTCATTAAGATCTTTGCCGCATTTAGGGCAAATTCCTTTACAGCTTTCCTGACATAAAAATTTAGTGGGTAAACTCAAAATGACCTCGGAATAAATAAACTCGTCAAGATCAAGCTTCATTCCCGGAATTACAACGATCGTGTCGCTGTCCTCCCCCTCAATAGACGGGGCAAGTATCTTATCGATATTAAGACAGAATTCACGGTCCGTATCTTTTCCGCAGCGGTCACAAACGGAGCTATATAAATACCTGATCTCCATTTCGAGCGATACCACACTCGCCCGATTTGATACCCGGCCTTTGGCTGTTACGGGATTTTTGAGCGGAAAAACACCCGAAACATCAACGCCTGACATATCATATTCATAATCTATTTGCAGCTCTGAATTCTCAGCGGCAAATATATTTTTCAGATCAAGTACCATAAATATACCTCACAAAAAGTACCCGAAATGTCACAAAGTATATTATATAATCGTGCGGTGCCTTTGTCAAGTGAATTTTGAAATTATTTGAACATTTTGGCAATAGCCGGAACTATTTCTTTTATAACAGTATCGGTAGTGTTAACACAAAGATCGTAAGTCATAAGATCTCCCCAGTTTCCGCCGGTGTAAAAATCATAATATCTCTGGCGCTCCCTGTCGAGATTCTTTATTTTCTTTTTCATTTGCCTGTCCGTTAGATGCTCATTCTCAGGCGATCTTTTTTTACATCTCTCTATTCTGCTGTTCATATCGGCATAAACGAATATCTTATAAGGCTTTTTGCTTCTTAATATGTAGTCGGCGCATCTGCCTACTATAACGCAGTCTGATTTTTCCGCAAGCTCGGTTATTATTTTGTTCTGCGCGTCATATACAGAGCGGAGCTGCTTTGAAGTATAATCCTCAAAATAAGCGAAGCTCTGACCTACAGTGATAGGATAAAGGCTGTGCGGAGTGTGCTCTACGACTTCTTTTACATATTCCTCGGAAAGCGAGGTATGTTTAGATATCTCGGTGATGATCTCTTTATCGTAATACTCTATATTAAGTTCTTCCGCAAGTCTTCTTCCGAGTTCTCTTCCTCCGCTTCCGAACTGACGCCCGATCGTTATGATTTTTCCCATAAAAATACCTCCTTCTTTCCTTAATATTTTATCACAAATTATCAAAAAAGTCAATAAATCAGTATCAAATCACCTGTTTTATCTGAAGTCTTAATTTATCGCTTATCATTGCAATAAACTCGCTGTTGGTAGGCTTGCCCCGGCTGTTTTGAATAGTATAACCGAAGTATGAGTCGAAAACATCGACATTTCCTCTGTCCCAAGCGACCTCTATTGCGTGGCGGATCGCTCTTTCAACTCTTGAAGCGGTGGTCTGATATTTCTTTGCAACCGAAGGATATAAAAGCTTAGTTACCGAATTTATAACCTCCGTATCGTTTACCGCCATCATGATCGCATCTCTTAAATAATGATAGCCTTTAATATGAGCCGGAACGCCGATCTGATGAAGAATTTCGGTTATCATAAGCTCAAGCTTATTGGCATTTACGGTTTCAGCCGCCTCTTTAGCCGCTTTTTCCTTTTTAAATCCCGAAAGCTTTATTATTCTTTCTGCCATAGTATCGATATCAAAAGGTTTTAAGAAGTAGTATGCCGCACCTGCTTCTAAAGTTTCCTTTTCAAGCATCTGATTATCAAATGCCGACATCGCCATAACAAGCGGTCTTTTATCGGGATTTAATTTTTCAAGATTCTTAAGAACACCGATAATATCAAGATTAGGCATAAAAACATCTGCTAAAACTATATCGGGTTCAACGCTTTCTATCTTTTCGAGAAGTTTAAGACCGTCCTTTTCACATCTTACCGCTTCCATAGAATAGCTTTGCAGAGTTTTCGCACAATTTTGACTAAATTCCGTAGAATCATCCGCAATTACAACTTTTAATTTATTTTCCATAATAAAACCTCCTTAATTAACTATTAAGAATTTTATCATAATTTCTAAATTTTGACAACGGGTTTTTTCTATCTTTTTTAGCTACATTTTGTTAAAAATTGTCGGTTAAATTCAAAAATCCCTTAAATAAGCGATTTTTTGTAAAAATAATTTTAAAAAATTATTAATTATTTTTAAATGAATTCTAATCTATTGACATATATTGTCATTTTGTTAGAATTTTTTGAAATTTTATTTACTATATTGTCGAATTATGTTATACTTTGAAAGTAGAAAAAAGATTAAAAAAACGGAGGTTTTTAAAAATGAAAAAATTTTTTGAAGAATTTAAAAAATTCGCCCTTAAAGGGAATGCTCTCGATCTTGCGGTAGGTATGATAATCGGTTCTGCATTCACAGGAATAGTCACTTCCCTTACAAGCAATTTTATCCAGCCTATTCTCGATTTTGTGACAAGAGCACACCCGGCGCTTTACACAAAGGAAGAAATTTTATCGTTTATATCGGCGTTTATAAGCTCGGTAGTTAATTTCTTTATTATAGCGCTGGTTTTATTCTTACTTGTTAAAGGACTCAATTATCTCGTTTCATTGCACAGCAAGGATACCGAAGAAAAGCCCGTGACTGTTAAAACCTGCCCTTACTGCAAAAGTGAAATTCACATTGACGCTACACGGTGCCCTCACTGCACAAGCGAGCTTAAATAAAATAATAAAAATAAAAAAGGTGCGGCAGAAAAATTCTGCTGCACCTTAATTTTATATACAGTTATTAGCCGTTGATCTTAGTAACAACGCCGGAACCTACTGTACGACCGCCTTCACGGATAGCGAAGCGGAGTCCCTCTTCAATAGCGATAGGAGTGATGAGTTCAACATCCATCTCTACATTATCGCCGGGCATGCACATTTCAGTGCCTGCGGGAAGAGATACAACACCGGTAACGTCGGTAGTTCTGAAATAGAACTGAGGACGATAGTTGTTGAAGAACGGAGTATGACGGCCGCCTTCATCCTTAGTCAGAACATAAACCTGACCGTGGAATTTAGTGTGGGGGTTGATTGAGCCGGGTTTGCAAAGAACCTGACCACGCTCAACATCTTCACGGCCTACGCCACGGAGAAGAGCGCCGACATTGTCGCCTGCCTCACAGTAATCAAGAGTTTTACGGAACATTTCCATTGAAGTAACAACGGTTTTCTTACGCTCGTCGGTAAGACCGATAATCTCAACTTCTTCACCTGCATTGAGCTTTCCGCGCTCAACACGGCCGGTAACAACGGTTCCGCGTCCGGAAATGGTCATAACATCCTCGATAGGCATAAGGAACGGCATATCAGCCTTACGGTCAGGAGTCGGGATATAATCATCGACAGCGTCCATAAGTTCCTTAATGCAAGCATACTCGGGAGCGTTAGGATCAGTTGAGGTGCACTCAAGAGCAACAAGAGCAGAACCCTTGATGATCGGAGTATCGTCGCCGGGGAACTCATATTTATCAAGAGTCTCACGGATTTCCATCTCAACGAGCTCGAGGAGCTCTTCGTCGTCAACCTGGTCGCACTTATTCATAAATACAACTATTGACGGAACGCCAACCTGACGGGCAAGAAGAAGATGCTCTTTAGTCTGAGCCATCGGGCCGTCGGTAGCAGCGATAACGAGGATAGCGCCGTCCATCTGAGCAGCACCGGTGATCATGTTCTTAACATAGTCAGCATGTCCGGGGCAGTCAACATGAGCGTAATGACGCTTCTCAGTTTCATACTCAACATGAGCGGTATTGATTGTTATACCACGCTCTCTCTCTTCAGGAGCCTTATCGATGTTTGCATAGTCCTCAAACTGTGCCTGGCCCATTAAAGAAAGATACTTAGTGATAGCTGCGGTTAGAGTGGTTTTGCCGTGATCAACATGTCCGATAGTACCAATGTTAACATGCGGCTTATTGCGTTCAAATTTTGCCTTTGCCATTATAAATTTCCTCCTTAGAATACTAATTGTTAGTATACATTAATAGTTTACCAAATAATTGAATAAATTTCAAGTATTATTTAATCAAGAAATCAATCTTTCTTGGATCTTGAAGAAATAATCTTTTCTGCGATGCTCTTCGGAACTTCCTTATAGCCGTCGGGTTCCATAACATACTGTCCGCGGCCCTGAGTCTTGGATCTTAAGTCGGTTGCGTAACCGAACATATCTCCGAGAGGAACGCGAGCATTGATCTGCTTAAGACCGGAACGGTCTTCAAATCCCTGGATTTCACCGCGGCGAGAGTTAAGATCGCCGATAACATCGCCCATATAATCTTCGGGAACGATTACGGTTACTTTCATTATAGGCTCAAGAAGAACAGGATCTGCAATTCTGCAAGCTTCTTTGAAAGCCATAGAACCTGCTATCTTAAATGCCATTTCGGAAGAGTCGACCTCGTGATAAGATCCGTCATAAAGAGTGACCTTAACATCGACTACGGGATAGCCGGCAAGAACGCCTGCCTGCAATGCTCCCTGAACACCGGCGTCAACAGCGGGGATAAATTCTTTCGGAATCGTTCCGCCTGTTACGGCATTGATAAATTCATAGCCTTTTCCGGTTTCGTTCGGCTCAACGATCATCTTAACATGACCGTACTGACCGGAACCGCCGGACTGACGCTTATACTTGGTTTCATGATCGACTTTCTTGCGGATGCTCTCTTTATAAGCAACCTGCGGAGCGCCGACATTTGCTTCTACCTTGAATTCGCGGAGAAGTCTGTCAACGATGATCTCAAGGTGGAGCTCGCCCATTCCTGCGATGATCGTCTGACCGGTTTCTTCGTCGGTATAGCACTTAAAGGTAGGATCCTCTTCTGCAAGTTTTGCAAGAGCGATACCCATTTTCTCCTGACCGGCCTTAGTCTTAGGCTCGATAGCAACACGGATAACCGGCTCGGGGAAGTTCATAGATTCGAGAATAACGGGGTGCTTTTCGTCGCAGAGAGTATCACCTGTGGTGGTATTCTTAAGACCTACGGCAGCGGCGATATCGCCTGCATAGCAAACTTCGAGATCCTCGCGGTGGTTAGCGTGCATCTGAAGAATTCTTCCCATTCTTTCTCTGTTCTGCTTAATTGAGTTGTAAACGCCCGCGCCTGCGGCAACAGTGCCTGAATATACGCGGAAGTAGCAGATCTTTCCGACAAACGGATCGGTCGCAATTTTGAAAGCCAAAGCAGAAAACGGCTCGTCGTCTGACGCATGCCTATCCTCTTCTTCACCGGTATCGGGGTTTGTACCCTTGATAGCGGGAATGTCGGTAGGAGCCGGCATAAAGTCAACTATAGCGTCGAGCAAAGGCTGAACGCCCTTGTTTCTGTAAGCTGTACCGCAGGTAACGGGAACCATTTCATTGGCTATTGTTGCCTTACGGATTATACGCTTGATTTCTTCAACAGAAGGCTCAACACCCTCAAAATATTTTTCCATAAGCTCGTCGTCCTGTTCAACAACAGCTTCGATCAGAGCAGTACGGTATTTTTCAGCAAGCTCTTTCATATCCTCGGGAATTTCTTCGCGCCTTATATCTTTTCCGAGATCGTCATAATAGATCTCGGCGTCGTTATTGATAAGGTCGACAATTCCTCTGAAAGTATCTTCAGCGCCTATCGGGAGCTGAATCGGAACAGCGTTGCAGTTAAATCTGTCCTTGATCATATCAAGAACATGATAGAAATCCGCGCCCATAATATCCATTTTATTTACGAATATCATACGCGGAACGTGGTATTCATTAGCCTGATGCCATACGGTTTCAGACTGCGGCTCAACACCGCCCTTTGCGCACAAAACGGTTACGGAACCGTCAAGAACACGCAGTGAACGCTGAACTTCAACTGTGAAGTCAACGTGTCCGGGAGTGTCGATAATATTGATACGATGGTCTTTCCAGAAACAGGTGGTAGCAGCGGAGGTAATTGTTATACCTCTTTCTTTCTCCTGCTCCATCCAGTCCATTGTGGAAGCGCCGTCATGAGTTTCACCCAATTTACGGTTAATACCGGTATAAAAAAGGATACGCTCTGTCGTTGTAGTTTTACCGGCGTCAATATGAGCCATAATACCAATATTTCTTGTCATTTCAAGAGATACTTTTCTCGGCATATTATCCTCCATTTCGCATTAAGCGATTAAATAATCCGGTAAATTACCATCTGTAATGAGCAAAAGCCTTATTAGCTTCTGCTGTTCTGTGCATTTCTTCACGCTTCTTAACAGCGTTGCCAAGACCGTTCGTTGCATCCATTATCTCGGCTGCAAGACGCTCTTTCATTGTGCGCTCTGAACGCTGACGGCTGAATGCCGTGAGCCAGCGCAAAGCCAAAGTCTGTTTTCTTTCGGGACGGACTTCAAACGGAACCTGATAGGTAGCTCCGCCCTTACGGACAGCTTTGCATTCGAGCTGCGGCATAATGTTTTCCATTGCCGCGTCGAAAACCTCAAGCGGTTCCTTTCCCGTTTTTTCACTGATGATGTCGAAAGCACCATAAACTATCTTCTGTGCTACGCCTTTTTTACCGTCAAGCATAATGTTGTTGATAAGACGGGTAACCTTTTTAGAATTATAGATAGGATCCGGCAGTACATCGCGTTTTGCAATAAAGCCTCTTCTTGGCACTTTACTTCCCTCCTTCATAATGATGATATCATAGGTACTCGAGTGACAAATTCCCGTCGCACCAAGCAAGGCTGATATAAAAAATTATATAAACCTGCTTGTTTTACAGCAGAGATTTCGTCTTAAAAATTAAATTACTTCTTTGCACCTGCTTTAGGACGCTTAGCTCCGTATTTAGAACGGGACTGCATTCTGTTTGCTACACCCTGGGTGTCAAGAGTTCCTCTTACGATGTGATAACGCACACCGGGGAGATCCTTAACACGGCCGCCACGGATAAGAACAACGCTGTGCTCCTGAAGGTTGTGGCCAATGCCCGGAATGTATGATGAAACCTCGATTCCGTTAGAAAGGCGGACTCTCGCGATTTTACGAAGAGCGGAGTTCGGCTTTTTCGGGGTAGAAGTTTTAACGGCTGTGCAGACACCGCGCTTCTGAGGCGAATCATTATCTGTGAGCTGACGCTTCATAGAATTGTAGCCTTTAAGAAGAGCAGGAGCTTTAGCCTTCTTCTCCACGGTTTCACGACCGCTGCGAACTAACTGGTTAAAGGTTGGCACTTTTACCATCTCTCCTTTCTCAAATATTTATACGCAAAACCGGCGCAATACGCCATAATTTCACATACTTAAATATAATAACACCTACTTTAAAATTTGTCAACAAAAAAATTAAAAAAGACCGCTTTTTTAAGCGGTCTTAAAAATTATCGGAATTTTTGATTAATACATTCCGCCTGCCTGAGCAGCGGCTGCAGCTGCAGCTGCATTTGCGGCAGCCTTATCCTCGGGAGCGTCGGCAACGAGGCTTTCGGTGGTAAGAACCATAGAAGCAACGCTTGCCGCGTTTTCAAGAGCGGATCTTGTAACCTTTGTAGGATCGACGATTCCTGCTTCGATCATATCGGTGTATTTCTCGGAATAGGCGTCAAATCCGTAATTAATCTTTTTGGAGTTAACTATTTTATCGATAATTACGGAGCCTTCGATTCCTGCATTGAAAGCTATCTGGCGGATAGGAGCCTCAAGAGCTTTAAGAACGATATTGATACCTGTCTTTTCATCGCCCTCTGCTTTTGCGGCAAGCTCGGAAACTACGGGGATAGCATTGATAAGCGCAACTCCGCCTCCTGCAACTATACCCTCTTCAACAGCCGCCTTGGTAGCCGAAAGAGCGTCTTCAACGCGGAGCTTTTTATCTTTCATTTCGATCTCGGTTGCAGCGCCGACTTTGATTACGGCAACACCGCCCGAAAGCTTAGCTAAACGCTCCTGCAGTTTTTCACGGTCGAAATCAGAGGTGGTTACGGCTATCTGATTTTTGATCTGCGCTACGCGGTCTTTAATAGCGGTCTTATCGCCTGCACCGTCAACAATAATGGTGTTTTCTTTGGTGACTTTGACCTGACGCGCCTTGCCGAGCTGATCCATAGTGGTATCCTTAAGCTCAAGACCGAGTTCTTCGGAAATTACCTCACCGCCTGTAAGAATAGCGATATCGCGGAGCATTTCTTTTCTTCTGTCACCGAATCCCGGAGCTTTTACAGCAACGCAGGTGAAAGTGCCGCGGAGTTTATTTACAATAAGAGTTGAAAGAGCCTCGCCCTCGATATCTTCGGCAATTATAAGGAGCTTTTTGCCTGCCTGAACGATCTGCTCAAGAAGCGGAAGAATTTCCTGGATATTTGATATCTTTTTATCGGTAATAAGGATCAATGCGTCATCAAGAACCGCTTCCATTTTATCCGAATCGGTAACCATATAAGGAGTAATGTAACCGCGGTCGAACTGCATACCTTCAACGACTTCGGAATAGGTTTCGGCAGTCTTTGATTCTTCAACGGTGATAACGCCGTCAGCCGATACCTTTTCCATAGCCTCTGCGATAAGCTTGCCGATAACCTCGTCGCCCGAAGAAACCGTTGCAACTCTTGCTATCTCATCAGAACCTGAAACTTTTTTTGAATTCTTTATAACAGTTGCGATAGCCGCATCGGAAGCAGTTTTAATTCCTTTTTTAACTACCATCGGATTAGCGCCTGCGGCAACATTTTTCATACCCTCGGCAATAAGAGCCTGCGCTAAAACGGTGGCTGTGGTTGTACCGTCGCCTGCGGCGTCGTTAGTCTTAACGGAAACTTCCTTTACAAGCTGAGCGCCCATATTTTCAAAAGGATCTTCAAGCTCGATCTCTTTAGCGATAGTTACACCGTCGTTAGTAATGAGCGGAGAACCGTATTTCTTATCAAGAACAACATTTCTGCCTTTAGGGCCTAAAGTGACCTTTACGGCATTTGCAAGCTTATCAACGCCTGCCTGAAGCGATTTTCTGGCTTCTTCTCCGAAAACAACATTTTTAGCCATAAACTATTCCTCCCGAATTATTCAACTATTGCAAGAATATCCGCTATATGGAGAACGGAATACTCTTCATCGTCAACTTTTATATCAGTTCCTGCATATTTGGCGGCGATAACTTTATCTCCTACCTTAACTGTCATTTTAACCTCTTTACCGTCTACCATTCCGCCGGGGCCTACAGCTACAACTTCAGCTATCTGAGGCTTTTCTTTTGAAGCGGAAGTAAGAACTATACCGCTTTTAGTGGTTTCTTCTGTTTTGGCGGCTTTTACAACGACATTATCCGCAAGTGGTTTAATAATCATTTTTATTCCTCCGTAAAATATGATCGGTGCTTTTTTTATCACCGTACATTATGATATTATATCACTCAAATTTAAAAAGTCAAGTAAAGTCAAACACATTTAATTTTTTATTAACATTTTCGGCTTCCACACCTTCGGGCAAAATAAAATTTACCGCTTTAGGGGCTATTTCGAATTTCATTTTTGA
Organism: uncultured Eubacteriales bacterium; assembly: GCA_934445035.1. Lineage (GTDB taxonomy): Bacteria > Bacillota > Clostridia > Oscillospirales > Acutalibacteraceae > UBA737. Next base: position 206,577 of record CAKSDI010000003.1, read on the forward strand.
AATTTCCGATATCTCCCCGTCAAGATTTACAGGCACCGGTTTTTCCGAAGAAAATTCCATAGTCCTGCAGGTATTTAAAGTGCAGTAATCAAATTGAGCGTGTTTGCCATTTTTATATTTGCTTAAAAATTTCGGTATTTTTAATTTCGATATTTTTTTAACAAGCGTAAAATCAAGCAGTCCGTCAAAAGGATCGGCATAAGGAGCCGCCATATATCCTCCGCCGTAAAAAGGAGCGTTGGCCGCGACAGCAAAAAGACAGTTAGTAAAAAACGGTTTTTCACCGTCAAGCGAGATCTTTGCCGAAATTCCTATCTTACCGAGGAATGTTTTAATAATAGCAAGATTATATGCAAGAGAGCCCGAAACCAAAGGCAGGCGCTTATAGATCTGCATATCTCTCGCAACGACCGCGTCCATTCCTATCGAGCAGCCGTTAAGGCAATAAAAATCGTTTGCCTTTATCGCGTCTATTTTAACGCTTTTGCCTTTTATCTGCGCGGATAGATCCGAAAAAGGAGCCGAGGACTTGAAAAATTTGAGAAAATCATTAGCCGAGCCGCAGGGAACAACGCCGAGCGAAGCATTTTCAAAACCCTTTATCCCGTTTAACACTTCAAATACAGTTCCCTCGCCGCCGCAGGCAAAGATTTTTATCTCTCCGCCTTTTTGCGCCTCATTTCTCGCTATATTTACGGCTTCGCCTTTAAATTCGGTAAAATAAACCGCACAGTTTTCTTCTCTTTTCGGAAAGCAGGCTTTTATTTTATCATAGATATCTTTTTGAATTTTGCCTTTTCCTGCCGCGGGATTGATAATAAATATGTATCTCATCTTTTTTCTCCGTTATTCTTGAAATACATAAAATATTGGCATTTTATCATTCCGTTATAAAGCTTTCTTCTTTTATCGGCAGGTCTGCCGAAGATTTTCTCAAAATCATCATGCGGGCTTATCACAAAATACTTTTTGCCTTTTTCCATAACAAATCTTTTACCCATAACGGCATAAAGCTCTTCTGCCGCTTTAACATCTAAAAGCCGCTCGCCGTAAGGCGGATTGGTGATAGTCACGCATCTTTCAAATTCGGGTTTATAATCGCGGATATCGGCGATATGAGCTTTTACATATTTTTCCACTCCGGCTTTTTTAGCGTTAGCCAAAGTCAGCTCTATGCAGGATTTATCGATATCCGATCCGTTAGCCTCAAATTCGGCGTTATGGATTATAAGATCCTGCGCTCTCACCCTTTCTTCTCTGAAAGCCTCTCTGGGAACAAAAGAGTATCTCTCGGCGGCAAAATACCTATTTAGCCCCGGCGCTCTTTTGGTAGCCATAAGCGCCGCTTCTATAAGAATAGTTCCGCTGCCGCAGAAAGGATCGTAAATTTTAGTATCGGGATAAATTCTTGCAAGATCGCACATAGAGGCGGCAAGAGTTTCTTTTAAAGGTGCGTCATTCGAATTTCTTCTGTATCCCCTTTTATGCAAGCCCTCGCCCGAAGTATCTATCATCAAAGAAAATTCATCTTTAAGGGCGGTGAATTTAATTCTTATTTCAGCCCCTGTTTCTTCAAACCATTTTATTTTATATTTGGAGCTTAACCTGTCAACAATAGCTTTTTTTATTATTTTCTGGCAATCGGGTATGCTGTGAAGGCAAGAATCAATGCTTGAACCTGTCACGGGGAAAGCGTCTGTCTTTCCGATAAATCTTTCCCACTCGAGCGCTTTAACATTATCAAAAAGCTCCGTAAAGCTTTCCGCTTTAAAGCTTCCCACAACAATAAGTATTCTTTCTGCAAATCTCGAATTGATATTAGCTCTGGCAAGCATTTCATAGCCGCCGGAAAGTAAAACTCTTCCGTTTTGCACAGAAACATCCTCAAATCCCATTCTGCGGAATTCATCGGCGGCAATGCTTTCGGTTCCGAAAAGGCAAGGCGCCGCCATTTTTAATTGTTCCATATTTATCTCCCTTGTTCAAAAAACAGCGCTTTTTAAAAAAGCGCTGTTTTATTTCTCTATTGTCTTCCCCCGCGCTTTGTTCTGTGAGCGTCGGGATTTTTCCTTTTAAGGTCGGAAAACTTATCGTCGCTTGTAGCTTTAAATTTATTCATCATTTCTTCAAAGCTCGCAGGCTCTTCTTTTTTAGCACCCCATACAAAAGAACCGTCAGGCTTAGGCGAAGAAAACTGCCTTTTAGGCGGTCTTTGCCTTCTTTCACCCTCTGCTTTTTGCTCGGGCTCTGCCGCTCTTTTGATACTGAGAGAAATTTTCCCGTCTTCCCCGATGGAAAGGACTTTCATTTTCACGACATCATTTTCTTTGACAAAATCGTGAATATCGTTAACATAAGCTTTTGCTACCTCGGAAATATGCACCATTCCCGATTTTCCGTCACCGATATCTGCGAAGAGGCCGAAATTTGTGATCCCGGTTATTTTCCCCTCGACAATATCTCCTACCTTAAGCTGCATAGAAATTTAAAATCCTCCCCAAATCATTTACCGGAAATATCCTCATAAATTTCCTCATTTGAATAAATATACCCGAAATAATCACGGGCCGCTTTTTCTATGAGCTTATTATGAGCTTCATCCGAGTTTAATTCCTCAAGTGTTTTTATATCCTCGCTGAGCTGTGTTTTTGAAACCGCAAGCTGCTTTTCTTCTTTTTTAAGATCATAAAGCTTATTCCACAAAGTTGCCAGCGTGATAACCATATAACCCGACACAAGCAAAACCAAAAGCCGCAACAAAACGCTTTTTCTGCGCCTTACCTTTTTTGCCATTTCAGATTTCTCCGTTTCAAAATTTAAAATTATATAGGTCTTATCAACATTACAAATCTAATATATAACAATGGCACGGTTTTTTCAAGCTTTTTTTGTTTTTTTGGCAAAACTTTTAACCGATTTTTTCATCTTATCGGCGGAATTTACAGCAAAGTTACAAAATATACCGATTTTTTGCGCAATAAAAACAAACACTTTTCTCACCGCTTTAACTATCACCGAAACAAGCTTAAACCACGGTTTTGAAAAAGTCGCTCTGCAAAACAGCGCGCCGAGCAAAGCAAAGATAAGAATATAGCCTCTTATTTCGCCGTTTGTTCTGACGAAGAAAAAAAGGAAATAAAAAAATGCCGATATCATAAAGAAAAAAATATCCTGAATAAATATAGCTGAATTTTTGCACCTGACATTTTTTCTTATGCTTCTGAAAATATCATAAAAAAGGCAGGATATTATTCCTAAAATGAAAGAATACAAAACGGTAAGGATCTGATCGGTATTACTGATCTCCCACATATTATCTGAAAAATCTTGAAAGCAGTCCGCCGGAAGATTTTACTTCATTCATATAAACGGCGGCATAAATTTTTCCGCCGGCGGTGAGATCGCCGGTGTCGTTATCAAAGCTTTCTATATGAAGATTCTCTCCCTTGACCGTGATCTTCCCCATAACCGTGTTAAAAAGCAGAGTTTCATCATCAAAAGAAATAACATCCTTAACTCCGCTCACTCTGATCTTTTCGCGTTCATCTATAACAATACTGTGAGGTATATATGTGTTATCTTCCAAAAAAATCCCTCCCGATAAAAATTTATATTCGGGAGGAAAAAGTTTTATTCTATTATTCTGTAAAGGTTATCAGAGTCTTCTTTTTTTATGACCTCTTTAACTTCCTTTACCTCTAATTTTACATTTCGGTTTCCGAAAGCGATCTCTATTATATCCCCCGGCTTCACATCATATGAAGCTCTGGCAATTTTTGAATTAACCGTTACTCTTCCTTTATCGCATGCCTCGTTTGCAACGGTTCTGCGCTTGATAATTCTTGAAATTTTTAAAAATTTATCTAATCTCATATAAATACCTGCAAAAAAGCCGCCTTTATGATCTGATACCATAAAGGCGGTTTTAAAATTTAAAAAATTATTTTATAGCATCCTTAAGAGCTTTGCCTGCTTTGAATACGGGATTCTTAGAAGCGGCAATGTTAATTGTCTGCTTTGTCTGCGGATTGATACCGGTTCTTGCAGCGCGCTCGCGAACTTCAAAAGTTCCGAAGCCTACAAGCTGAACCTTTCCGTTTTCTTTAAGAGTTTCGGTTACAGCGTCGATAACAGCTGCAACAGCTTTTTCAGCGTCTTTCTTAGAAAGATCTGCTTTTGCAGCAACGGCTGCAACTAATTCAGTCTTGTTCATTGTTAGTCCTCCAAAAAATTAAGTATGTTTTAAAAAAAGCCTGAAATCTGTTGGCTACATATATTATTAGCATATTTTAAAGTAAAAATCAACTGTTTTCCGCTACTTTTTATGTTTTGTTCAAAAAAAATAAGATTTTTTAGTCAATTTAACCATAAGATTTCCCGATTTTCGACAAATAACTACTGATTTATACAAATCACCGCTTTATACAGTTTTTAATTTCTTCTTTGGAAACGATTCCGAATGCCATTATTATGATCAGATAAATTACTGCCGCAGCCGCAAAAGAAAGTTCGGAAAACAAAGAAGAATTTGTATATTTTTCAATAATATATGCCGCCGATACGCTTACGATCGCAGGTATTACGGGTTTTAAATAAATCAAAATATCTTTTAGATCTATTATATTTCTGCTTTTTAAAATTTCAATTAAATATAAAAGTATAAAAAGATAACAAAAAACAGTGGCTAAAACAGTCGCTTCAATTTCAAAAGAAGTAAACGCCATAAGCAAAATATTTAAAACAAGCTTTAAAGCCGCTCCTATTGCTACCGCTTTAAAGGCAAATTTTTCAAGCTTATATGCCTGCATCACCGATATAAGCGGAATTGCAAGACCAGCAAAAAGCGCCGCAGGCGCAAAAAGAGCCAAAACTCTTGCTCCTAAAGTTTCAGACATTTCTCCCGAAAAAAGAAGACTCATAACAGGCTTAGCCATAGCGAATAATCCGAAAGCCGCTGGAACAGCCAAAACAGAACTCAATTTCATTACGGAAAGCAAAGCTTTTTTTGATTTTTTAAAATCCTTATCTTCATTTGCTTTTATTATGATAGGAAAAGCGCTGACGCCTATAACCGAAACAAACGAAACTACAAAATTAAAGAGAGTGTAAGCCTTGCTTCTTACGCCGTAAACCGCATTGATATCGATAGATACGCTTTTAAGCGACAGAACTGTTTTAACAGTGACTGAATCAATAAGATTTGTCATAGTAGAGCAAAGCGCCGCGGCGGCTATCGGAAGAGTTATAATTAATACCTTTTTTGCGTCGATCAAGCTTTCATCGGCATTTAAATCGGCAGTTCTTTTTTTCCGATAATCGCTTTTAATAAATATCAGCGATACGATAACTCCGAGCGAAATTCCTAAAATCGCTCCTGCCGCTCCGAGATATGATCTATCGGTGAGTTTAAAAATGAAATACGCAAAGCCATAGCCTGCCGCAAGCTTGAAAAGCGCCTGAATTATATCGGAAACGGCTGTGGGTATCATATTTCTTTTAAACTCAAAATATCCCCTGTAAGCCGAAACGCAAAAGCTTGCTATTATTGCAGGCATAAGCGCAAGATAGCACAGCGATCCTTTAAAATCTCTGCTTATCAGCATAACTAAGATGGCGGCGCACATCACTGCCAAGCACAAAACCGCTCCTATCCTTAAAAACGGCTTTTCGATATTTTTTATTCCTATCTTTCCTTTTTCCTCTGCAAAAATGCGCGCCGCCGCAACGGGAAGACCTACTGACGAAAGCGCGTAAACAGGAGAAAACATATCATAGGCGAGTGAAAAATATCCAAAACCTCTGTCACTTAACAGATTTGATATCGGAATTTTAAATATTGCGCCTATTATCTTTACAAGCGCCGTGGAAAGAATAAGAATAAACGCCCCTTTTTCAAATGACTGAACCTTAGAATTCATAATTTTTTATAACTTCTTTCAGATATGTTAAAAAAGCGTTAGGAAGGCTCATATTATCGAAAGAATTCATTTCACGGTGGGTTTTTAAAGCGTCGTTTCCGCCGTCGTCGGAAATTCTGCGAAGTGATGAAAAGGGTATGTTTGCCGCGTTGCACACAGCGACGGCGGCAGCCGTTTCCATATCGCAGGAATCAGCGCCTAAATCTTTTATAAGTTTATTTTTTAATTTATCATCGCAGATAAATCTATCTCCGCTGACAGCGAGCCTCGAAGTTTCAAATCCTATGTTTTTTGCGATTTCAAGCAGAGCCTTGTCCGCAAAGCAGGGAGCGCTTTGCCCCGGCTTTAAATAAGGCTTATATCCGATTTCGGAAAGATCAAAATCGTGTTCTAAAAAAAGCTCGGGAAAAGTGCAGGCTCCCCTTTTTATGCCGTCAAGCCCGCCCGACATTCCGAAATTAAGCACGATTTTGCAACCCTTATCTATCAGGTGCATTGCACCTGCGGCGGCATTGACTTTACCTACGCCGCAGAAAATTGCCGTTACTTCAGCACAACCGATATTAAATATCACGCCCTCTTTATCAAGATAATCAATTTTTTTATATCCGATATCCGAAAGCGAAGAAACAAAAGGGGTATACTCGTCTATATCCGCAATTAAAAGTCCTATTTTATTCATCATCAATCAAGCTTCATTCCGCATTTGCTGCAATAAGCCGAGCCTTTTAAATTCTCTTTTTTGCAGTTTTTGCAAATGACCTTTTCTTTGCTGTTATACATTTCCTCTTCTAACTGCTCGATTTTTTCGGTTTTATTTTTTATAGCCGCAACTATGCTTTTTGCCGCGTCGTTACAAGCCTCGTTTTCACCGAGAAAATCAAAGTAAGTTTTTCCGAGTTTTAAATAAAGCTTATCTCTCTCGTTTTTAACTGAGGCGATATTAAATTTTTTCTTTTCGGTGTTTACTATTTCGCCTGTTTTTTTGCAGGCAATATCCACAGCCTGCTTTGCCTTGTCAAAAACATCATTGAATTTTTCCATATATATTTCCTCCTTTAATAATCATCCTATAAATTCGCGAAGAAGTGAATTTTCGGGGACTAACGATCTATCCACGCTTTCAAACTCCGATATCTTATCCTCGAGATATTTTATCTCATCATAAAAAGGATATGAAGGATCGGCTGATTTACAAAGCTTTAAAAATCTGTTTTTATAAAGACCTAATTCATAAGGGTGAAAGGTAGTAAGATGCATATCCGCGCTCGGCTTGAATTTAAAGAGATTTTGCTCTTCCCCTTTGGTTACGCCTTTCCACATTAAAAGCGTATCCAAAACAGAGGAATTTCTGAATATCTCATCTCTTAAAATTCTTCTTATCAGCCTTATCTGTCTGCTTGAAATCAATTTATTACCAAAATCGTCGTCAACAGATTTATTTACGGATATATAGACCTTATAAATATTCTTTCTGTCAACAAGGTCTGTTATAACGGGGTTTAAAGCGTGAAGCCCCTCGACTATAACTATACCTTTTTGCCCGATATCGATCTTCTTAAATTCTTCTTTTCTAACTTTATTCATAAAATCGAATTCGGGAACTTCCGCTTTGCCGCAGGCAATTATATCCTTAAAGCATTTTTCCAAAAGCTCTGTATCAAGCGCCGCGACCGACTCAAAATCTTTTTCGCCGTTTTCAAGAACAGGCAGTCTATCGCCCGAAAGATAAAAATCATCCAATGAAACGACCTGAACCGTTTCGGATAGTTTTATAAGTTCTTTTTTTAGAAGATAAGCAGTCGTAGTCTTGCCCGAAGAAGAGGGGCCTGCGATAGACACAATTTTAATATCGTCGTCTTTAGATACAAGCCGTGCAAGATCGGATACTATTTTCTGATATTCTTCCTCGTTTTGCCTGACAAACGCCCTTGCGTCTTTTTTCAGATATTTATTTATTTCGCTTATAGTATTTATCATAGAACTCTGAAATCTTTTCCTTTCTTAAGATCTGCTCTTCAAAGCGATTAATATATTCATACGGATATTTAAAATTAAAAATTCTTTCAATCAGTCCGCCGCCCGGCTCTCTTAATTTTGAAACCGCGCTTGCGCCCACTGCAAATATAGAATGTGTTTCATCCATAATGAAGACATTATAAAGACATTCAAAGCCGGGTTTTGCATATCCCACATTTTCGAGATTGCCGACTGTTTTACTCTGCCTGTACATATAATATGGCAAAATTCCGCTTTTTGTCAATTCATTTCGGGCATAATCTACCATTTCGCCCGCAATTTCACTTTCAGATGCGCCTGAAAACATTTTTTTCTTAGTAAGCTCGCTTGCGCGCTTAAAAGCGAGCGAATGAACGGTCACGCTTTCGGGGGATAAAGCTATAACTTTTTTAACTGTTTCCTTAAAGCTTTCAGCGGTATCTCCCGGAAGACCTGCGATAAGATCCATATTGATATTATCAAATCCCATTTTTCTTGCCGATTTAAAGGCTTCGACAGTTTGCGCGCAGGTATGCTTTCTTCCTATTTTCTCTAAGACCGAATCGTTCATCGACTGAGGATTTATGCTTATCCTCGTCACCCCGTTTTTCTTTAAAACAGAAAGCTTTTTGTCATCTACCGTATCAGGTCTTCCCGCTTCCACGGTGAATTCCCTTAAATTTGAAAAATCAAAGCTATTCTTTAATGCTTTGATTATCACATCAAGCTGATTAGCCGAAAGCGAGGTGGGCGTGCCGCCGCCGATATACACCGATTCGAGAACAAGCCCTAAGGGATTTATTATTTCAGCTGTTTTTTTAATTTCCTCGCAAAGTTTATCAACATACAAAGGAATTATTTTTACGGCACTTTCCACAGAATGGGAAACGAAAGAGCAATAAGAACACCTTGTGGGACAAAAAGGAACGGAAACATAAAGGCTGAAAGATTCGGGCTTTGATAATTCTATTATCTTTTTTTCTCTTTGAGCGCTTTCTTTGCAAAGGCTTATTTTGCTTTCATTTACAAAATAGACCTCTTTTAAAATTCTCTCTGTCTCTTTTTCTCCGAACTGCTCTGAAAGCCTTAAAAAAAGCTTTGCAGGTCTTATCCCTGTGAGCATTCCCCATGCGGGAGAATATCCGGTGATATCTTTTAAGCACTTAAAAAGCGCGCCGCACAAATTTTCTTCGCATTTTTTATCGGAGATCCCGCAAAGCACAGCAATGTTATACTCGGAATATCCGTCTAAAAGGTCTGCTTTTACGCTGATATTTATTATTCCGCCTAAGCTTTCGGCTTTACATTCTATCGACTGACCGCTAACATTTTCAATATCATTTAAAATTTTAAGTTTCTCATAAGGATAAAATATTCCTATAAGCTTTTGCACTTCATAGTCAAAAGAATGACCTATATTAAAAACAGTTATCATAATTCAAAAACGGGTTAAATTCCTTTTCGTGTTTTATTGTAGTGGCTCTTCCGTGACCGGGAAAGACCTCTGTATTATCTGGAAAACTTAAAATTAACTTTTTAACCGATCTTAAAAGCGCTTCCCTTTCGCCGCCTAAAAATCTGTCGTTACCTATGCTCTCAAAAAACAGCGTATCTCCGGAAAAAATCTTACCTGATATAAAATATGACATTCCGCCTTTAGTATGCCCCGGGGTGAACACGGATCTTATTTCAATATCGCCTGTTTTATAAATTTGTCCGTCTTCAAGCAGGATATCGGGAATAAAAGGCTCTGTTTTAACTCCGAACATCGCGGATAAATTAAAATCGCTGTTATTTATTCCCTCGGCGTCGCCTTTCCCCACAGCGACCTTTACATCAAATTTATTTTTAAGCTCATTCACAGCGGAAATATGATCAAAATGGCAATGAGTAAGCAAAATAAGCGTGCTTTTATTGCTGTTTGTTGCCGAAAGCAAAAATTTTTCTACTATTTCGCTTTTATCTCCGGGATCGATCACCACGGCGGCTGAATCGGAGCTTAACAGATAGCAGTTAGTCTGCATTTGCCCTAAAATCACAGTTTCAAGTTTCATTTTTTCTCCAGGTTTCGGTATCAAGCATAATTGTTACGGGACCGTCGTTAATAAGCGACACTTTCATATCCGCCCCGAAAACGCCCTTTTCCACTCTTTTGATACCTGATTTTTTAAGCTCCTCACAGAACTTGTCATAGTATTCGTTTGCGGTTTTCGGCTCTTTAGCGTTTATAAACGACGGCCTGTTGCCTTTTTTTGTATCCGCGGCGAGGGTAAACTGCGAAACGCAGAGAACTTCCCCGCCGATATCGAGGATAGATCTATTCATTTTGCCGTTTTCATCCTCAAAAATCCTTAGCTTTGATACTTTATTTGAAAGTACCGAAATATCTTCCTCGGTATCATCAAAAACGCTGCAAAATAAAATCAAAAATCCCTCTTTGCAGCTGCCTTTAAGCTCGCCGTCTACTTTGACAGAGGCTTCGCTCACCCTTTGAATAAGAGCTTTCATTTTCCTATCCTTTCAACGCTGTAAATTCCCTTTATTTTTTCTATCCTTGCAATAATGCTTCTTAAATGCTCCACGCTTTCAGCGCTGATAGAAAAGAGAATTACGCAGTTGCCGCCTTTTGTCTGCCTGGCGTTTACCGTGTGAGTTGCAACGCGCATATTATTGAGCGCTCCGATAACATCGCCCAAAAGACCGTCCCTGTCGATAGCGCCGATCTGCAGAGTGGTGATAAAGCTTTCGCTAACACCCTTATTCCAATGCGCCGGTATCCACCGCTCGGGCTCGGAAGAAGACGAAATATCTACAGGCACATTAGAGCAATCCCTTTTATGAATAGATACTCCGTGGCCTCTTGTGATAAATCCTATTATTTCATCGCCAGGAAGCGGAGAACAGCACTTAGAAAGCTTTATAAGGCAATTATCGATACCCTCGACTATTACGCCCTCTCCGGTGCCTTTTCTAACAGTCTGCGGAATTATTTCAGGGGGTTTTACAGCGTTTGTCCGCTTATTATAATCCTCTCTTATTCTCGGCATAAGCTTTGATAAGAGCAATCCGCCGTAACCCAAAGCGGCATAAAACTCATCCCTGTTATTAAGGTGGAGCCTTTCCGCTATTTCATCGATAAATTTATTTTGTTCTTCTTCGCTGAGATTAATGGAATTGCGCCTGAATTCGCGCTCGACCATTTCCCTGCCCTCGGCGATATTTTCCGCTCTTCTTTCCTTTTTAAACCAGGATCTTATCTTTGATTTGGCCTGGTTTGTAACGGCGATATTCATCCAATCCCTGCTCGGGCCATGGCCCGCCTGATTGGTGGTGATTATTTCTATCACTTCGCCTGTCTGAACAATATGGTTTATCGGAGCTATTTTTCCGTTTACCTTAGCGCCGACCATTTTTATTCCCACAGCAGAATGAATGGCGAAAGCAAAATCGACCACCGTTGATCCTACGGGAAGATTTATAACATCGCCCTTAGGCGTAACTGCGAAAACATCCTCCTGCGAAAGATCGACCTTTATACTTCTTACAAGCTCCGAAGCGTCGCCTGAGGAGTCCTGATCCTCAAGTATCTGTCTGATCCAGGCAAGCCTGTTTTCAAAGCCTTTATCGCCCGAATTTATACCCTCTTTGTACTTCCAGTGCGCGGCAATTCCGAATTCCGCGGTGTGGTGCATTTCAAAGGTGCGGATCTGGATCTCAAAAGGAACTCCCTCCCGGCTTATTACCGTGGTGTGGAGCGACTGATACATATTCGGCTTAGGAGTAGAGATATAGTCCTTAAACCTGTTAGGAATAGGTCTGAACATATCGTGCATTATTCCGAGAATATTATAGCAGTCGGGCACAGTATCGGTTATGATCCTTATGGCGTAAATATCATAAATCTCGTCAAAATCTTTGCCCTGGAGATACATTTTGCGGTAAATGCCGTAAATCGATTTTATCCTGCTTTGAAACGACATTTTAACGCCGGGCATTTCTTCGCTCAATCTCTCTTCAATTCTAGCCCTTAAATCATCAAGAAGAGTTTCCCTGTCCTTGCTTCTTTCTTTAAGCAAGGCGGAAATTTCTTTATAAGCCACGCTGTCAAGGTGCTTTATCGCAAGATCTTCAAGCTCTTCTTTAACGGCGCGGATACCGAGCCTGTGAGCAATAGGCGCATAGACTTCTAAGGTTTCAAGCGATTTATCAAGCTGTTTTTGCTCAGGCATTGCGTCAAGAGTACGCATATTGTGCAGTCTGTCCGCAAGCTTGATAATAATTACTCTTATATCCTTGCCCATTGCAATGAGCATTTTTCTTAAGCTTTCCGCCTGCTGCTGCTCCTTTGAATTAAAAGAAAGCTTTCCTATCTTCGTAACTCCGTCAACAAGGAGCGCTATCTCCGAGCCGAATTCTTTTCTTAAATCCTCTAAAGTCACATCGGTGTCTTCCACAACATCGTGCAAAAGAGCGGCTGCAATCGAGCAGCTGTCCATTCCGAGGGTTACGATTATCTGAGCAACATAAAACGGATGAATATAATAATCCTCGTGGCTTAACCTTTTTTGACCCGCATGGTGCTTTACGCAAAACTCATAAGCTTTTTTAACCAATTCATAGTCATACTCTCCGCCCTGCTCCCGCATAAGCTTTTCAAGCTTGTTATAATTTTCGGTTTCAGCCTTGTTCAATCCGCTCACCGCCCTTTAATCTTTTATATATTTCAGAGTTTTCAAGACTTGTTTTAACTCCTGTGTTTACAGCCGTGTACCTATTATTCTCGCATTTTGCAAGACCTAATTCTTTAAGCACCGAAAGCGCCGCGCAGGTCTTTGCAATTCCGAGAGTACCGGCAAAGCTGAATTTAATTCGTTCCTTATTTATTTTTTTATTCAGAATATTTTTATATATTATACCCACTTCATCCCGTGAGGGAACAATTAAAGCCGTATTTTTGCTGTAGCCCGAAAGGTAATCGTCAAGCTCAAAAAGAGTCTTGAAATATGAGTCCTCATCAAAATCGGAAGGTCTGATATTTTTTATCTGAACGGTTAAATTATATTCGTCTTTATAATAATTAAGTCCCACGGTAACTGCGATATCCACTTTATCCGAGCACTCAAAGCAGAAATCATCCGCTTTTACTCCGAACATCACTGCCTGAAACACCGTTTCATTTTTCCTTAACATAAGCTTTAAATGCTTCCCGGAGCCTATAGGGATAATTCTGTCTATCACGCAATCGGTTATGGCAAACAAAGGAACGGGATTCCCCTGCCCGAACGGCTCCAAAGCTTTTATAGCATACGCCATATCCACTCCGAGTGCCGCGGGGTTTAATTTTAGATCGATATTAAGCTTTTGCACCGCTATATCGATTTTGCGAGCATATTCATTTATTTTTTCTCTGAATTTATCGATATTATCAGAGCTTAATGTAACGCCTGCGGCAAGCTCGTGGCCTCCGAATTTCAAAAGCAGATCGGAACAGCTTTCCAAAGACTTAAAAATATTAAAGCCTTTAAAGCTTCTGCCAGATCCGTGGCAAACTCCACCCTCTTCGGTTAAAATAATGCTCGGTCTGCCGTATTTTTCCGTCACTCTGGCGCTCACAATGCCCAGCACTCCGCTGTGCCAATTTTTACCGCTTACTATTATTACACGGTTATGATCAAACCCATTTTGCTCGATTATTTCAAAAACTTTTGAAGATATCTTTTTTTCAAGCTCCTGGCGGCGCGCGTTTTCAGCGTCTATTTCGTTCGCAAGAGAGAGCGAAAGCATATTATCCTTGCATAAAAGGAGCTTTAGCGCCCTTGAAGCGTCGCCCATTCTTCCTGCGGCGTTTATTCTCGGCACAAGACCGAAAGAAAGCTTTAAAGAATCGATATCTTTTCTATTAAGCCCCGCGACGCTTATAAGTGCGTTAAGTCCCGGGCGGGAATTATTTTTTATCATTTTTAAGCCGTATTTTACCATACAGCGGTTTTCGTCAACAAGCGGCATCACATCGCCGACGGTCGCAAGCGCCAGCAGGTCGCCGTAAATTTTAAGCATTTGCTCAGGTTCCTTATCTGCTGTAACGCAGATGAGCTTAAATACTACAGCGGCACCGCATATTTCTTTAAAACCGCTCGGATCGTCAGCCCTGTGCGGATCGACAACTGCCTCGGCTTCGGGGAGAATATCCTGCGGGATATGGTGATCCGTAACGACCGTTTTTATCCCCATTTTATTTGCATACTCAATTTCATCTATTGCCGCAATTCCGTTATCAACAGTAATAATAAGCTCCACATTTTGCTCTTTAAGCTTATCTATTGCGGCTTTATTCATTCCGTAGCCCTCTAAGATCCTGTCGGGAATATAAGTAACGGCGTTTGCGCCTCTTGAAAGAAGATAATCATAAAGCATAGCCGTAGATGTAACGCCGTCACAGTCATAATCTCCGAACACGGCTATTTTCTTATTTTCCTCTATAGCTGAATTCACAGCGTTTGCGGCTTTCTCGATATCTGCAAGCATAAAAGGGTCTGCAAGAACAGGCTCGTCGCTTAAAAAAAGATCGAATTCGGCAGGGTCGCTTATTCCTCTTGTGGAGGCTATAAGGGCGGCAAAAGGATCCGCTTCGCAGGCGGCGGCAAGATTTTTTGCAAGCGCGCAGTCGGGCTTTGCGATATTCCACTTTTTCACAGCCATTAAAAGCCCCCCTTTATTTTAAAGTTTTTCTTTATATTTTACCACTTTCCGACATTTTTTTCAATAGAAAAAACACGGTACGGAAAGTTTATTCCGTACCGTGCGTCTTTTATTCCTTGCAGCTTTTTGCAAGCTCGTCAAAGTCAATCTGATAATTTGCGTCAAGCGAAAAATTAGGATTATAATAAGGATCGCCTTTTTCTATTGTATTACCCCATAATTTTCTGAATTTTTCACATTCCGCCTTAAATCTTTCCTTTTTCTCTTTTGAATCCTCAAAGCCGCGGCTTTTTGACTCATAATGATAAAGCTCTGCATAAGGATTCCATACTATTAAGTACCCGAGATCTCTGAGTTTAAGGCAAAAATCAATATCGTTAAATGCGATCTTAAGCTCGGTGTTAAGTCCTCCGACTTTAAAGAAGACTTCTTTTCTGACCATCAGGCAGGCGCCCGTTACGGCGCTCAAATTATGAGCATAAAAAAGCTTGCCCATATATCCGATATGATCGCGCGGGAAAGTATAATGGCTGTGACCGGCTATTCTATCCGTTCCTAAGCCTAAAATAATTCCGGCGTGCTGAATCGTATCGTCTTCATAATACAGCTTTGCGCCTACCGCTCCGACATCTTCTCTTTGAGCGAACATAAGCATTTCTTCGATGAAGTTTTCCGTTATGACCTCGGTGTCGTTATTTAAAAGCAAGAGATAATCTCCCTTTGCATTTTCGGCTCCGAGATTATTGACAGCCGAATAATTGAATTCTCCCTCGAAATTTATAACGCGGATATTTTTATGCGTTTCAAGGGTTTTATAATAATCAAAAATATCCTTGCTTTTTGAGTTGTTTTCAACGATTATTATTTCATAATTATCATAAGTCGCCTTAGAAAGGATAGAATCTATACATTTCTTAAGATCGGATTTATGATCGCTGTTTGCAATAATTATCGAAACAAGCGGATCGTTTTTAATAGGATAACTTATTCTGTAGATAGTGGGAAATATTTTAGAGCTTTCAACAGTGCAGCCTGTAAGCCCGCTTGCTTCAAGACTGGCCGTTACGGCTCTTATACCCGCGTCAATAGCATAGGTTTTAGAATTGATATCAGAGGCAACCGAATTCGGGTGCGATCTCCAGAAATAAAGGAGCTTTCTTATGTGCCATATCTTACTTGCATTAGAAGTAAGTCTTAAAATCATATCGTGATCCTGGCTGCCGTCAAACTCGTGGCGGAAATACCCCGTTTTTTCCTGGAGCTCTCTTGAAAATACTGAAAAGTGGCAGATATAGTTATTAGCTCTGAGATTATCGGGAGCAAAATCAGGCTTAAAATGGAAAGTGTGGATTTTTGTTATATCCTCGCCTAAGAAAGTTGCCTCGTCGGTATAAAGAAAATCGGCTCCGTGCTTGCAGATAGCTTTCATATTCTCAAAAAGCACCGAGGGGTGAAGATAATCGTCATGATCGAAAAGCGCAAGATAATCGCCCGAAGCCATTTTTATACACTCATTTGTATTCTCGGAGATACCTAAATTCTTTTCAAGTTTTTTATATTTTATTCTGTTATCTTTTGAAGAATATTCCGATACTATTTTTTCAACATCGGTATGCTCGCTGTCGCTTCCGTCGGCAAGGCAAAGCTCCCAATTTTTATATGTCTGATTTACAACCGATTCGATCATTTCCCGCAGGAATTTTTCGGGAGTATTATAAAGCGGAACAAGCACGCTGAATTTTATTTCTTTATCGAATTTCGTGTTTTCTTCCCTTTGTCTTCTCTCGTTTGTGATCTGAGAATAATCGAAAGGCCTCATTGATTTAAGCTTATGCTTTACCATAAGAAAAGTGCTTTTAAATCCGCTTTTGAATAAAAGCTTTATCGCTTTAAGAGGAAGTCTGATAAAAGCAAATTTAAGCACTGTTCTTCTTAAAAATGCGGAAAGCTTTCTGAAAGGAGCGGTGAATTTCCAAGAGGAAGAAGAAACTACCGAATTATATTCGGCTCTTAATTCGCTCAATTCCTTATCTTTTTTTAAATTTTTATTTCTGAGTCTGTAGATCTCATCGTTGAGATTTTCTATTTCTTCGGACTGCTTTTTATTGGCTTCAAGCAGCCATTTGCTGTCTTCAAAATTTTTCTCGCTCACTTTTTTAAAACTTCCTCTTGATATTATTTCTCGCTGTTTTTATAAGCGTTGCAAACTTCCGCGGTTTCGCCTATCATTTTAACCTTACCCTTTTCAAGCCACATACAATGCTTGCAGAGCCTTTCGATCTGGTCGATAGAATGGGAAACTATAATAACGGTCGTATCGTCATTCATCATTTTATTGATTCTTTCCTCGCATTTTTGCTGGAAAAGAAAATCGCCGACTGCAAGTATCTCGTCTACGATCAGAATATCCGGCGTTGTAACCGTGGCGATAGCAAAACCTATTCTTGCTACCATACCGGAAGAATAGTTCTTCATCGGAACATCAAGAAAGTCCTTCATTTCGGAAAATTCGACGATTTCGTCAAATTTAGAGTCCATAAACTTTTTAGAATATCCGAGAACCGAGCCGTTTAAATATATATTTTCTCTTGCGGTCAGGTCCATATCAAAGCCGGCGCCGAGCTCGATTAGAGGAGCTATAACGCCGTCGACCTCGACCGTGCCTTTTGTGGGTTTTAAAATACCCGAAATTATTTTAAGAGTTGTGCTTTTGCCGCTGCCGTTAAGCCCGACAATACCGAAAACATCACCTTTTTTGATATTGCAGGATACATGGTCAAGCGCTACGAAATCTTCAAACAAAAGCTTCCTTTTTGCCAGCTTTAAAAAATATTCTTTTAAACTTTCAAGCTTTTCCTTGCTCATATTGAAATGCATTTCAATATCGTGCAATTCAACCGCATTTTCTTTATTCATAAACTTCTCCTTGAGTTAGATATGAAGTATAAATCTTCTCTCTAATTTACTAAATACAAGACAGCCTATAGCAAACACACCGACAGAAAAACCAAGGCAAATGAGATTAAACGATAAACCGGGAATTCTGCCGTACATTATAACATCTCTGAAATAGGTCACATAATAATACATCGGGTTTAAGTGAACGACTGTTTTGATAAAATTATGTCCCTCTAAAAGCTCGTCGGAGTAAAGGATAGGAGTAAGATACATCCACATAGTTAAAAGCACGCTGTAAAGATGGGCGACATCTCTGAAATACACTGTAACGGAGCTTAATATCAGGCACATTCCGCAGCAGAAAATAAAGCAGTAAATAATAGGCAGCGGGAAAAGAAGCGCCGTGAAAGTGGGATAAACGCCCTGAATCAGCATGACCGCCACAGCGGCAATAAGAGAAAACAGAAAATTTATAAGTGAAAAAATACACTTCTCTATCGGGAAAATATATTTAGGAATATATACCTTTTTTATAAGCGAGGAAGCGCCTATTACCGCGGTGAGCGAATTGGTGGTAGCCTCCGCGAAAAAGTTCCACATAGCGGCGCCGATGATATAATAAGTCGCAAAATTTTCCACGCTGATCCTAAGAAGCATACGGAAAACATTGGTAAGAACTATCATCATAAGAAGCGGATTTAAAACGCTCCAGGCAACGCCTAAAACAGAACGGCGGTATTTAATTTTAAAATCTTTTGAAACAAGATTTTTTAAAAGCGGAAGATATCTTTTAAAGTCACTTAAAAATTTAGAATTCCCCAAATTTCAAACCATCCTTTACAGGAAAAATATAGCATACTTATAAACTTAAAATATTATACACAAAAGCGAAAAAAAAGTCAATCGATTTTAATTGACTTGAAAGCCGCAGGGGCTTATAATATTCTTTGAAAAGAACCGAAAGGCATTTATAATGATATTCTTAAAAAAAATCAAAAAGTTAATTATAATAATACTTATTCTTATTTTGCTGACTGTTTTACTGCCTAATTTTTATGTTAGACTTATAGGCTCCGCAAGGATAAAAAAGGACTTATCATCGGTTAAAGACGCCGATTATATCCTCGTTTTGGGAGCAGGGCTTAAAAGCGGAAAGCCGAGCGATATGCTGCGTGACAGGCTCGATGTAGCTATAGAGCTTTATAATTCAGGCGTTTGCAAAAAGCTGCTTATGAGCGGAGATCACACCGATAAGTATTATGACGAAGTGAGCGCGATGAAGACTTATGCTGTGGAAAACGGCGTTAAAGAATCCGATATATATATGGATCACGCTGGAATTTCTACATATGACAGTATGTACAGAGCAAAAAATCTTTTCAGTGCTAAAAAAATAATAGTTGTAACTCAAAGGTATCACATTTACAGGGCTATTTATATTGCCGAAAATCTCGGAATAGAGGCTTACGGCTCTGTTCCCGCTCCAAGGCTTTATAAAGGCGCCGTTTACAGAGAAATAAGAGAAATTTTAGCGAGAGATAAGGACCTTTTAAAATGTATCTTTAAGCCGAAATCAAAAATTACCTGAAAAACCTCTGTAATAATAAAAAATATACTGCTGAACTATTCCGCCGTATTTTAAAGCAGCTTTAGGAATTTCGCCCCCGTAAAGGTCATTAACCGCGCGCTTTATCCAAACATCCTTCGGGAAAGCCTCAAAATGGGAAAGCCCGAAAAGCAATGTGCAATCGGCAACTTTCGGGCCCACGCCCTTTATTTTCATAAGCTGCTCTCTTGCAAAGTCGGTATCCGTATTTTTAAGGCTTAAAAGGTCTATTTCTTTTGAAGCGACTTTTTTTGCGGCGTCTATAATATATCCTGCCCTGAATCCCGCTCTTAAAACGGATAAGTCTTCGGGTTTTAAATCCGCTAATTTTGAAGCGGAGGGAAAGGTGTATCCATTTTCGCATTTTTCGCCGAAATTTTCACAAAGTCTTGAAATTATTCCTTTTATTCTCGGAATATTATTATTTTGAGAAATTATAAAAGAGCAGAGCGTTTCCCACGGCTCCTGATTAAGAATTCTTATGCCGCTACCATAGGTGGCGGCTTTTTTTAATATCGGATCGGCGCTTATCTCCTCTATTATTGCCGAATAATCTCGGCTTAGATCAAAATAAACGCTGAAGAATGAAGAAAACAGCTCTTCATTTACTCCGCCGAGTATTATATCTTCTTTAGATTTTGAAACCTCGATATATTTATTATTAACAACCGCTCCCCAGGCGTTTTTATCCTCAAGATATTCCCACCTGAAAGCCTGTCCGCAGTCAAAGGTCTGCTTTAAATCAAAATTTTTGACATTTTTAAGTATTGTTCTGTCTTTTTCGAATTCTGCTAAAACCATATTTCATTCTCCTTGATTTAAATTTTATCAAAGGATCTTTTCTTTGTCAATAATTTACATAAATTCGACATTTAATTAGCGGTGGATAAAAAATTGCTTTAAAATCGGGAGTTTTTAAACCTTTCCACCGAGTTATCCACATTTTTATGTCAACCTGAATAAAATTTTACGCTTCCGTACAAAATAGAATTAAATTACGGAGGTTTTCAGATGGTAAAAGGAGTTAATAAAACAGTTATCGAGATCAATGATACCGGCAGTCCTTTTTTTGAAAAAGTAGTTTTTTATGTTTCTTCTCAATTCGGAAATATGAGCGCAAAACAGCTTGAAAACGCCGCGACAGCCTTTGCGCAGGGGCTCAGCGATAAAGACGCTAAGAGAAGATCGCTGAGAAAAAGAGTAAGACTTAAAAAATGGGTCAAGGTTTCGCTGATTGTGATATGCGGAATTATCGTTTCGGTAGCGGCGGCGCTGATATTCTTTTAAATGCAGGGTAATTTTTAAATTACCTTGCATTTTTCTTTTATTTATGATAAAATTTTTTGTATATTATATTGAAAAACGGAGTTTTTTATGAAACAGGATATTTTGGTTTCGGCAAAATTGTTTTTTAAGCTGCTGCTTGTTTCGGTATTCTGCATTTTCGCAGTTCTTGGAATAAGCGTTTTGTGCAATAATTTTTTCGTTGATAAAATAGGTTACACGGCTTACGGCGTTAAAAGCGAAGGCGAAAATACCGTTAAGCTTTACGAGTATAAGTATTCAGACGGTGAGGATACCTTTAAAAAGGAATACGAAGATAAAGGCTACACTGTCACAACTATGGCAAACAATAAGCTTACTAAAACAGGTTATGCTATTTTTTCGGTTGCCGTTTCAGCTATAAATATTGCAGTTATCTTCGGATTTGCTTATCCTAAGATAAAACAGATAGGTTTATCTGATCAAAATCTTTATTCCTGCGGAAGAAAAAAGAAAGATATTTTAAAAGGCTTAAAGATAGGTCTTATGTCAAATGTGCCTAATTTTATTTTCCTGCTGCTTATTTTTGCCCTAAAGAATTCCGCTCTTAAGGATTTTAATATGACCTTTTATAAATGGTCGGTTTGCTACCTTTACGCGCCTTTAGATCTTGTCTTAGGCTCAGGAAAAGTTACGGCGGCAAATGTTTCAGGCGTTCAGTTTTTTGTGCTTTTGCTGATACAGCTTATTATCCCTTTAATTTGCACTCTTGCTTATATTTCGGGATTTAAAAATTTCTCGCTTTCGGAAAAACTCGTTTATGGAAATAAAAAAGGAGATAAAAAATAATGGCTGGCTTTTTAGGCTTTGGAAATTACGAAAAGGAAGGTCCCGGGATTAGTAAAAACGCTCCTAAAAAGAAGCCGTTTTTCGCTTTTTTCGAAACATATTTCAGGAATGCCTGGAGATTTGTAACTTTAAATACTGTCTATATTCTGTGCTGTATTCCTATTCTTTCTGTGGGCCTTGCTAATGCCGGAATAACAAATGTAACAAGAAATATCGCGCGCGATAAGCATTCTTTCGGGTTAAGCGATTACTTTGAAACCATTAAAAAAAATTGGAAGCAAAGCCTGATCGTCGGAATTTTAAATCTGATTTTAACGGTGCTTATCTCATATGGGTCTTACTATTATTATTTTCATCAGTCAAAAAACAAAGCGATAAATTTCACCGATTCGCTCGGATTCGGAATTTGCATTTTCGCAGCTTTTGTTTTTACCGTTATGCAGTATTATATGTGGACTATGCTTATCACATTTAAGCTTTCGATAAAGAATATTTATAAAAACAGCTTTAAATTTGTTTTTATAAATCTTAAGAAAAACTTTATCTGCTTTTTCTCAATGATATTGGTCTATGCGCTTTTTGTAGGCGTTTTATTACTTATATCGCTTGTAAATTTCCCGCTTGCCGTAGCGGTCACCGTAGTGCTCAGCATTTGCTTTTTGCCGGCGTTCAGATTTTTGCTTATTCAGTTCTGCACTTTCCCGGCAATCAAAAAATATATGATAGATCCCTATTATGAGGAGCACCCGAACGACGATATCGAGCTTCGCAAAAACCTCGGCTTAGAGGTTCCCGACGATGAAGATGAGGATGAGGATTCAGAAGAATAAAACAAAGAATTCCGGAGCAATCAAAAAGCTCCGGAATTCTTATCTTATGTAGCGTCTTTTTTTATTCCGAAAATCATTCTTAAAAAACCGCATAAAATTTTAGGACTTTTAATTAATACCACTTTCATAAAATTACCTCCCGGTTTATCTTTTTGAACACGAGCAACCGAGTATAATAACCCAGATCGCAAGTATTGCAATCAAGCACTTCGGCGGGCAAAAACAGCTTACGAGCAAACCGACAGCAAAAGTTATTGCCACTATTCCTTTATTGCTTTTACCGCGTCGCATTCTCAGCCCCCCTCGACTAATAACATTATAATCAATTTAAATAAAAATGTTACAAATCGGCGTTTTAACTTGACTTTTTAAATATTTTAAAGTAAAATAATAAATAATTTGCGGATGTGGCGGAATTGGCAGACGCGCCAGACTTAGGATCTGGTGATTTTATCGTGGGGGTTCAAGTCCCTTCATCCGCACCAAAGTCCTAAAGGCGCAAGCCTTTGGGGCTTTACTTATTCACTTTTCACATCTTTTTTGTAGTATCTTAACAAAACCCGGCAAGTATCAAAAGATACTTGCCGGGTTTTTATTGATAACTCATTCGTATTCCGCAAAAATATACGGAACACGGATCAGTTATCACTATTTTTTAATAGATCTGTACTGTCAAAGGCGGGAGAAATTGTTACTCCTCAGAACAGTCTATTTGTCTATCGGATACAGGTGAAAATTTACCTGTATCCGATAATAAGATACAATTTTTAGTCGATCTCAACTTTTACTGTTCCGATTTCAGTATTGTCAGCGGTATCCTTTGAAAGCTTGCCTGAAAGAACTAACTGAGCAGATTCAGAAGGCGCATTATCATAATTTCCTAAAGCAAGCTCGGCTGCAGATCCAAGCGTAAAGGAAGTTTTTTCAGCTCCGCTTATCATAAAAGAGCCGTTAACATCTTCAAAGCCTGAATTTTTGTCAT
This sequence comes from uncultured Eubacteriales bacterium, assembly GCA_934445035.1. Classification (GTDB taxonomy): domain Bacteria; phylum Bacillota; class Clostridia; order Oscillospirales; family Acutalibacteraceae; genus UBA737. The sequence goes on from CAKSDI010000003.1 coordinate 229,620, forward strand.
AGGTAAAGTTTGCATTTATCGCGGCATTTGAGTGATTTTTAACGGTGATCTTATTGCCGGTTGAACTCCAGCTTCCTTCAGTTGCACCGCTATAAGAATGAGTATTCGGATTCCATTGACCTTCAGAGGCGTCTTTAAAAGTGTAGCTTAAATCCTCCCAGGTGATGTCAACACTGTAAATAGTGTCGCTTGACGAACCTGCCTGATAGTTCGCCTTTACGCTGTGAGAATCGCTTTCGCCGGCAGTTAATGCCAATGCGGAAAAAGAGCTTATTGAGCAAGCAATCGCCACAGCTAAAACTAATGCTAAGTATTTTTTCATAATGTTTCTTCCTTTCTGAAAAAATCGGTTTTTATATTAATCCGCCTTTAAAGCGCCGCCTTTGCCGGAGCCTTATGCGGTCAATATCCTACTTAATCGGCGACAGTTACCGTCACGGGAATTTCGGTGTTTACCTTTGCCGCTTCCCCGCTTTGCCTGTCAAAATAAGACACAACGAATTTACTTTCATACTCCCCTGCCTGCAATAAATTTTCGGTGCCCTTTAAAATGTCGAGCTTAGTTACTTTATTACCCGGTGAAAGAGTACCCGACTGCATAACAACGGTATTTTTTATAACAAGCTGTAATACGATATCGTGCGTGGATTTAGAGGGATTTGCAAACAATAAAGTTACCTTTTTATCCGAAAGATCGATATTAACGGCTTTTGAATAAGTTAAAGATACCGCGCCTCCGCCCTTAGGTGCCGATAATTTAGAAGAATTATCATCGCCTATAGGCTCTGCGCTGCTTTCGGAAGATTTAGGAGCTTTATCGGGAGTAAGCTTTGAGGGTGACTTACCCGATTTTTTAAAAAACATTGCAAAGATCGTAACACTGAATAAGAAAAGCAAAAGCAACAGGAGCAGTAAAAGCAAAAGCCAGCGCTTTTTATTTTTCTTTTTCTCATTTTCCATAATCAGTCGCCCTCCGAATTATCGCAATTTTTATACTTGACAGCAACATTATATTTTCATTATAATAAGAGTATAACATGTTCACCCCTGAACGAATCAAGAGCAAAAAGGAGAAAATTTTAATGGATACAAAAAATTTTTTTCAGATATCCGAAGCGGCGCACGCCTGCGGAGTTTCTCGCAGCACTATTATGCGAATGGAAGAAAAATGTTTGCTAAAACCTATCTATATCTCTCCCGAAAGCGGAAGAAGATATTATGATAATCATAATGTCGCGCGTATCTTACAGATAGAAAAATTCAAATCTATGGGACTTAGCACCGAAGATATAATAGAATATTTTAATCGCGGAGGCGAGGCGGCGAATCTGCTCAAAATTCTTGAAAGCAAGCTTCACGATCTTACGCGCAGTGTAGAAGAATTGCGGATAAGAGCCGAAAAAAGCGGCAGCATATCAGTTCAGATAATGAATTTACCCGAAGTGATATGTTGTATGAGAAAATGCGAGGGACACACGATCCAGGAAAAATACGACGCTATGTATGATTTTTACAGCGAATGTGTTCGCAAAGGGTTTAAATTATCAAGCGAACCTATTTTTTCTATCTCCGAGCGCCGCGACTATCTCGACGGCTATATCGGAGATACTCCCTATCCTTTTTGGGTGGGAATTCCGATGATAAAAGAAAAAGCGCCGAAAGAATCGGTCGTCTTGCCGGCATGCAAAGCGCTCTCCGTGCTATACTGCGGAGGATATGACGGAATTGACAACGCCTGGCTCACTTTAGGCAAAGAAGTTAAAGCGAGAGGGTTAAAAGCAAAGGATTTTCCGCGTGTTTTAGGAATAGTCGCGCCATACACCGGCCGTGAGATAGAAACGCGCCGTTACTGCCACCGCCTTGTTTTGCCGATAGAAGAATGAAATTATTACATATTTTATTGATTTTAAAGATAGATTATGTTATATTAGTCAGGAAATTGATCCAAAGAGGTTTGAACTATGTCTGTTTTACTGCTTCCTTATCCTAAGAAATTAACACTGACCGACGGGGTTTTTAATACCCGAAATTGCTCTATTACTCTCGAAAAGGGAATTGACCGCCGAATTATAAAAAAAGCCGCGGCTTTTAAAACGGAATTAGATGCGCTTGACTCCACCGAACACTGCTTTTTACCCGAAAGTGAAACTATCGGGCAAATTCATATAGGCATTGATAATTCCTTAACGCACGAGGAATATACTCTTAAAACAGACAATAGCTCATTAATTATTTTAGGCGGCGACGCCGCCGGTTGCTTTTACGGATTGCAGACCTTAAATCAGCTTGTATCTCTTAACGGCAATAAAATTCCTACTCTTTTTATAGAAGATAAGCCTGATTCTTCCTACCGCGGCTTTTATCACGACGCTACAAGAGGAAGAATTCCCACGGTTTTTGGACTTAAAAAGATAATCGACCGTTTAGCGAGCCTAAAAATCAATTCATTTCAGCTTTATATCGAGCATAGCTTTGATTTTAAAGAATTCGAAAGCTTAAATCGCACCGCAAGCGATTATCTTACCGCCGCCGAGCTTATGGAAATAGACGATTACTGCTATGAAAATTTCATTGATTTCGTTCCGTCGCTTTCTACTTTCGGTCATTTATACGAACTTTTAAGTCTTGAAAAATACCGTCATCTTTGCGAGCTTGAAAATTTTAAGCCTGAAAAGCATTTTTGGTATGAGCGAATGATGCACCATACCATCGATCCCGAAGATCCCGAAAGTTTTTCCGTTGTTTGCTCTCTTATAGATCAGTATCTTCCGCTGTTTAGGTCAGAATATTTTAATATTTGCTGTGATGAAACATTCGATCTCGGCAAGGGTAAAAATGCAGGCAAAGACGCAGGAGTTCTTTACTGCGAATTTGTAAACAAGCTTATAAAATATGTAAATAAAAAGGGCAAAAAGGTTATGATGTGGGGAGATATTGCCCTGCACCACCGCAATTCGCTTAACAGCATTCCTAAAGATACTTTATTTTTAAATTGGGATTATTGCGCAAATCCATTAAAAGAAAGAGTCGATATAGTTAAAGAAAGCGGTTTTGATCAGATCGTCTGCCCCGGAACTTCTTCATGGGCAAGATTTATTGAGGATCCGAAAATCTCCGTGCCTAACATTACTAAACTTTTCCATTTCGGAAAAGAGGCGGGCGCTTTAGGACTTTTGAACACCAATTGGGGAGATTACGGACATCCGGCTCATTTTGAATGCTGTCTATTCGGTTTAAGCGTCGGAGCCTGCGTTTGTTATAACAATGAAACAAAGATCGACGAAAACTTTGAGCTTGCGGTATCGCGACTTATTTTCAAAACCGATGAAAACATAATGCCTATTATCTATTCCCTTTCCGCCGCGCAGAACACCGCATTATGGCAGAATTGGTTTAATTACTTAAATTCAGGCTCCGTTGCAGATTTCAAATCGAATGCTTCCGATATAGAGGCTTCTGTAAAATCCTGTGAAAGCGTCATAAACACTTTAAACTCTCTTAAAGGCGATAATGATATCTTAGACAGAATAACAAATGCGGCGAAAGGAATCCTGCTTTTAAATAAAGCCGCTTTAAAGCAATTCGGGAAAAATTCGGATGTTTCACTTTTAAAAGACGCCGAAACTTTCCTTGAAAACTATAGATCGCATTGGTTAAGCGATTGTAAGCAAAGCGAGCTTAACGAGATCGAAAAATTTGTTTTAAAAATTGCAGAATATTAAAAAAGCCGTTGCGAGTACTGATATTTCAGTACTCGCAACGGCTTTTTTATCATTATTTTCCCGTGCTTCCGAAGCCTCCGGCGCCCCTCTCGGTGGCGTCAAGCTCCTGCGCCTCTTCAAATTCAACGCTTAAATAAGGCATTATGACAAGCTGGGCAATTCTGTCGCCGTTTTCTATTATTTTAGGCTCGTCAGTATCGTTATGAACAGCGACGATATACTCGCCTCTGTAATCCGAATCGGCAACTCCCACGCAGTTTGCAGGTCTTAAGCCCTGCTTTGCGGCAAGACCGCTTCTTGCAAAAATTGCTCCGAAATAGCCGTCGGGCACTTCCACGGAAAGTCCTGTGCCTATCTTAACGGTTTTATGCGGCTCGATCTCAACCGATTCTGTTTCAAGGCAGGCATAAAGGTCATAACCTGCCGCCTGCAAAGAGCCTCTTGTGGGAATTAGCGCGTTATTTTTTAGTTTTTTTATTCTTATCTTCATCGATTTTCTCCTTTTTAAAGCTCTAAAAGCATTATTTTCCCCATAGACCTTGTCTGGTTCATATCAATAAGTCTTTGATTTTCACTTCCGCGGAATTTAAGGCGGATATTTTTTTTATCCTCTTCAAATTTCCCGTCAACAAGAACATCGATATTATCAAGCAATTCTAAAGTAAACTGCGAATGGCAATAATCTTCTTCGTTTAAAAGCCGCTCTAAAGTAAATCCGGTGTAACACCAAATATTTTTTTTAGGAAGCTCATTTTTTACCCTGTTTGTGAGTTTTAAAAGCTCCTCTTGATTTTTAGGCTCAAAGGGCTCGCCGCCGAGAAGAGTAAGTCCTGTTACAAAATCAGGCTTTAAAAGCTCTATTATTTTATCCTGCGTTTTTTGAGTGTAGGGCTCGCCGAAATTAAAATCCCAGGTCTGCTTATTAAAGCAGCCTTTACAGCGATTTGTACAGCCCGAAACAAACAGTGAAACCCGAACTCCTATGCCGTTTGCAATATCCCTTTCTTTAATTTCACCGTAATGCATAAAACTTTCCTTTTATAAGTGAAGAACTCTTTCCTTTATTTCCTGCGTTCTTCCCTGATTCCAGAACTGCGTACCGATATAGCCGCAGGTCCTTCTTGCAACATTCATTTTATCTTGATCCGTATTTCCGCAGTCGGGGCAGACCCAGATAAGCTTACCGTCTTTATCCTCTTTGATCTGCATTTCACCGTCATATCCGCAAACCTGGCAGTAATCGCTCTTTGTGTTAAGCTCGGCATACATAATATGATTATAGATAAATTTCATAACGCTCAAAACTGCCGGGATATTATTCTGCATATCGGGAACTTCGACATACGAAATAGCTCCTCCGGGAGAAAGCGCCTGGAATTTTGATTCAAGCTCAAGCTTTTTAAACGCGTCTATCTGCTCCGTTACATGGATATGATAGCTGTTTGTAATATAGTTTTTATCGGTAACGCCCTTAACGATGCCGAATCTCTTTTGCAGGCATTTTGCAAATTTATAGGTGGTGCTTTCAAGAGGCGTGCCGTAAAGAGAATAATCTATATTTTCTTCCGCTTTCCATTTGGCGGTGTACTCATTGAGCTTTTTCATTATTTCAAGACCTAATTCCTCGCCCTCTTTTTCGGTAAGCTTTTTACCGATAAGAGAATAAACGCATTCCCAAAGGCCTGCATATCCGAGAGAAAGGGTAGAATATCCGCCGTGGAGATATTTATCGATGGTTTCGCCCTTTTTAAGTCTTAAAAGCGCGCCGTGCTGCCAAAGGATAGGTGCGGCGTCTGACAAAGTGCCGGTGAGCCTTTCGTGGCGGCATTTAAGAGCTGTGTGGCAAAGCTCCATTCTTTCATCGAATATCTCCCAGAATTTCTTTAAGTCTTTCTGTGCGGAAAGACCGATATCAACGAGATTGACTGTGACAACGCCCTGATTAAATCTGCCGTAATACTTCGGCTTGCCGTTTTCATCGACATAAGGCGTTAAGAAGCTGCGGCAGCCCATACAGGTATAGCAGTGGCCCTCGCCGTTTTTATCGATTTTATTTTCAAGCATAATTTTTTCGGAAATATAATCGGGCACCATTCTCTTTGCCGTGCATTTGGCGGCAAGCTCTGTTAAATACCAATAAGGAGAGTCCTCGGAAATATTGTCTTCTTCAAGAACATAGATAAGCTTAGGAAATGCCGGCGTTATCCAAACTCCCTTTTCATTTTTAACGCCCTGAATTCTCTGCTTGAGCGTTTCTTCGATAATCATAGCAAGGTCGGCTTTTTCCTGCGGATCCTTTGCTTCGTTAAGATACATAAATACGGTTACAAAGGGAGCCTGTCCGTTAGTAGTAAGAAGAGTGACGACCTGATACTGGATCATCTGGATACCCTTGCGGACTTCCTCGCGCAAACGCTTTTCCACGATTTTTTCAAGCTTATCCTTATCTGTGCATCCTACCTCTTCAAGCTCTTCTTTGACAGACGCAGTAATCTTTTCGCGGCTGATCTGAACAAAGGGCGCAAGGTGAGTTAAAGAAATGCTCTGTCCGCCGTACTGACTTGAAGCGACCTGCGCTATTATCTGAGTTGCTATATTGCAGGCAGTTGAAAAACTGTGGGGCTTTTCGATCAAAGTTCCGCTTATAACGGTACCGTTTTGCAGCATATCCTCAAGATTTACAAGATCGCAGTTATGCATATGCTGAGCAAAATAATCCGCGTCATGAAAATGGATAAGGCCCTGCTCGTGAGCCTCCACAACATTTGAGGGAAGAAGAATTCTCTTAGTGATATCCTTACTTACCTCGCCCGCCATATAATCGCGCTGAACGCTGTTTACAGTAGGATTCTTATTTGAGTTTTCCTGCTTTACTTCCTCGTTGTTGCACTCGATAAGAGCTAAGATCTGCTCGTCAGTCGTGTTGGATTTACGGATAAGCTGACGGTTATACCTATAAGTAATATATCTTCTTGCAACCGAGAAAGCCCTCTGATTCATTATCTGATTTTCGACGATATCCTGAATTTCCTCTACTCCGAGCGCTCTATTCACATTTCTTACCGCAAGCTCAACATCTTCGGCTATTCTTTTTATCTGGAGCTCGCTCATTCTTTCGCTCGGAACGACGCTTTCATTTGCCTTTGTTACGGCAACAATGATTTTTGACGGGTCAAATTCGACCTCAGCGCCGCTTCTTTTAATGATTTTCATCAATTTCTCCTCCTGAACACTAAATATTGTGGTTTTAAAAACAGCATATCACTACTTATTGATTGTCAAGTGAATTTATTATACCACTTTTTATGAAATTTTCAATAGTCAAAAAACATTTTTATTTATTTCATCAGATATGACAAAACACCTCATATTAAATTGTATATAATAACTACATATTGTATATGACAACTTAATAACATAATATATATAGTAACGCGGTTTGAAAAGATAACATCTTTTCAAACCGCGTTTTAATCATTCGAGCGTATCTTCAAAATACAGCTCTTTTATTTCATTTTTAAACTTTGCAAAATACATAAATTCCGATTTTTCTTCCGGTTTTTTACAAAGCTTTTGAAGCTCTTTATGCTTATCCGATATCTTAATATAAGCGTTGCTTTTTGCAGCCGCAGAGTCAGCCGATTTAAAGCCGCAGCTTTCATAGAATTTTTTTAAATTCTCATCTGCAGGCTTTAAAAAAACAAAGCTATCTTCAATTTGCACCGTATCATCAATAAGCTTTCGCATATATCCTTTGCCCCGCTCGGAGCTTTTTGTAACGGCGCCGTAAATATAAACGGCTTTATATTCTTTATTATTTAATACCAATTTGCAGTCTATCGCAAAAAGCATAGATACAGGCAAATTATTAACTTTTATCGATCTGATATTATCTCCGAAATATTCAAAAAGCAACGGATCATATTCCTTATCCCAGCTGAATGCGGAGCAGTAAAGATCGATAAATTCATCGAATTTTGAATTTGTTTTCTTAAAGCAATAATATTTTTTGATTTTTTTAACGGGATGATAAGAAAGCTTTGCTTTTCTAAGCCCCGGAAGACCCATATCGTCTTCCCTGTTTAAAAACTTAAAATCCGATATTTCTCTCGCGGCAAAATCGCGGTTTATAACAGTATATCCTGTTTGATAATCACTGAGCGCTTTTTCGAAATGCACATCGGCTGTTCTTTCATTTAAAGCCGAGCCAATAGTGAATGCTACAACTTCGCCTTTTACCCTTATAAGTCCTCCGAAAACGGGAAGATCATCAAAATTATCGAGTATCTTTAAAATACCCTCCCGCTCGCAAGCAAGCTTCTCATCCGATTTATAATTATTCTGCTCAAACCACAAGATTGCGCATTTTTTCACATCTTTGGCATTTGAAGAAGAAATGCTTTCATACTCATAGTTATAATTTTTAGAGAAATTCGCAATATGGTTTCTTTTTGAGTGATACTTTTTACCCTTTAAAAAAGCGAGATCGGAAGAAGTGTAAACATAATCGTCATTATCAGGCGAATAAGCGAAATGATAATGATCCTTATATTCTTCTTTAAATTTTTCAAAATCCTCTCCCTCTATCGCCCAGATATCAGGAAATTCTTCTTCTGCCGCGCTTTTAATAACATCAAAGCTTTCTTTGGAAAACGGAGGAAGAAGATACATATAATCTTCTTTTTTCTTTCCGTAACGGACTATTAAAACCCCGTCTTTCACGGCATATTTTATCCCGAAAAAGTTTTGCCAGACAAAAAAGCTCATAAAAGAGGTTTCGCAGGAGTCCGAATTAAATGAGGTTAAAAATCCGTTTATTTTTTCACAGTCTTTTATTTGAAATTCCGAAAATTCCAAGATCTCAATTCCTTTATAACATAAACTGAATATATTTTATCACAAAAAAATGTTAAATTCAATCATATAACATAAAAGAAAATGCAGAAAAACTGCAGAATACTTCCTATTACGACAAAAATATGGAATACAGAATGCATATATCTGTGCTTTGAGCCTAGTCCGTAAAGCACCGCGCCGACGGTATAGGAGATTCCTCCGAGAAGCAGGAAAATAAGACCGGGCAAAGCGACCGTTTTAATAACGGGTTTTGCGAAAAAGACCACGCACCAGCCGGTGAGAATATAGCATATCATAGAAAGCACGGAATACTTTTTAAGGTCGATCGCAGTAAAAACGCAGGCTGTGATAAGAAATCCCCAAACAAGACCGAATAAGGTCCAGCCTAGAGCTGTGGAATATTTTCTTACCGCGCAAAGAGCGATAGGCGTATAAGTTCCGCCGATAAGAAAATATATCGTGCAGTGATCTATCACCTGCATAACCTTTTTAGACATACCTTTTATAAGTCCGTGATAAACGCTTGACATTGTATATAATACCACCATACTCGCCCCGTATACAGAGCAGGATACGACGGCATACGCGTCTGATACAAGCGCCGCCTTTATAACGCAAAGCACCAATGCCGCTAAGCCGAAAGCTCCTCCGACAATATGCGACACCATATTAAAGATTTCTTCGCCCTTAGTGTAATCGGGCAGTTTTCTGTCCGAAAGCTTTGTTCTTGACATAACTTTCCTCCCTGATTTATTTTTTTATATTATAATCGCCTGTTTTATAAAAAGTAAACCTACAAAGAATTTATCTTCTATACTGAAAATTATTATTGAGTAGAATCGATAGATTTATTTCTACCGACAGTAGAAAAGCGCCTGAGAAAGTACTCTCAGGCGCTAAAGAAATAAGAAGCTTATTTATCTGCTTTAATGGAATCGGTTTTATAAACGAATTTAACGCTTCCGTCCATTTCATCCGAAATACCGGAGAAAGATTTATAATTCTTTGAAACATCCACCGTGGCTTTTGCTCTTACAACGAGATTTCTTACATCGCCGTTTGCAAGATCGGTAATCTTTTTAATGCCCTGTTCGTTAAACTGCTTAAGACCGTCGTTTAAGCTTCCGGCACCGTCTTTAAGCTGACCTACGCCGCTCTTTAAAGCGGGGAGCTTTGAAGAAAGCTCGTTTACTCCGCTCTCTACCTGACTTACGCCTGCGGTGTATTTATATATTCCCTCGTAAAGCTCTTTGTATCCGTCAAGCTTGCTTAATGCCGCGTCGATCTCGGGCTTTAAAGTGGATTTTGCAAGGGTGAGGCGAAGACCGTTTATCGCCATTTGACCCTGTGAAGTAGCCGCAGCCTGTGCCGCCTGCATAACTAATTCCTGATTAGTCATATTTACTGCAACTGCTCTAAGTGCTTCCTCCTGGGTTATCTGCGGATTTGAAGCATACTGCTGATAGAGCATAAATGTTGCCGCGTCATATAAATTTTCAGGTACTCCCGCGTTTGCAAGAGCGGTATTTAAAGACGCTTTTGCTATTCCTACAAGCTGTGAAGTCTGCGTTGCGTTAGGCGAAGCGACAAGATTATTTAAAACCGTGCTGTAGTTTTCAATAGTAAGGTTATCAATGGTGATACCCTTTGAAGTGATAGTCTGATAAGCGTTATCAAGAAGACCGTTAAACACCTGAGTCGCACCGGAAGTAAGGTTTCCGTTTTGCGAAGTAAGCTCGGTTAAGCCGGCTGCTAATTTATTTACTCCTGCAATAAGCTCGTCTGATTTGCCGAGAAGTGTTACAAGTCCCGAATAAAGCTGTGAAGAACCGTCGGTAAGCTGAGTCATAGCCGAGGTTACCTTTGAAAGCTGTTCTTCAAGCTCGGATACGGAATTGACTTTTGAAGTATCGATCTCATTGAAAAGATTGTTAGCCGCTATCGTTACGGTGTTTGACATTTTAAAGTTCTTTACATCGGCTGTGATCTCAACATAATCGGGGATATTAAGTTTATCCTTTGAGATATTGAGGTTGCTCTGAAGTCCGGGGAATGCAATACCCGCAACAGCGGAATGATCGCCGTCGTTTATGATCTTGCCGTTTGTAACTTCAATGTTTGTGAAAACATCGTTATCAAGAAGCATTCCTGTGAGCATTGCGAAAGGAACATAGATCTTCTCTTCCTTGCCGTCGATATTAACGGTTTCGTACTGATTATTCGAATAATCATACCTGACGGTAACTTTACCGCTTTTTCCTGCAAGCTTATCGGGAGCGATCTCCTTGCCGTCAAGCTTATAGGAAACCGAAAGCTTAACGGGAAGCTCTTTATCGATACTGCCCTTATAATAAATATCGTTGCCCTGAGCGTCCCATACTTTCATATTATCGGAGCTCATAGTATAGGTTTCGTCACCTTTGACATTTTCCGCGTCTTTAAGCTCGGATTTATCGGTAAGCTTTGCGGCATTCAGGGAATTTTTGATCCAATCGCTGACAATTATTTTTTCAACGCTGCCGTCTGCTCCTGCGATAACATAGACAGTTTCGTTTTTCTCGGCTTTTGAAGATAAGGTTTCAGCCTTTTCTTCAGTAGCGGCCGCAGTCTTTTCGGTATCCTTTTTCTTTCCCGAAGTTACCGCTATTGCGGTTACGGCGCTGCTCAACACAACCGCCGCACCGAGCAAAGCGGAAATAGGTCTTATTAAACTTTTTTTATCAAGATGTTTCATACCATTGCCTCCGTTTTATTTTCTTTTGATTTGCCTACATTTTTCATACCGAGCGTTGTTTTGCAGATGACCTTGTCAAACAGCATAAGCATTGCCGGCAATAGAAGAATAACGCATATCATACTTACTATAGCGCCGCGCGCCATAAGCATACACATTGAACTTATAATATCGATATCGGAATAAACCGCAACTCCGAATGTTGCCGCGAAAAGTCCGAGACCGCTGACGATAATTGACGGAATAGAAGTCGATAAAGCTTCTGTTACGCTGTCGCGTTTGCTCTTTCCGCCTATGCGCTCTGTCTTATAACGCGTGGTCATAAGTATCGCATAGTCGACAGTGGCGCCGAGCTGTATCGTGCTTATGCAGATAGGAGCTATAAACGGCAGCGACTGACCGAGATAATGCGGAAGACCTAAGTTTATAAATATTGCGAACTCTATGATCGCTATAAGGATAAACGGAAGAGTGATACTCTTTTCAACAGCCGCTATTATTATGAATATCGCTACTATCGAAACGGCGTTTACAACCTTGAAGTCGTGATCGGTGGTTTCGATCATATCTTTCATACAAGGCGCCTCGCCTATGAGCATTCCTGTTTTATCGTAAGATTTAAGTATCTTATTAAGTGAATCTATCTGCGAGTTGACTTTATCGCTTGCTACTTTATATTCGGAATTTATAAGAAGAAGCTTCCAATTATTGCTCTCTAAAGTTTCTTTAAGCTCATCGGGGATGATCTCTTCCGGAACACTGCTTCCTATTACCGAGTCAAGACCGAGGACATATTTAACGCCGTCTACCTTTTCCATTTCCTTTGACATTTGCTTAACGGTTTTTGAAGAAAGGTCGGCATTAACTAAGAGCATATGAGTTGAAGCAACATCAAAATCATCGGAAAGCTTTGAGTTTGCTATTACATAATCCATATCCTTAGGCAAGCACTCGCCGAGGTCGTAATAAACCTCGCTGTTGGTTTTGGAGTAACCGTAATAAGCAGGAGCGATAAGCAAAACAAAAGCAACTAAAAATGCGGGATAAACCTTGCAGATCTTTTTAGAAAGCTTAGTCATATCAGGTATCAGCGAGCGGTGGCGCGTAGCGTGGAGCGGTTTATCAAGCACCAATATAAGTGCGGGCAAAACCGTAACGCAGCCGATAACTCCGAATATAACGCCTTTTGCCATAACTATTCCTAAGTCTTTACCTAATGTAAATGACATAAAGCAAAGAGCGGCAAATCCGGCAACCGTCGTAATAGAGCTTCCTACTACAGAGGTAAGAGTTTTCTGAATTGCGACCGCCATAGCTTCTTTATGATCGTCATAAAGCTCGCGCTGTTCATTATAGCTGTGCCAGAGGAATATTGAATAGTCCATTGTGACTGCCAGCTGTAAAACAGCCGAAAGCGCTTTAGTTATATAGGATATTTCTCCGAAGAAGTAGTTTGTTCCGAGATTTAAAAGTATCATCATTCCGATAGACGCTAAGAAAACGAACGGAACAAGCCAGCCGTCAAGCAAGATCAGCATTGCGGCGCAAGCAAGAGCTACCGCTATTCCTACATATATCGGCTCTTCTTTTTCGCACAGGTCTTTAAGGTCCGTAACAAGTGCCGACATTCCCGAAACAAAGCACTGTTTGCCTGCGACCTTGCGTATCTCCCTTATCGCGTCCATTGTGACATCGGCGGAAGTCGCGCTGTCAAAGAAGACCGCCATCATTGTAGCGTCTTTTGTATTGAACGCGTCATAAATCTCATCCGGAAGCATTTCTTTCGGAATTGAAATATCGGCAAGCGAAGAATACCAAAGAACCGTTTCGACATGGTCGACCTTTTCAATTTTGTTTACAATTTTTTCGACATCTTTATCGGGCATATTTTCAACCACGATGAATGAAAACGCACCCTTGCCGAAATCTTTCATCAGCTCATCCTGACCGATGACCGTATCCATATCGTCGGGCAGGTAATTGAGCATATCGTAATTGATTCGTGTTGAGAGCATTCCGAAAAGCGACGGCACCATAAGCGCCACGGCTATTATCAGAATTGCCACTCTGTGTTTTACAACTGCTCTTGAAAAACGCATTTTATATTATTTCCTCCTTTAGTTATCGTCGGAATAATCCGCTTCATAATCGGCAGGTCTTTTTACTTCGGCAATTTTAACTGCCGCAAGGACCGTAAATAAATTTAAAATACCCTCAAAGAACATCGAAACACCTAAAAGTATCATCAAAATTCTGCTGCCTGCATTCGGATTTATAAGCGCCGCAAGACCGAAGCCCGCCGCTATAAGCGCAAGCACTAAGATGATCCACCATTTCCCTATTCCGAATTTCTTTGAATCGAGCGAGATCTGAATTTTAAAAAGACCGTCTGTTAAAAATACCGCTCCGAGAATAAGACCTATAAGCTTTGCAAGTCTGCCGGGATTTGCAAGCATAAGCACTCCTAAAACCGCAAGCAGTATTCCGAAAGCGAGGTCGTACTGAAAAGCGAGCCTGTAAATATCGTTAGAAAAGTATCCGATAATTTTTATCGCTCCGAAAAGCAACAAAAGAATTCCGCAAAGGATACCCAAAAGGCCAAGCGAAAAATCAGGCTTGAACACAACAAAAAGTCCCAGCACGCAAAGAAGAACCGATATTACTATATATCCTGCCTTTGCTGTGTACATCGGACTTTTAGAACAGTTTTTCATTTATCTCTACCTCCTTTATCCACGATACACAGTATATACAAAAAAACCTGCCCGATAAATAGGCAGGTTTTTTGATTTTGATGAATTTTCAGACACACGGCCGTTTTTGTCTAAAAAACGGCAACCGTTATCTTCTTGTTTTTAACAGAATATTTAAAAGCCTTTTCTGCTTTTTCATTACATATCTTCCCTTTTCTATAATAACAAATACATATATTGCAATTATTAATTATTTTATCAATATCTTTATCATTTGAATTTTTAATATTTAATTGAGGAAAAATATCTTTCATATCATTAATCAAAACACGACATAGGTCACAAAATTCAGTTTTCCCGACAAATATAACAGTATTGATATCTAATTTTTTTAAATCTTTTATAAGATATCTTAATTTAATTATTAGAAAAGAAAAGTCCTTAATTTTATCATAACCTATAAAACAAACTGAATTTTCCATATAATCGCCTCTTATATTTATTATAGCGATTTAATAGTTGTAAATCAATATAAATTAATAATTAAATTCATACGATTAATAATTTGATTTCTGTAAAATATTAAAAAGAGGTGATTTAATCGTGAATAGTAAATTTATTGCAGAAAGAATTACACAGTTAAGGCTTAAAAAGAATGTTTCCGAATACAGAATGAGTCTTGACCTCGGACACAGCAACAGTTATATAAGAAGTATAACTTCAGGAAAAGCTCTGCCATCAATGAGTGAGTTTTTATATATTTGCGATTATTTTCATATTTCACCCAAAGAATTTTTTGATGAAAAAGTTGAAAACCCGGAGCAGATCAATGTCCTATTAAATTTCGCAAGAAAATTGCCCGAAGAAGATATTTCTGTTTTAATTGATATGGCAAAAAGATTGGGAAATAAATAACGGAGGATAAAATTGAACGATAAAAAATTTAAATACCGCGATAAGATAAATCAACTCGGTATAACAATAGCTTCTGTCAGAAGAATGAGAGATATGACTCAAGAACAGCTTTCGGAAAAATCAGGAATAAGCAGAACATTTTTAAGTTCTATCGAAGCACCGGGAACATCCTGTTCTTTTTCATTGGAAGTTCTTTATGCAATTTCCGACGCACTTGAAGTAAAACCCGGCGATCTTTTGAATTTCGCCGATTATCCGGATAAAATATTAAACAATAAATAAAAAAATGCCATTAAAAAATTATGATTACAAAAAATTCTCGTAAAAACTTTGGCTCCATCTGATGAGGGAGCTGTCGGCGAAGCCGACTGAGGGAGAGAAAAACTAAGGATTTTGCTGTTAACTTTATAGTTTTTTATAAAGCTTAAGCCTTTCTCTCCTTCCGTCACGGCTAAAGCCGTGCCACCTTCCTCGTCAGAGGAAGGCTTTAATTGTCTAACATCTAATTTGCCACCGGACACCCGCGCCCTCGTCAGAAAAAGGCAGGTTTTGTAAAAATTCGGTTTAACATCTAAAAAAGCCTTCCATTAAATCGGAAGGCTTTTTTGTATTCTAAATTTTATAAAGGCAGTTTTTTATTTTTCCTCTTTAATTCTGTTTATTATCTCGGCGGACATTCCCCGGCAGAGAGAAGTGAGCCTTAAAAGATCGTTTATCGCTTTATCTTCCATTCCCGACATCAGCCAATGAATAACAAGTCCGAAGAATTCGCACTTTATAAAGTTGATTATAACACTGCGGTCCTCATCGTCTATCTCGTCGTCGGCAAAGGCGGTTTTAACATAAGTTCTTACCGCATAATCACACATTTTCATAAGCTCCGTTTCAAAAAGCTCGCGATTGACCGAGTTATATATATGAAGCGCGGCTTTTTTATTTTCAAGCGCAAAAGAAAAAGCATAATTAAAGCATTCGTCAATAGAATTGATCGTGGGAAACTGCTCGATAATTCTTTGAGTTTCTTCTGTGATGATCTCTTCTATAAGCGACGGAATATCCTGAAAGTGGTAATAAAAAGAATTTCGGTTTATTCCGCAATCCTCCACTATATCTTTGACGCTTATTTTATTCAGCGGTTTTTCATTTAAAAGTTTAATAAATGAAGCTTTAATAGCTTTTTTCGTGAAATTTGCCATTTTTCTCCCCTTATCTTGCTTTTAATTCTTATAAAGCGAGCTTGACGGAATTTTAAGACCGTTTTCTGAGAAAACATCCTGAATTATTCCGTTTGCGCTGCGCATAACAGGCTTCTTGTTTTCGGGTTTAGTATAAATAAACAGCATATAGGAAATTCTTGTTTCCGATAATTCCTGGGTGCCCTCAAAGGTGCACTTTTTAACGGGTTTAAGCCTATTTACCCTATCTTTTATTTCTTCGCAGATATTTCGCATTTTATCGGCAGGCTCTTCATAAGACGCCGGCACGCTAACGCACAAAAGCTCCGAAACCTTTGTTATCTCGGAAATATTTCTGTTTGACACGGTCAAGATATCTCCGCTGTCCACATCCTGCATTTTAGTGACCTTAATATTAAATGAAATTATTTTTGCCTCGATACCCTGATATCTCACCACATCGCCGACATTGAAAAAATCATCCATTATTATATTTGTGCCCATAATGATATCTTTTAAAATATCCTGGAGCGCAAAGCCTACCACCACGCCTGCAACTCCGAGGCCTGTGAGAAGCGAGGAAACATTCACCCCGTTTATCTGAAGCACGGTTAGAGCGCAGAAAATAAGGATAAGATATTTAATAAGATTAGCGATGAATTTAGTGTGAGTTTTGGTTTTCGCGTTGCGGTCCTTATTCTCTAAAAATCTTATAAAAAGCTTTTTTATCAAAAACCACAACCCGACCGCCACTGCAACGACCGCTATGCTTGCCCAAAGATTTTTTGAAAATACTATGTTTTTTAATGTTTCTCTGAAATCTTCCATATTTCCTCCGGGCTTTTATTTTTTAATAATATATCATATTTCAGAAATTTTTTCAATATTAAAAAATTCCGCTGCGTGATCAGACCGGCTTTCGGCATTAGTACCCTCTGCAAGCCCTGCGCCGTGGCCTACCTCTTTAAAGCTTTCCTTTTCGCAGAAAACACCTGAATTTTTAAGCTTATTATAATAAGGATTACTGTTATCTTCAGGAATTACCGCATTATCCTCTTCGCCGAACCATATAAAAGTGGGCGGAGTGGAAACCTTACTGCCCTTCTGAAATATCGCAAAAAGATATAGCACTGTGAGAGATATCTGAAACAATTTTTGACGATTTCACGGCTCATAATGTCTATTTACAAGACAAAAAAACTTTTGACTTGTTCAATTTAAAAAGCTTGAAAAAAAAGAAAAAAGGTGTTATTATAATGAATAAAGAACAATATAATAATATAATCCGGATCTTTCAATAGTAGGTGGGTTAAAATTGATACAAATATAAATTTATAATTTTAGGAGGAAATTTATGAAAAAGATAATATCCGTTGCGGCAGCCGTTTTATGCGTTGGATTTCTCTTTTGCGGGTGTCAAACAAAAAATTCCGCCGTCAGTGAAAAAGAAGTAAAAAACCGTGTGATTTACAACAAGGTTACAAATGCTGCTCAAAAAGATTTTTTCAACTATGCTTTTGCAGAAGGATCCGAAGAAAAACCAACTATTCTTTCCGAAAATGAGAAGGATGCAAAAAAAGATATTGAAACAGATCTTAAAATCTGCTCCGATTGCAAAGATAAAAAAATCCTGATTTCAAAATCCGCTGCCAAAAAAGCAGCGAAAAAAGAGTTCAAAAATCTTAAATCCGATTCTTCACAAAAAGAATATTATGATTTTCTTTCCAAAGCTATAAAAGAAAACGGATTATCCGAATCGGAATTTATCGATATAACCTATGAAAATGCTTATTATTTTTATAACAGAGCCGCACTCAAGAGTTATTTTCAGTCTAATTTATATGATTCCGACAGCAATTTATCTCTTGATGAGCAATTTGTAAACTACACAGATAATCTTAAATAACCTCTAAAAAGCGAGATTCCCAAAGCTTCATGCTGCTTTGGGAATCTTTTTATTAAAATACCTTATTGAGAAATTCAACTGCACGCTCAGACCATATTTCGGCATTGGTGCCTTCTGCAAGCCCCACGCCGTGGCCTACCTCTTTAAAGCTTTCCATTTCGCAGAAAACTCCTATATTTTTAAGCTTATTATAATAAGGAATACTGTTTTCTTCAGGAATGACCGCACTATCCTCTTCGCCGAACCATATAAAAGTGGGCGGAGTGGATTTTTTTGCGGAATTTACACCTGTGAATTTATTTCTTTTTTTATCATCAAAATCAAGGATCTCGGGCATATTTCCGAAAGTGCCCGAAAGAAGCGTTGTAACAGGGTAGCAAAGAACGCAGGCGTCGGGAAGAGAAGAAAGCCTGCCTATTTCATCATCGGCGCTAAATCCGGGTCTGTCAAACAAAGAAAGCGACATAGCTAAATGCCCGCCTGCCGAAAATCCGCACACGGCAATTTTATCCGATTTATATCCGTACTCATTAGCTTTATATCTTGCATACTGAACGGCTCTTATACCGTCTGCAAAAATAGCGTTTCCTCTGTAACCCTGCTCGGGGTTTTCCCTGTTTCCCACTCTATAGTGAGCGACAAATGCAAAATAATTTAAAGAATTAAACTTTTTTGCTACCTTGAAAGCCGCCGCGTCGCCCCTTGCAAAATATCCGCCTCCGGGGAATATCACCACGGCGCCTTTAGGATTTTCAACGGGGAATTCGGAAATATAAGGATAATTCTTTATCTTCGGCTCAAGCCCCGAATAAAGCACGGGCTCTTTAGAAAATTCCTCATTATAAAAAGGAACATTATTATACAGTTCTTTCATTTTTTACTCCTGAAAACACTTAAATAATACTTTTCATCATTAAAATATAAAGGATAAGAAGTAACATTTTCACTTATTTCTTTTTTAAAGGTATTTATGCTTTTAAGCTCGCTTATTCCCTTTCCGCTCGCTTTGCAAACGCTTTCCTTGACAGTCCATATCCTAATGAATTCATTTAAAAAATCCTTATCGGGCAAAGGAAAAAGAAAATCTTTTTCCTCTTTAAAAAAATATTTTTCGGATATTTTTTTAAAGCTTTTATCGTTTCCCAAAACCGCCTCGATATCAAGCCCTATCCTATCGCAGGCGACATCAAGCTTTATCAGATTTTTAAGTTCGGGCATAGATACGGGTTCAAAATCAAAGCTTAGTGCTGCGGCGGCGAAATGTTTTGAATGGGAAACCGAAATATCCGCAGATTTAAAATCGATCTCGGGTCGGTTTTTTTCAGAAAAGTAAATTTTATTTTCCATATCCTTTCCGAAAACCGATTTTAATAAAGCGTTTCTTAAAGATACTCCCGTGTTGTGGCGGGAAATTGCGTTATCCTCACAGTTTTTATAGGCAATAAGAATCATATTAAAGCGCCTTGAATTTTCTAACACCTGCGGTTTTTAAGCCTTTATAGCAAATGAGGCACAATGCCGCAGTTACTAGAGTAACAATGCCGAGATAAACAGGCGCCGAAACGGATTTCCTAATAAAGAAATAAGGCAGGAACACTGCTATATCGTAAGCCCATCCGCCGAGCAATGTGAACATAACGCACATACTCTGCTTTACGGCTACCGTTTCATTCACCCAATCGAGATTAGGTTTCATACAGTTAAGATAAAGACCGAAAACCGCCGAAAGCAGCATAAATACCTGCGGAACGGCAAGAATATAAACCGCGCTTAAAACATCGGGTCTAAACACGATTATTGCGCAGGCGCCGAAAAATACGAGCGGAACGGAAGTAAAGGCTATATGAAGCTTTAATTTTGCGTTTAATATATCCGTTTCATTTATCGGAAGCGATCTTAATATCCAAATATTTTTGCCCTCCAAAGAAACAGAGGGAGCAGAGATATCATTCATAGACGCTATCAGGCAGATTATCGCCACAATAGAAAAATATATGGTTTTTGCGCCTATAAATTCGTCTAACCCGTCTAAAGCAGTCATTACAGCTTTACCCTTAATAAGGAGCGCCGCTCCTCCGAGAATAAGGAAGAGAGATGCCATTGAGCAATTAAGCATATAAGCAGGGCTTGACATAAATCTTGTGAATTCTTTTTTGAAAAGAGCTTTTTTGACCGAAACTTTTGCCGATACTCTTTCCTTTTTGCCCGATCTTTTAACATTCGCCGTTGAAAAAGCAAGCTTTAAAAAGCTCTTTTTTATAACTAAATATGTAAGAACAAGCGCAAGAGCGATTACTAAAATCATTATTAAAGCCTGAATTATATCGCCCTCGGCGGCTTTTCCGATAAAGTAAACAAGATAGAAATTATTTTTCAAATTATTGCCTATCGTTACAGCATTTTCAAGAATTTCGGTTATAACTGAGCTTGCTTTAAAATAGCAAAAATAATAAACTCCTATAAAAACAAGCGACGCCAAAACAGTGATAAGCGATTTATTTTTTAATTTTTTCGTTATTTTAGCGACAAGATATCCTAATGCGCAGGAAAGAATAAACACGAAAACGGATACGCAAACCGTAATACATACAGCGCCGAAAAGGGCTTTAAGCGAAAATCCGCCTACGAACATATACACTAATCCCGCAGGGATTATAACTATTCCCGAATAAAGAAGTCCCATTAAATAAACGCCGAGAAGTCTTGAGATAATAACATATTTTATATCTATCGGTAAGGAAAGCAAAAGGTCGTTATCCTTAGCGCAGTAAAGACTCTGAAAGGTATTAAAAACACTGCCGAAAATTCCGAGCAGCACCGCCACTCCGATAAGCAGGCTGTAATACATCCAGCCGAGTTTTGCCGGGATCAAAGCACTTCCGAGCAGGAAGGATACTCCTATAAACATTCCCCCGAGCACGACCAAAACAAGCAGCGCAAAAAGTGCGATAAACGCTATACTTGCGCCTTTTGATCTTGCTTTACCCTTTTTTCTGTCATAAAAAAAGGATTGATTTAGCTCATAAAGCTGTTTTTTAAGAAGAATTTTAAGCATTAATTATCCCTCCAGCTCTAAGAATACGCTTTCAAGACTTAGATCGCCCTTGACCTCTTCCATTGTGCCCGATTTTATAAGAGTGCCCTCTTTGATTATTGCGACTTTATCGCATAGCTTTTCGGCAACTTCAAGAACATGGGTGGAGAAGAATATCGCTCCGCCGTTATCACAGAATTCTCTCATCATAGTTTTAAGCTGGTGCGAGGCTTTAGGATCAAGACCTACAAAAGGCTCATCCATTATAATAAGCTTAGGGCTGTGAATCCAGGCGGAAATCACGGCAAGCTTTTGCTTCATTCCGTGAGAATATGAGGATATCGGCGAAGAAAGATCGGCCGTAAGCTCAAAAACAGCGGCATATTTTTCAATTTTTTCTTTTCTTTCATCAGTTGAAACTCCGAAAATATCCGCTATAAAATTAAGGTATTTCATACCCGTCATATAATCATAAAGATCGGGGTTATCAGGGATATAGGCGATCCTTTTTTTGCATTCAAGCGGATCTTCTTTTACGGAAATACCGTCAATCAAAATCTCGCCGCTGTCAAAATCAAGAATTCCCGCAACAGATTTTAAAGTTGTGGTTTTTCCTGCACCGTTATGCCCGATAAAACCGTAGATCTCGCCGGGTAAAATGTGAAGTGTAAGGTCTTTTAAGACTTTTTTATCGCCGTAGCTTTTAGAAAGTCCGTTAATTTTAAGCATTCAAAGCACCCCTTGAAAATATTTAAAGCAGTGTATAAAAAACACACTGCTTTAATTTTACAATCTTTATATTCCGTTGTCAATGGTCAATTAGCTACATAAAGCTGTTTATAAGGGTTTTTGGTATCGGGCGTGATAACATAAAAATCCTCTGAAATAACTTCTTCAAAATCGTACCCGAAAATCAAGCAAAATCTTTTTAAAACAGGAAGAATATCATCTATATCTTTCTTTTCGGCTTTTTTAACGGTCGTCTGCTTAGGAAACTCTATATTATCGATATTTCCTCTTATGATCATTTTGCCGCCGTGCATTCCCGTGCAGGGGAAATTGCCGACAGTCGGCTTGCTCCCATTTGTCAGACCTAATACTATAATCAGTCCGCCTGCCTGGTATTCCCCGAGAAAGCTGCCTGCTTTTCCGCCTATCATTATAACAGGCTGTTTTTCCTCGTATGCTTTCATATGTATTCCAGCGCGATATCCGGCATTGCCTTTTATAAAAATTTCTCCTCCGCGCATAGCGTAACCAACAGCGTCGCCCGCGTTGCCGTAAATGATTATCTTGCCGTCGTTCATAGTATCGCCCACGGCGTCCTGTGCATTTCCGAAAACCTTTATTTCACCGCCTGTTAAATAAGCTCCCAAAGCATTTCCGGGAATTCCTTTAAGCGTTACATTTCCGTCTTTCATTCCCGCGCACAAAAATCTTTGTCCCAAGCAGTTTTCTATTTCTATATCCTTTTCGTTTCTTATAGCTTCATTAAGCTCCGAAAATTTCTTATTTTCTGCACTTATCTTCATTTTTTCACCTGCTTTTATTCTCCGGCATGAGATATTCCGAGGATATCAAGTTCTTTTTTAGTCATATTAATTCCTCTTAACATCAATCGGTTTCCTCTTAAGGCTTCTATTGAATTTATTCCCATTCCGCCGAGCATTTCCTTTATTTCATACTGCCACGCCGAAATCAGATTAATAAGCTTTTTGCAGCTTTTTTCGGGATCCAGCCTTTTAACAAGCTCGGGATTTTGAGTTGCAATTCCCCAATTGCATTTTCCCGATTGGCAGTTTCTGCAAAGGTGACAGCCCATAGCTATGAGCGCGGCAGTGGCAATATAGCAGGCGTCAGCCCCGAGAGCTATCGCTTTTATAACATCCGCCGAGCTTCTTATACTTCCTCCCGCGATAAGCGAAACATTATCTCTTATTCCCTCGTCGCGCAGTCTTGTATCCACTGCGGCGATAGCAAGTTCTATAGGAATTCCCACATTATCGCGAATTCTTGTAGGAGCGGCGCCCGTTCCTCCTCTGATACCGTCTATCGCTATGATATCCGCTCCGCTTCTTGCAATTCCGCTCGCAATAGCGGCAATATTATGCACAGCCGCAACCTTTACTATAATAGGCTTTTTATATTCTGTGGCTTCTTTAAGCGAAAAAACGAGCTGTCTTAGATCCTCGATAGAATAAATATCGTGGTGAGGAGCCGGAGAAATGGCGTCGGACCCCTCGGGGATCATTCTTGTTTTTGAAACATCGCTTGTTATTTTCGATCCCGGCAAGTGGCCGCCTATTCCGGGCTTTGCCCCCTGCCCCATTTTTATTTCTATAGCGGCTCCGGCATTAAGATAGGTTTCATAAACCCCGAATCTTCCCGATGCCACCTGCACGATAGTATTATCCTTATATTTATAAAAATCCTTATGAAGTCCGCCCTCGCCGGTGTTATAAAGAATTCCTAAAGCCTCTGAGGCTTTAGCTAAACTTTCGTGCGCATTATAGCTAATTGAGCCGTAACTCATAGCGGAAAAAAGAACGGGCAGCGAAAGCTCAAGCTGAGGGGGCATTTTCGTTATTATTTTCCCATTTTTATCTCTTTTTATCCCGCTTGATTTTTTGCCTAAAAAAACTTTTGTTTCCATAGGCTCTCTAAGAGGATCGATAGGAGGATTTGTAACCTGAGAAGCGTTTATAAGAATTCTGTCAAAGTATACGGGCAGTTCATTCGGGTTTCCCATTGATGATAATAATACTCCGCCGCTTTGAGCCTGCTTATATATCTCTTTTACCGTACTGCTGTTCCAATTCGCGTTTTCTTTGAAAGCGCAGTCGGTCTTGACTATTTTAAGCGCGTGTTCAGGACACATACATACGCACCTTTGGCAGTCCACACACTTTGTTTCATCGCTTTTAAGAGCTTTTGTCTTTTCATCGAAAAAATGAACTCCCATTGAGCACTGCTTAACGCAAATTCCGCAGCCCGTGCACCTTTCTTTATTCCTTATAACCTCAAAATCCGGAAAAATATAATCTTCAGCCATCAGAATTTTCCCTCCCTGACCTTTACTATTACAGGCTCTCCGCCAGACGGCGCATAAATATTTTCAGCCTCCGGCTCCATAACCCTTATAGCCGCCTCTTCGCTTGCGACAAATACTTTATCGCCTTTTTCGGCTGTAACCATCGATCTTAATTTAAGCCTGTCATTAAGAGCCATTATTCCGCCCGAAAAGCCCAAAATAATTGAAAAAGGCCCTGTGATAAGAAGACTCGGAAACATTTTTCTTAAATAAAGATAGGTTTCTTTTTTCTCATCATCCATTTTTTCAATGGTGCTCCAAAACGGCGCCGCGATAACGGCCGCGGTTTCTTCTAAAGTAAGCCCCTTTTTTCTTAAAAGGTAGTCGGCTATATAGGCTATTACTTCGGTATCGGTCTGAAGAGTGCATTTGTAGCCGAACATTTCTATAAACCTGCGGTTGGCGTCATAAGAAGAAATTTCGCCGTTATGCACCACCGAATAATCAAGAAGTGAAAACGGGTGCGCTCCTCCCCACCAGCCGGGAGTGTTTGTGGGGTATCTTCCGTGAGCTGTCCAGGAATAACCCTCATATTCGTCAAGCCTGTAAAATCTTCCGACATCTTCGGGAAAGCCCACAGCCTTGAAAGCACCCATATTTTTGCCGCTGGAGAAAACATAAGCGCCGTTATATTTTATGTTAATATCCATAACCGTTCTTGCAACATATTCTTTTTCATCAAGCTGTAATCTTGATAAAATACTTGACAGCGGAGCGACAAAATACCGCCAAATAAGCGGAACATCGGTTATTTCGGGAATTTTCTTTATCGGAATATTTTCCGCTTTTACTATTTCGAATCTATCCTTTAAAAGCCTTTCGCAGTTTACCCTGTCCTCATTATCATTATAAAAAATATGCAGGGCATAAAGCTCTTTATATTCGGGATATATTCCATAAGCGGCAAAGCCGCCGCCGAGTCCGTTCGACCTATCGTGCATAGGGATCATACTTTTAATTATAGTTTCTCCGCTGAATCTTTCTCCCTCTTTAGAAATAACAGCGGAAATAGCGCACCCCGACGGAATACGAACTTCTCCCTCCAATTTCATAAGGCAAAACTCCTCTCAAAATAAAAAAGCGCTCATATTAATAAGGATGATCCTTATAATATGAACGCCTTTGTTCATCATTTAATTTTTTCACATTATAGCACCGAAAAATCTTTTTGTCAATAAAAGTTAAAAAATTTATCAGATTTTGTCGTATCACTTAAATTTTTTAAGAAAAAACATCAGAAAGGATTAAAAAATTAATTTTTTCTAAAAACCATTGACAATTGATTTTTAAAGCGCTATAATATCACGCATAGAAGACAAAGGCGTCTTAAGAGGGAAAAATCTCTTAACGGCGTCTTTTATTTATTTAATATGTAATTTTGGGGCAACGGCGTCCCCTTTCCGATCAAAAGGAAAGGGAGCGCCGCCCTTTTTTATTTATAAAGGAGTTGTCAGTTATGAAAACAGTACCGGAATATTTTGGAAGTCTTGTATTTGACGATCGTGTGATGAAGTCCAAATTACCCAAGGATATTTACGATTCGCTCAAAAAAACTATAGATGAGGGCGCAAGCCTTAAAAATGATGTTGCAAACGCAGTTGCGGAAGCTATGAAAGACTGGGCGGTCGAACACGGAGCCACACATTTCACGCATTGGTTCCAGCCGCTTACCGGAATTACCGCCGAAAAGCACGATAGCTTTATTACCCCCTCGCCCGACGGCGGAGTTATAATGGAATTTTCGGGCAAAGAGCTTATAAAGGGCGAGCCTGACGCTTCTTCTTTCCCCTCCGGCGGTCTTCGCGCCACATTTGAGGCAAGAGGATATACCGCCTGGGATCCTACTTCTTATGCCTTTATTAAAGATAAAACGCTTTGTATTCCTACCGCATTTTGTTCTTACGGCGGCGAGGCGCTCGATAAAAAGACTCCTCTATTGCGCTCTATGCAGGCACTTAATAAGCAGGCGCTTAGAATTTTGAAACTTTTCGGGAATGAAGATGTTAAATGCGTAAGAACATCTGTAGGTCCGGAGCAGGAATATTTCCTTATTACTAAAGAAATGTACGAAAAGAGAAAAGACCTGCAGTTTTGCTCAAGAACGCTTTTCGGAGCAAAGCCTCCTAAAGGGCAGGAGCTTGACGATCATTACTTTGGAGTAATAAAACCCAGAGTAGCGGCGTTTATGGCAGAGCTTAACGAAGAGCTGTGGAAACTCGGAATTCTTGCAAAGACAGAGCATAACGAGGTTGCTCCCGCTCAGCACGAGCTTGCTCCTATATATGCTACAACGAATATTGCGACCGATCACAACCAGCTTACAATGGAAATTATGCAAAAGGTTGCGGCAAAGCACGGACTTGTTTGCCTGCTGCACGAAAAGCCCTTTGCGGGAGTAAACGGCTCGGGCAAGCACAACAACTGGTCTATGGCGACCGACACGGGCGTAAATCTTCTTACTCCCGGCGAAACTCCTTATGAAAACGCACAGTTTTTACTTTTCCTTTGCGCCGTTATTAAAGCAGTAGACGATTATCAGGATCTTTTAAGACTTGCTGTAGCCACTGCAGGAAACGATCACAGACTCGGAGCAAACGAAGCTCCTCCGGCAGTTGTTTCTATGTTTTTGGGCGACGAGCTTTCAGCTGTGCTTGACGCTATTGAAAACGACAAACCCTATGCCGGAGCGGAAAAGACCGTGATGAAGTTAGGCGTTCATACTCTTCCGAAATTTACAAGAGATAACACCGACCGCAACCGTACCTCGCCTTTCGCGTTTACGGGAAATAAATTCGAATTCCGTATGCTCGGCTCTTCAAACAGCATTGCCTGCACAAATATTATGCTCAATGCCGCAGTTGCTGAGTCATTAAAGATCTACGCCGACAGATTAGAGGGCGCAGAAGATTTTGAAACCGCTCTTCACGATATGATAAAGAAAACTATTAAAGATCATAAGCGCATTATATTCAACGGCAACGGTTACGACGATTCATGGATAAAGGAAGCAACCGAAAAGCGCGGACTTTTAAATCTTCGCACCACGCCTGACGCAATTCCTAAAATCCTTGATAAAAAGAATGTGGATATGCTTACTTCACACAAGATATTCACTAAAGCTGAGATAAAATCAAGATATGAGATAACCCTTGAAAATTACTGCAAAACAGTAAATATCGAGGCTCTTACAATGATAGATATGGCTAAAAAGGAAATTTTGCCTGCAATAGAGAGCTATATCAAAGAGCTTTCTAAGACGATTAGTCTTAAGCAGGCGGCAGTTCCCGGTTCCGCTTCTTCATATGAAAAAGACACGGTCAAGAAATTATCCGTGCTGACAGATGAAATTTATTTTGCGGAATCGGATCTTGAAAGCGCGGTATTAAAACTTAAGGATATAGAAGATGTCGGAGAAGAATCAAGGTTTATCCGCGATGATATTCTTGATAAAATGGCAAAGCTCAGAGTTCCGTGCGACGAGGCGGAAACTCTTACCGCTTCAAAATATTGGCCTTTCCCGACATACGGCGAATTGCTCTTCGGGGTAAAATAAGGAGGAATTATAAATGACATACAGTGCAGTAAATACCATTTGGGTGCTTGTGGGCGCGGCTTTGGTATTCTTTATGCAGGCAGGTTTTTCAATGTGCGAGGCAGGATTTACAAGAGCCAAGAACACGGGAAATATCCTTATGAAAAACCTTATGGACTTCTGTATCGGTACGCCCTGCTTTTGGCTTATAGGCTTCGGTATAATGTTCGGCTCGGGTACTGCCCTATTCGGGTGGATTGATCCTCTTATTACTAAGGATTACAGCCATATTTTACCCGCGGGAGTTCCGCTGTGGGCATACGCGATATTTCAGACTGTTTTCTGCGCGACTTCCGCAACAATAGTTTCGGGAGCTATGGCGGAGAGGACTAAATTCAGCGCATATTGCATTTATTCAGCGGCTATTTCGCTTTTCATTTACCCTGTTTCGGGTCACTGGATATGGGGCGGCGGCTGGCTCAGCAAACTCGGATTTCACGATTTTGCAGGCTCCACGGCTGTACATATGGTCGGCGGTATCTGTGCGCTGATCGGAGCCGCTATATTAGGCCCGAGAATCGGTAAATACGATAAAAAAGGCAAGCCCAGAGCAATTTTAGGGCATAACCTCACATTTGCAGCACTCGGAGTTTTCATTCTTTGGTTCTGCTGGTTCGGGTTCAACGGCGCTTCCACAGTCGGAATGGATACAGACGAGCTTATGATAAGCGCAGGAAAAGTATTCTTCAATACAAACCTTGCGGCGGCTGTAGCTTGCTGTGTTACTTTGATATTCACCTGGATAAGATATAAAAAGCCTGATGTTTCTATGACATACAACGCGGCTTTAGCAGGACTTGTGGGAATTACCGCCGGTTGCGACGCGGTAGATCCGATAGGCGCCGCGATAATGGGAATTGTTTTCGGAATTGTAATCGTGTTATCCGTAGAGTTCTTCGATAAGGTAGCGAAGATCGACGATCCCGTCGGCGCTATATCCGTTCACTGCGTCTGCGGTGCTTTGGGAACGATACTTACAGGATTTTTTGCAACCGGAGTTTCCACCGAAAAAGGCGTTTTCTACGGCGGAGGCTTCCATTTCCTCGGAGTTCAGGCGCTCGGAGTTGTATCCGTAGCAGCATATGTTTCGGTTATTATAACGATAGTTTTCCTCATCATCAAGCATACTATTGGTTTGCGTGCCTCTGCTGAGGATGAGATAGCAGGTCTTGATGTTTCGGAGCACGGACTGCTTACCGCTTATGCGGGATTTGCAATGCTGCCCGACACAGTTTCAGAAGAAGACGGCGAAGTAATTGCTGTAACAGGCGATGTCCCTGCGGCGGAAGCTATTCCCGTTAAAAAAGTTCCTTCGTTTGACGAAACCTCGCCTAAATTCACAAAGGTCGAGATAATCTGCAAGGAATCAAAATTCGAAGCTCTTAAAAAAGCTCTTACAGAGCTTGGAATTACGGGTATGACGATGTCGCATGTTTTAGGCTGCGGAATTCAGAAAGGCAAGCCCGAGTATTACAGAGGCGTTGAAGTGGAAGCAAGTCTTCTTCCTAAAATTCAGCTTGATATAGTAGTCAGCAAAGTACCTGTAAGAAGCGTTATCGAAACCGCTAAAAAGGTTCTTTACACCGGACATATTGGCGACGGCAAGATATTTGTTTACGATGTTGAAAATGTCGTAAAAGTAAGAACCGGCGAAGAGGGTTATGACGCTTTGCAGGATGTGGAATAAATAGTTTAAAAGCGATTGAGCCGGGACAGGTTTTAAAGGAAAACTCTTTACAGCGAGTATGGGACGGTGAGAGCCATGCAAGATAAATTCCTTTAAAATAACCCCCGGCGAGCTTTGATCCGAAAATTGCAGTAGGTGATACGGGTTCCGCCCGTTACAGCGGAAATAATGAGAACAAAGATTGGTGGCACAGCGAGTTACAGCACTTGCCCAATTGAATGCTGATAATTATTTTCGGAGGATTTATTATGTGTTCAATTATGGGTTATTGTGATTCGGGTGCCTCCTTTTCTGCTTTTAAGAAAGGTTTTGATCTCACAGTTTCAAGAGGCCCCGACGATACAAGAATTGCAGATACAGGCTTTGGACTTTTAGGCTTTCACAGGCTCGCTATTATGGGACTTACAAGCGAGGGAATGCAGCCTTTCAAATTAGATGAGAGCTATTGTGTTTGCAACGGCGAAATTTACGGATTTGAAAAATTAAGAGCCGAACTTGCGGACTCTTATACCTTTAAAAGCGATTCCGACTGCGAGATAATTCTGCCTCTCTATGAGAAATACGGCACCGATATGTTTAAAATGCTTGACGCGGAATTTGCTATGATAATCTTTGACGGCAAGAAGAAAAAATATATTGCCGCCCGCGATCCGATAGGAATACGGCCGCTTTATTACGGATTGGATTCTAAAGGCTCCTACATTTTTGCAAGCGAGCCTAAAAACCTTATAGGTCTTTGCAAAAAAATAATGCCTTTTCCGCCCGGCTGCTATTTTGAAGACGGAAAATTCACTTCCTACTGTGATATAACAGAGGTCAAAAAAGTAATAAAAGACGATATCGATACAGTTTGCAAAAACATAAAGGAAAAGCTTATTTCAGGAGTGGAAAAGCGGCTTGTTTCAGACGCAAAGGTAGGATTTTTATTATCCGGCGGACTTGATTCTTCGCTTGTTTGCTCTATCGCCGCAAAAAAATCTAAAGAAAAGATCAAAACCTTTGCGGTCGGAATGAGCGGCGACGCTATCGATCTTAAATATGCAAAAGAAGTAGCCGATTATATCGGTAGCGATCACACAGAAGTCATAATGACTAAAGAAGAAGTCATTAAGTCAATTGACGAGGTCATAAAAATTCTCGGCACCTTTGATATCACCACCATAAGAGCAAGTATGGGAATGTATCTTATATGCAAATGGATACATAAAAACACCGATATCAGAGTTTTACTTACAGGCGAAATTTCCGATGAGCTTTTCGGATATAAATATACGGATTTTGCTCCTAATGCGGAGGAATTCCAGAAGGAATCCGTAAAAAGGGTAAAAGAGCTTCATATGTATGATGTATTAAGAGCGGACCGCTGTATTTCGGTAAACTCGCTTGAAGCAAGAGTGCCTTTCGGAGATCTCGATTTTGTAAAATATGTTATGGCTATAGACCCCGAAATGAAAATGAACAAATATAACAAAGGCAAATACCTTTTAAGGCGCGCCTTTGAGGGCGATTATCTGCCCCACGATATCTTATACCGTGAAAAAGCGGCATTTTCCGACGCAGTCGGCCATTCAATGGTAGACTATATGAAAGAATACGCAAACAGTTATTATTCCGATGAGGAATTTGAAGAAAAAAGAAAAAAATACACGCACGCTGCGCCGTTTACAAAAGAATCGCTCTTATACAGAGAGATATTTGAAAAATATTATCCCGGTCAGGCAGAAATGATAAAGGATTTCTGGATGCCGAACAAATCGTGGGAAGGCTGCGATGTCGACGATCCTTCGGCAAGAGTTCTTTCTAACTACGGTGACAGCGGAAAATAAATCTTAGAAGATGATACTATGAAACCGAATGAAAACTATGATAAACTTAAAGGCTCTTATTTATTTTACGATATTGAGCAAAAAGTGAAAGCATATTCGAAAAAATATCCCGATAAAAAACTGCTTAAATTAGGAGTGGGCGATGTAACTCTCCCCTTATGCGGTGCGGTTATAAAAGCTATGCATAAAGCGGTAGACGAGCAATCGCAAAAAGAAACCTTTCACGGATATATGCCCGAATGCGGCTGGGATAAATTAAAGGGCGCGATTAAAGAATATTATGAAAAAAGAAATGTGTCCCTTAAAAAAAGCGAGATATTTATTTCTACGGGTGCGGGCGACGATCTCGGAAATATTCTTGATATGTTTTCTAAAGAAAATACCGCTCTTGTAATAGAGCCGACTTATCCTGCCTATGTGGACTCAAATATTATAGCTGGCCATAAAATAGTTCATCTCCCGGCTGACGATTCGACTCATTTTGCCCCTTATCCCGATGAAAGCATAAAAGCGGATATAATTTATATCTGCTCGCCGAACAATCCGACAGGAGCTGTTTTCGACCGAAAAAAGCTTAAAGCCTGGGTTGATTACGCTTTAAAAAACGACGCGGTTATAATCTTTGACGCCGCCTATGAGGCATTTATAACCGACAGCTCTATTCCCCACAGCATTTTCGAAATAGAGGGCAGTAAAAACTGCGCGATAGAGATCTGTTCTCTTTCAAAAACAGCGGGATTTACAGGCGTCCGCTGCGGATACACGATTATCCCCGAGGCTTTAATTAGAAACGGAATGAGCTTTAATCAAATGTGGGTAAGAAACAGGACCACAAAGTCAAACGGCGTTTCATATGTCGTGCAGTGCGCGGCGTTAGCTGTGTTCTCTGAAGAGGGGCAGGAAGAAATTCAGGAAAATCTTAATGTTTACCGCTCGAATGCAAAAGTTTTAACAAACGCTCTCGACCGCTTAAATATTTGGTACTGCGGAGGAACTAACGCTCCGTATATCTGGTTTAAATGCCCCGAAGATCTTTCAAGCTGGGAATGCTTTGATAAACTAATGGAAGAAAAGCAGATAATCGGCACGCCGGGCGTTGGATTCGGAAAATGCGCAGAGGGCTATTTCAGGCTTTCATCATTCGGTGACTGCGAAGAAACTAAGGAAGCCGCCTTAAGGCTTACGGAGCTTTTTAAAAAATAAACTGATTTTGCGAATGTGAATGAATTCTTCATCACATTCGCTTTTATTTTAAATTACTTGTAAAAATAATAAATTTATTGTATTATATATATGTTACTTTTTATTTGGAGGTAAAAAAATGAAATTTTCCGAAAGTATTCTTTCGCCTAAAAAGCGCTTTCACGGCGGAGCCGAGATAGAGCATTTTAAGAATACAGAAGATTTTGAAACCGTTTTTATGCCTGCTAAAGGAACTTTGTGTATTCCTATGATTCAGCATATCGGCGCACCCTGCGAGCCGACAGTTAAAAAGGGAGATAGGGTGTATATCGGAACGCTTATAGGAAAAAGCGTTTCAAAAGTCAGCGCTCCTATTTATTCAAGCTGTTCGGGAATTGTAAGCGATGTTAAAGAAACCGATATTTCCGGAAGACAGGTTTTATGCGTTTTTATTGAATCAGACGAAAAATCCGAATATGATCCCTCTATTAAGCCGTTCCCCGTAAAAAGCCCCGAAGATCTTAAAAATGCGGCTTTTAACTGCGGACTTGTAGGCTTAGGCGGCGCGGGATTTCCCACTTATATTAAGCTCGATTCAAATTCTGCGGATCTTGATACTCTTATTATTAACGCCGCGGAATGCGAGCCTTATATCACTTCGGACTACAGAGAGTCGCTTGAAAACTTCAATGATATTATCGAGGGAGTTTATTTGATCAAAGATATCCTCAAATTGCAGAGGGTCATTATCTGTGTAGAAAAAAACAAGCCGAAGGCTATAGACAAGCTTATGCTTGTTGCCGCGGATCACCGTGACGCAGACGATTCGGTTAAAGTTATGCAGCTGCCGGACACTTATCCGCAGGGAGCGGAAAAATTGCTTGTTTATTCCGCAACGGGAAGAAAAATTTCACAGGGTATGCTCCCCTCGGATGTTGGCTGCCTGGTTATGAATATTACAACCGTCGGAACATTATACAGATTTATAACTTCTGGAAAACCGCTCACCGCAAAAAGAATAACTCTTGACGGAACAGCGATAACCGAGCCTAAAAACATCATGGTGCCTATAGGCACATCTGTAAAAGCTGTGCTTGAATTTTCCGATAATCCCGATCCTGACGGCGAAAGCGTTATAATCGGCGGACCTATGATGGGAACTTCGGCTGCAAATCTTAATGCGGTCATAGAAAAAAGGACAAACGCCGTTCTTGTTATGAAGCCGAAGGCTTCAAAGCAAATGACTAACTGCATTCACTGCCAAAGATGTGCGGGAGTATGTCCTATGAGCCTTTATCCGGCGCAGGTCGAGGCGGCTTTAAGATCGGATCATAAAGAAATGCTCGATCAGCTTTATGTTGGTTACTGTATAGAATGCGGATGCTGTTCATATATCTGCCCCGCCGCAAGACCTCTCACCCAATCGATGAGAACGGCAAAAGCAGAATTAAGGAGGAATAAAAAATGAAAGAAATTCTAAAGGTTTCATCTTCTCCTCATATAAAGCATCCCGAAACAACAAGGGGCATAATGGCTGATGTTATTATAGCACTTTTGCCTGCCGCAATTTTCGGATGCATCTTATTCGGATTAAGGGCGCTTTTGGTTCTGCTCGTTTGCGTGGCGGCGGCTGTTGCTTCGGAATTTTTATGGAATCTTATTCTTAAAAAGCCTAACACGATAGGCGATCTTTCCGCTGTGCTGACAGGTCTTTTGCTCGGAATGAACCTATCGCCCAAAATTCCGCTTTATATGGCGGCAATAGGCTCTGTTGCGGCTATTATAGTAGTTAAGCAGATGTTCGGAGGGTTAGGTCATAATTTTGTAAACCCTGCGATAGCCGCAAGAATTATTCTTATGGTTTCTTTCCCCTCTGCGATGAACAGATTTTCAGACCCTGTTTTTTCAGTGGGAGAAGCCGCAAAAATAGTTACAAGCGCAACGCCTTTAAGCGACAGCTCGGCGGCTGTAAGCCTTAAATATGCCTTTTTCGGGTTTTACAGAGGCTGTATCGGCGAAACCTGCACATTTCTATTGATCATAGGCGGAATTTATCTTATTGTAAGAAAGATCATCTCGCCTGCAATTCCTTTAAGCTTTCTTGCAACTGTGGCGGTTTTGAGCCTTATTTCTCATCAGAATGTTGCAATGCAGCTTTGCACAGGCGGACTTATGCTCGGTGCGATATTTATGGCCACGGATTATACGACCAGCCCGAAAAGCCCAATAGGCAAAATTATTTACGGCATAGGCTGCGGAGCAATAACATTTATTATAAGAAAATTCGGATCTCTGCCGGAGGGCGTTTCATATTCGATAATTCTTATGAATATTATAACTCCTCTTATTGACAGATTTACTTTAAGAAAGCCTTTCGGCTTTAAAAAGGCGGTGAAAGCTGATGAGTAACGGAACAAATAATTCTCAGGGCTTTAAAAAGGATCTTTTATACCCTACTCTGACGCTTGTGATAATCTGCTTTATCGTAACTTTGATGCTAAGCGGAACAAATCTTCTGACCTCCAAAAAAATCGAAAAGCTGTCAAAAAAACAGCAAAACGATTCAATGAGCGAGGTTATGCCTGCGGATGAATATGTGGAATTCCCGTTTCAGGTAAAAGACGGATATGCCGACTGCTATAAGGCCGTGAAAGACGGAAACGAGATAGGATATATTTTCATCACTTCCGCAAAGGGTTACGGCGGCGATATATCCGTGATGACGGCGATAGACCAGGAAAAAACAATAAAAGCTATAAAAATACTTTCCGCAGACGATGAAACTCCGGGGCTCGGACAAAATGTAAAAAGAGCTGATTTTTTGAAGCAGTTTTCCAAGCTAAAAGATAATATCACCGTGGTTAAAAACGGAGCGGACAGCGCAAAAGGTGAGATAAACGCCGTAACGGGAGCGACAAGAAGCTCAAGAGCCGTAACGGCTGCTGTAAACAAAGCGCTTGAATATATGAACGAGCTTACACAGGAGGAAACGGCAAATGAATAAGAATGTTAAATATCTTACCGACGGCCTTATTAAAGAAAATCCAGTTTTAAGACTTGTTCTCGGCACCTGCCCGACGCTCGCCGTAACGACCTCCGCAAAGAACGGTATAGGAATGGGCATAGCGGCAACAGCAGTGCTTATTTGTTCTAACCTTGTTATATCTCTTCTCAGAAAAGTAATTCCCGATAAGGTCAGAATTCCGGCATATATCACTATTATCGCGGGCTTTGTAAGTATTGTTCAGCTGCTTGTAAAAGCGTATGCTCCCGCAATCGACGAATCGCTCGGAATTTATCTTCCTTTGATAGTTGTAAACTGTATAATTTTAGCGAGAGCAGAAATGTTTGCTTCAAAAAATTCGGTGCTTCCGAGCGTGTTAGACGGTCTCGGAATGGGCATAGGCTTTACGGCAACGCTCACTCTTATGGGAATTATCAGAGAATTTTTAGGAGCCGGCACATTCTTTGCACTGCCTGTCACTTCAAAAATTATCGATCCTATGATAATTTTCCTTTTGCCTCCCGGCGGATTTTTCGTGTTCGGAATTTTAGTTGCAATATCTAATGCTTTAGCTAAAAAATCGGGCAAAAAACCTGTAAGCGACATTGACTGCAAAAACTGCCCTGCAAGCTCTGTTTGTTCTGAATATAAACAAAAGGAGGAAGAAAACAAATGAACACTTATGTAATGTTAGCCTCCATTCTGCTTGCGGGAATTCTCAGCAATAATATGGTCCTTTCGAAGTTTTTGGGGATCTGCTCATTTTTAGGAGTTTCGAAAAAGACCTCCACCGCTGTTTCTATGAGCCTGGCTGTTATACTTGTTATGCTCATATCAACTGCCGTGACTTACCCTATTTATTATTTTGTTTTAAGAAACAAATACGAATATCTTATTACGGTGGTATTCATTCTTGTTATCGCGGCAGTGGTCCAGCTGCTTGAAATTCTTATGAAGAAATTTATGAATTCGCTATACCACGCGCTCGGAATTTATCTTCCGCTGATCACGACCAACTGCGCGGTGCTCGGTATCGCAATGCTCAATACCACTGATTTTGACGCGGCGAAGTACTCATTTTCAAAGCTCTATCTTTTCTCTCTTACAAACGCTTTGGCGGCAGGCGCGGGATTTTTGCTTGCTATGCTCCTTTTCTCGGGAGTAAGAGAGCGGCTCGAAACGGCTGATGTGCCTGAATTTTTAAAAGGTCTTCCCATAACTTTAATTGCGGCGGCGCTTGTTTCCCTCTCATTTCTGGGATTTGCCGGAATCGGAGGTTAAAGATTATGAGTTCGATTATTATACCGGTTGTTTTTGTTGTTGCGATAGGAATTATCGCAGGAGTGGGATTATCGCTTGCCTCTGTTTTCTTCGGCGTTAAAAATGATGAAAAGCAGGAAAAGATAAGAGAATGTCTTCCCGGAGCCAACTGCGGCTCCTGCGGATATTCCGGGTGCGACGGTTATGCCGCCGCCATAGCCTCGGGCGAGGCTTCCCCCGATAAATGCGCTCCAGGCGGAGCTAAGACGGCTCAAATGCTTTCCGAAATTTTAGGCACTGAAATAAAAACCGATAAAAAAGCTGCCTTTATAGGCTGCTCAAGAACCGAAGAAAACTCAAAGCTCCTTTATTCTTACGAGGGGATCAAATCCTGTGAAGCGGCTTCTTTGGTACTCAAAGGCCCGCTTTCCTGTGAATACGGATGTATCGGGTTCGGCGACTGCGTTAAGGCGTGCAAATTTGAGGCTATTAAATTTGAAAACAATTTACCCATTGTATGTAAAGATCTCTGCACAGGGTGCGGGGAATGCGCTAAAGTATGTCCTAAACAGCTTATAGACCTTTTACCTTTAAAAGCAAAGGTAAGAGTCGGGTGCAAAAATAAGTCAAAAGGACCGTCTGTAGTAAAAAACTGCGCGGTTTCGTGTATCGCGTGCGGAATGTGCGAAAAAGCCTGCAAGTTTGACGCAATTCATGTTAAAGACAATCTCGCTGTGATAGATTATGATAAATGCAAAGGCTGCAAGGCCTGCGTGAAAGCCTGCAAGCGCGGAGTAATAAAATAAACATTGTATTGTCTAAAAAAAATAAGTGCATAACCGAAACTCGGTTATGCACTTTATTTTTTTATAATTATTCGGCTGTTTCTTCCGTATCAGCAGTCTTTTCCTCATCTTTAACTTCTTCCTCACTCGGAGCAATTAAAGCGCGGATAGAAAGGCTTACTCTCTTTTTCTCCTGATCAACGGCGATTATCTTAGCCTGAACTTCCTGACCTACGGAAAGCTCATCCTGCGGCTTTTCAACATGCTTATCAGCGATCTGAGAAATATGGATAAGACCGTCAACACCGGGGAGAATTCTTGCAAACGCACCGTAAGAAGTGAGGCTTACGATCTTAACATCGGCAACATCTCCGACAGCGAACTTGTTATTGAAAACAGTCCACGGATTGTCCTCTTCTTTTTTATATCCTAAAGAGATCTTTCTCTTCTCGGGATCGAGAGCTTTAACATAAACCTCAACAGTATCGCCTACTGAAAGAATTTCAGACGGATTTTTAATGCGCTGCCACGAAAGCTCCGAAATATGTACCATTCCGTCAACTCCGCCGATATCTACAAACGCACCGTAAGAAGTGAGCGATTTAACAACACCTGTAAATCTATCGCCTACAGCGATATCTGCCCAGATCTTATCCTCGGCTGCCTTGCGCTGTTCTTTAAGCACGCTGCGGATAGAGCCTACAGCTCTTCTGCCGCGGCCGATCTCGATTATTCTGAACTGAACCTGTTTGCCCTTAAGGTCTTCAAGCGGTTCGTTTCTTGAAGCTGTAGCCTGAGAAGCAGGGATAAAGATACGGATATTGCTTGAATAAACCTGAACTCCGCCCTTTATGATATCCTTAACAACTCCAGTGAGAATTTCTCCCGAATCCTTAGCGGCAACTATATTATCCCAACCGGCAATAGCATCGTAACGACGCTTTGAAAGCATTGCGGTTCCTTCCTGATCATTGACCTTCATAATAATAAGATCAAGCTTGTCGCCTATCTTAACTTCGTCCTCCAACTTAACATTGGGGTCAAGAGAAAATTCATCGGCAGAAACATAACCTGCAAGACCTCTTCCGATATCCACCTGAATTTCAGTGGGGCTAACGGCAAGAACGGTGCCCGTTACTTTCTGATCTCCTGTTAAGTTGCTGAGCGAAGCCTCAAATGCTTCCTCATCCGTCATTTCCTCGAAGCTTTTTTGAACAGTTGCATTTCCCTCCATCTGTTCGTCTACCGGTTGTAAAATTTCCGACATGGTTTTAATAACCTCCCTTATAATACCCGCCGGAGTCGATGCACCGGCGACAACTCCAACGCTTTCACAATCCTTAAAAAAATCCGCGGATAATTCATCAGCGGTTTCTATAAGCACCGTTTTTTCGCAAAGCGCTTTGCACACCTCGAAGAGTTTTTTAGTATTTGAGCTGTGCCTGCCTCCTATAACGACCATATGATCATTACATTCGGAGAGCCTTTGCGCTTCTTCCTGTCGCATTGCAGTAGCATTACATATTGTATCAAATATTTTCGCATTTGTACATAGTTTTTTTAAAAAAATTTGAGCTTTTTCCCATTTTTTTGCGTTAAAAGTCGTCTGAGAAACAGCGCTCACGCTTTTTTTCTTTAATTCGGGGTGATTTTTAAAGATTTCTTCAAGCTCATATGTATCGGAGAACACATAATATTCTCCTTTTATATGCCCGATAATTCCTATTACTTCCTGATGGGAGCTATCCCCTGCTATAAATATCACATCGCCGTTTTCGCTGTTATCGTTTACTATTTTATGAATTTTTGAAACGAAAGGACAGGTTGCGTCTTTTAATTCCACACCGCTTTTTTTCGCCCTGTCGTAAACCTCTTTTGATACTCCGTGCGATCTTATAACAAGCGTGTAGTTTTCGGGAGTGTTTAAAGGATCGTCTACCACAACAACTCCCTTTTTTGCCAGCTCATCAACCATCTGTTCATTATGAATTATCGGTCCTAAAGTGGCGACCTTTTTATTATCGGCAAGCAAGTCGTAAACCGTGTTAACAGCCCTGTCTACTCCGAAACAAAATCCCGCTCTTTTTGCAAGAGTGATCTTCATAGGCCTAATTTTTCCTTTATAATATTTACTACCATTTCGGCTGATTCTTCAAGCTTTTTGCCCGTGGTATCGGCTGTTACCGAATCAGGCGCAGGCTTAAGCGGAGCTATTTCGCGGTGAGAATCGTTATAATCTCTTATTTTTATATCTTCTTCTATCTGCGAAAGCTCAACATCCATTCCTTTAAGAGTGAGTTCTTTATATCTTCTCATCGCCCTTTCGCTTACCGAGGCTGTGAGAAAAATTTTG
Organism: uncultured Eubacteriales bacterium; assembly: GCA_934445035.1. Taxonomy (GTDB): domain Bacteria; phylum Bacillota; class Clostridia; order Oscillospirales; family Acutalibacteraceae; genus UBA737. The sequence continues at coordinate 269,436 of CAKSDI010000003.1, forward strand.
ACCTGAGCGTTCGGCAAAACCACGGTGCCGATATCTCTGCCGTCCATTATAACATTGTTTTCTCTGGCAAGCTTTCTTTGCATTTCAAGCAAAAATGCCCTTACTTCCGGCTTTGAAGATACTGCCGAAGCCATCATAGAAGCCTCGGGAGTTCTTATCAGATCGGAAACATCTCTGCCGTCTAACAAAACATGCTGAACAGAGTCCTTAAATTCTATCTTAATATCGGTATCCGCTAAAATTCCGTCAACCTCTGCGTCGGAATCGGGATCATATCCGCATTCTTTAAATTTAAGACCTATCGCTCTGTAAAGAGCGCCTGTATCAACATAAATATAACCAAGCTTTTGTGCCGCGGCTCTCGCCACTGTGCTTTTTCCTGCTCCTGCAGGACCGTCAATAGCAACTGATATCATAATTTTTCTCCTTTACTCAGCGGCATTTTTTCCGGCGAGAAAACCGGTTGAAAATGCTATTTGCAAATTATATCCGCCTGTATAAGCGTCTACATCTATTATTTCCCCGCAAAAGAACAATCCATCAATTTTTTTCGAAGCCATTGATTTAGGATCTATTTCCTTAACGCTTATTCCGCCCGAAGTAATAATTGCCTCTTCAATAGGCCGAAATGCAGTAATATTAAGCTTTAAAGCTTTAAGAAGCGAGCAAAGATTTTCTCTTTCTTCACGGCTTATTTGATTTACTTTTTTATGAGGATCGATTTTTGAAAGTCTTACTATCACGCTTACAAGACTTTTCGGCAGCAGTTTATAAAGCGAATTTGAAAATTCTTTATTCTGCTCCGAAGAAAAATCTCTTAAGATTCGTGCGTTTAACTGCTCAAAACTAAGAGCCGGTTTTAAGTCAATAAATGCGGTGTATTTTGCATTCTTTTTTCTCATTTTTGCAGAAGCGCTCAATACAAGCGGACCCGAAATTCCGAAATGAGTAAAAAGAAGATCGCCTAGCTCTGAAAATACCGGTTTTTTAGAATCGTTTTCATAAACCGATAAAACTACATTATTAAGCGTAAGCCCTGCAAGCTTAGTGCAAAATCCCTCAAGGCATTCAAGAGGCACAAGCGACGGCAAAATAGGCTCAACACAAATTCCGAGGTCTTCGGCTATTTTATATCCGTCGCCCGTGGAGCCCGTAAGCGGATAAGAAGCGCCGCCTGTGGCTAAGATCACCCTATCGCAGGAAACGGTTTCACCCGATTCAAGCAAAACTGCCTTTACGGAATTATTCTCCGTCAGAATTTTTTCCGCTCTTCCCTTTTTAATTTTACAGTTTAATTTCTTTGCGGCGAAAACCAGCGCGTCTGCTATATCGACCGCTTTATCCGAAACGGGAAAAACCCTTCTTCCCCTTTCGGTTTTAAGCGCAACGCCGTGATTTTCAAAAAAACTCATAGTATCCTGAGAGTTAAAAGAAGAAAAAGCGGAGTAAAGGAATTTTTCATTTTTAGCTGTATTTTCTATAAGCTCTCTTAAAGTGCAATTATTCGTTACATTGCACCTGCCTTTGCCTGTTATTAAAAGCTTTCTTGCAGGGCGGTCATTCTTTTCCAAAATCAAAACTTCCGCCTTGTTTTGTGCGGCGCTTATTGCCGCCATAAGACCTGCGGGCCCTGCTCCTATTACAACTATTTTCTTCATTTAAACCTCACCTGAAAGATATTTTACTACATTTATAATAAAAATAAAAGCTTTTCTTAAAGAAAAGCTTTTTTACTTGAATATTTTTTTGATCTTCGGGTGAATTTTCATCATATAAACTCCCGAAAGCCTTGAAAACGCGATATCGTAAACGATAAAAACGCCGTTTGCCGCTATCCAGAAAATTGCAAGGCCCCATTTCATAAAGCTTCCCACATCGTCAAACGAAACGCCGAAAAGCTTTGTCAGCAACAAATAATAAACATATGCTCCTGCATTGAATACGGCAAGCTTGACCGCCCACTCCAAAACAAAGTTTTTAATTTTTTCCGCAAGAGCTTTTATTATCGGATAAAACCCTAAAAAGCAAATATATAAAAGCTTTGATTCATTATCGGGATAAAAAGCGATAATGGCGGAACTGATTATATACGCGCTTACAGCGAATTTATAATCGGTTTCTATTAAAACAACTGCGATAAACAGCCCTGAAACCGCGGGGACAGCATAAGTTAGATACGGAAAAAGGCCGAACAGCATAAACACTGCGGACAATGCCGCCATAACCGCGCAAAGTGTAATTTTACCTGTTTTTTTCATAATTTCATCAACAACACGGAATAAGATCTCCGCCCATGCATTCACAGCAGCAGTCTGCGCAAATAAGGCTCTGGCAGACATCGCAGGCGTCGCATCCGCCGCCGTACGCTCTTTGAGCATAGGGGTTATTATACTGCTTGCCCATTTGCCGCTGAGCATTATTTACCGCGGATTTATATTCTCCGTTAGCAGGGTCCATTCTCGAAGCGGTAACAAAGCTTGTATAAGCCTGATCAAACCAGCCTCTGCGATAAAGCACCGTGCCGTTTAAAAAATACCATTCTGCGTTGCGCTCGCTCGGCATTACGCCGTCAAGCAGCTCCTGAGCCTGCTCAAGTCTGCCCTGAGATATAAGCGAGCGGATCTCGGGAAATGACGAAGCGCCGGCATTCGAAGAATAAGAGCCGGAAGTATCCGAGCCGGCATTTGTCCTGCGGGAGTTCATTATGGCGTCATAAGCCTCGTTTATCTCCTGCATTTTTTCTTCCGCTAAATCGGAAAGCGGATTTTGCGAATAGTTATCCGGGTGATACTTTTTTGCAAGATTTCTGTATGCGGTTTTAACTTCATCGTCGGTAGCGTCAGGTGAAATTCCCAATACTTCATAGGGGTTTTTCATTTTTAATCTCCTTTATAAAAACATCTTCAAGTCCCAAATATATTATATTCCCCAAAATGGGCTCAAATTTTTTTATTTCCAAAAGCTCGAAAGCTTTGGCGGCTTCATTGATGCAGAAATATATCTGCGGTTTTACGGTTTCATAAATATTTTCGCTTTTATAAGTTTTTAAAACATTAAATCTTTTCTTTTTTATATCCTCTTCAAAATCGCTCGCCGCGTCGATAAGATAGATATATCTTCCTAAACAATAGCCGAGCCTTTCAAGCACTCTTTTTTCGTTAACCGTTTCTCCGCAAAGCGGCAAAAGCTTTGAAAGCACCTTTGCCGACGGATCGCAGACTTCGTCAAGCGAAACATTTTCTTTATTCTCGGCTGATTTTTGAGCAGATATATATTCTTCAACATATTCCTTGACATCAGGATAATTTGAAGCCGCTTTTTTATAAGCTCTTTTAAATATCGGCTTTAAAATCAGCGCGCCCAGCTTTTTAAATCCTTTTTCATCCTCGATATTATCTATGATCTTATAATAAATCATAATCATAGCGGCGGCGGCAGGAAAATCCAGCTCTTTTGAGGTTTTTAAATAATTGCATTTTTTAAGCGGATTAAAAGCGCATTTTTTTCTTTCAAAGCAAACGCGATCCGAATTAAGGGACATATTTAAAAGCGCAAGGAATGTGAAATCATAGCTTAAAGTAAATCTTGATAAAATTCCGTAACTTTTTCCGAGCTTTTTACAAAGGGAGCAATAAACGGCTTTATAAACTTCAAAGTCTTTTATCTTAAGCTCTTCTTTTTTTACTCTGATATATCCGAACAAATCCAAAAGCCTCCGCATTCTTTAAAACAATTATATTTTACACTTTCGTTTTTTCCTATTGGTGAATAATATGTAAATATTTAACACACATTGAATTTTTTTAAAATAATGCGGCAAAATAGAATTAAAATCCAAGGAGGAGGAAAATTAATGGGTAAAAAAGCAGTATCGCTGTTACTTTGCATTCTGACAGGCATTTTATCGCTTTCCCTTGCAGGGTGCAAAAACAAAAATTCGGCAGAGGTTTATTTTTTGAACTTCAAACCGGAATCTGCGGAAATTTATAAGCAGATAGCAAAAGATTATGAAAAAGAAAAAGGCGTAAAGGTAAAAGTGGTTACCGCCGCCGCCAACACCTATGAGCAGACCTTGAAATCGGAAATAGCAAAATCCTCGGCGCCCACCATATTTCAGGTGAACGGTCCTGTGGGTTATGAAACCTGGAAAGAATATTGCCTTGATATCAAGGACAGCAAGCTATACTCCTATCTTTCCGATGATTCGCTTGCCATAAAGGATAAAAAAGGCGGAGTTTACGCTCTCGCTTATGTTGTAGAGGGTTACGGAATTATTTATAACGAAGAAATAACCGATAAATACTTTGAGCTTGCGGATAAAAAAGCAACCGTTTCTTCAATGAGCGAAATTAAAAATTTCTCTCAGCTTAAAACTCTTGCCGAGGATATGACCGCACATAAAAGTCAGCTCGGAATTGAGGGAGTATTCGCTTCGACCTCTCTTGCCTCAGGCGAAGATTGGCGCTGGCAGACGCATCTTATGAATGTTCCCCTTTATTATGAATTCAAAGAGAGCGAGGATTATGACGATCCGACAATAGCGGGACTAAACTCTAAAGAAATAGCCTTCAGATATTCCGATGAATTTAGAAATACTTTTGATCTTTATACTAATAACTCTTTAACGGATAAAAAAATTCTCGGCTCAAAATCCACCGCGGATTCTATGGCTGAGTTTGCTCAGGGCAAGGTCGCCTTTGTACAGAACGGCAACTGGGCGTGGTCGCAGATAAGCGGAGTTAAAGGAAACACCGTTAAAAAAGACAAGATCAAATTTTTACCTGTTTACACAGGAATTAAAGGCGAAGAATCGCAGGGACTTTGTATCGGAACGGAAAATTATATCGCTGTAAACAAATATGCTTCTAAAGAGCAACAGCAGGCTTCTCTTGATTTTCTCGACTGGCTGTTTTCAAGCGATACAGGCAAAAAATATGTAACCGAAAAGCTTAAATTTATAACTCCTTTTAATACCTTTTCAGACGACGAATTACCCGACGATCCGCTCGCTAAAGAGGTAGTAAGATATATGAGAGACGACAGCGTTAAGACTGTGCCCTGGATATTCACCTCGTTCCCGAGCGAGAACTTTAAAACAGAGGTCGGAAACGCGCTTCTTGAATATGTTCAGGGAACGAAAACCTTTGATGATGTGAAAAAAACAGTAATAGATAAATGGAAGAGTGAAAGATAAAAATGCGAAACGGTATTAAACGCTGGTCGCCGCTGTTTTTACTGCCTACTCTTGCAGCATTTATGATAGCTTTTGTCATACCGTTTGTAATGGGTATCTATTTATCGTTCTGTAATTTCAGAACGGTAACCGACGCAAAATTTGTCGGGCTTGAAAATTATATAAACATTTTCAAGCCCGGCGACACTTTTTTTAAATCCCTTTTATTTACGGGAAAATTCGCGATTATATCCGTTATAACAATAAATGTGTTAGCATTTTTGTTTGCGCTTATGTTAACAAAAGGTATCAAAGGAACTAACTTTTTCAGAACAGTTTTCTTTATGCCGAATCTTATCGGCGGAATTGTTCTCGGATATATTTGGCAGGTTATAATCAACGGCGTACTTTTTAATTACGGATATTCAATAACAAGCAAATCGCAATTCGGATTTTTAGGTCTTGTTATAATGATGAATTGGCAGATGATCGGATATATGATGATAATTTATATTGCCGGTCTTAACAATGTTTCAAATGATATTCTTGAAGCGGCAAAGGTTGACGGAGCGGGAAAATTCAGAACTTTATTCAATATCATAATTCCCTCTGTTATGCCGTCGATAACTATTTGCTTATTTCTTACAATTACAAATTCATTCAAGCTTTTCGATCAGAACCTCGCTCTCACTGCCGGTGCGCCTGCAAAAACAACGCAAATGGCGGCGCTCGATATTTACAATACTTTCTACGGCAGAACGGGCTTTGAGGGAACAGGACAGGCAAAGGCGGTTATTTTCTTCATAATAGTTGCCGCTATTGCGCTTTTGCAGCTTAAACTGACGAGCAGCAAAGAGGTTGAAAATTAATGAAAAAAAGCAGAATTTTTATATTTATAATTCTTTGTGTTTTTGCCGCGGTATTCGCCGCTCCGATATTTATAATTCTGATGAATTCTTTTAAAACAAAGTTTTCTATCAGTCAGACGCCTTTTATGTTTCCTGATAAAGAAACATTTTCAGGGCTTGAAAATTATACGACCGGACTTTCAAACACGGGATTTTTATCCTCGTTTTTTATGTCGCTTTTTATAACAGTGTTTTCGGTGGCGGCGATAGTGTTTTTCACTTCTATGACGGCGTGGTATATTGCCAGATCAAAAAGCAGATTTTCGAAATTTGTTTACACGCTTTTTGTGTTTTCGATGATAGTTCCTTTTCAGATGGTAATGTTTACGATGTCAAAGACAGCGAATATATTAGGTCTTGACAATCCCGTAGGAATTATTCTTATCTATCTCGGATTCGGGGCGGGACTTGCTGTTTTCATTTTCAGCGGATTTGTAAAATCCATTCCAAAAGGAATTGAAGAGGCCGCCACGATAGATGGGTGCAACCCGGCGCAGACCTTTTTTATGATAGTTCTCCCCATGATGAAGCCCACTGTTATAACAGTGGCGATATTAAATACTATGTGGATTTGGAACGATTATCTGCTTCCCTATCTCGTTATAGGAAGCGATTACAAGACAATTCCTATAGCAATTCAGTATTTAAAGGGCGGTTACGGCTCGATAGATATGGGCGCGCTTATGGCTATGCTTGTGCTGGCTGTAACACCGGTTATTATATTCTATCTGTTTTGTCAGAAATATATCATTAAAGGAGTTGCGGCAGGTGCTATCAAGGGCTGAAAAAGGAATTTTAATGCCGCTTGCAAGCTTAAGTTCCAAGCACGGAATAGGCGATATGGGGAAACCAGCCTTTGAATTTATCGATTTTCTTTCTTCTTTTAAGCAGGATTATTGGCAGCTTTTGCCTCTTAATCCTATAGGAAAAGGCAATTCCCCATATTATTCGGTAAGCAGTTTTGCAGGAGAAATTCTTTATATCAATTTAGAAGATCTTTTAAATTCAGGATTTTTAAAGCAGGATGAAATTAAAGAACCTGATTTTATAAAAGGAAAAATCGATTATAAAAAGGTAAGAGATTTTAAAATTCCGCTTTTAAAAAAAGCTGCCGAAAGATTTGATACTTCTGATCAGGAATACAGAGATTTTCTTGAAAAAAACGAATTCTGGATAAATGGATACGCAGAATTCTGCACCGCTTCGGAAATTTACGGAGAACTATCCGATTTTGACAGAGATTTGAAATTCCGCAGAATAAAAAGCCTTAACGATTTAAGAGAAAAGCATAAAGAACAAATTGATTTTTATAAGATCACACAATATTTTTTCTTTAAACAGTTTTTTAAAATGAAAAAATATGCCGAAAGCAAAAAAATAAAGCTTATAGGCGATATTCCCTTTTATGTATCGGACAGCGGAGCAGATGTGTGGCTATATCCCGAATATTTTAAGCTTGACGATAATTTAAGTCCGCGCCTTAAAGCAGGAGTACCTCCCGATATTTTTTCAAAAACGGGTCAGCTTTGGGGAAATCCTATATATGATTTTGAGGTGCAGAAAAAAGACGGCTATCTCTGGTGGGAGCAAAGGCTTAAAAAACAGGCGGAAATGTTTGACGCTATAAGAATAGACCATTTCAGAGCATTTGCAAACTATTATGAGATACCGGCTGACGCTATAACTGCAACTTGCGGAAAATGGACCAAAGGCCCCGGAGAAGAATTTTTTAAAACCCTTAAAAAGAAAATAAAATTTCCCTTTATTATCGCTGAAAACCTCGGCGGAGAAGATGATGAGGATGTTTGCGAGCTGCTTAAAAAAACTAATTTTTGCGAAATGAAGATTTTGCAGTTTTGCTTTGAAAAGACCGACGATCCGAATTCTATCCCTGAAAATTTCCCCTTTAACTGCGTGTGCTATACAGGAACTCATGATAATAATACCGCGCTCGGGTGGTTTGAAAGACTTAGCGAAAAGAAGAAATATTTAGTTTCAAGATATATCGATATCAAAGGTGATATAGCAAAAAATATGATAGATTTCGTTTTATCTCTAAATATTAAGCTTGTAATAATTCCTTTATATGATTATTTAGGTCTGAATGAGAGCGCAAGAATTAATATCCCCGGAACTCAAAACGGCAACTGGGAATGGCAGGCACCCGAAAATTATTCAAAAGATATTATTGAAAGATATTAAAAAAGTGTTATAATATCTTCGGAGATGATTTTTATGTATAAGAATATAGAAAAAGAAAAGATATTAAAACTTAAAGATCTTGTGGATTATCAGGACGGGCAGGTTATCAGCAAAACTCTCGTACAGAATGAAAAAGTAAGCGTAACTTTATTTTCATTTGATAAAGGTGAAGAAATTTCCACTCACGCCGCCGGCGGCGACGCTATGGTAACGGTGCTTGACGGAAAAGGAAAATTCACCGTCGGAGGAAAGGAATATATCTTATCGACAGGCGAAACGCTGATAATGCCTAAAAGCATTCCCCATTCGGTTTACGGCGAAGAAAGATTTAAAATGCAGCTAACGGTTTCATTTTAAGATAAAAACAAAAACCCCTGAGAACAAAATCTGTTCTCAGGGATCTTTTTATATTCCGAGTTCTTCGTCGGTTACAATATCGTCGTTTAAAACGCTCGATTGCATTTCAACATCTTCAAATTTAAAAAGTTTTCTGAACATAACGATCGGAAAAGAATGAATTTTTGAATTGTATCTTGCAACGGAATCAGAATATGTCATTCTGGAATTAAGCTTAGCGTTTTCGGTAGTTTCGATCTGGCTTAACAGTTTTTGGGTATGAACATTTGACTGAAGTTCGGGATAAGCTTCGATTACCGCTTTAAAGTCTTTGCTTGTTCTTATTCTTCCCTGCTGTCCGCCTTTTCGGGCGTCGGCAAACTTTTCATAGACTTCGCTCTCGGAGTTCCTGTATTTATCGGCAACTCTTTCAGCTTTATCAATTAAAGACGCAGAGGTTTCATTGACAGCCTCTATATCAGCCTGCGCTTTTTTAATAAGATTTTTATAGCGCTGAGCCGCATTAAAGTCAATAATAATATTTTCGGCAAAAGCAAGAATAATTGAAAGCACGCACATCAAAGCATTATATTTAGCGGGAATCTCATCTTCCGAGGAAGTGCAGACCGCAAAAATAGTGATTATTATAAGCCAAGAAATCAAAAATGCTCCGAGAAGTTTTAAAAGTGAAACAAGAAGATTATTTTTATAAGTTTTTGCCATAAAAATTCTCCTTAAAATTAAGCTTTTACGGTTTCTTTTTGTGCGTCGGCAATAGCGTCAAGCTTTTTGTTTCTGAAATAAAGTCCGACATCTATCGAAATTTCAATAAAGTTTAAAATATAGAATAAAAAGCTTAAAACGAAGATAAATCCCGATTTAGGCTCAATTCCGAGCAAACCTGCAGATTCTATGATTTTCTTTGCTATTCCGCAGGCATAGCCTATAAGCAAAAACACTTCGAAAAATAAACTTTTTCCTTTAGCGGTTCTTGATACCCACGATTTTCTTATTGAAAGAGGCCAGGAAAGACCGAAACAAAAAATTGTGAGCGCTTCAAGCAGATCAACTATCATTTTATATAACCCTCTTAAATATTATTTTTTTCTTCTGTAATCAGGCAAAAGCTTCGGTGATACAACATCGGTCTTAATGCCTGCGGCTTCTCTTTCGCGGTCGAATTTTTCGATATGCTCAAGAGTAAGCTTTCCGACACAAACATCAGCTGATTTTTTAGCCGCATTTATTCCTGCATTTCTGCCGAAAACGATTACATCAAGCAGCGAATTGCCCATAAGGCGGTTTCTTCCGTGAATTCCTCCTACGGCTTCGCCTGCAACAAAGAGGTTTTCAACATTAGTGGACATACCGTCAACATTAATATCAAGTCCGCCGTTCTGATAATGAAGTGTAGGATAAACCAAAATAGGCTCTTTTCTGATATCTATGCCGTAGCTTGCAAACATTCTCATCATCGCGGGAATTCTCTTTTCGATAGTTCCCTCTCCTCCGATTTTTTCGATCATAGGAGTATCGAGCCATACTGCTTTTCCGCTGCCTGTATCCACGCCCTCGTTTCTATCGGAGCATTCGCGGATAATTGAAGCCGCGGCAACATCACGGGTTTCAAGCGGATGCATAAATACTTTACCGTCACGGTTTATCAGCTTAGCGCCGAGCGAGCGCACCTTTTCGGTTACAAGAGCGCCGAATATCTGCTGCGGGAAAGCGGCTCCCGTGGGGTGATACTGCAATGTATCGGCATAAAGGAGCTTTGCTCCGACTCTGTAGCCTAATACAAGGCCGTCGGCAGTAGCGCCGTAATGGTTAGAGGTCGGGAAGCCCTGATAATGCATTCTTCCTGCGCCGCCTGTAGCTATAATAACGGTTTTAGCGCGGGCAACCATAAGCTCATGAGTTTCCATATTCATAAGCACTGCGCCTGCGGCATTGCCGTTTTCATCAAAAATAAGCTCTATCGCAGATGTGAAATCAACAACCTCTATTCCGCGGTTTATAACCTCGTCGCGAAGAGTTCTCATTATTTCGGCGCCGGAATAATCCTTTGCCGCGTGCATTCTCTTTCTTGAAGTTCCGCCGCCGTGGGTGGTTATCATAGTGCCGTCGGGCGCTTTATCGAATTCCACGCCGAGATCGTTTAGCCACAAAATAGCCTCGGGAGCGTCGCAAACAAGCTTTGCGAGAAGCTCGCGCTTAGCGGCATAGTGTCCGCCGCCGAAAGCGTCAACAAAATGGATAGCCGGAGAATCGTTAGGCTTATCTGCCGCCTGAATTCCGCCCTCCGCCATCATTGTATTAGCGTCGCCCATGCGGAGCTTTGTAACTATCATAGTTTTTGCTCCGGCTTTATCGGCTTCTATAGCGGCACTTGTTCCTGCACCGCCGCCGCCGATTATAAGAACATCAACATCATATTTAACATCGTTAAGATCGATATCCTCTGCCTTTATGCGGCTTTTTGCCTCTAAAATTTCACAAAGCTCGTGAGGAACGGATTCTCCCTTATTGGGGCCTATCTTAAGAGTTGAAAATTCGCTCTTTTTATAGTCGGGATGATAAGCGCATAAAAGCTCATCCTTTTCCTTAGCCGTCATTCTGACAGGCTCATAGGCAATATTTGCCTCTCTTGCCTCTTCAACAGCTTTTAAAGATTCCTGAAATTCCTTTGAATACATCTTATCTTCCCTCCTTACTTCTCGATCTCTCTGTTATTGTAAAGCTCTTCGAGCTCCTCAATAGGCTTGCCCATCAAGTTCTCGATAAGCTCGGTGAAAGTGCCGTCTTTAATTTCTTTAACACGGTCCTCAAGGTGCTTGGTTTTCGGAGCAAGATATTTACCGTTTAATCTTCTTGCAAGCATAGCTACCTGCGGATGTGAAATTCCTGCAGGACATCTTGAAGAGCAAACTCCGCACATTACGCAGTCAAACGACTCCTCTGCGCACTTATCAAATTCGCCGCGCTGAGCATAAGCGATATACTGCATAACATTAAGACCCTGTGTACAGCTTTTTGTGCAGGCATTACATCCGACGCAAGCATATATCTCGGGGTAAAGCTGCATCATGATCTGCTCGGTGGGTTTTATTTTTTCCATATCATAGACCTGCTTAACAAGCGGGAAAAACGGAAGTGTAGCAACATACATATCGTTTTCCACCTTAGTCTGGCAGGCAAGGCAGGTTTTTAACTCTCTGTCGCCTTTTATACGGTAAATGGTAGCGCAGGCACCGCAAAATCCGTTTCTGCAGCCGCAGCCGCGGACAAGCTGATAACCGGCATATTCCATAGCGCGCATAATGGTAAGGTCATCAGGCACGCTGTATTTTTTACCGAAAAGATAAATATTCACCATATTTTCCATTGATTTATTCTCCTTATCAATACTCGTCGGGAAGCTCGTCGATCTCATCGAAACGGAAAACAGGACCGTCTTTGCAGACATATTTAGCGCCGATATTACAGCGGCCGCATTTTCCTATTCCGCATTTCATTCTAAGCTCCATAGTAGTATAAACCTGAGTTTTATCAAAGCCGAGCTCCTGAAGACCGGCAAGTGTGAATTTGATCATAATCGGGGGTCCGCAGAGAACGGCAATCTTATCGGTTGAAAATCCGAGCTCTTTAACATAATTCGGAACAAATCCGACATGTCCGTTCCATTCGGGCTGCTCGCGGTCAATAGTAAGGTGAACGCTTACTCCCGCATCGTTCGCCCATTCGTCGATAATCTCTTTATAATCAACAAGATCCTGCATACTGCGCGAACCGTAAACAATATCTATTTTACCGTAACGGTCGCGGTAGTGGCGGCAGTAATTAATAACCGAGCGGAGAGGAGCAAGACCGATACCGCCTGCTACAAACAGCATATCGTGACCTGCAAACTCGGTATCAACCGGGAAAGGTCTGCCGTAAGGTCCTCTTATGGTTATCTGCTGACCGACTTCCATTGAATGAAGCCATTCTGTAACGCAGCCGCATTTTTTAATGGAAAATTCCATAAATTCGATATTTGTGGGCGAAGAGGTAATGGAGAACATCGCCTCGCCTACACCGGGAATTGATAGCATAGCGCACTGACCGGGCTTATGGTCGAACGCTTTTTTGCCGTCGGGCGTTACGACTCTGAAGGTTTTAACATCGGGAGTATCTATTCTAATATCGGTCACAACTCCGATCTTAGGAATAAGAGGTTCTTTTAAATCAACCATTATTTTTACCTCCCAATTTTTTCATAACTTTTACTATATTCATTTGAATAGGACATTTTGCAAGGCATCTTCCGCAGCCGACGCAGGAGAACATACCGTCATACCTTGTCGGGAAATATACAAGCTTATGCATAAATCTCTGGCGGAATCTTTCAAGCTGTGTAAGCCTCGGCTGACCTGCCGACATCTTAGTGAATTCGGAATACATACATGAATCCCAGCAGCGGAAACGCTTAACACCGTGGCCGGTATTAAAATCCTTGATATCATAGCACTGGCAGGTCGGGCAAACGAATGTGCAAGTTCCGCAGCCTAAGCAGGACTGCGAAAGCTCTTTCCACTCGGGAGCATCGAAAAACTCTTTGGTTTTGCCTGCTCCGAAAGAGTCTGTCTTAAGACCGCTTAAAGGAAGCTTTTTCATTCTTTCGCTTATAAGCTGCTTTTGAGCGCTTACTGCCGAATCATCGGCGGAAGAAGAAACATTTTCAAAAGCTTTTTCAAGCTTTTTGCCCTTTTCGGTCTTTATTTCATAATAAAATCCGTCTTCTGTTTTATAGCACTCTATATCTGCACCGGGATTTGCCGGATCGATACCGAAAGCTGTGCAGAAACAGGTCTCCGCAGGCTTAGTGCAGGCAAGAGTTACTATAATTCCGTGATCGCGGCGGTTTTTATAATAGCTGTCCACAGGATCAGAAAGAAAGACCTTATCTAACACTTCAAAGCTTTTTGCGTCGCAGGCTCTTACGCCGAATACGACAAAATCTTCGCATTCGTTTCTTGTATCGATAATATCGATATTCTTTCCCTCGATTTTAAAATCCATAAGATTTTCAGTCTGCGGGAAGAAGAAATCCTTTGCACTGCGAACGGTGTTTAAAGCGTCGGACATTTTTTTATCTTCCGACCAAATTTCAAATTTAGCTCCTTTTTCGGAGTCAACGGGAAGATAAAGCGTATTCTCCTTTGCAATTTCAGCAAAAAGACCGCTCATATTTTCAAGTGAGATCTTACGCATTGTCTTCACCTCTTCTTACGGCTTTTCCGGGTTCAATATCCTCTGTGGAATAATTTACTATCGGCGCTCTGTTTCCTACTTCTGCTCCTGCCTGATAATCGCCGTAAAATTCATTGATATCCTTGATAAATTTACGGTTGAGCAGGTGAAGCGGAATATGCTGAGGACATACTCTTGAACATTCTCCGCAATCGGTACATCTTCCTACAACATGGAATGCTCTGATTATATGGAACATCTTTTCTTCAAAAGAGTTTGAAGCGGCTTTGTTTTCAAGTCCCGAATTAGGATTATCAAAAACGCATTTTTCGCAGGTGCAAGCCGGGCAGACATCACGGCAGGCATTACATCTGATACAGCGCGAAAGCTCGTTCTGCCAGAAAGCAAACCTTTCGTCGGGAGTCATTTTTTCAAGCTTTTCAACCTCGTCAAAGCGGTTAGAATCAAGCACCTCGCCGTCGGAGCCTAAAAGCTCGTCATAAGCGACATGTTTTTTAGACTTGCAGTTTAAGCACCTATCGGGCAAAAGCTCGTTTCTGTCAAATACCTTTTCACCGTCGAAAAGGGTTTCAACAACGACCTTTTCGCCCTCGTCTTTGATCTTGCTTATTCCCTCGCACAAGCTTTTTATCTTCGAATAATCAAGCATACCGTTACACGGAACGCCTACGGCATAAACCTTTTCACGGTCAAAGCGATGCTCGGTCAAAAGCTGATTAAAGCTATAGGTATCGCAGGGTTTTAAAAATACGAGAACTTTATTTTCGGATTTAGCGGTTTCTTTAATAAGGTATTTTGAAAAATTAGCTCCGCAGAAGTCATTGAAAACAAAATCTGCGTTAAGCTCAGTTTCATTTTCGAAAACAGCGGGAGTGATATCATAGTCAAACTCGCCTGTCTTCCAGCCTAAAACTCTGTCGACCTTATTGCTTTTTAAAAGCTCTTCCGCTTTATTTATGAGAATTTCGCGATTTATTTCTTGCATCGTAAATCCTCCAATCTTTTGTTTTCGCCGAGAGCGCTGACTGTTTTAACAAAATCATTCATAGTTTCAGCAAATTTTGCGCCCTCTGCCGCAGATACCCATTCAACTCTTGTGCGCTCTTTTTCAATACCTAAGAAATCAAGCATTGAGAAAAGCAGAGCCATTCTGCGGCGGGTATAGTAATTTCCCGAAGTATAATGGCAGTCGCCCGGGTGGCAGCCGCAGAGAATCACGCCGTCTGCCCCGCGCTGGAACGCACGGAGAATAAATGACGGATTAACTCTGCAGGAGCAGGGCACTCTGATTATTTTTACCTCGGCGGGATAGTTAAGCCTGTTATTACCGGCAAGATCGGCGCCCGCATATGAACACCAGTTACAGCAAAACGCCACAATAAGCGGCTTATATTCATTTACTTGCATATTGCGTCAACCTCCGCCATAATTTGTTTATTCAAGAATCCTTTTAGATCCATAGCTCCCGACATACAAGCGACCGTGCAGGCGCCGCAGCCCTGGCATACAGCCTCGTTTACAACTGCAACTCTGCGGACTTTCGTGGTCCTGTCAGGCATTCTGAATTCTTTATCTTCATAGGAGATAGCACCGTAGGGGCAGACCTTTTCGCAGGTGGAGCAACCGTTACACATCATTTCATCCGAATGTGCAACGCAGGGGTTACCCATAAGTTTGTCCTTGCAAAGAAGACCTATTACCTTTGACGCCGCGGCTCCCGCCTGTGAAACAGTTTCGGGGATATCTTTCGGTCCCTGGCATGTACCCGAAAGGAACACGCCGGCAGTAGGACTTTCGACCGGGCGAAGCTTCGGATGAGCCTCGGTAAAGAAATCGTTTGTATCCATACTTGCAGTAAGCATAGTAGCAAGCGGGCGGGCTGATTTATCCGGCTCTATAGCGGCGGCAAGA
This sequence comes from uncultured Eubacteriales bacterium, assembly GCA_934445035.1. GTDB lineage: Bacteria > Bacillota > Clostridia > Oscillospirales > Acutalibacteraceae > UBA737. The sequence continues at coordinate 285,219 of CAKSDI010000003.1, forward strand.
ACAACTAAATCAGCGTCTATATGAAGCTGCTTGCCATAGATAAGATCGGAGCCCTGAACTTTAAGTTTTTTGCCCTCCGGAGTAACTTTTCCTACCATACCCTTTATGTAATGAACGCCGTATTCTTCAACTGCTCTTCTGTAGAACTCATCGAAGTTTTTACCCGGAGTTCTTACATCTATATAGAATACATAAACCTCGGTATCGGGATATTTATCTCTTATGAGCATTGCGTGCTTAGCTGTATACATACAGCATATCTTTGAGCAATACTCTTTGCCTTTTTCGGCGCATTTATCACATCTTGAGCCTACGCACTGAACGAAAACTATCGTGTGAGGATGCTCATTATCCGAAGGTCTTAAAAGAGTGCCACCCGTAGGACCTGCGGCATTCATAAGTCTTTCAAGCTCAAGAGAAGTTATAACATCTTTTGACTCGCTGTAAGCAAATTCATCGAATTTTTCAACCGAGATAGGATTAAATCCTGTTGCAACGACTATTGCGCCGTATTTCTCCTCGATGAATTCATCCTTTGCATTATAATCGATAGCCTTGGCTGTGCAGACTTTTGAACATACTCCGCATTTGCCGGTTTTGAGCATCATACAGTGGTCAGGATCGATAGTCGCAACTTTCGGAACAGCCTGAGCAAAAGGAATATAAATAGCTCTGCGGTTATCCATTCCGAGGTTAAATTCATTCGGAACTTTTCTTTGAGGACACTTTTCTGTGCAAAGGCCGCAGCCTGTACATACATCCTCTTTTACATATCTTGCTTTTCTTTTTATCGTGACATCAAAATTTCCTACAAAGCCTTTAACATCCGTTACTTCCGAATAGGAATAAATTTTGATTTTTTCATTCTGAGCAACATCAACCATTTTAGGCGTTAAAATACAAGCGGCGCAGTCAAGAGTCGGGAATGTTTTATCAAGCTGAGCCATTTTTCCGCCGATAGTGGGTTTTGTTTCAACTATGTCTACGGGGAATCCCGCGTCTGCAATATCAAGAGCTGTCTGGATACCGGCTATTCCTCCGCCGATAACAAGCGCTCTTTTTGTAACGGGGCTTTCTCCGGGTGTGAGCGGTGCGTTAAGATTTACTTTTGCAACTGCGGCTTTTGCAAGAATTATCGCCTTTTCGGTACCCACGGGCATATCCTTATGTACCCAGGAGCACTGCTCGCGGATATTTGCAATTTCCACCATATAGGAATTAAGTCCTGCGGCAGCGGCGGTCTTTCTGAAAGTGGCCTCGTGCATTCTCGGAGAACAAGAGCAGATAACTATTCCGCTGAGCTTATTTTCCTTGATAGCGTTTTTTATCATATCCTGTCCGGCCTGCGAACACATATACTGATAATCGGTGGAGAAAACAACTCCCGGCTCCGATTTAAGAGCTTCCGCAACAGCCTTTACATCTACCGTTCCTGCGATATTGGTACCGCAGTGGCAAACAAATACACCTATTCTCTGCATTGTCATTTTCTCCTTTCTTATTTGGAATACTTGCGCAAAGCGCTCATAATTGCCTGCTGGGGCATATCTTCATCTATAATATCAGGAATATCATTTGCGGTTAAATGATTGGCGCCCTTTTGCCTAATAACCGAAAGTCTTACAGCCTCAATAAGCTTTGCAGGCTCAACGCCTCTCGGACAGCGGTCAACACACGCGAAACACGAAAGACATTTATAAACAGACTCAGATTTCATAAGGGTTTCTATATCGCCGTTTTCCACCATATATACGAATTGGTGGGGATGATATTCCATTTCGTCATAAGAAGGACATGTACCCGAACACTTTCCGCAGCGCATACACTTTACGGGGTTTACTCCGCTTATGCGAAGAATATTTTCTTTTGTAAGTTCAGATTTATTCAGCATTTTCATCCTCCTTTAAACCGAGAGCTTCGGCTAAAATTTCAGTGAAGTAAACAACCGGAATTTTACTGCCGTTTTTAATAAGATTATATTTGCACAGCGGACAGGCTGTTACGATCATTTCAGCACCGCTTGCCGCAGCGTTATCCGTAATAATATTAGAACGCTTTTTGGCGGTTTCGGGGCTTTCGAGAGCGATGTATCCTCCGCAGCATTCATTTCTCTGCGAATATTTTATCGGTGTTGCTCCGAGAGCGCTGATGAAATCTTCGATTATACTCGGATTTTCAGGATCGTCCATCTGCATAGTTGTGTGCGGTCTTAAAAGCAGACATCCGTAATAAGCGGCGATCTTTTTGCCGGAAAGAGGCTTTTTAACGGCCTCTTTAATCTTATCAAAGCCTACTTTATCACGCAAAAGCTCTAAATAGTGCAAAACCTCGGTTTCGCCGTTATAAGGAGCTTTTTTCTCCTTATCCTGCGACATATAAAGATTTACCTTATCGGCAGTTTCCTTATCTGTCTTCATCATATGATTAGTCTGCTTGATAACATTGTGGCAGGCGGAACATACCGTGACAAGCGGTCTGTTTTCATCCCTTGCGGCGACAAGAGCTCTTACGCTCGGAAGCTTTGACGCTATCTCGTCTTTAGCGCTTACAAAAACTCCTCCGCAGCACTGCCAATTATCAATTTCTATCATTTCCACGCCTAAAGCGGCGGCGCTTTCTCTCGCATAAAGATCAAGATCTTTTGCCTTCGTGCGAAGAGTGCAGCCGGGAAAATAACTGACCTTCATCTTGTTCCTCCAGTTCTTTAAACCATCTCTTCGGGATGGAATACTTCGTCAAATTTTTCCGCAGAAAGGAAGCCGAGCTGAACGCATGCCTCTTTAAGCGAAATATTATCTTTATAAGCTTTTTTTGCTGTTTTTGCGGCATTTTCATATCCTATATAAGGATTGAGAGCCGTAACGAGCATAAGCGAATTATGAAGATTATGGTGCATTTTTTCTTTATTTGCGGTAATTCCGACAGCGCAGTTATTATTAAACGAAATAATCGCTTCTGCAAGCAAGCGTGCAGACTGCAGGAAATTATAAGCGGTGACAGGCATAAACACATTAAGTTCGAAATTGCCCTGTGAAGCCGCCATTCCTACCGCGACATCGTTGCCCATTACCTGAACCGCTACCATAGTAACTGCCTCGCACTGGGTGGGATTTACCTTTCCCGGCATGATCGAAGAGCCGGGCTCGTTTTCGGGAATATGGATCTCGCCTAAGCCGTCGCGCGGACCGGAAGCAAGCCATCTTACATCATTTGCTATTTTCATCATATCGCAGGCGGCGGCTTTTACAGCGCCGTGGGCGAATACTATTTCATCCTTTGAAGTAAGAGCGTGGAATTTATTTCCTGCTGTTACAAAAGGCTTATTTGTAAGCTCTGCGACTTTTTTAGCAACAAGCTCCGAAAAGCCTTTAGGAGCATTAAGACCTGTTCCTACGGCAGTTCCGCCGAGCGCAAGCTCATAAAGCGGCTTTAATGCGGCTTTTAAAAGCTCTACATCGCGCTCAAGGCTCGCTCTCCAGCCGGAAATTTCCTGCGAGAACTTGATAGGAGTGGCGTCCTGCAAATGGGTACGGCCGGATTTAACGATTCCCTCGTTTTCCTTTTCAAGTCTTTTAAAGGTTTCTATGAGAGTGTTAAGCGCAGGGATAAGCTTATCCTCAACCGCTATAACGGCAGAAATGTGCATTGCAGTCGGGAAGGTGTCGTTCGAAGACTGACTCATATTTATATCATCATTAGGATGACAAAGCTTTTTTTCTGCTATCTGATTTGCACGGTTGGCTATAACCTCGTTCGCATTCATATTCGATTGCGTGCCGGAACCTGTCTGCCAGACGACAAGCGGAAAATGTCCGTTTAAAGAGCCGGAGATAACCTCGTCGCAAGCTTTTACAATGCAATCAAGCTTTTCTTCGGTCATTTTTTCGGGGCGAAGCTCAGCATTTGCAAGAGCCGCCGCTTTTTTGAGAATTCCGAAAGCGTGGGTTATTTCTCTCGGCATAGTTTCGATATCAACGCCGATCTTAAAATTTTCGTGGCTTCTCTGGGTCTGCGCCGCCCACAGTCTGTCTGCGGGGACTTTCATTTCGCCCATAGAATCGTGTTCAATACGGTAATCCATATTCAGTCGACCTTTCATTAAATATTAAGGCTTGATATTACCTCTTTTAAGGTATCCGCGCTCTTTCTGAGCTTTGTAACTTCATCATCGGTGAGCGAAAGATTTACTTTGCCTCTTACGCAGTTGTTACCGATCATATTTAGGGTTGAAAGGCAGACATTGTCAATGCCGTACTCCCCGTGCATCATTGTAGAAACGGTCATAGTAGTATCCATTCCGCCGAGCAGGCATTTGCATATATGACATACGGATACTGAAACAGCATAAAATGTTGCTCCCTTTCTCGCAATAACTCTTGCACCCGATTTTCTAACATACTGCTCAATATCTTCAAGATTAAGCTCGGGGTTGGCAATTCCGTTATTCTCGCTTAAAAGCTTCGCACAGTCCTTGATAGGAACATTTGAAATATTCGCAACAGACCACGGAATAAACGAAGAATCACCGTGCTCGCCGAGAACATAAGCGTGAACATTAGCCTGAGAAATATTGTAGTACTCAGAAAGTCTTGAGCGAAGTCTTGCGGTATCGAGAATAGTACCCGAACCGAGGATCTTGTTTTCGGGAAGTCCCGAAAGCTTGCAGAATGTGTATGTAAGCACATCAACAGGATTGCTTACTATAACATAAGTCGCGTCGGGAGCATATTTGGTGATCTCGGGAATAATACTCTTGGTTATATCCACATTGGTCTGAGCAAGCTCAAGGCGGGTCTGACCAGGCTTTCTTGCAATTCCCGAAGTGAGAATAACGATATCAGATCCTGCGGCGTCACGATAGTCCCCCGCATATACCGAGCAGGCGCTGCAGAACGGTGTTCCCTGCCTGATGTCGAGAGCTTCGCCTAAAGCTTTTTCATTGTTGATATCGATCATTACGATATCCGAAGCGATACCCATAACCGTGAGTGTGTAAGCGATCGTTGAGCCGACGCTGCCTGTACCGATGATTGAAATTTTGTTCATAATACACCTTCCTATATTACATATTAATATACATTATAACATATTACGACAATTTTTGGAATTGCGATTTTTGCATAGCGGTATTCATTATTTGTATATATAGCTTTTCAGATATACCAATTATCATTATACCATTTATAAGCATTAAATCAACCGGAAATTTTTTATATTTTTATGTTAATTAAGCGGTTTTAAATATGTTAAATCAAAATAACCGATTTTATGTTATAAAAGTTTAAAAATGCTTGTTTTATAAGAAATATTGTGATATAATACAATTTAAGCGAGGTGAGAAAATGAAAAATAGCGATATGCAGATAACCGGTCTTACAATGGATCAGGTGATCGACAGGAAAAATAAAGGCCTTGTTAATACCGATACGACCGCCGCCGGAAAATCCGTAAAAGAAATCATCAGATCCAATACGCTGACTTATTTCAACTTTATATTTATTATAATCACGGTGCTGTTATGCGCAGTCGGCTCGTTCAGAAATTTAACTTTTCTGCCGATAATCATAGGAAACACGCTTGTCGGTATTTTTCAGGAATTAAGAGCTAAAAAAACTCTCGATAAAATGAGTTTAATCAATTCCCCTCACGCAGAAGTTATAAGAGATTCTAAAAGGCAGAGGATAAAATCGGGATCGCTCGTAAAAGGCGATTATGTGATTTTCTCCGCAGGCGATCAGATAGTGGCTGACGCGCGGATAGTAAAAGGCTCTGTAAATGTAAACGAGGCGCTGCTGACAGGCGAAGAAGACGAAATAACGAAAAACTTCGGCGATACCCTGCTTTCAGGCAGCTTTATAGTTTCGGGAGAATGCATTGCCACACTTGAAAAGGTAGGAAAAGAATCATATATTTCTAAGCTCACCGCAGAGGCAAAAGCCGTAAGTGAAAAAGAGCAGTCCGAAATGATCCGCTCGATAAATAAAATCGTTAAATGGATGGGAATTTTGCTTATTCCCATAGGCGGAATATTATTTTATCAAAGCTATTTTTTAAGTAAAGAAACCTTTGCGGACAGTATCGTATCGATGGTGGCGGCAATTATCGGAATGATACCCGAGGGGCTTTATCTTTTAACCACCGTGGCGCTTGCTCTCGGAACGATCAGGCTCTCTAAGCGAAAAGTGCTTTTAAACGATATGAAGAGTATAGAAGCGCTCGCCAGAGTAGATGTGCTTTGCGTGGATAAAACCGGCACTATCACAGAGCCCACAATGGAAGTTAAAACCGTGGTTAGAATAAACGAGGAAAGCGAAGCGGACTTAAATAAGCTTTATGAATATATCGGCTCTTCCATTGATAACAACGCGACAATGCAGGCGCTTAAAAAATTCAAAGCGGAAAACTGCATGACGGCTGAGAATTTAAAAGCGGCTGTAAGCGTTACTCCTTTTTCATCTTCTTTAAAATACGGAACAGCCGTTTTTGAAGACGGCGAATATATCCTCGGCGCTCCCGAATTTGTGCTTAAGGACAAATTCAAAGAATATAAGGAGCTTGTGGAAAACTATTCTAAAAAAGGATATAGGGTACTAAGCTTTGCAGTTAACAAAGAAGACGATATCTCCCCTGTTTTATTTATAGTTTTATCGAATGCAATAAGAAAAGGCGCTGTTAAAACTTTCAGGTATTTTGCCGATCAGGGAGTAAAAATAAAAGTAATATCGGGTGATAATCCGCAGACTGTCAGCGAAACCGCAAGGCTCGCGGGAATCGAGGATTACGATAAGTATATAGACGCTTCCTTGCTTGACACGAAAGAAGAGGTTGAAAAAGCCGCTCTCTTATACACGGTTTTCGGAAGAGTGACGCCGAAGCAAAAACAAATGATAGTAAATGCCCTGCAAAACAGCGGCCGCACGGTTGCAATGACAGGCGACGGTGTAAACGATATTCTCGCTATGAAAGATGCCGATTGTGCCATAGCTATGGCTTCGGGCAGCGAGGCGGTATCCCAGGCGGCACAGGTCGTGCTGCTTGATTCCGACTTTTCAAAAATGCCCGGAGTTGTTTTAGAGGGCAGAAGAGTCGTAAATAATATTCAAAGATCGGCAAGCTTATTCCTTGTAAAAAATATTTTTTCTGTTTTGCTTGCGATAATGGCTTCAATATTTATGTTTTCTTATCCTTTGGAGCCTACGCACATTTCGCTTATCAGCGCTTTTACAATAGGTCTTCCCGGATTTTTGTTAGCGCTTGAAAGCAATAAAAGCAGAATTGAGGGCAATTTCCTTACAAATGTTCTTAAAAATGCTTTGCCCGCAGGTCTTACAGACGCGATAGTCGTAGGCTCACTTGCAATATTCAAAAAGGTATTCGGACTTCCTAAATCCGATGTTGCGACAGCTTCGACTCTTATTCTTGCAGTTGTGGGATTTATGATCTTAAGAAAGATCAGTATGCCGTTTAATAAATACAGACTTACCGTTTTTCTTATAAACATTCTCGGCATAGTGCTGACATTTATAGTGATCCCCGACTTTTTCAATGTGGTTATGATACCGATAACAAGTATGCAGCTGACTATTCTTTTCTCGTTTGCCGCAGAATCTATTTTCAGAATTCTTTCGTTTATTGTAGACGGAGGATTAAAGAAAAGGAAAAAACCTAAAAAGCGCGCAAAAAAATAAATAATAAAAACATAGCGTTTCAGCAAAAAACTGAAACGCTATGTTTTTATTATGTTCGAAAAGAAAGATAATCAATAAACTTTTCTACCGCCGGCGAAATGTGTTTTTTACTTTTCATAGCAAGACCTATCGAGCGGTAATAAGGTTTTTTAAGAGATCGTATTTCGACCTTATATGGTATTTTCTTAAGGATCATATCCGGCAGGATACTAACACCCATTCCATTTTCAACCATTGCCATTATTGCAAAGTCCTCCCAGGTTGTAAAACGGATATCCGGCTGCACATTCGAGCGCTCCAAAAGATCAGAAACTTCTGTTTTTCCTCCATGCTCCAACAGCAAAAACGGCAAACCGCTTAAATCTTCAACAGCTACTTCCTCTTTTTCTGCAAGGAAATGCCCTACGGGAAGCACAACTTTATATTCATCGCGATTTAACAAAATCGTATCAAACTTTGCAAGAGTCGGCAGGCGGAGAAATCCGCAGTCTACTCGACCGTCGTCTATCCATTTTTCCACTTCCGAATAGTCGCCGAGCAATATTTCATATTCAATTCCCGGATAGTCCTTTTGCAAAGCGGCAAAAATATTCGGCAGCCAGTTTATCGCTACACTTGCAAAAGTGCCGATTCGGATAACACCGCTTTCAATACCATTGATTTTATTTATCTGTCCCTCTAATTCGTGATGATCATTTAAAATTTTACGCACAAACGGCAGGACCTGTTTTCCGGAAGAAGTCAGGCAAGCACCGTTTTTTCCGCGTTCAAGCAATATCATTCCCCATTCGGTTTCTAAGTCGGCAATCATTTTGCTGATAGATGACTGCGTATAATCAAGCTCCTGAGCCGCACGGGTAAAGCTGCCTTTTTCCACTGTTTTAACAAATGCAATATATTTTAAAAAAGGATTATCCATAATTTATCAATTCCATTCTTCGATATAATACATCTAAATTATTCTCTTTTTATATCATAGCTCATTATGTATAATAATTCAAGAGATATTTAAAGGATGTGCTATGATTGAAAGATTTAAAAATCGATATGCTGCACGGTCCGCTTTTAGGAAAACTGCTTCTTTTTACTTTACCGATAGCGTTAAGCAGTATGATCCAGCAGTTATTCAATGCTGCGGATACCGCAGTTGTAGGATATTTCGGAAGTGAAAGCGCACTTGCGGCGGTGGGAACAAACACTGAGATAATCGCACTGATCGTCACGGTTTCTTCCGGATTGTCACTTGGAGTAAATATTCTTATTGCAAACCATATCGGGCAAAACGAAACATCAAAAATACCTGACGCGGTTCAATCATCTATGCTTTTAGCGTGTTTTATCGGAATAATCGGTCTTGTTATAGGTCAACTCGCCGCCGTTCCGCTGCTTAAGCTTATTCAAACACCGAGAAGTATACTTAATTCGGCAAAGCTTTATTTGCGGCTATATATGCTCGGCTACCCGTTTTTACTTTTATATGATTTCGGAGCTTCCGTGCTTAGAGCGCGCGGCGACAGCCGCTATCCTTTTTCAGCGTTGATGATTTCGGGAATTGCAAATATCGGATTGAACCTGCTATTTGTGATAGTATTTCGTTTGGGAGTTGCAGGAGTCGCGGTCGCAACGGATATTTCAAATCTTTTATCGTCAATTTTGGTTTTGCGACGGCTGAAAAGTGAAAAAATTTTTTGCTTTTCAGTAAAAAAGCCAATGTTTTCTCTGCGTATTGCCCGAAATGTCCTTAAATGCGGTATTCCGTCAGCTGTGCAGGGCGCCGTTTTTTGCTTTGCAAATATTTTTGTTCAGGCATCTATCAACCTTTTCGGAGAAACTGCGATTGCCGGCAGCACCATAGCAATGAATTTTGAATATTTTACTTATTACATAATCACGGCTTTCGGTCAGACTGCTACAACATTCACAAGCCAAAACTATTCCGCCGGCAAGCTTGACCGTTGCGGGCGGATATTGCGGCTTATCCTTTTATTATCGTTTGTGTGCAGTTCAGTCCCGATTTTTATTATAGTTTTGTTTCGCAATATGTTCTGCGGTATCTTTACGGCGGAAGCCGCTGTCATCAAAAGTGCCGAAATACGAATCCTCTGCATTTTGCTGTTTGAGCCTTTGTGCAATTTATATGAAATTCCCGCAGGAGTTCTGCGCGGCAGCGGACACACGCTTTATCCCGCTGTAAGCACTGTTATCGGCACCTGTGCGTTTCGCATAATATGGATATGCACTGTATTTAAAAATACCGCCTCAATCACTGCGCTCTATTATGCTTTTCCCCTTTCGTGGATTTTTACTATTCTGCTTATTAATATAGGGTATTTAATTATCAAGCCACTAAAGAACAAATTATAAAAAACGCACCTCTAAAAGTATCTTACTTTTAGGGGTGCTTTAATTTTTATTCCGAATTTGCGCTTCCTTTAACTCTGAGCCTTGCAATATTTCTTGCAAGCATAAGCTGAGTGGATTTATATTCTCTGTAGCTCTGTTTTTGAAGCATAGCTTCTTTAGCCTCATCGGCCGATATTTTCGCCCTTATTTCATCTATCTGATCGGGTCTTTCGGCAGAATCCGTGAGCACTAAGATCTCGCCGTTTTCAATTTTGCAGAGTCCTGCGGAAACAGCGGCTATCTCATCGCTTGAACCGGGTTTTCTGTAAGTAAGAGTTCCGGGGACTAGAGCGGTTATAGTATTGCTGTGGTCGGCAAGAATTCCGTACTGCCCGGAGGAAGTGGGAATTATCAGCGACTCACATTCGCCGTCATAAAAAGTTTTATCCGCGGCAAGAATATGAACTTTAAAACTTTTCATTTCAATTATTCCTTTTCAAGCTCTTTTGCCTTTTTAATAACATCTTCGAATGTGCCGACATTATAAAAAGCCGCTTCCGGATAAATATCCGCTTCTCCGCTCAAAATCGCTTTAAAGCCCTTAACAGTTTCGCTTACGGGAACATAAACGCCTTTAATACCTGTAAACTTTTCGGCAACGCTCATAGGCTGAGATAAAAATCTCTGCATTTTTCTCGCTCTTGTAACAGTTATTTTATCTTCTTCTGAAAGTTCGTCAATACCCAAAATAGCGATAATATCCTGAAGTTCGTTATATTTCTGCAAGGTCTCCTGGACTTTTCTTGCGACTTCGTAATGCTCTGAGCCTACTATATCTTCTTCAAGAATTCTCGAAGTACTTGAAAGCGGATCGACAGCCGGATAAATTCCCTGCTCGGCTATTTTTCTGCTTAATACCGTGGTAGCGTCAAGATGAGTGAAAGTTGTGGCAGGGGCAGGATCGGTAAGGTCGTCAGCAGGGACATATACCGCCTGAACGGAAGTAACGGAGCCGCTTTTAGTGGAAGTTATCCTTTCCTGCAAAGCTCCCATTTCGTCTGCAAGGGTGGGCTGATATCCGACTGCCGACGGCATTCTGCCGAGCAATGTGGATACCTCGCTTCCTGCCTGAACAAATCTGAAAATATTATCGATAAAGAGCAAAACATCCTTATTCTGCTCTTCGCGGAAATACTCCGCCATAGTAAGACCCGAGAGAGCGACTCTCATTCTTACCCCGGGCGCTTCGTTCATCTGTCCGAACACAAGCGCTGTTTTATCAGAAACTCCGCTTTCTTTCATTTCATAAAAAAGGTCGTTACCCTCGCGGCTTCTTTCTCCGACTCCCGTGAAAACGGAATAACCGCCGTGTTTTACCGCCACATTATGAATAAGCTCCTGAATAAGCACGGTCTTTCCTACTCCCGCGCCTCCGAAAAGACCTATTTTTCCGCCTTTCGGATAAGGCTCTAAAAGGTCGATAACTTTAATTCCCGTTTCAAGAATTTCAGCCGCAGGCTTTTGCTCATCGAAACCGGGAGCCTTTCTGTGTATCTCCCATTTGAGAACGCTTTTATCAAGCTCTTCGCCGCCGTCGATAGGCTCGCCCAAAACATTGAACATACGCCCCAAAGTCGCGTCGCCCACAGGCACGGAAATTCCGTGGCCTAAAGCGGTGACTTCCATACCTCTGGCAAGACCTTCGCTTGCTCCTAAAAGGATACATCTGACAGTATCGTTGCCGATATGAGAAGCTACCTCCATTATTCTTTTTTCATCATCCAGCTCAACGCTTAAAGCTTCCTTGATTTTCGGAAGTTCTCTGTGAGGAAACCTGCAATCGATAACAGGTCCGGATATTTCCGATATTCTTCCCTTTATCACTGAAGATCCGCCTTTCTGCCGATATTTTTCATTTTACTTTTTTTCTGCGCTTTGGCTCCTGAGGAAACCTCGGTTATTTCCTGCGTTATAGTTGCCTGCCTAAGACGGTTATACTCAACCGAAAGGTCGTTTAAAATTTCCTGTGCGTTTTGATTTGCGGAATTCATCGCATTCATTCTTGAGCTTTGCTCGGAGCAAAAGCTGTCTATCAAAGCGCTGTAAATATACCCTGAAATATAGCTTGGTATTATATTATCGAGAACATCATTTACACTCGGAGAAAATTCAAACGGATTTTCACCCGAAATATTTTCTCCCGATGAAGAAAATGTGTTTTTATGAAAAGGCAGAAGCCTGAAATTTATAACGCTTTCGAACATTCCGTTTTTTATATCCGTATAAATAACATAAATTTTCTGAGCCTCGCCCTTATCGTAAAGGTTGAGCAAAACCTGCGTTATTTCCCTCGCTCTTTGCATTGTCGGATTTTGAGCGGTGTAAATAAAGCTCTGCTCAATAGGAATATTTCTATGCTCAAAATATCTTCTGCCATATTCTCCTACGACAAAAAGCTTGGTATCCCTATGCTCATTTAAAAGCCTTTCCGCCTCTTTGATAACATTTTGGTTATACATTCCGGCAAGGCCTTTATCGGCTGTTATAACCAAAGCGGCATAAGGGCCGTTAAGCTCAGGCATTCCCTCTTCGGGGTAAAAATACTTACTGTCAACCGTTTTCACATTTCTGAAAATTCGCTTGATCTCGGTTTGAAGTTCGTTAAAATAAGGCCTGGTTCTGTCAAGATCTGCCTTGGCTTTCCGCATTTTAGTCGAAGCGATAAGATACATAGCATTAGTTATTTTCTGCGTATCTTTAACGCTTTTAATATGGCTTTTTATTTCCTTTGCGTTTGCCATGTATCTTCACCGCCTTTTTATGATTTTTTAAGGAACTCTTTTGCCTTATTTGCTATCAGTTTTGTATCGTCGTCCGAAAGCTCGCCTGTTTCGTCTATCTTTTCGCAAAGGCTTAACTGCGTGCTTTCAAAATACTTGATAAGCTTATCCGCATAATCCGGGACCTCTTTTACAGGCACATCGGAAAATGCTTTTGAAAGTGCGGAAACAAGCAAAATCACCTGCTGGTGCTCCTTGTAAGGATGATACTGCTTTTGCTTTAGAAGCTGCATAAGGTCTTCGCCGTAATGAAGCTGTCTTTTAGTAGTTTCGTCAAGATCGCTCGAAAACTGCATAAAGACTTCCATTTCCCTATACTGTGCAAGATCAAGTCTGATAGCGCCGGTCGCTTTTTTCATAGCCTTTGTCTGAGCGGCGCCGCCGACTCTGGAAACGGAAAGTCCGACATTTACAGCCGGTCTTTGACCCGCAAAGAAAAGGTCGCTTTCAAGGAATATCTGACCGTCGGTTATAGAAATAATATTCGTAGGAATATAAGCGGAAACATCTCCTGCCTGGGTTTCTACGATAGGCAGAGCAGTCATACTGCCTCCGCCCAAATTATCGCTTAAATGCGCCGATCTTTCAAGAAGTCTTGAATGGAGATAGAATACATCTCCGGGATATGCTTCTCGTCCGGGAGAGCGCTCAAGCAAAAGGCTTAAAGTCCTGTAAGCTATGGCGTGCTTAGAAAGGTCGTCATAAACGATAAGGACATCTTTTCCGTTTTCCATAAAATATTCTGCAATAGCGCAGCCCGAATAAGGCGCAATATACTGCTTAGGCGCGGAATCGCTTGCGGAAGCGTTTACTATAACCGTGTAATTAAGAGCGCCTTTGGATTTTAAAACCTCTGCAAGCTGAGCCACGGAAGAAGCTTTCTGCCCGATAGCTACATATACGCAAACGACATTTTTATCTTTCTGATTAAGAATGGTATCTAAGGCTATCGCCGTTTTACCCGTCTGCCTGTCGCCGATAATTAACTCTCTTTGGCCTCTGCCGATAGGAAACATAGAATCTATCGCGAGAAGTCCTGTTTCAAGAGGTTTGTTTACAGGCTGCCTGTCTATAATTCCGGGCGCCTTTTTCTCAATAGGATAGTAACCGTCTTCAAAAATAGGACCTTTACCGTCGATAGGCTCTCCTAAAGCGTCAACGATTCTTCCGAGCATTTTTTTGCCCACCGGAACGCCGGCTGTTTTAAAGCTTCTTTTAACTAAGCTGTCCTCGGTTATTTCCTCTTCGTCGCCGAAAATAACGCAGCCTACGCTGTCCTCTTTAAGGTCAAGCACCATTCCTTTTATTCCGTGCTCGAATATAAGTATTTCGCCGTACTTTACATTTTCAAGACCGCTTACCGTGGCAATTCCGTCGCCGACGGTAAGAACAGAGCCTATCTCTTCGCTTTCGGCTGCAGGCTTGAAGCTTTCGGCGGTTTCTTTTATCAAAGGAATTATTTTATCCTGATTTTTTATGGCGGCAAATATCTTTTCTTTAAGCTGTCTGCCTATTCCGGCAGGGCTCCAATCGATAATTTCATCCGGGACAAACTCCCCTGATCTTTTGCATATCTCGATCACAAAACCGTCTTTATAATTCTCATCCTTTAAAAAAGAAAGCTCGGATAAAGAACCGTATTTTCCTTCTAAGAAGGCTTTTAAATCCTCGGTTTGCTTAGTTTCGGGCTCTTTATAATATCTTATTCTTGCCCTAACAGATAGATTTGTCAAAATCATCACTCTTTTCCGGCGGTTTTCAAAAAGTCGTCAATAGCGTCGCCGCTTTTTGCCGAAACCGCTTCATCAATAGCGTCGGAAACGATCTTTTCGATCTCGGCGTTAGCCTCGTTTAATATCTTTTCCTTTTCTTCCATTGCTTCCGATTTTGCGGATTCGATTATCTTCTGCCTTTGAGCCTCAGCTTTTAAAAGCTCTGCTTCGGCAGATTTTTTGGCACTGTCTGCCGCCTCTGATTTGATTTTTTCAGCCTCTTCTTGCGCAAGCTCAAGCTTTTTTAAATACTCGGCTTCCTTTTCATCGGCGCTTTTAAGTTTATCTGCGGCGTCCTCATCCATTTTTTTATAATACTCTGTTCTCTTATCCATAAATTTCTTTACGGGTTTATACAGCAAAAACCAAAGTCCGCCTGCGAGTATTATAAAATTGAAAATATGGAGCAATATCTGCTGCCAATCAATATTTAAAGGGATACTCATTTTTTCTCCCCCTCTTTACAGAACGAATATGACAAGTATCGCAACGATCAAAGCATAAATAATAGCTGTTTCGATAAATACAAGGCCGAGCATAAGGCTGGTTCTTATCTTGCCCTCCGCTTCGGGTTGACGGGAAATTCCCTCTACAGACTTTGAAATAGCAAGAGCCATTCCGATAGCGCCGCTTGCCGCAACAAGACCGATACAAACAGCCGCGGCTATTGCTTTGGAGCCTGTTGTATTATCCTCTTCCTGTGCAGACTGCGAGGTCGTGACCGCAGTTTCGCTCTGCTCTGATGAGGTATCGGTTGCCGCAAAAGCGGAAATACCTGCAAACACGCAGATGATCATTGCAAAAAGAACTGTAAGTAATGATTTTTTTAACTCTTTTTTCATAATATTTTCCTCCGGAATGAAAAATTAATTTTTTGATTTTATTTTTTTAACAGACGGCTTTGAAACCTCTCCGTAGAATAAAGCCGTAAGCATTGTCAAAACATAGGTCTGAATAAGCGCGTGGAGCAATGTAAACATAACTCCCACCGCTACAGGAAGAACAAAGCTTAAACTTATCGTATAATAAACAAGCTCGGTAACAAGCAGACCACTGAGCAATGCGCCGAAAAGCCTGAAGCTCATAGATATCGGCAGCGAAAATTCTTTTAAGCTCTTTCCTATTCCTTTTATTCCGTTTCCTGCTATCGAGCCGCCCACTATCATAAGATAGGAGAAAACTCCGAGCGCTATCGCGGCATTGATATCCGAAAGCGGAGCAGGCAATGAAATAGATTTACCGGCTGTGGTGACAGCCTGAAGACCGAAAAGCTCAAACAATGTTCCGATAAAAATATAAGTACCTGCCGCAAAAACATAAGCGCCTAAGAAAACATTTCTGTGAGGACTGTTTGATTTAGCGAGATTATCAAAAAATCCCACGGCCTCTTCGAGCAAAAGCTGAAATTTTCCGGGAATATTTTTAAACCTCGGTATCACAAAAATTCTGATAAGTAAACTTGCTGCGAGTAAAATTCCCGTAACCGTGACTGCTGAAATAAGCGAGGGATTAACCTCTTTTATTCCAAAAAAGCTTATTTTATTTGTTTCGTGCAAAACCGCGTCACGCATGACCTCTTTTATCGATTCTTTATCCTGCACAGGCTTCCCCGCAAGCAGGGCAAGAACTAAAAAGACGGCTAAAAGGCCTATCCAGACTATTAGCCCGACAGTCCTCTTCTTTTTATCCATAGAGCCTTACGCTTCCTTTCTTATGAAAAATATTATAAAGCTGTTAAAAAGCAAAACACAGCTGCCGAAAATAGATTTAAGACCGAACTTTTCAGCGGCAAAGCTTCCTAAAGCCGCGCCCAGACCGAATGTGATAACCGCGGCAAAATAAAGCGCTGAAATTTCAAGCTGTTTTTTATCTTTATTCTTTATAAAAGAGCAAAGATAAACTGCGGCGTTTTTCATATTTCCTATACACATAGTGCTTGAGAAAGCCTGCCCTTTTAAAGTGGGGAATGACTGCAGCTGAAGCGCGCACGCAAATGAAACCGCGGCATTAGCAAAATTATCATACTCCTTAGGAATAAATCCCACGGCAAAAAGCACCGCTGTTTCAAACACAAGCACAGCCTGCCTGAAATGGAGCAGCTTTAACCTTTTTGCATTATATCTGATTATCTCAGCGGCAACAGTGCCGAGCAAGAATGACAGAACGGGCACAAGATATTTAAGCCCTGCTCTAAAATCTCCTCTGAATATTTTATCAGATAAAAGCACAATGTTTCCCGTTTGCGCATTGGCAAAAACCTTGCCTCTGCACATATAAGTATAGGCGTCCTGAAAGCCGCCCGAAAGAATTATGAAAACGGTGCTTAAAAACGAATCGGCAAACCGCTCGCTTTTAAAAGATACCGAACTCATAAATTCCTCCTTCTTATTCCTTGACTTTTCGGAATATTAGTATTATAATTCAAAAACAAGTATGTGTAAAATCTATAAATGATATGCTTGATATACTTATATGATATCTCGATCGGGGTTGTTACTTTATGTATATAAGTTACGATTATTACAGAATTTTTTATTTTGTGGCAAAATTCGGCAGTGTTTCGCAGGCGGCAAAGCAACTGCTAAACAATCAGCCCAATTTAACGCGCACCATTAAGAATCTTGAAAGCGAGCTTGGATGTCCGCTTTTTTCAAGAACAAACCGCGGAATGAAGCTTACTCCCGAGGGAGAAAAGCTCTATTCTCATATCAAGCTTGCCTTAAAGCATATTGAAGCCGGTGAGGCGGAAATAACGGATATCAATAATCTTCAAAGCGGAACGGTGACTATAGCTTCAAGCGAAGTAGCTTTCCGCTGCCTTTTACTGCCTGTGCTTAAAAAGTACAGAGATCTTTATCCGAAGATCAAAGTAAGGATCTCCGATCATTCCACTCCACAGGCTATTACCGCGCTTAAAGAAAGAACGGCCGACCTCGCAGTTGTTACCACTCCGACAATTAGGTCCTCTTCCCTCACTCAGACCTGCGTCAAAACTTTAAAAGAAACGGCTATATGCTCAAAAAAATTCACACAGCTGCTCGATAAAAAGATAACTTTAAAAGAGCTTTCTTCATATCCTATAGTTTCCTTAGGACCCGATACAAAATCCTTTGAATTTTACTCTTCTCTTTTTTCGCGATATAACCTTACATTTGATCCCGATATCGAAGCTTTTTCCGCCGATCAGATACTTCCTATGGTAAGAGCGGGGCTCGGAATAGGTTTTGTTTCGGAAGAGTTTACTTCTGGGTATGACGATGTTGCGGTCATAGACCTTAAAGAAACTATTCCTAAAAGAGATATCTGCCTTATCACGAGGAAAGACCAGACCTTAAGCGTAGCCGCAAAAACGCTTGAAAAAATGATACTCGCAGAAAAAAAATAAAATCAAAAAGGGGATAAATTATGTCTTGCTACAGAATTCTTTACAATCCGCTCGCCTCTAATCAAAAAGGCAAGGAACACGCAATGGCACTCGAAAAGACCTTAGGCTCTGAAAATTGCATTTTTGAAGACATCACAGAAATCAAAAATTACTACAATTTTTTCTCAAAACTTTCATCTGATGATAAGGTTGTTATCGCCGGAGGCGACGGCACGCTCAACAAATTTATCAATTCTACCGACAAAATGGAAATCAAACACGATATTTATTATTTTGCCGCCGGCAGCGGTAACGATTTTATGCGTGATATCGGCGAAGATCCTAAAAAGCCCTGCCTCATTAATAAATATCTTAAAAATCTTCCTACTGTTGAAGTTAATTCTTCAAAATATAAATTTTTAAACGGAATAGGATACGGTATAGACGGTTACTGCTGTGAAAAAGGCGACGAAATGAGAGAAAACTCCGATTCCGATAAACCGATAAACTATACTATGATCGCAATAAAGGGGCTTCTCTTTTATTATAAGCCTACTCGTGCGGAAATAACCGTCGACGGAAAAAATATGATTTTAAAAATGTATGGCTAGCACCTTGTATGAACGGGAGATTTTACGGCGGAGGAATGATGCCTGCTCCAAGTCAGGACAGGCTTAGCGGCGGCACAGTTTCAGTTATGGTAATGCACTGCCCATCAAAGCTTAAAACCCTCGCAGTGTTCCCCTCTATCTTTTCGGGTAAACATATAAACCATAAAAGCGTGGTTACGGTGCTTAAAGGAAAAGAGATCACAGTAAGCTTTGACCGGCCGCGCACTCTTCAGATAGACGGCGAAACAATAAAAAATGTCAAAGAGTACAAAGCGCTTGCAGGGAGTGCAGAGCAAAATGCGGAAAACACCGCTGTTGACACAAAAATAAAAATATGATAAAATTATTAAAAATAAATATATCGACCTGACGCCGAAATCTTTTTGAGGCAGAAGACACGATAATTTAATGTAACACAATTACTCTGTCCGTGTCTTTTTATAAAGACGCGGATTTTTTTGGAGGAAAAAATGGAAAAAAGAATAGCCCTTATCGGAATTATAGTAAAAAACAGTGAAAAGACCGACGAGCTTAACGCTCTGCTCCATTCCTACGGAAAATACATAATCGGAAGAATGGGAGTACCCTACAGGGAAAAGAATTTAAGCATTATAAGTATCGCGGTTGACGCGGAGCAAAGCGTTATTTCGGCTCTTTCGGGTAAGCTCGGCAGAATAGACGGCATAAATGTCAAGACGCTTTATGCGGATGTGAGCTGATATGGCGGATTTAAAAGAACTTATTTACCTTTTAAGCGAAACCCATTCGTTATCCCTTGCTCAATATGAAGAGCTTATAAAAGGCGAAAGCGAAGAGCTGAGAGATTATGCTAAAGATCTCGCCGATAAAAAAAGGCGGGAATATTATTCAAACGAGGTTTTTGTCAGAGGACTAATTGAGATAGGAAATGTCTGTAAAAACGACTGTCTTTACTGCGGAATAAGAAGATCGAATAAAAACTGTGAAAGATACATTCTTACAAAAGAGCAAATACTTAATTGCTGCAAAGAGGGATACTCTTTAGGATTCAGGACCTTTGTTCTGCAGGGCGGAGAAAATGTTATAAGCGTGGATAGCATCTGCGACATCGTAAAAAGCATAAAATCGCTTTATCCCGACTGCGCGGTAACTCTTTCTCTCGGAGAATATGAGAAAGAAGATTATGAAAAGATGTTTAACTCCGGAGCCGACAGGTATCTTTTGCGGCACGAAACTGCAGACGATTATCACTACTCTCTTTTGCACCCTGAAAATATGAATCTCAGCCACAGGATAAACTGCCTTAAAAATCTAAAAGAAATCGGCTTTGCCGTGGGCTGCGGATTTATGGTGGGCTCCCCTTATCAAACCCCGAAAACTTTAGCGGAAGACCTTAAATTCATAGAGGAATTTTCACCCGATATGTGCGGAATAGGTCCTTTTATTCCGCATAAAGATACTCCGTTTAAAGATTTTAAAGCAGGCTCGCTTAATCAAACGCTTTATTTGCTTTCGCTGATAAGGCTTATAAAGCCTAATATTTTGCTCCCTGCTACGACCGCTTTAGGAACGATATCTCCTACCGGAAGAGAAATGGGTATAAAAGCGGGGGCAAATGTGGTAATGCCTAATTTGTCGCCCGTATCAGTCAGGAAAAAATACGAGCTTTATGATAATAAGATCTGCACGGGCGAAGAATCCGCCCAGTGCAGGGACTGCTTAAGCGCAAGAATGAGATCCGTCGGTTTTAAAATAGTTACAGACCGCGGAGATTTAAGAAAAGAAAGGAATTTTTAAAATGGCAATTTATGATCCGAAATCTTTAAAAGCAGAGGAATTTATTAACGACGAGGAAATAAGAGAAACTCTGAAATACGCTCAGGAAAACAAAAACAATATCGAGCTTATAGACTCTCTTCTTGAAAAGGCAAGACCTAAGAAAAACGGAAACGGCGTTACCTGCGCAGGCCTTACCCACAGAGAGGCAAGCGTTCTTTTAGCTTGCGAGATTCCTGAAAAGATCGAGGAAATGTATAAGCTGGCGAACGAAATCAAGCTTGCTTTTTACGGCAACCGAATAGTTATGTTCGCCCCTCTTTATCTTTCGAATTACTGCGTAAACGGATGCGTTTACTGTCCTTATCATATGAAAAACAAGCATATAGCGCGAAAAAAGCTTACGCAGGAAGAGATCAAAAACGAGGTTATAGCTTTACAGGATATGGGGCATAAAAGGCTTGCGATAGAGGCAGGCGAGGATCCTGTAAACAATCCTATAGAGTACATTCTTGAATGTATAAACACGATTTATTCGGTCCACCACAAAAACGGCGATATAAGAAGAGTAAATGTAAATATCGCCGCAACTACCGTTGAAAACTACAGAAAGTTAAAAGATGCAGGTATAGGCACCTATATCCTTTTCCAGGAAACCTACAATAAAAAAAGCTATTTGGAGCTTCACCCGACAGGACCTAAGCACGATTACGATTATCATACCGAGGCGATGGACAGAGCTATGGAGGGCGGTATCGACGATGTCGGATTAGGAGTGCTTTTCGGACTTGAGGGATATTTGTATGAATTTGCAGGTCTTTTAATGCACGCGGAGCATTTAGAGGCTGTTCACGGAGTAGGACCGCACACGATAAGCGTGCCGAGAATCAAGAGAGCCGACGATATAGACCCCGGCGTTTTTGACAACAGCTTATCCGACGAGCTTTTTGCAAAGGTCATAGCCTGCATAAGAATTGCTGTCCCCTACACGGGAATGATAATTTCCACCCGCGAAAGCGAAGCCGTGCGAGGCAAAGTGCTTGATTACGGAATTTCACAGATAAGCGGAGCTTCGAGAACTTCTGTCGGCGGTTACACAGAGGAAGAAAGACCTCACGATTCGGAGCAGTTTGATGTT
Source organism: uncultured Eubacteriales bacterium (assembly GCA_934445035.1). Classification (GTDB taxonomy): domain Bacteria; phylum Bacillota; class Clostridia; order Oscillospirales; family Acutalibacteraceae; genus UBA737. Next base: position 306,730 of record CAKSDI010000003.1, read on the forward strand.
TCCGACCAAAGAACACTTGACGAGGTTGTCCGCTGGCTTATGGGAAACGATCATATCCCCTCTTTCTGCACCGCTTGCTACAGAGAGGGCAGAACGGGCGACAGATTTATGAGCCTTTGCAAATCGGGGCAGATACTTAACTGCTGCCACCCTAACGCTCTTATGACTCTTACGGAATATCTATGCGATTACGCAAGCGAAGAAACCAAAAAGGTAGGATTTGAGCTTATAGACCGTGAGCTTAAAAAGATACCGAAAGAAAAGGTAAGAAAAATAGCGGAAGAAAATATCGAAAAGATAAAATCTTCAAACAGCCGCGATTTCAGATTTTAAAAAAGGAGAAATTAAAATGGGACTTAATGCAACACCGTCTTCCGAAAGAACGCATATAGGCTTTTTCGGGCTTAGAAACGCGGGAAAATCAAGCGTTGTAAACGCCGTTACAGGGCAGAAAATATCGCTTGTTTCGGATATTTTAGGCACTACTACCGACCCTGTTAAAAAAGCAATGGAAATTCTTCCTTTAGGTCCCGTTGTTATAATCGATACCCCCGGAATCGACGACGAGGGGGCTCTCGGTGAAATGAGGGTAAAAGCCGCAAAAAAGATACTCTCAAAAACCGATATTGCGGTTTTGATAATCGATTCAAAAAAGGGGAAATCTAAGGCTGATAACGAGCTTATTTCACTTTTTAAAGAAAAAAATATTCCTTATATAACGGTTTATAATAAATCCGACCTTTTAAAGGAAAAACCGCCTCTTGCTGAAAATGAATTATATGTGAGCGCCAAGCTTAACGAAGGATTTTTTGAGCTGAAAGAAAAGATAGGCAATTTCATAAGCTCAAATCCGAAACTTAAGCCGCTTTTAGGCGATCTTATAGATGAAAACGATTTGATAGTGCTTGTTACTCCTATCGACGAATCGGCTCCGAAAGGAAGAATGATCCTCCCCCAGCAGCAGATGATAAGAGAAATTCTCGATAATCACGCGCTTAATATTGTCGTCAGAGAAACGGAGCTTGAGTTTGCTCTTAATTCGCTAAAAATAAAGCCGAAAATGGTTATAACCGATTCACAGGCTTTTGAATTTGTGAATAAAATCGTTCCCGAAGATATTATGCTTACCTCTTTTTCCATTCTGTTTGCAAGATATAAAGGAGAGCTTGAGCAGGTAGTAGAAGGCGCAAATAAGTTATCTTCTCTTAAAGACGGCGACACGGTTCTTATCTCCGAAGCCTGCACTCATCACAGGCAGTGCAATGATATAGGAGCGGTCAAGCTGCCGAATTGGATAAAAAAATTCACGGGGAAAAATCTGAATTTTGAATTTTCATCGGGCGGAGAGTTTCCCGAAAATCTTAAAAAGTATTCTTTAATAGTGCATTGCGGCGGATGTATGATAAACGCAAAGGAAATGAGATCAAGGCTTGATTTTGCAAAAGAAAATCAAGTTCCGATAACTAATTACGGCATAGCCATAGCTCATATGCACGGCATACTTGAGCGTTCCCTCTCGCCTTTTAAAAATCATTAAGGAAAAAGCTTATGTTTTATATCAAGCCTCAGGATTCTATTAAAAATTGCTGTGTGATTATCGGAGAAAACACGGATTTTGAATCTCATTTTCACGAAAATTTAGAGCTTATTTATATTAAAAGCGGAAGCAGAAAAATGCTGATCGATAATAAGGAATATATTCTAAATGGGAACGACTTTGCCGTAATCTTTCCTTGCCAGACTCATTCTTTGAAAAGCTTAAAAGGCGGCAGCTGTGCGTTTCTCGGAATAAATCCTTTCTTTTTAGAGGATCTTAAATCGGATCTGCTGAATAAAATTCCGAAAATACCGGTAATTAAAAAATCCGACCAAAGCGATAAATTAAAATCGCTTCTTAAAACTCTTTTTTCAAATAATGAAAACAATTCTTTATATATAAAAGGGTTGGCAATTTCAATACTTTCGCTTGTTTTTGATGATCTTGATTTGAAAGAAAGAGCCAATAATTTAATCCCATATCTTCCGGAAATTATCAGGTTTATCTCAGAAAACAAGAATAATCCCGATTTTAATGCAGAAGAAGTGTCAAAGCATTTCGGTGTAACAGAAAGAAAACTTTGTGAATGGTTTAACTCTGCATTCAATATGGGATTTCGTAAATTCTTAAACCGCTACAGATTAAATGACGCTGTCATTCTGCTCAGCGACAGCGACTTAACTATCAGTGAAATTTGCTATAATTGCGGTTTTGAAAGCGCCAGAACATTTAACCGCATTTTCCTTAACGAATATAACTGCTCACCTACAACATACCGCAAAAATGTCCGAAAAACTATCATAAAATGACTTGCCGTTGTTCTTTTAAATGATTACCATATCTTTTGAAAGGATGATTTTATGATTTCAAACAAATTACCCGAATCTTTTTCATTCGTAAACAATTTCAAAAGATATTCCGGCAATCCGATTTTACATCCGCAGGGCAAATTCGCGGCAGACTGTATTTTTAATCCCGGCGCAGTTTCCGACGGAAATGAAGTTACTATGCTTTGCCGCTGTATTAATTTCGGTGAAATTCCGCAAAGCTATAATTGGAGCATTTCTTCTCTTGTTTTTGCACACAGTAAAAACGGATTTGATTTTACTTTAGAAAAAGAGCCGTTTTTAAGCGCTTCAAATACTCCTTATAAAGGAGGATTTGAAGACCCGCGGCTTGTTTGGCTGCCCGAAGAAAAGCTTTATGTATTGAGCTATACGGGAGTTTATTCTTGTTCGAACACTGTAGGAATGCTAGCATTATCAAAAGATCTTAAAACCTGGGAATTTTTAGGCGAACGGCTTCCCGGAAGAGCGATCGCGATCACTTCAACTCGCATAAACGGAGAATATTATGCCTATTTCGGAAATTCCGGAATCTTCCTTGCACACTCAAAGGATCTAAAGAATTGGACCGTGGGAAAAGAACCCGTTATTTCACCAAGGAAAAATTTTTTTGACGACGATCTTTGTGAAGCGGTAGCTTCACCTATTATAAATGACGACGGAATTCTGTTGCTTTATAACGGATCATCCTCCGGTGAATTTAACAGCAAAATCGTTAAAAATGTTAAAAATGATAAGGGAGAATATGTTTACGGTTTCAGAGGAAGATACAGTCCTTGTTGTTATAGTATCGGCTGGGCTTTGTTTGATAAAAATGACCCGTCAAAACTGCTTGCCCGCAGCGATGAGCCTATATTAAAGCCCGAAACTCCTTATGAAAGCTACGGAATAGCTCCTTATACGATTTTCGGAAACGCTTTGGTATATCACAACAAAAAATGGATAATTTATTACGGTTGCGCCGATAACAGAATAGCCGCCGCCGTTTCGGAATAATAATACTAATAATAAAAAACGCAGTTCAAGCGAACTGCGTTTTTTTATTGTTGTAATTTGTAATAAAAAGTAATATAATGTAATAAATATATTTTAGGAGTTGGCTTTTATTAAACTTAAAAAGCTGCGGTATGAGTCTTTATTTATTTCAAAGATTTTGCCGTGTTATATTTTTATTCCGCTTTTATTTTGGCTTGTTGCAAATAATTTTGCTTTTTACGGCTCCGCTTTTATTCTCGGAGATATTAAAAGGTTTAGCATTAAAACGGTTATTGACGATTATATCCCTCTTTACACGCCTTTTATCTCTTTTTATATTCTTGCCTATCTTCAATGGGCGATCTGCTTTATAGCGATATCGAAAAGCGGTAAAAAGAATTGTTATGACTTCTTTTCGGCGGAAATAACGGGTAAACTGATCGCGGCGGTGATTTTTTTCGTGTTCCCCACTCAAATGGTCCGCGCGGCAGTAACAGGCGACACGGTTTTCGATAGGATAACCGCTTTTCTTTATACTATCGACAAGCCTATAACGCTTTTTCCATCTCTTCACTGCCTTGAAAGCTATGTATGCTCAAGGTATCTTGCAAGAATAGAGGGAATTTCAAAATTTGCAAAGATCTTTTGCTTTGTTTTTTCGGTTTTTGTTTTTGCTTCGACTGTTTTAGTAAAACAGCATATGTTTTTGGACATTCCTGCGGGAATAATAGTCGGTGAATTGGGGATATTTATTTCCGATAAATTCAATTTCGGAAGATTTTTCGATAAAATCACTAAAAAGGAGAAATAAAATGATAGGTATTTACGATTATACCGTTATTTTAACATATATTTCACTTATTTCCGCTTCTTCGGGAATAATGATCACACTTAGTTCTAACGGCAACCACCCTTACCTCGGAATGTTCTTTCTGCTTATCTGCGGACTTTGCGACGCTTTTGACGGCAAGGTAGCCCGCTCTAAAAAAGGACGCACCGATTTCGAATGCAAATTCGGAATTCAGATAGACTCTCTTTGCGACCTCATCGCTTTCGGAGTTCTTCCTGCCTGCATAGGAGCGGCGGCTTTAAGAAATTCTAAAATAATAAATCACATTATTTTTAATACCGGCACTTTCGGAATTTTTATCAAAGCTTTTTTCTATGCGCTTTTGGTATTTTATGTGCTTGCCGCAATGATAAGGCTTGCTTATTTCAATGTCACCGAAGAAGAGCGCCAAAAATCGGACTCGGAGGCAAGAAAGTACTATGTAGGTCTTCCCGTGACTTCTTCGGCGCTTATCTTCCCCACAGTGCTTATATGCCGATATATAACCGGCGCTTTCGATATCACGCCTCTGTATTTTCTCGCCATTGCCGCAACCGGATATCTTTTTATCTCAAAGGCAACTATCAAAAAGCCGGGGCTTAAAGGTATTCTGATTATGGTGGGAATAGGAATGGCTGAATTTATAGTGCTTGTTCTTTTCCACATTTTCGGAGGGAAATAATGGCGGGATCGGATAATGAAAAGCTTTTAAAATTTCTTTATACCGCGCCCACAGGAAGATTTTTCTTAAAAGTTTTATCGGCGCCGCTCATTTCAAAAATTGCAGGCGCTTATCTTTCTTCTTTTCTTTCAAAGCCTCTTATAAAAGGCTTTGTTAAAAGAAATAATATTGATCTTTCTGAATTTTATTCCGATGATTTTCACAGCTTTAACGACTGCTTTTCAAGAAAAATTAAAGAGAATTTAAGACCGATTGACTCAAACTCCTCTGCTCTTATTTCTCCCTGCGACGGCTTGCTAACGGTATATGACATAAATAAAAACACCGTGCTGCCCGTAAAGCAAAGCAGATATACCATTTCTTCGCTTTTAAAAGACGAAGCTTTAAGCCGTGAATTCGAGGGAGGAAAATGCCTTGTATTCAGGCTGATGGTAAATCATTACCACAGATATTGTTTTTTAGACAGCGGAGCGATAGAAAAAAACTATTTTATAAAAGGCAAACTGCACACAGTAAGACCTATTGCTCTTGAAAATATTCCCGTGTTCTGCGAGAACTGCCGCGAGGTTTCGGTGATAGATTACGAAAACTTAGGCAGGACCGTACAAATAGAAGTCGGAGCAATGATGGTCGGAAAGATAAAAAATCATAAGTTAAGCACTTTTTCCCGCGGACAGGAAAAAGGAATGTTCCTCTTCGGCGGAAGCACTATAATAGTGCTTTTGAAAAAAGACGCGGTTAAATTAGACGATGCTATTTTAAATAATTCCTTATCAGGAATTGAAACAGATGTTAAATTCGGACAAAAAATAGGAAGTAAAAACTAAGGTTTTTTACTTCCTTTTTTATTAAAATATGTTTTTAAGTCTGTTTACCGCTTCAATAGTGTTTTCCCTCGAGCCGAAAGAAGTCAATCTGAAATATCCCTCGCCCGCACTTCCGAAACCTACTCCCGGAGTTCCTACTATCTGCGCAGAATTCAGCAGTTTATCGAAAAATTCCCACGAATCTTTTTTATCCGGGCATTCAAGCCATAAATACGGAGAGCATTCGCCGCCGGTGAATTTTATGCCTTTTTCTTTCAAAAGCTTTGATAGAATTCTTGCGTTTTCAATATAGTAATCCACATTCTTTCTGCATTCTTCAATTCCCGCGGGTCTCAGCGCCGCCTGAGCGGCTTTCTGAATTATGTATGAAACGCCGTTAAACTTCGTCGCCTGTCTTCTTGCCCAAAGCGAGGAAAGCTTTGTGTCTCCCGCATAAAGCTCGTCAGGAAAAACGCTCCACGCACATCTTACGCCTGTAAATCCAGCCATTTTTGAAAAACTGCAGATTTCCACAGCGCAGCTTACGGCATCCTCTATTTCATATATCGAATGAGGAAGATCTCCTTTTATAAAAGCTTCATAAGCCGCGTCAAAAATAATCAGCGAGCCTGTTTCATTTGCAAAATCCACCCATGCTTTAAGCTCGTCTTTATTATACACAGCGCCCGTAGGATTATTAGGCGAGCAAAGATAGATTATATAGCTTTTCTTTTCTATGCCTTCAGGGATCGGCTTAAAGCCGTTTTCCATATTGCCCTTTAAAAATTCAATTTTTCTTCCGCTCATCATATTGCTGTCAAGATAAACCGGGTAAACAGGGTCCGGAATAAGTATCGGATTGTCGCCGAAAATCTCAACAATGTTTCCGGAGTCGCTTTTAGCACCGTCGGATATGAAGATCTCCGCAGGATCAATGCTTATTTTGGAATTCCTTTTATAATATTCGGATACCGCTTCTCTTAAAAAAGCATATCCGTTATCATCGGGATAGCCTTTAAATGTTTCAGCCTTTCCCATTTCGTCAGAAGCGGATTTAAGCGCCTTTACCACAGTTTCGGAAAGCGGAAGAGTAACATCGCCTATTCCTAAGCTTATAACCTTTTTATCGGGATTATCAGCCTTGTATTCCGCAACCTTTTTTCCTATCTGAGAAAAAAGATAATTCTTTTTAAGATTTTTGTAATTTTCATTTGTTTTGATTTTAAGACTCATAAGAAAAAACTCCGTCATAAACTTTTTGAGCGCTGCCGCGCATATAAATGTGTCCGTTTTGCATATAGGTTATTAAAAGACTGCCGCCGAGCAGGTTTACCTTTATTTCCTCGCCTTTTTTGCAGATCCCGTTTTCCACAGCCGCCGCAACGCAGGCGCAGGCGCCTGTTCCGCAGGCGAGAGTTTCGCCGCTGCCTCTTTCATAAACTCTCATTTCAAGCTCTTTTTCGGATATCACCTTAACAAATTCGGTGTTCACCCTCTGCGGAAATATCTCAAAGTTTTCAAAATCGGGACCTATTTCATTCAAGTTGAGATCTTTTACATTGCCAAGAAATATTACCGCGTGCGGATTGCCCATTGAAACGGCAGTCATTTTATATTCTTCACCGCGTATTTTTACGGGCTTATTTATCATTTTTTCTTCACTGAAAATCACAGGAATTTTATCCGTTTTAAATTCCGGAGCGCCCATATCAACGCCTATTAAAGCGGCTTTGCCGTCTTTTTCAGTGATTGTAAGCGTTTTTATGCCACTTAATGTGTCAACGGTTATAACATCTTTTTTAACAATATTATTATCATATAAATACTTGCCAACACACCGAATTCCGTTACCGCACATCTTGCCCTCGCTGCCGTCGGCATTGAACATTCGCATTTTCGCGTCTGCTTTTTGCGAAGGGCAGATAAGAATTACCCCGTCGCTCCCTACCGAGAAGTGTCTCGGCGACATCAAAACGGCAAGCTTTTCAGGATCGTCAACCTTTTCCTCAAAGCAGTTGATATAAACATAATCATTCCCGATTCCGTGCATTTTGGTAAACTTTATTTCTTTTAAAGCCATTTTTGCTCGCACTCCTAAAAATCCAAAAACATCTATACTTATAATCTTATCACCGGCAAGTGGCTTTGTCAATAAACATTATGCTTGTAAAAAGCAAAGATTTATGTTATAATTCATATATATTTATATTATGGGGGCATATATGTTAAAAACATCTGTCGCTGTAACTGCTTTTAATGGGGAAGATTATATTGAACAGCAGCTTATTTCGATAAGAGATCAGATCCGTAAGCCCGACGAGGTCGTTATAGTTGACGACGCTTCGCAGGACTCCACGGCTCAAATTGCGGAAAAATTCATATCCGATAATAATCTTTCAAATTGGAAGCTTATTGTCAACAAAGAAAATCTCGGTATAGCAATGAATTTCAGGAAAGCTCTTTCAAATGTTACCGGAGATATAATATTTCTCTGCACTCAGAGCGATATCTGGTATGAGGATAAAATTGAAAGTATTTCAAGCCTGCTTGCCACAAATCCGAATATTAAAGCGGTAAACTGCGCCCACGAGCTTATTGACTCTGCGGGCAAGGACCTTGAATCCGATTATCTCGGCGCCAGCGGAAGTGCCGCTTCAAGGCTTTCAAAAACACCTATCTCGGCACTTTTGAATTCCAAGCCTTTCCCCTGCGGAACTCTCACGGTGCGAAGAGAAAACGCCGAAAAATACATCAGGCTTTCTAAATGCACTTTAAAAACAGCTTTTGAGCTCGAATGTGCCGCAGCTGCCGAAAAGGGACTTTATTTTTACGACGCACCTTTGATTCGAGTCCGTTTCGGTTCGGAAATTCCGATTCCAAGTCCGGTAGAATCGGCGGAATTCCAGCTTGAAGCCGCAAAATCGATCTTATCGATAACGGGGATTGAAAAATACTGCATAATCTGCTCAAACAGATTAAACGCGCTTAAAAACAGATCCTTTTTCGGTATAATCGGGTTGTATTTCAAAAGGGATTACAGGCATCTTCTTCCGCTTAAAGTGCGGTTTAACGATTTGCTTTATGTTTTAAAATCAGGAAAAAACAAAAAGACCGAAGCTTAAAAGCCTCGGTCTTGATTTTATTTAAAAGCACTTATCTCCCGCTTTTCTTTTGCAGTCCTCTATTTTTCCGCATCTGTAACAAAGTTCATTTTTGCAGGTGCCGCTCTTATCCATTTCCAAAATGTTTTCTATAGTAGTCTGAGCGATATTAGCAAGCGCTTCTCTTGTTAAAAACGCCTGGTGAGAAGTAACTATAACATTAGGCATTGAAATAAGTCTTGCAAGCACGTCGTCGTCGATAATATGGCCCGATCTGTCTTCAAAGAAGATATCGGATTCCTCCTCGTAAACATCAAGGCAGGCAGCTCCCACCTTTCTCGATTTTATCCCCTCAAGCAGCGCCTCGGCGTCAATCAAAGCTCCTCTCGAGGTGTTTATTATCGCTACTCCCTTTTTCATTTTATCTATAGCCTCTGAATCGATGAGGTGCATAGTTTCATTAGTGAGAGGGCAATGAAGAGAAATAATATCGCTTTCCTTTAAAAGCTCGTCCATAGTAACATATTTAACGTTTTCTATTTCGGCAGGATATTTATCGTATGCTAAAATATTCATTCCGAAGCCTTTGCAGATATCTATAAAAACTCTGCCTATTTTTCCCGTTCCGACTACTCCGACGGTCTTTCCGTGAAGATCAAAACCGGTGAAATTATTAAGGCTGAAATTAAAATCCCTTGTTCTGATATAAGCTTTATGAATTCGTCTTATGGAAGTAAGCAGCATTGCTATGGCGTGCTCCGCAACCGCATAAGGTGAATAGGCCGGAACTCTTGCAACATGAAGCTTTTTATAAGCATATTTGATATCGACATTGTTATATCCCGCACACCTTAAAGCTATCATTTTAACATTTTGCTCGCATAGCCCGTCGATAACCTCTTTGTTTACCTCGTCGTTAACGAAAACGCAAACTCCCTCACAGCCTGAAGCAAGCTTAACTGTATCTGCGTTTAATTTTGTTTCGTAAAACTTAAGCTTGATACCCGCGTCTTCGGCAGGTTTTTTAAAAGCCTCTATATCGTAAGGCTTAGCGTCAAAAAAAGCAATTTTCATAAGTTTCTCCTTTTTTCATTCGGCATTTATGAATTTTTCCAAAGAATCTTTATCCTTATAGCCTACAAAGCCATCGGCGATCTCACCGTTTTTCATAAGAAATACTGCAGGGATATTCTCTATTCCGAATTTTTGAGTAAGCTCAGGCTCATCATCGACATTGACCTTGCAAACTTTAAGTTTACCGTCATATTCGTCGGATATTTCCTCAAGTATCGGGGCGAGCATAGAGCAAGGGCCGCACCAATCAGCATAAAAATCAATCAATACAGGCAGATCGCTTTTCAATACTTCTTCTTCAAAATTTTTATTATTTAAAATTATTTCTGACATTATTGTTTTCTCCTTTTCTTTTTTTATTATTCTAACACATTTTAATTGATTTTACTATAAATTTTGATAATTAAACTTGACATAACTTCAAATTTATTATATAATCATAAGGCGCTCAAAAAAAGAATATAGGGGTATAGCTCAGCTGGTAGAGCATCGGTCTCCAAAACCGAGTGCCGAGGGTTCGATCCCTTCTGCCCCTGC
>CAKSDI010000004.1 GCA_934445035.1 uncultured Eubacteriales bacterium
CATAGCATAAGCTAGTAAGGTCCCCGGTAGACTACCGGGTTGATAGGCCGCAGGTGTAAGCGCAGTGATGCGTGTGCTAGGCGGTACTAATAGACCGAGGGCTTGACCTACTTTTCGTTCCTCCATTACTTGTTCAGTTTTCAGGGTGTGAATAAAATAACGAGATCTTAAGCACTTCACAGATTTTGTGAGGTGCTTTTTTTAGCATTTTTTATAGATTTCGGTTAAAAAAATATACTTTTTTTAGTTTGTTCATAATTTTTAATTGAATTTTTAATAAATAAATGGTACTATAAAGACATAATCCGAACAAAATCGGATGAATTTTAATAAAAAAGGTGATTTTATGAACAGATTTATTCTTAATGAAACCTCTTATCACGGCTCGGGAGCCGTAAATGCCGTTGTTGACGAAATTAAAAACCGCGGCTTTAAAAAAGCTTTCGTTGCAAGCGATCCGGGACTTGTAAAGTTCGGCGTAAGCGCTAAAGTTACAGATCTGCTTGATAAGGCTTCTATTCCTTACACCTTATATTCAGATATCAAAGCTAACCCGACTATTGAAAATGTGCAGAACGGTGTTAAAGCTTTCAAGGAAAGCGGAGCTGACTGTATAGTTGCAATCGGCGGCGGATCTTCGATGGATACCTCAAAAGCTATCGGAATTATCGTTACTAACCCTGAATTTTCCGATGTTCGCTCTCTTGAGGGCGTCGCACCGACCAAAAATCCCTGCGTTCCGATAATCGCCGTTCCGACTACTGCGGGTACTGCCGCTGAAGTTACTATCAACTATGTTATAACCGATACCGAGAAAAAGCGTAAATTCGTTTGCGTTGACGCGCACGATATCCCGGTCGTAGCAGTTGTTGACCCCGATATGATGAATTCTATGCCGGCAGCGCTCACCGCCGCAACAGGTATGGACGCGCTCACCCACGCAATCGAGGGCTATATCACTAAAGGCGCTTGGGAGCTTTCAGATATGTTCCATATCAAGGCTATCGAGATTATCGCAAGAAGCTTAAGAGGCGCTGTTAAGAATGAAAAAGAGGGCAGAGAGGGTATGGCTCTCGGTCAGTATGTAGCAGGAATGGGATTTTCTAATGTCGGCCTCGGCGTAGATCACTCTATGGCTCACACTCTTTCGGCTTATTATGATACTCCGCACGGTAAAGCCTGCGCAATTCTTTTGCCGACCGTTATGGCTTACAACGCCGAGTACACCGGAACGAAATACCGTGACATCGCTAAGGCTATGGGCGTTGAGGGCACGGAAAATATGACTCAGGAAGAGTACAGAAAAGCCGCTGTTGACGCGGTAAGAAAGCTTTCCGAGGATGTCGGAATTCCGACGACTCTTAAAGGCATAGTTAAAGAAGAGGATATCGATAATCTGGCAAAAGACGCTTATGCAGACGCCTGCCGCCCCGGAAACCCGAGAGAAACTTCCGTGGAAGATATCAAAGAGCTTTATCGCAGCTTGCTTAAGTAATTGTTTTTTCGGTGCTTTTACTTTTTAAGTAAAAGCACCTTTTTTTACATATATAGGGCTCTTTTCGGGAATTATAATTCCTGAAAGGGTGATTTATGTGAATAAATATAAGGGAACTAAAACCGAACAAAACCTCCGCGACGCTTTTTCCGCCGAAAGCGAGGCAAGAAATAAGTATTATTTCTTCAGCGCCGCCGCTAAAAAAGACGGCTATGAGCAGATCGCGGAAATATTCAGAATTACCGCCGAAAACGAAAAGGAACACGCCGAAATTTGGTTTAAAGAGCTGGGCGGAATGGGCTCAAATACCGAAAAAAATCTCGAAAGCGCCGCTAAGGGCGAGCATTTCGAGTGGAGCGATATGTATGAAAGCTACGCCGCCGACGCCGAGGAAGAGGGATTTACCGCGCTTGCCGAAAAATTCCGTATGATCGGCGCTATCGAAAAAGAACACGAGCAGAGATACAGAAAGCTTATTAAAAATATGAAAAACGGCGAGGTCTTTGAAAGAGGCAGTATTAAGATATGGGAATGCCGCAACTGCGGCCATATCGCCGTGGCAACTTCCGCACCGAAGGTCTGCCCCGTTTGTGGTAAAAAACAGGCATATTTTGAAATCAAAGCTAAAAATTATTAAAGTAAAACGCAGTCAAAACAAGAAATTTGCTTTGACTGCGTAATAATTTTATTTTTTTATAAATATTTTGACTTCTTTTCCGCGCTTTTTGCACTGATCTATCACATATTTTGTACCGTGCGACTCGCCGTCCCAAAAAGCCAGCACTAAATCCGCATAGTCTATTATCTGTATGTTTCTCTTCAGCGGAGCGCCCCTGCCGTAAAGATCATATTCGGGAAGAAATTCTTTAAGCTTTAAATTATTCTCAAAAGCAAAATTCCTCGCGCAGGTATCTATTCCCCTCGCTCCTCCCGATACTATTTCAGTGACTTCGCCCGGCAGATAATCTTTCAAATTTCGCACGGAAAGGTTTCTTGAACCAATGACTGCTACTTTGATAATAAAACCTCCTAAAATTAACTCTTTTGAGTTTATTTTAACGCGCAAAATCCCTTTTGTCAACTCATTTGGGGTAAGCTTTTTAACTCATTATAGTTAGAATTAAAATAGAGCAATACAAACCTTGTGAGGTGAAGCAATGAATATAGGCGAGGCTGTAAGACTTCGGATTCTTGAACTTTGCGCCAAACAGGGAATTTCAATAAATAAACTTTGCAATATAAGCGGTGTGACGCAGTCCACCGTAAATAATATTATGAGCGGAAGAAATAACAGTACCACCGTTTCCACGATCAAAAAGCTTTGCGACGGTCTTGAGATAACCGTGACCGAATTTTTTGAGGCGGATGTTTTTAATAACCTCGAACAGGAAATAAAATAAATTTTTATGCGGCTTTCCCGAAAAAGGAAAGCCGCTTTTGAATACAAAAGATATTTTAGAATATAATATAATTTGTATTCAAAATTATTACTACATAATTATAATATATTAAAAATACATTTGTCAAGTTAAAATAGAAAAAAGGTGGGTGACGGTATGGAAAATATTATTAAAATCACAAAAAAGAGCGGCCGCAGAGGAGAAGACGGCTGTAAAGTTGTATCTGTAAGAATGAAAGAAGAGCTTTTAGAGCGCATTGATGAAATTTCGGCAAAAACCAACCGATCACGCAATGAGCTTATAAATCTTCTCCTTAATTCGGCTGTCGAGATAGTCAAGATAGAAGACGAACAATAATTTAACTTCCGGGTGAAGAAAATGGATTTTGTTGATAGACTGACGGCATTAAGAACGGATAGAGATATAAAGCAAGCTGAAATTGCCGAGGTCCTTAATTGTAAGCAATCGGCGGTTTCAAAATATGAGTTGAGAAAAAACTGTTATTCTGTTAATGACATTATAAAACTTTGTAAATATTATAATGTTTCTGCAGATTATATTTTAGGCTTGCCTGATTTACCGTATCCGAAAAGGTGAGAAGTGACAATCTGTGCCTCCCTCGACAGAGGGAGGCTTTTTATCTTAATCTATTATATATCACTTCTGAACTGTTGTCAACAGTTAATTTATGAACTATGATAAACTTTTTTAAAAACCAATGAAGGGATTTGAAAAAGTTGGGTTACGCACAAATATTAAGAGATTTAAGAGAAGATAAAGACCTTTATCAAAAAGATATTGCAGAAATTCTTAAAACAACGCAAAGTTATTATTCACAATATGAAAATGGTAAAAGAGCTTTACCGATAGAACACTTAATAACTCTTTGCAAATTTTATAATGTTTCGGCTGATTATATTTTAGGCTTGCCTGATCTGCCATATCCGAAAAGATAAGAACAAACCGAGGCGCCCGACTTTGAGGGAGCCGACTGAGTGAAAGAGAAACGGGCGCTCCGACAAGGTTCAGGGGGTAAAGGCACTGTAAGCAAAAATGCGCCCTGTTTCTGCGGCTCGGGTAAAAAGTATAAGCGCTGCTGCGGAAAAGGTTTGGAATAAAATTGACTTTTTCGTTGTTTTAGGCTATAATAAAATTACAAGGAGAGATAACCATTGCCTGAATTATGCAGATTTTATAATATTATTATTAAAATGATTTATAATGATGACGGACAGCACCATAAGCCGCATTTTCATGTTTATTATAATGAATTCGAAGCTTCTGTGGGAATTGACGGAGAACTTATTGCAGGTGCTTTACCGAAAAAACAGCTAAAATTAGTTCAGGCTTGGGCTGTTATTCACGAAGATGAATTATATGCCGCTTGGAATAACGCGGTAAGAGAATTACCTTTCGGAAAGATAGAGCCTTTGAAATAAGAGGTGTTGATATGAAAATTCAAAATGATATAGTTTATGCGAAAGATCCTGAGCCGATTTTAAGAGTAACTGCGGTTAAACCGCTTGACGGGTATAAATTGCATCTTGAATTTAATAACGGAGAAACAAAAATTTTTGATTTTTCTCCGCTAATAAACCGCCCGCTTTACCAACCTCTGAAAGAAAAAAAGATATTTAATTCTGTTATGCTTGAATTCGGCGTACCGGTGTGGAATAACGGCGATATAGATATCGCCCCCGAATATTTGTATCAAAACGGAAGCGTTGCCTGAAACACAAATTTTATTAATTTAAAAAACTGTCGGCTAAAATATTTAGCCGACAGTTTTTTCTTAATTCTAATTTTCTTTATATTCCTCCGCTTTAAGCAGTAATGAATATAAAATTTCCTGCTCTTTTTCGCTTTTCGAATTTAAAAGATCGTAGCACTTTAAAGGAATTTCGTTTCGCTTGCCGTTATCCCCTATTTTTTCAAAAAGCTTTTCAAGCGAAACTCCCAAAGCCGAAGATATCTTTTCTATGCTTTCAAGCGTCGCATTTTTCTCGCCGCGCTCGATCTGCCCGATATATGTCGGGTGGCATTTTGCAAGCTCGGCAAGCTTTTCCTGACTTAACTTATTTTTTATCCTGTAATTTCTTATTCTCATTCCGATAATTTTAGATAAATCGCTCATAAAATCACCTCTGAGATAAAGTCTATAAATATTATATTATTTTTTCTATAGACTATTGATATTTTTATCACTTTAATATATACTATAATTATTATTTTTGGTTTTTTAATATTTATAGAATATAAGGGGTGAAATTGGTTGTATAAAGAATGTGCGCTTATCGGGGAAAAGGAATTTATTTTAAGAAAATTCAAAAGAGAAATTTTAAAGCTTGAAAGATCCGGAGTGAAAACATTTTTCACTCCGGCTGTATCTGAATATGAAATAAAAGCAGCAACCACCGTTATTGATTTAAAATCGAAGAAAAATATAAACCTTATACTCGTATGCCCCAGCAGAGAATTTGTTTCGGAAAGTCAGTCGGAAATCTCAAAGCGGGCCTATTCCACCGTTTATTTTTCCGATAGGCAGTTTGAGTCATCTTTAAATGATTGCCGCGAATTTTTAAAGCAAAGATGCGGACTTATTTTATGATCTTAATTTAAAATATTATTTATTTCTTTTTCTAAATCAGAGATTTTATCATTGCTTTCGGTATTCAGGTTTGAAAGCGTTTCGTTTAAAGTTACCAAAGCCGCATTTGCGTATTCTTTTAGCTCCGCCGCACTTTTTGCGGCGGAGTTTGCCTGTTCTTCCCCGCTTTTTGCAAGCTTTATGCAAAGCTCCGATTTTTGAAGCAGAACTTGCGCATTTAAAGCCTCTTTTGAATTTATCGATTTTAATACCTCGCTGTAGTTATCTTTAGTAAGCTTAATATTTGCTCCGCTTTCTTCTATGAGCTTTTGAGCTTTAGATAATTCGATTAAAAACTCGCTTTCAAGCTCTTTTCTTAAATCTTCGGCTTTTAAAGCCGAATCAAGCGCAGTTTTTTCCTGTGATACGGCAAAATCATATAATTCAGTTAAATTATTTTCGCTTTTTTCACCCTCGGTCTTTAAATCTTTTAAATATCCGCTTAAAGCCGCGATCAGGTTTTCCTTTAAAGCGGTGACCTTTTGCGCGGCGCTTTTCTTTACCCCGTCAAAAGCGCCGTTTACCGACAGCGCTATAAAGCTTATGTCCGCGCAGTCCTCTTTAATATCCGCCGAGATTGAAAAATCACCGCTTTTATCACCGCCTGTGATAAAAAATCCCGCGGTACCCATTTGACCGCTTATATCAAAAATTTTTGCGTTTTCCGCTTTTATATTTTCGGTATCCCCTCCGAGGATCAGCGCATAGGCGATAATATCGCCGCCGGATTTGTTTTCTTTTTCTTTGAGTCTGCAGTTAAGCTTAAGCTTGCCCGGCCCCTCCAATTTATCGATAGGCAGACCCTCGCCGTCAATGCTTGCCTCGAATATAAGACTTACGGGACTTTCTTTTTTATCGTTTAAAAACTCGGTCTTTGTTCCGCTTTTTTGCATTTTTGGTACAAAAAAGTTTATCTTATCGGTATTTTCGCTTGTATTTAAAAATATCACATTAAAAGAGCCCGAATTTTCGTTACTTTCTTTTTGCACATTTAATTTTTGATCTGTGCTTTTCAGTTTTGTTTTTTCCGCTCTTTCTTCGCCGCCTGCAAAAGCGCACGAAACGGCTGTCAGAGCTACAAACAAAAAAGCAAATATCTTCTTTTTTATAATTCTCACCCCTTATGATAATATTATGCCCCCAAACCGAATCGGTTTGGGGGCATAAATAAAATTTTTTATAAGTTTTTATAATATCGCGAATTTTTCGAAAGCGCTTTTGAGAGCTTTTTAATTCCGTATTTCTCGGCAAGCGTTTTTTCGCCTGAAAAAAGATCGGTGCCTAAGCCTAACCTTGAGCCTTTTATCTCACAGCCGAGAGCCGAAAGGACCGTCGGGTACATATCAAGCGTGGTAAATGTGCGGTTTTTTATATTTGTTTTTTCTTTATCCGAATTTATAATGCAGTTATATACTCTTCTTGAATAAGCTTTATCGACATTTCTTTCTATATATTCGTTTGCCATTGAGGGGTGATCGCCTGTAACTACTATCACCGTGTCCTTATAAAAATCCTGCTCTTTTATCCACTCGATAAATTTATTTACCTGCCTTGAAGAGCATTTTAGCACGGTGTCGTACTTCTCTTTGCCGTCGTTTTCACATTCGCTGCACAAGTATCCGTCGCGGTGGTGCGTGTCGGAAGTCAGCATATAAAAGGCAAACGGCGCGTTTTCTTTAGATTTTTTTAAGAGAACTTCTTTTGCGTAATCAAAAAGCTTTGAGTCCTCAAAACCCCAATTTACTTTGTAGCCTTTTTCTATTATCCCGTCTTTTAGGGCGGTGTCATAATCGTAAAATTCGTGCACGCCGTGGGTTTCGAAAAGCTTTTGCCTTAGACCGTACTCCATAGGCGAGCCTACCATTACCGACTGCGAATAACCGTTTTCCTTTAAAATATCGTTTATCGTCTGCGTGTTTTTAAGCGGAGCGGAAAAATCGACCGAATTATTAATACCTATCTTCATCTGCGCGCCCGAAGTGTAAGCCGTGAGCGCGGCGGTGGTCCAGGTGCAGCCGGGCATTGCGTACCCTCCGCCGAAACCCGAATTATCGGAAAAATTGATGTTATTTAAAGCCTGTTCATAAAGCTCATCGATATCCCCGGTTTCGAGCGCTCCGCCCTGCTTTGAAGAAGCAAAGGTCGTTTCCATTGACTCTAAGAAAATATGTATAAGATTTTTTTTGGTTTCGGGGAAAGTGATGTTATTTGTATCGGTGTTGACAAACTCGGTTTCGTAAATATCCGAATAGCTTAACCTATCGATAACAAATCCCGAAAGCCCCGCATAGGTGCAGGCGGAAATCAGCATTACAGCACTTAAGATCAGCGATACCGCTTTTATAAGCCTTTGCTTTGTTTTTATCAACACCGCCGAAGTTACAAGCACTGCAGAAATAAGCGCTGCCGGCAAAAAGGCATAGAGAAAATAAAGCTTGAAAAACACAGGGTTAGAGCCCTCCGTGCCTGCAATAAGCGTGAACACGACCGAATCAAAACCCGTTCTGCCGAAAATTTTTATATACCACACCGCGCTGCACAAAACCAGCACGGAAAATGAAAGCAATATCAAAAGAAAAATTTTAGATCGGTTTTTGCTTTTTGCCAAATCAAATTCCTCCTTTTTTAACAATAATATTACATCATTTTAATAAAAATTTCAAGTCTGTCAAATTAAAAACCCTCCCCTTTAAGGGGAGGAAATATAAGTGACAGAATTTAGATGTTAGATATTAGACTTTAGATTTTAGACAAATCCTGCCTTCCGGCTTCGAGGGCGCGGGTGTCCGGTGGACACCTCTGCGAAGCAGAAGCGCCGACAGCTCCCTCGCAGAGGGAGCCTTGGGTTTCATCAAACCTTTATTCCTTGCTGAAATCTTCCAAAACAAGGCCTTCGTTTTTATCGAGCGCCCATTTAATATTCCAATCGCTTGTGAAAATAAGCAGGTCGTTTCCTTTAAAATCCTGCACCCACTTTGTATCGGAGGTGAGATTGAGGTCCTTAACCTCGCAATTTTTTTCTTTTATCCAGCGGATGAAAGAAAAGGGGAGGTTGTTTCGGATAACATCGACATTGTACTCGTTTTTAAGCCTGTATTCAAGCACTTCAAACTGCAAAACTCCTACAACTCCGACAATTACCCTTTCCATACCCGAATCGGGCTCGTGGAATATCTGAATAGCGCCCTCCTGCGCTATCTGTTCCACGCCTTTTACAAACTGTTTTCTTTTAAGGCTGTCCCTATGCTCTATCACGGCGAAATGCTCGGGTGCAAATGTGGGGATACCCTCAAATTCCACCTTATGCTTTATTTCGCAAACAGTATCTCCGATAGAAAAAATTCCCGGATCGAACACTCCGATAATATCGCCTGCATACGCCTCGTTTATAACCTGCCTGTCGGAAGCCATAAGCTGAGTAGGCTGAGAAAGCCTGAGCGACCTTTTGCCCTGGATATGGTAATATTCCTTATCCCTTTCGAATTTTCCCGAGCAGATACGCATAAATGTCATTCTGTCGCGGTGAGCCTTATTCATATTCGCCTGAATTTTGAATACAAATGCCGAGAAATCCTCGCAGTCTGGCTCAATTTCGCCCTCCTTGCTCTTTCTTTCAAGCGGAGGAGCGGCAAGGTCGATAAAATAGTCCAAAAACGGCTCAACTCCGAAATTCGTGAGCGCCGAGCCGAAGAATACGGGCGTGAGCGTACCGTTTTTAACCTTTTCGATATCGAAATCAAAGCTTGCGCCGTCTAAAAGCTCTATCTGATCTACAAGCTCTTTTCTCTGATATTCGCCTATTAATTCGTCTAAAGTGTCAGTGTCTGTAATATCGCAGGAAACGGAGCTTATTTTTTCCTGACCTCTGTGGAACTCGTTAAAAGCCATTATCTGCCTTTTGTTCCTGTCAAAAACGCCTTTAAAGCTTACTCCGCAGCCGATAGGCCAGTTCATAGGATAAGTTCCTATGCCGAATTCCTTTTCAAGCTCGTCGATAAGCTCAAAGGGATCTCTTGCCTCGCGGTCGAGCTTATTTATAAAAGTAAATATCGGAATATGGCGCATAGCGGTTACTTTAAAAAGCTTCCTCGTCTGCGGCTCGATACCCTTTGCCGCGTCTATCACCATTACAACGCTGTCCGCCGCCATAAGCGTTCTGTAAGTATCCTCGGAAAAGTCCTGATGTCCGGGGGTGTCAAGAATGTTTATGCAGCACCCCTTGTATTCAAACTGCATAACGGAAGAGGTTATGGAAATTCCGCGCTGTTTTTCAAGCTCCATCCAGTCCGAAACCGCGTGCTTTGCGGTCGCTTTGCCTTTTACCGAGCCCGCCGTTTTTATCGCTCCGGAGTAAAGCAGGAGCTTTTCGGTCAGCGTGGTTTTACCCGCGTCAGGGTGGGAGATTATCGCAAATGTCCGTCTGCGGTTGATTTCTTCTTTTAAAGTCACTTAAAAAAATCCTTCCGTTTTAATTTTAAAAGCTTACTGTAAACAAATTTGAGAGGGAAAAACAGGGTGTTTAAAAAAGGGTATATCCGCCTTAAATAAAGGGATCTTTCTATTTCTTTATACTTCCCGTTTTTTATAACCGCTTTAAGCTCCCCTATTATGTCCGTAATCTTTACGCCGTACTCATAAAAGGCGTTGTTATCGCCGCGCATAATATATTCGTCGCCCGAAATTCTGCGAATTCTGTGCAGGATAAGAATACCGTTTTTCTTAAATAAAACCACGGAATTCTTTTTAGGGCTTTTATCCGCTTTTTTAAGGACTGCCAAGTCCTTTTCGGAGTTTATAAGCGGCCGCATACTCGCGCCCTTTGTTTTTACAAAGACCGCGTCTTCATATTTAAGTTTTTCCTCGGCGGTGCTTAGATCGTTTATATTCATTCGAGCAGATCCTCGCGCTTTAGAGCATTTAAAATATCGCTTACCGATCTTGCCGCGTCCGGCTCGCTTACATCATATTCCTTTAAAAGCGAGGCGATCAAAGCTTTCTCGTCTGTTTCCTTTAAAAGCGCGCGGAAGATAAAGGCGCCTGTTTCATTTAAGGTTATCACCTTATCCTTTGCGCCGTTTTTCTTCCCGACTGCGGCGGCGATATATTCGCCTCCTACCTTATTTACCGTGAATTTATACTTAAGCTTCATACCTTTTCCTCTTTAAAAATAGAATTGTAAGCGCACTTTGCCGAGCTTTCAAGAGTGTTGCAGAAAATATCGTAAAACTCGCAGATTCTTAAGAATTTATCGAGCAGCGAAAAAGTGAGATTTGAAAGCTCTTCGTTTTGCGGAATATAAATTCTGTTTAAAAGCTCCCTTAAAGCCGCTTTTTTTGAAACTTTAAGCGTTTCGTTTTCTTTTGCTCTTTTAATAAAGCAGACAGCACTAAGCTCGCATTTATCAGTGCCTTTAAGCTTTTCTTTTCCGCACCAGGGGGTGGGGTAAGCGAAAAACTTTCCGTTTTCAATCCTTATAAGAGGCTTATCGCCGTTTACGATTCTTACCCTGTTTTTAAAAACCTTTATCCAATTTTGCATATGGGTGGTTTTTCCCGTGCCGCTCGAGGCAGTGAAAGCAATTCCCTTGTTATCCGCCTCTATCACCGCCGCGTGCATTAAAAACGCGCCGTAATGCGGGGCAATTTCCGATATTTTTCTGTAAAGAGCGGTGATTTCAAGCATTTTGCGGTCAGAGCAACCGGAAATTTCCGATTCTCTTTTAAAATCGGCAACGCTGAGCCTTATCGTTTCTTCAGGCTTCTTATCGGATGAAAAATCCTTTAAAAAAAGCTTTGTGGAATCTAAAATTCCGTCAATTTCAAAGCAGATTCCCGCAAACTCGCAAATCAATTATCTTCACCGCCTAATTTAAAATACATTAAATTATACCATATTTTATCCTTTAAAGCAACTAAAAACACGCGTTTATAAGCGCTTTTAAAATATCAAGGCTGTGCTTGTCCGATTTAAAGGAAAATTCGGGGTGCCACTGCACTGCGAGCAGGAATTTTTTATCTTTCATAAATGCCGCCTCTGTAAGTCCGTCTTCGCTTACAGCGGCGCTTTTTAGCTTATCGGATAGTTTTTTTACCGCCTGGTGATGATAGCTGTTAACGCTTAAAGTATCGGTTTTAAGTATATCATAAAGCAAAGAGTCCTTATTTATGCTTACTTTATGCACCGCGTGGTCGTAAGGCGGTGTCATATGGTGCTCGGTGTTGCTTTTATGGAATTTATCGAGATCCTGATACAGCGTGCCGCCGAGCGCCGCATTTATAAATTGCAGACCGCGGCAGATACCGAGAACCGGCTTGTTTTCATCGATCGCGATCTTTAAAAGCGTGGTTTCAAGGGTATCTCTGAGTTCGCTTGTTTCTCCGCAGAACTCCGTTTTTTCCTCGCCGTAAATTTTAGGCGATACATCCTGACCGCCTGTAAATAAAAAGCCGTCGCAAAGCTCGGAGCATTTTTTGATATCCTCACTTTCCGAATAAAGCGGAAGAATTATCGGAATTCCTCCGGCGGCGGTTATTCCCTCAAGGTATCCGGGGAGCATCCACACAGAGTCCTTTTCGCTGTCAAATAAAGGCGTTACTCCTATTATCGGTTTCATAACTATTCCTCCAAAATCAAAAACGGCGCTTTACAAAATAAGTAAAGCGCCTTTGCTTAGACAATTCAATCAGGGTACAACACTTCTCATAGCGGAAAATTTGTCCGATTATATTGTCTCGTCATTTGAAATACGGCAGTATTCCTGCATTCCTCGACTTCATAATCAAAAAAATTTTCTCGCTATGAGTCGAAGATTTTGTAAGATAACGGCGCTGTTTAGCGGCGCGGCGCCCGACCGAGGAATACTGTCGTATTGTGAGCGGAGGGCAACAAAGTCGATGAATGCGCCGTTTCTTCAAAAAAGTATTGTACTCTGATTGTATTGTCTAATTAAATTTTAAATCATTTATATGACTTTGTCAATGGAAAAATTGATTTTGGTATGTTATAATAAAAATGCATAATTACATTATAGTAAAAAGCGTGAGCATACTTCTTATTCTTTCATAAATTTCCCGCGCTTTTCCTATATCTAGCGGATTTTCGCCTAAGCCTGCCTCCACCGTAAATCCGGGGCGGCCGAATTCTTCTATAAACCAATCCTTAAACCCTCCGCCCACAGCCGTGCCCTCGGGAATATCGAGAGCATAATTTGAGGCTGTTGCCATTATCTGCGCCATTTGCTCGGAATTCCGAGGGTTTTTATTCCCGAATGTGTAATAGATGACCTCGCCCTGCGTGTGAAGAGCCAAAACCTGTTTTAAATTCACAGTCCTGCAAAGCGCGCAGAGCGCGGCGGTTTCAGGTTCGCTTTCAGGTCTTGTTCCTCCGAATTTCGTAGGTCCGGGGGATAAAATTCCGTGCTTGCGCTCGGTTATTTTCACATTTTGAAAATCCGCCGCAAAATTGTGGTTTATATCTATTCCTCTGGCGTTTGCGTTCCAGTGAAGAGTATCGCCGAGAGAAGCCCTCTTCACAAATCCGGAAAATCCGCCTGCACAAGACGCGCCGTTTATGGATATTTCGCAGCCGTCGGGGTTTACCCTCGGCACTATTATTACTCCGCAGTTTTTAAAAGCCTCGGTCACCCTTATTCCGCCGAGCGGACTGTCGGTAAAAAGCGCGCTTGCAAGCTCCGATAAAAAATACATAGCGATATTCGTCGTGATATGCTCGCTGCCGTGAAATGCGGCGGCTATTAAAGAACAGTTTTTAAGTCTGCCTATTTTCAGTGCGAATATCTCTCTTCCCGCACAGCTTTTTGAAAGAGTTATCTTTTTTATAAAAGGGTATTTTTTTATAAGAGCGTCGGTAAGCTTTAAAAGCTCGGTATAAGAATAATTTATGTTTTCAACCATTTTTAACCTCTTTGCGGTTTTTTAAAAATATATGAAAGGAAATCTTAAAAAATGAATGTGCGAGAAAAACAGCTGAAAAAAGAATATGTTTTTAAAGGTAAAATTATAAATGTGAGAAAAGATCTGGCCCTGCTTCCTAACGGTAAAGAGGCGGTAAGAGAAGTGGTCGAGCATAACGGCGGCGTGTGCGTCGCGGCGCTTGACAGCGAGGGCTATGTTTACACTGTTTCGCAGTTTCGCTATCCTTACGGCGAGGAGATAACGGAAATTCCCGCCGGCAAAAGAGAAAGCTTAAATGAGGACCCTCTCGAATGCGGAAAGCGGGAATTAAGAGAAGAAACAGGGCTTACGGCTGATAATTTCATCTTCTTAGGCAAGCTATATCCAACGCCGGGTTACTGCGGCGAGATAATCTGGATGTACGCCGCAACTTCTCTTCATAAGGGCGAAACCGATTTTGATGACGACGAATTTTTAAATATTAAAAAAATAAAGCTTGAAGATCTTGCCGATATGATACTTTCGGGCGAAATTACCGACGCGAAAACTCAAACGGCGATCTTAAAGCTTAAAATTTTAAAAGACAGCGGAAAAATCCGAAGTTAGATATTAGATTTTAGAAAAACAAACCCACGGTTCGCTAAAATAGCGAACCGTGGGTAATTTTTACCTTTTCGGATACGGCAGATCGGGCAGACCTAAAATATAATCTGCCGAAACTCCTAAATAAAGACAGACTTGTTTTAAATATGTTATCGGCATAAGATTTATGCCTTTTTCATACCTAGCGTATTGTTGCTGTTTAATTTTTAAATATTCTGCCATTTGTTTTTGAGTAATATTTTTGCTTTCTCTTTCAAATTGAATAATTTCATTATAATACATTTTTTCACTTCCCGAAAAAATTTTATCAAAAAATACAACACTTGTGTTGACAAATGAACACAAGTGTTGTATAATGTAATCGTAGAAAATAAAAAACTTAATTAATCACCGACATTCTCGAAGTCGGAAGCCTTTGATCGTGCTTACCTTTTCGGATAAGGTAAATCGGGCAAACCTAAAATGTAGTCTGCAGATACATTATAAAATTTGCAAAGAGTTATTAAGTGTTCTATCGGTAAAGCTCTTTTACCGATTTCGTAATTTGAATACTGTTGCTGTTTCATATTTAGAACTTTTGCGATATCTTCCTGCTTTAAATCTTTATCTTCTCTCAAATCTCTTAAAATTTCATTGTAAATTTTCACAATTTTTTCTTCCTTTTTTGTGAGTTTTTACAATTTTATCATACAATCAAATGTTTGTGTTGACTTCACAAACGAACGGTTGTATAATGTGATTAAACATAAGCCTCTCGACTTCGAGGGCGCCTTGGTTTATTCTTACCTTTTTGGATATGGCAGATCGGGTAAGCCTAAAATATAATCTGCCGATACATTATAAAATTTGCAAAGCAAAGCAAGTCTTTCAATAGGCAATGGATGAATACCTCTTTCATATTTGCCATAATAACTCTTATCTATTTTTAAATGTTTTGCAACATCTGCTTGCTCAAGATCGTGATCTTCGCGCAATTCTCTTAATATTTCATAATACCTTTTCATAGGAAATTTATCTCCTTTGCACAATTTTAAAAAATTATAGCACGGAAAATAAATTTTCCCTTGACAAAGGACATATATATCCTTTATAATATAAAAAAGCTTCCCTCTTACGAAGAAAGCGTCAAAATGATAGTTTTGACGGAGGGAGAGTAAAGTTTTTTCTTCACTGTAAAACCCACCTTAATTATTCAGCTTTTCTCTCCTTCCGTCATGGCTAAAGCCTTGCCTTCCTCTGACGAGGAAGGCAAGGCTTGTAATAAACTAATAAGGCTCCCGAAAATCGGGAGCCTTTGATATATAATAAAAATTTTATTCCAAACCTTTTCCGCAGCAGCGCTTATACTTTTTACCCGAGCCGCAGGGGCAGAGAGCGTTTTTACTTACAGCGCCTTTACCTCTGACCGTTGCGGGGGCGCCGGTTTCGGTTTCCTCGGCAACCTTTTCGCGCTTGACATCCTCCTCGCGGCGGATCTCGACGGTAAGTGTAAGCTTTGCGGTCTGCTCTCTTATTGCGTCGCGCATAGCGGAGAACATATCGTAGCTTTCGTTTCTGTAGGCTACTACGGGATCGTGCTGACCGTAAGCTCTAAGACCGATACCCTGTCTTAACTGATCCATATTATCGATATGATCCATCCAGTTTGTATCAACGCAGCGAAGAAGAATTACTCTTTCCATTTCTCTTGTTATCTCGCTGCCGAAGCGCTCTTCTCTGAGATCATATTTTTCGTGAGCGATCTGCTTTAATTTCTCGCTGACATCTTCTTTTTCAAGACCTGCGACATTTTCTTTCAAAAAGTCAAGATCGGAATCGGCTGCTACCCAGCCTGTGAAGTACTCTTTAAGTCCCTTTATATCCCAATTTTCTTTTTCGGGATCGGAGAGATAGATAGAAACATAGGAGTCGATAGTTTCGTCTATCATACTGAGAATGCTGTCTTTTAAGTTCTCGCCGTCAAGCACCTTATTGCGCTGCTCATAAATAAGCTCTCTTTGCTTATTCATAACATCGTCATACTCTAAAACATGCTTTCTTGCGGCGAAGTTCATTCCCTCTTTCTTGCGCTGAGCGCTTTCGATGGTTCTCGATAAGAGCTTGCTTTCAAGGGGAGTGTCTTCTTCGACTTTTAAGGTATCCATCATCTGCGAGATACGCTCGCCGCCGTAGAGCCTCATAAGGTCGTCTTCAAGAGATATATAAAATCTTGTGGATCCCGGATCGCCCTGACGGCCCGCACGGCCTCTTAACTGGTTATCGATTCGTCTTGAATCATGACGCTCGGTGCCTAAAATAAAGAGTCCGCCCGCATTTCTTACCTTATCTGCCTCGGGGGCTATTTCTGCTTTGAATTCATCATAGTAAGCTTTAAACTTCGCTCTTGCGTCAATAATTTCCTTATCCTCGGTATCGGCAAAGCCTGTGGCCTCGGCGATAAGCTCCTCGGAAATTCCGTCGTGACGGAGTGCGTTTTTCGCTAAATACTCTGCGTTACCGCCGAGCATAATATCGGTTCCGCGGCCCGCCATATTGGTGGCAATCGTGACCGCTCCGGGCATACCTGCCTGCGCGATTATTTCCGCTTCTTTTTCGTGGTGCTTAGCGTTTAATACATTATGCTTAATACCTCTTGACTTAAGCATTTTAGATAAAAGCTCGGATTTTTCGATCGTGATAGTACCTACTAAGACCGGCTGATCTTTTTCGTGGCATGCGATTATCTGATCTATGACCGCATTGAATTTAGCCTTTTCTGTTTTATAAACAGAATCGTTAAGGTCTATTCTTGCGAGCGGTTTATTTGTGGGTATCTCTACGACATCAAGCCTATAGATCTCTCTGAATTCCGCTTCCTCCGTCATAGCGGTACCCGTCATTCCGGAAAGCTTTGAATAGAGCCTGAAGAAGTTCTGGAAAGTGATAGTTGCAAGAGTTTTCGATTCGCTCGCTATCTTTACGCCCTCTTTTGCCTCTATCGCCTGATGAAGTCCCTCGTTATATCTTCTGCCGAACATAAGGCGGCCGGTGAACTCGTCGACTATAATTACCTCGCCGTCTTTAACGACATAGTCGATATCCCTCTGCATTACGCCGTAAGCCTTGATCGCCTGATTGATATGGTGGGCGATCTTTATATTTTCCGTATCGTTAAGGTTTGAAATAGAGAAATATTCCTCGGCTTTTTTAACGCCCTGCGGAGTGAGGGTTGCGGTGCGCGCCTTTTCGTCTACGACATAATCGCCGTTGTAATCCGCCTCTTCGTCGGTCTCCTTATCGTCCATTTCCTTTACTTTTACCATTTTCATACTTCTTGCAAGCGAATTGGCTTTAAGATAAAGGTCGCTCGATTTATCGCCCTGACCCGAAATTATAAGCGGAGTTCTCGCCTCGTCGATAAGGATAGAGTCCACCTCGTCGACTATAGCGAAATTATGCCCTCTTTGCACCTTTTGCTCTTTATAAATTACCATATTATCGCGCAGGTAATCAAAACCGAGCTCATTATTGGTGCAGTATGTTATATCGGCGTCATAAGCCGCTTTTTTCTCATCGTGATCCATTCCGTGAATTATAAGTCCTACGGAAAGACCTAAAAATCTGTAAAGCTTGCCCATCCATTCGGAGTCGCGCTTTGCAAGATAATCGTTTACCGTTACGATATGCACGCCCTTGCCCGTCAAAGCGTTTAAGTATGCGGGGAGGGTAGCGACAAGGGTTTTACCTTCGCCCGTTTTCATCTCGCTTATTCTTCCCTGGTGAAGAATAATTCCGCCGATTATCTGCACGGGGAAGTGGCGCATAGAAAGCACCCTGTCCGCCGCCTCTCGGCATACGGCAAACGCCTCGGGCAGAATATCGTCAAGCGTTTCGCCGCTTGAAAGTCTGTCTTTAAACTCGTTTGTTTTAGCTTTCAGCTCTGAATCCGAAAGCTTCTTATACTCGTCTTCAAGGGATAGCACCTTTGAAAGAAGAGGCTTTATCCGTTTTACTTCTTTTTCGCTGTAATTGCCGAAAATCTTGTCAAGAAGTCCCATAAAATTGCTCCTTTATTTTAAATAAAAATCATTGTTTGTTTTTTTAAGACCGGAGGAATAAAGAATTTCCCCGTTTCGCTTTATTATTACCGCCTGTGCGCCGTTTGTATTTTCTATAAGCTTTAAGCCGTCTTCACTGCCCGAAAGCACGATGCAGGTGGAGAGGATATCCGCGTCAAGAGAAGAGGAGGATATCACCGTTGCCGAAGAAACATCGGAATCGGCAGGGTAGCCGGTTTTCGGATCGATGATGTGGTGATAAATCTCGTCCGAGCTTTCGAAATACCTTTCGTATATCCCCGAAGTAACGACGCTTTTATCTTGAACGGTTATATACCCCGAATATTCGCTCTCGCTAAACGGTTTTTTTATCGCTATGCGGCTTTTTTCGCCCAAAGCTACTATATTTCCGCCAAGATTTAAAACCGCGTTTTTAACTCCCTTGCTTTTAAGGTACTGCGCGGTTTTATCCGCAATATAGCCTTTTGCGGCGGCGCCGAGGTCGATACTTGCTCCGTTTAAATTGATTTTCCCGTCGCTTTCTTCTATCGACTCGTAGCCCACTCTTCTTAAAGCCTCGCTTATTTCGTCTTTAGACGGAACGGTTTTTAATTTAAAATCCCATAGCTTTGTAAGCGGTCTTACGGTGATATCGAATTTTCCGCCCGTTAATTCGCTGTAGTGAACGCAGCGGCCGATAAGCTCATAAGTATCCTTGCTTACCTCGGTGAATTCACTGTTTTTTGCGCCGTTAAGCTTTGAAACATCGCTGCTCTTTACAGTTACGCTGAAAAGCTTCTCATAGTCCGAGATCTTTTCAAAAGCTTGATTTATTAACTCTTGCGGGCAGTCGGCACTTATAGTGACGACCGTGTCGAGCAGAAATCTCGTTTCGCTTGTCTGCTCCGATTTTGAGCATCCGCAGAGCGAAATGAGAAATAAAACCGTAAACACACGAGAAAAATTTTTCATAAAATCAATTATACAATATCTTTCTTTTTTTGTAAAGATGTGTTATTATATTTTATATTATATAAAGGCAGTATAAAGCTATGTTTAAAAAAAGAGATCTGATAATTTATTTTTTTATTCTTCTCTTAACTGCGGGCTCGCTTTTTGCGGTTTTCAGCCGAAAGAGCGGAAGCTATGTTGAGATCCGCGAAAATAACCGCGAAGTTATAAAAGCCGATTTAGATAAGGACAGGAAAATTCCGCTTTCAAAAAACACGGTTATAATAAAAAATAAACAGGTCTATATGTCTTATGCGGACTGCCCCGACAAAATATGCAAGGCTAAGGGAAAAATTTCTAAAAAAGGGGAAAGCATAATATGCCTGCCAAACAGGGTTTCGGTGGAAATAAAATAAATGCAAAGCGAATATGCCTGCTTTCCTCGCTTTGCGTGATGAGCCTGGGGCTTTCATATCTTGAAACACTGCTTCCCACGGCGTTTATAGCCCCCGGAATAAAGCTCGGCCTTGCGAATGCGGCGGCTGTGGTGCTTATTTATAAAAAAGATTTTAAGGGCGCCGTGATGATAAGCGCGGTTAGGATAATTTTAAGCTCTCTGCTTTTTTCGGGCGCATTTTCCGCGGTTTTTTCGCTGGCGGGTGCGGCTGTATCGCTGAGTCTATGTTATATTTTAGCAAAAAGCGGAAAATTTTCCGTCGTCGCAGTGTCGGCGGCAGGAGGAGCGGCGCACAACCTCGCGCAGGCGGCGGTGGCCTTATTCACGGTGGGTAAAGCGGTCATTTATTATCTGCCGGCGCTGATAATCGCAGGTACAGCGAGCGGAGCCGTTATAGGCGCGCTTTGTTATATGATTTTAAAAAAAATAAAGACAAACCGATAAAAATGGTGTATAATAAAGAAATTACGACAGGAGTTGATTAAAATGTGCGGTTTTGCAGGCTTCACAAATAATATAAAAGACGACGGTTCGGTGCTTAAACTTATGATGAACCGCATTATCCACCGCGGACCCGACAGCGACGGCGTTTATCTTGACGATAATATAGCTTTAGGCTTCCGCCGCCTTTCGATAATCGATCTGTCCGAGGGCGATCAGCCGATGTTTAATGAGGATAAGAGCCTCGTGCTTGTTTTTAACGGCGAGATCTATAACTACAAGGATTTAAGAGCCGAGCTTTTAGACGCAGGTCACAAATTCAGCAACAATTCCGACAGCGAGGTCCTGCTCCACGGTTACGAGCAGTGGGGAGAGGAGCTTGTTAAAAAGCTCAGGGGAATGTATGCGTTTGTAATTTTTGATAAGAAAGACAACTCCGTTTTCGGAGCTAGGGATATTTTCGGAATAAAGCCTTTTTATTATACTTTTATGAACGGCAGCTTTATTTTCGGCTCGGAGATAAAATCGTTCCTCGATCACCCCGATTTTAAAAAGGAGTTAAACGAGGAGGCGCTCGGCCACTTCTTATCTTTCCAATATTCCCCCACGGAGGAAACTTTCTTTAAAAATGTTTATAAGCTTCCGCCCGCGCATTGTTTTACTTATAAAAACGGGAAATTTGAAAAGACAAGATACTTCCGCCCCGAATTTTCCCCTGAAAACGGCGTGCTTGAATATTTTGCCGACAGGGCAGACGAGGCTGTAAGAGAGTCGGTAAAAGCGCATAAGATAGCCGATGTTGAAGTAGGCTCATTCTTATCGAGCGGAATAGACTCTTCCTATATCGCCGAGGCGGCTGATGTGGACAAGACCTTTACCGTGGGCTTTGAAAGTCCCGACGGCGACAGGTACAATGAAATTCACTATGCCAAGGAATTTGCAAAAACCATAAATGTTGAAAACATTTCAAAGGTCATCACTCCCGATGAATATTGGGATTCGTTTTCAAATATTCAGTATCATATGGACGAGCCTTTGGCGGATCCTGCCGCTATCGCGCTTTATTTCGTAAGCAAGCTAGCAAGCGAATATGTAAAGGTCGTAATGTCGGGCGAGGGAGCCGATGAGCTTTTCGGCGGCTATAAAATTTATCAGGAGCCTATCACTCTCACGGCTTATGATTCGCTGCCTTTTTGTATCCGCAGGGCGATAAGCAAATTATGCGAGCATCTGCCTAAGGTGCACGGAATAAACTATCTTATCCGCAGAGGCAAAACCATAGAGGAAAGATTTATCGGAAACGCTTATATTTTCACCAAAAAAGAGCGCGACCGCCTTTTAAAGAGCGAAAAAGCCAAGAAGGCGGCGGAGCCGAAGGTGCTTTGCGATAAATTCTACAGCGAAGTAAAGAATAAAGACGATATCACGAAAATGCAGTATCTCGATATCAATATGTGGCTTATGGGCGATATTTTGCTCAAAGCCGATAAAACGAGTATGGCAAACTCTTTAGAGCTGCGCGTTCCGTTCCTTGATAAAAAGGTTTTGGAGCTTGCTTCCACCATTCCGCTTGACTGCAGAGTAAATACCAAAACGACTAAGCTTGCCCTGCGCAAGGCGGCTGAAAAAACTCTGCCTAAGCGCACCGCCGATAAAGATAAGCTCGGTTTCCCCGTGCCGATAAGAGTGTGGCTTAAAGAGGAAAAGTATTATAACAGAGTGCATGACGCGTTTTTATCCGAAAACGCTCAGAAATTCTTCGATACCAAAAAGCTTATAAAAATGCTTGACGACCATAAGGCAGATAAAGCGGACTTAAGCCGCAAGATATGGACTGTTTACACTTTCCTTGTTTGGTATAAGGAATTCTTCGGCGAAAGCGAAAGGGCATAAGAGATGTACGAAACGCTCTCGGAATTCTATGACGAGCTCACCTTTGACGCCGAGTATGACAGGCGAACCGAGTATGTTTTAAAGCTTTTTGAAAAGTTCGGCTCCGCTCCTGAGTCGATTATCGATCTTGCCTGCGGAACAGGGAGCTTTTCAAGAAGATTTGCAGACCGCGGAATTAAGACTGTCGGGGTGGACTGCTCCCCCGAAATGCTGACAACAGCCGAAAGCAAAAATCACGGCGAGGTGTTTTATGTCTGCCAAAAGGCGGAAAATCTTGCTTTGCTTGAAAAAGCGGAGGGCGCCGTGTGCCTGCTTGACGGACTTAATCATATCACCGATTATAATAAGCTAAAAAGGGCTTTTAAAAGGCTTTCGCTTAATTTAAAGCCGCATTCGCTTTTTATATTTGATATGAATACTCTTTATAAGCACAAAACGGTGCTGGGGAACAACACTATAGTTAAGGAAACGCAGGATACTTTTCTTGTATGGCAAAATTGCCTCAGAAAAGATAATAAAACCGTGGATATCTATCTCGATATTTTTAAAAGATCGGGGGAAGATAAGTATATCAGATCCTGCGATACCGTTACCGAAAAGGCTTATACAAACGAAGAAATAATCTCCGCTTTAAGCGAGGCCGGGTTTGAGTTTAAAAGAGTTTACGGCGAGTTTACTTATAGAAAACCTAAAGAAAACTGCCAGCGTGCGGTGTTTATCGCCGAAAAGATCTGAAAGGAATTTTAAAATGGGAAAGCTTATCCGCGCGATAACTTCCGACGGCTGCGTTACCGCTATCGCGGTGGACAGCACGGATATCGTGGCAAAAGCCGAAAATCTTCATAAAACCTCCGCCGTTATGACGGCGGCTTTGGGGCGGCTGCTCACCGCCGCGTCGCTTATGGGCGATATGCTTAAAAATAAAGAGGACTCTCTTACTCTTAAAATCGACGGCAAGGGTCCCGCGGGATCGCTTATTGCGGTTTCGGATTATAATGGAAATGTCAGAGGATACGCGGTAAATCCGAGGGTGGAAATTCCGCTTAAGGAAAACGGCAAGCTTGATGTTTCGGGCGCGGTCGGGAAAGACGGCGTGCTGTATGTCATAAAGGATCTGGGTCTTAAAGAGCCTTATAACGGCTATGTGCCGATAGCAAGCGGCGAAATTGCCGAGGATATCGCGGCTTATTATGCTGTGAGCGAGCAGATTCCCACGGTGTGCGCGCTCGGCGTGCTTGTAAATCCCGATCTCACAGTCAGAAAAGCGGGAGGGTATATTATTCAGCTTTTGCCTGCCGCCCACGGCGATGAGGAAATTATTTCAAAGCTTGAAAACAATGTCCGTAAAATTAAGCCGATAAGCGAGCTTTTAAACGAAGGAAAGAGCATTGAAGAGATAGTAAAAGCCGTGCTCGATGGGTTTGAAACCGAAATTCTCGATTCCTCTGATCCTAAGTATCTTTGCACCTGTTCAAGGGAAAGATTTAAAAGGGCGCTAAAGTCGCTCGGTAAAGTCCAGCTTGAAGAATTCGCCGAAAATCCCGAGGATATCGAAATCAGGTGCGAATTCTGCAATAAAACTTATGATTTTAAAAATGAGGAAATAAAAGATATCATAAATTCGCTTTAAATATAATAAAATGTAAAAAAATGCTTGACAAATATTTCGCTTTATGGTAATATTATGTTCGTCGCCGATAAGTTTGCATAGCAAATCAGCGAAGATGTGGGAGCATAGCTCAGCTGGGAGAGCATCTGCCTTACAAGCAGAGGGTCATAGGTTCGAGCCCTATTGTTCCCACCATTTTTGGCCTGGTAGTTCAGCTGGTTAGAACGCTAGCCTGTCACGCTAGAGGTCGTGGGTTCGATCCCCATCCAGGTCGCCATTTGCCTCTGTAGCTCA
This sequence comes from uncultured Eubacteriales bacterium, assembly GCA_934445035.1. Classification (GTDB taxonomy): domain Bacteria; phylum Bacillota; class Clostridia; order Oscillospirales; family Acutalibacteraceae; genus UBA737. Next base: position 23,741 of record CAKSDI010000004.1, read on the forward strand.
GTCGGTAGAGCAGGGGACTGAAAATCCCCGTGTCGTTGGTTCGATTCCGACCGGAGGCACCATTTAGTATGCGGATTTAGCTCATCTGGTAGAGCGCAACCTTGCCAAGGTTGAGGTAGCGAGTTCGAGCCTCGTAATCCGCTCCATAGGGCGCTTAATTCCTTTAAGCGCCCTAATTTTAAGGAATAAAATATTCGGCACCATGGCCAAGCGGTAAGGCAGGGGCCTGCAAAGCCCTTATCCCCAGTTCGATTCTGGGTGGTGCCTCCAAAAATCCCGTTCACTTTAGTGAGCGGGATTTTACTTATTACTTATTACTTCTTCACTCTTAAATAAAATAAGGTTTGATACGGGATTTTTGGGAAGTAAAAAGTAATAGGTAAGAAGTAATAAGTTCGGTGTCGGCTCCGCCGACGGATTTAATAACACCCGAGTTGTAAATCACAACCCGGGTGTTATTTTCCTTCATCTATATACTGCATAATATCTTCGACATTGCAATTTAAAATCCTGCAAAAGATCTCTATTGTATGCGTGCTGACGCTTTCGTTTCGCTTTAATCTTGTGATTTGTGCAGGACTTATATTATACTTTTTTATAAGAGTATATTGTGTAATATTCTTTTCTTTCATTGTTTGCCACAGTCTGTCATAGGAAATCATTTTTAAATCCTCCCTATTGACATATTAACCGAATATGGTATATAATAACATTAACCAATATCGGTTATTATTATTTATATAAATTATCAGGGGGAAAAATATGTTTGAAAATGTCGGAAGAAAAATCAAAATGCTTGCAAAAATTATGTGCGGAATAGGAATAGGCTTATCTGTTATTTTTGCAATAAGAATGTTTACTTATGATGCCCGTTATTCCGTAGGAGTGAGATATCTTATACTTGGTGTTGTTTACTTGGTTATAGGCCCGCTTGTTTCGTGGATATCATCGCTTTTTATGTATGGTTTCGGAGAATTGATCGAAACAAATTCCATGATTGCAGAAACAAACACAACTATTGCATACAAGATTCAGAATAAGTAAGCCCAGACAATACAATCAGAGTACAATGCTTTTTTGAAGAAACGGCTTAATTATCGACTTTGTTGCCCTCCGCTCACAATACGACAGTATTCTTCGGTCGGGCGCCGCGCCGCTAAACAGTGCCGTTTTCTTAACATATCTTCGACTCATAGCGAGAAAATTTTTTTGATTATGAAGTCGAGGAATGCAGGAATACTGCCGTATTTCAAATGACGAGACAATATAATCGGACAAATTTTCCGCTATGAGAAGTGTTGTACTCTGATTGTATTGTCTAGGCATTTACTTAAAATATTTGAAAAAATAAGCAAAAATCCTATCACTTTTGTGATAGGATTTTTTAAATATTAAATGTTTTGTTGCGCTTTGAATATTCACTAGGCGTAAATCCGGTTTTCTTTTTAAAAATACGGCAAAAATGATATTGATTGGTAAAACCGCACTGCAGAGCCACTGCGTTTATTTTCAAAAAATCGTCGCTCAAAAGCTGTTTTGCCTTATTAATTCGTATATCTAACAAATATTGTTTCGGCGAAAGTTTATATGTTTCGGTAAATAATTTTCTTAAATAGATCTCGCTCACATTGCATTCTTTGGCTAAAGCGGAATTTGTAAGCCCCGGATCACCGAAATCTTTCTCAATAAGTTTTATTGCAGGAGTAAGTCTGTTGTTTGAAGCGTTATCAAGCAATATTCGGTGAAGGATATCATAAAAAATACTCATTATTTCGGCTCTGTTTCCATCAAAAATGGACAGAGCTTTCATTTTTTCGTAATCCTTGATATAGCTTGCTGGATTATGAAGCGTAAATGAAAGAATTTCACTGCATTGAAAGTTAATGCAGTCAAAATTTATAACCGGGAATTTTCCGGTTTTATCGCCGTGCAGGGAATAATTTCCTCCTTTCGGCAGAAATATGGCTTTGGTTTTATCGGACACTGTTTCTTTACCGCCGATCTTATAAGTGATCTGCCCGTCAATGCAGAATGAAAGACCGTAACTTTCCCGATCATATATCTCGGCATTTTTTCCTCGCGGCGACATAACGGTAAACATCTTTTTAATATCGGTTACAGTAATGTTTTTAAGTTCGTTCATAATGCAGACCTCTTTTTTTATTACAGTTACATTATATATGGTTTGATTAAAAAATCAAGAGAAATACTCATAAATAGTATCAAAAACATCAAAACAGTATCGTTTTACACATTGAGTAAAAGATGATTTGAATTTATAATAAAAAAAGATTAGACAATACAATCAGGAGGAACTTAAATGGGAAAAAGAAGTTTTTTTAATAAAGCGGCGCCGCTTACCTGTATGGTGCAGGCGGATAATCCTGAAAGAATAAAAGAATTAATAAAAAAATCAATTCCGCAGGGAGCGGAAGCATTCGGAATGCAGTTTGAGCAAATGGACGGAAAGTACAGAAAAGCCGAAGTTTATAAGGAACTTTTTTCTTATACGGAAGATAAGCCGGTATATGTAACAAATTACCGATATGCAAAAAACGAGGGCAAGAGCGACGGACAATTAGCTGACGAACTTCTCGAACTGGCCGACTGCGGCGCCGACCTATGCGATATTATGGGCGATTATTTCGATAAACAGCCCGACGAAATTACATTTGACGAAACAGCGGTAAAAAAGCAGATGAATCTGATAGATAGATTACATAAGCGCGAGGCAAAGGTGTTGATGTCGACCCACATCAATAAATTCATATCTGCAGATGAGGCGCTTAAAATTGCGCTTTCACACCAAAGCAGAAACGCTGATATTTCAAAAATAGTAGCAAACGCAGAAAATATGGAACAGCAGATCGAGAATTTGAGAATAATAAACCTTTTGAAGAAAAAACTTAATATCCCTTTTTTATTTCTTTCAGGCGGGGAATGTAAAATTTTAAGAAGAATAGGCGGAGAGATCGGCAACTGTATGTATTTATGCGTTTATGAATACGATAATTTCTCAACTTCTCAGCAACCGCTTTTAAAAGATCTGAAAGCAATAAGGGATAATATTAAATGAACAGGAGAAGGATCTTATGAAAGCAATACTTGTAAACGATGATAAAACATTAAGATGGGATAATGTGCCCGATCCGATCTTAGGCGAGGAAGACTGCCTTATTAAAATTGAGGCGGCGGCGATCAACCGCGCCGATTTAATGCAGCGAGAGGGCGATTATCCTCCGCCTCCGGGCTGTCCCGAATGGATGGGGCTTGAAATAGCAGGAACGATAATTGATATAGCAGACGGCGCGAAAATGAGATCCGATTGGAAAATAGGCGATAAGGTCTGCGCGCTTTTAGGCGGCGGAGGGTATGCGGAATATGCGAATGTGAAATATGATATGCTTATGCCTGTGCCTGAAAACTGTTCCATGGAAGAGGCGGCGGCAATGCCGGAAGCATTCGCCACGGCTTATCTGAATTTATTTACGGAGGGTAATATAAGTGCGGGGGACACACTTTTGATGAATGCGGGAGCGAGCGGGCTTGCAAGCGTTATAATACCTTTGGCAAAAGCATTCGGAGTAAGGGTAATAACAACCGTGCTGACAGAAGAAACTGCAAACAATATAAAGCATTTAAATGCCGACCGCGTTGTGGTCACAACAAAAGAAGACATTACGGAAGTCTTGAAAGAAGAACTCGAAAACGGTCACGGCGTCGATGTTGCAATAGACTGTTTGGGCGGTGAAATAATGGGTAAGTGCATTCATTTTCTTAAGCACGGAGCACGCTGGATAATGATAGCGGCACTTGCCGGAGTTAAAACCGAAATAGATCTTAAAAACATTTATGTGAGAAATGTAAGAATAATCGGCAGCACATTGCGTTCAAAAACGCCTGCAAAAAAAGCTGAGATCCTTTCCGATCTGGTGCGTGATGTATGGCCGAAAGTATCTTCGGGAGAAATAAGACCGACAATTTACAAGGTTTTGCCGATAACCGAGGCGGAGGCGGCGCAGGACATTCTTTACCGCGGCGAAAATATCGGCAAGGTCGTTTTAACGGTTAATAAGTAAAAATAGTTAAAAGGAGTAAAAATTATGACTTTCATAGGCAAAACGGCAATAGCCACCGGCGCCGCGTCAGGTATGGGGCTTTTATTTTCACAAAATTGGGCGGAGCTCGGCGGCAATATTATTATGTGTGATATCAATGAAACGGCACTTGCTAAAAAGTCCGAAGAGATCAATCAAAAGGGTAAAGGAAAAGCGGTATTTGTTCCTTGCGATGTGCGTGATTACAAGCAGGTATGCACTGCACGGGATAAGGCGGTAGAAATCTTCGGCAGCATTGATCTAATGTGTAATTTTGCGGGAGGAACGGCTGTGCGAATGCTGAAAGTTGCTCCCGAACTCGAATTCCCGGATATTCCCATTGAAGTTTACGATTGGGGAATTGATGTTAATCTTAAAGGGCAGTTCTATTTCGACCATGCCGTTATGAAACAAATGAGAGAGCAGAAAAGCGGACTTATTGTTAATATCGGCTCTATAACGGGTATGGAAGGCGACGGCAGAGGCGTAGACTACCCGACTGCAAAAAGCGGAGCAATGTTCGGACTGACAAAGTCACTGGCACAATACGGTTCTAAATACGGTGTGCGCTGTGTATGCGTATCTCCCGGGCCTGTCCTTACAAGGGAGGCTATGGCCAATATGCACACCTTAGTCGGCAGAGCCGCCGAACCTCAGGAAATAATTGACCTTATTTTATTTATAGCCTCCGAAAAAGGGCGGTTTATTAACGGCGAAAACATTATGATCGACGGCGGAAGAAACGCCGCGCCGAGGAAATGCTGAAAACTTAACTTCCCTGCAAGCTCCAAGAAGACGGTAAACAGCGCTTGAAGTCCCTACATTCCCGAGCCGCGGGAAATTATTTCGCTCCAGATTATCGGATCGACCGCTCCGCTCGGCTCTCTTCCGAGCTGTGCTTGCAAAACGGCGACCGCCGAAACTGTGGCGTCGTCGAAAACTCCGTTTACCGTAACTCTCGGCACTGCGGGATCGTTTAGAGAGATATTGTTTATATTTTCCTGGATAAGTCTTACATCTTCGCCGGTATCGCCGAACGAAAGCGCTTTTCCCGGGTAAACTCTGCCGAGCAGCGTTTGGTAATCCCTCGGCAGGTCCGCTACGATACTGTTATACACCTCGGTCAGCTTGTTGAAAGTTGCCCTGCCGACAATGCCGTCGGGCGTTAAGCCGTATGTCTGCTGAAACGCTCTGACGGCGTTTTCTGTCTGCTCGTCATAAACTCCCGTAAGCGGAATAAAATCGATATTGTCGAAATAAAAGGAAATAAAGCTTAAATAATACTGCACTGTCCTTACCGCCTCGGCGACTGTGCCCGGGGTGAGCGCACGCGGATAAATTCTTGCCGCCTCGCTTATTGTAAGCCCCTCACTTGTAAGCTCGCTTAACTGCTTTACCCCTGCGTAGACCTCCTTTATTTTATACCAGGTCGATTTTCCGACAATGCCGTCGGGAGTTAAGTTAAAAATACGCTGAAAAGCCTTTACCGCTTCTTCCGTTGAGGCGTCAAAAGCCGCGTTCATATAAGGAATTTCGGGTATTGCGGGGTAATTTTTTCCTATACGGTTTAATTGCAGTTTTATTCTGTAGACCTCTTCTAAAAAATCGCCCCTTTTAAGCGGAGTGCCGGGATAAGAGGGGATATTATCGGCAACGGGAGCGTCGGTAATTATATTTATATCGTCGCCGTAATAGAATTTTAAAATATCCAAGTAGGAATATCCGTTGTTCGCAAGCTCCACGCTCCCCCACTGCGAAAGACCGCTGCACTGCGTGCGCACGCCGTCGCAAAACTGCGCGAAAAGCGGCTCGATATTGCCGTCTCTTACGATGTAATTATTGAAAATATCGTCTACCAGCATACTGATATTTAAAAAAGTTTCTCCGTTTTTTGTAAATGCGTGATCGTACTGCGTGGTGCTTGTTATATCGAAATCGTAACCGCGGCTGCGGTAATATTCGGTATAAACTCGGTTTAAGGTATAAGATATCTGCGCTAAAATATTGGCTCGCAGCGCCGCCTCGGGCCAGGTGGGGTAAATTTCGGAAGACGCGACATTTTTTATATATTCGTTAAACGGCACCGTGATATTTTCCGCCGCGCTCCCCGGCGCGCCCATATGTACGGTGATCGTCGTCGGTATTACAGGCAGATCCACACTCACACCTCCCTTTTGACAAGATCGACGGGAAGTATCGTTTCAATTCCGTTATAGATCTGAACAGGAAGATCGTCTGCCGGGACAAAGCCGGGGTGGAACACCGATACATAATAAGTCGTATCAAAATCATCTTTTGTGGCGTAATCCTGCGTGTGCGTTGGCACCGGCGCCGGGAGCAGAATATCCTGCGCAATGCCCGAATTATCGGTCACGCCGTTAAAATGCTCGGTGATAACACCGTTTCTGTCTGATCTCACGCTGACGCTCGCGTTTGAAACAGGCAGCGAGCCGTAAGCATAAGTTACCTGCACTTTAAGCCTGCCGTTTCCGTTTAATATGTTTTCAGTGTCAGGCTCTTTTTGAGAAACTGCCTGAACATCGGTTTTAACAGCCCTCTTTGAATAATTTTTTGCCTGCGCGGCATAAAATTCGAGAGTGCTTTTATCAATGCCGTTTTCCATAAAAAATCACCTCTTACCATTTTATTCAAAAGGGCAAAGGAGGTGAAAATCATATTGACATAGACAATACTATCAGTGTATAATACTTCTCATAGTGGAAAATTTGTCCGATATGTAGGTGTTAAAAATGACAAAGCAGGATTTTTTAAAGCAGTATGAAGATCTGTCTTTTCGGGATAAAGACCTTTTGTCGAGGGCGTACGATACTCTGGAAGTTAACACTATGAGAGAAAAAGGGCTTCCCTGGGGCGATATGCCGTGTATTACGCCGTGGCAGCGCAAAGGAAGGGGAATCTGGAATTGGGATTCGGCTTTTCACGCTATGGCTGTCAGCCGTTACGATACCGACCTTGCGAAAAGCTGTTTAGAGGCATTTTGCAAGTTTCAGCTTGAAAACGGAATGTTTCCCGATGTTATATATGCAAACGGAAAAATTGCTGCCGATCTGACAAAACCTCCTGTGATGGCATGGGCGATTGAGCTTGTTTATAAAAGGTGCGGCGACCGCGAATTTCTTAAGAGAATGTATGATCGATTGGTGAAAAACGAGCGGTTTTGGCGAGAAGAGCGGCAATATGACGGACTGTTCTTTTTCTGCGCTCAAAACAGTTCTGAAAAGGACAACTATCTTAAAGCCCGTTATGAATCGGGCTGGGATAATTCGCCGCGCTATGATACTCCGATAGTCGATCTTTGGGCTATCGATCTTAATTGTTATATGGTGCAAAGCTACCGCGCTCTCGCGGATATTTCGGATATATTGGGTTTAAACGATTCCGATAAGTGGCGTTCACGCGGAAACGAGGTTGCAAGACTAATAAACGAGCGTATGTTTGATGAAGAAAGAGGCGTATACGCGGATACGGATAAATTCACAGGCAAGCAAATAAGAACTTTATCTCCCGCTTCATTTATGCCTTTATATATTGGAATTTCTCCTGAAAGCAGAGCTGAATCTATGGAAAAGATAGCCTCAGATCCTGAAAAATTTTTCCCTTATATGCCGTCTGTAACTTATGACGATCCTGCCTATTGCACCGATTATTGGAGAGGCCCTGTTTGGCTGAATGTTGCATATTTCGCGGCTAAAGGATTAAAAAATTACGGATTCGATAAAACCGCAGACGCTATTAAAGAAGCAATTTTGAATATGTGCGATAATATTCGCGACGGAATTTATGAAAATTACGATTCAAAATCATTGAAAGGGCTTTGCTGGAATAATTTCAGTTGGAGCGCCGCTTTTATTATGGAATTCATTTTAAATTGGTAAAACGGGCATTTTTAAATGAACCGACAAAAAACTCGTTAAAGAGTTAAACTTAAGTAATAAAAGCTCCCGACCGCTTTAGCGGTCGGGAGCTTTGTCAAGTTATGCGAAGAGATTAAACATTTTAAATACACAAAATTTAATCCCCGAATTTGGCTTTTATTTGTTCGTTAACAATAGCGTGCATTACAGGAATAACTTTCAAATCCTCTTCTCTTATGCTTATTTCCGCAATGTCATCTTTTTCGCCGTACTGAGGAAAATTAACAAGCCAATATCCGGCGGTTCGTTGTTCCAAGCAGATCCAGCCCTGCATTCCTTTGTGAACTCCGTCTTTAACATACTTTTCTTTTTCAACAATTACTTCTACACAATCCATTTCTTTCATATCATTTACCTCCGTTGGGCTGTACCATCCAGCCGGCTATAAAAGATACATTTTTTCCGGTATCTTTTTGTGCGATTTCTACTCGGATACTTATGCACCGAGTTTAAATACACAAAAATATTAATCGCCGAATTTAGCCTTTATTCGCTCATTTTCAATTACACGCATAATCGGCACAACTTCCATATCATCTTCATGTACCGAAATCGTTGCAATATCGTCCTTTTCCCCGCATTGAGGGAAATTAACAGACCAGTAACCTTTAAAGCGGTCGTTTAAGCATATCCAACCGTACATTCCTTTATGAACGCCCTCTTTAGCGTATCTGTCCTTTTCGACCGTAACACGCACACAATCCATTTCTTTCATATCATTTACCTCCGTTGAGCTGTACCATTCAGCCGGTTATAAAAGATACATTTCTTCCGGTATCTTTTTGTGCGATTTCTACTCGAATATTTATGCACCGAGTTTAAATAAACAAAATTTTAATCGCCGAATTTGGCTTTTATCTGTTCGTTGACAATCGCATGCATTACAGGAATAACTTTCAAATCCTCTTCTTTTATGCTTATTTCCGCAATGTCATCTTTTTCGCCGCACTGAGGAAAATTGACAAGCCATGTTCCGTTTGAATTGTCATCTAGGCATATCCAGCCCTGCATTCCTTTGTGAACTCCGTCTTTAACATACTTTTCTTTTTCAACAATTACTTCTACACAATCCATTTCTTTCATATCATTTACCTCCGTATGGTGTTGTTAGTTTTATACTTCCGTTGGGCTGTACCATCCAGCCGGTTATAAAAGATACATTTCTTCTGGTATCTTTTCGTGCAATTTCTACTCGGATACTTATTCTTTGCCCCTTATCATTAAGTTTACCCAAAGTATATTCGCCATTAACATACTTTTCTAGCCCTTGTTTTTCAATTTCTGTTTGTAACCATTTTGAATCATCAATCGTGTATCCCCAACTGTTAAACAGTTTTTCTTTGGTATGCGGATATTTTTTATCTCGGTTGAATAAATATGGATCAAATTTGCTGAATGCACAAACGGATTTGCATTTTGTTAATACATCATTATATGGTATATCTTCCAAAATACAATGACAAAACGGATGATGCGGATGTTTAGGAGTTTTATTCTTCTCAAACCAACATTCGTGAAGCATTAGACATTCCTCGCAATGATTTTCACTTAAATTACGATGTATCCATTTGTTCCATTTTGGTGCTGCGGGCGCTTTCTCACCCCACACTCCGGCAGAAAACAATTCATTAAAAAAGCTCATTTTTTATAATACTCCTTTCTTTTTAGCTTTTCAAGAGTATTATAAATAAAACAAAAACGACATTCACCGACATCTTTTTGAAAGGGTATAGTCTTTATAATGAATTGCTTGATTTCAACCGGCGGATAGACAATACAATCAGGGTACAATACTTTTTTGAAGAAACGGCGCATTCATCGGCATTGTTGCCCTCCGCTCACAATACGACAGTATTATTCGGTCGGGCGCCGCGCCGCTAAACAGCGCCGTTATCTTACAAAATCTTCGACTCATAGCGAGAAAATTTTTTTGATTATGAAGTCGAGGAATGCAGGAATACTGTCGTATTTCAAATGACGAGACAATATAATCGGACAAATTTTCCGCTATGAGAAGTGTTGTACTCTGATTGTATTGTCTATTTGATTAAAAAACTGCAAGTATTGTTAAATACTTGCAGTTTTTAGGATATGATAAGAGATATATTAAAATACTTTTTCACTATTCACTATTACTTATTACTTTTTAAAGCCCCAAAGGCATTTTGCCTTTAGGGCTTTGGTCGAGGTGACAGGACTTGAACCTGCGGCCTCTGCGTCCCGAACGCAGCGCTCTACCAAACTGAGCCACACCTCGATAAATTAATTAAGTTTTCTTGATTTAAAAGGCTTTAAAAAACCTTTTCGCGCTGCTCGCAGCTTACTCTTGCGGTTCCCGAAAATTTTTTAACCTTGGAGCGGTAAAAATTTTCGACCGCTGCGCCTTTTCGTTTTCCCTGCATCTGCCTTGGGGCAGCGGTCAAACTCAAAGCTACCAAACTGAGCCACACCTCGAAATAATTCAAGAAAAACTGTTTTTATAACAGCTTTATAATTATAGCTAATTTTGTTTTAAAAGTCAATATCTTTTTTAAAGGGCGGTAAAATCGGGGTAAAATTTAAATTTCTTCTTTTTTTTCTTATTACTCTCTGTTATAATAAATATATATAATATTATCGGAGGAAAATATGGAAGAATTAAGAAGCAAAAAAGGCTTTATCTGCGATATGGACGGAGTTATATATCACGGCAACCGTCTGCTTGACGGAGTAAAGGAATTTGTAGAGTGGCTTTACAGAGAAAATAAGCAGTTTCTTTTTTTAACAAACGCCAGCCAACGCTCGCCCAGAGAGCTTAAGCAAAAGCTTATGAGAATGGGGCTAGAAGTAGGCGAGGAGCATTTTTATACAAGCGCGCTTGCCACGGCGAAGTTTTTAAAGAGCCAGGCGCCCGGCTGCAGCGCATATGTTATAGGAGACCACGGACTTTATAACGCGCTTTATGACGCGGGCATCACTATAAACGAGGTCGATCCCGACTTTGTGGTCGTCGGAGAAACGGAAGATTATTGCTATGACCACATTATGAAAGCGATGAACTTTGTAAACAAAGGAGCAAGACTTATCGCTACCAATAGCGATATCACGGGCCCTGTGGAAAACGGAATTGCGCCTGCCTGCAGAGCGTTTGTCGCTCCTATAGAGGCGACCACGGGCAAGACCGCCTATTATGTCGGCAAGCCTAACCCTCTTATGATGAGAACGGGGCTTAAGATGCTCGGAGTTCACTCCTCGGAGGCTGTGATGATAGGCGACAGAATGGATACGGACATAGTCGCAGGAATTGAAAGCGGACTTGATACCGCTTTAGTACTTACAGGCGTTTCCACTAAAGAAACGGTAAACAGCTTCCCCTACAGACCGCGCCTTATTATAAACGGTGTCGGCGATATTCCGACAAAATAAGGAAAAATTAAAATGCAGAAAATATTTTTTATGGTAACAGGCTTTTTAAAAGCGCATTTGAAAGCAACTGTTGCGGTATCGTCAGCAGTTTTGGTGCTTGCAGGCGGCGTAACGGCCACGCTTTTAACAGCCGGCAAAAAAGACAAGGCGAAAAAAACAACTCCGACTGTCAAAACGGTTTCGAGTATGGAAAGCGCGTCTTCAGATACTTCTTCCGAGGAAACGGCGAGCGAGCCCGAGCCTATCGCACAGCAGGCTCCGGGCGCAGTGCTTAAAAGCACTAAATATAAATACAGCGCTAAAGAGGACCCTCTTAAAAACAACAACGCCGCTCTTAAAACCGAGCCTGAGCCGGAACCTGTGGATTTTAAGGTCACAAAGGTTATTGACGACGGCCCGAAATACGAAACAAAAGAGATAGACGCGGTTACTGTAAAAGAGGTCTGCCCTGTTTATGCAGACGCGCAAAGACCCGAGCTTATCGCTTTTTCGGCTCAGCCCGAAAAAGAATATGAATTGCTTGAAAAACTGCAGATAAAGCAGGAAACTTTCAATACGGAGGTATCCGAAGAAGTTACATCTTCGGAGGAAGAAAAAACGGAAGAAGTAAAAGAATATTACAAGATAAAATACGATCCCGAGTTTGACGACGCAAACGAAGACGAAAACGCAAAGCCGATAGTCGGGTTTATCGATAAAGAGTTTGTAAAGGAAGAAAAGAAAGTCGAGAGGAAAACGGTTATTAAAACACAGCTTCCCGACGGCAGGTATTTTAACGAGGGATTTAACACCGTTGACGGCAAGACCTACTTTATGTCAAACGGAAAACTGCTTACAGGCTATGCTGAAATAAACGGCCTTAGGTATCACTTCGACGAGGTGACGGGAGTTAAGGACTGCGAAGTGGGAATTGATGTATCCGTTTACCAGGGGAATATCGATTGGGCAAAAGTAAAATCGGCAGGAATTGATTTTGCCATAATCCGGCTTGGTTTCAGAGGCTATGAAACAGGAAACATCAAGCTTGACGCTAATTTCGAGCAAAACCTTAAAGGCGCGCAAAAAAGAGGAATAAAATGCGGAGTTTATTTTTATTCCGTGGCGGTAAACCAGGCGGAGGCTGTAGAAGAGGCAAACTTCGTTTTAAATGCGCTGGCGGGCAGAAGCCTTGAGCTTCCCGTTTATATCGATATCGAGCATAAGGACAACAGGGTAGCGTCGCTTTCCAAAACGCAGAGAACGGATAACGCTCTGGCGTTTATGAACACCATAGCAAATGTCGGCCGTACTCCGGGAATCTATACTTATATCAATTATTACAACAATTATCTTGAAAGCGGAAGAATAAAGAATAATAATCTTTGGATAGCGTATTACACCGAAAATGTCAGGACGAAAAGACTTGATAATGTGCCCTATATTATCTGGCAGTACTCTTCTTCGGGCTCGGTTTTAGGCATAAGCGGCAGAGTGGATATAAACATTAAATTCAAAAAATAATTTTTAAGGGAGAATTTATTTTGGAGATAAATAAAACTATCGGTCTGATAAGAGAAAATGTAAAAAAAGCGATAATCGGCAAAGACGAGGTAATAGACCTTATGCTGATGGCGCTGATATCCTCGGGCCATGTGCTTATAGAGGATGTTCCGGGGCTCGGGAAAACCACGCTTGTTTCGGCGCTTGCAAAGTCGCTCGGGTGCTCTTTTCAGAGAATTCAGTTTACACCCGATGTTTTGCCGAGCGATATCACGGGATTTAATATGTTCGATATCAAAACAGGCGAAAAAACCTTCCATAAAGGAAGCGCTTTTAATCAGATAATCTTAGCTGACGAAATAAACCGCGCAAGCCCTAAAACGCAGTCTGCTCTCTTGGAGGCAATGCAGGAAAAGCAGGTCACGGTGGATCTTAAAACCTATGCTCTGCCTGCTCCTTTTATAGTTATGGCAACTCAAAACCCTGTTGAAATGGCGGGAACTTATCCTCTGCCCGAGGCGCAGATAGACCGTTTTCTTATGAAGATAAGCGTAGGCTATCCGTCTAAAGAGGCGGAAAAAGAGATACTTAAAATGAAAAAAAGCCCGGCTGTTTCTTCGGAGATCACGCAGGTTGCCGATACCTCCGATCTTTTAGAGCTGCAAAAGGCGGCAAGCGATGTTAAGATCGACGACAGCCTTATGGAATATATAATTTCTTTAGTAGAGGCTACGAGGAATTTTGACGGCGTTTTATCAGGGTGCAGTCCGAGAGCGTCTATCGCGCTTATGCAGGCAAGCTGTGCCAAGGCGCTGATAGAGAAAAGAAATTATGTTGTTCCCGATGATATCAAGTTTTTAGCGCCCTATGTGCTTACTCACAGAATTATTTTAAAGAGCCGATTCGGTGCAGGCGGACTTACCGCGCAAAAGGTTATAGAAGATATTTTAAAGACAGTTAAGATCCCGAAAAATTAAACTCGCTAGGAGAATTAAGAAATGTCATTTAAAGCGGCAGGTTTTGCGGCGGCATTTGCCTTTTCACTTTTCCTCGGATTAGGAACGGGGCTAAGAGAATTCTTTATAATTTCCGCGGCTTTCGGAGCGGTTTTGGGCTTTTGCCTTATCTCGGCGCTTTTATCAGCGGCGCTTATAAGGCCATCCTTTCATCTTGAAACAGATATAGTTTCAAGACTTGAAGAGGGAAGTATAAAAGTTACTTTAAAAGGCGCGGCAGTGCTTCCGTCGGTCGTGAGGATCGAGATAAGCGACGCGGCAAGGGATTTAAGATCCGGAAAGCTCAATGATAATTCCGTTTTTTTAAATATCGGAAAAATAAATAAAAGCTTTGATTTTAAAATCAAGTGTCCGCACTGCGGAAAGCTTATCTGCGGAGTTAAAAAAATTTATGCCGAGGATATTTTCGGCTTGTTTTTCATACCCTTTTTCTTTAAAGGCGAAGAGCCTGAAAAGATCAAGGGAATAAAAGTGCTGCCCGTGTCCTATTCACCTGAATTTGACGGCGGAATGCTCGATCCTGTAGAGGGCAACACGAAAATGTCCGTAAAATCGGGCTTTTCAGGCGAAACGCCCGACGATATAAGAGATTATCACCCCGGCGATCCGATAAAGAGGATAAATTGGAAGCTGTCGGCTAAATTTAACCGCCTGCTCGTAAGAATTTACGAGGATAAGGAGGATCCAAAAGTTTTTGTTCTGCTTGACGGCGCCGTGCTTAAAAAAGATCCCGTGATCTCCGATATAGCGCTTGAAACGGCGCTCACCTTAGCCGGCAATTTCGGCGGAAAGAAAAAAAGCTTCACATTTTCCGCCTGCAGGATTAGTTCGCAGGATCTGGATTTCACGGTTGAAAACAGCGAGGATCTTTTGAAATTTCCTTACCTGCTCACCGATTTAGAGGGAAAAGAGGAAAACAGCGCTTATGATATCCCCTATTCGGCGGCAAACGAGGTGTTCGAAAAGAATGCCGATCTTTATATAATTTCAGATAATATTTCGAAAAAATCATTAAAAAGAATTTCTAAAATGATAAATAACGGCGTAAGGGTAAGCTTTATAATACCCTTTAAAAAGGATATCCCCGATTTTCTTTCGGAGGAAACAGGCTCGGGATTTTGCGCCGCTTATATTTCCGATTGCAGTCAGATACTTGAAAAGGTGGGTGGACTTATTTGCTGAAAACAAGGAAAAGATCGTTTTCTCCCTCCGCCGCCCAAAGAGTATGCGACGGTATTTTTGATTATCTATCCTGCGTTTTACTATCTCTCGGCGTGCTTTTCGTGCTTAATTCGCAGTTTCCGATAAGAATGTCGGTTCCGTTTATATTAAGCGCGGTGCTGGTGTTTTCAGCGGTTATGTTTCTTATCACTGTAAAGCCGATAATTTTTGCTGTGGCAACGGGTGCGATAGTAATATTCATATCCCTTTATATCACGCTGGCCTTAAAATGGAGCGTGTTTTTCCGCGATGTTTCGGGAATTATCGGCTGGTGGTTCGGCGGAATGGACCCCGACGGCGAATTCTATTCCGTAAAGGGGTTTGACGCGGTATTTTTCACCGTGACCTTAGGAATAGCGCTTATAGCTTTTTTAACCGTCAAAGTTATAAAAAAATCTGCGGTGCCGACTGCTATTTTCGGTCTGTCTACCGTGCTTTTGTGCGCCTTGAGCGACCGCAAAAGCTGTAATATTTCGCTTCTCTTTTATCTCGCGGGCGCTCTTTCTCTTATTTGCCGCGATCACTTTTCGGGGAAAAGAATTTTATCTTCAAAAAATAAAAGAAGAGTTTTAGGCTCGCAGGTATTATTTTGTGCGGTGAGCCTAATATTAAGCTCTGCAATAGCGCTGTCTTCCGTGTGGGGAATGCCTGAAAATATGCTTTGCCACCACAAAAGAGGAGCCGCAGATAAGGTTGCCGATTTTCAGAGCAAAACGGGAATTTACACAACGGCTCAAAAGGAATTTAAAACAGCCACTCTGCATGAGCTGGGGCTTTCCCCCGATGAAAGCAGGATAGGCGGAAATTTAGAGCCTGCGGAGGATTATGCTATAGCTGAGGTCAGCACGGATACCGACCGCCCGATTTTATTTAAAACCGCTGTTTTTGACGAATTTAACGGCTCAAGGTGGACTTCGAGCGAAAGCGGAGCCTACAGAATAGACGGAAAATATAAAAACAAGTCCGAAAATTATTTTTATTCAAAGGCTTTTAAAGAAGATAATTCGGGCTTTGAGTTTAAAACACATAATATGAAAGTAAAGCTCCTATCTCCTCAAAAGGGACTTTACACTGCCGACAAGGCGGAAAATTTCAAAGAGCTTACTAAAACCGAAAACCCCCTGCTTTTTAACGAGCATTCCGAAATATTCAGCTTTTTCGGGGAAAACGAGGGGTATGAGTATTCCTTTGATACGAGAATTTTCCCCTCGGCCGAGTGCGGAAACGCGGGAAAGGAAAGCATTGATCTTATAAATTCGGTAAGTAATGAGTATGACGATAAATTCTATACCGATGATTTTGTAAGGCATTATACAAAGCTTCCTAAATATTGGTCGAAAACCCTGCTTGAATATGCGCTCACGGTTAAAAACGAGGGGCTGTCAAATTACGAAACAGTGCTTGATTTCTGCGCACTTTTATCACCTTATAATGATTTTGCCTATTCCGAATCCCCCGGGGATATCAAAGAAAGTATTTCGCCCTGCGATCAGATACTTATAAATAAAAGCGGTTACAGCACCCTTTATGCCACGGCACTTTGCCTGATGGCAAGAGCCTGCAATATTCCCTCGCGCCTTGCGGCAGGATATAAATCCACACCCAAAGGCGGCGGAAGCCACATTCTTGAAGACAGGGGAAGATATGCCTGGGCGGAATGCTATTTTAAAGGTATAGGCTGGATATCGTTCGATCCGTTTGCAGGCGCGGATACTGCAAGCGGAAAAACCAATATCGGCTTTAAAAGGCTTGATTCACAGCAGATAAAAGAGGCGGAAAAGAGCTATGTCGAATTTCTTGATTCCGATATCCCGCCCGAAGAAAATAACGGCGGCAATAAAAAAATATCGCTTTTAAGCTTTCTTGTTATTTCGCTTGGCAGTCTGATATTATTCATAGCTTTTATAGTGCTTTTAAAATTTTATCTTGTAAAAAGATTTTTCGATGAGAAAAGAATAGAAAAAAGATATTCTTCAAATTCCGCAAAAGCCGTGTTTTACATTTCGGATATAAAAACAATGCTTGAAATTCTGATAAATAAGAAAAATAATGCTCTGACCATATCGGAGCTAAGCTATCTTGCGGGAAACGCGGAATTAAAAGAACTCTGCGCCCCCGCGGCACAAATTTTCGATTCCGTGATTTACGGCGGAACAGAGCCTCAAAATCCCGAACTAGAGAAAATAAAAGAAATAAGATCACAGCTTGAAAAAAGGCTTAGATCAAAATTTGGCGGCGCGCAGTATTTTAAGGAAAGAATTCTTTTTAGCAATTTATCCTGCAAAAGCGCCGATAATATTGAAAAAAGCAACAAAAAGTGATAAAATATTAAATTTAAAGGAGGTCTTTTCTATGCCTGAAAATACAATAGCCGCAATTTCCACTCCAAAGGGCCGCGGAGGAATAGCTGTTATAAGAATTTCGGGAGAAAAGGCTCTCGAAATTGCCGATAAATGCTTTTTATCATTTTCGGGGAAAAAGCTTTCGGATCAAAAAGGTTACACCGCGCTTTACGGAAAGGTGACCGACGGTAACGGCGAAGAGATAGACGAGGCAGTCGCCCTCGTTTTCAGAGCGCCGCACAGCTTTACCGGGGAAAACACGGTCGAGCTTTCGGTACACGGAGGAATGCTGAGCGCGGAGGAAACTTTAAAAAGAACGCTTGAATGCGGAGCCGTTTTGGCAATGCCGGGCGAATTTTCAAAAAGAGCTTTTTTAAACGGAAAAATGGATCTTGCCCAGGCAGAAAGTATAGCGGCGCTTATAAATGCCGAAACAAAACAGGCTTTAAAGCAATCGATATCCGTTAAAACAGGCGGTATTTCGAAAGAAATAGAAAAAATAACCGATAAGCTGCTGGAAACCGCCGCCTGCTTCGCGGCTTATTCCGATTTTCCCGACGAGGATATAGAGCAGTTAAGACCCGAAAATTTTATCTCGCTTTTAAATGACGCTAAGGCGGAGCTTTTAAAGCTTTTAAACGGCTTTGAAAACGGCAGGATAATAAGAGAGGGGATAGACTGCGCGATAGTCGGCAAGCCGAATGTCGGAAAATCCACTCTTATGAATATGCTGTCGCGCACCGAGCGTTCGATAGTCACGGATATTGCAGGCACCACGCGCGATATCGTTGAGGACAGGATAAATTTAAACGGCATTGTTTTAAACCTCGCCGATACCGCGGGAATAAGGGAAACCGAAGACGAGGTGGAAAAGGTCGGCGTTATAAAAGCGAAGCAGAAAAAGGAAACGGCGGCTTTGGTGCTTGCCGTGTTCGACTCTTCAACCGCTTTAGACAGCGACGATATTTCGCTTTTATCCTCGCTTGATCCCGAAAATACCGTGATAGTTTTAAATAAGTCCGATCTCGGAAACAAGCTTGAAGTTAAGGATTTTGAGGGCTTTTCTTCCGTGCTTATAAGCGCGCAGGAAAACGAGGGCGCGGATAAGCTTAAAAAAGCGATAGAAGAGATATTAAATATCAATGAGTCGGATCTTTCTGGCGCGGCGCTTATCACGGTGCGGCAAAAGGACTGCGCAAAAAGAGCGCTTAGCGCTGTAAACGAGGCGATAGCTGCATTTAACGGCGGAGTTACTTTAGACGCGGTCGCTGTGATAATAGACGACGCCGTTTCGGCTCTTTTGGAGCTTACGGGCAAACGCGTTACAAACGAAGTAGCCGACGAAGTGTTTAAAAGATTTTGTATAGGAAAGTAAAGGTTTAAAAAAGAAATGATACCCGAATATAAAGCCGGAAGTTATGATGTAGGAATAATAGGAGGCGGCCACGCAGGAATAGAGGCAGCTCTAGCCGCCGCAAGGCTCAAAGTTAGCGCAATTATGTTTACTATCACTCTCGATTGGATAGGAAATATGCCCTGCAACCCATCGATCGGCGGAACGGCTAAAGGCAATCTTGTAAGGGAGCTTGACGCTTTAGGCGGCGAAATGGGAATTGCCGCCGATATAAACACTCTTCAAAGCAGAATGCTAAACCGCGGCAAGGGCCCCGCTATGCACAGCCTGCGCGCCCAGATAGACAGGCGCAATTATTCGGGATATATGAAGCACACCGTGGAATTGCAGGAAAATCTCGAAGTTAAGCAGGCAAAGATAGTAAAGGTCGAAAAAAGGGAAGACGGACTCTGGCACGCCGTAACGGAGCTCGGAGCCGATTTCGCCTGCAAAACGCTTATTCTTGCAACAGGCACATTTTTAGGCGGAAAAGTATTTGTCGGAGAAGTGAATTATGAAAGCGGACCCGACGGCGCCGCCGCGGCTACGGAGCTTTCGCAGTCGCTTAAAAAATTAGGTCTTTCTCTTCGCAGGTTTAAAACAGGCACTCCCGCAAGGGTTTTAAAGCAGAGCATTGATTTTACAGACCTCGAGGTCCAGCCGGGCGACGAGGAAACGGAGCCTTTCAGCTTTAAAACCAAAAAAGCGCCCGAAAACAAGGTGCTTTGCCATATAACCTATACAAATTCAAAAACAGAGGAAATAATAAGAAAAAATCTTCACCGCTCGCCGCTTTATTCGGGTGTTATAGAGGGCGTCGGCCCGAGGTACTGCCCGAGTATCGAAGATAAAATAGTCAGGTTTGCGGATAAAAAGCGCCACCAGCTGTTTATAGAGCCGTGCGGAGAAAACACGGAGGAAATGTATCTTCAGGGAATGAGCTCTTCACTGCCCGAAGAAGTGCAGATAGGGTTTTACCGCACTATAAAAGGTCTTGAAAATGTCAGCGTGATGAGAAACGCTTATGCTATCGAATACGACTGCGTCGATCCTCAAACTTTAAAACCCTCGCTTGAAATAAAGGAGTTTGACGGCCTTTTCGGCGCCGGTCAGTTCAACGGCTCTTCGGGGTACGAAGAGGCGGCTGTTCAAGGCTTTATCGCAGGGGTAAACGCGGCAAAAAAGGTAAAAGGCGAGGAGCCTCTTATCTTGCCGAGATCCACTTCTTATATCGGCACTTTGATAGACGATCTTGTAACCAAGGGCTGTTCCGATCCTTACAGAATGATGACTTCAAGATCAGAATACAGGCTCATTCTCCGCCATGATAACGCCGATGAGCGCTTAATGCCCATAGGTCATAAGTTAGGCCTTATAAGCGAGGAAGAATATTCGGAGTTTTTACTAAGAAAAGATAAAAAGGAAAAAGAAATAAAGAGAATGAAGTCCGTATTTATAGCTCCCGGCGAGGAAATAAATAAAGTTTTGGAAGAGGCAGGTACCGCTCCTTTAAAAACAGGAACGCGATTATCCGATCTTATTAAAAGACCGCAGTTAAGCTATGAAATGCTAAGGCCTTTCGATAAAACTGCAGATTGTGAAAAGGAAATATCTTTAAAGGCTGAAATAGAAATAAAATATGAGGGCTATATTTCAAGGCAGAATGCTGCTATCAAAGAGGCTCAAAGGCTTGAAAACACGATTATTCCCGAGGATATCGATTATTCCGCCGTGTATGGGCTGAGAATAGAGGCAAGAGAAAAGCTTGAAAAAATAAGACCTCTTAATATCGGTATGGCTTCAAGAATATCGGGAGTAAGCCCTGCGGATATTTCCGTATTGCTTATTCATCTTAAGGCGGGCGAAAAATGAGCGGATATTTTGAAAATTTAAAAAAATTATGCGATGAAAACGGTATTTATTTAGATGCTTTGGCAAAAGAGCGGTTTGAAACCTATAAGTCTATGCTGATAGAAGCAAATAAATCCGTCAATCTCACCGCTATCACCGAGCCGGGTGAAATTTATATCAAGCATTTTTTTGACAGTATGTTATTCTTCAAAGCGGCAAAGGTAGATAAAAACGCAAAAATAATAGATGTCGGCACAGGCGCAGGCTTTCCCGGCCTCGTGCTTAAAATCGCAAGACCCGATATAAAGCTTACTTTGCTTGACGGGCTTAATAAAAGACTTATATTTTTAGAGAATGTTTTGCTGAAATTAGGTCTTGAAGCCGAAATCAGGCATATGCGCGCGGAAGAGGGCGGAAAAGATAAAAAATTAAGGGAAAGCTTTGATTTTGCCACGGCAAGAGCGGTTAAAAATCTGCCGGTGCTTTGCGAATACTGCCTGCCCTATGTAAAGCTGTGCGGAAATTTTATCGCGCTTAAAGGGGCATCCGGAGAGGAAGAACTCGAAGCAGCGGCTAATGCGATAAAACTGCTCGGCGGCAAAACAGAGTCGGTTTTGCGCGAAAATTTGCCCGGCGGAGATAAAAGAGTGATAATAAATATAAAAAAGATATCGCAAACTTCGCCGAAATTCCCCAGAGATAACGCCAAAATCTCAAAAAAACCTCTTTAAATTGTCGAAAAATCATAAAACGCGTCGGATTTTCCCGACGCGTTTTTCTTTACTTTTTTAAAATTCGGTGCCATAATTTAATCACGGAAATAAAACAGCAAGGGAGGACAAGCGGTATTATGCACACGATAGCGGATAAAAAGCTTTTAATGCTTAAGCCCTCACAGATAATCGCAAATCCCGATCAGCCGAGAAAGATATTTGACGACGGCAAGCTTTCTGCTTTAAAGGAGAGTATCGCGAAGAACGGAATTATCGAACCTTTGCTTGTAAGGCGCACGGCTTATAATAAGTATGAGCTGATAGCCGGCGAAAGAAGACTTCGCGCCGCAATTCTCGCAGGGGTGAGGAGAGTGCCCTGCGTGCTTCACAGCACCGACAGGGTGACCGCGGGAATTTACGCAGTTACGGAAAATCTTCAGCGCTGCGATCTTAATTTCTTTGAAGAGGCGGCGGCAATAGAGAGCCTTATTAACCTTTCGGGCAGATCACAGGCGCAGATAGCGCAGTCGCTTGGTATCGCGCAGTCCTCGCTTTCAAATAAGTTAAGGCTTTTAAAGCTTGATGATAATTTAAAAAAGACTATAAATGAATATAATCTTTCCGAGCGGCACGCGAGAGCGCTTTTGGCCATTCCCGCGGAGGATAGACCTGAGCTTTTAAGAGAGATAATAAGCGAGGGCTTAAATGTCCGCCAGACTACCGAGCGGATAAGCGAAATACTTGCAAAAAACGATACGAGCAATATAAATTACGAGCCTGTAAAGCCGCCTGTCAGAAAGACGGCTATCGGCGATGAAAAGATTTTCCGCAACAGCTTGAATAAGCTTGTCGGATTTCTTCAGAGCTCGGGAGTTGACGCAAAGACAAGACGGACCGAAAACGATAAATATATAGAATACAAGGTCCGCATTCCGAAAGCTGAAAAGAAATCGGAATATACCCAGTTAAAAATCTGCTGACCGCGCCTTTTATCCCCTTGGGCGCCGCGGCGATTTTTATAAAGACCCGATAACCCTTTTATAAAAAACGGTTTCGTGTCTGCCATATTCATCCCCATACAGCAACCGCCCGGAAGTATACTTCCGGGCGGTTGCGTATTTAGATATTAGATATTAGATATTAGACATTAGATAAAACCAACAACTCCCTCGAAGTCGGGAGCCTTTGGAAAACCTTTATTATTCAATCTCAAGCCTGCGGGAAGAGGGCTTTGTTTCGGTCTTCTTCGGCATTGTGAGCTTTAAGACGCCGTTTTCATATTTCGCGGTGACTTCGTCTGCCTTGACGCCTGAAAGATCAAAGCTTCTTGAGTAATTTCCGTAGGAACGCTCGCAGCGGATATACTTACCTTTTTTGTCCTTTTCTTCGTGCTTCGAGTGGCGCTGCGCCGAAACGGTAAGCGTATCGTCCGAGATATCAAGCTTGATATCTTTTTTATCAAAGCCCGGTAGATCGGCTATAAGCTCATAATGATCGCCCTCGTCTTTGATATCGGTCTTGAATTCGTCGATCGCATTTAAGAATCCGAAAGGCGAACCGAAGAAACTGTTTTCAAGTTCATCCATTTCCTTGAAAGGATTGTAAAGGGAATTGTTTTTGCGTGAATAAGGTCTAAGTTCAAACATATAAATACCTCCGAACTGATAATTTGATTTTTTTGTAAACCCGAGGTCCGCTTTTGCGGTCCTCTTTTTGTTTACGACTATATTATAGCACAAACAGTTGACGCGGCAATGTGTTTATTGTATAATAAATTCGGCAAAATATGTGCTATCAGCACAAAGCGAGGTATAATATGATAAAAGAAGAACTGCTTAATTTATTTTTACAGACAAATTCGCTTGACAAGCTTACCGAGGCGGTAAGCCTAAGCCTTAATTGCCCTGTTATTGTAGCGGATAACGGGTTTAATGTCGTATCGAGCTTTGCCCCGATAGGAACTGACAGCGAGGTCTATCTCAAAACGGTATCTCACAGCAAGCTCCCTGATTTTTTATGTGAAAAAATAGTGAATGAGGCTAAATTTATTACTGTGACCGAAGGCGCCGAAACCTATATAGCCGACAAGCTGATATTTGAAAATGCGGAAATAGGCTATGCGGTATATTTAAAAAAGCCGAAAAGATCTTCGGACAGCGAAAACATAATTTTTGCCGACAGCCTGATCTCAAAGCAGTTTTACTCGGAAAAGCAGTCTTTCGGCGCTCCCGACGACTGTGCGGAGGAAATTCTTTTAGACCTGATATTAGGCAGATTTAAAGATAAGGCTACCTTTAAATTAAGAACCTCGGGCACCTTTCTTTCAAACTTTTCTCCCGAAAGATTCGCTCTTTTAAAAACCGACGGCGACCAGAATTCTCTTAACTTTTTAAGAGCCGAAATTTCCGATAATTTTCACGCCTCGCTCTCTTTAAAATATAAAGACGGCATAATCGCTTTTTTGCATAAGGATCACGATATAGGGGAGCTTAAAGCGATAGCAAAAAGGAACGCCGCTTCCGCCGTGATATCGGACAAGCTTGAAGATCTTTACGATCTTAAGAGGGATTATGAATCGGTGAATATAGCTTTTGATTATTTAAAAAATCGGAATAAGCCCTCTTTTTTCGAGTTTTATTCCGATTGCTCTTTAATGGTATTATTTAAAAGAATAAATGATGAAATTGGATTTAAAGACGATAAAATAAGGGCGCTTTGCTACTATGACGCTGCGACGGGCTCGGAGCTGTGCCTTACTCTTTACACCTATTTTATCTGCGGCCGCTCGCTTAATAAGACGGGCGAAATGCTTTTTACGCACAGAAACACCGTGCAGTACAGAATAAAAAAGATAAAAGAAGATTTTGATATAGATCCGCTCGATCCGTCGCTCTTTGCAAAATATTTTATCTGCAGCGCGCTTGAAAGCTTTAAAGAGAGAAAGAATTAAGGATCTTTCCGTCTAAATTTTTGAAGATAAACGCTTTATCGTCAAGCAGAATATATCCTCGCTCGCTGTTTTCTTTAGGAATAGAAACAGAGCCGGGGTTAATATAATAGTTATCGTTTGCAAGTTTTTCAAAAGCCGGAATGTGCGTGTGGCCGTGGAGCAGGATATCGCCCCTTTTAAGCGGCGGAAGATTATCCTTATTGAAAATATGCCCGTGAGTCGCAAATAAAGTGAGTCCGTTCAGGCAAAGATAGGCATAGTCCGCAAGAATGGGGAAGTCAAGCACCATTTGATCTACCTCGCAGTCGCAGTTGCCCCTCACGCAAAGCAGGCTTTCTTTAATGGGATTAAGCATAGAGATAACTTTTTTCGGCGCGTAGCCGTCAGGCAGGTCATTTCTCGGGCCGTGATATAAAATATCGCCTAAAAGTATCAGCTTTTCGGGCGCTTCGGCTTCATTCCGCTCAAGTAATTTTTCAAGATAAAGAGCGCTTCCGTGAATATCGGAGGCTATCATATATTTCATAATTATCACCTGATAAAAGTATATCACCGATTACAAATTTTTTCAATTAAAAAAAGTGGACTTATATAATAATGTGTGGTATAATCTTTTTAGGTATGACTAGACAATACAGTCAGGGTACAACACTTCTCATAGCGGAAAATTTGTCCGATTATATTGTCTACATTTTTTCGGGGGGAATTTAAGATTATGTTCAGTGATAAGGGTTTTGAAAAATTTGATAAAAAAGTGTGGCTTTCTTCTCCCACTATGCATGGGGAAGAGCTTAAGTACATAACCGAGGCTTATGAAACAAACTGGGTGTCCACAGTAGGAGAAAATATTAATGAGGTAGAGCGTATCGCCGCAGAGAAAATAGGCTGTAAACATGCGGTTGCCCTTTCCAGCGGAACGGCGGCTTTGCACCTGTGTATGAAACTTGCGGGTATAAAGCCGGGAGATAAGGTCTTTTGCACAGATATGACTTTTGACGCTACGGTAAATCCCATAGTCTATGAGGGCGGCGTGCCGATCTTTATTGATACTGAATATGATACCTGGAATATGGATCCCGAGGCTTTGAAAAAAGCATTTGAAATATACCCCGAAGTAAAGGCAGTGGTTGTTGCGAACCTTTACGGCACTCCCGGCAAACTAGGCGAGATAGCCGAGATCTGCAAAAAGCACAACGCCGTGATGATAGAGGACGCGGCAGAGTCTTTGGGAGCTACATATAAAGGCAGACAAACCGGCACTTTCGGTACATACAATGCGATAAGCTTTAACGGCAATAAAATAATAACCGGATCATCGGGCGGTATGCTCCTTACGGACAGTAAGGAAGCCGCCGACAAGGCAAGAAAATGGTCCACGCAGTCAAGAGAAAACGCTCCTTGGTATCAGCACGAGGAATTGGGTTACAACTATCGAATGAGCAATGTTATAGCCGGCGTTGTAAGAGGTCAGTTGCCTTATCTTGATGAGCACATAAAGCTTAAAAAAGCTATTTATGAAAGATATAAAGAGGGCTTTAAGGATCTGCCGGTATCGATGAATCCTTATGATGAGATCAACAGCGAACCGAACTTTTGGCTTTCCTGCCTGATAATTGATAAAGACGCTATGTGCAAACAGGTAAGGAGCGATAACGACGCTTGCTATATATCTGAGCCGGGTAAATCCTGCCCGACCGAGATACTCGAAATTTTGGCTAAATACAATGCCGAGGGAAGACCTATCTGGAAACCTATGCATATGCAGCCTATATACAGGATGAACGGTTTTGTAACAAGAGAGGGCGACGGCAGAGCTAAAACCAACGCCTATATTGCAGGCGGCGGAATTGATGTCGGTATGGATATATTTGACAGAGGTCTCTGCCTGCCGAGCGATATTAAAATGACCGTCTGGGAACAGGCAAGGATTATTGAGATCATAAAAGAAATTTTTAATTCTAAGGGGTAATTATGAAAAATATATTAGTTGCGGTCGCCCATCCTGACGATGAAGTCCTCGGAATGGGCGGAACGATAGCAAGGCTGGCGGCCGAGGGCTGTGACATTCATTTACTGATAGTAACAGACGGAAGCTCCTCACAATATAAGAATGTCCCGGAATTACAGAAAATTATTGAAAAAAAGAAAGCTGAAACAGCTTTATCCGCTGAAATCTTAGGCATCAAAACGGTGGATTACGGCGAACTTCCGGATATGAAGCTCGATTGCACACCTCATACTGAGGTCAACGGTGTTATTAAAAATGCGATAGATAAATATAGCCCTGATGCGATTTTTACTCATTTTTGGGGAGATGTAAATATAGATCATCGCTGTGTTTATGAATCGGTCATCGTTGCCGCAAGGCCTGTGCCCGGCCAGGAGATTAAAGAAATTTACTGCTTTAGAGTACCTTCTTCAACGGAATGGATGCCAAACAAAACTTCGACGATGTTTATGCCTAATATTTATGTCGATATATCGAAATATGAAGATAAAAAATTAAAAGCTATGGCCGCTTATGAAACGGAAATAAGGGATTTTCCTCACCCCAGATCAGTTTCTTATTTGAAAAAAACCGATGAAGCAACGGGACTTTCCGTCGGTATGGAAGCGGCTGAGCCGTTTGTGCTTTTAAGGAAAATAATATGAAGAATTCATTGTACTTTATATCTAAACGCGCTTTTGACGTGGTGTTTGCTTTGATCGTGTTAATTGTGCTTTCTCCGATTTATTTGCTCACTGCAATAATTATAAAATTTTCAAGTCCCGGCCCCGTATTTTATAAGGCGTTCAGGATCGGAGAAAACGGGCAGCCGTTTATATGCTATAAATTCCGTTCTATGGTAGCCGACAGCGGTAAGGTCGCGCTTACAACGCTTGAAAACGACGAGCGGATATTTCCGTTCGGCAGGTTTATAAGAAAAGCAAAAATTGACGAGCTGCCGCAGTTTTTCAATGTTTTAATAGGAAATATGTCTGTTGTAGGTCCGCGGCCCGAAGATAAAGAAAACAGCGATTTTATCTATACAGGCAGATATAGAAATATTCTTAATATAAAACCGGGTCTTACAAGTCCCGCAAGCTTATATGATTACACCCACGGAGAAAAATATTCCTCAGAAGAAGAATATAAAAGCTATTTTCTTCCCCAAAAGCTGGAATTGGAGCTTTATTATGTTGAAAACAGGTCCGCTATTTATGATATCAGGCTCATTTTCAGAACAATAAAAATTGTGTTTTTATCTATGCTCGGTAAGCGAAAATTTAAAAAGCCCGTCGAAGTGGTATACATAATGCCGCAGTTAGAAAAGCAAGAAAGTTTAGCGACAAAAATCTGATAATTGATTAAGGAGATTTATATGAGTCAAAAGGTTAAAGCGGTAGTATTTACTCAGGAAGAACATTTTTTTATCCCTAAAAATATAATTTTAGCGTCAAAAACCTGCGATATTTTGGAAGTCGTTGATAATCAGAGCAAAAATTCGGCTGAAAACAAAATATCGGATATGGTAAAGTGGTTTGGCTTTTGTCAGTGCTTTAAAATGGGAATAAAAACGATTTGGAGAATGATCCTTAATGTTATCGATAATATTTCCGGCCAAAAGGTTTTAAACGGCGAGGGCTCGATAAAATCGGCGGCTAAAAAAATCGGTGCAGAGTATAATGTCGTTAAAAATATAAACGATAAAGATTTTGTGGAGCATATCAGAAAACTTGATCCGGATATTATTATTTCATATTCTGCGCCGCAGGTTGTAAAGGAACCGCTGCTTTCAATGCCTAAATACGGAATAATAAATGTTCACGGCGCTCTTTTGCCGAATTATCGCGGTCTTTTGCCCTCTTTCTGGTATTTATACAATGATGAAAAAACAGGCGGAGCAACGGTGCATTTTATGAGTTCAAATATTGACGACGGCTCTATTGTAATACAGGACTCCGTCGATATAAGCGACTGCAAAACAATGTTTGAACTTATGAAACGCACAAAGAAATTAGGCGGTGAGCTGATCATAAAAGCGGTTGAATTGATATCCGAGGGAAAAGCGCAGGTCAAGCCGAATAATTCAGAAGAGGGAAGTTATTACAGCTGGCCTACTGTCGAGCAGGCAAAAGAATTCAGAAAAAAAGGAAAAAAATTGGTATAAATCCCGCCGGTGTTTTTTAAAAGGGCGTTAGGCCGGCAATTAAAACACAATTAAAATTTTAAAAGGGAATTTTTGATGGAAAATTTAGTTTCGGTTATAATGCCGTCGTATAACACGGCAAAATTCATACCTGAATCGATAAATTCGGTTTTATCTCAGACATACACAAATTGGGAACTTATAATAGTTGATGATTGCTCGAGCGATAACACAGACGAGGTCGTAAAGCCGTTTTTATCCGACGGACGCATAAAGTATTTAAAAAACGAAAAAAACAGCGGTGCGGCAGTTTCGAGAAATTATGCTTTAAGAGAGGCTAATGGCAGATATATCGCTTTTCTTGACAGCGATGATTTATGGGAAAAAGAAAAATTAGAAAAGCAGATAGCTTTTATGGAAAAGAACGGTTATGCTTTTTCTTATACCGATTATATTATAATCGACGAAAATTCAGAGCCTGTCGGGCAAAGCGTTACGGGACCGAAAAAGATTACCGAACACGGTATGTATAATTACTGCTGGCTTGGCTGTTTAACGGTTATGTACGATACGCAAACGGTCGGACTTATTCAGATAGAAGATATAAAAAAGAATAACGATTATGCTATGTGGTTAAAAATCTGCAAAAAAGCAAATTGTTATCTGCTTAAAGAAAATCTCGGAAGATACAGAAAGCGCAGCGGCTCGATCAGCAATCTGAGATATACGAAACTGATAAAATGGCATTATCGTTTATTTCGGTACGCAGATCAAAAGAATTCTTTTGTGTCAACAGTTTTAACCGCACGCAATTTATGCTGGGGACTATGGAAGAAGATTAAATATGTGAGGAATACAAAGCTATGAACATTGCAGTTGCAGGAACCGGATATGTAGGTCTGTCGATATCGGTGCTTTTGGCACAGAATAATAAGGTTACGGCTGTTGATATCGTCCCCGAAAAGGTCGATATGATCAATAACCGTAAATCCCCTATTCAGGATGATTATATAGAAAAATATCTTGCCGAGAAAAAGCTCGATCTTAAAGCGACGCTTGATGCAAGATCAGCATATAAGGACGCGGATTTTGTAATTATTGCAACCCCTACCAATTACGACAGCCAAAAAAATTTCTTTGACACATCGGCGGTCGAATCGGTCATTGAGCTTGTAAAAGAATATAATCCCGAAGCAATAATGGTTATCAAATCGACTATTCCCGTAGGTTTTACTAAAAGCGTGAGGGAAAAATATGATTGCAAAAATATTATTTTCAGTCCCGAATTCCTGCGTGAAAGCAAGGCGCTTTATGATAACCTTTATCCGAGCCGTATCATAGTCGGCACCGATCTAAGTGATGAGCGGCTTGTAAAAGCGGCGAATGATTTTGCCGGGCTTTTGCAGGCGGGGGCAATAAAAGAGAATATCGATACGCTTATTATGGGCTTTACCGAAGCGGAGGCTGTCAAGCTTTTTGCAAATACTTACCTTGCCCTGCGCGTATCTTACTTTAACGAGCTTGATACTTACGCGGAAATGAAAGGCCTTGATACTCAGCAGATAATAAACGGCGTGTGTCTTGATCCGCGTATCGGAAACCATTATAATAATCCTTCTTTCGGATATGGCGGTTACTGTTTGCCTAAAGATACCAAGCAGCTTCTTGCAAATTATGCCGATGTTCCGCAGAATATGATGTCTGCTATTGTAGAAGCTAACCGCACCCGAAAAGATTTTATTGCCGACCGCGTATTGCGTATGGCAGGATATTACGGCTATGAGGAAGATAATGTTTACAGCAAGGCGAAAGAAGCTCCTATTACTATCGGAGTTTACCGTTTGACGATGAAATCCAATTCGGATAATTTCAGGCAGTCCTCTATTCAAGGCGTTATGAAGAGGATCAAAGCAAAGGGAGCAAAAGTCGTTATTTACGAGCCGACATTGAATGACGGCGAAACATTCTTCGGCAGCGAGGTCATCAACGATCTCGCGAAATTCAAGAATATTTGCAAGGCTATTATTGCAAATCGCTATGATTCCTGTCTTGACGATGTTGCAGATAAAGTTTACACAAGAGATATTTTCAGAAGAGATTAAAATTTGATATTATGACCTGAAAAAGAGGGTGAAAGCATTTGGGTATAGCGCGGTTAAAAGAGCTGGCTGTGAAAATTGAAAAAAAGCAGGGAAATGTTTTAAACTATCCGGTTAAAGCTCAGGAAAAATACATTTCGCATTTTAAAGAGCCGAAAGACCTTATCGAGAGAAGCTTTTTTCAGTATAAATGCCAGATGAAGTTTTACGGCGGATTTATCTCTTTTTTCTTAAATCTCGCCTCGCTTCCTCTTAGCATTAAATATCTTTTAAATCTTAAATCTAAAAAAGTTTTAAAAGAAGAAAAAGCCGACGCGGTCTTTTTGGCAGACGGCAAGCCTTTTAATATAATTCCGCTTTCACTGCTTGAAAGGTATAAAAATATTGTTACCTCCGAAGAAAATTCGGGCGCGCTTTTTGCCTTTGATATCGCGTTTTTAAAAGAAATATTTAAAAGATATCCTTTTTCGTGGCATTTTTGGCTTAAATCTATAATTAAAACTGCGCGCTACAGCGCCCAGGCTGAAAAATATTCTCCTAAAGCGCTTATATCCTGCGATGAATATTCTTTTACTTCCTCTCTTTTGACCGAGTGGTGCAGAAGAAAGAATATCATTAGAATAAATGTTATGCACGGCGAAAAGTTATATTTTATGCGCGATTCCTTTGTCTGCTATGACGAATATTTTGTTTGGGATAAATATTATGCCGATCTGCTTATCTCTATGGGGGCGGAAAAAAGTCAGTTTAATATAGAAGCGCCGCCGTCGGTTAAAATAAAGGCGGATAAAGATATAAAAAAGGAATTTGATTTTACATATTATCTTGCGGCAGAGCCGGAAAGCGTTTTAAAAATAATTTCTTCAAATCTTTTAAAGCTTAAAAGCTTAGGATATAAAATTTCCGTAAGACCTCACCCGAGATATGCCGATATGGAAGTAACAAAAGAGTTGTTTTGCGAGTTTAATATCGAGGACACCTCGGCTGTTTCGATAGAAGCTTCGCTCTTGAGTTCAAAAAATGCGGTATCGCTTTATTCCTCCGTTTTAAATCAGGCTTATCACGCGGATATCGGAGTGGTGATAGACGATATTTCAAATCCTGAAAACTTTAAAAAGCTTAAAGAGCGCGGATATATAATGCTGTCGGTAAATCACAGGCTTTTAAGCGAAATTGTTGAGGAGAATAAAAATTGAAAGTATTAATATTTGCTCCTTATATTTATGATCCCGAAATCATCGAATTTACGAGAAATCAAACCGGTTTTGGAATGATGGTAAAAGATATCCTTGATTTTGTCGGAAAAAAAGAAGAAGTGATTTTTTCTTCGAGAGTGATAACAAACGGCAGAAACTTTGAAAACTATAAGATCTTAAAGCACACATTTTTGGATATCTTTAAATCTGCAAGACCGCGCGATTATATAAGAGCGATTTCCAATTTTTTTTACGGAAAATATGGTTTTAAAGACCGCTTAAGAAACGCGTTTTATGATCTGGACGGCGGATATGTACGCTCTACCATTAAATCAGAGCGCCCCGATATCGTTCATATTCACGGCATAGGACCTATTACAAAAAGCTATATCGATATATGCCTTGAGCTTAAAGTCCCTTTTGTTGTAACGCTTCACGGCCTTATCGGGCTTGATGATTCGGTCTTAGCGCCCGCTTCCACAAAAAGGCTTGAAAAGGAATTCCTTATAAAAGCGCAAAGAGAAAATATTCCTGTCACGGTGATAAGCTCGGGAATGAAAAAGAGAATAGAAGAAAATTATCTTTTAAAACCTGCCGATAATATCACGGTTGTGCTAAACGGCACAAAAGCGGCGCACAACTCAAAAAGCGAAGAAAATGACGAGCTGACCGAAAAATTAAGATCTTTAAAGCTTAGCGGAAATAAGATTATTTTTGCCGTAGGGAATATTACAGAGAATAAAAATCAAATTCAGCTCGCACGGATAATGAAAATATTAAAAGCTGAAAATATATCTGTTACGGCGGTATTTTTCGGTAACGAATGCGACGGAGGACTTTTAAAAAATTATATAGAAGAAGAAAAATTGACTGACTGCTGTATAATGGCAGGATTTAAAGAAGATATCGGCAGATATTACAGTCTGACTGATCTCACGGTTCTTTTAAGCTTAAACGACGGCTTCGGACTTTCTATAATCGAAGGCTACGCTTTCGGAGTGCCGAGCGTGTTTTTTTCCGATCTCGATTCGGCAGAAGATGTGTTTAATGCAGAATGCTCTTTAAAATGCTTTGACCGATCGGACACTGCGGCGGCAGAAACAATAAAAAAAGCATTAAAAACTGATTTTGACAAAGAAAAAATAAAAAAATTCGCCGAAAGCTTTACAATGGAAAGCACGGCTGATAAATACATAGAAGTTTATAAAAATTCGGGTTGATTCACGGTGGGAAAATGGAAAAAAATCTGCAAAATAAAAAAAGCTGCATAATTGAATATTATCTTCCTTTTTATATAATGCTTGCACCCTATAAATTCGGGATAATCGATCTCGGAACCATAGGTCTTATTATCTGCGCTTTTTTAATCCTTTTAAGGGAAAACGGAAGAATAATTTTTAAAAAGAGCCAGGCAGTTTTTTTCACATTTTTAGGATATGCGATAATAAAAAATATCTTTAATCTGTTTTTAGGCGATAATAGTTTTGATACGATTTTTAATAAAGTTGTTTCTTTCACGGTACAATTTCTTTTGTGTATATTTGTATCATCGTTCGGATTTGATGAAAAAGCTCTTTTTAGAGCTTATAAATTTGCAGGAGTTATTTTTTCAATAGGGCTTATATATCAGCTTATAAAGTTAAATGTGTTCGGCGCGCAGGTCACGCCGATTTCGATAATTCCCGGATATGTTTTAAGAGGGGAAGCTGCGGAAGAATCTTTAAGACCGTCGTCGTTCTTTGCGGAGCCCGAATGGTTTGTTTCGGCAATGCTGCCGTTTGAATTCCTTTCGCTTAAAAGGCTTGATTATAAATGGGCGATTTTTTCAACGGTTATGATACTTGCTTCAACTTCTACTTTAGGTGTCGCACTTTCGGCAGTACTATGGCTGACCGTTTTAGGATCGAATAAAGTTAAATTTAAAAGCAAAGCAGTTATAGCTGTTTTTATAGCGGTGATATGCACAGCGTTTTTCACGCTCAATATTTTTTCAGGCGGAAATGAAAAATTAAAAGAGGTTTTAGACGGCGAAAGCACGGTAAACAGCCGAATAGTCGTAGGCTTTGATACAATAGCGACTATGGATCCGGTAAAGATGATATTCGGAGAAAATTATAATGATCAGAATACTTATATCAGAGAAAATATCGGCCTTTTAAGACCGGATTCGCCTGTAAAAGATTATATAAAAGACGGCGGACATATCTTTCTTAATTCTTTTTGCCAACTGATTTTTTATTACGGAATATTCGGTCTTATAATTTATCTTTGGGCATTTTTCAAGAGGCTTAAAAAGAAAAATTACGGAGCTAAAGCTTATATAATTATGCTTCTTATTGCGATCTTTGCGCAAACTTCAGTGCTTAATGTAATATATTTTGTAAACATAATTATTTTAATGCTTTATGATAATGAAACGGAGGAATACTGTGAAAATAGGAGTTATAACAACGCAATATGCGAGTAATTACGGTGCGCTTTTGCAGACTTATGCTTTGCAGACTTATCTGAATGAATATCCCGATTTTGACGCAGAGGTTTTAAACTATCATCCTCCTTTTTATAAGGATTGCTGGAAATTACTTCCGAAAATTACCGGTTACGGAAGCTTATATTTAAGTTGTAAAAGTTTAGCGCTGTTGGGACTCACCTGCATCAAACCAAAACGGCTTAGGCTAAAAAAGAAAAGATTTGAAAATTACAAAAAATTTGTAAAAGAAAATATCAAATGCTCAAAGCCTTATTTTTCAAAGGAGGAAATTGAAAGCGATCTATGCCCTTATGACGCTTTGATTGCCGGCAGCGACCAGATATGGAATTACAAATTGATGAGAAATAAGAAAATTGAGCAAGTCTGGTTTTTAGGGTTAGAGGGCAGCTATAAGAATGTAAAAAAAATAGCGTATGCTCCGAGCGTTGCCGATAAAATTCCTGAGGATAAAAAGGAAGAAGTTAAGAAGCTTTTAAAGGATTTTAAAGCGGTATCCGTAAGAGAAAGCTCGGATATCGGGCAGATCGAGCCGTTATACGGCGGCGAGGTCAGGAATGTGTGCGATCCGGTGTTTTTGCTTGATAAAAAAAGATGGGCGGAATTTTCAAAAGAGCCTGATATAAAAGAGCCTTATATCTGCTGCTACTTTTTAAATCCGAGCGCAGAAGACGCCAAAACCGTTAAAGAAATAAAAAGGATTACAGGGCTTAAAACAGTGCTTATCGATATTAATGACCGCGAAAAGATCAAACCCGATATCGATATATTAGACGCCGAACCTAAAGAATTCATCGGTCTTATTAAAAATGCGGAAATGGTTATAACAAACTCTTTTCATGCAACCGCTTTTTCGGTCATATTCGAAAAAGACCTTATCGTTTTAAGAAAGAAGACCGCGAATTCAAGAATGGAAAGCCTTTTAAAGGTCGCAGGAATTTCCGATAGAATTAAGAGCTTAAGCGAAGTTAAAAATATGAGCAAGGAAGACTTAAAAACCGATTATAATTCGGACTCTAACAAGCTTGCCGATTTTATCAAAAGCTCCGAAGATTATCTTAAATCAGCATTGAGGGAAGAAAATTGATAGAAATTAATAAAATCGAAGATCTCTGCACAGGCTGCACTGCATGCTTTAGCGTATGTCCTAAATCCGCTATAGATATGAAAGCTCGAAAAGGCGGATTTTTATATCCGGAAATAAATAGGGATAAGTGTGTAAACTGCGGACTTTGCGAAAAAGTATGCCAGGCATATAAGGATAATGAAAATATATTTTTAAGCAGTGTAAATGCAGATTACTTTGCGGCATATGCAAAAGAAGAGTTTATGGATGAAAATTCCACGAGCGGCGCTATTGCCTCGCTTATTATGCAGGAATTTGTAAAACAGGGCTTTAAAGTGTGCGGAGCGAGGTTAAGTGATGACTTAAAAACCGTTTATCATAAGCTTTCCGATGATCTCGGCGATATCAAAGCCTTTGCAGGCACAAAATATTTGCAGAGTGATTTAAAATATACATATAAAGAGATAAAAAAAGAGCTTGAAACCGGCAGACCGGTTCTTTTTACCGGCGCTCCATGTCAGGCGGGCGGTCTTAAAAAATATTTAGGAAAGAATTATGAAAATTTATATATTATAGATTTTATCTGCCACGGCGTGCCCGCTCCCGGAATATGGGGAAAGTATAAAGAATATCTTGAAGAAAAGTACAAAGCAAAGCTTATAAAATATAATTTCAGGGCAAAAACAGAGGGCTGGGGCAAATTGATGCAGTCTGTCGAATTTGAGCCTTGCAGGACTTTTAAAAACTTAGGGAGAAAAAATGAATTCCATTATTGGTATGGTCAACATTTGTCGCTTAGAAAAAGCTGCTTTAACTGCCTTTACAGGCGAAAGGACCGCGTATCGGATATCACCGTCGCCGATTTTTGGAAAATAGAAGAATATTATCCCGAAATTCCCGTAAAGCAGGGAATATCCGCAGTAATCGTCAGCACCGATAAGGGTGAAAAGCTTCTAAATTCTATTAATGATAAAATCGAGCTCATACCTGTCAGTGAAGAAAGCATATTTGAAAAAAGAAAAGAAATTCTTCAAAAATTTAAAATTCCGGCTATGAGAGAAGAATTTTTGAGCGATTCAGAAAAGCTTTCCATAAAAGAGCTTATTAAAAAATATCCGACTGAAAGCTTTTTTAAGAGAGTAAAAGATAAATTAAGATCAATGGTAAGGTAGGTGTGATAATGGGAAATTCGGCAGAGAAAAACGGCGCGCTCGCACGGTCGGCAATGCTGCTTACGGGGGTAAATGCCTTTTCAATAGTTTTTTCTTTTGTTATGGAGGCCGTGTTTGCTGCATTTTACGGAACATCTGCCGAGGCTGACGCATACACGGTGGCTGTATCGCTGCCCGTAACACTTTTTGCGGTTATAAGCGTTTCTATTCAAACAGTTATAATTCCTCTTTATTCGAAGCTTTATTTAAAAGAAAGCAAAAAGAGCGCGGATAGCTTTATTTCCGACTTTCTTACGATTTTATGCCTGTTTACGGCTTTAGTGGTAATAATTTTTGAGGTGTTCACCGACGCGGTCGTATATGCTTTTTCACCCGGACTCAAAGTGAAAACTCACGTTCTTGCAGTCGAGCTTACAAGGATAATTGTTCCCACCATTGTTTTTTCACAGATAATAAATGTCAATACAGGCGTTTTAAATTCCAATAAAAGCTTTGCTCTTCCCGCTCTCACGTCCAATATTCAAAATGTGGTATTTGTTGTTTTTGTTATTCTTTTGCACAGCAAATTCGGGATTTTTGCCGCGATTTACGGAAACTTCGCAGGCATATTCCTTTCGCTTTTATATTCGATCGCTTTAAGGCGGAAATATTATAAATATAAATTTAAATTTTCCTTAAAAGATCCTTCGCTTATAAGTGCGGGCAAAATGATAGGTCCTGTTTTTTTAGGAACAGGCGCGGCAGAAATAAACAAGCTTATAGATCGAATGATTGCTTCGTTCCTCGCAACGGGAAGTATCGCCTCGCTTAACTATGCCTCAAAGCTTACAAGCGCGATCTCCACGCTTTTAATATCCGGCGTTTCGACGGTTATTTATCCGCAAATGGCGCGCCAGGCTGCGAGCGACGATAAAGAGGGAATGTCCGACACATTAAACCTTGCGATATCATTTTTTATCTTAATTCTTTTCCCGCTCATTATCGGAGGATATTTTCTCAGAAACGAAATAATAAGCATTGTGTTTATGAGAGGAGCTTTTGATGAAAAGTCGGTAAGCTCTATTGCTCCGCTTTTTGTATGCTATATGGTCTGCCTTTTTTTCACGGCTTTAAGGCAGGCAAGCTCAAGGCTTTTCTATTCTTTGGAGGACTCAAAAACTCCGATGTATAACTCGCTTATCGGAATAGTAATAAATATTGTGCTTAATCTTATTCTCGCAAAATTCTTAGGGGCGCTCGGTTTAGCGCTTGCAACCACGATATCCACCGCTGTTATCGCGTTTTTAATTCTTAAAACAGCGAAAAAAAGATTAGACGGCTTAAATTATAAAAAATCGTTTATTTTATCGTTAAAATCAGGAATTTCAGCCCTTTTAATGCTTTTAGTTCTGTCGCTTATAAAAATTCCTCTTGATAAGATTGGATTTTTCTCGTCCGGATTTAAAGGCACGCTGATTTACACTCTTTTAATGGTGCTTATAGGCGCTGCGGTATATCTTGCAAGCCTTATTGTTCTTAAAACAAAAGAAGTTAAAATTCTCAAAAAGATATTGTTGAAAAGGTAGGCTGTAATATGGATAAGCTTATTATAATCGGAGCCGGAGGGCATTGCAGGTCGGTCGTAGATTCGCTTGATAAAACCAAGTTTGAACTTATCGGGTTTATAGACGGGCATAAAAAAGGCACCCATATGGGTCTTCCGATATTTTCCGATAATATAGAGGATATCGAAAATTATAAAAGCTATAAATATTTCGTTGCAATAGGCGACGCTTATTTCAGAAAAAAGCGTTTTGAAGAAATCAAGTCTAAAGGGCTTGAAACGATCAATATTATAGACAAAACCGCGATTGTTTCTAAAACCGTGAAAATGGGCGAGGGAAATTATATCGGAAAACTTGCTGTTATAAACGCTTACGCAGAGCTTGGCGACAACAATATTATCAATACTAAAGCGCTCGTTGAACATTGTTGTAAAATAGGAAGTCACAACCATATCTCCACCAACGCAACGATAAACGGCGATGTTACTTTAGGCGATGAAATATTCTTCGGCAGCTGTGCCGTAAGTAACGGTCAGTTGAAAATAGGCAGCAGGACCGTTATAGGTTCGGGAAGCGTCGTTATAAAGGATATTGAAAGCGATGTCACGGCAGTGGGAGTGCCGGCAAAGGTTATAAAAAGGAGAAGCTTAAATGAGCAAAATTAAAATTGTTGCAGAGATAGGCTGCAATCACAACGGCGATTTTAATATTGCAAAAGAGCTTATTATAAAAGCACAGGCCGCGGGAGCGGACGCCGTGAAATTTCAGAGCTTTATTCCTAAAAATCTTGTTTCAAAATTTGCTCTTAAAGCTGAATATCAGAAAGAAAACGATGGCGAGGGTTCTCAGCTTGAAATGCTTGAGCGTCTGGTCTTATCAAATGAAGATTATAAAAAGCTGAAAAATTTCGCGGAAAGTATCGGTATAGAAATATTTTCAACACCCTTTGATACCGAATCTCTTGAATTTTTAAAGGGGATCGGTCAAAACATTTGGAAGATTCCTTCCGGTGAGATAACCAATCTTCCTCTGCTCGAAAAAATCACAGAAATAGACTGTGAGGACAAGCAGATAATTTTATCAACCGGAATGTCGGTAAAACCCGAAATAGAGTTTGCCGCAGGTGTGCTATCCAAAAGTAAAAACACGGATTTTACGGTGCTTCATTGCAATACTCAATATCCCACATTGCCCGAAGATATGAATTTAAAAGCTATGTTAACTCTTAAAAATTATGTTCCGAAGAATTGGCATATCGGGCTTTCGGATCATTCTGAGGGCACTGTCGCCGCGGTTGCCGCAGTGGCAATCGGCGCAGAGTTTATCGAAAAGCATTTTACCCTTGATAAAAATTTGCCCGGTCCCGACCACAAAGCTTCCGTGACTCCCCACGAGCTTGAAAAGCTTGTGTCAGATGTGAGAAAAGCGGAGATCATGCTTGGCGACGGTGAAAAAAAGGTTACCGATTCCGAAAAAGCGAATAAATTTGTTGCGAGAAAATCTATAGTTGCAAAAAGGGATATAAAAAAGGGAGAAAGCTTTACTGAAGATAATATCACCTGCAAGAGGCCGGGGAATGGAATACCGCCTATATATTGGTATGAATTGATCGGCAAAAAAGCCGAAAAAGACTTTTCGGAAGATGAACTTATTTCCTGCAAAGGAGTTAAAAGAGAAGATGAATAATCTTGCAATTATTCCCGCAAGAAGCGGATCAAAAGGTTTAAAAAACAAAAATATTCTGAATCTTTGCGGAAAACCGTTAATGTATTATTCTATAACTGCCGCTATAAAAAGCGGTGTGTTTGAAGAAGTGATCGTTTCGACAGATTCTTCCGAGTATGCCGAGATAGCGAAAGAGTGCGGAGCAAAAATTCCTTTTTTAAGAAGCAAAGAAAATTCTTCCGATAAAGCTTCTTCCTGGGATACGGTGTTAGAAGTGCTTAAATGTTACGAAAAAATCGGAAAAAGCTTCGAAAACATTTGTCTTTTACAGCCAACTTCTCCTTTAAGGGATGAAACAGATATAAAAAATGCCTATGATCTGATAAAAAAAGGTGCAAAAGCCGCGGTGAGCGTATGCGAATCGGAACATTCACCGCTTTTAGTCAACTCTTTGCCTGATGACAGAAGTATGGAAAACTTTTTATCGGAAAGCGGAAATAAAAGAAGACAGGATTCCGGAAAATTTTATAGGCTTAACGGTGCGATCTATTTTGTTAACACCGAATTTTTAAAAGAAAACACTTTTATTTACCGCAAAGGCTGCAGAGCCTTGATTATGAGCGGCAGTCACAGCGTGGATATTGATTCCGAGCTTGATTTTTTATATGCTCAAACACTTATGTCTTATCAAAGAGAGAAAAATATATGAAAAAGTATAAAGTTGCTTATGCGACAGGCTCCAGGGCGGACTGGGGAATAGTAAAAAACTATCTGAAACTTTTAAATTCGGATAATTCCATTGATTTTTCGGTTTTGGTTACAGGTTCGCACCTGGAAAATAAGTTTGGCCATTCTGTAGATATAATAAGGCAGGAAGGATTTAAAATTGATTTTGAAGCGCCTCTCGGTCTTAATGATACTTCGGAATGCAGCATAAT
This sequence comes from uncultured Eubacteriales bacterium, assembly GCA_934445035.1. Classification (GTDB taxonomy): domain Bacteria; phylum Bacillota; class Clostridia; order Oscillospirales; family Acutalibacteraceae; genus UBA737. Next base: position 64,441 of record CAKSDI010000004.1, read on the forward strand.
AAAAGCAGTTTCAAAAGCTTTAAGCTTGTTCGGAGAGTTTTTCGATAAGAATAAATATGATCTGCTTATTATTTTAGGGGATAGGTATGAGATGTTTGCGGTCGCCGCCGCAGCGGCAATGCAGAAAATTCCTATTCTTCATCTGCACGGCGGAGAAGTTACATATGGAAATTATGATGAATTTATCCGTCACTCTATCACAAAGATGAGTCTTTATCATTTCACGAGTACAGAGGCTTACCGCAACAGGGTGTTAAGGCTCGGAGAATCGCCCGAAAGAGTGTTTAATTTAGGGGCTCTTGGAGCGCAAAACTGTACCGAAATAGAAATCGGAAAAGTAGATGAAAGCCTTAAAAATTTTAACCCGAAAAAATATTTCGTTATCAGTTTTCACCCCGAAACTCTTACGGATAATTCTCCCGAATACCAGATTTCAGAGCTTTTAAAGGCTTTAAAAGGTTTTGAAAATAATTATGACTTCGTTTTTATAGGAACTAATGCCGATACCGGATCGGACAAGATACGAAATGCAGTAAAAGATTTTGTTTCAGCACACAAAAATGCTTCCTATTTTGAAAATCTGAATGTTGACTCTTACCTCTATTTGGTTAAAAATTCCGCTGCGCTTATAGGTAATTCTTCTTCCGGAATAATTGAGGCGCCTTCGCTCGGCGTTTATTCGGTAAATATCGGCGACAGGCAAAAAGGAAGAGAGCGCGGAAACAGCGTTATCGATACAAAGTGTGATTGCAATGATATTCAAAATGCGATAAAAAGCGCTTTAGAGCTTTCTCTAAAGGGAACAAAAATCACTAATCCTTACTATGCTGAGAATTGCTCGCAAAATTATTACAATAAAACTCTTGAAATTTTAAGAGAAAACCGAAATACAGTAAAGTATTTTTATGATTATACAATATAATCGGACAAATTTTCCGCCATGAGAAGTGTTGTATCCTGATTGTATTGTCTATCCGGGAGAGGAAAAATGAAACCCGTATATGAATTTTTAATAGGCTATTTAAGGTCGCAGTTTAAAGGCGAAAAGTTTGAGTTTGATAAAACTCTGATCGACGGCGCTTTCTTATCCGAGCTTAGCTTTGCCGCCAAAGCGCATGCGCTTATTCCGGCGGCCTACTCTGCTCTTGGAATTTTGAATGTGAGCGGCGAAATTTTAGAAAAATTTAAAAGATCTGCCGCGAGCGCGAAATATTACCAAACGGTGCAAAAGTATACTTATTCGCAGGTTTCTGCGCTCTTTGATGAAAACGGAATAGATTATATCCCCTTAAAAGGGATAATTCTTGAAAATCTTTATCCCGAAAGTCTTATGCGAACAAAGTGCGATCTTGATATTCTCATAAGACCCGAAAGCTTAAAGACCGCTGCAAACCTACTTAAAGAAAACGGATTTAAATTCAAATCAAGCGGCTCGCACGAGGATGTGTTTATAAGTCCCGAAAATATCACTTTGGAGCTTCACTTCTCGCTTATCGAAGAAAACAGGATAGGGAAGATAGAAAAACCTCTTACGGATATTTTTGAAAACGCTGTTTCAGACCAAAATCACAGATATCTTATGAAAGATGAATATTTTTATTATTATCATCTTGCTCATATGGCAAAGCATATCACCACGGGCGGCTGCGGAATAAGGCCGTTTGCCGATCTTTATATACTTAATAAAAGTGTTGAATTTGACGCCGATAAAAGAAGCGCATTGCTAAATTCCGGCGGGCTTGATAAATTCGAAAGCGGAGCAAAGGAGCTTAGTCTTTCCTGGTTCGACGGCGCGCCTTACACGGATACAGCCTTAGATCTTGAAGATTTTATTTTAAACGGAAGTATTTACGGCTCAAGAGAAAATCAGGCGCTTATTAATCAGGCGCTCCACGGAGGAAAATCAGGAGCGGTATTTTCGAGGATATTCGTATCCTCAAAACTTCTTGCAAACTCTTATCCTGCGCTTAAAAAGCATAAATGGCTTTTGCCTTATTATGAGGTCAAGCGGTGGGTAAAGGTGCTGACCGATAGAAGAGTCGGAAGATATGTTAAAGAATTAAAGGCAAATTCCGCCGCTTCAGAAGAAAAACGGCAGAATGTCACAAAACTTATAAAGGAGCTTGGAATCGATGAGTAAAAAAATAGTTGCATTTTTGCTTTGCTTGCTTGTATTATTTTCATTTTCTGCCTGCAGAAAGCGGATTCCCGATGAAACTGCAAAACCGGAAATGACTGCGGAAAAATAAATCATAAAAAAGCTCCCGATTTTTGATATGCACCCCAAATGTGTCTAACTTTTGGGGTGCATTTCAATTCAGGGAGCCTTTTTATTTATCTTATTTTTGTGATTTTTGCGATATTTGCATATTTTCTCATATCGAAATAATTTGGCTCGTCTTTTGTAAAAACTCTTGCCGCCGAGGCTGAAAGCGCGCTTTTAAGCGCCGAAACTTCATCAAACGAATTAAAATATTCGCTTAAAAATCCTGCAAGTGAAAAATCGCCGGCTCCCACAGTGTTTACCGCGTTGCCGCTTATTCCCTCGGCTTTATAAACTCCCGAGCCGCCAAGGAGCAAAAGCCCTTTTTCACCCCGCGAGATAAGCACATAATTTATGCCGTCTGCTTTAAGTTTTAAGCCTAATCTTATTAAATTTTCTTCGCTTGGATCACCACTTGAAAAAAGATCTAAAAGCTCATAAGAATTAGGCTTTATTAAAAACGGCTTATATTCTACCGCTTCCTTTAAAAATTCGCCGTCGGCGTCGGCAATTAATTTAACATTATCAGGTATTGCCGAAAGTATCCTTTTATAGCTTTCTTTATCCGCCGCGGTGCCGCAAAGGCAGAGAATATCCTGCTCTTTTAGAAGAGATAAAAGATTTAAAAGGGAAGTTATATGCTTTTCCTGCGGTATCGGGCCGGGTGTGTTTAGGTCGGTATCTAATTCTGAATGAATTTTAACATTTATCCTTGAAGCTTCGGGCGAAATATCTATAAATTTATTTCTTATATTTTTTTCGTCAAGAAGTCTTTTTATCTCTTTTCCGCTGAAACCGCCTGAAAGACCTAAAGCGACGCTTTCGGTATTTAAAATTTTAAGCGCATAGGAAACATTAAGCCCTTTTCCGCCGAAAGTGATGGAAGCGTCGCTTATGCGGTTTACCTCGCCTTTTTTAATATCATCCTTATAAATATGATAGTCAAGCGAGGGATTTAAAGTTAAAGTATAAATCATTTTTTATATTCATCCATTAGTTTTTTAAATGCGGTCAGAGATCTTTCTATCTGCTCAAAGCTTACGCAATACGCTATTCTTACATATCCTTTACAGCCGAAATCGTCGCTCGGAACAAGCAAAAGCTCATATTTTTTAGCTTTCTCGCAGAATTCCACGGCGTCAGCCTCCAAAGATTTTACGAAAAGGTAAAAAGCGCCGTCGGGATATAAGGGCTCATAGCCCATATCCTTTAAAGCGGAATATAAGGTAAGGCGGTTTTTATCATAAGCTTCAATATCCGATTTTTTCATATCGCAGTTTTTAATAAGATACTGCATTAAACTCGGCGCGCACACATAACCCATACTTCTCCCAGCGCCTGCAACTGCGGCGCAGATATCGGAATTATCACTGCATTTAGGTGATACCATTATGTAACCTATCCTCTCGCCGGGAAGAGAAAGAGCTTTGCTGTAGGAATAGCAAAGAATGGTATTATCATAAAGATCAGGGATATAGGGAACGGGCGAGCCGTAGCTAAGTTCGCGGTAAGGCTCGTCGCAAATGATATAAATATCGCGGCCGAATTCCTCCGATTTTGATTTAAGCAGCTGCGCGGTTTTTAAAAGCTCCTCTTTTGTATAAATAACGCCTGTCGGGTTATTAGGAGAATTTATTATGATAGCCTTTGTTCTTTCATTTATAGCGCTTTCAAGGGCATTAAAGTCGATATGCATAGTTTTGGAGGATAAAGGCACTTCTTTTATTTTTGCATTCGCATTTTCTATAAACACCGCATATTCGGGGAAATAAGGGGATAAAACTATCACCTCGTCATTTGGGTTACAGAGCGCTTTTAAAGAAACTGTGAGCGACGCGGCGGCACCGCAGGTCATATAAATATCCTTAAACCCGCACGAAAACCCGAATTTTTTAAAAATATTTTCGGCTATCTGCTTTCTTACGGATATATCGCCCGGAGCGGAGGTGTATCCGTGAAGCTTAACGGGATCGGTATCCATAACAAGTTCTTTAAGCGTTTGTGTTACTTCTTTCGGTGCGGGAATGCTCGGATTGCCGAGAGAAAAATCGAAGACATTTTCTTCGCCTATCTCCGCTTTTCTCTTATTTGAGTATTCAAAAATTTTGCGGATAACGGACGGCTTTTTTCCCAGCGCCGTCATTTTTTCATTTATCATAGTAATTTCCTCTTTTAATTTGAATTTCTGCCGTAGGTAGAAGTGATATCGAGCAGGATATCGGCGAGCCAGTCGTTTACACAGCCGTCGGCTATTCTGAAGCACCAATTATTCCCGATAGTTCCGGGGGTGTTTATTCTTCCCTCGCTTGAAAGTCCCATAAGGTCTGAAAGGGTGATTATAACGGTGTCTGCAACGGAGGACATCGCAGTTCTTATCATTGCAATATTAAAGCCCTCTTTTTCGCCGAAACCGATATAATCGTAAATAAATTTAAGCTCGCTTTGAGATTTTGAATTTTTCCAGCCTATCACGGTATCGTTATCGTGAGTTCCTATGTAGCAGACGCAGTTTTTAATATGGTTATGGAGGATATGCTCGCTTTTGGGACCGTCGTCAAACCCGAACTGCAAAACTTTCATTCCGGGAAGTCCCGTTTGCTTTAAAAGGGCTCTTACCTTATCGTCTATAATTCCGAGGTCTTCGGCGATAAGGGGAAGTTCGCCCGAAAATTCCTTTTTCATCTCATCGAAAAATTTAATTCCCGGCCCTTTTTTCCAAACTCCTCCGATAGCGGTCTTTTCACCGCTTTTTATCGCATAGTAGGACTCAAACGCCCTGAAATGGTCTATCCTCACGGTATCATAAAGCTCAAAAGCCGCTTTAAGTCTTTTTTTCCACCAGGAAAAAGGCTCTTTTTCATTTTCAGCCTTTTCCCAATTATAAAGCGGGTTTCCCCAGAGCTGACCGTCTTTTGAAAACACATCGGGCGAAACTCCTGCAACATGTTCGGGCCTTAAGTCCGAATTGAGGTCGAATTGCTTAGGATCGGACCACACATCGACAGAATCAAGAGCCACATAGATCGGAATATCGCCGATGATCTTAATGCCGAGCGAGTTTGCAAAATTTTTAAGCTTTGACCACTGCTTATAAAATTCGAACTGCTCAAATTCATAATATAAAACTCTTTCGGGATACTCGCTGTTGGTTTCTTCCAAAGCCTGCTCGGAATAATTTTTATATTTTTCTTCCCATTCGTAAAACGGCTTATTTTCGTGCGCGTCTTTCAAAGCGGAAAAGCAGGCATAGCTTAAAAGCCAGGGCGTTTTATTGACAAACTCTTTAAAATCGGGATTTTCCTTATCAAATTTACTAAACGCCCGATTAAATAAGACCTCTCTTGATTTTATAACATTTGAAAAATCAAGCTTTGAATTATCGAAAGAGAATTCGTTTATATCGCTTAAATCAAGCAGACCGTCTTTTACAAGCTCGTCTAAATCAATAAGCAGACTGTTGCCTGCAAAGCAGGATTTTGACTGATAGGGAGAGCCCGAATAATCTATAGGACAAAGCGGCAGAATCTGCCAAAAGCTTTGTTTCGCTCTTTTTAAAAATCTCACAAATTCGAAAGCTTTTTCCCCCATTGTTCCTATCCCGTAAGGAGAGGCGAGAGAAAAAACAGGCATTAAAATTCCGCTGCGGCGCATAAATATCCCCTTTATTACTTTTTTTAACATAATAATTATACACCTTTTTTAAAAAAGTGCAACTATAGCCGTTATCAGCGCCAAAGCGGCTGTAAGATACATTGAAGCCTTAGTTTTAAGCCCTGCCTTTTTAAAGAGCAGGGTTATAAGCTTTAGATCAGTGCCCGCTCTTAAAATAAACACCGCGAAGAATATAAAATATGCGGCAAAATCCATTCTTGTGAAAATATTTCCCGCGCTCACGGTGCTTATCACCGCAGCATAGGGAAACTGCACCTTTGCGGTGAAGCTTTCTGAAAACACGGAGGTTATCTGAAAAACGGTAAGAATAGTAAAAACAAATCCCGTTAAAACCCCGAGAGAAGCATATTTATACTTTTTGTTTTCCTCTTCGAGATTAAAAACAAAACTAAAAAGCAGAATAAGCGGAAGAAAAATTTTTAGAATATAAAATAATGTTTCTTTTAAAAAGGGCGGCGGCTCTATATTTTTAAGCGAGCCGAGATTATAAAAATGCATTTGATCTAAAGACATCAAAAAAAGCACCGCAAAGCTTATAAATGTGACCGCAAAAAGGAATACCGAGAATTTCAAAACTGCGGAAATTTTATTCACCGTCATCCAAAATGCGGAAATTATCAAAAGCAGTGCGCAGAGCCATAAGCTGACAGTCGGCATCATAATAATATGCACGAATTTTAAAAGCTCACGGAACATCGCTGCGGCGTCTAAAACAGCGCCGAGAGAAATAATAATATAAAAAGCTATAAGCAGATATCTGTTTATATTCTTAAGTTTTTTATTTTTAAACGCAAAAATTATAATAAGAGCAAAAAAGAAAGAAATTACGGCGGCAAGCAAAAGGGAAAGCAGGCTGTTAGAGTTTTCAAGGGGTTTAGGCAGGCTTATAAGGGCGCCCGAAAGAAAATAAACAGAGCAAAGCGCGAAGATATGAAGCTTCAGGCTTTTACTTTTCATAGAAATCTTCCTCTCCGCTTAAGATAAGGCCGTAGCGCCCTTTTAAAAATATTTTTTTATCCGTAAGGGCAATATAGGGCAGAGTGATATCCGATTTATCGGCGATCTCATAAAATTTGCATTTAAAACCGTCTTTGTTTTCCCTTATCTTTGAGTTTATCATCACGGCAAGGTCATAGCCCGATGTTATTCCCGCGATTTTTTCAGCCTTTAAAATTATTTCTGCGTTTTCCGCAAAGCAGACATTCACCGCAAGATTAATATCCTTTCTTTCAAGGCAGAAATCCCGCACATCTTTAAACTGCTCCGACTTTAAATCCTTTGAGCAGACAAGCACCGCGCAGTGGTCGAAATTAAGCGGTTTTATGCATTTTGTACCTATTTTTTTAACGGCTGTTTCGGCATTTTTTGCCGAAGAACGGATAAGGAGGACTTTCGGCTCGTTTTCAAAATCGCCCTCGCCTATAGCTATCACCTGCACGGTTATCATTATATTTCCGTTATCGTTATCCGCGGCTATTGCGGATACTATAAATCTTGCGTCAGCCTCATAAGAGGGATTGCAGGAAGTTAGAAAAAGCGAAAGTATTACCGCTGAAAAAAGGCAAAATATTTTTTTTCTCATTTGTTTGTTTTCCGCCTTTTAAGATTTTTTGTTATAAAAGGTCTTAATTTCATAAATGTCCAGGGAGCGCGGATTATGCTGTCTTTTAGCCTTTGCGGAGTGGGATTTTCAAGCGAAGAGGTGTAATCCTCGCCGAAGGAGGAAAGATTGAATATTCTTAGTATCACGGCGCATATCCCGGCTGTTACTCCCGCAAGACCGAAAAGTGCCGCAAGTATCACAAAAGCGAGCCTTAAATAAAATACCGCTCCTTTAAGCCTCGGAATCATAAGCCCCGCTATTCCGCTCAGCGCCACCGCTATAAGCATAGGCGCGCTGATAATTCCTGCTTCCACCGCCGCCTGACCTACTACAAGACCGCCCACTATCGAAAGTGCGTGGCCGAGCGACTGCGGCATTCGCACACCCGTTTCTTTGAGTATTTCAAAAACGAGAATTAAGATCACGCACTCGACCACGCTCGGCATAGGCACTCCTGCTCTGAGCCTTGCTACGGAAAGCGCAAAATTCGTAGGAAGCAGCTGCAGATGAAAGGACATCAGCGCCAAAAATATCCCCGGCACGCACACCGCGAGGAAAAAGCAGATGTATCTTAAAAATCTTCCTATACTTGAAACCGCGTAATTAAGATAATAGTCCTCGTCGGACTGAAAGTTTTCCGAAAAAAGGTAGGGAAGAGTAAGCACGACGGGCGAGCCATCGCAAAACACGGCTATCCTGCCCTCAAGCAGTCTTGCGGCGACGGTATCGGGGCGCTCGGTCGTTCCCGTCGTTTTAAAAAGGCTGTGCTTATGGTCGCGTATGCTTTCGGCGATATAGTTCACATCTAAAATTCCGTCTGTTTCAAATGAAGAAAGCCTTTTTTTAAGCTCTTTTACGGTGTCCTTTTTAGCGAGGCTCCCGAGATAGCAGACAAATATCATAGTATCCGTTCTTCTGCCCATTCTGAGCGACTCTATGCAGAGGTCGGGGGTAGGGAGCTTTCTTCTGAGCATTGCGAGATTGAGCATCGCGACCTCGTCAAACCCCTCGCGCGGGCCCTGCAAAACGCGCTCGTCTTCAGGCTCGGAAATCCCTCTTGAGCGAAAGCCTTTTGTGTTTGCCACTATCGCCTTTTTATTTTTGTCTATCAGCAAAACGGTATCGCCGTAAAGCACTCCGCGGATACAGTCGCCCAAATTATCGGTTATCTTTATATCGCAGGAATAAAGATAGTTTTCGGCAATGAATTCCGTTGAAAGGTCTTCGGCGCTTTTTATCTTTACTAAAGATTCCACAAGCGAGTCGTTTACTACCTGTGTATTTACCATTCCGTCAAAATTAAAAAAAGAGCATTCGGTGTTTCCCGCTATTATCTGCTTGCGGTATCTTAAAATACTGTCGTTTTCAAATATTTTTTTGAAATTTTCGGTATCGGTCTTTATATCGCCCGTAAAGGTCTTATCGGTATAAAAATTTATATCTTTTCCCACTTTTATCAGCTCCTTAGACACTATGATCGGATAAATTTTCCGCTATAAGAAGAGTTGTACCCTGATCGTATTGTCTAAATTATTATTGTCAGATCAAAGTTTAAAAATACTTTGTAAGTTTTAAAAAAATGTGTTATAATTTCTTTCGGTGATATGAATGTTTTTTAAGTCGGAAAAGTTTGAATATCTTATAGCTGGGCTCGGAAACCCCGGCAGGGAATATGAGGCTACGCGCCACAATGCAGGCTTTATGGCGATAGACGCGCTTTTAAAGGATTCGGGAATTGTTTTAAATAAGCATAAATTCGAGTCTGAATTCGCATTAGCTTCTCTTGAGGGCAAAAAGGTAATTGTTTTAAAACCGCTCACATATATGAATAATTCGGGCGAGGCTATCGGAGCAATTTCTAAGTTTTATAAAATTCCGCCTGAAAAATGCATTATAATTTTTGATGATATTTCACTTGATGTGGGAAAGATCAGAATAAGAAGAAAAGGCAGCGCCGGCGGGCACAACGGAATAAAAAGCATAATCTCGCACTTAAGCAGCGAAGATTTTCCGCGGATAAAGATAGGAGTGGGTGAAAAACCCGATAAGGATTATGATTTAAAGGATTGGGTTTTAGGGAAAATTCCGAATACCCAGAAAGATGAATTCGATAAAGCGTGCTCAAATGCCGCAAAAGCTGTGAAAGAGATATTAAATAATTCTATCGACAGCGCAATGAATAAATTTTCAAAATAAAAGGTCTTTAAAAATGAAATTTTTAACGGATATTATATCTAAAGATAAAGATTTTAAAGAGCTTTATTCCGAAATAGAAGCAAAAAGGCTCCCTCTTTGCTCTATAGGGCTTTCGGATATTCATAAATCCGCTTTGATTGCGGGAATTTGTGAAAAAAGCGGTAAAAAAGCGGCGGTGCTCACCGCAACCGAATCCGAGGCGACGCAGGTGACAGACGACCTTAACTCTTTCGGAATAAACGCGATTATGCTCAATTTCAGAGATTATGATCTTACAAGGAGCATTTCGGGATCAAGAGAATATGAGCAGATGAGAACGGACACCCTGTCAAAAGTTTTAGACGGGGATTTTGACGCGCTTGTTTTCAGCTGTGACAGCGCCGTTTGCTATACCGTTTCTCCCGAAATATTAAAAAACTCCAAATTATCGGTGAAATTTGAAGATACTATCGATTTAGAGGATCTCTGCGAAAAGATAACTCTCTCGGGATACCAAAGAGCGGAGATGTGCGAGAGCGCAGGACAGTTTTCCGTAAGAGGCGGAATTCTTGATATTTTCCCGGTAAATCTTGAAAACCCGGTAAGAATCGATCTTTTCGGCGATGAAATTGACCAGATGTCCTATTTCGATCCCGATACTCAGCGCAGGACTTCGGATCTAAAGGAATTCGATATAATTCCTGCCTTTGAGCTTTTGCAAAGCACGGATGTTTTAGCCGAAAATATAGAAAATTTCCTTACAAAAAACGAAGACGAAATTTCCGAAAAGCAAAAAAGATATTTAAGAAGAGATATTGAAACTTTAAGAGCCGGCGGCTATGTAAACAGGGATATATATCTTCCGCTTTTATATGATAAGAAATATTCGGTGTTTGATTATATAAAGGATATTCAGTTGTTTTGTTTTGAGTCGGCGAATATCACTTCGAGAATCAAAAACCTTTCAAAGCTTCACACCGAAGATATTTCCACCTTGCTTGAAAGCGGCTCGCTTTGCGGAAAATTAAGCTCGCTTTGGATAGAGGAGGAAGAATTCTTATCAAATCTTAAAAATGCGGTGTTTTTAAATAACTTTAATCAATCGGTACCCGTTAAGGCTTTAAAAAGCCTGATAGAATTTAACTGCCGGGTTTTAAGTCCTTTTTACGATATAAAGGTTTTAAACGACGATCTTCTTTCTTTAAATAAAGGCGCCACGGCGATAGTTTTCGCAGGCGAGGAAAAATCCGCCGCGGTTATTTCCGACGAGCTTAAAAGATCGGGCAAAGAAAATATTTTATTAAAGGAATACCCTAAAGAGCTTAAAAGCGGTATTTACTGCTTAAAGGGAAGCTTATCGAGCGGATTTGAATTTAATAATATCGGTCTTTCGGTCTTCACTTTAAGAAACGCCGCACCGCTTAAAAAGAAAAATAAAAGACCTAAAAACGCAAAAGAAATAGGCTCTTTAGACGAGCTTAAAAAGGGCGACCTTGTCGTTCACTCCGCGCACGGAATAGGCATTTTTGACGGCATAAGCAATATAACAAATGCCGGTATTACAAAGGATTATATAAAGATAAAATATAAAGGCTCAGATGTTTTGTATGTACCCGTAACACAGCTTGATTTAGTATCAAAATATATCGGCTCCGCGCAGGACGGCACAGTTAAGCTAAACCGCTTAGGGTCCGACGATTGGAAAAAGACAAGAAGCCGTGTTAGATCGGCTGTAAGGGATATGGCAAAACAGCTCACGGCTTTATATGCAAAAAGAATGGCTGTAAAGGGTTACGCTTTCGGCCCCGATACCGATCTTCAGAATAACTTTGAGCAGAGATTTGAATATGAGGAAACAGACGATCAGCTCAAATGCATCGACGAGATAAAAAAAGATATGGAGCGCCCTGTTCCTATGGACAGGCTTCTTTTAGGCGATGTCGGCTTCGGAAAAACAGAGGTTGCCCTGCGTGCAGCTTTTAAATGCATAAGCGAAGGCAAGCAGTGCGCGATGTTAGTCCCCACCACGGTACTTGCTATGCAGCACTATGAAACCGTGAAAAGAAGATTTTCAGGTCTTCCGGTAAAGGCGGAAGCAATCTCGAGGTTTACTACTCCTGCAAAGCAGAGAAATATTTTAAAAGGCTTAAAATGCGGCAGCGTGGATATGCTTATCGGCACCCACCGCCTGATATCAAAGGATGTGGAGTTTAAGGATCTCGGCCTTGTTATAATAGACGAGGAGCAGAGATTCGGAGTTGAGCAGAAAGAAAGACTTAAAGAAAAGTATCCCGCAGTCGATGTTTTAACCTTAAGCGCAACTCCTATTCCGAGAACTCTTAATATGTCGCTTTCGGGGCTAAGGGATATGTCGTCTATTGACGAGGCTCCGTCTGACAGGTACCCTGTTACGACCTATGTGACCGAGCTTGACGAGGGTATAATCACCGAGGCGATAATGAGGGAATTAAGGCGGGCAGGTCAGGTATATTATCTTCATAACAGAGTGGATACGATTACCCGCTGCGCCGCATTGCTCAAAGAAAGACTGCCTGACGCAAAGATAGGTATTGCCCACGGCAGAATGAGCGAAGAGGAATTAAGCACAGTATGGCAAAAGCTTATCGAGAGGGAAATTGATGTTTTAGTCTGCACCACGATAATAGAAACAGGCGTGGATGTGCCGAATGTAAACACTCTTATTATTGAAAACGCAGAAAAAATGGGCCTATCTCAGCTTCATCAGCTAAGAGGAAGAGTGGGCAGGTCCGCAAGGAGAGCATATGCTTATTTCTGCTTCCCGAAAGGAAGAGAGCTTTCGGATATTGCAGCAAAGCGGCTTGAAGCGATAAGGCAGTTCACCGAATTCGGCTCCGGCTTTAAGATAGCTATGAGAGATCTTGAAATAAGAGGAGCGGGAAGCGTGCTTTCCGCAGAACAGCACGGCCATATCGAATCGGTGGGTTATGATATGTACCTTAAAATGCTCTCTGACGCGGTAAACGAATTAAACGGCACGCAGGAAAAGGAAGAGGCAATAGTCTGCACGGTGGATTTGAATGTTTCGGCGCATATCCCGGAGCGGTATATTCCCTCGCTCACGGCAAGACTTGATATATATAAGCGCATAGCGGCTATAGAAAATGACGCGGATAAAACCGATGTTATCGACGAACTTTGCGATAGGTTCGGCGATCCGCCGAAAGCGGTTATGGGACTTATCGATATTTCGCTTTTAAGATCCGCCGCGGCAAATTCGGGTATTACCGAGATTACGGAAACCGCCTCCGCCGTGATACTTCACACCGAGAAAGTAAGAGAGGAAACGGCGGCAAAGCTGTCGCTTAAATTTAAAGATAAATTCGTGGTTTCGGTGAGAAATTCACTGCCTTGCTATGTAATAAGAAAAAAGCCGGGAGAAAAAACGCAGAGCATAGTTTCTTATCTCGCCGAAATTTTAACAAAATAGTTATAGACTTTTTGGCTTAATTAAGATATAATTAACAATATATAGAAAAATTCTCATAAGGGAGATATTTATGAAATCGATTAAAAAGCTTTTTTGCGCGGCGCTCGCCTGCGCTGTGGCGGTATCGATGTTTGCCGGCTGCCATAAAAAAGACGAGATCGGCGTAACGGTTACCGACTCAAAAATCACTTCTGACGCCGGAAAGGCAGAGTTCACCTCGGCTTATTATTCCTGCGCTCTTATAATGTCATTTAATAGTGCTAAATCAGAGGTATATCAGAAATACCAGAGCGACGCGGATAAGCTGAGCAGCGGTATCGATTATTTCAAAGAAACTGTTGACGGCAAGAAGTTTTCCGACTATGTTATCGATCTTACGGAGGAATCTTTAAAAAAGATCGCCGCATATAAGATCAAATGCGCGGAGAATAAGATTACTCTGACCGACGAGGAGAAATCCGCCGCCGAGCAGTATGCAGAGTCTTATTGGAATAATGAGCAGTATAAATATTCCGATTATTTTGAGCCTAACGGCGTAAGCCTTGATACCTATAAGGCTTATATGACCGATACTTACTATGCAAGCCGCTATTTTGATTTTCTTTATGCCGAGGGCGGCGAAAAGGCTATTGACGACGCAACTATCACCGATACAATGCAGAAAAATTATATGATCTGCGATATTCTCGATGTTTCTTTTGATAACCTTACAGACGAGGAAAAAGCCGCTAAAAAGACCTTTGTAAATCAGGCGCTCAGCGATATAAATTCAGGCAAAAAGAAATATGCGCAGGTTTTCGCAGAGTATAACTCTACCGACGAGGTGGCTAAAGAAAACACCACCGATTCCTCCGCACCCCGCGATTCTCTTGCCGATATTATCGGAACAAGCGATACGAATTATAATACCTATGCCGATTATTTTGAGCAGTTAAGCGGTGTTGCCGCAGGAAAAGCCACTCTTATAGAAAAGGAAAATGACGGCGGTCTGCTCCTCTTTGTAAAAGGCGATATAATGGCTGATCCTTATTATAAGACCTATCTTGATTCCGAGATAAGAAGTTTGGTTTCCGGTGATCAGTTTACTAAGGATATGGAAGCATATGCCAAAAAGCTTAAAATTTCTGTAAAGAAATCCACGGCAAGGCAGTTTACTCCTAAGAAAATAACAGAGCCTGATTCTTCAGCTTCGTAAGAAAATGCAAAAAAGCACAGCCTCCCGATTTCGGGAGGCTGTGCTTTTATTATATCTAACACTGTGTAAGAATTAAAAGAAGTCCTGTTTCAAGAGAAATTTCGGCGGTTTCATCTTTAAAAGCATTGCTCACGCCTAAAGGAAAAAGCGGATCAAGGCAGGCGTTTTGCAAATTATATTCAAATCCCGAAAGGTTTACGCCGCTGCATTTTTCAAGCGCAAAAACCGAAACGGTCTTTTTAGGCTCCGGTTTTTTAAAATAAATGCTTTGCCCCGACCGCAGCACGGTGAAATCAAAATCGTTTCCGTAAAAAACGGTCTTTATCCCTTTTTTGCAGGCGGCGGCGCAAAGTGAAATATTTGCGACTGTAAGGTCAAGTCTGCCGCCCACAGCGCCGTAAACATAAATTTCTTCTGCGTTAAGCGAAATCGCTTTGTTTATCGCAAAGCCGAGGTCTGTATCGTCTTTCCTGACGGGAAGTACAGTTAAATTAGAAGCTTCGGGGATAAAGCCAAGCGAATCGAAATCCCCGATTATCATATCGGGCTTAATATCGAGCGACTTGCAGACTTCATATCCTTTATCGCAGGCGATAACATAATCCGATCTTAACCTTGAAAAGCGGAGTTTATCAGGCATCAAAGCGCCGAAAATTATAAATCTTTTATTCACCTAAGAAAAACCTCTTAATTGCCGCAGATTTAACAAAGGGAACAGACGCGACGGCGGTGAGTATGGTTTCGGGGAGCATATAAAATCCGTTATAGCAGATAGAATAAAGCACGGGGCGGTTTACAAAAGTATCGCCGAAAAGCTTGAACTGCTCTAAGTTCGCAAATATAACAACGCCCGAAATAAAGTGCATTAAAAATCTCAAAACACAGGCTAAAATTATTCCGAAAATAACGCCCAAAGCACCCTTTTTGCGGAAAATTCCCGCGATAAACAGCGAGCCGTAAGCCAAAATATAGTCAAACATTATGCAGCCGAAAAGCATAACAGGCGATAATCCCCAGCCGAACGGATTGCCGAGGAAAAGCTGAATTGCGCCGTATAAAAAGCAGGGCAAAATCGCAAAAAGCGGACCGTACATCACCGATATCATACAAACAGGCAGCATAGAAAGCAAAGTGATAGAGCCGCCGAGGGGCATATCGACTACTTTGATTAGGCTTAACACCGTCGAAAGTGCGACAAGCACCGCGGCTGTGCAGATCTTATACACAGGTTTTTTCTTTACATTTTCCATATTCATTCATCCTTTCAAATAAAAAACCGCAGGCGACAACCTGCGGCGAAAAAAGCTTGATTTTTCCTACGGCGGCATTATCCGCATCAGGTTATCGGTCGAAGCAGTCGGCTTCCTCTCAGCCCGAGTCGATCGAGCTCCCGTGTTTTTCTTTTATTATACATCATCTGTTGCTTTTGTCAAGAGCGTTCACTCCGAAAACACCTAAAATCGCCGGAATGCAGAGAATAAGCTGGATATAATTTATCTCGTTATGCATTATAAATATTCCTGCCATCACGCTTACGACGGTGATTATATTTGAAAAAGACGCCGATTTAACAGGGCTTATCTTAGAGGTTGCGTAATTAAACAGCATAAATGCCGCAACGGAGGAAACGCAGGCAAGATAGATAACCGAAATAATAAAATCGGTGTTTTTAAAGCTTGAAGTTATAATTATGAAAAAATGTTTTTTAAGCGCCAGAAGACCTATAATATTATAGATTATACTGCCCGAGAAAAACATAAAAAAAGTTTTTTCAAAGGGCGAAAATTCTTTTGAGGCTTTTCGGCTTAAAATATTGAAAGCCGCAGCGCTAATAACAGCGATAAAGAGAAGAATTATTCCTAAAACTGTGTTTTTTCCTCCCTTTGCGGAGATCGCGCCGATAGCGCTGACCGCCGCTACGGAAACGACCGTGCAGACGGTCTGAAAAAATGTAGGTCTTTCCTTTAAAAAAGCAGTACTTAAAATGATTACTCCTACAGGGACAAGGGATATAATAATGCCCGAAATTGCGGAAGAAGTGTATTTTATCCCGTAAATTTCAGCTATAAAATAGATTCCCGGCTGGGCTAAGCTCATAAATATAAGCGGAAGAATATTTTTTTCCTTAAAATTCACTTTCACGGCTCTTATCAGTATCAAAAAGCCTAAAAACAGGAAAGAAAGGGTAAATCTCACGCTTAAAATAACGAGCGGATCGGAAATTTTCAGAGCTTTTTCGGAAAATATAAAGCTCAATCCGAATATTATGTTAGAGGTAAGTGCCGAAAGCGTTCCTTTTAAATTATCTGTCGATTTTATAATTATCACCGCAAGTATTATACATAAAATTTTTTTCTCTTGCAATAAATTTTAAAAAAATACTTGACAAAAAATTTAAAGTGTGTTAATATACTTGCAACAAATGAAAAACCTATGATTAAGAGTAAGTAATCAGAGATTTCGGGCTTTTAAGAGAGCCGCCGGCGGTGGAATGGCGGTAAGCAGAGCTTTGATGAATGGGCTTATGAGGGCGGCCGAAAGCAGTTTTTGTGAGTAGCAGCCGACGGGTAACACCCGTTACAGTGTTTTCCGTATGATAGTACGGTGAAGAGCGGATGATTTCATCAATTTGGGTGGTACCGCAGGATTTTTGATTTTTAAAGTCTTGTCCCTTTTACGGGATAGGACTTTTTATTTTTTATATCAGAGGGGTAATAAAGATGAATAAACGATGGCGAAGCTTAAATTAAAACTTTAAAAAAACCACAAAAATTATTTTAAGGAGAAATTAAAAATGAAAAAAATATTTGCTTTAGTTTTATCACTTGTTCTTTGCCTTTCTTTTGCAGGCTGTAATAAATCCGATAAGAAGTCGGAAAAAGAAAGCTATAAAATAGGTATTATTCAGTATATGAGTCATCCGTCGCTCGATAACTGCTATAAAGGAATAATCGAAGCTTTGGATGAATCGGGTATTAAATATGATGTTGATTATCAGACAGGTTCAAGCAACTCCGCCGATTCGGACTGCGTAAGCTTTGCGAAAAATATGGTATCTTCAAAATGCGATGTAATTTTTGCAATAGCAACTCCTGCCGCTAAAGCCGCATTTGCCGCTACCGATGATACCGATATCCCCGTTATCTTTTGCGCGGTTAACGATCCCGTTGCAAGCGAGCTTGTTGAGAGCATGGAAGAGCCCGGTGAAGACTGCACCGGCACAAGCGATGTATTGGATCTTGAGGCGCAGGTCGAATTAATTCAGTCGATGCAGCCCGAAGCTAAAAAAATTGGTATTTTATACACCTCTTCCGAAGATAACTCCATATCAAATCTTAAGAAATTCAAGGCTATCTGCGATAAAAAAGGTCTTACGGTAGTCGATAAGGCAGTCCAGGGAGCTTCTGATGTTCCGGCTGCGGCAGAGGATCTTGCGAGCAAGGTCGACTGCATAAATAACTTTACGGATAACAATGTTGTAAATAACCTCTCGGTCGTTTTATCAGCGGCTGAAAAGAACAATATCCCGGTTTACGGCTCCGAAGAAGAGCAGGTCAAAAACGGCTGCCTTGCCTCAATGTCCATTGATTATAAGGCGCTCGGCAAGGTAACGGGTCAGATGGCAGTAGATGTGCTTAACGGAAAAGACGCTTCAAAAATGGCTGTAAGAACAATAAGCGAGGCTACTCCTCTTATCAATACCGATGTTGTTACAAAATTAGGTCTTACAATTCCTGAGAAGTATTCTCAGGCCGCCACAGTTACAACAAACAAGTAAAAGGATAGATTTTATGTTTGATTTTTTAAGTACTTTTGAGGTCTTCCTCGAAACGGGCCTTGTATTTTCCCTAATCGCAATGGGCTACTATGTATCTTATTCGGTCCTCGATTTTCCCGACCTTACTGTTGAGGGGACATTCGTAACAGGCGCTGTCACATTCAGCCTTTTTGCGGTAAGAGGGTATAATGTATGGTTAGGTCTTATCTGCGCGTTTATCGCGGGAGCGTTTTTCGGAAGCATTACGGGGTTCTTGAATGTCAGACTTAAAATAAGACCGCTGCTCAGCGGAATTCTTGTTTCCACCGCGCTTTTATCCATAAATATTATTGCCACCACCGGCGGAATGTACGGTGATTTCGCAGGCAGAGATTCAAGCACCTCTATTTCCTTCGGCAGAAGAGTTAAAACTCTGCACGACGCCTTTTTCGGCGACGCTATTCCCCCGAAAATCGAAAATATCCCTGTTAGGGATCTTGTGATATTCTTAGTTGTCGCCGTGGTTTTAAAGCTTGCGCTTGACTTTTATTTCAAGAGCAAAAACGGACTGCTGCTTAGAGCCGCGGGAAACAATGAAAGCTTTGTTAAAATGCTCGGAGTCGATCCCGGAAACAGCAGGATAACCGGTCTTGCTATAGGAAACGGCTATGCCGCCGTTGCAGGCGCGCTTTACACGCATATAAGCGCGGGATCAAATCAGAGTATGGGCATAGGCACAATCGTTATAGGTCTTGCTTCGCTGATCATCGGGCTTTCGATATTTAAAAATGTGCGCTTTTTAAAGCCTACCACCAAGGTTATAATTGGAGCTGTTCTTTATCAGGCTTGCCTCACTCTCGCTCAAAAACTCGGAATTCCGAGCAGCTATAACAAGCTTATAATGTCTGTTATATTCACTTTAGCGCTTATTCTCGGAAACAAGCTTAATATTAAGGGAGGCAATGAAAATGTTAGAGCTTAATAATATTTTTGTTTCCTTTAATAAGGGAACTGTCGACGAAATGCCGCTTTTTGAGGATTTTAATTTTTCGGTTGAAAAGGGCGAGTTTGTGTCTGTTGTCGGTTCTAACGGATCGGGCAAAACGACCCTTTTAAATCTTATCTGCGGCTCGCTTATGCCGGATTCGGGCACTGTGACGCTTATGGATAAAAATATAACCTCTCTTCCCGAATATAAAAGAGCAAAAATGATAGGCAGAGTTTTTCAGGACCCGAAAATGGGCACCTGTTCAAACCTTACCGTGCTTGAAAATTTCGCGCTTGCCGATAATAAGAATAAGCCGTTTTCTTTAACGGGCGCCATTTCAAAAAAGAGGATCGATTATTACAAATCTCTTCTTTCACAGTGCAATATGGGCCTTGAAGACAGGTTAAACTCCAAAGTAGGGCTCTTATCGGGCGGTCAAAGGCAGGCTATAGCGCTTATTATCGCTTGTATGACTAAAGTTGAGCTTTTAATTTTAGACGAGCATACGGCGGCTCTCGATCCCAAATCCTCCGAGAGGATAATGGAGCTTACAGACGAAATGATCAAAAAACATTCTATGACAGCCGTTATGGTAACGCATAATCTCCGCCACGCGGTGAATTACGGCAGCCGTCTTATTATGATGGATAAAGGCAATATCGTGCTTGATAAAGCGGGCGAAGAGAAAAAGGCAGTTAAGATAGAAGATATACTTGATGTATTCAATAAAATAAGCATTGAATGCGGAAATTAAAAAATCCCGTATATAGGTTTTAACCTATATACGGGATAATTTATTTTTATAAAGCTTTTAAAAATCCTTCAAGTCTTGAAGCTATTTTTGCGTTTCCGAATTTATTCGGGTGAAGACCGTCAGGCATAAAATGCTCTTTCAAAGTTTCAATATTGGGCTGAATTCCGCTTACTCTGAAAAGATCGAGCACGGGAACCGAATAGTTTTTGCAGATCTCGATTATTGCGTCAACATAATCTTCAAGGTCAAAATCAATTCTTAAGTTTTTTTCATTGAAAATTCTGCCTGTTTCCTCAAGCCTGTGGGTAGGAGTCAAAAAGACGATAGTAGCTTCAGGGTATTTATTCATAAGCTTTTTAATAAGCACATTTACAGCTCCGCAGAATGTATCGGCACTTTTATCGTCTAACTTGCCGAAAGGAGCGTCGCCGTGACCGTAGTCGTTTGTTCCTCCGAAAACCACGATAATATCGGCTTCATCGTCCATTTTATCCGCTCTTGTGCAGAAATTTCCGACCTCTTCGCGGTCGTCAGGGATATGCTGGATCGCAATTCTCGTTCCGCTTATGCCGTAGCCCTTGCACACAGCGCCTGTATTTTTTTCAAGCTGTTTCCAATATACATCGTTAATGTCCGAAACTCCGGCGCCCTCTGTGATACTGTCGCCTAAAAAAAGAATTTTTTTGCCCTTTAATTCCATAATAATTTCCTCCCATTAAATGGTCTAAAGGTATTATATAATCAGGTACTTCAAATTGCAAGATTAAATTAAACAAATATCATTATTCATTTTTAAGTTTTAAGTATTCATTATTCATTAAAAAAATAAATGAATACTTAAGAATGAATACTGAAAAATTAATAATACAAAGCAAAAATCCTACCACAAAATGTGATAGGATTTTTGCTTTGGTGACCCGGACGAGATTCGAACTCGTGTTACCGCCGTGAAAGGGCGGTGTCTTAGGCCTCTTGACCACCGGGCCGGGAAATGGTGGCTGTAATTGGATTTGAACCAATGACACTGCGGGTATGAACCGCATGCTCTAGCCAACTGAGCTATACAGCCATATAGTCGCGACTAAATCATTATACGAATTTTATCGTGATTTGTCAAGTGTTTTTTAAAAAATAAAAAAATAAGCTCTGTTTTAAATAACAGAGCTTATCAATGCTTTGATTTACATATTTTCAGACTTCGTAAAAATATCGCTCGATATTATATTATATCCGAATTTTGAATTAGCGTTTTTAACAAACACGGTCGACGCCTTGCATGTATAGGTTTCGTTCTCGTGGGTGGAAACGGTCACATCGGAGGTTACGGTGAAAGTACCGTCTTCATTTTCCGTGACGCCTATTATCTTATGGTCAAACTTTGAATAGCCTCTTGCGATTATATACACATAACCGTCTTTTTTAGGCATATCTTCGTTTATCTGGTTTATATCGGCGATCTCTACGCCGTACATCGATCTGACAAACTCTTTTACAAGCTCTGCCGGGATAAAATCCTCATCCTCGCAGTCGCGGTTATCAAGAAGAGCGATAAGAGAGTTATTAACGATATCGTTTAAATCGTCAAAATCAGAATCATACACATAATTGTGATTAAGCATATTGAGGAATCTTGCATTGCGCGAATTCTCTTCGCTTGAAGAAATTTCGGCGCCGCTTGCTTTAACAGTGCCTGTTTTGGAGGCTCCCGATACCGCCGCAAAAGTTCCGGCGATTATGATAACAGCAGATATAAGAATAAGTGATATCTTCTTTTTCACATTTATCGCCGTCCTTTCTGTATTTCATTATATACAATAATTATAAAAAATTGCAGTTTCAATCGTGTTACAAGTGATTTCAATTTCGTAACCTTTATGACGCTGATTCTACTAAAAGTTACAAAAAAGTATATTTTATGACTTTTTCCTAAAATCTTTTTATAAATTTTAAATAAATTGGTTGTAATTCACAATTCAATATGCTATAATTTTAGTATTGAAGATAAGGAGTTGTTTCGCGTTGAAAAACTATTCGGAAAATAATGTAAAAAACATTGCTTTTTTAGGTCACGGAGGCTCCGGCAAGACCACTCTTGCCGACTCGGTGCTTTATTATAAGGGCGCGGCGGACAGGATCGGCAAAACCGACGAGGGAACCGCTTTGATGGACTTTGATCCCGAGGAAAAAAAGCGCGGAGTTTCCGTCAGCACTTCCTGCTATGCTCTTGAAGATAAGGAAAATAAGATAAATATTATCGACGCTCCCGGTCAGTTCGATTTCGCCGGCGGAGTCTGCGAGGCGCTTGCCGCGGCGGATTCGGTCGTTATAACCGTTTCGGGTAAATCAGGTCTTACGGTAGGGGCAAGGTCCTGCTATAAAAAAGCCAAGGCGCAGAATAAAAGCATAGCCTTTTTTGTAGGTAAGCTTGATTCGGTGCACGCGCATTTTTACAGAGTAATTTCTTCGCTTGTCGCGAATTACGGCGCTGCTGTCTGCCCTGTTGTGGTTCCTTATATTGAAGACGAAAGCGTTAAATGCTATGTTGATATGATAAATTCGGAAGCCTATTCTTATGACGGCTTTGAAAAAACAGTTTTAAGAATGCCCGAATCAAAAGAGATATCACAAATGAGAGATATGTTCTTAGAGTCGGTCGCGAGCGTCGATGAGGAATTGCTTGAAAAATATCTTAACGGCGAGCAGTTTACAAAAGAAGAAATAATCGCAGGTCTTAAAAAAGGCATAAAATCGGGCGATATCTGCCCGGTATTTTCGGGAGTTCAGCAAAGGGGCGACGCTATCGCGCAGTTTGCCGACGCGCTTTTTGAAATTATGCCCTCAGCGCTTGAAGAAGGATTTTCATCTTCAGGCGAAACAAAACTGCTTGTATTTAAAACTATCGCCGATCCGTTTGTAGGAAAGCTTTCATATTTTAAGGTAATTTCCGGAACTGTCAAACCCGATTCAAAGCTTAAAATTGCGAGAACGGGCGATGAGGAAAGATTTGCTAAAATTATGATACTTAAAGGCGCTAAGCAGGAAGAGGTTTCTTCGCTTTGCGCAGGTGATATAGGCTGTGCCGCCAAGCTCGGATTTGCGCTTACAGGCGATGTTTTGAGCGAAAAAGGAAACGATGAGGCAATAGAAATGAATTTCCCGCTGCCTAATCTTTCGCTTGCTGTATATCCGAAAAACAAGGGCGAGGAAGATAAGGTCGCCGCAGGTCTTTCAAGACTTGCCGAGGAAGATCCGACTGTGCTTTTAAGAACAGACGGCGAAACTCACGAGCAAATCCTCTCGGCTTTGGGCGAACAGCACTTAGATGTTATAATTTCAAGGCTTAAATCAAAATTCGGAGTAGACGCAGAGCTGAGAAAGCCGAAGATCGCTTACAGGGAAACTATCAAGAAAAGCGTCAAGGCGCAGGGCAGGCATAAAAAGCAGTCGGGCGGCCACGGCCAGTTCGGCGATGTGTGGATAGAGTTTGAGCCGTGCGACAGCCACGAGCTTGTATTTGAAGAAAAGGTATTCGGAGGAAGCGTTCCGAAAAACTTCTTCCCGGCGGTCGAAAAAGGACTAAGGGAGAGTATGGCAAACGGAGTTCTTGCGGGATACCCGATGGTGGGAATAAAAGCTACTCTTTACGACGGCTCTTACCACCCGGTGGACTCTTCCGAAATGGCATTCAAAACCGCCGCGGCTTTGGCGTTTAAAGAGGGCGTTTCGAAAGCAAACCCCGTTCTTATGGAGCCTATCGGCACGCTCACGGTAACAGTTCCCGATGAAATGCTCGGCGATGTTATCAGCGATATAAACAAGCGCCGCGGAAGAATTATAGGAATGAACCCCGCGCCGGATAAAATGCAGGAGGTCATAGGCGAAGTTCCTATGGCGCAAATGCAGGATTTTGCGACTGCTATGAGATCCATCACACAGGGAACGGCTACTTTCACTCTTGAATTTTCAAGATATGAAGAGGTGCCCTCAAATATCGCGGAAGAGATAATTAAAAACAAATAAATAAAAATATCCCCTCGGGCTTAAAACCTGAGGGGATATTTTTTCAAAATGATTTATCTTTTCCGTCGTCAAGCATTTTTACGCTTTCTTTACCGTCTTTTGAAATTTGCTTGAAGTTGCCTAAAACTTCGCTCACAGGGTCCATAACGGCAAAGGTGCCGGGGTACTTTTTAAGTATTTCGTAAAGAGCGGTTATCTGGCATTTATTTATAATGCAGATCACGGTTTTTGTGTTTTTGCCCGAAAATCCGCCGGTAGCGTTAATCACCGTGGCGGAGTGGTGGAGCTTGCTTATTATCTCGTTTAGAATTTCTTCCGAATGCTCTGTGATTATTTCAAATCTCATTGCGCTTCTGCCTGCGCGCATTGCTTTATCCGCAGTGGTGGAAGAGGCAAACGAGTAAAGGATACAGAGCAAAACCGGCTCTATCTTATAATCATAAACAAAAAAGCTTAAAAGCGCAACGGAGGAATTTATTATAAAAGTGATATAAAACACGGATTTATCTTTATTATACTTATTTATAATAAGCGAAACAAAGTCCATTCCGCCTGTATAGGAGCCGGCGCGAATCAGCAGAGAATAAATGCAGCCCATTATAACTCCTGCGGTGAGTGCGCCTAAAATTTTACTGCTGCCGTCGGCAGTGTGATAATAAAAGGGAAGCTTTATTTTAGAGAGCAGCACTGCCGAAACCGAGAAAAACACCACATGCACCATTGTTCTTACAGCTACCGATCTGCTGACTTTAAAATAAACTATCAGTGCGAGCGGTATATTTATAAGCAGGCTCAAATATCCGATATTTATTCCCGAAATTTCCATAAAAATAGTGCAAAGTCCGTTTATCCCCGCAGGGGCAAACGAATTCGGGAAAACAAATATTTCATAATTCAAAGCAGATAAAAAAGCCAAAAAAGCAAGTGTAAAATAAGATAAAAATCTTTTCATTGAAATTTCCGCCTTTTTTGTTTTTCATAATACAGCGAAATTCTTTAAAAGTCAATCCATTTAAATTTTATCAATCAGTTGAATTTAAGGAAAATATTTGATATAATAATATATATTTATTTATTAATGTAACTGAAAAGAAGGGTAAATTATGTCCTTGCAGGAATCAGGCGAGATGTATCTCGAAACGATATATGTTTTGCAGAAGAAAACAAATGCCGTGAGATCTTTGGATGTTGCGGAATATATGGGCTTTTCAAAGCCGAGCGTATCAAGAGCGGTCGGAATTTTGAAATCGGGCGGATTTATAAATGTGGATAAAAGCGGATTTTTAACGCTTACCGAAAGCGGAGAAGAAGTCGCCTGCAAGATCTACGAACGGCACACGCTTATTTCAAAATTTCTTGTTTCTTTAGGGGTAAGCGAAAGCGTCGCCACGGAGGACGCCTGCAAAATGGAGCATTATATAAGCGACGAATCTTTTAACGCTATAAAAAAGCACATTGAGCAAATGAACATAAAAAAAGAAGAGGAATAAAATTCCTCTTCTTTTTATTTTGCTTTAGAAATTATTTAGCAAGCGACTTTTTAGCGCCGAATGTAACTGCTGCAGCACCGAGCATTACGATTGCGAAAATCATAGCGGTGTTGGAGCCGGTCTTCGGAGAGTCTGCTTTCTTTGCTGCGCCTGTAACAGGATCAGTGATCTGATTGTTATAGTTAGCGCAGATGATAAGGCTCGTGAGAGGCTTAATTGTAAGAGTCGAGCTTGTGAGCGATCCGCTTACTAATACATAATCTGTGCCCTCAGTAGCGGCAGAGATGTTAGCAAGGGGAGTAGCGGAAGCTGAAAGGGAAATAACGCCGGTTTCATTTTCGCCGGAAGTTCCGGTAGCTGTTGTTACCTTATAAATGGTCCAGCTGTTGAAAGTTCCCTCGGAAGCGATAGATGTAGCAGTAACGGTTTCGCCGTTGCTGATTATCTGAGCTTCGCCTGCTTTAGAAAGACCGCCTGACGGTGAGCCTCTGAAAAGAGTAACCTCATACTTAACAGGATCTTTCGGGCTTTCTTCCGCACATACGCTGACAGATACGGTAAAAGCGCAAACTAAGCAAAGAATGGTTGCGATGATTTTTTTCATTATCAGTTACCTCCAGTGTGCTGAATATTTTGATACATCGTTATTTTATCATATAATTTTTTAAAAGTAAAGCATTTTTTGAAATAAAACAAAAAATTTTATTCGCAGCTTAATTTATGGTTGTCTAATAATAGGTTTTATTGTATAATAATATTATCTATATAACTTGGAGTTTTAAATGGTATATCTTGATAACAGTTCTACAACGGCGGTATGCAAAGAGTCGGCGGAGGCGCTTAAGCTTGCGATATCGGATAATTTCGGAAACCCCTCCTCCTTGCATTCGCTTGGAATAAAAGCCGAGCTTGCGGTAAGCGAGGTCAGAAAAAAACTAAGCCGGTTGCTTAACTGCCGTGAAGACGAGATCTATTTTATCTCCTGCGCAACAGAGGGGAACAACACCTGCATTGAGGGCGCTGCGAGGAGAAACGGCAAATTAAAAAAGAAAATAGTTACCACAGCCGTTGAGCATCCGTCGGTTTTAAACACTGTAAAAAGGCTGTCGCAAGAGGGATTTGAGGCGGTATTCGCAGAGCCTGATAAAAGCGGCGGAGTGGTAAGCGCCGAAAATATTTTTTCTAAAACAGATGAAAACACCGTGCTTGTGAGTATGATGGCGGTAAACAATGAAACAGGTGCCGTTATGCCCGTAGAAAAAGCGGCCGGAATGATTAAAAAAGCGTATCCCGATACGCTTATCCATTGCGACGCGGTACAGGCTTTCGGAAAAATTCCGCTCGATGTTAAAAAACTCGGAATAGATATGCTCACTTTAAGCGGTCATAAGTTCCACGCGCCGAAAGGCATAGGCGCGATGTATATAAAAAAGGGAGTAAAAATAAGGCCTCTTATGGCGGGCGGCGGTCAGGAAAGGGATATAAGGCCCGGCACCGAAAGCGTGCCTCTTATCTGCGCGCTCGGCGGCGCATTAGACGCGCTTGAAAACTTTGAAAAAAGGCTTCCTTTGCAAAAAGAGCTTTGGTCATATACTAAAGATCTGCTTTTAAAAGAAAACGGCGTGATAATAAATTCGGGGGAAGACTGTCTTCCTTATATTTTAAATATTTCTCTTCCCGGATTCAGATCGGAAACGCTTTTGCATTTTCTCGACGCCGAGGGAATATTCGTATCCTCGGGCAGCGCCTGCTCAAAGGGCAAAGGCAGTTATGTGCTTAAAGCCTGCGGAGTTTCGGATATTAACGCCGATTCCTCTCTTCGCATAAGCTTTTCAAGATATTCAAAAAAGGAAGACGCCGATAAATTATCCGAGGCGCTTAAATCGGCGGCGCAAAGATTAAGAAGGTCTGTTAAATGAAAGAAATCATACTTATTAAAGACGGTGAGCTTTCCTTAAAGGGACTTAACCGACAGAATTTTGAAGACAGAATGATAAGAAATATCAAGCAGAGGTTAAAACCGCTCGGAAGTTTCAAAGTAAAAAAAGCGCAGTCCGCTATATACATAATTCCCGAAAGCGAGGATTTTGATTTTAACGAGGCGCTTGAAAGAATGAAAACGGTTTTCGGTATTGCGGCGTTTTCACGCGCCTGCGTATGCGAAAAAAGTGTTGACGATATTTTCAATAAAGCGCCGATATATTTAAAAGACGCGCTTGAAAGCGTTAAGACCTTTAAGGTCGAAGCAAAAAGAGCCGATAAATCGTTTCCGCTTACTTCTCCCGAGATAAGCAGGGAGCTCGGAGGCGTGCTGCTTAAGAATTTTCATCATTTGAGAGTTGATGTTAAGAATCCCGAAATAACGGTGACCGTTGAAATAAGGGATTTCGGAGCATATATCAGAGCAGGTCAGATAAAAGGCGCGGGCGGTCTGCCCGTTGGTACATCGGGAAGAGCGGCGGTGCTTATTTCCGGCGGAATTGACAGCCCTGTTGCGGCTTATATGATGGCTAAAAGAGGGCTTGTGCTTAATGCGATCCATTTTGCCTCTCCGCCTTATACGAGCCCCAGAGCCGAGCAAAAGGTGAGAGATCTGCTTTCAAAGGTCGCAGTTTACAGCGGAACTATAAGACTTGCAGTCGTTCCTTTTACTGAAATTCAGGAGGAGATAGGCAAGGTTTGCCCCGAAGATTATTTCACGCTTATAATGCGCAGAATGATGATGAGAATTTCCTGCATGATCGCAAAAGAAGAGGAGTGCTTAGGACTTATAACGGGCGAAAGCCTCGGTCAGGTCGCAAGCCAGACTCTTTTTGCGCTAGGCGCTACTGACAGCGTTTGCGATATCCCCGTTATGCGCCCGCTTGTCGGAATGGATAAAGAAGAGATAATAACGATATCTAAAAAGATAGACGCTTTTGAAACTTCTATCCTGCCTTATGAGGACTGCTGCACGGTATTTACTCCGAAGCACCCTCACACAAGGCCGAAACCCGGTCAGTGCGAGGCGGCGGAAAGCAAGCTCAATATTGAAGAGCTTATTAAAAAAGCTGTGGAAAACACGCAGTATTCTTATGTTACATCAGGTATAATATAAATTTTTAAAAAGGAGTGAAATATATGGGCACGCATTCACCGGATCGGAAAAGCGGCAAAAATTTAAAAACTGCGCTTAAGGTCTGCTGTTTTGCGGCGGCAGCCGTGGTTTTGGCGGCGGGTATTTATTTCACTTCGTTTTTCGTGACTGCTAACACTCAAAACGGCAAGGTGGACGCGGCAAGGAAGATATTTAACAGTGAAAAGCTTACAAAAAGCGAAAAATTTTCCGAGCTTAAAAAGCAGAACGCCGATTTTGCCGCTTGGCTTAAATTTGAGGGAGGGGCTGTCGACAATCCCGTTTACCGCTCCGAAAAAGACGGATTTTATTCAAATCACGATATGACGGGCGAAAAAAGCCGTTACGGCGCTCTGCGCCTGCCTAAATCGGAGGATATTTCGCTTTATTCAAAGGATAAAAACACCGTTATTTTCGGAAATAATATAAACGACGGCGCGATGTTCGGCAGTCTTAAAAATTTCAGGGATACTAAATTTTATGAGGAAAATCATATAGTCACGCTCACCACGGAGGACTCGGAATATAAATATTATGCTTTCGCGGTGTGCGTGTTTGACAGTGCTTCAAACGATGTAAATTTTGAATTAAGCAATTATGACGAGGACCTTTTTTCAGCCTTCAAAAAGAAAATTCTTGAAAGAAGTCTTATAAAAACGGGGGCAAAGGTCAACAGCGGCGACAGGCTTTTAACTCTTATAACCGATCTTGACGATTTTGAGGGAGCGAGGCTTGCAGTGGTTTTTAAGCGTGTGAACGACGCGCAGATAAAGGAATACGACAGCGTAAAAGTGACGGTAAACGCTGACGCTTTATACCCCGATAAATGGTATAAAGCTCATACGGGAGGATAAGGCAAAATGATAGGGAATATTAAAGTGGATGTGGTTTATTTTTCAAAATCATCCGATTTTGAAATGGAGTTCAATCTGTGCGGCTGCTGCAGAATGCGCCTGCTTACGGAAAAGGGCGACTCGACTAAAAAGACCTTTGTGGAAAATCTTGCCGTTGCGGCTAACCGCAGCAGAATAATAATTGCCTGCGGTCCTGTAGAGGGAGAGGGCAATATTATCGAAACGACTGCCACGGCTATCAAAGCTCCTTTAATCCAAGTTAATAATAAAGATTACGGTATAGTATCTGAAACCTCGGCTGAAATTATCGCAGGCGCTTTGCCGCTTGTTTCCTCTTCGGGAGTTTTCGGCGGCTGCGTTATAGAAAGCGGTCCGCAGTCTATCATTCTTATAACGGATGATAAAGCTGTGAGAAAAAATCTTATGAAAAATCTCATTCATCCTTATATTGAAGAGATAAGCATTTTGCCGATACCTGAAATTGAAGATTCGACAGCTCCCACAGAAACCGAGGAGCTTGCAAAAGAGATAACCGAGCAGTTAAACGAGGAAGAAAAGGCAGAAGAACCCGAAATTTTAGAAGAAAAGCCCGAAGAAATTCAGGAAACTTTATCAGAGCCTGTTTTACCTGAAATAAAGGAAGAAAAAGCACAAGAGCCCGGTTTGACCGATGAAAACACGGCTGTTCAGAGCGTGCTGCCGATATTCGATCAGGCGGAGTTTGAGCCTGTTTTGGCTAAGCTTGAAGAAATGGAGGGCGGAACCGCTGTAAAACCGGAGGTAAAGCTCCCTGCTTTATCGGAAGTTAAAGAAGAAAAGCCGAAAGAAAATGATAAAAAAGAATTTATAATGGACAAGCCCGAACCCGAAAAAGAGGATAAGAGCCCGTTTATTACAGAAGAAGACGAATATGATATCGAAAAAAATCATATCTTTGAAGAAAACAATACCGACGGATTTATTTCCCTCGACGCACCTGAAGCGGCACAAAAGCCTCAAAAAAAGCAGGGCGGCAAGATAAATGTGACGATTCTTGTTATCTGTGTGATCTTAGCGCTTTGCCTTGTTATGACGGCGGTGCTTCTTATAGGAATTCCCGCATATAAAAACCGCGATATTCTTGAATACATAAAAGAGATCTTCACACAGTCTCAGAGTGCGGGAACTCTTTTTATAAAATAATTCCAACCTATTATGTGAATATTCCGTATAAGATATATAATGTTTGAAAGTGAGTGTGGCTTTTGTCTTCTTTACCGATATTTATAAAATATATTATTGTATTTTTCGTTTCAATGGTGCCTATCGTGGAGCTTCGGGGCGCAATTCCGATAGCGGAAAGCTTAAAGCTTGATATTTTCCTTTATTATCCGATATCCATTATAGGAAATATGCTCCCCGTGCCGATCATTTATCTTTTTGCGAGAAAGGTGCTTTTGTGGGGAAAGGATAAAAAGGTTATCGGTAAATTTTTCACCTGGTGCCTGCAAAAAGGCGAAAAAGGAGGAGAAAAGCTTAAAGAATCCGCGGGAAACAAGGGAATTTTCCTCGCGCTTATGATATTCGTGGGAATTCCGCTCCCCGGAACAGGCGCCTGGACAGGAACTTTGGCGGCAAGCTTTTTAAATCTCGATTTTAAAACAAGTATCTGCGCCGTATCGCTCGGAGTTGTGCTTGCGGGAATCATTATGTCGCTCGGCAGCAAGATAGTGGCGATTTTAGGCTGGATCGGAGTTATTGCCATAATCGCGGCGATACTTTTGATATCGGTGCTTTGGGTATTCCTCTCAAAAAGGAAAAAATCCCGTTAAAATTCACTGAAAATGAGTTTTAAATTATAAAATATTACCGCAATTTGCAAAAAATTTAAAAAAACACTTGATTTTTTAAAATAAGGTAGTATAATGTAGTCAATAAAATTGAACAGTCGATAACGAATTGTTAGAGGCGCAAAAGTAAAGAGTAGTTAGCTTTTGGCACTCATTTGCCCATAAAAGCGAAACAAAAGGTGCTTTTGCCGAAACCGGACCGTTAATGAGGCGGAAAGGTTGGGAGTAAGAATAATATTCTTGCTACTGTCGCAACACTTTTGCGGAGTGCTACAAATCGTATTCATAGTTTATGTTTATGAAAACGGTCAAAGCATTCGGTTTTGACCGTTCTTTTTTATACATTATTTTCGGAGGTATAAAAAAATGAAAAGATTACTTGCAATTTTAACAGCCGTTGTTCTTACAGCGTCGCTTATGACCGCGTGCGGAGGAACAAAGAAAGCAAAATCAGGCGTGGAAGACGGCGTTCTCACCGTCGCAATGGAGTGCGCATATGCGCCTTATAACTGGACTCAGGCAGACGATTCTAACGGCGCCGTTCCGATAAAGGACTCGAAGGAGTACGCTAACGGTTACGATATTATGATGGCTAAGAAGATCTGCGAGGCAAATAATTGGAAGCTTGAAGTTGTCCGCCTTGACTGGGATTCGTTGGTTCCCGCTGTTCAGACAGGCAAGGTCGACGCGGTAATCGCAGGTCAGTCTATGACAGAAGAGAGAATGAAGCAGGTAGATTTCGCAGGACCCTACATTTATGCGAGCATCGTTTGTATGACTAAAAAGGATTCTAAGTTTGCAAATGCAACAAAGCTTTCCGATCTTTCGGGCGGCAAGTGCACTTCTCAGCTCGGCACTATCTGGTATGATACCTGCCTGCCGCAGATAAAGGGCGCTGATATTCAGACCGCTCAGGAAACCGCTCCCTCTATGCTTATGGCTCTTGAAACAGGCGCTGTGGATTTCATCTGCACCGATATGCCGACAGCTCAGGGCGCGCTTATAGCTTACAGCGATCTTAAGATCCTCGATCTTGAAGATAATTCTTTCGATGTTGACGACGGCGATATCAATATCGGCGTATCCGTTAAGAAAGGCAACACCGAGCTTAAGGATAAAATAGACAGCGTTTTAAAGAAAATGACTGCCGATGATTTCAATAAGATAATGGCAGAGGCTACAAAGATACAGCCCCTCGCTGAGAAATAATACAGGAGAATTTATATGAATAAGCTTGCAGAGCTTTGGAGCGATATTGTCGAATGCTGGTCGAGCAGTTCGTCGCAGTATCTTACCGGCGCTCTTAAAACGATAGAGCTTGCCCTGGTTGCGACCGCTATAGGCTGCATTATAGGACTTGCCTGCGGAATAATTCAGACTATTCCGTGCGCTAAAAAGGATAATATCGTAAAAAAGATAATTTTAGGTATCGTTAAAGCGATAGTCCGCATATATGTTGAGGTGTTCAGAGGAACGCCGATGATCATTCAGGCGATATTTATTTTCTATGCGCTCCCTTATTTTACAGACGGCGCGATAAATTTAGAGGTCACGCTCGCGGCTTACCTCGTTGTTTCGATAAACACGGGCGCTTATATGGCGGAAACCGTGCGCGGAGGAATTATGTCTATCGATATCGGGCAGACAGAGGGCGCCAAGTCTATAGGAATGAACCATTTCAAGACTATGCTCTATGTTATCCTGCCGCAGACTATCCGCAACATTATCCCTCAGATAGGCAACAACCTTATTATTAACATTAAGGATACTTCGGTTATGTTCGTTATAGGCTATGCCGAGCTGTTCGCGGCGCATAAGGCGATTGTCGGAGCGAAATATGTTTATTTCCCAAGTGCGGTTATAACTCTTACGATCTATCTTGTTATGACTGTTATCTGCTCGCTTATTTTAAGACTGTGGGAGAAGAAGATGGACGGTCCCGCTAACTTCGATGTTGCTACGACCGACACTCTCGCTCACACCAGCGGAACAATTTCTTATGTTAAAAAGCATAAAAAGGAGGTAAGATGATGTCGGAACCGATTTTAGAGGTAAAGCATTTATCAAAGACCTTCGGTAAGCACGAGGTGCTTAAGGATATCGATTTTTCCGTGGAAAAGGGCGAAGTCATAAGTATTATAGGCGCGTCGGGTTCGGGCAAATCGACCTTGCTTCGATGCATAAATCTTCTCGAAACTCCGTCTTCGGGAGAGGTTTTGTATCACGGAGAAAATATAGAAAAGCTTAAAGGCGGCGAAAGCGCTTACCGCTCGCATGTGGGAATGGTATTTCAGTCCTTTAATCTTTTTAATAATATGACCGCTCTTAAAAACTGTATGGTCGGTCAGATAAAGGTGCTTAAAAGATCCAAAGCCGAGGCTAAAGAAACGGCGCTTAAATATCTCGAAAAGGTGGGAATGGCGCCTTATATCAACGCCAAGCCCTCGCAGCTTTCGGGAGGCCAGAAGCAGAGGGTGGCAATAGCAAGAGCCCTTGCTATGAACCCCGAAGTTCTGCTTTTCGACGAGCCGACAAGCGCGCTTGATCCGCAAATGGTAGGCGAGGTTCTCGATGTTATGAGAAATCTCGCAAAAGAGGGGCTCACGATGATAGTCGTGACCCACGAAATGGCGTTTGCAAAGGATGTTTCGTCAAGAGTGGTATTTATGGCTGACGGCGTTATCTGCGAAGAGGGAACACCGGCGGACATATTCGAAAACCCGAAAACGGAAAAAACAAAAGAATTTTTATCCCGTTATCTCTCAAGATAAAATAAAACTTGTGGATTATCGACAAACTGAAAGCTCCGGAAAATTTTCCGGAGCTTTTTTGTATCTTATATATAAAGTAAAAGCGAAACGAGCGGCATCGAGATTACCGAAACCAGAGTGCTGACAGCCACTATCTTTCCGGCATACGGTGAATCGCCGGCGTAAAGCTCGGCAAACATCGAAGTCATAGCCGCGGCAGGGGTGGAGCAGAGGATAAGAATAATTGATATAACTTCCTGTCCTATAACGCCGAAGAATAGAAACGGCCTCATTATACACCACATTATAAACGGGAAAACAAAATGCCTTAAGCCCAAAAATCTGTAAAGGTAGCGGTCCTTTAAAACTCCTCTTAAATCAATATCCGCAATTCTCGCTCCTATAACCATCATTGAAGCGGGGGCGACCATATTTTTAAGCACGGTCAAAATATTATAAAACATTGTAACTGCCGATTTGAGCGCCGACTCCGAGCTTGACGCCATTATATCTTTAAGCTCTGCGCCGAGGCCTGAAAAATATATCGCCATTCCGATAAGGATCGAAATTATAGCCGGGTTTACTATTATCTTTTTTAAGGACATATATTTCTTATCGCCGGTATAAAGAAGTCTGCCGAAAGAATATGCAAATGCATTGAACCACACGGTGTAAGCCGTGGCATAGATCACGAAATCATTTCCCAAAACATCTGCGATAACGGGAATTCCCATATATCCCGCATTTGAGAAAACGACTGCAAACTGCAACACCTTTCTTCTCTTTTCGGGAGCTTTTTTAAAAAGGCAAAGAGAAATAAGACTGAAAACAAGGTGGGTGATCAGCGCAAAAATAAAGGTATATATCACTCCCTTAAAGGTTTCTTTATTAAATTTAATTATAAATCCGTGAATAAAGAGCGCCGACTGCGCGACATATAATACAAGCACCGACAATGATTTTGCAAAATCATCGCCCGCAAGCTTGAATTTTCTAAGCAGAAATCCCGGAATCATAAATAAAAACAAAGTTGCCACGGAAATGAAAAGAAGCGAAGTTTTAACCATATTATCTCCCTAAACAATTACTTAAAATGAAATCCTATCGCACTCTTCGCGATAGGATTTAAAATTGGCGTTCCCGAGAGGATTTGAACCTCCGACCTACCGCTTAGGAGGCGGTCGCTCTATCCAGCTGAGCTACGGAAACAAATCAAAAATCTGATTATAATTTTAACCTATATTATCCTTAAAGTCAACTATAACTTGTTTTTTGAGAAAAAATTTGATATAATATTAAAACGATAAAAAGGGGGCGGAATTTTGAAAAAGTTTTTAATAAAGCTTAAAAACACTTTTTTAAGCCGTGAATTTCTCGAATTCTGCGTTCTCGGAATTGTCAACACTTTTAACGACAGCTTTTTTTCGTCTATAGCAAGCCTTTTCGTTCATAAAAATTTAGCCACTATCATAGGTTATGCCTGCGGACTTACTATCGCGTTCTTTTTGACCTGTAAGATAATTTTTAAACACAAGCCCACATTTAAAAGATATTACAGATTTCTTCTCTCTTATATTCCTAATTTTATAATTTTTTATTTAGTAACTTTCCTTACTATAAACACTCTTAAACTTAGCCAGTTTTGGGGGACTGCTTTTGCCGCTATGGCGGGAGGACCTGTAACATTCGTTATTATAAAAATTTATGCTTTCGGTAAAAAGAAGGTAAAAGATCCCGATGAGTGAAAAATAAAAACATAAGGCGAAAGCTTTAAGCTTTCGCCTTATATTTTTATATATTCGGAATCATATAAAATTTAAAATCGATATCCTTTTCATTTAAGGTGTAAATTTCAGGCAGCGCCGGGCCGCAGGAGGCGGAGCCTATTCCGCTGTCCTTATAATCAATGCGAAGATGAATATATCCGTCTTTTTTAAGCTTATTGATATGATCCGCTTTTATTAGATCTTCGGCTTTGAATTCGGAAACATTGCACTCAAATGAAGTTTCGGCGGAAAACCTCATATTTCCTATATTAAGCTCTTTGCAGCCGAAATGGTTTCCGTGCTCCTGAGGCCTGATATAATTTACATATTCTTTTTTTACATTGCTCTCATAAAATCCTAAGCTTGCGCCTTTATACATATCGCAGTAGCTTTCCTGAGGGCCGTAACCGAAATATGAAAATTCATAGGAGGAAGATAAGAGAGTAAATTCCATTCCGAATCTTTGAAGATAGGGAGCATTATCTCTTACCTTTCCCTTAAAATCATAGGTTATCACTCCGCTTTTATCCGCGCTTATTTCCATTTCATACCTTAAATAAGGAAGTCTTGAAATACCCGCAAGCGAGCCTTTTACAATTATTTTATTATTTTTAACCTCTGCCGAGTAAATTTTTGAAAACTGCTCTTCAAGGCTTTCGCCGTCGTGTACCCAAAGCCTTTTTGCGTTTCTTTCGTTATCGGTATAGGCTCTGAGCGCTGATAATACGGGCGGTTTTACTATCTGTTTTTTGCCCATTATCTCAATATCCGAAAAATTGCCGGACGATCTTTGAAATGTGTATTTAAAATTATCGCCTTTAAATATTATTTCGCTTTCGGTTTCAAGAATTTCGCAGGAAGCTTTTGAAATTTCGGGCTTAATTTTTTCAAAATCGAGAAGATGCTGGCTTACTGCATATTCATAATCACCTTTTAAAAGCCTAACGGTTAAATATGCGCCGAGGCTTGCTTTGATTTTTGGAATTTCAATTTTTATTTCTGCTTTTTCGTGAGGTGCAACATCAACTTTGCAGATTTTTCTTTCCAGAATTTCTTTATCTGCGCCTATCTCCGTTACAAGCTCAAACTCGCTTAAATTTGTAAAGTCAAAGCGGTTTAAAACAGTTAAAATTCCGTTTTCAAACTTAGTTTTTAAAGGCTGAAAAGCGGTTTTTATCTCTAATGAGCCGGCTTTTAAGGAGCGGTCGTAAAACACCATTCCGTCACAGCAGAAATTTCCGTCGCTTGTGAGCTCGCCTTCAAAATCGCCGCCGTAACAGGGAACGCCGTTTTTATCAAACGCCGTATGATCCGCCCACTCCCAAACGCAGCCGCCGATAAGCTTATCGGAAGACTCGATAAGCTCGTCATAATCGCATACTCCTCCGGGACTGTTGCCCATAGCGTGGGCATATTCGCAGAAAAATACCGGCATATTTATTTCTTCATTTTTTACAAATTCCCCGATTATCACAGAGCTTGGATACATCCAGGAAAAAATATCCGCCCGGCGCGCTATCGAATAATCGCTTTCCGCTCTGGCGCGGCGGCTTGCGTCTTCACAGTGGATAAGTCTGCCGTCATTAAGCGAGCGCAGATACTCTATCATTTTTTCGTGGTTTACTCCGTGGCCGCTTTCGTTACCCGTTGACCACATTATAATACAGCCGTAATTTTTATAATACTCCGCCGCTCTTTTCATTCTTTCAACGAATTCTTTTTCCCATTTAGGATCTTGGCATAACCATGCGGGATCTTCAACATCGAAATGATAAGGCCTATAAGGCAGGCGGTAGAGCGCGCCGTGCGATTCAAGGTCGGTTTCAAGTATCACATAAAATCCAAGCTCCTCGCATTTTTCCATAAAAAACGGGGTGGGAGGATAGTGAGAAGTCCTGATGCAGTTGATATTAAGCTTTTTCATAAGCTTAAGGTCGTGAAGCAGCGACTCGTTGTCCTGCGCCCAGCCTTTTCTCGGGTCGGTATCGTGGTGGTTTACTCCGTGGAGCTTGACCTTTGTGCCGTTAATCAGCAGAGCAAAGGTATCTGAAATTTCGATAGTTCTGAAAAGCGTGTGAAGGGTGATTTCTTCGCCGTTTCTTTTTAAAATCACTTTATATCTGTAAGGCTTTTCGGCATTCCAAAATACAGGTTTTTCTATTTTAAATTCAGCCTTTTCGCCTATTGCAGACGCTAAAAGCTTTTCGCTGTTATCATAAAGCTCAATTTCGCAGTCTTTTTTTGCATTGACATAAACGGTATTGTTTTTTGTATAAACCTCGGGGTCCGCAATATGATCGATCGGTCTTAAAAGCAGATAGCAGTCCCTGAAAATTCCGTTGCACCGAAACTCGTCCTGATCTTCAAGATAGCTGCCGCAGCACCATTTATAAACCTTTACTCTTATAGTGTTTTTGCCCTTATTTACAAATTTTGAAATATCAAATTCCGCAGGCAGATGACTGCCCTGGGTAAAGCCGACATATTTGCCGTTTACATATATCTCGCCTAAGGAGGATACGCCCTCCAAAACAAAATATGTCTTTCCTATGATATTTTTTATTTCAAAATCCCTTTCATAGACAGCGCAGGGATTGATATCGGGAACATACGGCGGATCATAGGGGAAAGGATATCTCGCGTTGGTATAATTCGGGTTTTCTACACCTGTATTCTGCCAGCAGGACGGCACCGTGACTTTATTTTCGAACTTTATAGTTTCGCTTTCTTTTTCATCGCTGAAATAGGCGAATTTCCACTCGCCGTTAAGAGAAATATATTCGGAAACTCCATAGGGGATATAATAACTTCTCGCAGGGAGCCTGTTTTCGCTTGTTTTTAAAGGATCTTCATAAAAACGCATTATAAAAATCTCCTTTCCTTATCTTATTTGTAATTATAAACTCTTTTTTATATCTTTTCAATGTAAAAAAGAATTATTTTATGGACAAAAATCTCATTTTGTTTTATAATACCCCTTAAAGAGGGTGAAAAATATGTCAGTTTTGATCAGTGCGCTTCATTATGACGATAATGTTGAATCAAAAGAAGAATTTGCGGTAAATAACGCGGGATACATAAAGGTTTTTAATTTTGACAGTCAGACCATAAGGCCCGACGGCAGAAAGGACTATCAGTTATTATATCTCAAATCGGGCAGCGGAGTTTTTGAAAACGACGAGGGTTCGTTTGAGCTTAAAAAGGGGCAGATGTTTTTATACAGGCCTTATGAAAAACAAATTTACCGCTATCCTCACGATAACGGCACAAAGGTTTTCTGGATTCATTTTTCAGGCTCAAAGGTAAAAGAAATACTTGAAACCGCAGGGCTTTATAAAAGCGTGTATGATATGGGGGACTTTTCCGCTTTTGAAGAAACGGTACATTATATGATCAAAAATTTAAAGCTAAACGACCGATTATCTCAAATGCTTTGCAATTCTAAGCTGATAACTCTTATAGGGGAAGCGGGCATAAAAAATTCGGGGCTTAAAGAAAAAAGCCCCGATAAAGAGATCGAAGAAATATTAAGTTATATTTCCGCTCATTACTATGAAAACACGAAGAATGAGGAATACGCGAAAAAATGCGGCTTATCTCTCTCGCATTTTATGCGGAGATTTAAAAAATGCACCGGCACCACGCCTGCGGCTTACAGAAATTTGACGCGGATAAAGCTTGCCGAAAATCTTTTGGTTGAGAGCGGATACAATATTTCGCAGGTGGCTTACACCGTAGGTTTTTCGGACAGCCTGTATTTTAGCCGCGTATTTAAAAAGATAAACGGTATCTCGCCCGAAAACTTCAAAAAAAGGAATTCAATACATCGCTGAGCTTTGAAACGGGCAGCCCGACGACATTATAATAATCGCCGCTTATTTTCTCAACGAAAAGCGCGCCCTTATCCTGAATTCCGTAGCTCCCCGCCTTATCGAGCGGATCGGAGTTTTCAATATAATCTCTAATCTGCGAAACGGATAAGTTTTTGAATTTAACGGCGGTTTTAACGCTGAATGATTTTTTCACTTTTCCTTTTATAACCGCGCAGCCTGTTATCACGAAATGCTCTTTTCCCGAAAGAGAAAGGAGCATTTTTTCGGCATCCTGTTTATCTTTCGGCTTGCCGAGAAGTTTTTTATCGAGAAACACTGCGGTGTCCGCTCCGATCACGGTATCTTCGGGGTGCAAGGCGGCTACCGCCTCCGCTTTTTTAAGCGCAAGGAATTCGGGAGCTTTTAAAATATCTTGATCATCGGGGATGATTTCCGGAATATTTTCCGATATACACGAAAAATCCTCGGTTATAAGCTTTAAAAGCTCTTTTCTTCTCGGGCTTAAGGAGGCTAAAATAATACCCATTATTTTATAGCCTTGCTTTCTTTCTGAATAACATCGTGCGCGCCGCCCTCTACGATACTTGTTGCGCTGACTAATGTTAATTTTGCTTTTTTCTGCAGTTCTTCAATGCTTAATGCTCCGCAGTTGCACATAGTGGATTTTACCTTGCTGAGCGTTACTTCGACATTATCCTTAAGCTTACCGGCATACGGAACATAGGAATCGACGCCCTCTTCAAAAGAAAGCTTTTTATCGCCTCCGAGGTCATAGCGCTGCCAATTCCTTGCGCGGTTGGAGCCCTCGCCCCAATATTCCTTATAATAGGTGCCGCCGATATTTACCTTATTCGTCGGGCTTTCATCAAATCTTGCGAAATATCTTCCGAGCATAATAAAATCGGCGCCCATAGCTAAAGCTAAGGTGATATGGTGATCGTAAACTATTCCGCCGTCAGAGCAGACGGGAACATAAATGCCTGTTTCCTTAAAATA
Source organism: uncultured Eubacteriales bacterium (assembly GCA_934445035.1). Lineage (GTDB taxonomy): Bacteria > Bacillota > Clostridia > Oscillospirales > Acutalibacteraceae > UBA737. Next base: position 104,970 of record CAKSDI010000004.1, read on the forward strand.
TTCATCTCTTGCTTTGCAGACTTCGATAAGCGCCGTTGCCTGACCTCTGCCTATTCCCTTTGTTTCGCGGGTAATGCAGATAGAGCCTCCGCCTATGCCTACTTTAACGAAATCCGCTCCGCATTCGGCTAAAAATCTGAAGCCCTCCGCGTCTACCACATTTCCTGCTCCGACCTTTACCGTATCGCCGTAGGTATCTCTTATCCATTTAATAGTGAATTTCTGCCAATCGGAAAAGCCCTCGGAGGAATCTATGCAGAGCACATCGGCTCCCGCGCTTACGAGCGCCGGCACGCGCTGCTCATAATCTCTTGTATTAATTCCCGCTCCGACAACATATCTTTTAGAAGAGTCCAAAAGCTCGTTCGGGTTTTGCTTATGAGTATCGTAGTCTTTTCTGAAAACGAAGCAGCAAAGCCTGTTTTTATCGTCGATTATAGGAAGAGAATTAAGCTTATTATCCCAGATAATATCGTTTGCCTCTTTAAGCGAGGTGCCCTCGGGAGCTGTTATGAGCTTTGAAAAAGGAGTCATAAAATTCTTGACCTTTTCATCGCTTGACATTCGGCTAACTCTGTAATCGCGGCTTGTAACTATGCCTAAAAGCTCGCCTTTATCCGTTCCGTCGCTGGTTACCGCAACCGTGGAATGGCCTGTTTCTTCTTTAAGCTTTAAAATATCCGCGAGAGTGCCTTCGGGCGAAATATTAGAGTCGCTTTTAACAAAGCCTGCTTTATAGGATTTTGCACGGCTTACCATTGCCGCCTCGTCTTCAATAGACTGCGAGCCGTAAATAAACGAAACTCCGCCCTCTGTAGCCAATGCGACGGCAAGCTTATCGCCTGAAACCGACTGCATTATCGCAGATACGAGCGGAATATTCATAACTATCGGGCATTTTTCACCCTTTTTGAATTTAACAAGAGGAGTTTTCAAAGATACATTCGCCGGAACACAGTCTTTTGAAGAGTAACCGGGAATGAGAAGATATTCGTTAAAAGTGTGAGATTGTTCGTTGATAAAAATAGCCATTTCAAAAACTCCTTTTAAATATTTTTATAATTCTACCAAAACGGCGCTAATATGTCAATAACAAAATTCGGCGCGGTGAAAAATCACACCGCACCGAATAAAATTATTTTGCTCTTTTCATTAAAAACCATAAAAGCGTTAAAATCTCAAGAACGCCTGCCACGGCGAAAATCAGGTTAAGCGACTGAACTCCGCCCGTGAAATAAGTTATAATAATATAAATGCAGGAAACTACCGACCATATTATCGCCGATACAGATAAAAATTTGCACAGCTTATTCCACCAAAGGCAGGAAAACACCGTGAAAACTATCGAGCTTATCGGGAAGGCATAAACGAAAAACTGCCAGCTCGGGAAATTGTGAAGGCTTAAGCTGAAAACGAAATAAAGAATAGTTGCAATAAGCCAAACAAGGCCTGCCGAAAGCGCGGTGATTATAATTTTATTGCGGTAAAGAATAGGTCTTTTGATTTTCTTTTCGCCGATCATATCGTCAACCGTTACGCCGAAAAGATCGGCGATGCAGGCGATAATATAAAGATCGGGCAATCCCTCTCCTCTTTCCCACTTTGATACCGATTTGTCGGAATAATTGAGTTTTGCGGCAAGCTCAAGTTGAGTGAGCCCGAGGTCGCGGCGGTAACAAGCAAGATTATGGGAAAAATTTTCCCGTATCTTTTCTTCGGTTATTTCCATAAAAGATCTCCGTTCGTTTCGTTAAGATTGATGATAGCTCGCCCGAGGCCGGCGGCATAATTGAGCGTGTTCCTCGTACCTCCGGATTTTCCGTCGTACCAGGTGAGCACATAGTCGCTCATTCGGACCATCAGCTCGTTCCTCCGCTGATAGCAGCGGTCAAAATAAACATCAGACATTAAAATCGCCTCGTCGGCATTTTCAAGCAGACGGTCATATCTCTTTTTCCATTCTCCTGTAAAAGTTTCAGACTGGCCTTTAAACGGCAATACCGCCGTGAGCTTTATAAGCGCCCTGTCCTTATAAGCATTTTTAAGCAACAGCACCGATTCTCCGCAGAGAATATCGAAGCCCATTGCCATTCCGCAGTAAAAATTAAAACAATTATCGTTCGCAAGATCAAATAGAGTGGATAGAATGGAGTTTGACAATTTAGTGAATTCTTTATTGTTTTCTTTAAACGGGAAAGGGAACTTAAAAGGCCTATAACCTGTGAAACAACAGGAGGCAAACCCTTCGTTCATAATACACCTCTTGCAATAATAATTTTGCGGTGATCTATTATTATAATAACATATAAATAAATTTATTTCAATGAATAAAATTTAAACTTTACGGTTGACTTTAAAAAGAATTTGATTTATTATAATTACAATATTGCGGCGGGGGGCTGATTTTTATAGACGCTATAGATTTGAAACTGATAACTTTGCTTCAGAAAAACGCGAGAACTCCTTTAAAAGAGCTTGCAAAGCAGGTTTATTTATCCTCTCCGGCAACTGCCGCGAGAATAGAGCGATTGGAAAAAGACGGAATAATTTCTTCTTATGAGGCAAAGATCGACTTAAAAACTGTGGGACTGCCTATCACGGCTTTTATCAACCTTGATTTAGAGCCTGAGCAAAAGCCCTCTTTTTATCCTTTTATAAGAAAGCACCCGAATGTGATAGAATGCTCCTGTGTTACGGGCAGATATTCACAGCTTATAAAGGTCGCTTTTGAAAGCACCGAGGCTTTAGATACTTTTATCGGCGAGCTTAACGCTTTCGGCCATACCGAAACGCAGATAGCATTTTCCACTCCTAAGCCTCCGACGGGGATAGGTCTTGAAGAAATAGAAACCGCAAAGCTTGAAAAAGAGGAAGAGAATAAAAGCGGTACGGTTTAACAGTATATAAAACCCGGCTCTTAATTTAAAGAGCCGGGTTTTTCTATTTTTTAGAGTCCATTTTATCGCAAAGCGCGGTTATCTGATCTGCAAATTTAGCCATATCCTTATTTGCCATTTCATTCGATGATTTTGCGATAGATAAAAGCCTTTTTGCCGCGTCGAGCAGTCTTTGATAAACGGTGGCAGCTCTCGCTCTTCCGGGAGATACCGATTTTTCGATCCTGACGATTTTGCCTTTAGCCGTGCAGGTATCCGATATAAGATCGAATTCATCGCCGCTGTAGGGCGCTGTTGCTAAAACGCCTAAAGTTTTTGAGGCAAGCTCCGCAAAGCTGTCGCACACTGTATCGTTGCCGTGGTTTACAAAAATGTGTTTCGGCTTTTCGCTTAATTTTTCAAGCCAGGATAAAAGCATATCGCGGTCGGCATGGCCACTTATCCCGTGGAGAGTTTCAATTTTCGCATTGACGGTTATCTCCTCGCCGAAGAGCTTGACGCTCTTTACGCCGTCGATAAGCTTTCTTCCTATCGTGCCCTCCGCCTGATATCCGACGAACAGAATAGTAGAATCGCTTCTCCAAAGATTGTGTTTTAAATGGTGCCTTATTCTTCCTGCCTCGCACATTCCGGAGGCCGAAAGGATCACTTTCGGTCTTTGATCAAAATTTATCATTTTAGAATCGTCGGAAGTAACGGAAAGATTAAGATCGGGGAACTTGATCGGGTCTATGCCGCGGCTTAAAAGGTCAAGCGTTTCCTCGTCGTAATAATCGGTAAGACCGCTTGAATAAATACCGGTTGCCTCCACTGCGAGCGGACTGTCCACAAATACGGGGAAATCCGAGGGAGAGGTCAGCTTTTGCTCTTTTATAATTCTTAAAAGATATAAAAGCTCCTGCGTTCTTCCCACCGCAAAAGAGGGGATCACAACATTTCCGCCTCTTTTAAAGGTATCGTTTATCACATTTGCGAGCGCCGAAACATAATCGGGGCGCTCGCCGTGGAGCCGATCGCCGTAGGTCGATTCGATTATAACATAATCGGCACTATCGGGTGTTTGAGGATCGCGGATAAGGGGTCTGTCGATATTTCCGAGATCTCCCGAAAAAAGCAGGGTGCGGGTAATTCCGTCTTCCAAAACAGTGAGATTTATCGAGGAAGAGCCTAAAAGGTGGCCCGCGTCGGTAAAGCAGGCGGTAACTCCGCTTATCACCTCAAAGCTTTCTTTATAAGAAACGGGGGAAAATAGCTTTATTGCCGCCTCGGCGTCATTTATCGTATAAACGGGGACATATTCCTGCGTTCCCGCTCTTTTTGCCTTTCTGTTGCGCCATTCGGCTTCGAATTCCTGAATATGCGCGGAATCTCTGAGCATTATTTCGCAGAGCTTATAAGTAGCTTCAGTTGCGAAAATTTTGCCCTTAAAGCCTTTTGCCGCGAGGGCGGGGAGCATTCCCGAGTGATCGATATGCGCGTGAGTCAAAAGCACGGCGTCGATCTCGTTTGCAGGAAAAGGCAGTTCGCAGTTTTCATAAATATCCTCGCCCTGTTCCATTCCGCAGTCGATAAGAATGTTTTTCCCGTTCACAGTAAGCAGAGAGCAGGAGCCCGTTACTTCGTGAGCGGCGCCTAAAAAGGTGAGTTTCATAAATAGACCTCCTATGCTTTTTTATTAAAAAGGATTTCGGGTATCTGTGCGATTATTATGGCTATAAATACAAGCGTGCAGCCGATAATTTGCAAAAAAGTCAGCGTCTGACCTAAAATTATCCAGCCTCCGAGAGCTCCGAAAACGCTTTCAAGGCTCATAGTAAGCGAGGCAACAGCCGGCTCGGCATATTTCTGACCTATTATCTGAAGAGTATAAGCCACTCCGCTTGACATTATTCCTAAGAATAAAATAGGAATTATAGCCGCGATTATATTTTCGGGGTTAAACGGATCGGTTTCGAATATAAGAGAGGTTATAAGAGATACTATCGCGCAGACTGAAAACTGGATCATCGAAAGCCTTATTCCGCCGACCTCATTGCAGAATTTATCTACAGAAAGCACATGAAGTGAAAAGCTTAGCGCACAGGCAAGCATTAATATATCGCCGATATTAAAGCCTCCGAGGCCTGCTGTGCAGAGCAAATATGCGCCAAAGAGGGCAATAACGGTGGATACCCATATTATAGGCGAAACCTTTCTTTTAAAAAACAGTGAAAGAATAGGAACTATAACGACATATAAAGCCGTTAAGAAAGCGCCTCTTGCCGAGCCTCCGGGAAGACCGTGCTTTTCATAATATGTAAGCCCCATCTGCTGTAGATTTATAGATAGCCAAAGCATAATTCCGCATATAATTCCGCCTTTTGCGACGAGGGAATTGGGAGCGGTTTTTGAAACGAATATTTTTTCCCCTAATTTGATTTTTCTAAAGCACATAAGCAATAAAAGCATTATTGCTCCGATAAACGATCTTATCGCATTAAATGCGAAAGGGGGGATTTTTGAAGCCGCGTCCGACTGAGCGACGAACGCTATTCCCCAGATAAACGCGGTGACAAGGAGAATAAGACCGCCCTTTAAATTATTTGTTTTCTTTTCCATTTACTTAAGTTTCCTTTTTCATTGTAAGAGATATTCTGTTTTTTTCTTTATCTACGGATAAAACGCGGACTTTGACCGACTGCCCTACCTTTAAAACATCGAGCGGGTGCTTGATGAATTTATCGGATATCTGCGAAATATGCACAAGTCCGTCTTCGTGAACGCCTATATCCACGAATGCTCCAAAATCTATGATATTGCGCACGGTGCCCATAAGCTCCATACCAGGCTTCAGATCGTCAAGTGTGAGAACATCCTGCCTTAACATAGGCTTTTCAATTTCGTCACGCGGATCGCGCCAAGGCTTTTCAAGCTCCGATAGAATATCGCTCAGCGTGATCTTTCCCACGCCTAATTTCTCGGCGATATCGTTCTCGCCCAAAGCCTTGATCTTTTCCGAGATGTTTTTTATTTTTCGCTCTTTTATATCGTCTTTTTTAAATCCGCAGAGCTTTAGGATATTTTCCGCCGTTTTATAGCTTTCGGGGTGCACGGCGGTTTGATCGAGCGGCTCGCTGCCGTCTTCTATCCTTAAAAATCCGGCGCACTGCTCATAGGCTTTTAAGCCTAATTTCGGCACTTTTTTAAGTTCTTTTCGTGAGGAAAATTTTCCGCTCTCCTCTCGGAAAGAAACTATATTTGCTGCAACTGCGGAATTTATTCCTGCAATTTTTGAAAGCAGGGGAGCGGAGGCTGTGTTTAAATTGACTCCTACCGAGTTTACGCATTCCTCCACCACGCCGTCAAGCGCGGCGCTTAATTCCTTTTGCGGCATATCGTGCTGATACTGCCCCACGCCTATCGATTTAGGATCTATTTTTACAAGCTCGCTTAAAGGATCTTCAAGTCTTCTCGCAATAGATACGGCGCTTCTTAAAGATACATCATATTCCGGGAATTCCTCCGCTGCAAGCTTTGACGCGGAATAAACGCTTGCTCCCGCCTCGCTTACTATCGCATAGGAAATATCTTTTCTGTCAAGATCCTTTATAAGCTTTGCCGCGAAAGCCTCGGTTTCTCTTCCTGCTGTTCCGTTGCCTATGGCTATGAGAGTAGCGCCGTGCTTAAGAATTAAGGATTTTAAAATTTTACTTGCCTCTTCGGTCTTGTTGTGCGGAGGTGCAGGATAGATAACGGCGGTATCGAGCACTTTGCCCGTTTCGTCTACCACCGCGACCTTACAGCCTGTTCTGTAACCGGGATCAAGACCTATAGTCACTCTCCCTTTCACGGGCGGCTGCATAAGAAGCTGCCTTAAATTCGCCTCAAAAACTTTCATTGCCGATTCGCTTGCCTTTAGGGTAAGCTCGTTTCTTATCTCTCTTTCAAGGCTTGGGAAAATAAGCCTTGAATAAGCGTCTGCCGCGCAATTTGAAAGAAAATCTTTATAAGGCGAATTTTCTTTTAAAATAACCTTTTCGATTATAAAAAGCGCTTTATCTTTATCGAAATCTATGCCGACCTTTAAAAATTCCTCTTTTTCTCCCCTGTTTATCGCTAAAATTCTATGCCCCGGGATCTTAGAAACAGGCTCGCGGTAATCTTCGTAAGAGGAATATACCCCACAGTCCTCTTTGGCTTTTTTCGAGCATAAAAACGCGTTTTTAAAAGCGACGAATCTAAGCCTTTTTCTTATTTCGGCATTAAAGGAAATATTTTCGGCAATAATATCCGAGGCGCCCGAAAGCGCGTCTTCAATTGATAAAATGCCGAGTTCTTCATTTATGTATTTCTGCGCTTCTTTGTTTAAGTCCCCGCCGGGATACTTCTGATCATATATCAGATCGGCAAGGGGAGCAAGCCCTGATTCGCGCGCTTTATCAGCCCTTGTTTTTTTCTTCTTTTTAAAGGGGAGATAAATATCCTCAAGCTCGCTTAAAGTTAATGCAGAGTCGATACTAAGAGTTAGCTCATCGGTAAGTTTCGAGCATTCGGCTGCGGCTTTTTTGATTTTCTCGCGCATTTCGTCTAAGCTTCTTAAATAAGAAAGGCGGTCCGCAAAAGAGCGGAGCACCTGATCGTTCATAGAGCCGGTCATTTCTTTTCTGTACCTTGCGATAAAGGGCACGGTATTCTTATCGTCAAGCAGAGTAACAATGTTATCCGTGGTTTTTTGAGATACTCCGAATTCCTCGGAAAGAGTTTTTATTATATCCATATATTCGCTCCGGGTAAATTTCTTAAATATATTGTATCATATCCTTTTATATTATTCAAATAATATTATTGATTTTTTTACCCGAAGATTGTATAATTTATTTATTGAAATTTTTGGAGGCAGTTATGCTTGAGCTTAAAAATATTTGCTATTCTGCTCAAAACGGTGATGACAGAAAAGAAATTCTGAAAAATATAAGTCTTACTGTAAAAGACGGGTTTACCGCGGTGACGGGGCCTAACGGCGGAGGTAAATCCACCCTTGCGAAAATAATCGCGGGAATTATAAAGCCCGATTCCGGCTCCATTTTGCTTGACGGCGAGGATATAACCGACCTTTCGGTTACCGAAAGGGCAAAGAGGGGCATAAGCTTTGCTTTTCAGCAGCCCGTAAGGTTTAAGGGTATCACTGTGCACGACCTTATAAGGCTTGCTTCGAATAAGGATATCAGCATTTCCGACGCCTGCGATTACCTTTCGCAGGTAGGTCTTTGCGCGCGCGATTATATCGACAGAGAAGTAAATGCGTCGCTTTCAGGCGGCGAGCTTAAGAGAATAGAGATCGCAACTGTGCTTGCAAGGGAAACCAAGGTGTCTTTGTTTGACGAGCCTGAGGCGGGAATAGACCTTTGGAGCTTTTCTAACCTTATAAATGTTTTCGAAAAACTGCACGATACTCTCGGCGGCTCGATAATAATAATTTCTCACCAGGAAAGAATTTTAAATATTGCGGACGATGTTATCGTCATAGCGTCGGGCGAAGTTAAAGCGCAGGGAAATAAAGAGAGCATTTTGCCCGAGCTTTTGGGCTCTACGGCTTCCGCCTGCAGCGTGCTTACAGATAATATGAAAGGAGCTAAATAATGATAAACGATACCGAAAAACAGCTTCTTAAAATAATCGCCGATATGGAGGGCGAGCCTGAGGGCGCTTTCAATATCAGGGCAAACGGTAAGCTTGCCGACAGAAAGACGACCGAAAATATCGATATCCGCACTAAAACGGACAAGCCCGGAATTGATATAATCATAAAACCCGGCACTGTGGGAGAAACGGTGCATATACCGGTCGTTATCGACGCGACAGGGCTTGACGATCTCGTTTACAACGATTTTATAATAGGCGAAAATTCCGATGTTACGATTGTTGCCGGCTGCGGAATTCACAACTGCGGCGATAAAAAATCCTCTCACGACGGCGTGCATACCTTTTTTGTGGGAAAGAATTCAAAGGTTAAATATATCGAGCGCCATTTCGGCGAGGGCGAGGGAAACGGCACAAGGATAATGAACCCCACGACCGTCGTCAATTTGGGCGAAAATTCATATATGGAAATGGAAACAAGCCAGCTCGGCGGTATAGACGATACTTTGAGAGTGACAAAAGCGGCTGTCGGCGACGGGGGAACGCTTGTTATCCACGAGAAAATTCTGACAGAGAATTCGCAGAAAGCCGAAACCGATTTTTCTGTCGATCTGAACGGAAAGAATTCCAGCGCGAATGTTGTGTCAAGATCGGTCGCAAAAGAGAATTCCTCTCAGCTTTTCAAGTCTAATATAAACGGTAATAATCTCTGCTCCGGCCACACCGAGTGCGACGCTATTATTATGGATAACGGCAAAGTCTCCGCAATTCCGCAGATAAGCGCCAATAATATCGACGCTTCCCTTATCCACGAGGCGGCGATAGGCAAAATAGCAGGCGAACAGCTTATTAAGCTTATGACTCTCGGTCTTACCGAAAAAGAAGCGGAAGAAGAAATAGTTAACGGATTTTTAAAATAACCGAAAAAGGGGAATAAACGAATGAAATATACGCTAGCTTTATCGGGAACATTTGATGTAGAAAACTACGGAGATCTTCTGTTTCCGGAAATATTCAAACGCTCGATGATTAAAAGAGGTTTGGATTTCGAACTTTTACCGTTTTCTCCCGGATCTTCAGAAAATGAACTTAACGGATCTTTTAACGGGCACGTTTATTCTATAAGAGAAATTGAAAAAATTAATGAACAAACTCCTATTGATGCGGTTTTAATCGGCGGAGGATCTTTGATCCATTTTAACAATATAAAAGTTAGGCTTCCGGGCGAAAAAGAGAGCATAAATAATTACAAAAGTCCGTACTCTTGGTTTTTACCTGCCCTGTTTGCTGCAGAAAAAAATATTAATTTATTATTTAATCTTCCTCAGGTGCCTTTTGAAATTTCTGAAGAATTCAAACCTATTACTAAAGAAATTTTAAAATATAGTAAATACATTTCTTTCAGGGATTCATTTTCGGCGGAATTCATAAAGAATGCTTATTCGGAAAATGAAACAATTCCTGAAATTACAGTTTGTCCCGATAGCGTTTGCTGCATTTCGGATCTTATAAAAAAGGAAGAATTAAAGAAGTATTTTGAAAAACTAAATATTAAAAAGCCGTATGCTGTGCTTCATCTTAATTTGACGATGAATCCAAAAGACAGAGAGTATATTGCAGAGTGTATCAAATATATAAAAAGCCAAGGTTTGGAAGTAGTGATGCTCCCATTAGGATACACGCATAGAGATGAAGAAATTTTAAGCGATTTTAACAACAAAACAGGAAAAATGTGTTTTGAATTTGATCGCAAACTCAGTGTGTTTGAGATGATTTCTGTACTTGCAAACAGTCAGCTCTATGTCGGAACCAGCTTTCACGGAGCTGTAACGGCACTTTCTTACGGAATTCCCGCTATCAGCTATAATTCTGCACATCCGTATAAAAATATTGAACTTTTTAGACAGTTTGAAATAGAGCAATTCGTAACGACTGACGCACAGCAACTTTCAAAGTTGGCAGAAATGGCTTTAAATGAAAATATTGTTATAAACAATACTGAAGTGCAGGAAAAAATCAATAGACATTTTGACAGGATTTATAATTATATTACTGAGGGAAATGATAAAAAAATATCAAATGACGATATTTGCTTTGCTACGGGAAAGGCTCTAATAGATATTTACGGTTCTTCACAGGAAACTGTAACAAAGCTTCAAACAGAAATAAAAAAACGCGACGATAGTTTAATATCGGCTTATTCAAAAATCAATGCTTTGAATTATAAAGTCAATGATTTCGTTTCCACAGAAAAAGAAAGAGAAAAAGAAGCAGAGAAATATCTTGATCTTTATTTAGAAATTAAAAATTCAAAATATTGGAAGTTAACTGCTCCTGCAAGACTTGTTACGGGGAAATTAAAGAAACTTTTAAATAAGCTCGGAATTAAAAAACATAAGGCAAAAAAGATATCTGTTCCGATTGTTAAATATCCTCTAAGAGAAAAAGCTGTTTTTGGGATAGATGAATTGCAAAGAAAAACGGAAGAAGAGTATAAATTTGAGTATTCTCCTAAAATAAGTATTGTAGTTCCTTTATTTAATACGCCTTTAATATTTTTAAAAGAAATGGTTGAATCTGTAAAAAACCAGACTTATAAAAATTGGGAACTTTGTCTTGCTGACGGAAGTGACGGAAAGCATTTAGAAGTTGAAAATTATTGTGAAAAAATTGCTGAAGATGATAAGCGGGTAAAATATAAAAAACTCGAAAAAAATGAAGGTATTTCGGAAAATACCAATAGATGTATTGAAATGTCTACCGGTGAATTTATTGCACTTTTTGATCACGACGATATTCTTGCACCGTCTGCGCTTTTCGAGGTTGTTAGAAAAATAAACGAAGAAAAAGCAGATTTTGTTTATACAGATGAAGCTGTATTTGAAAGTCCGGATATCAGAAAAATAGTCAGCATTCATAATAAGCCTGATTTTGCCCCAGATAATCTTAAAGCGAATAATTTCATCTGTCATTTTACTGTTTTTGATAAAAACCTTTTAAGTTTAACGGGAGGCTTTAGAAAAGAGTGCGACGGCAGTCAAGATCACGATTTAATGTTAAGACTAACGGATAAAGCTGAAAAAATAGTACATATTCCAAAAATTTTATATTTTTGGAGATCTCATCCGAATTCTGTTGCTTCTGATATTAATTCGAAAACATATGCTATTGCCGCCGGAATTAAAGCCGTAAAGGATAATATCGAGTCACATGGAATGAAAGCAGAAGTTAAAAGTTCAAAAGCTTTTCCGGCTATTTATGAAATAAAATATGAAATAAAATCTCGAGATAAAGTCAGTATAATTATCCCAAATAAGAACCACAGGAAAGATATTGAAAGAAGTATTTCTTCAATATTTCTAAATACAAGCTATGAAAATTTTGAAATAATAATCGTCGATAATGGTTCGGATGATAAACTAACGCTTGATTATTATGATGTAATTAAGAATGATCCGAGGGTAACAATTCTTAAATATGACATAGAATTCAATTACTCTAAGCTTATTAATTTTGGCGTTAAAAATTCTGCGGGAGATTATATAGTATTGCTTAATAGTGATATTGAAATTGTTTCGGAAGATTGGATCGAGCAACTTCTAATGTATTCGCAAAGAGATGATGTCGGAGCTGTAGGCGGTAAAATTTGTTACCCTGATAATACTATTCAGAACGCCGGAACATTTTTCGGAACAAATAATGAATTTTTGCAGGGCAGTGCATTTTATAAAATTTCAAAGAACCAGATAGGATATATGGGCAGATTATGCTATTCACAAAATGTTTCAGCTGTTTCAGGAGCTTTTATGATGATGAAAAAAGATATTTTTCAAAACCTCTCGGGAATGGATGAGCATTTTGTCGGTGCTTATGGCGACACTGATCTTTGTCTAAGAATCAGAAAAACAGGGAAATTGATTGTTTGGACACCGTTTGCGGAAATATATCACTATGAAGTAAACGGAGTAAGCAGTGAATCCGGAAATTCCGTTGCAAGACGAAACTTTAAAAATGATTTTTCTCTTTTCAAAAATCGTTGGGAATCTGTTCTTGAAAAAGGAGATCCTTATTATAATCCTAATTTTTCCGGAGAAGATTATAATTTTACATATTAATGTTATTTATAAACTCTTTATTGTTGAATTTTTATTAATTATGTGATAGAATAATTTCATATAGTGAGGTGTCACCGATCTTAAAAAATATTAATATTTCTGCGGCTATTGTCAGCTACAATTCCGCTCCGCTCACAAAAAAAGCGTGCGAGAGTATCTTAAAAAATACTCTTGGCAGGGAACTTAGCCTTTATGTGTTTGATAACGGATCGGATGACGGTACTAAGGAAGCTTTAAAAGGCGAAAATTTAAGCTTTGTCGAAATAGGCAAAAACATAGGCTTCGGAGCCGCGCACAATAAAATTTTTAATTATGAAATGGGCGAGTATCATTTTATAATCAATCCCGATATTGAAATTTCATCGGATGTTTTAAGCGGTATCGCCGATTTTATGGATGAAAACCCCGATATTGCGCTTTTAATGCCGAGGATACTTAATTTTGATAAAACAGAGCAGTATCTGCCAAAAAGAAGACCCACGGCAAAATACCTGTTTTTAGGCAGGCTTGCGGGCGTTTTTAAATCCTGCGGGCGGATCCGCGATGAGTATACGAGGAAAAACGATAATTTGGATACGGTTACCGATATCGATTTTTGCTCCGGCTGCTTTATGTGCATAAGAAGCGAGGTATTTAAGGCTTTAGGCGGGTTTGATGAGCGGTTTTTTATGTACTTGGAAGACGCGGATCTTACTTTAAGAGCGCAGTCTTACGGCAGAACGGTTATTGCTCCGCAGTTTGAAGTTACCCATATGTGGGATAGGTCGAGCGCCAAAAAGCTTAAATATTTTTTAATTCATCTTTCATCGGCATTCAAATTTTTATTCAAGCGAAAGTGAGTAATTTTTAATTATGAAGATTATGATAACCGGCTGTAAAGGTCAGCTCGGAAATGAATTGCAGTCCATATTAAAATCATTAAAAAGCGAGATAGGCGATATCCCCGGCGAATATAAGAATGCCGAGGTTTTAGCTGTCGATGTGGATACTCTTGATATCACCGATTTTGAGGCGGTCAAAGAATTCGTTTTAAATGAAAACCCCGATATTATTTTTAACTGCGCCGCTATGACGAATGTAGACGGGTGCGAAACAATGCTTGAAACTGCCTATAAGGTAAACGCCGCAGGAGTCAGAAATCTCGCTATGGCGGCAAAGCTTGTAAATGCAAAATTCGTGCATATCTCAACCGATTATGTGTTTGCCGGAAACGGTACAAAGCCTTATAAAGAATGGGATATGATAGATCCGCAGAGCGTTTACGGAGCTTCAAAGGCTTTGGGCGAAAAATACGCGCTCGCGTTTAACGATAAAACCTTTATCGTGCGCACCTCCTGGCTTTACGGATATATAGGAAAGAACTTTGTAAAGACTGTAAGACGGGTGCTAAGAGAAAAAGGATCGATTACGGTTGTAAACGATCAGAGGGGCAACCCCACCAATGCAAACGATTTAGCACACCATCTTCTTTTGCTCGGCGTTACCGAGGAATACGGAATTTATCACTGCACAGGCGAGGGCGAATGCTCCTGGTATGAGTTTGCAAGCGAGATAGCCAAGCTTTCGGGATTTGAGGGTAAAGTAATGCCTTGCACAAGCGATGAATACAAGAGTCCCACCAAAAGGCCGGAATATTCGTCACTTGAAAATCTCGCGCTTAAATGCAGCGTAGGAAATCATATGCGCGACTGGAAAACCGCGCTTAATGAATATATAAGCAAAGTGGAGGACTAATTTTATGAAAACATATCTTGTTACAGGCGGCGCCGGCTTTATCGGCTCTAACTTCGTTATGTATATGTTAGGAAAATATGACGATGTTAAGATCATAAATGTCGATAAGCTTACCTATGCGGGAAATCTCGAAAACTTAAAGAGCGTTGAAAACAACCCGAGATATTCTTTTGTTCAGGCTGATATCTGCGACAGGGAAGCGATAAGCAAAATTTTTGCGGAGAACGATATCGATTATGTTGTCAATTTCGCGGCGGAAAGCCATGTTGACCGCAGTATCACTAACCCCGAAATATTTGTAAAAACAAATGTTGAGGGCACTGTAAATATGCTTCAGTGCGCAAAGGTCGCTTGGACTGTCGGCGACGATAAGTATAAAGAGGGAGTTAAATATCTCCAGGTTTCTACAGACGAGGTTTACGGCTCTTTGGGCGAAACAGGCTACTTTATGGAAACCACTCCTCTCGATCCCCATTCGCCTTACTCCGCGTCAAAAGCTTCTGCGGACTTCTTTGTTAAAGCTTTCGGCGATACCTATAAATTCCCCGTAAATATCACCCGCTGCTCTAATAACTACGGTCCTTATCAGTTCCCCGAAAAGCTTATTCCGCTTATTATGAACAATACTTTGCAGCATAAGGATCTCCCGGTTTACGGCGACGGTATGCAGATAAGGGATTGGCTCTATGTAGAAGATCACTGCAAGGCTATCGATATGGTTTTGAGAAACGGAAGACTCGGCGAGGTATACAATGTCGGCGGTCACAACGAAAAACCGAATATATTTATAGTTAAATCTATAATAGAATATATCAAGGAAAATGTTGACAGCGAGGTCGGCGAGCATATGATCAAGCATGTTACCGACCGTAAAGGTCACGACCGCAGATACGGCATTGACCCCCAGAAGATAAAAGACGAACTCGGCTGGTATCCCGAAACCTGCTTTGAAGTAGGAATAAAGAAGACCTTAAAGTGGTATCTTGAAAATAAAGAATGGATACAGAATGTAGTAAACGGCGATTATCAGAAATATTATGATAAAATGTACAGCGCTAAAAAGGAGATATGAGCTTTGGGTAAGTTTAATTTTATAAAAACTTCCATTGACGGCGTTTTGATCGTTGAGCCGACCGCTTTCGGCGACAGCCGCGGGTATTTTATGGAAACCTATCAGAAAGAGGATTTTATAAAGGGCGGTATCACTGTAGATTTTGTTCAGGATAATCAGTCGATGTCCACCAAAGGCGTTCTTCGCGGACTTCACTTTCAAAAGCAGTTCAGCCAGTCTAAGCTTGTGCGCTGCATAAAAGGCGAAGTTTTCGATGTCGCGGTGGATTTAAGAGAGGGCTCGCCCACTTTCGGTAAATGGGAGGGCGTTATCCTCTCGGAGGAAAATAAAAGGCAGTTCTTTATCCCTAAAAACTTTGCCCACGGTTTCCTCGTGCTTTCCGATGTGGCGGAATTTGTTTATAAGGTCGATGATTTCTATCATCCGAACGATGAGGGCGGCCTTATGTGGAACGATCCCGATATCGGTATAAAATGGCCTTTGGCTGACGGTATGGAAATAAAGCTTTCCGATAAGGATAAGCTTCACCCTGCCTTTAAAGATTATAAAAAATAAAACAAATTGTTTTAAACCTCCTTTTTAGGTAATACTACCTTTAAAGGAGGTAATTTTATGCAAAATAAAACAATGTCACTTGTAAAAGGTTTGGGAATAGGTATGGCTGCCGGAGCGGCGGCTACCTGTGTCGGTAAATTTGTTATGAAGGACCGCCACAATATCACAAAAGGCGCTTCTAAGGTAGCAAGAGCGGTTAGCGATCTTGCCGACGGCGTTTCAACAATGTTCAAAGGCTGATAAAACTCTTCGGCGCCCGACTTCGAGGGAGGCAGGGATTGATGAAACCCAAGGCTCCCTTTGCGAGGGAGCTGTCAGCGAAGCTGACTGAGGGAGAGAAAAATCAGAGATTTTGCTGATAACTTTAAAGTTTTTTCTAAAATTAAAGCCTTTCTCTCCTTCCGTCACGGCTTGCGCCGTGCCACCTTCCTCATCAGAGGAAGGCAAAGTATGATAAAACCAAAGGCTCCCTCAAAGTCGGGAGCCTATTTCTTTTGTGCAATTTATCTTATGCGGTATTTTTATATAATAATATAATGAAATATTATATAATATAATTAAAAAGATACAGTGTTTTTATCTGATTTTAAATTTTTGTTTTGTGGTCGAACTTTGTCGAAACACAATATATTGTGACAGACGAATTTGCTATAGGTTATTTTAGATAAAAGTTTAACTTAAATTTGTAAATAATTAACAAACCTTGTTTATTTAGCACAAAAAATTAAAAAAATTTTCCGAAATTGTATTGCATTTTTTATTGATATTGATTATAATAGAATAGCACTAAAGGGATTACTGCACCCATTTTGCAGTATTTAAAATCAGATAAAAAAGTTGTAAGAAAGAAAAATTCAACTAATGTAAGAGAGGGTCGTTTTATGAAAAAATCGTTTTCAAAGCGCATCACCGCTGCGGTGCTCACAGTGGTCATAGCCTTGAGCGCGGCCGTTGTTTCCGGTGCTTTCGCCGGGAATTGGTCAACTGCGCCTAAAGAAACAAGGCTTGTCACCGTTAATACCGATAAGGTGATCACCGAGGATTACGAGGGCGTCGGCAACAACCAGTGGGTTGGCCCGTATTATTATAATATGAATGACGCGTATGAGCTCGTTAATGAAAAGAGAAACGCAACACTCGAGCCGTCATATATGCGTATGATGTTCTTGCCTCAGTGGGCGGTTAATCTTAATGATGACGCCGCAACGCAGGAAGCAAAATATCTTGCAGGCGATTTCTATTTTGAGAGCGTTGAGTTCCAAAACTTTATTCGTAGAGTAAAGATGTATCACGAGTCGGGAACCCGCGTTCAGCTCAATATGGGCGGCCGTGTTACCACAAAGGGCGGTATGTCAAAATGGTTCGGAATTCAGAATGTTGAGTTATCCGAGGCAGGCACCCGTTCCGCTCCGAGAAATCTTGAGGCTTTCGGTAAGCTCGGCGCTGCTATAATCAAGTATGCTGATAATCTCGGTTTTGATAATATAAGAATGGTATCGTTCTATAACGAGGTTAACGGCGGAAACTTCGAGGCATTCTTCGATAAGAGAATTTATTATTCTCAGATGGTTAAGAAAATGCACGAGGCTTTGGCAGAGGAAGGTTACCGCGATCAATCCGATGAGGATAAATATGTCAGAATTTGCGGTGTTGACCTTGCGGGATATGTCGATGAAACTCCTATAACAGGATTTATAGCTTACATCGCAGCTAACTGCCGCGTAACACAGGCTGATAAAGACGCTGATACGGCGAATGTAAAATATAAAAACCGCGCTGTAGGCTCGGCTGTTTATGATTTTCTTGCAACTCACGAATATCAGAATAAAAAGAAGAACGGATATTTCGGTAAAACTGCTGACGAAAGCTACACCGAGGTTGAAACCACCGGTATTTACCAAATCACAAAAGAACTCAATGAGTATGTTTCCGATGAATATAAGTATATGGGAACAGACGAGTATGTAGATTTCTCAAAAGAGCGTATTTACATAAATGAGTTCGGTGCAGGTAACCTTGACGGATCGAACAGCAGAGTTCATAATTATGAATATAACGAAACCGCACAGGTTATCGCTCATACTAACTCCGGTTCTTCGGGAAGCGCTTATTGGTTCTATCTCGGCGAAATGATCCCCGATCCGATGAATGTTGGCCAAACGGAAACAAATATATGCGACGCCGCCGTTCCTTCCAAAGGAACCTACACGGTATCGAATAACTGGGCAACAAGAGGTCTTGCTTACCGCTATGTGCCCGATCACAGCAAGGTTTACGATATAACCGTTGCAGGCTCAAACCTCACAGGAAACGATCCTACTCAGACTGATATTATAGCTTCGGCTTATAAGTCTACCTCTAAATCGGCTGCCGATAAGCAGGGATACACCGTTCTTATGAACGTCGGTCCCTCTGAGGCTGACAGAGCCGTTGAGATAAAATTCACAGGTGCTGACAAGCCGGCTGCAGGAACAAAATTCCGCCGTCATGTATTTGTTTGCCAGGGCGATGTTGACGGTGACGGAAACGCCGAAACAACAAACTATTACAGCGGTTACACCGATCTCGGCGGAAACACTTTAGGCGGACCTAACGCGATATTGGCTCCCGCAGATCAGGTTCTTACCGTAAATGATAACGGAACTATCAGCGATACGACCGGTTTCCCGTCTTCTATCGACCAGACCGACGCTGACGGTAACAATGTTAAGTCAAATCAGTATTTAGTCGTTTACACTTCTATAGAAGAAGAAGTTCAGCTTGAAATGAGCACAACTAAAGAGTGGGCTCAGGCTGAATATGCCGATAAGAATGTCGGCGTTGTAAACAGTGAAGGTAAATTCTCTTCGACCGACGCTAAAAACAGCTTAACAAAACAGATCAATGAGTATGAAACCATCGATTTCCCGATACTTCCCGGCGGAACCGTTGATTTAAGCGTACTTAATATCTATGGTATCAATAACCCCGATTCGACAGGTAAACAGACTGCTTCCGATTCTCAGAAATCAAGCGTTACCTGGGAGATAGTCGGCAGATCGCCTAATGAGTGGAATACAGAGTCAGCTTATACCTATACTGACACTGCAAATACAGGCGTTAACGCCACTTACGATCTTACCGGCACCGCTTACCACGGCGCAGGCTACGGATTGACAGCTGATCTCAAAGGAACTTTAAGCTCAACTACAGGCTCTTCTGTTACATACACAGCTGACGCCAATGCCAAGGTCGGCGATACTATCGCGATTAAGGTTAAATATGAAAACGGTAATAAGAGCGGTTATGCGATCGTTATAGTTTCTATAGGATTTAAGGTCGACCTTAAATATAAGAACGATGATAATACAGTTAAGACCGTTTCTAAAGTATTCAGATATGTTCCGAATATAAACTATTATAAATCTTATCTGCCTAAGAGCTTTGACGATCTCACAAGAGATACAAGAATAGACGAAACTAACCACCGTGATACCGCTAAAGAAAAAATCAAAGGCTGGAAGATCGAAGGCGGATCTTCAGAGGTTTATGAATATATCCCCGCGGCTATAGAGAAAAAAGCGGTTGAGTCAACAAATCCTGCAGAAACAGTTTGCACATTTGTTGCAGAGCAGTAAATTTTGAAAGGAGTAAAATAATATGAAAACAATTAAGAAAATATCCAAAAAACATATTTCTTTTATCCTTTCGGCTGCCCTGATCATAGGAATATTATTCCCGATCACGAACTTGTTTACTAAGGCTTCCGATCCCTCTGAATCGGACCTTGTAAGCACTTTAAAATCCGAATGGGTAAAGATGGACGATTATTATGCATCCGTTCTTTATGCTAACAGATACAGAAAATCTTCCGATAAAGCTGTTTTAAATACAACAACGGTCGATAAAGCAACACTTACAGATGTTTTGCCGTCAGGCGCTAAGCTCGGAAATAACATCAATACCGTTGCGATCGGCGAAGCCATTACTGATGCAACCAATGATGAAAGATCCGATGTTATAATCGAGGCTTCGAATAAAGATGTTACCAATTATCTTTTCAGCGAGATGGATGATATCGTTTTCTGGTTTAAAGTCAATTCCGGAAATGCCGATTTCTCCGTTGCTCCTGTAAACGGCAGTTGGGGAACAGCATCGGTTTTGAGAGATAATAAAACATTCAATCTTTCAAATTACACCGCCGGTGAATGGAACAAATTCTCCTTTAAGGAAAATTACGGCGAAAACTGGAAATCTCTCCTTAAATCAAAGGATACCGACACAACAACTTTTGCAGACGCAACTGATAAAGTCGGTAAAATAGCAAGAGTTTCCGTAAACTTCGGTAAAAATGCTTCTGCTGCGGAAACAACTGCCGATGTTACTTTCGGTTCTGTTTATTTCACTAAGAAAGTCACTTTACCCGAGGGCTCCGATTCCTGGGACGGCACAAAGTGGATAAATTACATCAAGACCGTCGATTTCGAAAATACTTACGGAAATTATGACGGCGTAATAAATGCTTATACTCAGCTTAAAGTTCTTCTCCAGGGCGATCCTGCCTTTGCTCTTAAAGAGGCTTGGCAGAAAATGCATTCTGCAGATATGAGCTTCTGCTATAAAGCTTATAAGTATTATGATTCAGATAAAGTAGTTCAGGCTCCCGCTATCGTTACAGCTAAAGACGAGAGTATGCCTGAAAACATTGATATCGGCTCGGGTTATTTAACCGCTCATATCACTGGTTCGAATACTATTGATTCAGGAATCATTTCTGCGCCTAACAGAAAGAACCTTATTCTTCTCGAAGATGTTGATAAGAAGAGAAAAGCCAATGCCGATTCTATAGCAGATATTTCTTTCTGGTATAAAGCCACAGGCACTGAAGATAACGCTAAGTTAAAAGTTGCTATTATGAACAGCAGCGGTATGACCTATGTTGTCGCTCAGGACGCCGATATCCCGGTAATCAACGACGGTAATTGGTATAAGGTTTCTTTAAACAGCCTTGATTCCGATTGGATCGCTGATTATGTTGCGGCAGGCGGAAAAGCAGACGATGATATATTCAGAGTTTGCGTTGCTGTTACAAATACCGCTTCGGGCGATGTAAGCGTTACAAGCGCAAGGGCATATAGCACAGTTTCTCTCCCCTCGGGCAGTGATACCTGGGAGGTTATCGATTGGTTAAAAGCAGCGCTTGCACTTGATTTAGACAATTATTCCAATACTACAGAATTTGAAACAGAACTTGCTAAACTCATAAATGAGAACTCTTCCGAGTTTGCGGCTTATATTCTCCGCGAGGCTTGGGGCAATCTCCAGGTTAAAAATAACCTTGAATCCGTTCCGTATCGTTTTTATGACAGCGCAGGAACTGTAGCCGCATATGATAAAAATACATATAAAACGGCTTATCCGGGTCTTTGCTTTAAAGATTTAGAGGGTTATGTTGCCGGACCGGAGGGCGTTGACCTCGGAAACGGTTACAATACTCTTAATATCACCGCTTCTTCAAGTGATTTTGCACACAACACATTCTTGGCTGAATTCTTTGATTCAAAAGGAAATTTTGGAAAAAGACTTACAGCCGGTCTTGCGCGCGACGCTTTCTTCTGGTATAAAGCAGACGGAACCGACGAGGGCGCAACCCTTAAGTTCAGAATAAATGTCGGAACAAGCAAAAACTATGAAGTTCCCGCAACTGCGAATATAGTAGCGGACGGCGAATGGCATAAGGTTTCGCTTTACGAGCTTTTAGGCGCAAATTGGGCTGACAGTGTTACCTGCGAAGGCACCCCCCTTTCTTCCTGCACAAGCGTTGAGGCGGCAAACGAAATCTTCAGATTTATAGTAAGCGTTAATAACTCTGCTGCCGGTTCGTTCACAATGAGCGCAGTTCATTATAACACCGCTTATATTCTTACCGAAGAGCAGAAGAATGCAAAACCTGCAGATCTCGCTCTTATGGCAAAGAAATTCGATAGATCTTCTATCATCGGCGGAGATATAGACGCTTTTGAAATCGCTTTAGCTGTTCTTATGGAGCAGGTTAAAGGCGAGCTTGCAATAGTTAATATGAAAGACGCCTGGGATGAGCCTTATAAGGTATCAAACACCGGCAAATCCCTCTATCCTATAAGATTCTGGAACAGCTCGGGCGTTGTAAATCCCAAGGGCGATGCTAATTATCCCGACTATAAGGCAGTTCCCGCAGAAGGCTTAGACGGTGCTTCAAAAGATAAATTAGGCAGCTATGTCAATACTCTTAAGATCACAAAAGCAACTTCTGTTACGGATGAAAAGTATTTTGAGAAAAATACAATGCTTTTAGAGGATGAGAAATACGGCGTAACATTCAGCAAAAAGCTTTATGATATTACTGTTTGGTATAAAGCTAAAAATGCAAGTGCAGATACTAAATTTGCAATTAAACTCGTTCCTCAAAGAGGCGGCGAAACCACTGAAATCGGCACATTCAGTCCTGAAGTTGACGGTGCTTGGCATAAGCTCAGTTTGAGTGAAATATTCGGCGATAACTGGTCGGATAAACTCGGCGACAGCACTTCTGCCGTTCTCTACAGAATGTATGTTAACATTCAGAACACTACGGGTGAATTCACATTCGGCTCCGCAACTATGGATAAAAAGGATGTTCTTGATCCGTATCCTTCCAATACCGATTCCTGGAACATAGCCGACTGGGCTCACGAGGCAGGCAAGGTTGATCTTTCTGGTTATTCGAACACCGATAACTTCAAAGAGTGCTTAAGAGTTCTCTGCGAACTCCGCGATCAGAATAATATCTCGCGCAGCAGCTACAGAAAAGATTATTCCACAGCCGCTGATTTTGCTACTGATTTTAATACCGTTAAATACGAGAATAATATTCTTAAAAGTGCAACTCTCACCACCTCGCATTTTGACGGACTGACCTATGACGATAACTTTAAGGTCAACGAATCACAGACAGCGCTTTTGACAGACTCTATTATTGACACCGATGTTGAAATGTCGACCGCAAATTACGGTACCGGCGCTCACACCGATTTCATCTATAAGTTTAACGGCGACGCTGTGATAAATGATATCGTTCTCGTTCATTCGCAGAACGAAGCGCTCAGAAACGCAAAGATATCTGTTTATGCTTCGGATAATATAGTTGATCTTTCTTCACCTGCGAGTCTTCTTGCAAATATTGATAACTCCGAAGGCAAACAGGTCAATACTCTTAATTTTGACGGATTTTCTACCGTTGACTGCAATTTCCTTATGATAAGAGTTGAAATTCCTGCAAAGGATATGCAGGCATTTGATTCTACGATAAGATTTGCGGAAATAGGTGTTTACGGCGAAGTTACAGCATATACTGTAAAGAGCGGTAACTATGATAATGTTTCTCTTAACAATCTCGGTACCAATCTCCTTACCGGAAACACAAAAATCAAAATCCAGGCAGGAACCTCTCCGAAACAGGATTGGTCGCTTGCGATGTCCACTTATAAGATATCCACTCTGACCGATAACGATCCTTCTACACGCTGCGGATTCTACGGCACAACCAAGATCTCTGCTGCCACCCAGGAAGAGAACAACTGCAGTATGTATCTTTCATTCGACCTCGGAAAGACCTACACAATAGATAAAGTTTTTGTAAACGGCTGTGCCGACCTTCTCGGCGGAACACAGGGCGCTTATGAGTTCTATGCTTCAACTGAGGTAAATAACCTCACTACCCGCGACCATAAAGTATTCGCTTATGATAATACCACAACCGGCGAGAATACCGGTGACGCAACGCAGGTATTTACTATTGCCGGCGGCGGAGTTGTTGCAAGACATATCGCTTTCCGCTTTACAAAGCCTCTTTCCAACCCCGAGCTCTTCGCTAAGAAATACGGCGATCCGGGTTATGCATTAAGACTTGCCGATGTCGGCGTTTGCGGAACTATTTATAATAAGCCGTTAAAGCTTGTTAACCTTTTAGCACATGTTCCGATGACTCTTTACAGAGGTCTTAACACCTCTTCGCCTGTCAGCGAAAGCGATTACAGCGGTGCAACTCATATGCTCGCTTCCGATGATAATTTCACAACGATCGCTCCTGTAAGCAGAAAAGGAAAAGCTCTTAACTATGTTTATGACTTGTCCGCTGACCAGAAGCTTACACAGCTGAAAATTACCACACAAACCGCAAATATCAAACATATCAAGATTTATGCGTCTGACGCAAATGAAACCATATGGCATTCGGATAAGCTCGTTTATGAATATAACGGTGCTGCAACAGATGTTATAAGCAAGTATTATGATTCTGCTCCGCTTGCGGCAAGATTCTTAAGATTTGAAATTCTTGATACAGTAAACGATACCTTTGATCCTCTTGAAATTCAGGCTATAGGTTGGAATACTCAGGAATTTACCTATATGAACTTTATGCAGGAAAATCAGGGTGCCGCTTATCTTATGACTGAACAGAACGGTCAGCGCACTATTGCGAATACCACGATGAACAAGTTCGCTCCTTCCTGGACTACACTTGACAATATGTATGCATTCAGCAAAGCGTTTGACTATGATTTTGAGTCTGTTGCGGATATCTACGGCGGAAGCGTAAGCCAGGGACAGTCGCTTAACTTCCTGTTCGATCTTGAAACAACAAAATCTATCGACCAGATCATTTACAGAGCAGGTTCTTATGCAGACTACTGGCCGACGAACATTAAGTTCTATATGGGAACTGATGATGCCGAAATATTTAAGACTAATGCCGTTCCGATCAAAACGATCAGCAAAACTGATGTTGAAAACGGAGTATTTGAGTACACATTCGTTCCGAAAGCGGCGCAGTATATCAGAATCGAGATCGAAGAGGCTGCTTGCCCGTATTATGATCCCGATAAGATAGGCCTTGTTATTGCAGAAATGATCGTAAACGGTCTTGAGCAGGTCGGCCGTGTTGATGAAAACGGTTATGCAAAAGTGTTTGAAGACGAAGCCAGCAAGATCCAGGTAGGCATTGTTGCTAAAAATGAAAACGACGCTTACTCCGGTGTTGCAGGTATGGAAATAATCAAACGCGCTCCCGATACCGGCGACCTCTTAGACGCTAAGAGTAAGGACCTTAAGATCCTTACCGATGTTTATGAAATTTATCTTCTTGATAATGACGGAAATATCGTAACCGATATTGACGGAAGATCAATAGATATTAAGATACCCACAAATATTTTTGAGGGTAAAATATCTGACGAGTACTTTATTGCTCAAATTATCGGCGGTTCGCTAACGATACTTGAATGTGATATTGTCGACGGATATTATGTTATAAGACTTGATAGTCTTGACGATCTTGTATTTACTCTCGTTATGTTTACAGAGTATCCCGATGAAGATACAGATACTCCCGACGACGAGGATGATTATGACGATTTCGACGATGAGGAAGAAGAGGAAGAACCCGATGATAATGGATCTTCAAGCCGCAGAGTTAAAAAGATCATAGTCAGAAGAGGCAGTTCCGACTTTGAATATTGGTGGATATTCATTGTCGTTGGTGCAGTTGTAGTCGCAGCAGCTGGTGGCGCTTGTTACTACTTCTTTATATTCAAAAAACGCAAAAAAGGAGAAGAATAAGAAATGAAAAGATTACTTTCGTGTTTGTTAGTACTTCTGATGGTTGTTCTTCCGCTTTCCGCCTGCAAGAAAAAGAGTAAAGATGAAATTTACTCCACTTACGAGATAATCGAAGGTGAAGACGGCGATTCTACTACCAGCGGAGACAAGACAACTTCCGGAAGCAAGTCCACTAAGAGCAGCAAAAACAGTGGAAAAAGCAGTGAAGAGCTGCTTAAGACGAAGCTTGACCTCGGCGGAAAAACCTTTACTATGGCAATAACCGAAGAAGGACAGTATCATACTACTTCTTTCAACGCTATGATCAAGGCTTTCCAGAGCAAGTATAACTGCAAGATCAAGACTCAAAAGCTTGAATTCAACAGCTTTAATGAGCAGGTTCAGAAGAAAATGTCAACCGGTTCAAACTTTGACATTATCTATCTTCACGGATCTATGTTCCCGAGCGCTAATATTATGGGCAACCTTGCAAAACTTGACACAGCTATGACAATGGTTGATACTTCGGCGATCGATAAGAATAAGACCGCACAGTTCAACTATATGGGAACCACCTACGGCGCAGTTCCGCCTAACGGTTGCTTCCCCTGGATCTTCTATTACAACAAAGTTCTCTTCAATGATAGCTTTGAAAATGAAGATCCCCGCACTCTTTACAACAACGGCCAGTGGACATGGGATAAAGTATTCGAAATGGGTAACAAAGTTACCAATGTTAACGAAAAAGTTTACTTCCTCTCAAGCTACTATGTTCAGACCCAGATGTACGGTACACCTACCCTCGGATGGGCTAACGGCAAGCCTGTTGTAAACGTTAAGGCAGAGGGCACAAAGAAAGCTCTCACACTCTTACAGGCTATTTATAACGGCAGAGCCGGATTCGGTAACGGTAAACCGATCGGTGAAAAGGATAACACCGGTTCCGATCACACCAAGTCGTTTATGGAAGGCAGAAACTTTATGTACTGCGAAGAGTCTTCTAAGTACACCGATCTTCTTCCGAAGGCTAAAAAGTCTGTAGCATTCAACAAAAAAGGCGATAACCTCGCAATCGTTCCTGTTCCGCTGCCGGCAGAAAACACTGCCAAGGCTTATCCGACCGGTTGGTACACCGCCATCTGCGCCGGTGAAGGAACCGATCCGCGTGTAGCTCTTACCTGGGCAAACTTCGTTTCTTCTTACAAGAATGAGGTTAAAAACAGCAAAGAGTTCGGTGAAGAAGACAGAGCTCTTATCAATAAGCTTTTAGCAGGCAATACTCTTCCGAACCGTCAGGGCGCATATGTTTCTAAGGGCGGCACAAAATCTTTGAGCCTCCATGAATCTATGGTTAATGAAGCTCGTAACGGCGGCGATATCGCTCAGATCGTTGATAAGTACTACAACCAGTATATTGCTACGCTTGACGATACCGTCGGCAAGGGCAACTATACTATAGGCTCCTGATAATTATTTCGATTCTATTGCGGCACCAGACGCATAGAGTCAGCTAAAAAGGGATATAAGGGTCGGGGGATACCCCCGGCTTATATCCCTTTTGTTTTTTAAAGGCTCAAAAATAAAATAGGAATAATGCTTTCCTTTAACAAAAACGGTGAATTATATGAATAAAAGAACGATATGCAATAATATCAACTTCTTAAGGGGAGAAAATAATAAGCACGATATAGAATATATGCTTACCCCCGTTCGCGAGCAGCTTAAGCTTATTAAAAAATATAAGCTGCCCACCACTTTCCTTTTACAGTACGACGCGCTGATCGATCCGAGATTTATCGATCTCTTAAATTCCGAAAAAGAAGATTATATCGAGTTCGGCGCCTGGTTTGAAACACCGAAACAGCTCATCGTTGCCGCCGGTATCGAATGGAGAGGCAGAGAGGGCTATACCTGGGATTGGTATAACGATGTCGGATTCCTTATCGGTTATACCCCCGAAGAGAGAATTAAAATAATAGATACTTACTTTGAAAAATTCAGAGAAATTTTCGGCTATTATCCGGAAACTGCCGGAAGCTGGCATATAGACGCAGTTTCTCTTAAACATATGGCTGATAAATACAATATCGCCGCCGCCTGTGAATGCCGCGAGCAGGTAGGAACAGACGGATATACAATGTGGGGCGGATATGAGGGCGCTTATTATCCGAGCGTTTATAATATGTACGCACCCGCTTCGAGCAAAGAAAATCAGATAAATGTTCCGATGTTCAGAATGCTCGGAATCGACCTTACTTATAACTACGATCATCCCTATTTATCAAAATATATGGGATTCCCGAAATGGATGATGCAGCAGAACACTATGGAGCCTGTTTCCAAGCATTACGGCGGAAACCGCGAATGGGTGGAATGGTTCTTAAAATCACAGCAGAATCCTCTTTATGCTCCGTTTTCCTATGTTCAGGTAGGCCAGGAAAACGGCTTCGGCTGGGAAAATATGGGCGAGGGCCTCACAATGCAGCTTGAACTTGTAAGCGAATTGTGGCAGCAGGGCAAGCTCGACGCTGAAAAGCTTTCCGATTCGGGAAAATGGTTTAAAGAAAACTTTAAATCCACTCCTTCGGTCTGCGCGCTTGCAGAAACCGACTGGATGGACGCCGGAAGAAAATCCTATTGGCATTATTCAAAGAATTACAGAGCAAACCTCTATGTTCAGGGCAAATATGCGTGGATAAGAGATATCTATTTATTTGAAGAAACCTATAAGGAGCATCATTTGACCACTCCCTGCAGATCGAGATCAACAATTTTTGATAATCTCCCTGTGTGCGACGGTTATCTTTGGAGCGATGAATTCGTTAGAGCGGGAATTTATCCCGTTAAGGAAGTAAACGGCTCTTTTAAGCCTGTTGAAATTACCGCAGTTCAGGCAGTAAACACCGAAAAGGGACTTGAAATCCATATGAATTCGGAATTCGGAGATATCGAAGTTGATTTCTTCGATTCCGTATCGCTCAAGGCTTCAAAAGAATTAAAATGGCTTTTCAGATTCTCAATGCCTAAAAACGGAGACCTTGTTTCTGTAAACGGCGACGGAATAGACGCGTGGAACGATAATATTTCCGGATTTGATAAGAAAACCGTTAAATATATCCATGGCGGAATAAATTACGAGCTTAAAGTTTTAAGCGGTGAAATTTCCGCAGATTCTAAAGACGGTTCAATCTTATTCGAATCAGAAAACGGCAAAGTAACCTTAAAACCGGAAACGGTAAAATAAATTTTTTTGAAACATATTAAGAAAGGATAAAAAATATGTCTGAAAAAGAAATGAATATGCCTTTATCTCATCTTCCGAGCGACAGGTTTAACGATTATAATTTAGGCGAGTTCGGCGTGCCTACTATGATGACCACAGCCGACCAGGGAGTTAAGCTTATCTCCCTTGCAAACAGATTTGATAAGCCCTCCTGGGCAAGATTTATGATGCTTCTGCGCCACACCATTATAAAGGACAGAAGAGTATTCTTTGTAAACGGCGTTCCGAGAACAGCCAGCATTAACTGGATAAGAGATCATGTTCACGAAATGAAAGCCTATAAGCACTGGGAATATGATATAAAAAGCTACATAGATTTTATGATCGAAAATCAGGCTGAAGAGGGATTCTTCTATGAGATTACCGTTGTTCACGATAACGGCCACGCACATATGGTGGATCCTCCGCTTGTAAAACCGCTTGACGATAATGTTACATTAGTAAGAATTGAGCTTGAAGCAGATGTTGAGTACCTCGTAGTAGAGGGCGCTACCCAGATAGTTAAAGCTACGGGCGACGACGAGTGGGGTAAGAAAGTTCTTCCCGCACTTGAAAAAGCTATCAATTATATGACCTCATCTCCTAAGCGCTGGGATAAAGAACACGGCCTTGTAAAGCGCCCGTTCACTATGGACAGCTGGGACTTTGTTTACGGTCAGGGCGGAGGCGACCGCAGAATTTATGATGATACTCCGATGTCCGTTATGCACGGAGATAACAGCGGTGTTTATCAGGCAATGAATCAGATAGCCTGGCTCAACCGCCGTTACGGCAACGAGGAAAAGGCTCTTGATTGGGAAAAGAGAGCTAAGACCTTAAAAGAGAACCTTGACAAGTATTGCTGGACAGGCGACTATTATATGCACCAATTCCACTTAAATCATAACGGTGCTGAAGACGCCGACGAAACCAAGATACTCTCCCTTTCAAACGCTTACGATATGAACCGCCATATCGTAACTCAGGAGCAGGCAGATAAAATTATCGCCGAGTATCAGAGGAGAAAAGAAACATTCCCGGCTTTCGCGGAGTGGTACTGCATCAATCCTCCCTATACCAAGTTCAAGAGAAACCCGCAGGGCGAATATTGGAAAGTAAACGAATATGTAAACGGCGGAATTGCCACATTCGTTGCAGGCGAGCTTGCAAAAGCCGCATTTACCTACGGTCACGAGGAGTACGGCTGGGATATCTTAAAGAGAGTTCGCAAAATATCCAATGAAAAACAGGGTATTTTCTTCCTCTATAATCCCGATACCGGCGACAATATGTCCGGCGGCCCCGACGGCTGGTGCGCTGCCGCTATATTAGACGCTATCGATTCCGGCCTTGCAGGTATTGTTGACGGCGATGTTTGCTACAATATCCTTAAATTCTCGCCGCGCTGGGCTGTAACAGAGCTTGAAGAGACAAGATATATCACCGGTTACGAATGCTCAAAGAGCCTTGTTGAAACAAGATATTGGAACACGGGAGATTCTATTTGCTACGAGCTTTTGTGCCCGTCAAAGAGAGTTGACTGCCATATTCTTTTACCGAAAGGAAAAGCCGCTAAACGCGTAATTCTTGACGGTGAAGAAGTCAAATATGAAACAAGCAAGATAAACGACTCGGTTTATGTTGATTTCTCATTCGAGAAAGAGCATTTGCCGGTTATCCGCGATAAGTGGAGCAAGCTTAAAGTTCATTCTATAAAGATCGAATTTTAATTCATAATAATAAAAAAGCGGCGGAATATTTTCCGTCGCTTCTGCATTTGACAAAAAGGAGAATTAAAAATGAGGAAAAGCAATTTAACCGGAGAAGAAGCTTTCGCACTTCTTAAAAAGTATAATAAAGAGCCGTTTCATATAAGGCACGCGCTCACGGTTGAGGGAGTTATGAAATACTATGCCGAAACTTTGGGTTACGGCGATGAGGCGGAGTATTGGTCGATAGTAGGTCTGCTCCACGATATAGATTTTGAGCTTTATCCCGATCAGCACTGCAAAAAAGCGCCTGAGCTTTTAAGAGAGGGCGGAGCAGGAGAGGATATGATATATTCGATATGCTCCCACGGTTATGGTATATGCGTAGATATTAAGCCTGAGCACGAAATGGAAAAGGTTTTATTCGCAGCCGACGAGCTTACAGGTCTTATATGGTCCGCCGCGCTTATGAGACCGAGTAAATCGGTAAGCGATATGGAGGTTTCGAGCCTTAAAAAGAAATTCAAGGATAAGAAGTTTGCCGCAGGATGCTCAAGAGATGTTATAAAACAGGGGGCTGAAATGCTCGGCTGGGAATTAAATCAGCTTTTTGAGCAGACGATTCTTGCAATGCGCTCCTGTGAAAAAGAGATTAACGAATTTATGGGTGAATAAATTTATACAACAAAAAAACTAAGCTGTAAAGTTTACAGCTTAGTTTTTTGTTTTTTAAAATTCTTATTTTGCTTCCTTTAAAGCTTTGCGCTCTTTGTATTTTACCCAAACAGGGCCTGATATAAAGAGTGAGGAAACGCAACCGGACAGAAGACCGAAAGCCATAGGAATTGCGAATGATCTTAAGGAAGTGAGTCCGCAGAATTCGGAAACTGCTACTATCGTAAGCACTGCGCAAACAGTTGTCAAAGTGGTTACGATGTTTCTCTTAAGTACTTCTTTAATAGTCTGGTCCATATTTTCTCCGACCGGAAGATCGGGGTTCGTTTTCTTCTTTTCGCGTACGCGGTCGTAAATAACGATCGTGTCGTTAAGCGAATAACCTAGAATGGTCAAAACAACCGCGATATAGTTCGAATCTATAGGAAGTCTGAACATAACGCAGGCAAAGAAGCTTACTAGCAGGTCGAATATAAGCGCAATAAATGCGGTGAGCGCGGCGCTTACACCGCCGATCTTCTTAAATCTCAATGCCACATAAATTGTAACAAGTACAGCAGTTAAAGCTATCGTTACAAAGCTCTTTACCATAAAGTTGCCTGCAACAGAGGGACTTACGGCTGTTGAATCGTAAAGCTCAACAGAGTTTGAGGAATACTTCTCGGTAACCGCTTTGTTAAGCGCTGCCTGAGTTTCGTTATCAAGCGCGTTTTTACCCGAAAGGGTGATAACTATTGTTTTGGTATCGCCGGAAAGCGATTCGTTTTTGCTTATAGAGAAATCTTTCTTTATAGTGTCCTTAACGGTCTTTTCAAAATCAGATTCCTTTAAATCGCCCTTATAGGAGTAGGATATTCTTGTACCGCCGCTGAAGTTGATATCAAGCTTAGGTCCGAATATTGCTGTGAATATGATTCCTACTGCAAAAAATACGGCATAGATAATAAGAATAGTTTTGAAAGCTTTTTTTGTGTTTATAGTATTTTTAGCCATTTTTCTTACCTCCGTAAAGAGCAGGTTTTCTCAGGAATTTAAACTGAGAAATGCTTTTAAGCATATATTTGGAGGCGAGAACGCCCATTATGAGGTTGAATATAACGCCTATCAAAAGTGTGTAACCGAAAGAATAAATCGAGCCTGTGATAGAAGTTCCGAAGAGTGACATTATAGGCGAGAATATTTTTGCAAGGAAGCTGCTCGGAGTACCGAAAGCGCCCATAAGAACTATGGCGACTATAACTATCGTTACATTTCCGTCCAGCACAGCGCTCCAGCTGTTTTTGTAACCCGCGTCAATAGCGCCGTCAATAGTTTTGCCTTTTTTAAACTCATCTCTGATTCTCTCCGCCGCGATAACATTACAGTCAACGCCGACGCCTATCGAAAGGATAATACCCGCAATTCCGGGTATCGTGAGAGTAAAGCTTGATGCACTGGGGAAGAATCCAGAAATGCAGGCGATAGATCCTGCAAGCTGGCCTAAAAGCGCGATCGAAGCAACAACGCCGTTTAACCTGTAAAGCACGATCATTATAATGCATACTATCGCGAAAGCTATCGCTCCTGCTATAACCATAACATTGAGCGCATTAGATCCGAGAGTAGGAGATACCACCTGAATCTTACTGTTGTCCGCTGTAAGCGCAAAGGGAAGTGAACCTGCATTTATTTTATTAGCGAGGTCCTGCGCCGCGTCCTGAGTGAAGCCGCCCTTGATCATAGCGCTGCCGCCTGTGATAGGCTCACTGCAGGAGGCTGTCGAAATATTCGTTTCATCCATATAGATCGAAATATTCGTTCCCGAAGAAGCCGCCTGAGTGGTAGCAGAGGCAAATGCGGATTTACCTTTATCGTTAAGCTTTAAGGATACATAGTGGCCGTTTTGCGTGTCATACATAGCTGTTGCGTTCTTGACCACATCGCCTGTCATAAAAGCTTCGCCCGAATTATCGTTTCCGAGATAGAATGAAAGCTTAGCCGAAGCCTGCAGCTCCTCTATCGCCGCCTGCGCGTCAAAATTGCTCTCATTTGCCGCCCAGGGGAAACGCACGATTATCTGATGAGAGGTATTATCGGGATAAACCTCATAGTCGGTTATGTTTTTGTCAACAAGTCTTGTTTCAAGAATTGTTTTTGCGGAAGCCATATCCTCGGCGGTTATCTTAACGCCTTCTTTATCGGGCTTGAAAACGGCTTCAACGCCGCCTCTTATATCAATACCCCAGCGGATATCGCTTGCTCCTTTGATGTAGATCTTGCGCGTATCGCCGTAGTAATCGCTTATTCCGAAGAAAGCAGTGTATGTAAGCAGTGCTATAAGTCCGAAAATAATAAAGAATACCGGCTTGCGAACTCTTTTTGATTTCATCTTCATCCTCCGTTTTAATGAACTATAATATATATTATATATTTAAACTATATTAAAAGTCAATCAATTTTCTCTTAAAAGCTTTTCAAGCACCGCATATCTTACTGCCGTGCAGAGAAGTTCTGAAGCGACCTTTATCTCTTCCGCGCTCGGATAAGAGGGAGCTATTCTTAAATTCGAATCGTCGGGATCAAGCCCGTAAGGGTAAGCGGCTCCTGCAGGAGTGAGGATAAGGCCTGCGTTTGCGCAGAGCTCTTCGGTGCGCTTGGCGCAGCCGTTCTCAACATAAAGGCTTATAAAATATCCGCCCTTAGGCTTGCTCCATTTTGCAGTTCCCGTGGGTGCAAGATATGTATCGAAAGCTTCAAGCACCGTTTCGAATTTCGGCCTTATTATATCGGCGTGCTTTTTCATATGGTTTAAAAGCGCGTCTTTCGATTTAAACATTCTTGCGTGGCGGAGCTGATTTAATTTATCGGGCCCTATTGTCTGATATTTCATTCTGCTCTTTAAGATAGAAACATTATTCGGGCTTCCTGCTTCCATTGCAACGCCTGCTCCGGGGAAAGTGATCTTTGAAGTGGAGGCGAAGATTATCGGAAGATCGGGATTGCCCGCTTTTACGCATTCGTCATAGATATTTAAAAGCTCATCGTGATCCTCGTAAAGATCGTGCACGGCATACGCATTATCCCAGAAAATTCTGAAATCGCTTGCCGCCGGCTTTAATCTTGCAAATCTGCGGACGACCTCGTCGCTGTATGTAATTCCGCCGGGGTTTGAATATTTAGGAACGCACCATATACCCTTTACCTTAGGATCGAGAACAAGTCTTTCAACCTCGTCCATATCAGGGCCGTCTTCATTCATTGTAACGGGTACAAGCTCAAAGCCGAAATACTCGGTTATGGCGAAGTGGCGGTCATATCCCGGAGAGGGGCATAAGAACTTAAGCTCTCCCTGCTTGCACCAGGGCTCGCCGCCGAGGCCGTGAGTCATTGCCTGGGCAATGGTGTCGAACATCATATTAAGCGAGGAGTTTCCTCCCACTATTATCTGATCGGGCAAAAGCCCTAAAATCTGCGCAAAGAGAACTTTAAGCTCTCTTAACCCGTCAAGTCCGCCGTAATTTCGGCAGTCGATACCGTCAATATTTTTAAATCCCGTTTCATTTCCCACAAGGTCGAACATATCGACGCTGAGGTCCATATTCTCCGCACCCGGTTTTCCTCTCGACATATCGAGCGAAAGGGATTTTGATCTGAAAGATTCATAGAGAGCTTTAACGCTTTTAAATTCGCTTTCAAGCTCGCTTCGGCTCATTTCTTTGTATAAAGCCATACTAAAACACATCCTCTCATAATATAATATACTACAAATTTCCCCTTAATTCAAGAGCCGCGAAATTTTTATATAAAAAATACTTGACAAATTGTGTTGCAAGTGTTATCATAAAGCATATCAAATCGATAGGTAATTAAAGAAGGTAATTTTATGTACGTATTGGATAAGCGATGTTGATTTTTCTTTTAAATTAAAACTATTATTTATTAAAAGGAGAAAATCACAATGAAAGTTTATGAAAAAATCACCGATATTATAGGAAAAACACCTCTTTTAAAGCTTACAAATTATATTAATGAAAATGAGCTCACTGCTGATATCTATGCTAAGCTTGAGCTTTTCAATCCCGCCGGCAGCGTTAAGGACAGGGTAGCCAAGGCTATGATAGACG
This sequence comes from uncultured Eubacteriales bacterium, assembly GCA_934445035.1. GTDB lineage: Bacteria > Bacillota > Clostridia > Oscillospirales > Acutalibacteraceae > UBA737. Next base: position 140,305 of record CAKSDI010000004.1, read on the forward strand.
ACGCCGAGGCAAAAGGCCTCCTTAAAAAAGGTTCGGTTATAATCGAGCCTACGAGCGGAAACACAGGTATAGGCCTTGCGTCGGTTGCGGCGTCAAGAGGATATAAAATAATTCTCACAATGCCTGAAACGATGAGCGTTGAGAGAAGAAACCTTTTAAAGGCTTACGGTGCCGAGCTTGTTCTTACAGACGGCGCTAAAGGAATGAAAGGCGCTATTGCAAAAGCCGAAGAGCTTGCAAAGCAAACTCCCGGCAGCTTTATCCCCGGTCAGTTTGTTAACCCTGCAAACCCTGCTATCCACAGAGCTACCACAGGTCCCGAGATCTGGGAAGATACAGACGGAAAAGTAGATATTTTTGTCGCAGGCGTAGGAACAGGCGGAACTGTTTCTGGCGTCGGCGAGTACTTAAAGAGCAAAAACCCGAATGTAAAAGTCGTTGCCGTTGAGCCGGCAGGCTCGCCCGTGCTTTCAAAGGGCGTTTCGGGTCCGCATAAAATTCAGGGTATAGGCGCAGGATTTGTTCCCGATACTCTTGACACCGAGGTCTATGACGAGATCATAACCGTTGAAAATGAAGACGCCTTCAAGACAGGAAAAACTCTTGCACGCAAAGAGGGAGTCTTGGTCGGAATTTCATCGGGCGCCGCGGTTTATGCCGCAACGGTGCTTGCAAAAAGACCTGAAAACAAGGGTAAGGTTATTGTAGCGCTTCTTCCCGATACAGGCGAGCGTTATTTATCCACACCTATGTTTGCCGAAGATTAAAAAAAGCTTGACCTTACGGAGGTTTTGTGGTATAATCACATTACCTCTGTGAGGTCTTTTTTATTATAGAAAAGGCCGTTCAGGTGCGGATGCACTCTATATTGTATTGTGCTTTCCGTTTCGCGCTAAATATAGCGGAGCGGTACGGTAAAGGGTTTATCCGTGATGAGGGAGGCGTTTACTTTTTCGGGATATCCGAAAAAAGCAAAAAATATTTCCGTAAAGCGGGAGGTGCCGTTATGAGAGTAAAAGTAACACTCGCTTGCACAGAATGCAAGCAACGCAACTACAACACAATGAAAAACAAGAAAAACGATCCTGACAGACTTGAAATGAACAAGTACTGCAGGTTCTGCAGAAAGCACACCTTGCATAAGGAAACGAAGTAAGGAGGGCGAATGATGAAAACCGTTAACAGAATTTTACAGATTCTCGCAATCGTATTCGGACTCGGTGCAATCGTTCTTTTCTTCCTGCCGTTCGCTGATATCACAACGAACGGAAACGCAGTTACCGCTACCGGCGCACAGCTGGCGTTCGGAGGCAAGCTTGAAGGATTTGACAATGCTCTTGCAAAATCAGCGGATATTTTATTCTGCTTTTGCCTGACGGTCGTCGGATTCTTATTCAGCGTTTTCTCTTTCAAGAAAAAAGGCTTAAGATATGCCGCTCCGGCATTCGGTATCGTAACAGCGGTTTATATGCTTGTTATAGCACTTTCGAGCGCTAACAAGTTCGTTGATACAAGACCGCTTGAAAATGTAACTGCAGTCAGCTATCATATCTTCGTTTTACTTACTGCGATCGCTCTTTTTGCTTTTACCGTTTCCGCGGCAGGTTATTTACTTGTCGACGATTATCTTGAGGTAAAAGAATCGAAAAATTCGAAGAAAACTATTTTTAAGAGAATAGCTCTTTTCTTCCGCGATTATAAGAGTGAAATTAAAAAGATAGTATGGCCGGGTCCCAGAGACGTTGTTAAAAACACCGTTATAGTGCTTATTATGTGCGCGCTTTTAGGCGTAGTTATTTGGGCGCTTGACTATGGGGTCGGAAGTTTGCTTGAGCTTATCCTTGAAAAATCGGCATAAGGAGGAAGTTTATGTCTGAAAACAGCGAGGCAAAATGGTATGTAGTCCATACCTATTCGGGCTACGAAAACAAGGTGGCTTCGGATCTTGCCACGATGGTTGAAAGCCGCGGAATGCAGGATCTTATTCAGGATATAAAAATTCCTCTTGAAACCGTTACAGAAGTCAAGGAAGACGATCAGACGAGGGAAGTCGAGAGAAAAATTTTCCCCGGATATGTATTTGTTAAAATGATCGTTACTGACGATAGCTGGTATGTCGTAAGGAATATAAGAGGCTGTACGGGATTTGTCGGTCCCGGATCTAAGCCTGTTCCGCTTACTGACAAAGAGGTTGAAGATCTCGGCGTTGAAAAGCACAGCGTTGAAGTCGGATACAGTGAGGGAGATATCGTCAAAATCATCAGCGGACCGCTTGAAGGTTACAGCGGAACCGTTAAATCGATCGATACTGCAAACAATAATGTTTGCGTTGTTCTTTCGATGTTCGGAAGAGAAACTCCGGTTGAGCTTGAGCTTGATCAGATAACCGTTTCGGACAAATAATATAAGAGCAGTATCTTGCTCTTTGTGCGACACTTTCATTTTTACCGCACGGTAAAGGTTAACCGTCTGTGCGGCGTTATTGCGAATGTGTCGGGTGGGAGGAAATTTTATTTCCGCCGAGTGTTAATAAAACACGGTTACCACGAATTTTGGAGGTGCTATTAATGGCTCAGAAAATTACAGGTTATATTAAATTGCAGATTCCCGCCGGAAAAGCTACACCGGCTCCCCCGGTAGGTCCTGCTCTCGGTCAGTACGGCCTTAATATTATGGAATTCACCAAGGCCTTTAACGAAAAGACCAAAAATGACGCAGGTCTTATTATCCCGGTCGTTATCACCGTTTATGCAGACCGCTCGTTTACTTTTATTACAAAGACTCCGCCCGCTGCCGTTCTTATTAAGAAGGCTTGCGGTATTGAAACCGCTTCCGGCACACCTAACAAAACAAAGGTTGCCAAGATCACAAGCGAGCAGATCAGAAAAATCGCAGAAACCAAAATGCCCGATCTTAACGCGGCAAGCATTGAATCCGCAATGAGTATGATCGCAGGTACCGCTCGCAGTATGGGCGTAGAAGTAGTCGATTAGTTCTCTCTTGTGGGAGGAAAATTCCGATTTAACCACTTATTGGGAGGTAAATTTTAATGAAACACGGAAAAAAGTATAATGATAGTGTAAAACTTATTGAAGCAGGTAAGTTTTATGATGTTGACGAGGCGGTTGCTGTTGCCGTAAAGACAGGTACTGCTAAGTTTGACGAAACAGTTGAAGTTCATGTTCGTTTGGGTGTTGACTCCCGTCACGCTGATCAGCAGGTCAGAGGCGCGGTCGTTCTTCCGAACGGAACAGGTAAAGATGTTAAAGTTCTCGTTATCGCTAAGCCCGACAAGGTAGAGGCTGCTCTCGCAGCAGGCGCAGATTTTGCAGGCGGCGAAGAGATCGTTGCAAAAATCCAGAAAGAAAACTGGCTCGATTTCGATGTTGTTATCGCAACACCTGATATGATGGGTATGGTCGGCCGTTTAGGTAAGGTTTTAGGCCCCCGCGGTCTTATGCCTACTCCTAAAGCAGGAACCGTTACACCCGATGTCGTAAAAGCAGTTAATGAGGCTAAAGCCGGTAAGATCGAATACCGTCTTGATAAGACCAACATTATCCACTGCCCCATCGGCAAGGTTTCTTTCGGCGCAGAGAAGATCAAGCAGAACTTTGATACTCTTATGGACGCAATCGTTAAGGCTAAACCTGCCGCTACAAAGGGTCAGTACATCAAGTCCTGCGTTATCGCTACGACTATGGGCCCCGGCGTTAAGCTTAATGTTGCTAAATTCGGCGCATAATTTAAAATTATAATTTTTTAGATCACTTCGGATTTTTCCGGAGTGATTTTTTTATTTTTTCAGCTGCAAAAGCGGTGGCTTCCGATAGTGGTTATCACAGGGCGGGAAAGTATCCATTTTGAGGTCGAGGTTTTGGGATTATAGTAATAGATAGCTCCGCCGGAAGGGTCAAGTCCGTTTATCGCGTCGCGCGCGGCGCTGTAGGCGCTGTCAGCCACAGCCTCATAAAACTGACCGTCGCTTAAACATGTGAAAGCTCCCTTTTGATATATTACCCCCGAAAGAGTGTCGGGGAAAGAGGGGTGCTCCACGCGGTTAAGTATCACCGCTCCGACTGCCACCTGCCCCGAATATGATTCACCTCTTGCCTCTGCCGAAATAACGCGGGCAAGCAGATTAAAATCAGAAGAGGAGTATCCGTTATTATCCTGTTTGTTCAGTCCTAAAGCCTTTAAAGTCTTTTCCCCGACAATACCGTCGGCAGATAATCCGCAGTCGGACTGAAACTGCTTTACGGCATTTTTCGTTCCTGTGCCGAAAATACCGTCGACATTGCCCGAATAATATCCCTTTTCCTTTAAGACCGACTGTATACTTTTGACCTCTTCGCCCGTTGATCCCATTTTAGAAAGCGCCGCTGCGGAAACTCCTAAAATAAGAGCCGAAATAATCACTATGCACATAAAAATATAAAATTTTTTCAAAAATCTCACTTCCCGAAGTTATTTTATGCACAATTCGCTTTTTTTTACATTAAAATTACATAAATTTCAAAGTTTTGCTTATCTACTTTGACAAATTATTTAATTTATAAAATGTATAATTAAATAAAAAAACGGAATCAGGAGGCAGTGAGATTGAAAGATATTGTAAAAAAAAGAAGTTACCGATCCCTCGATACTTCTTCACAGCTTATTAAAATCGGAATACATATTCTTTTCGGAGCGGCGGCTTTTATAGGGGCAAGAGGAGTTGTGGCGAAAAGAATAATGCCGTTCGGGCTTTCATTTGTTGCAGGAAGTCCCTGGCAGTATGCACCGTCGGCGGCGATAGGCGCATTTTTAGCATATTTTTTCCCTGCGGCAGGGACAAGCGGTTTTAAATACATCACGGCGGTGCTCGGAGTATTAGCGCTAAAGCTTATATTTTCAAATAAAAACAAAATTTCAAAAAATCCCGTTTTCGCCGCTTTTGCCGCATTTTGCGCAAATCTTGCAACAGGCATTGCCGCGACGATGAATACAGGCTATAAGCTTATAGACTTATTAGCCGAAACTCTCCTATGTGCTGCGGGAGCATATTTGGTTTCAAAGACCTATAACGCGGTACAGCACAGAAGCTGCGGTCTTTCTCCCGACGAGCTATGCTGTTTGCTTTTATCATTCAGCCTATTGCTTGTGGGACTTAATAATTTAAAAATTTATTCGGTTTCGGTAGGTAAAATTATAGCTATCACTCTGATTCTGACCGCCGCGAGGTACGGCGGAACGCTTGCGGGCACTGCCTGCGGAATATGCGCCGCGTTTACAAGTCTTTTATCCTCAAATCCCACCGAATCGACATTTTATCTCGGCGGAATGGCGGCAGGAATTTTTTCGGGGCTCGGGAAATATGCAGAAACCGCGGCGTTTACCGTATGCTTTATTGTAAACGCGGCTTACGGAACTACGGGCAATATTGCGGCGTCGTTTACCGAGTTTATAATAGGCACCGGAATTTTTTTACTGCTTCCGAGAACGAGCGGAATAGTATTCTCAAAGCTTTTTTCAGGAGTGCCTCAGATAACTGTGCCTTCCTGCGCTAAAAAGACGGCGATTATAAGACTTGAAAAAGCGTCGGGCGCGCTTAAAAAGGTTTCCGATACAGTCGAGCAGGTGTCAACGGAGCTCGGCCGCATAAATTCGCCCGATTTTAACACCCTTATAAGAGAAATAGAGCTTAAAGCCTGCTGTGGATGCAAGCTGCGAATTCACTGCTGGGAAACCAAAAAAGACGCAACTTTAGAGGCGGTTTTGGGAGTTATAGGTCATATCAAGGAAAGAAAAGACTCGGATATTATGCAGAGCGTGCCTGATGAATTTAAGGCGAGATGTATAAAAATCAAGGGAACTGTCGGCGTTATAGCGGATAAATACGCGGCATTTGCCTCGAAAACTGCCGCGGAAAACAGAATTGAAGAGGTAAGGAGCGTGGTTTCCGATCAGTTTGAGGGCATTTCCTGTATGTTAAGAGATCTTGCCGAGGAAATAAGCAATGAAGAAAAATTTGATAATGCCGCGGCTCTTACTGCCGTGAGCGCGCTCAAAAATATAAATATCAGAGCCTCTTCCGCGGCGGCGAGGATAGACAGGTACGGCAGAATGACGATAGAAATGCGAATCAAAAAAGCCGACGACTGCATAATCAATAAATTGCAGATTATGAAGACATTAAGTATTGTCTGCGAAAGGGATTTTGACGCGCCCGAAATAACCGAGGAGGATAACGAGATATTTTTAAGTATTACCGAACACGCGGTGTATAAAATAGATCTCGGAGTAAGTCAGATAGCGGCGGCAGGGGGAACTATGAGCGGCGACGCTTACAACTGCTTTACCGACGGCTGCGGAAAATTCATAGCGATCTTAAGCGACGGAATGGGAACGGGCGGAAGAGCCGCGGTAGACGGTGCGATGGCATCGGGGCTGATGTCAAGACTTCTAAAGGCGGGATTCGGCTACGATTGCTCGCTTAAAATTCTCAATTCCTCAATGCTTTTTAAATCGTCAGACGAATCGCTGGCGACGGTGGATATCGCAAGTATCGATCTTTTCACCGGCGAAACCGATATTTACAAAGCCGGCGCCGCTCCGACCATTGTGAGAAGATCGGGCAGGTGCGGAAGGGCCGAAAGCACCTCGCTGCCCGTGGGAATTCTGCACGATGTTGCTTTTGACAGGGCGGGAATAAGGCTTAAAAGCGGAGATGTGCTTTTAATGCTCTCCGACGGCGCTTCTTTTGACGGCACCGAATGGATAAGAGCGGAGCTTGAATGCTATAAAGACGGCTCTGCCAAAGATCTTGCAGAAAAAATTGCCGAAAGCGCGCGCCGCAGAAGAACTGACGGCCACGAAGACGATATAACCGTGATTGCGGCTATTCTTGAAAAAGCCTCTTAATTTTTTATCTCGCAACCGGGGTAATAGTGGCTGAGTATCTCTTTATATCCGCTGCCCTGGGCGGCAAGATATTTTGCGCCCGTTTGGCTCATTCCGACATTATGGCCGTAACCTGATACGGTGAAAGTGAATTTTGAGTCGCTATAAGATATTTCAAATGCGCGCGATCTGAGATTAAGTGCCTTTGAAATTTCACTTCCGCTTAATTTTTTACCGTTCAGTTTAAGCGATTTTACAAGCCCCGAGGAGGTCTTTTCAAAATCGGAAAAGGATTTTTCGGTGATATCTTCTGTGATTTTAAGCTTTTCTTTAAGCTCGTCTTTGGTAAAAGAAGCGCTTGAGCGATAACCCTGAGCAAGCTTATCAAAAGAGCTGTCGCAAGGGATAAGATAAGGCAGATCGGATGAAAAAACATCGCTGCATTTATCGGTGAGCCCGGGAGAGATCGCAAAATAAGGAGTAAAAGCAATTTCGCTTTTATATGTAAGATATTCTCCTTTTACAGAGGATATTATTTTACTTAAAAATTCCTCGTTTTTTTGAGAATTATCTTTCCAGCCCTCTAAAATTTCCGATTTATCCTTAAATGCCTGATCGACTGTATAGTCATCGGTTATATCATATTCTGCGGCGCTCTTTTGCGCCGCAAGTTTTTTTCTCTCGGCAAATGTATATGCCGCAACAGCCTGGGCTTTAAGCGCTTCTTCGCCGTAAGATATAGGCATTTCGCTTGCCACAACGCAGAAAATATATTCCTCTGCGGATATTTTTTCGGTTTTTTTAAGCTTTGTGCGGTAAAGCCTGAAAGTTTCTTCTTTCTTTACTTTTGTTATGCTCTCGGCAGGCTTTGCGGAGGTCTTGACCGAAGGAGCGGTTTGAGCTTTGAATTTAACTGCCGGAAATAACAAAATGCTTAAAATGAGAGCGGCTGACACAATTAAAGCCGCTTTTATATTTTCCGCCAAAATCACACCTCCCGGTATTGACTTTTTTTTATATTTTTTATAAAATAATTATATTAAAATTTTATGTGAATTATGAAAGTGTGAATTATGAAATTATCGCATATAAATATTTATTTTATAACGGCGCTTATCGTCTGCACTGTGATCAGAGTGTTTCAGCTTGTTTTCACGATAGATCCGCTTACAGGGTTTGTGCTTTCGCAGTACAGCGCTATTGCCGCTTCGATGACGGTGATAGTATTCGTTTCTTTTGCGGCGGCGGCGGTTTTCTGCCTGTTTGCAAAAAAGGATATAAAACCCGTTAAAAAAACAGGAAAGCTTTGCGGAATTTCCTCGTTTATTTTATCTTTAGCGATCTGCGCGGATATGATAAGCAGAATTTCAGCGCAAAACGAAATAGGGAAAATAGGTCTTTCATTAATTGATATTTTCGCTTTTGCAAGCGCCGTGTTTTTTATCATTTTCGGGCTTTCCGCTTTTCTTGATTTTAAGGTTTCGGGAGCGGCTTTCGCGGTGCCGGTTATTTATTTTATCGTAAAGCTTATAAATGTTTTTATAAAAATCGCTTATATCGCGCTTATCACGGATAATGTGTTTTTAATTGCGGGAATTTGCTTTACCCTTGTATTTATGCTTGAATTTGCAAAGGCTTATAACGGATTTGAAAAGGATATAATCGGAAGAAAACTGCTTATAGGGGCATACGGTGCGATATTCTTCAATGTTTGCGCGTGCCTGCCTCAGCTTATTTGCAAATTTTCAGGTAAAAGCATCTCCTTTTCGCAAGGGAGTTCCGATTGCTTTTTAATGCTCGCGGCGGCTCTTTTTGCCGCAGGCTGCGTGTTTGAATATTTTAAACCGGGCGTCTTTAATGAGCCGTCAGAGATTGACAAAAAGATATAAATTGTATATAATATTTAAATAAACAGCACATAATGTATATAAGTATTTATATTTAATTTGAAACTGGAGTTGCCGGGTTTGGAAAAATTTATTATTAAAGGCGGGAAACCCCTTAAGGGCACCGTGCGTATCAGCGGCGCGAAAAATGCGGCTGTGGCAATTTTGCCTGCCGTGCTTTTGGCAGACGGTCCCTGTATAATTGAAAATCTTCCTCAGATATCCGATGTTATAACATTACTTAAAACTTTAAGCTCGCTCGGAGCCGTTGTTAAGTTTAAAAATAAGTCCACGGTCGAAATCGACCCGCGGCCTGTAAAGTCATATATAGTGACTAAAGAAATGGCGCAGGGAATGAGAGCTTCAAGCTACTTTTTAGGAGCCTTGCTCGGCCGAATGCACCACGCGAGAGTAGCTCCTCCCGGAGGCTGCGATTTCGGAGTAAGACCTATCGATCAGCACATCAAAGGCTTTGAGGCTTTGGGCGCTAAGGTCACTATCGAGAAGGGTATGGTAGACGCGCGCGCTTCAAGACTTACGGGCAGCAGTGTTTATCTTGATGTCGTAAGCGTAGGAGCAACGATAAATATTATGCTTGCCGCCGTTAAGGTCAGCGGACTTACGGTGATTGAAAACGCCGCAAGGGAGCCGCATATAGTAGATCTTGCAAACTTCCTTAACTCTATGGGTGCGGATATTATGGGAGCAGGCACGGGCGTTATCAAAATAAGAGGCGTCAGCCGTCTTGTAGGAAAAACCTATTCGATAATCCCGGATCAGATAGAGGCGGGCACTTATATGGTTGCCGCCGCGGCAACAAAGGGCGATGTGCTTATTGAAAATGTTACTCCTAAGCACCTTGAATCGATAGCCGCAAAGCTTTCAGAGGCAGGAGCCGAGATAGAGGAGTATGACGAGGCGGTCAGAGTTAAAATGACTTCAAGACCGAAAAAATGCAATATAAAAACTATGCCGCACCCCGGATTCCCGACTGATATGCAGCCGCAGATATCAACTCTGCTTTCGGTCGCCGAGGGAACGAGTATTATCACCGAGGGCGTTTGGGATAACAGGTTCAGATATGTCGATCAGCTAACCCTTATGGGAGCCGATATTCAGGTAGACGGAAAGGTCGCAGTCATATCGGGAGTAAGATCGCTTGAAGCCGCGCCTGTTAAGGCAGTTGACCTTAGAGCCGGAGCCGCTATGATAATAGCAGGTCTTATGGCAAACGGTGTGACAGAGGTAAGCGATATTTCTTATATCGACAGGGGTTATGAAAATATAGCCGAAAAGCTTTCGGCTTTAGGCGCAGATATTAAGAGGGTCGAAACCGATCCCGAAATTGCCGCATTAAAGCAGGCATAAAAATTTTTAAGCAAGCGAAGGCGGAAAAATTCGTCTTCGCTTTACTTTTTTTCGGAGGATAAAAATGGCAAAAATTTGCCCGCTTTTCAGCGGTTCAACAGGCAATTCCACACTTATTTCGGGGCCTGACGGAGGTATACTGATAGACGCAGGCGTCAGCGCAAAAAGAATAAAAGATAAGCTTTTAAGTCTCTCCTGCGAAATCGATAAGATAAACGCGATAGCGATAACGCACACTCATTCGGATCATATTTCAGGATTGAAAGTTTTATTAAAATCGCTTAATTGTCCGCTTATAGCGTCTAAAGAAACAATATCGGCGCTTGAATTTGGCGGTGTGCTTGAAAACGCAAAGGAAGTAATAGAAATTGCGGATTCCCCGATAGATTTAGGCGGAGGAATTCTTGAGTTTTTCTCTACATCCCACGACAGCCCCGGCTCGGGGGGATACTCCTATACATTCTCAAACGGGAAAAAGATCGCCGTTTGCACCGATCTCGGAATTGTCACGGATAATGTGAGAAAGGCGATTTTCGGCTCTGATATTTTGCTTATAGAGTCAAACCACGATACCGAAATGCTTAAGCGCGGCCCATATCCCGCCCAGCTCAAACTCAGAATTTTATCGGATAAAGGCCACCTTTCAAACACCGCTTGCTCGGCGGAACTGCCGAAATTGCTTGAAAGCGGGACTTCTAGATTTATTTTAGGGCATTTAAGCCTTCATAACAATCTGCCGATGTTAGCGTATTCTTCGGCTAAAGCGTCGCTTGCGGATATAGGAGCTAAAGAAAACGAGGATTACATACTCAGTATCGCAAAGCCGCAGGACAGCCAGGTGATAACCGTATGATAAAAGTAAATATTATAGCTGTGGGGAAATTAAAGGAAAAATATTTTATATCCGCCGCCGAGGAATACATAAAAAGGCTTAAAAGATACTGCGATATTTCGGTCTGCGAGCTGCCGCAGAAAAGCATAGCGGAAAATGCGAGCGCTTTAGAAATAAAAAAGCAGACAGAGGCTGAGGGAAAAGCTATTTTGCAGAAGATCCCAAAAAATTCTATTGTTATTTCGCTTGCTGTTGAGGGCAGGGAATTATCGAGCGAAGAGCTTGCTGATATCACCGAAAAATATAAAAACGAGGGAAAGAATATCTGCTTTATAGTCGGCGGCTCTTACGGACTTTGTGAGGAAGTGAAAAATGCCTCCGATCTTAAAATTTCTTTTTCTAAAATGACCTTTCCGCACAAGCTTTTCAGAGTTATGCTTTTAGAGCAGGTCTACCGCGCATTTAAAATAAACGAGGGCTCGGCTTACCATAAATAATGGCGGTCTTTCTCTTGAATTTATCGTCAAAATATTGTATAATAAATTAATTAGACAATACAATCAGGGTAGAATGCTTTTTGAAGAAACGGCGCATTTATCAACTTTGTTGCCCTCCGCTCACAATACGACAGTATTCCTCGGTCGGGCGCCGCGCCGCTAAACAGCGCCGTTTTCTTAACATATCTTCGACTCATAGCGAGAAAATTTTTTTGATTATGAAGTCGAGGAATGCAGGAATACTGACGTATTTCAAATGACGAGACAATATAATCGGACAAATTTTCCGCTATGAGAAGCGTTGTATCCTGATTGTATTGTCTATGAAAACGAGGGAAATCGATTTGTCTGAAATAAAAAAAGATCATGAATTTTTGCCCGAACAGAGGGTGTATGCAGAAAGAGTAAAAAAGCTGAATGAAGAGATATTCGGCTTTAAGCCTAAAGCCTGCGTTGTTACATACGGCTGTCAGCAAAATGTCAGCGATTCGGAAAGAATAAAGGGTATTTTGTCGGTTTTAGGGTATGATTTTACAGAAGACCCGGAAAACGCGCAGTTTATTCTTTTTAACACCTGCGCCGTAAGAGAGCACGCTCAGGACAGGGTGTACGGTAATGTCGGAGCAACGAAAAAATACAAGCAAAAAAATAAAAATATAATAATAGCCGTATGCGGATGTATGGCTCAGCAGGAATCCGTGGCTAAGAAATTCAAAGAGAGTTTTCCTTATGTCGATCTCGTTTTCGGAACGCAGGTTACTCATAAGCTTCCTGAGCTTTTATATAAAAGGTTAACAGGATCGAGAGTTTTTGAGCTTTCGCTTGAAAATAAGGATATAGTCGAAAATATACCCGTTAGAAGAGACGGGGATATAAGAGGCTGGCTGCCTGTTATGAACGGGTGCAATAATTTTTGCACATACTGCATAGTCCCCTATGTCCGAGGCAGAGAAAGATCAAGAAAACCCGAAGAAATCATAAAAGAGGCAAAAAAGCTTGTAAACAGCGGATTTAAGGAGATAACGCTTTTAGGGCAGAATGTTAATTCCTACGGCAAGAATTTGGACAAGCCTGTAAGCTTTGCCGAGCTTTTATACAGAGTAAATGAGATCGAGGGCGATTTCAGAATAAGGTTTATGACCTCTCACCCTAAAGACTGCACTTTAGAACTGCTTGACGCTATGCGCGACTGCAAAAAGGTGGAAAAGCATCTTCACCTGCCCTTTCAGAGCGGCTCGGACAGAATTCTTAAGGCTATGAACCGCCGGTATGATTCCGAAAGCTATTTAGATCTGATATACGAAGCGAGAAAAAGAGTTCCGGATATGGAATTTACAAGCGATGTTATAGTAGGCTTCCCCGGTGAGACCTATGAGGATTTTAAAAAGACTTTAGAGCTTATTAAAAAGGTGAGATTTACCTCGCTTTTCACATTTATCTATTCTCCGCGTGAAAACACGCCTGCGGCAAAAATGCCCGATCCTGTTTCGAGAGAGGAAAAGGGTATCTGGTTTGACGAGCTTTTGAAACTGCAGGAAGAAATATCCTCGGAGGATCTTAAAAATGTTATCGGCACCGAAAAGAGAGTGCTTTTTGATGAAATAAGCAAGGAAGGCTTTCTTGCGGGAAAGACCGACGGATTTTTAAATATCGAAGCAAAAGCGGATAAAAATTTGCTCGGCACCTTTAAAACGGTGAAGATCGAAGAATATAAAAACGGCCTTAAAGGCTCGATTATAGGATAAAAAGAAAGGAAAATTTATTATGGGAATAATAGAAGCAGCAAGAAAACTCGGAGAGGAAATTCAGAAAGACGAGCGCTTTATAGCCTACGCAAAGGCTAAGCTTGCAAACGATAAAGACGAGCAGCTCCAGAAAGATATCGGAGAATTCAATATTATCCGAATGAATCTCGATCAGGAGATGACGCGTGACGATAAAGACGACGAAAAGATAAAAAAATTAAACGAAGATTTAAGAAAAATTTATGCGAGAATAATGTCGGGCAACGCTATGCTTGAATATAACACCGCAAAAGCCGGGGTTGACGCTATGCTTTCCGATATCAACAGTATAATAATGCAGTGCGTTGAGGGAGCGGATCCTAAAGTATGCGAGCCCGAATCACACGAATGCACGGGCTCCTGCTCAAGCTGCGGAGGCTGTCACTGAGTTTAATTTGTTAAGGGGATAAAAATATGAAAGAACTTTCTCCGATGATGAGTCAGTATCTGAGGATCAAAGAGCAGAATAAGGATAGTATTTTATTTTTCAGACTCGGAGATTTTTATGAGATGTTTTTTGACGACGCGAAAACCGCGTCGGAAGAACTCGATCTTGTTCTTACAGGAAAGGACTGCGGGCTTGAAGAGAGAGCGCCTATGTGCGGAGTTCCTTTTCACAGCTGCGAAAGCTATATTGCAAGGCTTGTAGAAAGAGGCTATAAAGTAGCTATCTGCGAGCAGACGGAGGATCCTTCTAAAGCTAAAAAGCTTGTTAACCGCGATGTTGTAAGAGTTATAACTCCGGGAACGGTTATCGAAGATTCTATGCTCGATGAATCGAGAAACAATTATCTTGCAAGCATAGCGCTTAAAGAAAAAAGCGTGGGACTTTCATTTTGCGATATCTCAACGGGCGAAGCCCATGTAACCGAAATTTCGGGTGAAGATGTGATACTCCGAGCTGCCTCGGAGCTTATCAGATTTAATGCGCGCGAGCTGATTATTGACGGTAACCTTTTATCCGACAAGGAATTTTCTAAAATAATCAAAGCCGAATTTGAGGGCACGATAACAAAAAGAGATCCAATGGAGTTTGAAGCGGGCACGGCAATAGAGGCTGTCTGCAAAGGCTTTAATGTCATCAGTCCGGCAGAGCTCGGGATCGCGCCGAATTCTGCCGCCGCCTCCGCTTTGGGAGCCGCGGTGAGGTACATAAACGAAACGGGAATGAACCACGGCGTTCATTTAAGATCGGTTGATTTTTACACGCAGTCGCAGTTTATGAAGCTTGACCTTACGGCTGTGAGAAACCTTGAAATATGCGAAACTATGCGCCTTAAATCCAAAAAAGGCTCGCTTTTATGGGTAATGGATAAAACGAGGACCGCTATGGGCAAAAGGCTTATAAGATCCTGGTTTGAAAAGCCGCTGATGAATCTTGACAGAATAAATCTAAGGCTTGACGCAACCGAGGAGCTTAAATCCGATTCGGTCTTGCGGGGAGAAACTTATGAGTATCTCGGCGGAATAAAAGATGTTGAACGGCTTATGACAAAGGTGCTTTATTCTTCCGCAAATCCTAAGGACCTTGTTTTAATAGCGGCGACTTCTTCTAAATTTCCGCTTATAAAAAATATTTTAAGTAACGCTAAAAGCTCAATGCTTAAAAGCATTTATGAGGATATCGATCCTCTTGACGATATTACCAACCTTATTAAGACTTCAATAAAAGAAGATCCGCCTCTCGCTATGAAAGACGGCGGGATCATAAAAGACGGTTTCAGCGCGGAAGTTGACAGATACCGCGACGATGTTGAGCACGGCTCCAAATATCTTGCGGAGATAGAGGCCGAAGAAAAGGAAAAAACGGGTATTAAAAATCTCAAGATCCGCTATAATAAAGTTTTCGGATACTATATTGAGGTAACTAATTCTTTCCTTGATAAGGTGCCTGAAAGATATATAAGAAAACAAACTCTTACCAACTGCGAGAGATACATAACCGAAGAATTAAAAGAGCTTGAAACAAGAATTTTGACCGCCCGCGAAAAACTTAACGGTCTTGAATACGAGCTTTTCGATAAGGTTCGCAAAACCGTGGCTTTATCAAGCGAGAGATTTCAAAGATCTGCTGAGGCGGTAGCTAAGCTCGATGTTCTTGTATCATTCGCAAACACCGCCGCTTTAAACGGCTATGTAAGGCCGGAAGTAAATACGGGCGATGAAATAAGGATCACGGGCGGCAGGCACCCGGTCGTAGAAAAGCTTATAAGCGTTCCTTTCGTTTCGAACGATACGCTTTTGGATTCAAAAGAAAACCGCTGTGCGATCATAACAGGACCTAATATGGCGGGTAAATCCACATATATGCGTCAGGTGGCGCTGATCACGCTTATGGCACAGGTTGGCTCTTTTGTTCCTGCAAAAGAGGCAAAAATAGGTATAACCGACGCGATCTTCACGAGAGTCGGCGCGTCAGACGATCTGGCGTCAGGCAAATCCACATTTATGGTGGAAATGAGCGAGGTCGCAAACATTCTTAAAAACGCAACAAATAAAAGCCTGCTTATTTTAGACGAGATAGGCAGAGGTACTTCTACTTATGACGGAATGTCAATAGCGAGAGCTGTTTTGGAATTTATTGCCGATAAGGATAAAATAGGCGCAAAATCGCTGTTTGCTACCCATTATCACGAGCTCACGGTTATGGAAGACGAGCTTGAGGGAGTTAAAAATTACAATATCGCCGTTAAAAAACACGGCGACGATATAATTTTCCTAAGAAGAATTGTCCGCGGAGGAGCAGACGAGAGTTACGGTATCGAAGTCGCAAAATTAAGCGGAATTCCGGACGAGGTTATCAAAAGAGCAAGAGAAATTTTAAACACCGTCGAAGAGGGAGATTATAAAGAAAAGCCAAGAGTTTACAGGGATTATGAAACCAATGATAAATTTGACGGCTCTGAAATTATATCTGTGCTTAAAAATACAGATGTTGATACCCTGACGCCCATTGAAGCAATGGGAATACTAAACGATCTTTGCAAAAAAACAAAGGTTTAAAAAAAGGAGTGATATAAACTATGCCGAAAATAAATGTTTTGCCGAAAGAAATATCCGAGCTTATAGCTGCGGGCGAGGTTGTGGAAAGACCTGCCTCCGCCGTAAAAGAGGCTGTGGAAAACTCTATTGACGCAGGTGCGAAATCTATTACGGTGGAAATAAAAAGAGGCGGCATAGCTTATATCAGAATTACTGACGACGGCTGCGGAATATCCCACTTAGATGTGCCTTTAAGCTTTATCAGACACGCAACGAGCAAGATAAGCTCCGCTTCGGATCTTAACGCAATAAGCTCATTGGGATTCAGAGGCGAGGCGCTTGCGGCGCTTTCGAGTGTTGCGAGAGTGGAAATGATAACGAAAACCGACTCGGAGGATTGCGGAACGCATTACATAACGGAGGGCGGAGCCGAGCTTTTATATGAAGAGTGCGGCGCGCAGACGGGTACAACTTTAATTATCAGAGATCTTTTTTACAACACCCCCGCAAGAATGAAATTCTTAAAAAAGGACAGCTCCGAGGGCAACGCCGTTTCGGCGGTGGTTTTAAGAGCGGCTCTTTCGCACCCCGAAATTTCCTTTAAGTTTATAAGGGATAATAAGACAGAGTTTTTCACCGACGGTTCGGGAGATTTAAAATCAGCCGTCTATTCGCTTTTAGGCAGGGATTTTGCTTCTTCGCTTATCCCTGTCGAAACGGAATTAAACGGTATTTTAGTTTCGGGATTTACCTGCAAGCCTGTATCCTGCAGGCAGTCAAGAGCAGGACAGTACACTTTTTTAAACGGCAGACTTGTAAAATCCGGCACAGTGAGCGCCGCTGCCGAGCAGGCTTATAAAAACAGCGCTATGATAGGAAAATATCCCTGCTTTGTACTAAATATCCAAATGCCGTTTGACACGGTAGATGTAAATGTACACCCTGCTAAGACCGAGGTTAGATTTTCGGATGAGAGGCGGGTATTCGAGGCGGTGTATTCAGGTGTAAAATCCGCTATTTTAGCCGGTGATACAAGGCCTCTTATGAATCTGAACAGTACGAAAAAAGCCGTTCCTTTAAATAACGAGGTAAGCTTTTTAAAATATGAATCCGCACCTATAAAGACCGAAACTTATAAAAAGCCCGAAATTAAGGAAGAACCCGAACTTTTCGATAAAGTGCTTAATTTCCGCCAGGCTCCGGCTCCTGCTTTTATAAGGGAAGAAATAATTAAAAAAGTTCAGGAAATAAAAAATCCGGAGATCGAAGAAAAGCCTGAAATAAAGGAAGAAAAGGTTTCGGAGGAAATTGAAGTAAGGCTGATAGGCGAGGCTTTTTTAACCTATATTATTGTGGAAAAAGAAGAAAGCGTTTTTATAATCGATAAGCACGCGGCTCACGAAAGAATATTATTTAACGAGCTTTCGAATAACTCATCGGTTTCTTCTCAAAGCCTTTTAGCTCCTTTGCCTGTCACGCTTGACAGCAGAGCTTACAGCGCTGTAACGGAAAACCTTGACGCATTTTTAAAGCTCGGATTTGAGCTTGAAGATTTCGGAAATATGACGATTGCCGTAAGAGCTATTCCGTCGGTAATAAAAGCGGCGGATGTTTCGGGAATTATCACCGAGGCGGCGGAGCTTTTGCAAAAGGGCGCGAAAGATCCCGATTTTAAGATAAAAGACCATATTCTTCACACTGTCGCCTGCAAAGCCGCTATTAAAGCAGGCTATAAAACCACGCCTGCCGAAATGATCTCGCTTGCTAAAAAGGTTTTATCCGACAGAAATGTTTTTTATTGCCCCCACGGAAGACCTGTTGCTTTTGAGATCACAAAAAAGGATTTCGAAAAGCAGTTTAAGAGGATACAATGAGCAAAAATAATAAAGTTGTTTGCGTATTAGGTCCCACAGCTTCGGGCAAAACAGAGCTTTCTCTTAAAATAGCCGAAAACTTCGGCGGAGATATTATCTGTGCCGACTCAATGCAGATTTATAAGGATATTTCCATTGCTTCCGCCGCTCCCACAGAGGAAGAAAAAGCAAGAGCAAATCACAGGCTTTTCGAGTTTTTAGATCCGGATACGAATTTCAGCGCCGCGGATTATTGCGGGCTTGCCCGAAAGGAAATAGACGATTGCTTAAAATTTAACAGACTTCCAGTACTAACCGGCGGCACGGGACTTTATATTTCCTCGCTTGCCGATAATATAATGTTCGGCGAAGAGGAAAAAGACGATAAGATAAGAATGACCCTTAAAGCAAGACTTGAAAAAGAGGGCGCCGAACCGCTGTTTTGCGAACTTAAAAAAATCGATCCCGAGGCGGCAGGCAAGCTTCATATAAACAACACAAGAAGAATTATAAGATATTTGGAAATTTATTATAAAACGGGAAAGACTGCGACTTATTCGAACGAAATCTCAAAAAGCGTTCCCTCTCCTTATGATTTTATAATGATAGGCATAAAATTTGCCGATAGGGCAAAGCTTTACGAAAGAATAGAAAAAAGGGCCGATATTATGTTAAATTGCGGTCTTTTGCAGGAAGCAAAGCTTGCCTTTGAGGATAAAAACGCATCTAAAACCTCAATTCAGGCGATAGGCCATAAAGAATTTTTCCCGTATTTTAAAGGCGAAGAGAGCCTTGAAAGCTGTATAGAAAAATTCAAAACTTCTACAAGGCACTATGCTAAAAGACAGCTGTCCTGGTTTAACCGCGACAGCAGGATAAATTGGATCTATGCGGACATTGAGCCCGATATCTATAAAAAAGCGGAACAAATACTTGAAAGTAACGGAGTGAAAAAGCCTTGAAAGGGAATACTGTGCTAAAAGTTTTCTTGATACTTCTTGTATCGGTATTTATAATTCATCAGGTCTATTCCTCTGTTTATAAGCCGATCTCAACGGTCAGTGCGGAGTATTACGAGAGTAACGACGGACTTGATTTTACAGGCTTTATAATAAGGGAGGAAACCCCTGTAAGTCTTAATTCATCAGGCTCGCTTCACTATGTGGTATCAGACGGCGAGAGGGTCGCGAAAGACGGCGTTATAGCATATGTTTATGACTCAACGCAGGCGTCGGTAATAAACGAGCGCATTGAAGAGCTAAAAAATCAGATCTCGGATATAGAGGAAATTCAGGGCTATAACGATCAGAAAGCCGCCGATATCGACCAGATAAACGGAAAAGTGGTTTCGGCGCTTAATTCTTTGGAGCGAAGCTGTGCTTACGGAAATTTTGAAAATACCCGCGACAGATTAAACGCTTTTCTTACCGCACTTAACCGCAGATCGACTGCCACCGGCGAGCAGACGGATTTTTCTTCTAACCTTGCAAGTCTTAAAGAAGAGCTTAATTCTCTTACTGCTTCTCTTCCTTCGCCTAAAGCTTCAGTAACGGCGGCAAGATCGGGATATTTTGTTTCCACGCTTGACGGTTACGAATCCGTGCTTAAAACAGATGATATTTCTAAAATAGATGAAAAATTCCTGACATCTTTAAAACCCGAAGAAAAAAGCGATAGCTATATCGGGAAGATAGTTTCGGATTATGAGTGGTATATAGCGGCTCTTGTTGATGTTAACGATTCGCTTAAATATAAAGAGGGTGATTCTCTGACATTAAACACTACCCTTAAATCGGGACAGCAGTTGCCCGTAACCGTGAAAAAAATAAATATTATGGAAAACTCAAAAAAAGCTGTGATAATTTTTTCCTGCGAACAGATGAACAGCTCGCTTGCAGTGCTCAGAACTTCTTCTATGAGAGCGATAAGCAAGTCTTATTCGGGACTGCGAATTCCTAAAAAAGCGCTCAGAGTGGTAGACGGAAAAGCGGGAGTTTATGTGCTATCGGGAATAAATGTTAAATTTGTGCCGGTAACGGTAACTTATAACACAGGCGATTACATTATCTGCGAGCAGAAAAAGAGCAACGATAATGTTTTGAGAATTTATGACGCGGTAATAGTGAAAGGAAAGAATTTGTATGACGGCAAGGTCATCAGCTGAGATCTTTGATGAAAACTTTAAAATTATAAAGGATAATATCGCCTCTGCGGCGCAGGCTTCTGGGAGAAAACCCGAGGATATAATAATTCTCGCCGCCACTAAAACGGTAAGTACCCAAACGATAAATTATGCCATAAATAAGGGCATAAAGTTTATCGGTGAAAACAGGGTGCAGGAGTTTTTGGGAAAATATGAGGATCTTGCGAATGTGAGAAAGCATTTTATAGGCCATCTTCAGAAAAACAAGGTAAAATACATAATCGATAAGGTGGAAATGATCGAATCGGTAAGCAGTTTGGCTCTTGCCGAAGAAATCTCAAAGCAGGCTGTGAAAAATAACCTTAAAATGGATGTTTTGCTTGAGGTAAATATAGGAAAAGAAGAAAGCAAATCGGGATTTTTTGAGGAAGAAGTATCAGACGCGGTTTATAAAATCGCCGAAATGCCGGGAATTTGCGTAAAAGGTCTTATGGCTATACCCCCTGTTTGCACCGAAATTGACGGAAATTCCAAATATTTTTATAAAATGCATAAACTGTTTATTGACATCGGGGGTAAAAAAATAGATAATAGTAGTATGGACTTTCTGTCGATGGGTATGTCCGGCGATTACAAAGAGGCGGTTTTAGAAGGCGCCAACATTGTAAGGATCGGAACCGCTCTTTTCGGCGAGAGAAACTATTTTTAAAAGGAGCGCTATTATGGGATTGTTTGAAAGCATAAAGAATATTATGACTATTCCGGATGACGATGATTTTGATGAGGATACCGAACAGGTAGAAGCCGACCCGGTCAAAAAACCTGCCTACAGGGAGGAGCCTTCTTCGAAAAAGCAGGAGTCCGCGCCCCGTATGATCAAATCAAAAAGCTTTAATTCACAAAATCAGGCGGCATCGCCGCAGATGCAGGTTGTGCTTGTTAAGCCCGATAGGTTTGAAGATGTCACGGCTATCGCCGATCATCTCAACGCTAAAAAAACCGTCGTTTTAAATCTTGAGTCAGCTAACCGCGAAACTTCAAGAAGAATTATCGACTTTTTAAGCGGCGTTGCTTATGCAAATCACGGCAATTTAAGAAAGGTTGCAAACAGCACCTTTATCATCGTTGCGAGCGATATCGATGTTTTAGGCGAGCTTATGCTTGACGATTACGACGACAATAAGCTTTATTACTGATGGACTCTGAATTTATCACAGCCCGCGCGCTTGACTGCGCGAGGCTGGCAGAATTAAATTCATCATTTAAGTTTTTAGGCTTTTTATCGGAATCGGAGGCGGCAAGGGTCAGAGCGGCGCTTAAAAGTAAAGACTGCACAGTCGGTTTTTTCGGCGGGTATGAAAATGCCGAGAGAACGGTGCTTTGCTGCTGCCCTGAAAACTGCGAGCCTGCAGGATATCCTATTACTCCTGTTACATTTCGGTTCAGAATCTGCGACAAGCTTTCCCACAGGGATTTTTTGGGCGCTTTGACCGCGCTTAATATCGCAAGAGAAAAAATCGGCGATATTCTGATAGAAAGCGGAAGAGCCGTTGTATTTCTGCATAAGGATATAGCGGATTACGCTGTAATGAATATCGGAAAGGTAGGCTCGGTCGGCGTAAAAGCAGAAAAAGGGTTTAGCGAGCCTTTGCCTCAAATGAAAAAGCCTGTCCTTATCAGGGCAACAGTTTCTTCTTTAAGGCTTGACTGCGTGATAAGCGAGCTTGCTAAGGTTTCGAGAAAAGAAGCCGCGGAGCTTATAGAGAGCGGATATGTTTTACTTAACTCTTTGCCTGCATCAAAGGCGACCGTAAAGCTCTGTGCGGGAGACACGGTGTCCGTCAGAAAAAAAGGAAAATTTAAAATTATTTCTGATGAAGGTCTTTCCAAAAAGGGAAAGACTGTTATAAATTACGAAAAATATATTTAATTATAAAGGGGAGCCTTAATATGCTTAATTCAAAAGATGTAAGAAATGTTAAATTCGCCAAATCAGTGGGCGGATATAAGCAGGAAGAGGTAGATATATTCCTTGATAAGGTTGAAGTGGATTATGACCGCTTTGAAAGAACCTTAAAGGAGCAAACCGAGAAGATAGAAGCTTTGACCGGCGAAATCGAAACATATAAAAATTCGCAGTCGAGCATTCAGAGCGTTCTTGTAAGCGCACAAAAGCTTGCCGATCAGATAGTTGCCGACGCAAGGACTAAAAGCGACGAGATAATCAAGGCGGCTGAAGATAAAATAGTAGAAATTACTAAGCGCGAGAATGAAACTATTAAAAAATTCAAGGAAGACGACGCCGCACGCAAAGCCGCGGCAGACGCTGAATTTGAAGAAAAGAAAGCAGAGCACGAGAGAAAGCTCAAAGCTATCGAGATTGCAACGGACGATTGTATCGCCCGCCAGCAGCAGCTTTTTGACAGGGCAAGACTTGAAGTTGCCGCTTTCAAATCCGAGATCCTCAATATGTTTAAGGATCAGACCGCTCTTATTTCAAAGCTTCCCGACGCTGTTCCTATGGAGCCGGAAAAAATGGCAAAGGTACTCTCTGCTAAAATAGACGAGCAGCCGAAACCCGAAAAATTCATCGAGGCTGCCGATAAAGAAAAAAAGGCTCAAAAAGAGGATAAAAAGGAAGAGAAAAAAGAAGATAAAAAAGAAGAGCCTGCAAAAAAACAGTAATTTTAAATCGGGAGGCATAAAATGCTAACCTATATTTTAGCGATAGTTACAGGTCTTTTGGTAATAGGGGCGGACAGATATACAAAATATCTCATTCTTTTAAACCCCGAAAATTATAACGGAAAGACCTTTATAAAAGGATTTATAGACCTTGTTTATGTGGAAAACGGCGGCGGTGCCTGGGGGATGCTTTCGGGTTATACCTGGATACTTATTTCCGTTACCGCAGTCATTATGCTTGTGTGCATAGCGCTTTTGCTTAAATACGGCACGCAGGATAAATTGATGTTCTGGGCTATGACGCTTGTTTTATCAGGCGGAATAGGAAATATGATAGACAGAGTTTTCAGAAAAGGCTATGTTGTTGATTTTCTGCATTTTTCTTTCTTTAAATCTTTCCCCGTTTTCAATGTGGCGGATTGCGCGGTAGTGATAGGGGCGGCGCTTTTGATCCTTTATTTTTTAAAGGGAGCGATAAAAGACGCAAAGAAAAAACGCACCATGCACATAAAAGAAGCAGGTATCGGCACAGATGAAAATAATATGTGAGTATAAGGGCGGCAGTGAAAACTGCCGTCTTGATGTGTTTACAGTAAAAAATTCCGAAATTTCGCGCTCGCGCGCGGCGGCGCTTATAGAAAGCGGAAATGTTTTGGTAAACGGAAAAGCGGCAAGTAAAAATCAAAAGCTTAAATCGGGCGATATGGTTCAGATAGAAATTCCCGAGGTCAAGGACTGCGAGATAGAGCCCGAAGATATTCCGCTTGATATCGTTTATGAGGATAACGATCTGCTTGTTGTAAATAAGCCTAAGGGAATGGTCGTTCATCCGGCGGCGGGAAATTATTCAAAAACTTTGGTAAACGCGATACTTTTTCACTGCAAAGGCTCGCTTTCGGGGATAAACGGGGTTTTAAGACCCGGAATCGTGCATAGGATAGATAAAAACACGAGCGGTCTTTTGATAGTCGCTAAAAACGACTATGCGCATAATAAGCTTGCTTTGCAGATAAAGGAGCACAGCTTTACAAGGGAATACGAGGCTGTGGTTTACGGAAATATCAAAGAAGATTCTCTTACGGTAAACGCGCCGATAGGCAGGCACCCGGTAAAGAGAAAGCAAATGACGGTAACGCTTAAAAATTCCAAAAACGCGGTAACGCACTGCACGGTGCTTGAAAGATTTAAAAATTTCACGCATATCAGGCTTAAGCTTGAAACCGGCAGAACTCATCAGATAAGAGTTCATATGGCTTATATCGGGCACCCTGTTGCGGGCGACGATGTTTACGGACCTAAAAAGGTGATAAAAAGCCTCGGCGGACAGTGCCTTCACGCTAAAAAAATAGGTTTTATCCACCCTGTCACGGGGGAGTACCTGGAGTTTGAAAGCGAACTGCCCGATTATTTTAAAAACTTTTTAGAGGAATGCAGAAAAAATGCCGATATTTGACGGTTACTTACTTATCAGCGATATCGACGGCACTTTGCTTGACAACGGCATTTTGCCCGAGAAAAACTGTGAAAAAATAAAATATTTTATCTCCCACGGCGGAAAATTTTCACTGTCTACAGGGAGAGTGCTTAAGGCTGTTTCGGCGGTCACTGAAAAAATAGAGAATATCTCACCCTCTATTTTAGCAAACGGCGCTATGATCTATGATTTTAAAAACCGCTCTGTTTTATTCGGTGATTATATAGGCGAAAGCGGCCACAGATTTGCCGAATATATTATAAAAAGCCACCCGGAAATAGGACTTGAAATTCATTCGAAAGATAATATTTTTTCCTTTAATGCCACGAAAGAAAATTCCGATCACGAAAAATATGAAAATTTCAAAGCTGAAAAAGCCGATTTTTCATATGTCGACTCTCTTGAGTGGACAAAGGTGATATATCTTCCCGAGCCCGAATTTCACGGCGCGCTTGAAAAAGAGATAGATAATTCGAGCGCCGAGTGCGATTTTTTTAAGAGCTCCGCAATGATATTCGGCGAGAGAAGACATTATTTTGAGCAGGTAAATAAAGGCGTTTCAAAAGCAAAAGCCGCAAAAAGACTTTGCGAAATTTTAAAAATAGATTCAAAAAAATGCTGTGCCGCGGGAGATTATTATAACGATCTTGAAGTGCTTAAAACTTCCGGTTACAGCGGAGTGCCTTATGAAGCGCCGGATGATATTAAAAGCGCAGCTGATGAAATTCTTTGCAGTGTGAAAAAAGGCTGTGTGGGAGATTTTATCGATAGGCTTGAAAATCGGATCAAAAACAGTTATAATTAAACATAAGAAAAATCGGAAAGGAAGCTTAAAATGGACAGTTTAAAGAAAAAAGAGCTTTTAAAGACCGCCGCCGATATAAGAATCGGAATAATCGAAGCGGTTCACAGCGCTAAATCGGGTCATCCCGGAGGATCGCTTTCGTGTGCGGATATTCTTACCTATCTTTATTTTGAACATATGAATATCGATCCTAAAGATCCCAAAAAGGAGGACCGCGACCGTTTTGTTTTATCAAAAGGCCACGCCGCTCCGGGACTTTACAGCACTCTTGCAAACAGAGGCTATTTTGATGTAAGCGAGCTTAAAAATCTTCGCCATATAGGATCGTTTTTGCAGGGCCACCCCGATATGAAGCATACTCCGGGCGTTGATATGTCGAGCGGATCACTCGGTCAGGGAATTTCCGCCGCCTGCGGAATGGCGCTTTCGGCTAAGCATTTCGGTAATAACTTTAATGTTTACACCGTTCTCGGTGACGGCGAGCTTGAAGAAGGTCAGGTTTGGGAAGCGGCAATGTTCGCAGGAAACAAGGGACTTTCAAATCTCACCGCATTTATAGATTTCAATAATCTCCAGATAGACGGAACTATCGATGAAGTAAACTCCGCTAAACCTATCGATAAGAAATTCGAGGCGTTTAATTGGTATGTTATCACTATCGACGGTCACGATTTCGATCAGATAGAAGCGGCTCTTAAAGAAGCAAAGTCAGTTGATAAGCCTGTTGCTATAATTGCTAACACCGTTAAGGGCAAGGGCGTTTCATTTATGGAAAACCAGGTTTCCTGGCACGGAAGCGCTCCTAACGACGAGCAGTATGAAACGGCAATGGCTGAATTAAAAGCATATAAAGCCGCGCTTTAAAGGAGGATAAAATAATATGTCTGATATAAGAACAGTTGCCACCCGTGCGGCATACGGCGAGGCTCTTGTAGAGCTTGGAAAACAGAGAGATGATTTCATCGTTTTAGACGCGGATCTTGCCGCCGCTACACAGACAGGTAAATTCAAAAAAGAATTTCCCGATAGATTTTATGACTGCGGAATTGCAGAGCAGAATCTTATAAGCATTGCCGCAGGCGTTGCCGCCACAGGCAAAAAGGTTTTTGCAAGCTCTTTTGCAATGTTTGCCGCAGGAAGAGCTTTTGAGCAGGTAAGAAACTCAATAGGTTATCCTCATTTAAATGTTGTAATAGGCGCAACTCACGCGGGAATTTCCGTCGGAGAAGACGGCGCAACTCACCAGTGCAACGAGGATATCGCGCTTATGCGTTCTATCCCGGGAATGACGGTTATCAACCCCGCTGATGAAACAGAGGCTAAAAAGGCGGTTAAAGCGGCTATCGATCACGACGGTCCGGTTTATATCCGTTTCGGCAGACTTGCAACACCTGTTTTATTCGACGATAGCTATGACTTTAAAATAGGAAAAGGCGTTACTTTAAAAGACGGCTCTGATGTTACTATCATTGCTACAGGTCTTATGGTAAACGAGGCGCTTTTAGCTTATGATATTTTAAAGGAAAAAGGCATTAGTGCAAGAGTTATAAATATTGCGACCATTAAGCCGCTCGACTGCGAGCTTGTGCTTAAAGCCGCAAAGGAAACAGGCGCTATCGTTACAGCCGAAGAGCATTCGGTTATCGGAGGCCTCGGCGGAGCGGTAAGCGAGCTTGTTTGCGAAAACTGCCCCGTTCCTGTTATCAAGCTTGGAATTAATGATACTTTCGGTCATTCCGGCCCTGCGGCAAAGCTGCTTGACGAATTCGGTTTAAGAGCTGAAAATATCGCTCTTAAAGCAGAAGCCGCGCTTAAGCTTAAAAAATAATTTATGATAAAAAAAGCACAGACAAGATAAAATCTTGTCTGTGCTTTTTTACTTTCCGTTTTTTATCACGAATGAAAAATCGATATAGCCGTTAAAGCTGTCGAATTCAAATTCCGTGATGTTTTTATTATATACGATATTAGTTGAATCAAATGCGAGAGGAATTATTCTTCCCGATCTTAAAATATTGTTTTGTGCCGAAATATAATCCGAAGTATCGGATATTCCGAAATTTTTAAGATACTCGCTTATATTTTTTCCCGTAGCTTTAACAGGGAATATGGCAAACGGAAGACTGAAAGCGGCAAGCTCGGTTTTTAACTGATCGTAATTATCGCTCGGCTTTATATTTATAAAAGCGCTTAAGTTTTGCTGCCAGTGGGATACCGTGAGTGTTGAGATCTCTTTTATTATCTCGTCGTCGAAATAATAAAGAGTGGAGGCGGGAAAGGCTTTGTTTTCCGTTCCTTTCACTGTGTTAAAAAGCAGTTCTTTCGCTTTTTCGATATTATATTCGCTAGTTTGCCCCGATTGATCGATATCTAAAGAAAGCGCGCCCGGATATATTCCCGAAGCTTTTCTTACAGGCGGATTTAAAGCGTCTTTATACACCGATTCGCCCGTTGCGTAAGAAAAAGCCTTTGCGCAGTTTTGATCGTATTCTTTCCCGATAGTTAAAAATATGCACTTATTTTCCGCAGATTTATAGGATAGCCCCGAAGATACGGCTGATTTTATCTCGGAGGTTTCGATAAATCCCATATCCACTGCATTCGAATTTGCAAGTGATGATATGCTTTCCTCCGTATTGCAGGAGAGAAATACTGAGGCGTTCATATTTTCAAAATCGCCTTTATAATTTTCATTTGTATAAAGCCTTATTCCGAAATCCTCGGAATTCCATTTGCCTACGAAGTACGAGCCGTTTGAAAGGGTGTATTTTCTTTCAAGTCCGTATTTTCCCTTGCTTTCTTTGAAAAACTTTTCGTTGCAGGGCATACATACGGAGGTCGTTAAAGTGTCAAGAAAATATTCGTCTTCCTGCTCTAAGGTTACAGTTAAAGTCCGTTCGTCTGATGCCGAAACGCCGAGCTCATCCGATGATTTTTTGCCGCTTAATATCAAAGAAGCATTTTTAATATTTTTCAGTCTGTCGGCAAAAGGCGCCTCTGTTTCGGGTGAAACCGCTCTTTTTAGTGCAAACTCGAAATCGGCGGCTGTGAGCTTTGTCCCGTCGTAATACTGACTGTTTTTCCTTAAATGAAAAGTATAAGTAAGCCCCTGCTTTTCATAGCTTTCCGCCGCACCGCTTACGATCTTTCCGCTTTTATCCTTTCTTAAAAGCCCCTCGTAAATATTTCTTATTATAAGAAGCTCGTTATCATCTTTAGCTGTCTGCGGATCAAGAGTATCGGGAACGGCGCTTAAATTAAAATATATGCATTCCTTTTTATATGCCTTGCCGCAGCCTGCAAAAACGCCCGAAACTGCCGCTATCAGCACAAAAAGGAAAATATTTTTAAAAAATTTCATAAAATCACCTCATTAATTATATATTAAGGATAAAATTTTTTCAAGGTGTAAAGAAAAAAACTTGACAGCGGGTTTAAGGTGTGTTAAAATATGCCGAGAGGTGTTAAGTTTGGAAAAAGATCTTAATATTTCTTCACTTATCGATGTTTACGGCAATTTTTTAAGCAAAAAGCAAAAAGAGCTTTGCATTTACTATTTTTTTGATGATCTTTCGCTCGGTGAAATAGCTGAAAACGAGGGGATAACCAGGCAGGGCGTCTGCGATCACATTAAAAGAGCGCAGGAATCACTTTATAAAATGGAAAATGAATGCGGATATTTAAAAAAGTTCAAAGAGCTTAAAAGCTTGTGCCGGGAGGCAAAAGAGGGAAAAGAGTCCTCGCTTGAAAAAATGTTTGAAATAATAGAATCGCTTTAAGGAGGTTTTCGTTTGGCTTTTAATAATTTGCAGGATAAGCTTTCCGGAGTTTTTAAAAAGCTCCGAAATAAAGGAAAAATTTCCGAGAGCGATGTTAAAGAGGCTATGAGGGAAGTCCGCCTGGCTCTTTTGGAGGCGGATGTTAACTACAAGGTCGCAAAGGATTTTACAAATAAAGTAGCCGAAAAGTGCATAGGCGAAAAGGTTTTTGAAAGCCTCACCGCTTCGCAGATGATATTTAAAATTGTCCGTGATGAGCTCACAGAGCTTATGGGCAGCGAGCAAAGCTATCTTAAAACCTCTTCAAAGCTTCCCACAGTTATTATGATGTGCGGTCTGCAGGGTTCGGGTAAAACCACCCACAGCGCAAAGCTTGCAAAATATCTTAAGAAAAAGGGATCAAGACCGCTTCTCGTCGCCTGCGATATTTACAGACCTGCGGCGATAGAGCAGTTAAAGGTCGTAGGGAATGCGGTCAATGCGCCTGTTTTTGAAATGGGAACGCAAAAGCCCGAAAAAATAGCCGCGGAGGCTGTAAAGCACGCGAGAGATTACGGTTATGATTATGTAATTTTGGACACAGCCGGCCGACTTCATATAGATTCGGACCTTATGGACGAATTAAAGAGAATAACGGAGACTGTCGATGTAACTGACACGGTTTTGGTCATCGATTCGATGATAGGTCAGGACGCGGTGAATGTTGCGAAAGCTTTTAACGATATTCTTGAAATTGACGGCGTTATAATCACCAAGCTTGACGGCGATACGAGAGGCGGCGCGGCGCTCAGCGTTAAAGCGGTCACCGGAAAGCCGATATTGTTTGCCGGCACAGGCGAAAAGCTTGATGACCTTGAGGAATTCCACCCTGACAGAATGGCTTCGAGAATTCTCGGAATGGGCGATGTTTTTTCCCTTATTGAAAAGGTTGAAAGCGAGCTTGACGAGAAAAAAGCCGAGGAAACCGCCAAAAGGCTCCAGGAAAATAAATTTGATATGAACGATCTGCTTGCTCAATTCCAGCAGATAAAGAAGATGGGAAGTATAAAAAGTCTTCTTTCGATGATACCCGGAATGGAAAGCAAGCTTAAAGATGTTGATATAGACGACAGGCAGATGTTAAGAGTCGAGGCGATAATTCAGTCTATGACTCCGAAAGAGCGCTCGAAACCCGATATTTTAAACGGATCGAGAAAAAGAAGAATTGCCGCCGGCTGCGGACTTACCGTGGAAGAGGTAAACCGCCTTATAAAGCAGTATGAGCAGATGAAAAAAATGTTCAAGCAGTTAAACGGCAAGGGTAATAAGCGCAATATGTTAAGAAATATGCGCGGAATGCCAAATAATTTCGGTTTATAAGACCTTTTCGGATCAAACCCGCGGTCTTTTAAATATCTATTTTGATTACGGAGGTGCAGTTAATATGGCAGTTAAGATCAGACTTCGCAGATTAGGCGCTAAAAAGGCTCCTTTTTACCGTGTAGTTGTTGCTGATTCAAGATTCCCCCGCGACGGCCGTTTCATAGAAGAAATCGGTTACTATGATCCTAATAAGGATCCGGCAGAGGTTAAGATCGACGGCGACAAAGCAAAGCAGTGGATAGCAAACGGCGCTCAGCCCACAGATACCGTTAAAGCTTTACTTAAGAAAAACGGTGTTCTTTAATCTTTTGTCAGCCGAATTTGAAGTAGCGGTATAAAAAATTATTCCGCTATCTAAGGAGTTTAAAAATTTATGCAGGAACTTTTAGTTTCCATAGCGTCGGGACTTGTTAAAAATCCCGAAGAAGTATCAGTCGTTGCGGACGAACCTAACGCAGAAGGCGTTATCGTTTATCATCTTTCCGTAGCCGAAGAGGATATGGGAAGAGTTATAGGCAAACAGGGTCGCATTGCCAAAGCTATCAGAACGGTTATGCGCTCCGCCGCTAACCGTAACGGTCAGAAAATTTCGGTTGAGATAGACTGATTTTGGCTTAAAGACTGTCGGGGGCTGTAAAAAAATTCGCGTTTTTTTACAGCCCCTTGAATTTTCTATTCAGGAGGAAAAGACTTTGAAAAAGGAATTTCTTGAAGTTGGAAAAATAGTGGGTACTCACGGCATAAAAGGCGCTGTGAGAATAGATCCCTGGGCGGACAGCGCCGAGAGCATATGCGATTTTAAAAGAATGTTTATCGACAGCGATAAAAAGGAACTGCGGATTTTATCCATAAAACCGCACGGCAGAATTGCTCTGTGCGAATTTGACGGAACCGACAGTATCGAAAAAGCAGAGAAATTAAGGGGTAAAACCGTTTATATAAAAAGGGAAGACGCTTCTCTTGACAAAGACAGGTACTTTGTAGAGGAACTTATAGGCTGCAAGGTCTACGATATTGCCGATAATAAGTATTTAGGCGATATCTGCGAGGTTTCAAAAACAGGCGCCAATGATGTGTGGCATATTAAAAACGAAAGCGGAGAGTATCTTATCCCTGTGATTGAAGATGTTGTAAAATCGGTCGATATCGACTCGGAAAAGGTCTTGATCTCGCCGCTGAAAGGAATTTTTGACAATGCGGATTGATATTATGACGCTCTTTCCCGATATGTGCAACAGCGTAATAAGCGAGAGCATTATAGGAAGAGCGATAAAAGCCGGAAAGGTCGAAATCGTTTGCACGGATATTCGTGACTTTGCGGGGAATAAACATAATAAGGTCGATGATTCTCCTTACGGCGGCGGAATGGGTATGATAATGGCGGCAAACCCTATATATGACTGCTATAAAAGCCTTTATTCATCTGATGAAAATAAGCCGCACCTTGTATATATGTCGCCTAAAGGCAGGACTCTTGATCAGAAAAAGGTCATTGAGTTATCAAAGCTTGACAGACTTGTTATCCTCTGCGGTCATTATGAGGGGATAGATGAAAGGGTAATTGAAGAGATAGTCGATGAAGAAATATCCGTAGGCGATTATGTTTTAACAGGCGGCGAGCTGCCTGCTCTTACTCTTGCAGACGCGGTCTGCAGAATGCTTCCCGGCGTTTTATCGGAGGATATCTGCTTTGAAGAAGAAAGCCATTTCGGAGGTCTTTTAGAATATCCGCAGTATACAAGACCGGCTGTCTGGAAAGACAGGGCGGTGCCGGAAGTATTGCTTTCGGGAGATCATAAAAAGATTGCCGATTGGAGATTTCAAAGAGAACTTGAAATCACTTCGGAGCGCAGACCGGATATGTATAAAAAATTTATGGAACGCACAGGTAACAAATCACCCAAATAGCAACAGTTTTTTACATCATTTTCACCAAATCGTGAGTAAAAAACGATAAAAACATTGGAAAAATATTAGAACTTATTAACAAATTGTTGACGATTTCATTAAATGTGGTATAATCTATATATCGCGTGAAATGATTTTTACCTTTTTCGAGATAAGGAGAATTTATATGTGTGTTAAAGATGTTGTTATAAAAAACCAGGTTGGTCTTCATGCCCGTCCTGCTACCTTTTTTATTCAAAAGGCAAATGAATACAAGTCTTCTATCTGGGTTGAAAAGGATGAAAGAAAAGTAAACGCTAAGAGCCTTTTGGGCGTTCTTTCGCTCGGAATCGTCGGAGGAGCTACTATCCGCATTATTGCTGACGGCTCTGATGAGAAAGAAGCGCTTGACGGTCTTGTTGCTCTCGTTGATTCGGGATTTTCTGACTGATTATGATTTCGCCCGATCGCTTTTGCGGTCGGTTACATAGCCGGGTGTGGCGCAGCTGGTAGCGCGCTTGACTGGGGGTCAAGAGGCCGCAGGTTCAAGTCCTGTCACTCGGACCAAAAAGAAGCGGCAATTTTCTTACAGAAAATTGCCGCTTCTTTGTTTTCCGAAATAAAAGTTGTTATGGCATAGACAATACAATTAAATACACCTTTTGGAGGGAAATAATATGAAGTATCTTGATTGTGTAGAACTTATTGTTGAAAAAGAGGAATATGCAAAATATGGCTTTCACAAAGGTATGACGGGCGTTATTTGGTTAGAAGAATCAATTAACGGAACTTGGGATGTCTTTTTTGACTTATTAGGTGAGCATGCTCCGATTGGTGATATTTCCATTAATGAGGAAGATTTGAAACTTATTCCCAGAATTGATGTAAGACTTAACGAACAAATAAAAGCTAAATTCGGTGATTAAAATATTGTATAGATATAATATCATATGTTATTAGGTAGGCGTTCAAATCCTTACAAAAAAAGTTTTCACATCTTTTTGTAATTTGCAGAGCCTTATTTATAGTAGGGCTCTGTTTTTTTATTGAGGTTAGTTTATGACTAAAGAAGAAAAGCAATTATATGATAAAGCCTATTCCTTTGCCGAAAAAATGCATTCGGGGCAAAAAAGAATAGGCGGCGAGCCTTATATAACTCATCCGAAAGCAGTTGCAGATATGATGATTAAAGAAGATCTGCCGATAGAGTATGTTTTGACGGCTCTTTTTCACGACCTTTTGGAGGATACTAAAGCGGAAGAATCGCAGATCCTCGAACTCGGCGGGGAAGAAGTGCTTAAAGCCGTTAAGCTGCTCACAAAAGAAAAAGGCTATAATATGAGCGATTATGTGAGCCGAATAAGAAATAATCCTATAGCCTTTAAGGTGAAGGGTGCGGACAGGCTTCACAATTTAAAAAGCGCTTTTTGCGCGAGCAAAGAATTTAAAAAACGCTATATCGAGGAAACAAGCGAATGGTATATGGACTTCTCGCCTGAAATTCCAAAGGCATTAAGTGAACTTAAAAAAAGCTTTTGACAAGAAAATTTGTCAAAGGCTTTTTATTTTACACAGATTTAACGAAAATCTGATTACAGAATTAACATAGGGGAAATATAATGGTGGCAGACAAATGAGAAAGGATGAAAGAAATGAAAAAAGCAAAAGTATTGAGTTTAGGACTTGCCGGATTGATGATGGTCGGCGCGCTGACCGGCTGCGGCGCTAAGAAAGACAGCGGAAACGGAAAAGGAAATGTATCTGATACGATCTCTGTTCTTACAAGAGAAGAAGGCTCGGGAACAAGAGGAGCTTTTATCGAGCTTACCGGAATTGAAGAAAAAGACGCGAGCGGAAATAAAGTAGATAAAACGATTACCTCCGCAGAAACCACAAACTCCACCTCGGTTATGATAACCACAGTTGAGGGTAACAAATCGGCTATAGGATATATCTCGCTCGGATCGCTTGATAAGAAAAAGGTAAAAGCCTTAAAGGTTGACGGCAGCGAGGCAACCGCCGAAAATGTTAAGAACGGCACTTACAAGGTTGCAAGACCTTTCAATATCGCAACAAAGGGCGAGGCAAAGGGAATTGCGGCTGACTTCATCAAGTTCATTTTGAGCGACGAGGGTCAGGCAGTAGTTGAGAAAAACGGTTATATCTCCGAGGGCTCGGCAGGCGCTTACACC
Organism: uncultured Eubacteriales bacterium; assembly: GCA_934445035.1. Taxonomy (GTDB): domain Bacteria; phylum Bacillota; class Clostridia; order Oscillospirales; family Acutalibacteraceae; genus UBA737. Next base: position 174,716 of record CAKSDI010000004.1, read on the forward strand.
GCGGCAAAGCTTAAAGGAAAGATCTCCGTCGGCGGATCTTCTTCGGTAACGCCTGTTATGGAAAAGCTCAAAGAAGCATACATCAAGCTTAACCCCGATGTTACAATAGATGTTCAGCAAAACGACTCTTCTTCGGGAATGAAAGGCGCTATCGACGGAATCTATGACATCGGAATGGCTTCACGCGATGTAAAAGACAGCGAGAAAGACGGCGGACTTGTTTCGCAGAAGATCGCTCTTGACGGTATAGCGGTTATCGTAAACTTAGAAAACAGCAATATCGACGACATCACTACCGATCAGATAAAGGATATCTACACCGGTGCGGTAACGCTCTGGAGCGAGCTTAAAAAATAAACCTGCCTTTAAAAGATCTCTCTGCACTTTCGGTGCGGAGAGATTCGGCGCAAACGGAGAAAATTTTTATGACGGCTAAACTTTTAAATTTCAAAGAAACCGCTATGCGGATAGTGTTTGCTCTCACCGCCTGCGTTTCTATTCTTGCGGTTCTGCTTATATGCATTTTCCTATTTGCAAACGGAATTCCCACTGTGGGCAAGATCGGAGTAAAAGAATTTTTGTTAGGGATAGAGTGGAAGCCTTTGCAAAATCTTTTCGGAATTCTGCCTATGATAATCGGAAGCATATATGTTACAGCCGGAGCTATCGTAATAGGAGTTCCTATAGGGCTTTTATGCGCGGTGTATCTTGCGAGATTTTGCCCGAAAAGCATATATAAGATACTTAAACCCGCAGTCGATCTGCTTGCGGGAATTCCGTCTATAGTTTACGGCTTTTTCGGACTTGTGGTAATAGTTCCTTTAATGCAGAATTTGTTCGGCGGAAGCGGAAAAAGCGTGCTCACGGCGTCTGTAATGCTTGGAATTATGATACTGCCGACGATCATAAGCGTATCTGAAGCGGCTCTGCGTGCTGTTCCCGACAGCTATTATGAGGGAGCTTTGGCGCTCGGCGCCACGCACGAAAGAAGCACCTTTAAAGCGGTTTTGCCGGCGGCAAAATCGGGAATAACCGCAGGCGTGATATTAGGTATCGGAAGAGCGATAGGCGAGGCAATGGCTGTTAATATGGTGGCAGGCAACCAGGCGATAATTCCTAAAAGCATATTTGACGGAGTAAGAACTCTTACTTCAAATATAGTGCTTGAAATGGGTTATGCTACAGATCTTCACCGCGAGGCGCTTATAGCAACATCGCTTGTGCTGTTTGTTTTCATTCTTATAATCAATCTTTTGTTTTCACTTGCAAAAAAGGAGAAGAAGAGATGAATAAAGCGAAGTTCTTGCAAAAATTTAAAACCTATTTAAAGCACCCCGGCTCGCTTGCGATGTTTCTTTTGACCTGGCTTGCGGGAATAATCACGATCTCGGTCGTAGTATTCTTAGTGCTTTATATCCTTATAAAAGGAATTCCTAATTTAACGCCCTCGCTTTTTGCGTGGACTTACAACAGCGAAAATGTTTCTATGATGCCGGCTATTATAAACACGGTAATTATGACCTTGCTTTCTCTTGCGATAGCGGTGCCGATAGGAGTGTTTTCGGCGGTGTATTTAACAGAGTATGCAAAAAGAGGAAATCCGTTTGTAAAAGTCGTGCGGGTAACGACGGAAACTCTTGCGGGTATTCCCTCTATAGTTTACGGTCTTGTAGGCTACCTGATATTTGTTATAGCTATGAAGCTTCACCAATCTATGCTTTCGGGCGCTTTAACGCTTGCGATTATGATCCTGCCTACTCTTATGCGCACGACCGAGGAGGCGCTGATATCCGTTCCCGATTCATTCAGAGAGGGAAGCTTCGGGCTCGGAGCAGGAAGACTCAGAACCGTGTTTAAAGTGGTCCTGCCGTCGGCAGTGCCGGGAATTTTATCGGGCATAATTCTTTCTATAGGAAGAATTGTAGGCGAAACTGCGGCGCTTATCTACACATCGGGCACCGTGGCAGGAATTCCGAAATCTCTTCTCGGCAGCGGAAGAACGCTTTCCGTTCATATGTACGCGCTGCTGAGTGAGGGACTTTATATGGATCAGGCTTATGCGACCGCCGTGGTTCTGCTTATTCTTGTGCTTCTTATCAATATTTTATCAGGTCTAGTTGCAAAAAAGGTCGCCGCGAAGAAGGGATAGATTATGGATAAATTTACAGTTAAGGATCTAAACTTATTTTACAATGATTTTCAGGCTCTTAAAAATATAAATTTAAATATGCCGTCAAATAAGATCACCGCGTTTATAGGGCCGTCGGGCTGCGGAAAATCGACGCTTCTTAAATCCTTAAACCGAATGAACGATCTTGTTGAGGGCTGTAGGATAGACGGCGAAATATGCCTCGACGGCGAGAATATTTACGGCGATATGGATGTGAATAACCTTAGGAAAAGAGTGGGAATGGTCTTTCAGAAGCCTAACCCTTTCCCGATGTCTATATACGATAACATAGCTTTCGGACCGAGAACTCACGGAATAAGGTCTAAAGCGAATCTTGATGAGATCGTGGAAGAATCTTTAAGAGGTGCCGCTATCTGGGAAGAAACAAAGGATAAGCTTAAAAAAAGCGCGCTCGCGATGAGCGGAGGTCAGCAGCAAAGGCTGTGTATAGCAAGGGCGCTTGCGGTAAAGCCCGAAGTGCTTTTAATGGATGAGCCTACAAGCGCGCTTGATCCGATTTCCACTTCTAAAATAGAAGACCTTGCAATAGAGCTTAAAAAAAGCTATACTATAATTATGGTAACTCATAATATGCAGCAGGCGGTTAGGATCTCGGATAACACGGCGTTTTTCCTCTTAGGCGAAGTTATTGAATATTCCCAAACTGAAAAGATGTTCTCTAACCCTAAGGATAAGCGCACGGAAGATTATATTACAGGCAGATTCGGATAGGCGGGATATTATGAGAAATAAATTTGATAATCAGCTTGAAAAGCTCAATGTTGAGCTTATATATATGGGAGCCTTGTGTGAAGACGCTATTTCGGCGTCTGTCAAAGCGCTTTTGGATCACGATAAAGGTCTTTTGGAAAAGGTCTTTGCGGCGGAAAGCGAAATAAATCAGAAAGAAAGGGATATTGAAGCTATCTGTATGAAGCTTTTGCTGTCCCAGCAGCCGGTCGCAAGGGATCTTAGATATATCTCCTCGGCGCTTAAAATGATCTCCGATATGGAAAGAATAGGCGATCAGGCTTCCGATATAGCGGAGATAACCGAGTTTATAAAGGATAACGAAATAGTCGGAAAAGTTCATATCAAGGATATGGCGGAGGCGGCTATTAAAATGGTTACAAAGAGTGTGGACTCTTTTGTTAAAAAAGATCTTGAGCTTGCGCGCAGCGTAGCAAAAGACGACGATACGGTCGATAATCTCTTTTGCTGCGTTAAAGACGAGATAGTTAAGCTTATCACTTTAGACAGAGAAAACAGCGAGTACGGTATTGACCTATTGATGATAGCTAAATATCTCGAAAGAATAGGCGATCACGCCGTGAATATTTCCGAGTGGGTCGAATATTCTCTCACAGGCACGCACTCAAAATAAAAAAAGGGGTAAATTATGATCTATTTGCTTGAGGATGACGAAAATATAAGAAAATTTGTTATCTATGCTTTAAAACAGACGGGATTTGAAGCGGAGGGCTTCGGTCTGCCGTCGGAGCTGTATGCGGCGCTGAAGGAGAATAAGCCGGAGCTCATACTTCTTGATATTATGCTTCCTGAGGAAGACGGAATATCGGTGCTTAAAAAGCTTAAAAGCGATGTAACGGTTTCTGATACGCCGGTGGTTATGCTTACTGCGAAATCAAGCGAATTCGATAAGGTGACCGGTCTTGACTCGGGCGCCGATGATTATATAACAAAGCCTTTCGGCACAATGGAGCTTATTTCAAGAATAAAAGCCATTTTGCGCAGAACTAAGAAAAACGAAGAGGAATACACTTCGGGCGACCTTTATTTAAACCCCAAAAAACACATTATAAAGGTAAAAGGCGAAGATATCTCTTTAACCTTAAAGGAATTCGAAATTCTCTGCGCACTCTTTAAAAACAGGGGAACGGTGCTTACCCGCGACAGACTTCTTGAGGATATCTGGGGGTATGATTACGACGGGGAAAGCAGAACGGTCGATGTGCATATCAAAACCTTAAGGACAAAGCTTAAAGACAGCGGAGATATTATTGAAACGGTCAGAGGAATAGGCTATAAAATCGCGTGAGGGGAAATGAAATATGACTAAAAAGATCAACAGAGGAATTTTGATATCATCTGTGATAACGCTTATAGCAAGCCTGTTTTTCTTTGTGGGCGTTCAATATCAGATGTATGACGACAGCTTAAAGGACTCTTTAAGGAGCGAGGCTTACATAGTAAGCAAATTTTCCGATGAGAGCGATCTAAAGTATTATTCCGACGCGGATGAGAGAATAACGCTCATTTCTTCCGACGGTAAAGTTATATACGATAACAAAGCCATTGCCTCTTCAATGGCAAATCATCTTGACAGAAAAGAAGTTAAAGACGCTCTTAAAAACGGCGAGGGTTATGCGATAAGGCGCTCGGAAACATTGGGCGTTAAGACCTGCTACTTTGCCTTAAAGCTTGATAACGGAAATGTTTTAAGAGTTTCAAACGACGCTTTGACGGTGCTTGCAGTCGTTACGGGATTATTGCCCGCTATCTGTGCGATAGCAGTTATGGTGGTCATTTTGGCGGCGGTGCTTGCAGGAATAATCTCTAAAAAGATAGTTAAGCCGATAAATAATATCGATCTTGACAGTCCCGAAATAGATTCTTCTTATGAAGAATTATCGCCTTTTATCTTAAAGATAAACGATCAGAACAGAAGAATAAGAAAACAGATAGCCCAGCTTAAAAGAAGCAGGCTTGAATTTGATACCATTGCCGAGAATATGGATGAGGGACTCTGCCTTACCGATATTGAAGGCAACATTATAATGCATAATTCGGGCTTTAATAAGATATTCGGCGAATTAGGCGATATTGACGGAACGAATATTTTAACTGTCTGCCGAGATGAAAGCTTCAGAACGATTTTAGAAAGCATAAAGAACAACAAAAAAGGCGAAAATATGCTGGTTTTAAACGGCAAGAATTATGAAATTACCGCCAACCCCGTGTTTGATGAAAATTCTAAGCCCTGCGGAGCGGCAGTGCTTGCCGTGGATATCACGGAAAAAGAAAAAAGGGAAAAACTGCGCAGGGAATTCACAGCGAATGTATCTCACGAGCTTAAAACTCCTCTTACAGCAATAATCGGAATTTCCGATATGCTTAAAAACGGAATGGTTGAGAGCAAGGATATAAAAGGCTTTGCAAATGATATAAATTCCGAAGCGGTAAGACTTATATCGTTAGTCAACGATATAATCAAGCTTTCCGAGCTTGATGAGGGAAAGGATTCGGAGGAAGAAAAGGAAACGACTGATCTTTTCGAGGTTTCTAAAGAGGTAATAAAAAGTCTTAAAACAGTTGCGGATAAGAGCAATATATCTCTGAACTTAAGCGGTGAAAGCGCCGAAATTAAGGGCGGAAAATCGCTGTGCTTTGAAATGATATTCAATCTTTGCGATAATGCGGTGAAATATAATAAGGAAAACGGTAGCGTGAATATCACCGTCGGGAAAGACGGGGACGCGCCTTTTGTATCGGTCAAAGACACGGGAATAGGTATTCCCGAAGGTCAGTACGACAGGATATTCGAAAGGTTTTACAGGGTGGATAAAAGCCGGTCGAAATCGACCGGCGGAACAGGACTCGGACTTTCCATTGTTAAGCATATAGCTTTAAGCTTGGGCGGAAAAATCGAAGTAAAGTCAAAGCTTAACGAGGGAACGGAAATTAAAATAACATTTTAAGTCATTGTTGATAATTTGTAATCAAACGCGGCTTCCTTTACAGAATAGAATTCTTTTCCCGAAACGGTGAATTCTTTCATTTTGCAAAGCACTGTGCCGATTGCTATTTCTTCATCTGAAAATCTTGCTGATTTAAAGGGATTTTCATATAGGATATTCCCCTCGGCGGTTAAACTCGAAAGAGAAAAACCGTCGAGGTTTTCATTTTGCCCGCTTGAATTTCTCTTTATATCAAAGGTTACGGGAATATTTCCTTTTAAATAAGTGCAGGAATTATCGATTATCTCGCCCTTTGTGCCGCGGATCATTATTTGCGAGCGGCGGATATCGGAAAAATACTGTTCATAGGAAAAATCATAAATTGCTGTTTTATTTTTAAACTGATATATCCTTATCTTTTCTTCTGAATTAACTATTTGCGGAGTTCTTAGTTTCCCATTCCTGCCGTTGTACCTTGAAACGGTATCGCAAAGCGAGAATGACTTTATTTCGGGAATTTCAAAGCCTGTGTTTAGAAAAAAGCGGATAAGACTTACCGCGTGATAATCGTGGCAGCAGGATAATTTGACCTGTGTGATATCCCCTAATATTCCGCTTTCGATAATTTTTTTAAGCGCCTGATTTTTCGGCATAAAATGAAACTGCTCGGATACTTGAATTCTTCCGCTTAAGCTTTTATCGGAAACCGGCGTTTCCGTGAGCACCGGGATATCTTTATCCGAAAGAATTTTTAGCATTTCAGAGATTTGATCTTTACTCACACACGAAACCGCAAAATCAAAATCCAAATTTAAAAGCTCTTCTAAAGACTCTGTTATCTTAACATTATATTTCCTTTGAAATTCTTCTCTTTTTTGCTCGTTTCTGATATAAATTCCGCTTACTTCGAATTTTTCGGGCATAAGAGCGGCAATTCTTAAATAAAATTCGCTTCTCCAGCCTGCTCCTATCACTGCGTACCTTATCATAAACTATCCCTCCAGATATTTTCTTGCAAATTGTTCCCTGTATTTCCCGGGTGAGATTCCTGTGGCTTTTTTAAAGGTATCGTTTAAATATTGCTGGCAGTTAAATCCGCATCGCTCGGCAATCTCGGTTATGGGTATATCATTATCAAAAAGCATTTCTTTGGCGTTCGTTATTCGCACCTCTGTTAAATATGCATGGGGCGAAAGCCCGTATGCGGCGGTGAAAAGATAGCGAAACCGCGATTCGCTTAAATTCACGCTTTTAGCAATATCCTCGGTCGAAATATGATAAATATAATTCTTTTCTATATATTTTTTTGCGCTGTGCATAAGGCCGTAATTAAAATTTACTCCTATTTTGCTTTGTTTTGAATCCTTTATTAACAGGCTGATAAGCGATAAAATCTTGCTGTGGAGCAATAAAATATCCTTATTTTCCTTTTCGTTTATTACAATGATTTCGTGCATAAGCTCTTTTATTCCGCTTTTATGCACGGCGTCAAAAAAAGAGGGAAGAGAATCAAGTGTTTCTGATAATTTGCCCTTTGCCTCGAATTTTAAAAAAGCGGTTTTAAAAGGGAGCAGGCTGTGCCGCTTATCTCCGGGCTTTGCAACAATCACACGATCTGACTTTACGGCAATTTCCTCGCCGTTTAAATAAGAAAACTTCCCCGATTCCAAAAAATACTCTATCTCATAGCATTTTGAAATTCTTTCTTTGGAAATTTTGAGCTCTCCGAATTCGGAGCAATCAAAATATCCGCAGGTGATATTTTCAGGTAAAATAAATTCGCTCATTTTAAACCTCAATCGGATTTCTTAAAAAATAATCGGATTTTATATATACAAACCTCTAAAATCATAATACACTTAAAGCATAAAAAAGTAAAGGATAAATTTTTATGGAAAGTGTTAAATGTGAAATAAAAAAGCTTGTTATTCCCACCTATCCCGAGCCCGCGGCGGAAGAAATGCCGATGTTTGCGGAAAACCGCGTTCATCAGCGCACGAGCGGAAGACCTTATCCTAATAAGGTCGTGCTTGAGGTAAACCGCAAAGAGAAAATAGACCGCGAATACACCGTGGTGGTTTTAGAAAACGAATATCTTAAAATAGAAATTCTTCCCGAGATCGGCGGAAGAATATATTCTGCTCTCGATAAAACCACCGGGTATGACTTTTTTTATAAACAGCACGTTATAAAGCCTGCTTTGATCGGAGTGTTAGGCTCCTGGATATCGGGCGGAGTTGAATTCAACTGGCCTTTTCATCACAGAGCGTCAGGCTTTATGCCCTGCGATTTTTATACAGAAATTTTGCCCGACGGCAGCGCCGTATGCCATTTATCCGAGCACGATCCTATCGACAGGATGAAAGGAATGGTAAGCATAATCCTTTCTCCCTCCGAAAAGCGATTTGAAACAAGGATGAGATTATATAACCGCACCGACAGCACCCACTCATTCCTCTGGTGGGAGAATGCAGCGGTGCCTGTGCACGAAAAATATCAGATATTCTTTCCGCAGGATGTAAGCTATGTTAATTTCCATTATCTGAAATCAAGGATAAGTTATCCGGTAGCCGGCGACGGCGTTTTTAACGGCATACCTATGAAAGAGCCGAGAGATATCTCCTATCATAAAAACACTCATCCTGCGACAAGCTACTTTGCCGCCGCTTCGGATTACGATTTCTTCGGGGGATACGATCACGAAAAGCAGTGCGGAGTAGTCCATATAGGCGATCATCATTTATCGCCCGGCAAGAAGATGTTTACCTGGGGTTACTGCCAGCTTGCAAAATCGTGGGAAAACGCGCTTACCGATACTGACGGACAGTATGCCGAGCTTATGGCAGGCTCCTATTCCGATAACCAGCCTAATTTTTCCTGGCTTGAGCCTTATGAAACCAAAGAATTTTCGCAGTATTGGTATCCTATTTCCAAAATCGGCACGCCCACTTTTGCAAATTTAGATATTGCTTTTAAAATCGACAGGGAAAACGGCAGAGTGCTTATCCAGCCGACAAGGCGCTTTGAAAACGCGGTCGTTTCGGTAAAAAGAAATGATAAGGTTTTATTTGAAAGCGTTTGCAATTTAAGCCCCGAAAAATGCTCGGAGTTTAAAATTGATGATATGTCCGAAATGCTCACGGTAAGCGTAACGGCGGAAGATGAAATTATAGGAACTTACACCGAGAAGAAATTCGATAAATTCAATATGCCCGAGGTCATTTCCGATATGCCTGAGGCAAAAAGTATGAACAGCGCGCAGGAATTATATCTTGCAGGAGTTCACACCGCGCAGTACCGCGATCCGAAAGTCGAGCCCGACGCTTATTTCAAAGAGGCTTTAAAGAGGGATATCAATCATATCCCCTCGCTTATAGAAATGGCGAAATATGAATATTCTCGCTATGATTTTGAAAGCGCTAAAAAATATGCAAAAAGGGCTATAGATAATATAACTTTATTTAACGAGCGCGTTAAAAGCGGAGAAGTCTATTATATTTACGCACTTATTCTGGAAGCGTTAGGCGATCGTAAGCAGGCATATGATTATTATTATAAATCCGCCTGGGCGGCAGACTGCGTTTTAAAAGCTATGACAAGGATAGCTTTCCTCGATATAAAAAACAAAGATTATAAAGCCGCAATAAAGCACGCAAACACCGCTCTTGATTACGGCAGAAACGATAACTTAGCGCTTTTTGCCAAGGTTACGGCAATGCGCAAATTAAAGCTCGATACATCTGAAGAAATATCGGGTCAGCTTAAAAAAGACAGGCTTGACCATTATATGAGGTACCTATCTGATTCTAATGATTTTTACGATATTTTAGAGTCAAACCCGTTTGAAACGGTTATGGATATCGTAACCGATCAGGACTCCTGCGGACTATACGCAGAAAATATCAAACTTTTAGAGGATCTTATCAGCCATAGGCCCGAAACAAAGCAGCCGATGCTTTATTATGCTTTAGGATATTATAAATATCTCTGCGGTCTAAGCGGAGCGGAAGATTATAAAACAGGCGATAAATGTGAAGTTTTATCTACTTTCCCGCAAAGAAAAGAAGAAATGTGCATTTTAAATGATGTTATATCCAAAACAGGCAGCGAGAAAGCAAAAATGCTGTTAGGCTGTCTTCTTTATAACAAAAGGCATTATGAGAAGGCGGCAAAATTATGGGAGGATTGCTCGGATTATATATCGTTAAGAAACAGAGCGGTTGCTTATTTCAGCCATTTAAACCGTGAAAAAGAAGCTCTGCCGCTTATGAAAAAAGCGATAGAGCAAAATAGTTCAAGCGAACAGCTTGTTTATGAAACAGTGGTTTTAATGGATAAATTATCCGTTTCGGCTAAAGAAAAAATAGATTTCCTAAAATCCCATAAAATCACTCGTGACGACTGCATAACAGAGCTTGCGAAAGCCTATAATCAGAATTTCGAGCCCGAAAAAGCAATCGAAACTTTGCTTAGCCACAATTTTGTTCCCTGCGAGGGCGGAGAGCACGCGATAGCAGATCAGTATTTAAACGCATTCATGGCTATTGGAAGAAAAGAGCTTGATTGCACGAATACCGAAAAAGCGCTTGAAGCGTTTAGAAAAGGTCAAATTTTGCCGCAGTCATTAGGAGCGGGGCTTTGGAATCACTGCAAATTAGTGCCGCTTAAATATTTTGAGGCGGTTTGCCTTGAAAAAACAGGGAAGACCGATGAGGCAAAAGAAATTTTCAGATATATTGCAGAAATTGAAATAGAATATTTCAGCAATATGCACTTAAAAGAATTGCCGTATTTCCAGGCTTGCGCTTTTGAGCATTTGGGCGAGCATATAAAAGCCGTGAAGATCATAACAAAGTATAAAAGAGAGTGGAGCAAAATAATAGATGCGGAAGATAACGGATTTTTCTCTACCACACCGTTTTTTATATCTTTTACCGATAATCCTAAAAAGCTTCGCAAAGCTGAGTATTTATACCTTTTATCGCTTATTTTTGATTTTGAGGGTGAAAAAGAAAAAGCGCAGGAAAGCATTCTTGAAAGCTTAAAATTAAACTTTGAAAATTTACCTGCGCTTAATTTTAAAAAATTTGGATTTTTATCTTAAAAAACCGAATATTTCTTTATAAGTGAGAGCATTTCCGTTTTGTCCTTTATTCCGCTTTCCGTTAGAATTCTTTTAATGCGGTATTTCACTCCGCCGGTCGTGAGATCGGTTCTTTCGGCGGTCTGATCTATCGTATGCCCCGAAATCAGCGAAGAGATTATCTTTTTATCGGTTTCGCTTATAATATTTAAGATCTTTTCAAGATCGAGCATTTCTTTAAGCTCGCTGTCGGTATAAAATGAAGAGGTACTGCTTTTGTCATCTAATGCGACCTCTTCCTGCCGCGGCGGCTTTTTATTTTCAGCGTTCCATTTTACAGTCACCGTCATTCCGGAAATATAAGGGTGGGAATTGAGCCTTTCATAAATAAAGACTGCGGCTTTGCCGTACTGCTCGAAATTCATATCCACGGAAGTCACATCGCTTTTATAAAACGATGAAAGCCTTGTTTTTGCACAGCTTAATATTTTAAGGTCAAGGAGCGCTTCGGGAGCGGAAATTTTTAGGTTTTTAACAAGTGAGATCGCCGCGAAGTCGTTTGAGCAGATAACAGCGTCAAAATCCTTATATTCTTTTAAAAACTCATTAAAGCAGTCTTTTAAAGATCCGAAATTCGCAAAGATCCGCATTTTAGAAAAGCTTTCGTCTTTAAAAGAGAAAAGTCCGTCAACTCTGCCGATATCGGAAACCGACTCGGTGTTTACCCCGTAAAGCGCAACGCGCGTTTTACCCGAGGCTTTAAGCTCGTCTAAAAGATATTTCATCGAGCCCATAATATCCGAGCATACGCAGCTGTAATCGCAACCGGGCACATTTTCCGCCTGATTGCAGATAAGGATAGGCTTTATTCCGGCACCGTTTAATTTTTTGACGGTGTTTTTTATCCAATTATAATCGGAGGCTATTAAAAATACCCCGTCATACTCTTTTTCTATTTTATCGTAAGCGTCGCAAAAAGGAATTCTTTTTTGCTTTAACTGCTCCGTAAGACTTTTATAAAGCTCTTTGCACCAAACCGAGGTGCTGTAAGACGGCTCTCTTAAAATAGCTACCAATTTTCATCACCGATTTTATTATACTATTTTGCCCTATTTTTGGCAAACAGAAATTTATGATTTTTTACACAACTTTTTCTGTCTTTAAATTATATGATAATTTTGGTTTAATAAGATAAACAATTATTCGGAGGAGATATTATGAAAGAGGTAAAATGTGAGAAAAAAGGTATGGTAATTCCTACCTATATTCCGAAAAAAGCCCACGAACTGCCGATGTTTTTTGAAAACAAGCCTTATCAGGGAGCTTCGGGAAGAGTTTATCCCATTCCTTATTGCGACGGAATTTCCGATGAAAAGACAGATGTAAATTATGAAGTATATACTCTTGAAAACGAATATATCAAAACGATAGTTGCTCCCTCGCTCGGAGGAAAGATTTTAAGAGGTTATGATAAAATTGCGGACTATGATTTTATCTATTATAACGAGGTCGTAAAGCCGGCGCTTGTCGGTCTTGCGGGACCGTGGATATCAGGAGGTATCGAGTTTAACTGGCCGCAGCATCACAGACCGACCACCTTTATGCCGTTAGAGGCTGTTGCGGAAGAAAATCCCGACGGCGGAAAAACCGTGTGGACAGGCGAAGTGGAGCCTTTCGGAAGAATGAAAGGTATGGCAGGCATAACTTTAGATAAAGGAAGAAGCTATATAAAAGCCAAAGTGAGAGTTTATAACCGCACTGCGTTTCCGCAGGTATTTATGTGGTGGGCAAACCTCGCAGTGCCTGTGAATGACGATTACAGAACTGTTTTTCCGCCCGACTGCGAGTGGGTGAACGATCATGACAGAAGAGCCGTGCTTGAATGGCCGATAGCAAAGGGCGTTTACAAAACAGCGAGGCCTTATGATTTTAAGAAAGGCACCGATCTTTCGCATTATGACGCGGTGAAAGTTCCGTCTTCTTACCTCATTTCGCAGGGTCAGTCCGATATGGACTTTATTTCGGGCTACGATACAGGTATCAAAAAAGGCATAGCCACGGTCGCAAATCACCATATTTCTCCCGGTAAAAAAATGTGGCACTGGGGAACAGGCGATTTCGGCGATATGTGGTGCTCTAATCTTACCGATAAAAACGGTCCTTATATAGAGCTTATGACAGGCGTTTACACCGATAATCAGCCTGATTTTACCTGGATCGCTCCTTATGAAACGAGAGAATTTGAGCAGTATTGGTATCCGGTGCGCGAAATAGGCGAAATAAAAAATGCGACTATTGACGCCGCGGTAAATGTGGAAGAAAGAAAAGGCGGTCTTTATTTCGGATTTAATGTTACGGGAGTATTTAATAACTGCAAAGTAAGCGTTTTAGACGGTGCTGAAGAAATCTACAGCGAAAAAGCCGATATGTCGCCCGATACCGTTTATCAGAAAACTCTTGATACAAAATTTTCCGATATTCATAATATAAAGGTCTCGCTTTTTGATGAAAGCGGTAAAGAGCTTGTTTCATATACTCCTTACAGGCGCGGACAAAAGCAGCCGATAAAGGTGAGAAAACCTGTTAAAAGGCCAAGCGAGTATAACACCGTTGAGGAGCTTTATATAAACGGATTTCATTTAGAGCAGTATAAGCAGCACAATTACAGACCTGAAGATTATTACCTTGAGGGATTAAAGCGCGATCCTTTGGATATCCGCTGCAACACATCTATGGCAAGACTCAGCCTTAAAAACGGCAGGTTTAAAGAATGCGTTAAATTCTGCGATAAGGCAATAGAAAGGCTTTGCGACAGAAACGAGCATCCTGCCGATACCGAGGCATTTTATTTAAAGGGACTGGCGCTTGAATATCTCGGAGAATATGATAAGGCTTACGATATTCTCTACAGAGCCGCCTGGAATTATCCGCACAGAAGCGCGGCGATGTTTGAGCTTGCGAATATCGATTGTAAAAACAAAGATTATAATGCGGCTTTACTTAAGCTTGACGAGTCTATAAACTTAAATGCGGGCCACACAAAAGCGCATAATCTTAAAACTGCGATTTTAAGAAGGCTTGATTCCGTTTCGGCGCTTGAAAGTGCTAAAGAGGGAATAAATGACGATAAGCTCGATCTTTTCGCTATGATAGAATACTCTCATTTTGCCGATAATAAAGAAAAAACAGCGCAGTTTTTAAGTAAACCCGAAAATCTGCTTGATTGTGCGCGCGATTATATGAAAGCCGGATTTTATGACGACGCCCTTTATGCCCTTGATTTGTTTGCAGGCTCTTCTCCGCTTATAAATTATTACAAGGCATATCTTAAGGGTGATAAATCGTTTATCAAAAAAGCGGAAAAAGAGGAAATGGGATATTGCTTCCCGTCAAATATCGAAGATATTCAGGTTTTAAAATATGCAATAGAAGAGGACAATACCGCCGCGAACGCGAGGTATTATCTCGGATGCCTTTTCTATGATAGATTCAGGTTTGACGAGGCGGCAAAATGCTTTGAAGAATGCGTTTTGATAAATCCCTCGCACGCGAGAGCCTGGCGCAACCTTTCGCTTTATTATTTCGATAAATTAAAAATGGGCGAAAAAGCGCTATATTGTATGGAAAACGCATTAAAATTCTGCCCCACAGATCCGAGGCTTTTGCTTGAATATGAGCAGCTTCTCAAAAACACCGGCGCCGATATAGAAAAAAGACTTGCGGTATATGATAAATATCCCGAGCTTTTAAAACAGCGCGATGACTGCTATCTTGACAGGCTTACGCTTTTATCGATGCAGGGCAAATACGAGGAGGCTGTAAAGCTGGCAGCCAATAAGCACTTCCATATCTATGAGGGCGGAGAGGGCAAGCTTACAAAGCTTCACGCCTGGATGTATGTCCTTTTAGGAAACGAGTATTCAAAGTCAGGCGATAAAACAAAGGCCGAAGAGGCTTATAAGAAAGGTATAAATATGCCTAAATCCTATGGAGAGGCTAAAACTTTCTTTAATCAGGAGGCTCATATTTATTATTATTTAAGTAAGCTTTATTCGGGCGAAGAGCGTGTTAAAGCGCTTGAAAAAGCGGCGGAATATAAAGCGGCTGTTTCTGAAATTTCCCTTTTCAGAGCGCTTGCCTTAAAAGAACTCGGTAAAGATGACGAGGCAAAAGCGGTGCTTGATGAAATGCTCGAAGTTGCAGATAACCATATAATAAATAAGGATATGAGAACATATTACGGAGTAGGTTCACCCTCGCCTATGCCTTTTGAGTTTGATATAGAAAAGAATAATCTTATATCGGGATATACCCTTAAAGCCTTTGCGCTTTTAGGTCTTGAAAAGTACAGCGAAGCCGAGATCTGCATAAGAAAAGCCGAAAGCCTTGATAAGAATAATTTTGAAGTTTATGCTTTCAGGCAGGTAGCTTTAAATGATTAAAACATATTCTATAAAAGACGGCGGATTTGAGGCGCTCATAGCCCCCGATTTCGGAGCAAATATTTTTAAGCTTTCTTATAATTCCTCAGATATTTTAAAACCGCTAAAAAAAGAAAGCGAGCTTTCAGCCGATCCGTTTATAATCGGCGCGCCGCTGCTTTTCCCGGCTAACAGAACGGCAAACGGTAGATTTTCCTTTGAGGGCAGAGAATATTCTCTGCCCGTGACAGAGGAAAGATCGGGATCAAATCTTCACGGACTTTTATACAGGCAGGAATTTTCGGTCTTATCTTATAATGATTCAAAAATTGAGCTTTTATATGAAAATAAAGGCGATATCTACCCGTTTTTATTTAAAATAAAAGTATTATATGAAATAAAAGACGGTAAATTCATTTCGAATTATACCGTCATAAATACAGATATTAAAAATATGCCTTTTACCTTTGCTTTGCATTCGACCTTTTGTGATCGCGGAAGCTTTTCAGTTCCGATAGAAAAAAAGCAGGAAAGAGATTCTTTAAATCTTCCCGTTTTCGGGTATTATCCGTTAAATGAATTTGAGCGCACCTTTATTTCGGGAGCACAGTCAAAAGGTAATGTGATATCCGGGTATTATAAAGCGTGCGGCAACACAGTTTTTGTTGGCGATATAAAATACACAGTTTCTGATAATTTTGACCATTTCGTGCTTTATAACGGCGGCAAAAACAGCGGATTTATCTGTATTGAGCCGCAGTGCGGAGCGGTAAACGGACTTAATTTAAAAGACGGCTTTAAAATTTTAAAGCCGCAAGAAAACAGTGAATTTAATACAAAAATCGAAATAATGCGGCAGGTATAATTACCCGCCGCATTATTTATTAATTATAAGGTATTTTATCTTCTTCGTCTTTTTGAAGAATTCTGTTAAGCACCCAGTGTCCGTCTTTTCTTTTAAATTGCCAAAATTCCATGAAAAACGCGGGCATTGTATCGCCGGATATTTTTAACTGCGTCGCCGTGTTTATTATATAGTCGGACATACTGCCCATTATGTAAAACCAGATAAAATCCTTATCTTCTCCGGGCTCATCGTGAACGGCCACGGGCAAAACGCTTAAAAGCGATATATTTTTAAGCACAAGCAATTCGTTTCTAAACGACATCCATTCAAGCTTTGACTGCATATTTTCAAACAATTCATCGGAAAGATAATATTTTGCAGGAGTCATATCCATATTTGTCCTTGCGGATTGAATTGCAAAAAAGCTTTCTTTAACACTTGATTTGATATCTTTATATTTGAATGAATCGTCGCTTAACCTCAGCTTTTTCATAAGCTTTTTGGATAATCGCGCTCTTTTGGTCACTCTGTATAAAAAAGCCAGTGTGGAAGAAGCGGTTAAAATATAAATAATGGGCTCTATGGGAATGCTTGAATCCGAGCTTGTATCTTCCGTTTCGCCGTTATTATAATCTTCGTCGTCACCGTTACCGCCGAATACTCTAAGGCAAGTGGCAGAAGCAGGTATAAAAGCGTCATTACCGTAAAATGCCAAAAAGCCTGAAGATAATTTAAATAAAACCGCAACAAGTAAAATAAAACATGCCGCTTTTCGCATTGATTCACCCCGCGAAATTTTCTTAAATTTATTATAGCAGTTATTTTTGTTAAAAACAAGAAATTTTTATTGACAATCAAATTTAAATTTTGTATAATATCGTAATAATATTTATGATTTTTTATATAATTTATACGAAAAGGGTCGATAATATGGAAGTTAAAATTCTCGGCAGCACGGCGAGTATCCCCGATGTGGGAAACGATTGCCCCTGCTTTCTTGTCAATGAAAAGTTTTTGATCGATTGCGGTCTTAATGTCCTTTCGGACTTAAGGGAAACTAACTGCGATCTTTCGAAAATAAGGTATATCATTTTCACTCATATGCACCACGACCATTACTTAGGCCTTGCGGGGCTGCTTTTTTATTTTATACACAGCAGGGTGTTGGATATAAGCGAGCTTACGATCATTGGTCCTAAGGATAATTTGTGCGAAGTGCTTGAGAAAACTTACGGATATTTACAGCTTAAAAAGCATTATCCGGAAGTTAAGCTGCCTAAAGTCACAGAGCTTTCAGGGAATGAAAAGTTCACTCTTTCAGACTGCGATTTTGAAACGAAAACGGGTAACCATTCTATATTTGCGATAAAATACCGCATAACGGAAAAAAGCACAAACAGCTCTCTTGCTGTAGCCGGCGATACCTCTTTTGATCCGTCCGATTCCGAATTTTTTAAAGCCTGCGATCTTCTTATTCACGACGCGACTTTAAGCGTCTGCGATAAAGAAATATTAAATCACCGCCCGAGCGGCCATTCCACGATATTCGAGGCGGTAAAAGCCGCTGAGGGAGCCGGTATAAAAACTCTTATTCCTATGCATATGACCGTTAAAAGGGCAGAGGAAGCGGTTGAGGCTGTTAAAGATCTTACAGATGTTAAAGTTATCGCACCTGTAAGAGGGGAAACTTATAAATTTTAGATTTCGGAGGGTAAAAAATGAGAATTATCACTTTAGGAACAAGCCACGGGGACTCCACATTTGACCGCTTTAATTCTTCGACCCTTTTTGAAACCTCGTCGGGCCGTCTTTATTTGGTAGACGCGGGCGCTCCCTGCGAGGCGCTTATTCGCAGAAAAGGGCTTAATATTAAGGATCTAAAGGCTGTTTTTATCACTCATATGCACGATGATCACGCAGGCGGTCTTTCAAGTCTTATAAAACAGGCTACGAAATACAAGCAGGACAGAAGCTTTAAATTAAGTATTTATCTTCCCGAATCTAGAGCGATAAACGCGCTTAAAGAATGGGTTAAGGTACTTCACGAAAACGCGGATGACAGTATTCTTGAATATAATGCCGTGACAGACGGCGAGATATACTCTGACGACGAACTTTCGGTCACCGCTATCCGCACCAAGCATTTAAGAACGATAAGCCGCACAGAGGGCGATCCGTGCAGTTTTGCTTATATTTTGGATTTTAAAAAGGAAAACAAAAAAATTCTTCATTCGGGCGACCTTTGGTCCGATTTTTCGGATTTCCCGAAAATCGCCCTTAAAGAACATTTTGATCTCTGCCTTTTAGAGGCAACGCACTATAATCCCGCCGTCGCGGCTGAAATTTTAAAAGACGCGAAATTTTCAAGGCTTATATTTAACCATGTATTTGATAAATGGCATATAAGAGTGTTTGACAGCTGGAAAACGGATAACGGCGAAAAAAATCTGCTTGATTACTTTAAGTCTTTACCGTATTCTGTCAGCGTTTCGCATGACGGCGACGAGTTTTTATTATAATTTTTTAAATTTACGGAGATGTTAGAATGAATGATACTTTGATACTTATTGCAAAGATCCTGCTTTCGGTTATCGTCGGCGGTCTTATCGGAAGCGAGCGTGCTCATCACGGCAGAAATGCAGGAATGAGAACTCATATTCTCGTATGCTTAGGCGCCGCGCTCACTTCAATGACAAGTATCTTCGTTGCGGATAAATTAGGTCTTAATGGCGATGTTTTCAGAATTCCCGCACAGGTTATTTCAGGGATAGGATTTTTGGGAACAGGCGTTATAATTCTTCGCGGCAATAATATGGTAACGGGTCTTACCACTGCCGCAGGGCTTTGGACCACGGGCTCGATAGGCGTTGCTATCGGTTACGGATATTATGCAGGCGCAATCACCGCCACGCTTTTATTTTTAGTATCTATAATCCTTTTTGCCAAGCTTGAAAAGAAAAACAAGTCAAAAAAGGTCTTGTATATAGAAATTAACGATATGTATAAAACAAATGCGGTGATAAAAGCTTTAAAAGAGTTTATAGGTTCCGAAATAAACTACAGGATAGTTTCCCCGAAAAGCAAATTTCAGGGCAACCTCGGGATAAGCGTTATCTGCGACAGGGATTTCGATAAAAACCTTGACGAACTGCTTGATGACGAAAATGTGATCTACGCAGTTTTCGAGGGAAATTAAAAGCTAAAATGCAAAGCTCCGCGAAACAAATTTTTGTTTCGCGGAGCTTTTTGTCCGATTATATTGCCTACAGACACACCTGATTTTATTGTCTAAGCGCTATAAAATAAATTATTGCAAGCATTAATAAGACGATAGCGAAGAAAAGCCAAGCGTTGGATTTCTGTTTTGCCGGCTTATAATTAACGGTTTGGGTATTATAAGAAACAGCTTTCTTTTGCCTAAGCAAAGTTAAAGGATCATTTCCTGATATTATGCGCGAGTGAAAATTTTTCACAAAATTTAAGTCTTCCGGTTTGCTGATTTGATAAATATCAGGATCGTGGGCTATTTGATTTCTTAAAAAGCGTATATGTTTAAGACTTTTATAATCAAAGCTCCAAGAAGAGATATGCGATAGCCCAAAGTTATAGACATTATCCATTTGGGAAATATATTCGCTTACGCCGTTTTGGCAGGAGTACATATCTGAGCAAAGCTTATCTAAGCGCTTAGACAATACAATCAGGATACAACGCTTCTCATAGCGGAAAATTTGTCCGATTATATTGTCTCGTCATTTGAAATACGACAGTATTCCTGCATTCCTCGACTTCATAATCAAAAAAATTTTCTCGCTATGAGTCGAAGATTTTGTAAGAAAGCGGCGCTGTTTAGCGGCGCGGCGCCCTACCGAAGAATACTGTCGTATTGTGAGCGGAGGGCAACAATGCCGATGAATGCGCCGTTTCTTCAAAAAAGTATTGTATCCTGATTGTATTGTCTATATTCTTCAAAGAAAATATTATCTGAATTCTGCAAATTTCTCACCCGCTGTTTATTTTAAATATGAATCGAAAAAATGAAAGGCAGATAAAGTATATATTTAAAAACTTTATCGCTATTACTTATTACTTTCCAAAGCCTTATAGGCTTTTTAGGGAATAGTGAAGAGTGAAAAGTGAATAAGTAAAGCCCCAAAGGCTTTTGCCTTTAGGGCTTTGGTGGGAGAGGATGGATTCGAACCATCGAAGCATAAAAGCAGCAGATTTACAGTCTGTCCCCTTTGGCCACTCGGGAACTCTCCCATATTAAATTTTACTCCGCATTTAAGTGGAGCTGGTGGACGGACTTGAACCCCCGACCTGCTGATTACAAATCAGCTGCTCTACCAACTGAGCTACACCAGCAAATTTTCAATGCCAAATAAATATACCATATTTAAAGGCATAAGTCAAGATAAAATTTACTTTTAAAAAAGAAAATTTTTCGGAGGTTTTAAAACCTCCGAAAAATCAAAGGGTGTTTTGCTCGTCGAGAGTTAAAGAATAGCTATCCATAAACTCTTCGAGGAAGATATCGGCGGGTTTGAACTTTAAATCCTTTATTGATTTTAAAGTAGCTTCTTTTGCGGAAGCAAACTCGCGGTTACCCATATTAAGCTCTTCGGTGCATTTAATAAGAGCGGAAATTTTATCGGCAGCTTTTACGAATTTTTCGGTTTCGGCGTCACAGCTGTAAATATCGGAAAAAGGTTCTTTTAAATAGTCGGGGAGATAGGAAAGAAGCTTTGTTTCAGCCGTTTTTTCAACCTGCTTATAAGCCGATTTTATTTCCGTGTTATAATACTTTACAGGCGTGGGCATATCGCCGGTGAGAATTTCCGAGGTATCGTGAAAAAGCGCCGCAACGGCTATTTTTTCGGGATCGGCTGAGCCGTTTAACCTCTTATTATCAATAAGTGCGAGAGCGTGGGCTATCACTGCTGTTTCAAAAGAATGCTCGCATAGATTTTCACTTCTTATATTTCTCATAAGCCCCCAGCGGTTGATATTCTTCATTCGGCTGAGCATTGCATAAAAATGGCTTTTCAAAACTACCACATCCTTATTGAATATTATACCATTTTTTGTTATAATATCAATACAGCATTTAAAAAAAGGACTGATAAAATGAATTTCACCGATAAAAAGGCGATGACTTTAAGACCGGTAAAAGAAAAAAAGCTTTCGGTTTTTTTGACGGCTCTTTTATGTGCGGCGGTCATATTTGTGCCGTTTATAATTGAAGGTCACGGATATTTCACATTTTTCGGCGATTTTAATGTTCAGCAGATACCGTTTTACAAAATGTGTCACGAGGCGGTGAGATCGGGCAACATAAAATGGAGCTTTACGACCGATCTCGGAGCGAACTTTATAGGGTCTTACAGTTTTTATCTTTTAGGCAGTCCGTTTTTCTGGCTCACTATTCCGTTCCCGACGGATATGGTGCCTTATCTTATGGGACCCTTGCTGATACTTAAATTTGCGCTTGCCGCTTTTACGGCTTACCTTTATATAAGGCGGTTTACCAAAACTGCGGCGTCGGCTCAGATCGGCGGTCTTTTATATGCTTTTTCGGGATTTTCGGTTTATAATGTCTTTTTCAATCATTTCCACGAGCCGATAATAATGTTTCCGCTCCTGCTTTTAAGCTTAGAGCTATTGATAACCGAAAACCGCAGGGGAGTTTTTGCGCTGGCTGTTGCGGCGAGCGCTGTGATGAATTACTTCTTCTTTTTCGGAATGGTCGTATTCTGCATAACTTATTATATTGTAAGAATATGGTCGGGAGCGATAAGATTTAAGTTTAAGAGATTTTTGGTAATAGGATTTGAGTCTGTATTAGGCGTCAGCCTTGCGGCGGTCTTGCTTTTGCCGAGCATTGCCGCGGTGATAAGCAACAGCAGGGTATCCGAATTCCTGACAGGCTGGAACGCTATAACCTACGGCAAAGAGCAGATATACCTTAATATAATAGAATGTTTCTTCTTCCCGCCCGATCTTCCGGCAAGGCCGGTATTCTTCCCGGAGGCGGATGTAAAGTGGTCGTCGCTCGGAGGCTGGCTGCCGGTATTTTCTATGACAGGCGTTTTAACCGTGCTTGTTACCAAAAAGAAAAGCTGGACAAAAAGGCTTATAACGATCTGCTTTATCTTTTCGATGTTCCCGATTTTAAACAGCGCTTTTTATGCTTTTAACTCGGCTTATTACGCGCGCTGGTTTTATATGCCGGTGCTTATAATGTGCCTTTGCACAGTTACGCTGTTTGAAGAAAGAGATGCGGACTTTAAACCCGGATTTATTTACACCGGACTTATAACGCTTGCGTTTTTCCTCGTTATCGGATTTTTCCCGAGCAAGAATGACGACGGAACGCTCACATTCGGACTTTACACGCAGGATAACGACGGCTTATTCAAGAGCAGATTTTTTGTGACTGCTGCGATAGCGCTTATCTGCCTTATTATGACCTATGCGCTTTTAAAGATAAGAAAGAGCAGTTTAAAAGCGTTTTTCAGGTCGGCTACGGTATGCGTATGTATAGTTTCGGTCCTTTATTCGATGTTCTTTATTTACAGCGGAAGAATGCATTCCGATGATATCGACAGCGTGATGATAGATCAGCTTATAGAAGGAAAGGTTACTATCCCCGATGACAAAAACACCTACAGAATAGATGTTTACGACGGGGTGGACAACACCGCGATGTTCCTCGGATACTCATCGATTAATGCGTTTCATTCGGTAGTGCCGTCATCAATTATGGAGTTTTATGACAGCATAGGAATAGAGAGAAATGTCGGAAGCAGGCCGAGCACAAAGTACGCAAGCTTAAGACCGTTTTTATCGGTAAAATATCTGCTTAATCCGGTAAATGCGGAGAGCTTTATAAACGCAAAGGGCGAAACGAGAATGCCCGATTACAAATATCTTGATACCGACGGCGGATATTATATCTACGAAAACGAGAATTATATTCCTTACGGATTTTCTTACGATTATTATATTTCGGAGAGCGATTACTATTCTTTATCCGAAAGCGACCGAAGCTCTATGCTTTTAAAGGCGATAGTGCTTAACAGCAAGCAGGTAAACGAGTACGGAAAGCTGATGAAGAATATAAACGATGAAGAAGATACGGACGATGTTTTGCCGCCTGAAAACGAGGAAAGCGAAAATCTCATAACAGAGGAGCAGACTGAAAAATCCGAATTTGTAAAAGAGCTTGAGAAAAACTGTGCCGACCGCAGGGAAACGGCGAGCACAAGCTTTATTACGGACAACGACGGATTTACGGCGACCGTTTCCCGGGAAAAGGAATCGCTTGTATTTTTCTCGGTGCCTTATGACGAGGGATTTTCTGCTACGGTAAACGGAGAAAAGGCGGAAATATTAAAGGTAAATATCGGATTTATGGCAGTAAAGGTAGGAAAAGGCACAAGCGAGATAAGGTTTGATTATAAAACGCCTATGCTGTCTTTAGGATTAAAGGTAAGCGGAGCTGCCACCGTCATATTTATAGCATATTTTGTAATCTGTTCGGTTTACTTTAAGTGCCGCCCTTCAAACGAATATTACCCCGAGGGTGAGGATCTTATCAAAAAGTGGCACAAAGAGGACCTTCTTGACGCCGCCGCAAGCTTTGACAGCACGGCATTGGAGCCGGAATTTGAATATGATCTTTTAGACGATATTCCCGATATCGGCAGTGCCGCGGATAACGAGAAGAATTCATATCTCGGCGGATTTTCGATAGATACCGACGCTTTTAACGACGATAAGGATTAGAAAAACTTAAAAATTTGCTTTAAATTTAAAATTTTTATTGACAGGACCTATCAGTTTAGGGTATAATCATAAACTGATAGGTTGTCTTAAAAGGAGGTTTAAAATATGAAAAGAACATATCAGCCTAAAAAGCTTCATCGTAAAAAAGAACACGGCTTTTTAAAAAGAATGGCTACTGCTAACGGTAGAAAAGTACTTGCTCGCCGCAGATCAAAAGGCAGAAAGAAACTCACATACTAAAGCCACTGTTTATGTGGCTTTTCCTTTTATTCCTGGATAAAAAGGAGAAATAATGAAGTATTTCGAGAAGATCAAGGAAAACCGGGATTTCCGCAGGATATATAACCGCGGAAAATCCGCCGTAGCAAACGAATTTGTTTTATATGCCTGCGGCGGTAAGCCGGGAAAAGTCAGGCTCGGAATCACGGTTTCGAAAAAGATCGGCTGCGCTGTCAGCCGAAACCGCGCAAAGCGCGTTATAACGGCCGCTTTCAGAGAATGTGCCAAGGATATTCCGCAGGGAGATTTTGTTATAGTGGCAAGATCGAGAATATTAAGAGCGAAAAGCACGCTTGTTGCGGAGATCCTCAAAAAACAGTTGATAAAGTTCGGTTTTTTGAAATGAAAAAAATCAAAAATCCTTTTAAATCAGCGATAATAGCGCTGATAAAGTTTTACAGAAAATGTATTTCACCCAATAAAATTCCCTGCTGCAGATTTACTCCCTCCTGCTCGGCTTATGCGATAGAAGCCATTGAAAAGCACGGATGTATAAAAGGGATATATCTGTCGGTAAAAAGAATTCTTCGCTGTAATCCATTGTGTAAGGGCGGGTATGACCCCGTGCCTGAAAAGAAATCAAAAAAGAAAACATAACTTAAGTTAATAGCTTTAAGTTTTCAATAAAATCGGAAAGGCAAAAAACAAATGGGATTTTTAAGTAAGATTATAAACACGCCGCTAAGCGCGGTTCTCCGCTTTTTTGCGGATATATTCGGCGGAAGCTTTGCCGCTTCTGTTTTTATGTTCACTCTGCTTATTAATATTATTCTTATTCCGCTCAGCATTAAAAGCCAAAAGGCTTCTGTTCAGCAGCTTAGAATAAAGCCGAAGATGGACGATATTAAGAAGCGTTACGGTGACGACAGGCAGAAGCTTGCCGAGGCCCAGCAGAAGCTTTACAGAGATGAAAATGTTTCAATGTCCGGCGGTTGTCTTCCTATGTTTATCCGTCTGGCGCTTATGCTTTGTATTTATTACCTTATTATGTCGCCGCTCACTTTCCTTGAAAAAGTCGATTCGGATAAAATAAGCACCGTTACGACCACGATTTCGGCGGCTGTAGAAGACTTAAGCGATAAGGATAAAACGGAATATAAGGATTTTACGGAAGCCTGGGGCAAAAAAGGCGGTTATAAAGAGCTTCCTCTTATCAGAGTACTTGACGAGCATTATGACGAGATAGCAAAGATCGTTCCTGCAAAGGAATATAAAAAGATCGAATCCGATCTTAAAGAAATTAAAAAAGCGCATGATAATTCCGATATCAAATATAATTTGGGAAGTATCGATCTTACCGAAAAGCCGAATTTTGATATAAATATTTTTGCTAAATATCAAACTATCTGGCTTATCCCGATATTTGCGTTTTTAGCTCAGATGCTTACAAGCATTATTTCAATGCTTATAAATAAAAAGAACAATCCCGACGCTCCCACAATGGCGGGTATGATGCTTACAATGCCTCTTATCTCGCTTTTCTTAGGATTTACATTCCCCGGAGGAGTAGGATTTTACTGGATATGCTCTTCGCTTATAGGAGGACTTATTCAGTCTGCCGTTCAGCTTTATTACGGCCCTGCAAAAATGCTTGCAAATCAGCGTATAAAAGAGCTCAAAGTAAGAGCGGATTTTGAAAAGAAACAGATAGAAAAATCGGAGCAGGCTGCTACCGAACCCGAAAGTGATAATAAATAAAGGAGGACTTTTCTTGATTAGAGAAGCAAGAGGCTTCGGAAATGATGTTAACGAAGCAAGAGAAAACGCCATTAAAGAGCTTGGCGCCGATATAACAGATGATGTTCAATTTGAAATAATTTCAACTGCTAAAAAGAAAGTGCTCGGCATTTTCGGAGGCTGTCAAGCCGAAGTAAGAGCATTTATTGAATTGCCGGAAGTTAAAAAGCCGCAAAAGAAGGCTAAAAAACCTTTAAGCGAGCAAAAAGACGCGGATAAAAAGAAAAAGGCACCCGAAGTTAAAACAGAGGCTCCCGCTAAAGATAAAAAGATCCAGGATCCTTTTGATGACGCGGTTGATGTATCTTTAATTCCCGAGGGCAGCCCTGCTTTGGAGGCAGTTGAGTATTTAAAGAAAATTTTTGCAGGACTTGGCTGTGAAATAAGCTCAATAAAGGTAGCCGCAAAAGAAAATGCGGCATATATCTTGGTTGACGGTGAAAATGTCGGCGCTGTTATAGGCCGCAGAGGCGAAACTCTTGACGCTGTTCAGTACCTTGCAAGTCTTGCTGTGGACAACGGCGGAAAATATTACAGAGTATCCGTAAATGTAGGCGATTACAGAGAAAAAAGAGAGCAGATGCTCACTTCTCTTGCAAAAAGAATTGCAAACCAGGTGCTTAAAACCGGAAGAGGCAGAAGACTTGAGCCGATGAATCCTTATGAGCGCAGAATTATTCATACTGCCGTGCAGGCTATTGACGGCGTTGTTTCCTCATCAGTCGGCGAGGGTGACGCAAGAAGAGTTGTTATTTACCCCGAAAACGGAGAAATGCCGAAAGAGAGAGCTTACAGCTCAGATCGCCGTTCATCAAGACCGAGAAGAAATAATAACACCGTAAAAGCCGATCCCGACAGGGAACCTAAAAAGGATACGGATATCCCGCTTTACGGTAAAATAAATTAAATGATTTAAAGCGACCTTTTAAAAGGCCGCTTTATTATTTATTGACAAAAGTTAAAAAATATTATACAATATTAATGTACGGCGTGCCGACTTAATTTGCCGTGCAAAAGTTATTTCAGCGCCGGGACCGTATCGGCATAGCGGTTGACGAGGATGGGGAGCATCGAAATATTCGGCGGATGTCCCACGGCCGGCAGGTCGTAAACGAGCGTTTAAAACCCGAAAGCGATTTCGGAACAGAGGCGTTTCGCTATGCTGTAAAAAATCAATTAAATTGATGCGTAAAAAAGGTCCCGAGAATTCAGCTACGGCAAGTTATGTTTTGCCGCCGCTTTTTTGTCGTGTATAATTGTGCCTTTTGCGTGTCGCGGAAAGGTGCTTTTTTATGTGCGGAATAGTTGGATTTACAGGTAAAGATCAGGCGTCGGAAATTCTGTTGACCGGTCTTGAAAGACTTGAATACAGAGGATATGATTCTGCAGGTATCGCCGTTTTAAACGACGGCAAAATTCAGGTAGAAAAAACCACTGAAAGAATCAAACAGCTTATTGAAAAGACCGACGGCGGCAAGACTGTTAAAGGTACAATAGGAATAGGCCATACGAGGTGGGCAACTCACGGAGGCCCCTCTTATAACAATGCTCATCCGCATCTCAGCGGCGATAAAAAATTCGCGGTAGTGCATAACGGAATTATCGAAAACTATCTTGCTCTTAAAGATGAGCTTTTAAAAGACGGTTTTGAGTTTGCAAGCGAAACAGATACGGAAATTATAGCTCAGCTTATTTCAAAATACTATGAGGGCGACTTTTTTGAGGCGGTCTATAAGGCAGCCGGCAGACTTGAGGGCTCTTATGCGTTAGGCATTATCTGCACCGATTATCCTGATACTCTTATAGCGGTCAAAAAATTCAGTCCGCTGATCATCGGGCTTTCAAGAGAGGCAAATTTCATTGCTTCCGATGTAACGGCTATTGTTTCCCACACGCGCGATGTTGTTTATATTGAAGACGGCGAATTTGCAGTTTTAGATAAAAGCGGAGTTAAATTCTACAATTCCGATAAAGAAGAGATTAAAAAAGATATCTCTCATGTAAATTGGGATGTTGCCGCCGCTGAAAAAGCAGGCTTCGAGCATTTTATGATGAAAGAGATCATGGAGCAGCCGAATGCCGTAAAGCAGACTATAGACGCAAGAATAAGCGGCAGAGATATAGTTTTTGAAGGGTTAAGTCTTGACAGCGAAAAGCTCAAAAAGATAAAAAGAATAGATATTATCGCCTGCGGTTCCGCTTATCATGCGGGAATGGTGGGGAAATATGTATTTGAAGAGCTGCTCAGAATTCCCGTAAATGTCGATTATGCGAGCGAATACAGATACCGCAACCCAATAACGAGTGAAGAAACACTTTCGATAATAATCAGTCAGTCGGGAGAAACTGCCGATACCCTTGCCGCGCTAAACGAGGCGAAATCAAGAGGCTCGCATACTCTTGCGATCGTAAATGTTGTAGGCAGTTCTATCGCAAAAGCGGCAGATGATGTTATTTACACCTGGGCGGGTCCTGAAATTGCCGTTGCAACAACAAAAGGCTACACAACTCAGCTTTCGGTGCTTTATCTGTTAGCCGTTTGGGCGTCAAGAATTCTTAAATCGGCTGATGAATCGCGTATAGAAAAAATGTTTGACGATATATGCCGTCTGCCCAAGCTTATAGAAAAGGTTTTATTAAACGAAGGTGAGATCAAAAAAGCCGCGAAAAAATGCGGCGATCCCGAATCACTTTTCTTTATAGGCAGAAATATCGATTATGCCGTATCATTAGAGGCTTCATTAAAGCTTAAAGAAATCTCTTATATCCATTCAGAGGCTTATGCCGCAGGCGAGCTCAAGCACGGTACAATTTCTCTTATCGAAGAGGGAAGAACGGTTATAGCTCTCGCCGCTTACGAGGAACTTTTTGATAAGCTTTTAAGCAATATCAAAGAAGTTAAAGCGAGAGGTGCGTTTGTTTTGGCCTGCGCAACGGAGGGCCACGAAGAAATAGGAAAAGAAGCTGAAAGCGTGATATATATTCCGAAAGTCGATCCCCTGCTTACAGCCATTTTAGAGGTCGTTCCTTTCCAGATATATTCTTATTATGTTGCATATTTCAAAGGCTGCGATATCGATAAGCCGCGAAATCTTGCAAAATCCGTCACGGTAGAATAAAAAAATAAAAAAACCGCACTTTTGAGATAGACAAAAAGTGCGGTTTGTTATATAATAAAATAGTAATTTATATTTGCTTTGTTTCGGAGGTTAAAATGGAAAAGATCCTTGTGCTTGACTTCGGCGGACAGTATAATCAGCTGATCGCAAGAAGAGTAAGAGAAAATAATGTTTATTCTGAAATTAAACCTTACACGGTAAGTATCGAAGATATCAAAAAGGAAAATTATAAAGGTATCATTCTTACCGGAGGTCCTAAAAGTGTTTACGGCGAAAATGCCGTGCTTTATTCCAAGGAGCTTTTTGAGCTTAATATTCCTATTATGGGTATTTGCTACGGCGCACAGCTTATGGCTTATGTTTTAGGCGGTAAGGTAGAGGCAGGCGCCAGCGAATATGGCAAGGTAGAAGTTAAGCTCGATAATTCAAGCAAGCTTTTTTCGGATATTCCGTCTAAAACAGTATGCTGGATGAGCCACACCGATTATATAAAGCAGGTGCCCACAGGGTTCAAGATCATGGGTAAGACCGATATCTGCCCTGTAGCCGCAATGGAAAATGCTCAAAGAAAGCTCTATGCGGTGCAGTATCACCCCGAGGTTATGCACACTCCTCTCGGTTCGGTAATGCTTAAAAACTTTATTTACAATGTCTGCGGCTGTAAAGGCGAATGGAATATGTCGTCTTTTACAACTTCAACTATTGAAAAATTAAAGGCAAAAATCGGGAATAAAAAGGTTTTGTGCGCACTTTCCGGCGGTGTTGACAGTTCCGTTGCCGCTCTTCTTTTACATAAAGCAGTTGGAAACAACCTTACCTGCATTTTTGTTGACCACGGTCTTTTAAGAAAAGACGAGGCAAAGCAGGTAAACGAGCTTTTTAGAGGAAAATACAGTATAAATCTTATTTCCGTTGACGCTTCCGAGCAGTTTTTAGGTCAGCTCAGAGGAATAAGCGAGCCTGAGCAAAAGCGTAAAATAATAGGCAGAGAATTTATCAGAGTATTCGAGGCGGAAGCTAAAAAGATAGGCAAGGTCGATTATCTTGTTCAGGGTACTATTTATCCCGACTGTATCGAATCGGGCGTCGGTGACGCCGCCCTTATCAAGAGTCACCATAATGTCGGAGGTCTGCCCGATCACGTCGAGTTTGATGAAATAATCGAGCCTTTAAGGGATCTTTTTAAAGACGAGGTCAGAAAAGTAGGTCTTGAGCTTGGAATGCCTGAAAATATGGTATTCCGTCAGCCGTTCCCCGGCCCCGGTCTCGGGGTCCGCATTATAGGCGAACTTACGAAAGAAAAAATTTCTATCTTACAGGATGCTGACGCTATTTTCAGAGAAGAAATAGCAAACGCCGGTCTTGACAGAGAGATCGGACAGTACTTTGCAGTGCTGACCGATATGCGTTCGGTAGGAGTAATGGGAGATTTCAGAACATATGATTACACCGTTGCGCTCCGCGCCGTTACAACGAGTGATTTTATGACAGCCGACTGGGCGCGCATACCTTACGAGGTTTTGGATATTGCATCCAGAAGAATTGTAAACGAGGTTAAAGGCGTGAACAGAATAGTTTACGACATCACCTCCAAGCCCCCGGCAACCATAGAGTGGGAATAATCCCCGAAAGGCCAAAAAGCCTTAAAAATGCTTGACTTTTGGGTTACGGAATTGCCCCGTGACAACAAAATGACAACATTTTAAGATTATCCAAGAATAAAGAGCTATCTGATTTCTGTTAGAGAAGTCAGATAGCTCTTTTTGTTTTGTCTGAATTTAATTGTCCTTCAACCGGTCTTTGAACGCCTCCACCATTGCGTCGCTGAGCTGCTGAGACGGGACTTTTACATAGCCGGATGCTTTATCATATTTCGGGTAGTTATAACGCCACTTGTCGTAGTTCTCCCGGTTGATTTCGCCATTACGATACTTTTCGGCTTGTTCCGCCCACGCAGTGAGCATTTCAGAAAGCTCGGCAGCGTCCTTCCCTTTTCGAGGGTCAGCACGCAAAGACACACCGTTTTCGCCGGTTTCCACCGTCAGACCGTAGCGATCTTCCAAGGTAAACAGAGTGTGCATCAAGCCAAGATAGCTGTCAATGTCCGGCACGGACAGCGCCAGCGGTGAGACACCCAGCGCACCGGCAAGGCTCTCCGTCAGCTCCGCCTTGGGCGTTCTGCTGCCGGATTCATACTGCGCCATCCGAATGTCGGCGGTCTTTTCAGGAAAGCCGATCACCTGTCCCAAGTATTTTTGCGTCATTCCCCGCAAATTGCGGAAGAATCGAATTCTCTCACCGATTGCCATAGCGATTACGCTCCTCGTTTTTTATTCTGTGCAATCAGTATAGCATATAAATTTAGGTTGTGTCAAGATAACAAAAGCAAAAAAGCTAAATATTTTTCCGCAATCCTCTTGACAATAGCAAATTCGCTTAGTATAATAGCTATAGCAAATAGCGTTAAGTTGTTTGCGGGCAACAGAATAACCGTCGTGCGTCACGGTAATGGCGTACCCGCTCGGGCAAATCGGAATGCGGTCAGAAAGTTCTCCGACACTAAATGAGAAAACTATAACCAAACGAAAGAGGTGATGAAATGGAAAACACAAGCTTTATGAGAGTGGAGGAAGTAGCACAGGAACTGGGCGTTTCCAAATCCTACGCCTACAAGATCGTGCAAAAGCTGAATGAAGAACTGAAAAACAAAGGCTTTCTCACGATTTCAGGACGAGTCAACAAGCAATATTTTATGGAACGCACCTGTTACCGTGCCGTTCAGAAAGAGAGGTAAAAATGTCAGTTTACAAAGATACCAAGAACAACACTTGGAAAGTCTACTACCGCTTTACAGATTGGCAGGGCAAGGTACACCAATCTACAAAGCGTGGCTTTCCTACGAAGCGAGAGGCTCTTGCTTGGGAGCGGGAACAGCTCCACAAAGTGGAAGCCGATCTGGATATGACCTTTGAGAGCTTTATCGACACCTACACAGCCGATATGAAGAACCGGCTGAAAGAGAACACTTGGCACACGAAGGAGCATATCATCCGCACCAAACTGCTTCCCTATTTCGCCAAGCGGAAAATGAACACGATCCAGCCCAAAGACATTATCGCTTGGCAGAATGAAATGATCAAATGTCGGGATAAGAGCGGCGAGGCGTATTCGCCGGTGTATCTCAAAACCCTGCACAATCAGCTCAGTGCTATTTTCAATCACGCCGTGAAATTCTACGGGCTGAAAGACAATCCTGCTGCCAAGGTCGGCAATATGGGAAAAGCCAAGGCAAGAGAGATGCTTTTCTGGACGCAGGAGGAATACAAGAAATTCTCCGAAGAAATGATGGATAAGCCTGTTTCCTTCTATGCTTTTGAAATGCTGTACTGGTGCGGCATCCGTGAGGGTGAGCTGCTGGCGCTGATCCCGGCGGATTTCGATTTTGACCGGCAGACGGTCACAATCAACAAATCCTATCAGCGCATCGGTGGTCTGGACATCATCACTGACCCGAAAACGCCGAAAAGCAACCGTACCATCAAGATGCCGGAGTTCCTCTGTGAGGAAATGCAAGACTATATAAAACAGCTCTACCGAATCGGCAAAAATGATCGGCTGTTTGAAGTTACGAAAAGCTATCTTCATCACGAGATGGACAGAGGTGCCAAGGCCGCAGGGGTAAAGCGCATCCGAATCCACGATTTGAGACACAGCCATATTTCACTTCTGATTGAAATGGGCTATTCGGCGGTAGCGATTGCTGACCGGGTGGGACACGAAAGCATCAATATCACCTACAACTACGCTCATCTGTTTCCATCCACGCAAAGCGATATGGCGGACAAGCTCAATCAATTCAGAAAGGATGGTACAGATAATGTCATTGAAGAACAGGGACGAGCATAATCGCTGGCGCAGCAAAACGGTAGCCTTCCGAGTATCGCCGGAGGAGGATGCTCAAATCGAACACTATGTGCAGCTCTCCGGGCTGACCAAACAGGACTATATCACCCGGCGGCTCACCCACAAGGATGTAGTGGTGCAGGGCAATCCCAGAGTGTTCAAGGCGCTGCGGAATCAACTTGCGGAGGTAATTGCAGAATTGCAGCGTATTGAGACCGGCAGCGTAGTCGATGATGAGCTGCTTGACCAAATTGAAATGATCGCCGATATTCTCGGCGGAATGAAGGAGGAGGAATCTGAATGACCAATGAAAAAGAAATGACCGCCCCTATTGTATCTGTTGGCGCAGATACGGAGCAGTCATCCCAAAATCTTATTAACAATAGTTTAACCGATTTTGACCCGGATTTCAAGGGGTTTGATGAAATGCAGAGAGAAATTCTGCGAATGATGGACCCGTCTTATCTGAAAACCGTGTCAATGTCTGAACTGTTGGACAATGTGTACCAGAGCAAGCCGCCCCTTGTGGACGGCCTGCTCTACCGGGGTACTTACCTTTTTGTCGGCGCTCCAAAGCTGGGCAAGAGCTTTCTAATGACTCAGCTTGCCTACCATATCAGCACCGGCACACCACTATGGAATTATCCCGTCCACAAAGGCACAGTACTGTATCTTGCCCTTGAGGACGATTACCGGCGTTTGCAGGAGCGCTCTTACCGAATGTTCGGCACGGCAGAAAACGAAAGCTTGTTTTTCTCCGTTTCGGCCAGTCAACTTGGCAGCGGCCTTGACGAGCAACTCACTAATTTTCTGCGGGAGCATACGGATACTTCCCTTATCATTATTGACACACTTCAAAAGGTGCGTGAGGTCGGCGGAGACAACTACAGCTACGCCAATGACTATCAGATCATCACCCGGTTAAAAGCACTGGCGGATAGCTATGGCATCTGTTTACTCCTTGTCCACCATACCCGAAAGCAGCAGGCGGACGATAAGTTTGATATGATCTCCGGCACCAACGGACTGCTGGGTGCGGCAGACGGAGCGTTTTTGCTCACCAAGGAAAAGCGTACCGGCAACGCCGCTTGCCTTGATGTGTCCGGCAGAGATCAGCCGGATCAGCGGCTACACCTTTTCCGTAACGAGGAAACCCTTTCGTGGGAACTGGAGCGTGTGGAAACGGAACTTTGGAAAGCGCCGCCGGAGCCGCTGCTGGAACAGATTTCGGTTTTCCTTTCTTCAGACGGTAAAGAGTGGGTGGGAACGCCCACAGAGCTTGCGACGCTTCTCGGCGTGGATATGAAGCCCAATGCCCTGACAAGGCGGCTGAATGTCAACGCAGGGCGGCTACTGAATGAGTACGGCATCCGATATGAAAGCAGCCGCAATCGGAACGAGCGCACTGTAAAGCTTGCAGCGGCAGAGCGGTCGTGACGATATGTGACGGTGTGACGATATTTCTATGAGTGGGTGCGGTATCAAAAATACCGTCACTATCGTCATACACCGTCACAGAAGTTTCGGCGGGGTGCAGGGTGACCTTTTCAAAGGGCAGCCCTGCTGGGGAGGCAACCGCAGTTGCCGGGGCAAAGCCCCATAGCCCCCTCGGGAGAGCGCAACAGCATCTTTTGATGGCCGCAGGCTGTCAAAAGTGCTTTTGCGTTACTCTTGACAAGAGTAACAGAACCCCGGCTGCGGCCGGAGGAGCGAAAGGAAGTGAGATTTTATGAAAAGAACAATCAGTGCCGAGGTCGGCAAAGGCTCTGTCAACCATAACAGCCGCAAATTTCGGGCAGAAAATGTAGACGGAAACCGTACCCATCTGAACATTGATTATTGCAACGAGCGCATCCAGACCGTGTACCACAAGCTTTTCGATGAAGCCCTGAAACGGTACAACGAGAAGCAAACCCGTGCAGACCGGCGCATTCCAAACTACTACGAGAAGATTCGCTCCGGCAATCAGGAAAAGCCCTTCCACGAGATCATTCTGCAAATCGGGAACAAGGAGGATATGAGCGCCACCGGCGAGTATGCAGAGTTGGCTCGGCAGGTACTGGACGAATATTATCAGGGCTTTCAGGAGCGCAATCCCAACCTCCGGGTGTTCTCAGCGCACCTGCATATGGACGAGGCCACGCCTCATATCCACATTGACTTTGTGCCGTTCACCACCGGGAGCAAACGAGGGCTTGACACCCGTGTGTCGCTGAAACAGGCGCTGGCGGCGCAGGGCTTCAAGGGCGGCACCCGTGGTGCAACGGAATGGGCGCAGTGGGTACAGTCCGAAAAGGAACAACTTGCCGCCGTGATGGAGCGGTACGATATTCAGTGGGAGCAGAAAGGCACCCACGAAAAACACCTCTCCGTTCTGGAATACAAAAAGCAGGAACGGGAAAAAGAAATTGCGGCGCTGGATACCACACTGGCCGAAAAGCAGGACGAACTGGAAACGGTGCAGAATCGGATCGACAACTTCGATCAGGGTGTGCAGTCTATTGAAAAGCTGGAGCAGCGAATGGAATCGGATGCAGAGTTTCAACTCCCCGATCCACCTACTCTGATGGCAGCTAAAACATATAAGCAGCGGTTTGTTGACCCATTGATCAAAAAGTTGAAAGAGGTCATCCGGGAGGTGTTTTATCGCTATTATCGGGCGCTGGACAGCTACCACCGGCTGAATAACACTAACGGTCGGCTGTACCGGGAGAACGAGCATCTGACCGCCACCAACGACCGGCTCAAAGGAGAAAATGAGGTTCTGCGCTCCGAACTGAAAGATTTCCGTTTTCTGCGGAAAGTCCTCGGCAGTCGGCAAATCGACAATCTGATTGCACAGGCGAAAGATATGGAGCAGCAGCGAAAGCAAACCCAGCGCACAAGGCGCAGAAATACAAATTATGAAAGGTAGGAACAAACAATGGCTAAGACGATTTTTGAGGAAATGGGCGGTACTTACACGCAGGTCGGGGATTATCTGCTCCCCAATTTGGAACTGCTCGAAGAAGAACAGCAGCCCATCGGCGTGTGGGGTCAGCGTCACCGGCGCTACCTGAAGGAGCACCGTCGGACAACCTATGCGACTCTGCTCACCAGCGGCAGGCTGAACAGTTATCTTGTTGACATTGACCGGCAGGCAGAGGACCTATTCTCTCGGCTGGTAAAGCAGATGGCAAAAGCGGAAGGTGTCACAGAGGCACTGAAAGCCGCCAATCCGATGGAGTGGGTCGGCAGGATGAACAACATCCGCAATCGGGCTGCGGAAATTGTAAACACCGAAATTATCTCCGCATAATTGCAAAAGCACAGAGACAGGCTCCTTAATCGGGAGCCCGTCTCTGTGCTCTATATTGAGAGATTTCATTCGCAATGCGGAGCTTTTGCTCTAAATCTTCCTTTTCAAACTCCATCATACGGACGGTATGCTCCAGCTTTTGGACTGTTTCTTTTCTTTCGTATAACTGTTTTTCAAGCATTGAAATATACTCTATAACTTCCGCTGAGGAGAAACCGAACAAGGCTTTCCTAAAATGCATATGCTCACCTCACAGTCTTGGCGATTGCGGTATCCTGCGCAAAATTGGGAATGTTGTAAAGCACAAGCACCTGCGTAATGCCGTTTTCTTCGATGTAATCCGTTACAGAGTCCTTGTAGAAACGCAGGTCGATCAAATGGGTTTCAGCGTAGTCGTCGATCATAAACTGCGAAAAGCAGTTGGCGTAGGAATCTTTCAGAATCAGCAGCTTGCCCTCTCCGTTGCCGGAAACCACGGTGGTGGACTGGTTGGAATTCAGGAATGTAGCGTATTGATCTTTTCCGCTGAGATATTTCCGCTCGTAAATGCTGTCCGTCACATAATTGCCACCGTTGTAGTTGACAGTATGCGTCAGCGTTTTATAGTAGGCGGTGATGGTATCGTAAGGGGCAAAGGGATAGTTGACCTTGTTGTAGGTAGTACCACGAAAATTATTGCACAGCTCTTGGCTCTGCCAAGCGGAAAGCGGCAGAGCCGTTTTTCCCTGTGCCTGCATCCAAGCTGCATAGCAGTAATAGGCACCGAGGCTCGTAAAATGATGGTCGGTCTTGTAGTAGATGTACTCGTCCTTATGTTCCGATAGGATATCGAACACATTCACGGTATCCAACCCCTGAGCCTTGGCGAAGTCAAGCAGTGCCTTTTGGTCAAGGTTTGGTGCATAGGCAGGCAGCTTGTCGGAAAGGATTTGTGCCGCCGTTGGCACGAGCATTACTTGCATAGGAATACCGGCAGTTTTCAGCGATTCCGATAATTTCGCAAGGGCATTGATGTTGGCCGAAAATTGCTTTTGATTATAGCCGGTGAAGGCGTCGATCAGATAGCCGTCCTTGCCAAAATAAACATCGGAGATTTCGGTTTTGCCGCTGAGCCTCTCGGTAAGTGTCTTGACGGTGATCCAACCATCTCTTAAAGGAAACTGATCCGCAAGGTACTTTTCAATTTCCGTTCCCATTTTACCGCTGGGAAAATCGGTGATGGAGATCGCATTTTTCTGTGTCAGCGTCCTTTTCTCACTTTCGGAATAATATTTGTCCGGAACAAGAAAACCGGAGAGAACGCCGACGACTAAAAGCAGGCAAAATACAGAAGTAATGATTTTATCGCGCATTTCGGCATTCCTCCTTAAAAACGAAAATACAAAAACGGGTTATACGATCCGCTGATCAGATATGTCACTGAGAGTCCTACAACCGCTACAATACCGGTCACATCGGCGGTTGCCATAAGTCCTGTGCTGCATTTCTCATTCAGCTTGTGATAGAGCTTTGCACCGATGGGCGTTGCAGCAACAGCGCACAGCAGGAGCAGCGGCAGATAGGACAGCAGCTGATAGAGCGCCGCAGAGCTGCAGAACACCGCGCCTCCAAACATGACCTTAAAATAAGCCCAGCCCTTCGAAATATTCTCAAAGGCGAACAGCACCCAGCTTACGGCAACGCACAGCAGCGTATAAAGATGCCCCACGATCGCCGGGGCTTTTTTCAGCTTATCCAGCAGGAAAAACTTTTCGATGATCAGAAGCGCGCCGTAAAACACGCCCCACAGCACATAGTTCCAGCTTGCTCCGTGCCAAAAGCCGGTGAGCAGCCACACGATAGCAATGTTCCGAAGCTGAATGGCAAGTCCTTTTCGGTTGCCGCCCAGCGGGATATACACATAGTCCCGAAACCAGGTCCCCATAGAGATATGCCAGCGCCGCCAAAATTCCGTGACGCTTTTGGAGCAATAAGGATGGTCGAAGTTTTCAAGGAAGTCGAAGCCGAACATTTTGCCTAAACCGATAGCCATATCCGAATAGCCGGAAAAGTCGAAATAAATCTGAAAGGCAAAGGCGACGATCCCAAGCCACGCCGAAACGACGGACAATTCGCTGCTGCCGGAAATGGTGTTCCACAGAAGCCCGATATTATTGGCAAGCAGAACTTTCTTTCCCAGTCCGCAGACAAAGCGCTTGACGCCCTCACCGAATTTATCAAAGGAGTGTGTGCGTTCATCGATTTGATCGGCAATGGTCTGATAGCGCACGATCGGTCCAGCAATAAGCTGCGGAAACAGGGATACATATGCCCCGAAGGAGATGATGTTATTCTGTACTTTGGCATCGCCCCGATAGACATCTATCGTGTAGCTCATCGTTTGGAAGGTATAAAAGGAAATACCGATAGGCAAAGGTAAATTCAAAAGCGGGATATTGCACCCGAAAATGCCGTTTACTGTGCCGAGGAGGAAATCTGTGTACTTAAACAGACACAGCAGACTTAAATTGACAATCACGGAAACAAGAAGTCCGATCTTTGCCTTCGGTGTTCCCCGATACTTCTCCACCGCCCGACCGCAGCAGTAGTCCAGGACGGTGGAGAAGATCATCAGCCCGACATATATCGGTTCGCCCCACGCATAAAACAGCAGGCTGAACGCAAAGAGAATTGCATTTTTTGCTTTCTTGGGAACGAGGAAATAGACCAGCAGCACGCAAGGCAAAAACCATAGCAAAAATGTCAGACTGGAGAAGACCATAGCTTATGCCTCCGGAACCATAGCTAGATTCTCCGGCAGCGTGCCGAGCACGCTCTTGAGGGCCTCGTCAATCTTTGCATATTCGGAGACCGCCAGCTTGTTTTCGGCTTCCGCATCATCGCCGTCGTAGCTGGCCCCGGCGATGACATAGATCACATAGTCGCCACTCTGATACAGACGAGCGTTCATTACCTTGGCTGTGCCAAAGGGATACTGGCGGATGTAGCTGACCATCTGTGCAAAATTGTCGTTGAGTGCTTTAACCGCATCGGCTGCGTAGCCATCCTTGGTTTTCAGAACAATGACCGTGTCGGGGTTGACGCTGGCGATGGAATTCTGCTTGGCCACATAGCTGTCTACCTTGCTCATATCCAGCTGAAAGCTGTTCTGCAGCCAGTCCTTGTCGATATCGGTGTCGCAGAGGTAGTTGTCCTTGCCGATGGCGTCGGCAATCTTCTGTTCGATCTCGGCAGGTGTGGTGGTAACAGTGGTGTTTCCCTTGCCGTTGTCGTCCGTTTTTTTGTTATCTGCTGCTTTGCCGCAGGCTACGATGCCCAATGCCATAACGAGGGATAGCAGGATCAGTGCGATTTTTTTGATTTTCATAGTATGTTAGCTCCTTTGAAGGTTATTATTGTGGAAGCGTTCGGCAGCGCTCGTACGCTGCGCCGCCGTTTTTTACGCTTCTGTATATATAACGACCGGGAAATAAAAAATGTCGGAAGAATTTCAAAATTTCTTTCGACATTTTTATATTTATTTTTTCAGCGACTCATAGACGGCAAGAACTTGGGATTTATCCGCCCCGTCCGTGCCATACAGGCAATAGTTGATTTTTCCGTTTGTCCAAACAATCTTGTAATAGGTTCGCAAGTCTGTTTGTACTTCGGTCAACACGGCATTGTTTTTTGCGTCTATCGTTTCCTGCGAACGATCTTCGCCGTTCAAACCGGAGAAATCGCCCTCCTGTGCCGAAGCACGGGCAAGGTAGCTTTTTTCATCCAGCTCAAATTGAATTTCTGCGATCTTACCGTCTATAATTGCATAGGAAGTTTCCTGCGCCCCCTCCGGAGCATCCAGCGTGACAGAAAGTGCCTTGAACGCCTCTGCGTTTTCCACTTCCACAAACGGATTTCCGCCCTGCACATTGCTTTCATCGGGGTGCATCGGCGTGTTGCCGGGAAGGAATTTCGCCACGCCGATCACCACTAAGCAGAGACAGGCGGCAATGGGCAGCGCATAGCGCACAAATGAAATTGGTTTCTTTTTCGGCTCGGCAGGCTTTTCCGCCGGAGCTGCCTGCTGTGCTTTTTTCATAATGTTCTGATACATCCGCTCTTTCGCACCGACTTCCGGCTCGATAGCGTCGATGGACTCTTTGATTTTCTTTTCACTCACGGCTCAAAACCTCCTATCTGCCGCCTGAGTAGCTCTCTCGCTTCCCGCAAATGATTGCGGATCGTGGAGGGCGGCTTTTTGAGCATTTCTGCGATCTCATCTGTCTTGTAGTCCATATAGTAATGCAGATAAATAACATCCTTGTATTTTGTGGGCAGTTTTTTAACGACCTCAAGGGTTTCGTCTATGGGTGCGGTATTCTCGTCCGGAATTTCAGGTGCTTCGTCAATAGGCGTGACCTGCTTTCGCCACCAGTGCTTTAATCGGTCTTTGCAGAGATTGATGGCGGTTACCGTCAGCCACTTCTTCTCGTGCGTTTCATCATTAAAAGCGAAATCTCCTGTCAACACTTTAACGAATACATCCTCTGTGCAGTCCTCGGCTTCTGCCTGATTTTTCATATAGGTAAAGCAGAGCCGATACACCAGCTTGTAATTCCGTTCATAGAATGCCTCGAACCATTCGCCCGTACGCTGCGAATTTTCCGGCATATTCTTTCCTCCTGTATGTATAACGATTGAGATCACCATTTTGTCGGGTGATTTGATGCGATATCGTTGCTTTTGTTATGATTATAGCATATTGGGATAACTATTTCCATATTTTTGACGCAAAAGATATACGAGGTCTTCCGTAAAATCGGACAGATCGTATTTCCAGTTGATTTTTCTTATGGAACAGTGTATAATAATTTTGGAATGCGTAAGCCTGCGGATGTTATTCTCCTCAAAAAAGAGCAGTCTCTGTGCGTGAGGGCTTGCGATATTTAGCAGATATGTGACAACACAATGACAACGGGAATTATGATACACCATAATTCTTGGATAATTTAAGTAATCCCGATAATCGGAGCTAAACGGTCTATACAAAATCGTTTAGGTCACGGTTTCGGGGAGCGAGTGGGAATAATTGCATTCCGGAAAAAGTCCAGTAATACCAAGGCTTTTTCGTCATGAGTGCCCGCCGTGGCAACAAAATGGCGACATTATTTGAATTATTGTAAAAGTAAAGAGCTATCAGATTTTTTGAAAGTCTGATAGCTCTTTTTCTTTTGCTCAATTAGTCGTTTTTAAGTTTATCTTTGAAAGCTTCTACCATTGTGTCGCTGAAATTCTGTGACGGTACTTTTACGAAGTCGGAGGTTTCATCATACTTCGGATAATTATAACGCCACTTATCATATTCATCACGGTTGATGTCTCCGTTATGATATTTCTCGGATTGTTCAGCCCACGCTGTGAGCATTTCTGAAAGTTCGGCGGCATCTGTTCCTTTGCGAGGATCTGCATACATTGAAACGCCGTTTTCAGTCTTTTCAATTGTTAATCCATATCTGTCCTCTAATGTAAACAAGGTGTGCATTAGCCCTATGTAGCTGTCAATGTCGGGAACAGAAAGAGCCTGCGGAGATATACCAAAAATTTCTGCAAGTTTATTTGTTAAATCTGCTTTTGGTGTTCTTGAACCTGATTCATACTGTGCCATACGTATGTCGGCAGTCTTTTCAGGGAAACCGACTATCTGTCCTAAATATTTTTGCGTCATTCCACGCAAATTGCGGAAGAAACGAATACGCTCTCCTATTGCCATAACACGCACTCCTTTTTATGTAATGTAAAAATAGTATATCATATATGTTTAGCGTGTGTCAAGATAACTAAAACAAAAAAGTTTTATATTTTCTTTAAAACCACTTGACATAACGGAATATGCTTAGTATAATTATTAAGCAAATAGCGTTAAGTTGCTTGCGAAAATTGAATATCCGTCATATATCACGGTAATGGTATATCCGCTCGGGCAAATCGGAATGCGGTCAGAAAGTATCCGACACTAAATAATCAAGTTATAAAATAAAGGTGGTGATTATATGGAAAATACAGGTTTTATGAAAGTTGATGAAGTTGCTCAAGAATTGGGCATTTCAAAATCTTATGCCTATAAAATTGTGCAAAAGTTGAATGATGAATTAAAAAGCAAGGGCTATATCACAATTTCGGGGCGTGTAAATAAGCAATATTTTATGGAACACATCTGTTACGGTGCAGTGCAGAAAGAGAGGTAAAAATGGCAGTTTATAAAGAAGAAAAAACAAACACTTGGCGAGTGATTTATCGTTATACCGATTGGAACGGTGAGCGAAAGCAATCACAAAAACGAGGTTTTAAAACAAAGCGAGAAGCGCAGGCTTGGGAGCGTGAACAACTCAACAAACTTGGCGGCGATTTGGATATGAATTTCAAAAGCTTTGTAGAACACTATATTGAAGATATGCGTACAAGAATTAAAGAAAACACTTGGGAAACAAAGGAACACATCATAAGGACTAAACTCATTCCGTATTTCGGGAAGTTGAAGATGTGTAATATTACCGCACAACAGATTATTTCTTGGCAGAACGAACTTATCAATTATAAGGACGAAAACGGTAAACCTTATTCGCCTGTATATTTGAAATCAATTCATAATCAACTGTCGGCAATTTTCAATCATGCCGTAAGGTATTATAACTTAAAAGATAATCCTTGCAGAAAGGCCGGCAGTATGGGCAAAAAGAAAAACAGAGAGATGTTGTTTTGGACAAAAGATGAATATCTCAAATTTGCTGATGTTATGATGGATAAGCCCTTGTCTTATTACGCTTTTGAAATGCTGTATTGGACAGGCATACGAGAGGGTGAGCTCCTCGCTCTCACAGCGGCAGACTTTGATTTTGAAAAGCAAACGGTTACAATCAATAAGTCTTTTCAGCATTTAAACGGCAGAGATGTAATAACTTCGCCAAAAACGGAAAAGAGTAATCGAACAATAAAAATGCCGCAATTTTTGTGCGATGAAATGCAGGAATATTTAAAGACGTTTTACTCGCCAAGTAAAAATGACAGAATATTTCTTGTTTCAAAAAGTTATCTTCATCACGAAATGGACAGGGGTTCAAAAGCCGCAGGCGTTAAGCGTATTCGTATTCACGATTTAAGACACAGCCATGTAAGTTTGCTGATAGATATGGGCTTTTCAGCAATAGCCATTGCGGATCGTGTGGGTCATGAGAGTATTGATATTACTTATAACTATGCACACCTGTTTCCGTCAAAGCAGACCGAAATGGCAGAAAAATTAGATATAGAAAGGGGTAAATAATATGTCACTGAAAAACAGAGATGAACACAACCGTTGGAGAAATAAAACCGTAGCTTTTAGAGTTTCGCCGGAGGAATGGAACCAGATTGAACGCTATGTTCAACTTTCAGGTTTAACTAAACAGGACTATA
The DNA here is from genome assembly GCA_934445035.1 of uncultured Eubacteriales bacterium. Lineage (GTDB taxonomy): Bacteria > Bacillota > Clostridia > Oscillospirales > Acutalibacteraceae > UBA737. The sequence goes on from CAKSDI010000004.1 coordinate 218,490, forward strand.
TCACAAGGCGACTTACTGACAAAGATGTTGTAGTCCAAGGTAATCCGAGAGTATACAAGGCTTTGCGTAATAATCTTGCAGATGTACTTATTGAATTAAAAAGAATTGAAGTCGGTAGCAATGTCAATGACGAATTGCTTGATTTAATTGAAATGATTGCAGATATTCTCGGCGGATTAAAGGAGGTGTCGGAATGACAGAAAAAGAAAAGACCGCTCCAATTGTATCTGTTGGCGCAGATACGGAGCAGTCAATCCTAAAACAAACTAATAACAGTATAACCGATTCAAAGCGAAATTTCAACAAATTTTATATAAAAGGCGGTGATTGCAATGGCAAAACTTAAAATCATAACTATGGAGGACATTCCCGTAACGGAAGTCAAATGGCTTTGGTATCCGTATATTCCTTACGGAAAATTAACGATTATTCATGGTGATCCCGGTGACGGTAAAACAATGATGATTTTGCAGTTGGCGGCAATTCTATCAAGGGGAGATAAACTACCTTGCGATGATACAGAGCGTGAGCCGATAAAAATAATTTATCAGACCGCTGAAGATGGATTGAGCGATACAATCAAACCTCGTTTGATTGCGGGAAATGCAGAATGTTCGCAAATAAAAGTAATTGACGAATCCGTAGCAGCATTGTCTATGCTTGATAACCGAGTTGAACAGGCAATCATTGAAACGGGAGCAAAGGCAATCATACTCGACCCAATGCAAGCGTATATCGGTGCTAAAACAGATATTAACAAAGCAAATGAAGTGCGAAGTGTTTTGTCGCAGTTGGGCAGAATTGCAGAAGATTATGGTTGCGCTGTAATTCTTGTGGGGCATCTCAATAAGTCAAGAGGAAGCAAAGCAAATTACAGAGGTCTTGGTTCGATAGATTTTGAAGCAGCCGCAAGAAGCGTACTTCTTGTCGGCAGGTTAAAAGATGACGAAAGTATAAGAGTTGTCGCTCACGAAAAGTCATCTCTTGCACCGCAAGGAAAACCTATCGCATTTGAATTAAGCGAAGAAAACGGATTTGTTTGGAAAGGTCATTATGATATTTCAATAGATGATTTAGCAAATGGTGTCGGCCGAGAAAAGAAATCATAACAGGCTGAAATTTTAATAAGAGATTGTCTATCAAACGGCAAGTATCCGCAACAGATAATTTTGAAAAAAGCACAAAACACAGGTATCTCGAAAAGAGTGCTTGACGAAGCAAAAAAATCTTTGGGCGTTATCTCGATAAAAGACGGTCGTCAGTGGTATTGGAAACTGCCCGAAGAAAAAGAGGCAAGCAACTTTTAAGGTTGCAACATTGCAAAGATATGGAACTTTCGCAATCTTGCAATGTTCTTTTTCCGACGGGTAGTGGACAATGCGAAAGTTTAGCGAAGTGTGCAGAGAGTGCCTTTTTAAAGGCGGCTCTTTGCCCCTCGGAGAGCGCAAAACCTGCTTGCAGGTTGCATTTTTGATGGCTCCGCTGTCAAAAGTGCTTTTGCGTTACTCTTGACAAGAGTAACAGAACTGAGGACGAGCAAGTTTATGAGATTGGAGGTCTATATAATGCAAAGAACGATAAGTGCAATGGTGGGTAAAGGCTCGGTCAATCATAACAGCCGCAAGTTCAAAGCAGAAAATGTTGACGGCAGCAGAACGCACCTGAACATTGATTACTGCAACGAGCCGATAAAGAAAATCTATCACGAATTGTTTGACGAAGCACTCAAAAGATACAACGAAAAGCAGACAAGAGCCGACCGCAAAATAGAAAATTATTATGATAAAATCAGAAATTCAAAGCAGGAAAAGCCGTTTCACGAACTGATTTTGCAGATTGGAGATAAAGAAAATATGAGCGCCGAAAGCGAAAACGGACAGCTTGCACGACAAATTTTAGATGAGTATTATCGTGGATTTCAGGAGCGAAATCCTAACCTAAAAGTGTTCTCTGCTCATCTTCATATGGACGAGGCAACGCCTCATTTGCATATTGATTTTGTTCCGTTCACAACCGGCAGCAAGCGTGGACTTGATACGAGAGTAAGCCTGAAACAAGCGTTAGCCGCACAAGGTTTCAAAGGCGGAACTCGTGGAGATACCGAGTGGAATCAATGGGTGAGTGCAGAAAAATCCGCACTCGCATTTGTAATGGAACGCCACGGAATTAAGTGGGAACATAAAGGAACACACGAAAAACATCTGTCTGTTCTTGATTATAAAAAGCAAGAGCGAGCGGCAGAACTTGAACAATTAGGTGCCAAAATCGAAGAAAAACAGGCTGAATTTAATGTATTATCAGATAGAATATTAAACTATGACGAGGGCTTGGAACGCCTGCAAACAGTGGAAGAAATGCTTGATAATGCGCCCGAATATCAACTCTCCGAACCGCCGAGTTTTATGCCTGCAAAAGCGTATAAAACAAAGATTGCAGAGCCGCTTATTCATAAACTAAAAGCATTGGTTAAGACGGCATTGGCTCGTTGCTTTGAGGGTTGGGACAATTATCATAGGTTAAATATCACGAACGGCAATCTCTATCGTGAGAACGAAATGTTGTCGAAAATCAACAACAAGCTGAAGAGCGAAAACGAAAATCTGCGTTCAGAGGTCAAAGATTACAAACTTTTGCGTAGGGTTTTCGGACATAAACAAATTGACAATCTGCTTGAACAGGCAAGAAATATCAAAGGTCATAAGCGTGAAAACCCACGCTTAAGATAAATAAATTTTTGGAGGTAAAATAAAATGACAAACACAATTTTTGAAAAAGCAGGCGGCACTTACACACAGGTCGGCGACTATATGTTGCCCGATTTATTACCGGCGGAAGAAGAAAAGGAAGCGAATATCGGCGTTTGGGCAATGCGACACAAACGATATTTGAAGCAAAATCACAAAGTGTTTTATTACAATTTGCTGACATCAGGAAAGCTTACGGCGTATCTCGCTAATATTGAAGAACAGGCAAGTAATATGTTTTTTTGGCTGGTAAAAGATCTCGCCGAAAAAGAAAATGTAACCGAAGGACTCAAAGCAACCGATATGATGTTGTGGGTGCAAAAGATGAATAATATCCGTAATCGTGCAACAGAGATTGTAAATTCAAAATTGATTTACACGGTATAATTGTGTTGGCGGTGGGAAGAAATTCCTGCCGCTTTTTGTTTCTTGTATATGGGGTTATCAAATAACAAATTATGTTTTTGATACGAAAACAAATTAAACTTTCGTGTAATTAGTTGTTGTATTTGTGGAGGGCTTATGATATACTATAAAATATAATCTACAACTCATTGAGAGGTGCACTATGGCTGTAAGTTACAATAAATTATGGAAGCTTCTTATTGATAAAAATATGAAAAAGAAAGAACTTGGGGAAGCTGCAGGAATAAGTAATACTTTGATTGCCAAGTTTGGCAAAAATGAGAATGTTACGGTTGAAGTTCTTGTGAAAATATGTACTGCTCTTGATTGCAATATTGAGGATATCATGGAATTAACTTCTGATAATAACTGAATTTGGGCATTGTATTGAAAAAAGCAGGAGGATTATATTAATATGCCATATCAAATTTGGAACAGAAGATATACCGGTAGCAAATATAAATTATCAAGTTGGATTTCGGATTTAATACAGGATAATTGTGTTGGAAATTCATTTTGTGATATGTTTGCTGGTACAGCAATAATGAGCAAAAAAATGATTGATAATTTTGATGAAATATATATAAATGATTTTCTTTACTCAAACGAGGTAATCTATAAAGCATTTTTTGAACAGTCTAACTACAATTCTCCAAAATTAGAAATTTTAAAAAATGATTTTATGAAAGTACCATTATCTCAAATTTCTGAAAATTATGTATCTAAAAATTTCGGAGATAAATTTTTTTCATCTAATGATGCACGCCGTATAGGTTATATTAGGGAACAAATAGAATGCAATGATGATTTGAATGAAAAGGAAAAAAACATATTACTTGCATCTCTTTTATATTCATTGGACAAAGCAGCTAATACAGTAGGCCATTACGATGCTTATATTAAGGGAAAACAGATTAACGATACATTTACGTTTGAGCTAATAGAACCATATGTTTTTAAGAATAAAAAAATCCATATTTCAAGACTTGACGCCAATGTATTAGCCAAAAGTATTAAATGTGACATTGTATATATAGATCCCCCATATAACTCAAGACAATATAGTAGGTTTTATCACGTTCTTGAAAACATAACCAAATGGGAAAAGCCAGAACTATTCGGAACAGCATGCAAACCAAAGGCTGAAAATATGAGTGAATATTGCAGAAGTTCCGCAACAAAAACTTTTGAAGAATTAATATCTTCCTTAAACTGTAAATATATTGTTGTTTCATACAACAATACATATAATTCCAAAAGCAGTTCTTCGAAAAATAAAATTACTCTTGAGGACATTAAACATATTTTGGAAAACAAAGGTGCTGTTTCAATATTTGAAAAGCAACACCAGTATTTTAATGCAGGTAAAACAAATTTGCAAAACCACAAAGAATTGGTTTTTATAACGAAAGTAGGTGGATAGAATGACAGACACAAATGCTTGTAGACGCTCCCCATTTTTTTATGTAGGAGATAAATTCAAACTTGTTCCACAATTAAAAGAAAATTTTCCTAAAAATATAGAACGATTTATAGAACCCTTTTGTGGAGGCGGTAGTGTTTTCCTTAATACCAATGCCAACGAATATTTATTAAATGATATTGATACTTATATGATCAAATTACATGAGTTCTTAATTTCGTTTAGTAATAATCAAGATGCATTTTGGAACGAATTGAAACTAGACATAGACAAGTACAAGCTTTCTGCCACATTTCTTGGAAAAGATGTTCCAAAAGAATATCGTAAAGAATTTGTGAAGACCTATTTTGCTAAATATAATAAAGAAGCATATTACAAGATGAGAAACGATTTTAACAATGACAAAGACGATATGATGCTTCTGTATATGCTATTGATATATGGCTTTAATCGTATGCTTAGATTTAATTCAAAAGGAGATTTCAACTTACCCGTAGGTAATGTAGATTTCAACATAAATGTTGTAAATGCACTTAATTCATATTTTGATTATGTAAGTGACAAAAATATTGAATTGTTTAATATGGACTTTCAAGATTTCATTGAAAAAGTTCAGCCGACACCAAATGATATGGTATATTTAGATCCTCCATATCTGATTACATTTAGCGAATATAATAAACTCTGGAATGAGGATAGCGAGATGAGATTGATTGATTATCTTGATACTTTAAATAGTCGTGGTGTTCGATTTGCAGTTTCTAATGTACTTTGGCACAGAAAAAGATACAACGGAACATTTAATGAATGGGCGCAGAAGTATAATATTGTGAGAATTAAAAGTAATTACATCAGTTTTAATGATAATACAGAAAAGGATACCTATGAGGTCCTTGTGAAAAATTATTAGGGAGATTTATTATGCCAAGAGAGCGCAATGCAGAGTATAAGCCTTTATCATTTTCTACAACTATGAGAAATCCAGCAAGAATTGCTGATTTTTTAAAGTGCATTCTTCCATACGAAGGACAAACTTTAACTAATGAAATTATTATGAGTGTCGCAGCATCTCTCATAAAGAAGAAACTTTATAAGCCTATGTATATTGGCCGTACACCGAGACTTAAATCCATTTTGAACGAAGAAAGAGATTTTACGGACTTAGAAGTTAGTGAAATAATTCAAAACAGTCCTCAAAACCATAAAGAAGCTGGATTTGATAAGGGTTGGCCTTCTCGATTTGATACGTGGTATAAATTGCCTATGGAGTTTGGATTTTTATATTATAAAATGAATGCCCCAATTGAAATTTCAACAACTGGCCATATGCTGATTGATGCTCATAATGAAAATCCTATTAATGACGAAAAAATCAAAAATGTTTTTTTAAATTCATTGATGAAGTATCAAACAAATAATCCTTTTAGAAAAAATGCTAACGATAATTCACCATTGGTGTTATTGCTACAAGTTATAAAGTTGCTAAAAGATGATCCTGATGAGAATGATGCGGGTGTTTTTAGAAGTGAATTGTCTTTAATTATTTGTTGGCCTGATCGTAATGCTCAAGCTCTTTATGAAAAGATCAAGGAACTTAGAAGACAATATAGTTTTACATATGGCGATGAAATTATTTATGACATCTGCCTTGAATTGCTTGGTGCCACAGAAGATCAAAAGAATAGATTTAAAATCAACCAAATAACTGGAGAAGCGGTTGATGAATTTATTCGAAAAATGCGTATCACCGGCGTGGTTTCATTACGTGGTAATGGTAGATTTATTGATTTCAACTCATTTGAAATGGAAAAAATCGAATACATTTTAGACAATTACGTTAATTACAGTAATTACCAATCTAAAAGAGAGTTTTTTGATTACATAGGTTCAATTGATACAGAAATTATATCCTTAACACAGATTGTAGATGATTCGATTGTTTTTGATGCAAGAATTAATACATTGAATCAGTGGGCAACAGAGTATACAAAAGAAGATATTGCTAACGAACTTAATATTCTTTCGAGAAACGGTGAAAGTAGAAATGCTATTCTTAGGGTTATTGATAAACCTACAAGATTGGAATTTTTAACAAGTATTGCGTTAAAGCAGAATTTTGTAGATTTGGATGTGAGACCTAATTATCATGTTGATGATGAAGGATTGCCAACATTTACTGCATCTGGTGGGGTTGCAGATATTGAATGTTATGATACTGATTGTAATTCGTTGGTTGAGGTAACTCTTATGTGTGCGAGAAATCAAGCAACAAATGAGATGCCTGCTATCACTCGTCATTTGCAAGAGGCGATAGAAAAAGAACCCAATATTACACATTTCTCAATGTTGATTGCCCCATCAATTCACATTGATACGAAATACATGGCTGCTTTTTCAAAGCATCAGTACAATGTTGATATATTAACATTTACAATTACTGAATTTTTAAATAAAATAAAACTAAATAGTAAAATAATTGAAATTGTAAACGATATCAGATAATTGTAAAAAATTGATATTTTATATGTTACAAGAAAGTGATTTATATGAAAACTACTATTAAAGATCTGTATGCAGGACGACCTGATGCAAAAGATGAAATTAATTATGATGGGTTGGAGGAGTTTATTAAGACTTTTGTCGTGCCATCTAATTTTGATATTGAGCGATTAGTAGATAAAAATGATTGTTTTATCACAGGATATAAAGGAACTGGTAAAACAGCTTTGCTTTTTTATTTGGATGATTATATCCGTAATAAAGATAGTTCTGCTTGTTCCTCATTCATTTTTTTCAAAGAAGAATTTACCGATGCCAAAAAAACAGAATTAGAATATATGTCGCATAGGATTTTAAGCTCTATTTCCATAAATGATACTACGATGGTGTCAACATCTGATTTTGAATATATTTGGCGTTGGTTATTTTTTAAGCGTATTATTTCCGATAATGATGATTTTAATGGTGGACTGTTTGTTGATGACAAAAACTGGAACAACTTTTGCAAATTGATGAGTAGAATAAAAGCCCCTTCAAATATCAGAAAAACTATCATTCCGCCTAAAATAAAATTGTCAATGCCGTGCAAAGATCCTATGTCACAAGTTGAGATTAGTCCAGAGATAGAAGTTGATTTTCAAAACAATAAGTCGGACACAGCATACAATCAATTTATAGCTACAATTGATGAAGCAGAGCAAATGTTCGCTAATGTTGAAAGGACAGATGTTCCGTATTATATTTTTGTTGATGAGCTTGAGGCGTACTATGGGAGCTTAGATATATTTAAACGTGATTTATGCTTGATTCGAGATTTAATCTTTACCGTAAAAAGAATTAATGGATTGTTTAAAGGTATTTCTAATAATACAAAGATCATTTGTTCTGTGCGAACTGAAATAATTAAATCAATTTCTAGATTTATTGTTACAAAAGAAATGAACAAGGTTATCTCTGGATTTGAAGTCCCACTGATTTGGGATTATAATAATACAACATCTTTCTATCATCCTATAATGCAAATATTGCTCAAGAGAATTGCAATATGTGAAACAAATATTGATAAAATGGATTTAAAAGAAATATATAATAAATGGTTTCCAGAGCAAATTCACATGATTGAACCCGCAAACTACATACTTAATAACAGTTGGTTTAAACCACGAGATATTGTCAGACTTATAACTTCAGCACAGAATTCAATAGAATCTAGCTCTGAATGTTTTTCACAAGCAGTTTTTAATGCTTGCCAAAAAAAGTATTCTCTTGATAGTCTTGCGGAAATCTGTGAAGAAATGCGAGCATTATACACTTCTGAGGATATCGATATTATCATTAGCTGTTTTACAGGATTCAGAACGATATTTTCCATATCCCAATTAAAAGAACGTATTGATAGTTTATATTCTAATACTATTCTTTCAAAAAATTTTTCTGAGGTAATAGAGGATTTATATAGACTTGGCTTTCTTGGAAATTATTTGCCAGCATCACAAACTTATCGTTGGCAACACAAAGGTGATGATCACGTTATTTTATCAGATGAGTGGAGATTAATGATACACCACGCTTTACAGAGTGCATTATCTGTGGGCAGGAAACAAGATTTTGGGTTGAATTATAATACGCCTCCACAAATCGGCGATGTTGTAGAAGTGACTGTATACAATATAAGTAATTCATTTGCTTTTGTAAATTTTAATAAAGGCAAGAAAAAATATAATGGCGTAATTCATATTAGTCAATTTTCAGATTCATTTATTAAAAAAATAACTGATTGTGTTGATTATAATGATGTATTTCTTGCTACAATTATCGCATACGATAGCAATCATCAAAACTGGCAACTAAGCAAAAAGAAGGTAACATTAATAGAAAAAAACCAATATAATTAAACTTGATCGTAAATCTGGCAACGATATGGCAACAAAAAATCGGATAGCGTATGTTTTACCGATAATTCAAATAATATAAATACTCTCTGATAAATTCCATATACAAAAGTGTTTAAGATTGATTTACAGGGAGCGAGTGGGAATGATAAAAAGCTATCGGAAGTAATTCCGATAGCTTTTTTATTGCCATAAGTTTTCTTCTTAGCATAGAATGATAAGAGAAACTTTGGGAGAGGGAAATATGAATTGTTATAATAACAGCTATATCAGTAGAAACGGTTGCGGTTCATCCGGGGAATACGGAACTTATGTTACTATACAGGGTCCTACAGGACCGATGGGCCCTGAGGGTCCGAGAGGCGAACAAGGAATAAGAGGAGAGCAGGGTCCTATGGGTCCGAGAGGATTGAAAGGCGAAGCGGGATGTCCGGGTCCTGTGGGACCGCGAGGAGCTGTCGGACCGGTAGGACCGCGCGGGCCGCAGGGTGTTCGCGGTGATAAAGGACCTAAAGGGGATCCAGGAAGTATGGGTGTTCAGGGAATTCAAGGTAATCCCGGACCGATAGGCCCTAAAGGTGACAGGGGACCTGCCGGTCCTCAGGGGGATCCCGGACCCCAGGGACCTGTAGGACCTAAAGGCGACAGAGGCGAAAAAGGCGAACGCGGTCCTATAGGAGAACAAGGACCTATAGGCGAGCAAGGACCGCAGGGCGAGATTGGTCCGCAAGGCGTTCAGGGCGATATGGGATGCCAGGGCCCTCAAGGCGAGCAAGGTATACAAGGTCCTCAAGGTGAAAAAGGAGATACCGGAGAAAAAGGCGAGCAGGGAATCCAAGGACCACAAGGTGAAAAAGGTGAACAAGGTCCTCAAGGCGAAAAAGGAGATACCGGAGAAAAAGGCGAGCAGGGGATCCAAGGACCGCAGGGTGAAAAAGGTGAACAAGGTCCTCAAGGCGAAAAGGGTGATACCGGAGAAAAAGGCGAGCAGGGAATTCAAGGTATACAGGGTGAAAAAGGTGAACAAGGTCCTCAAGGTGAAAAGGGCGACACCGGAGAAAAAGGCGAGCAGGGAATTCAAGGTATACAGGGTGAAAAAGGTGAACAAGGTCCTCAGGGTGAAAAGGGTGACACCGGAGAAAAAGGTGAGCAAGGAATACAGGGACCGGAGGGTGAAACCCCTACGATAACCGTTGCGGAAAATACTCCGATAAGCTATAAACTTAATTTTAAAACGGCAGCCCAGGATATAACCACGCCTAATTTATTTACGCCTTATACGGAGTATCATTCTGATCTTTCGGCCACTAACAGTGTACTTTCGGTCCCGATAGGTAATCTTGTTTTAACTTATCAGAACAGCTCAACAACAACGGTAAGAATAAGCGTTGCGCCGAAAACTGCCGATGTTCCCATTCTTACTGATATGCGCAGAACTTCTATATACAACGGGGGAGCCGTAGAAGCGCAGACATTTGACAGTACGACCGTTTCATCGAAAACGGTTTTAGACGACATTGTTTACAGCAGATCCCAGGAAACACACACCATAAAAATCCGACAGCAGGATCCGCAGACGAAGTTATGGTCATTATGTGAAGTGACGACATTTATCTCAGCCGGCGGAGCAAGGACCTCGGTTTGGGTACGATTTTATGAGTACAATGTTTCATATACGGCACCCGCAACTGTATAAAAAAGACCGTCGGACCTTTAAAAAGTCCGACGGTTTAATTATGCTTCAAAATCCAGGCAGCTTCTGTTTTTAATAAACGGTCTTACAAATTTATCCGCGACCGCGGTGTGGGCGGGATTTACGGAATAATCCTTTAAAGCCTGCTCGGATTCGAAAGAACTGTTGAGCATCATATCGGCAGTTGAAGATTTAAGCTTAGAAGTCTGAACATTTATATCGATCAGTCCCGGAATTTTTCCTTTGAGCGATTCGAGATTTTCTTTTGCGTCATTTTTAACCTTTTCTTTTTGCTCATCGGACAAGTTATCCGAAAGCTGCCAGAGAATTATGTGCTTAGACAATACAATCAGGGTACAATGCTTTTTTGAAGAAGCGGTGCATTTATCGGCATTGTTGCCCTCCGCTCACAATACGACAGTATTATTCGGTCGGGCGCCGCGCCGCTAAACGGCGCCGCTTTCTTAACAAATCTTCGACTCATAGCGAGAAAATTTTTTTGATTATGAAGTCGAGGAATGCAGGAATACTGCCGTATTTCAAATGACGAGACAATATAATCGGACAAATTTTCCGCTATGAGAAGCGTTGTACCCTGATTGTATTGTCTAACCATAATTTTTACCTCTTTTATTTTATAGTCTAAATAAAACTGCCTTGCCGAATGATAGCGGCAAGGCGGAAATTTAAGCTGTTTTTAAATTACTTAAGCTCAACGGTAGCGCCGACTTCGGAAAGCTTATTCTTGATTTCCTCAGCTTCGTCTTTACCAACGGACTCTTTAAGAGTTTTGGGAGCGCCGTCAACAAGAGCTTTAGCATCGGCAAGGCCGAGGCCTGTGATCTCGCGAACAACCTTAATAACTTTGATCTTCTCTGCGCCTGCTTCTTTAAGAACAACCTCAAACTCGGTCTTCTCTTCAGCAGCGGCAGCAGCGCCGCCGGCGGGAGCTGCAACTGCAACAGCAGCACTAGCGGATACGCCGAACTCCTCTTCTACAGCTTTAACGAGCTCAGAAAGCTCAATAACGGTAAGCGCTTTGATCTCTTCGATCATAGCAGTAATCTTTTCAGATGCCATTTTAATTTCCTCCAATTTAAAAGTTTTTAATTTAATTATTCTGCGTCTGCAGTTTCGCCGTTCTTATCAACAACGGCTTTAATAGCGCGGGCAAATGCCGCAATGGGTGCCTGGAAAGCACAGGCAACGGTTGCAAGAAGAACTTCTCTCGAGGGAAGCTTTGCAAGAGCGTTGATAGTATCGAGATCAACGAGTTTACCGTCTAAGAAACCTGCTTTAACGGTGAAGTTTTCGTGATCCTCGGCAAACTTGCAGAGAATTCTTGCAGCTGCCGTGTGGTCCTCTGCGGAAAGAGCGATCGCAGTTGTTCCTTCGAGAACATCTTTCATTCCCTCAAGCTCCGTTCCTTCAACGGCACGGGCGAGAAGAGTGTTCTTGATAACAAAATAATGAACATTGTTTTCGCGAAGTTCTTTTCTCAGAGCGGTATCATCAGAAACGGTAGTTCCGCTGTAGTTAACTACAACACCTGCTACGCTGGCGCCGATCTTTTCTTTAAGATCTGCAACTATCTGTTTCTTCTGCTCTAATACCTTAGCGTTAGGCAATTTTGTCACCTCCGAAAAAATATTGTCGGACAGGCATAAAAAATGCCCGCCCAAAGACTTTGGGCGGGCATGAAAAATCCATTCACGGCGCACCTCGGCAGGCGAAAAACTTACGACCGGAATATGCGGTCACCTGCTGTCTTTGGTTTACAACAATGGTATTATAATACATCGCAGGTGTTTTGTCAAGGAAAATTATATTTTTTTATTTCTTGACATTTTTGAAAATTAGGCTATAATAAAAAATGTAAGTACTTACATTTTTAAAATTCAGGCTTACAATTTTAAAAGATTTGGAGAAAATGTTATGGAAAGAGCAAAGCAGATCAGCGGCATTGACGCGAAAGTTATAACCCCATCTGACGGCGGGCATTACTTTTTCGGTTACTATGATCTTCAGCCTTTTGACTCTACCGGCAGGTATCATCTTTGCCACAAGGTCGGTTTTGAGGGAAGAATTCCTGAGGCTGACGAAGTGTGCGAGCTTGGAGTTATAGATCTTAAAACAAATGAATTTATTAAATATGCCGAAACTAATGCGTGGAACTTTCAGCAGGGAGCATTTTTAAGATGGTATAAAGACGACGATCATATTCTTTTTAATATAAGAGAAAACGGCGAATTTAAGTGCTGTATTCTTAACATAAAAACAAAAGAAAAAAGAATTCTCAAAAAAGCCATAGCTGATGTCAGCCGTGACGGAAAGTGGGGAGTTTGCATAAATTTCTCAAGAATCTGGGATTTCAGACCGGGTTACGGATACGCCGGAATTCCCGATCCTTATGCAGATGAGTTTGCTCCTGCCGACGACGGAATTTTCCTTATGAATATGGAGTCGGGAGAAACAAAGCTTATCATAAATTATGAAAAGCTTAAAAATTCTTTCCCCAAAGAGCCTTACAGCAGCGGCAAGCTGCTTATAAATCATATAAACTTTAATCCGTCAGGCACGCGCTTTGCTATGCTTTTAAGAAACTTTCCCCAGGGCAAAACAAATTGGAAAACAGAGCTTTTGACTTCCGATCTTGACGGAAATCTCTATTGTATGGAGAAGTATTCTTTCCAGTCGCATTATAATTGGAAGAATGACAGCGAGCTTCTTATATTCGGAAACGGCGGAGAAGAAACCGCTGTAAACGGACTATATCTTTATGAGGACCTTAAAGATAAAAAGACCTTACTTCCTGTTGTCCACCCGAAAAAAGACATTCACTGCCTTTATTCGCCGAACAAGAGATATATTGTCGGCGATGGCTATCCCGATCCCGAATTTTTCAGATATGTATATCTTCTTGATACTAAGCTTGATACGCAAACTGTTATCGGAGAATATTATTCAGGCCCCGAAACGGAAACCGAATCTGTAAAGTGCGTAGACGCAAGGTGCGATCTCCACGGAAGATTTGACAGATCGGGAAGATATTACAGCTTTGACAGCACGCATACGGGCAAAAGAACGATTTGCCTTATAGATATGAGCAATTATGAAGGCTATGAATTTTAAATAAGGCGGTAAACAAAAATGGATAGATTATTTTGTGAACATAAACTCAGAAAAACAAGGCTTTTAGACGGGGTCTGGAAATTTAAAACAGTGGATACTACCGAAGTTTTAAAAGAAATTCCCGAAGACGCAATAGATATGTATGTGCCTTCTTGCTGGAATTTAAGGCTCGGATATCTTACCTATCACGGACTTGCGTGGTATTTTAAGGAATTCGAATGCGAAAGCGAGAATATAATTCTGTCTTTCGGAGCGGTTTCACAGCAGGCGGAGGTTTATCTTGACGGCGAGCATTTAGGCGGGCATTACGGCGGATATACCGAATTTAGATTTGATGTAAATTTAAAAAAAGGAAAGCACCTGCTTGCAGTGCTTACCGACTCCCGTGCAGATGATGAAACTATACCGAAAGATGTTGCCGATTGGTACAGATACGGAGGAATTTACAGAAGCGTAGAATTAAGCGAGATCAACGATGTGTTTATCTCACGCCATAAAATAAGCTATGAGCTTGATGATGATACGGCGGAAGTAACCGTTGAAACAGAAGTAAAAAGCTTTTCGGGCAAAAAGCCTGAAAAACTTACGGTGAAGTTTGATAATAAGACCGTTTACTCGGGCGATTACAGCGAAAATATTTCTTTTAAAGCCGAAAATATTAAGCGCTGGGATATTTTTAAACCTAATCTTTATTTTGTTGAAATAAAGGTAGATGACGACGATATTATTGACAGAATAGGCTTCAGAGAGATAAAAGCTGAAAAAGGACAGTTTTTAATAAACGGAAAAGCTATAACCATTAAAGGCGTAAACCACCACGAGGATTGGCCCGATTTCGGACACGCGGTTCCGAAGCAGCTTATGGAAAGAGATATCGATATTATAAAGGATCTCGGCTGCAATTTTATAAGAGGCTCGCATTATCCTAATTCGAGAGCTTTTGTGGATTATCTTGATCAGAACGGTATTCTTTTCTGGTCGGAAGTTCCTCTTTGGGGAGCAAAAGCGGAAACTCTTTCAAGTAAGAAGCTATTAGAGCGCGGAGTAAATATGCACCGCGAAATGGTAGAGCAGTATTATAATCACCCGAGCATAGTTTTATGGGGACTTCACAATGAAATTGATACAAGGTGTGAAGACGCAAGAATTCTCACAAAAAAATTTGCCGATACCATTCGCGCCTATGACAAGTCAAGACCGCTCACCTATGCGACCGACAGGGTGCTTACCGATATATGCCTTGATCTTGCGGATGTGATAAGCATAAACAAGTATATCGGCTGGTACGGAATGGATCCGAATGAGTGGTACGGATTTATGGGCGATGTCGAGAAGAAATTAAAGAGCGCAGGAGTTAGCGATAAGCCTGTTGTAATGGGTGAGTTCGGCGCCGCCGCGATATACGGTTACCACACATTTGATAATGTTAAGTGGACAGAGGAATATCAGGCAAATCTTCTTACAATGGAGCTTGAATTATTTAAGAAAACTCCCTTTATCTGCGGAAGCTTTGTTTGGCAGTTCAGCGACGGAAGGACATCTGCTCAGGGAATAGACAGAGCGAGAGGCTTTAATAACAAAGGACTTGTAAACGAATACAGAAAACCGAAGTTAGCCTACAATGCAGTTAAAAAGATTTACACAGGCGAATAATAAAAAGCCTCCGAAATAAATTTCGGAGGCTTTAGTTATTTTAAATTGAAATAATTGAGCGCATTGTTAAAGCAGATATCTTCTATCAGTTTTTTAAGCGATTTTTCGTCATTCGGATATTCCCCGTTTTCAACAAGCTCGCCTAAAAAAAGGCAGAGGATTCTTCTGAAATATTCGTGCCTTGTATAGGAAAGAAAACTTCTTGAATCCGTGAGCATTCCCACAAAGTTACCTAAGAGCGAGAGGTTTGCAAGGGAGCTTAACTGCTGCTGCATTCCGGATTTTGTGTCGGAAAACCACCAGGCGGCGCCGTGCTGAATTTTTCCCGGAGCCTCGGTTCCCTGAAAACAGCCTATAATGGTATCAAGAAGCTCGTTATCATTAGGATTGAGAGAATAAAGAATGGTTTTAGGAAGTGAATTTTCCGATTCGAGAGTATTTAAAAACGCTGTTATTTTTTCGCTGCAATCTTTAGTTGAGATACAGTCAAATCCCGTGTCAGCGCCTAAAAGTTCAAACATTTTTGTGTTTGTGTTTCTCTGCGCGCCGTAATGCAGCTGCATTACGATATCTCTTTTTTTATACTCGCGGGCAAGGAAGAGCAGGACCGCCGTTTTATACTGCTCTGCCTGGAATTCGGAAATTTTACCGTTTTCTCTTTTTATTTCGAAAATATTTTCAAGCTCTGATTCGCTTGCCTTTGCAAACGGTACAAAATCAAGACCGTGATCCGAGGCGCGGCAGCCGAGAGAAAAGAAGTAATCGAGCCTGTCGGATAAAGCTTTTAAAACATCTTTAAAGCTTGAAATTTTTATGTTCGAGGCTTTCGATAAAGCGTCGATATAATCGTTAAATCCAACTTTATCGATATTTATTGCTTTATCAGGCCTGAAAGACGGTATTACCTTTGTTTTAAAATCTTTTATCTTTGCAATTTCTTTATGATATATAAGCGAGTCCACAGGATCGTCGGTCGTGCCGATAGCATAAACATTCGAGCTGTTTATAATTCCCTGCACCGAAAGGCTGTCGCTTTTAAGCTTTTCGTTACAAAGGTTATATACTTCTTTTGCGGTATCGCCGTTTAAGATCCCGTTATACCCGAAATATTTTTTAAGCTCAAGGTGAGTCCAGTGGTACATCGGGTTGCCGATAGCTTTAGGCAGCATTTCGGCAAAATTCTTAAATTTTGTAAAATCATCGGATTTGCCGGTGATCTCTGTTTCGCTTATTCCGTTACTTCTGATAAGCCGCCATTTATAATGGTCGCCTCCGAGCCACACCTCGGTTATGCTTTTAAATTTCTTATTTTCTGCAATTTCCTTAGGATCGATGTGGCAGTGGTAATCGATAATAGGCATATTCAATGCAAATTCGTGGTATAGCTTTTTTGAAGTTTCGTTTTTAAGCAAAAAATCATCGTTTAAAAATTCCATAATTAATCCTCCTTAAAACTTTCTCTGAATTCTATTTTTGCGGAAATAACCGTTTGCTTCGGAACATTTTTACCGAGGCTTAGATCCGTGAGATTTTTAACGGCTGTTTCGCACATGGAAAGGCACATATTATCAATGCTTGTAAGCGAAGGGGTCGCGCACTGCGCTATGACCGAATTATTAAAGCCTATAACAGGGATATTTTTTCCGTTTTTAATAAGAGCTTTTTGCGCCGCCGCCGCCAAAATATCTTCGGAGGCTATCACGGCGTCTGTTTCAGGGTGCTCAATAATCAAAGAGGTGATCGTATTTTCAGCGGCTTCAAAGCTTTTTTCGGTTTTTATAAATCTTTCGGTTAAGCCGAGCTTTTTGCAGCCGTCACGGTAACCTCCGCATTTTTCAAGACCGCTGTAAGTATCGGCGTCATAAATATACACAATATTTGAGGCGCCTTTTATATTTAGCATTTCAACTGTGCTTTCGGTGGCTTTTCTTTCGTCACAGTAAATGCAGTAAACTCCGGGGAGAGATATATTTCCGTTGATTATCTCAACAGGCACCGATCTTGCCGCCTGGCGGATATGCGAATTATCGGTTTTTTCTCTGAAAGCCGAGCCGATAAGAATGATAGCGTCTACCTTTCTGTTGACAAGCTCGCTTATAGCTTTTTTCTTATCGCTGAGCTTATTGCCTGTGCAGCAAAGAACGGTATCGAGCCCGTTTTCCCTCAAAAGCTTTTCAATATGCCCCACGGCGAGAGCATAAAAAGAGTCCGTCACATCCGTGCACATAACGCCGACCATTTTCATAGAATTAAGCCCGAGGCCTCTTGCAAAAGCGTTCGGCACATAGCCCTCCTTTTGCATGATTTCCTCAATTCTTTTTTTGGTTTTTTCGCTCACTCTATCGCTGTTATTAAGTACTCTCGAAACGGTGGCGATTGAAACACCTGCTTTATTTGCTATATCGTAAATATTTATAAAAACCACCTCTATTGCGTAACTATTACCATTTAATTATATACGATTTTTCCCATATTTGCAAGTTTTATTTGACAATTAAGAAAAAATGATTATAATATTTTGTGTAAGTACTTACACAAAGGAGAGGTTACTATGCAAACCATTTCACAGATGAATATAAATAAGATTAAAAGGCCTGTAAAGGTCATTCAGTTCGGAGAGGGTAACTTTTTAAGAGCGTTTGCCGATTATATGATAGACGAGGCAAACGACAAGGGTATTTTAAATGGGAATATTGCAATCGTTAAGCCCATTGCTTTCGGAACACTTGACAGCTTTAAGGAGCAAAATTGCAATTATACCGTTATATTAAGAGGCAAGGAAAACGGAGAAACGGTAAACAAAAAGAAGATAGTATCGTCAATAAGTTCTGTTTACGACGCGGCAGACGATTATGATGAATGGATGAATTTAGCTTGCAGTTCGGACCTGCGTTTTGTTATCTCAAACACCACCGAGGCAGGTATTGTTTTTGACAGCTCCGATCATTTTGAAGGTCTTCCCGAAACCTATCCCGGAAAGCTTACCAAATTTTTATATAAAAGATTTGAGCATTTCGGGGAAGAGAAAAACAGAGGACTTATAATTCTCCCCGTAGAGCTTATTGAGGACAACGGTAAAAAACTTCTTGAATGCGTTTTAAAATTAAGCGATGTTTTTTCGCTCGGTGAAGAATTTAAAAAATGGGTAAAAGAGGAGTGCGTATTTTGCAGCACTTTGGTAGACAGAATTGTAACAGGCTTTCCGCGAAACGATCCTGAAAGTCTTTTTAATGAGCTTACATATGAAGATAAGCTTGCCGTTATCGCGGAACCTTTCGGGCTTTGGGTAATAGAGAGCGATAAGGATATAAGCGGCGAATTTCCGCTTGATAAAGCAGGAATGCCCGTATTATTTACCGATAATCAAAGACCTTACCGTGAAAGAAAAGTAAGAGTTTTAAACGGCGCGCACACTTCGTTTGTTTTAGCCGGTTACCTTGCAGGGTTTGATATTGTGAGGGACTGTATGAAAGATAAGACAGTCGGGAAATTTATCCGCAGTGCCGTAAAAAACGAAATTGCGCCGAATGTTCCCTTAGATTTAAGCGAAACTTTAAAATTTGCCGAGTCGGTTTTTGAAAGGTTTGAAAATCCTTTTATCGACCATTCGCTTTTATCGATATCCCTTAATTCCGTATCAAAATGGAAAGCGAGAGTTTTGCCGTCGGTTACCGATTATTATGAGAAAAACGGTAAACTTCCTCATTTGCTTACCTTTTCATTTGCCGCACTTCTCGCTTTTTACCGCTCTAATGATCTTTTGGATGACGGTCTTCACTCAAAAAGGCAAAACGGCGACGAGTATGTTATTCACGACAGCAAAGATGTGCTTGAATTCTTTGCGAAGAATGCAGATAAATCCGATGAGGAATATGTAAATGCAGTTGCGTCAAACTCCGCATTTTTCGGGAAAGATCTTACTCAATTTAAAGGCTTTAAAGAGCTTGTTTTAAAATGCTTAATTGAGTTGCAAAAAGATCCTTTAGATGCCATAAAAAATGCGGCGGAGGAAAAATAATGAAAGCGGTTAAGATAAATCCTAAGGATAATGCAGCCGTGGCAGTCTGTAACATCACAGAAAATGAAGAAATTTATATCGGTGAAGAAAAGATAGTTTTAAAAGAAAATATTCCATCAGGTCATAAATTTGCTTTATGTGATATTAAGAAAAACGATGAAATAATCAAGTATGGTTTTCCGATAGGATTTGCTAAAAGGGATATTTTAAAAGGCGAGCATATCCATAGCGATGAAACAGGCTCGCTTGTCAAAGATCTTTTAAGTTATGAATATGAGCCGTTTAAATTAAAGCCTGAGAAAGAAGACCCTGCAAAATTTTTCGGGTTTAAAAGAGCGGATAAAAAAGTAGGTATCCGAAATGAAGTGTGGATAATTCCAACTGTCGGATGCGTAAATTCAATAGCCAAAGCCGCGGAAAAGTCGGCACAGAAATTTATAAAAGGCTCTATAGACGGTATTTATGCTTTTAATCATCAGTACGGCTGTTCGCAGTTGTCAAACGATCTTTTAATGACTATGGATCTGCTTTGCGGACTGATAAGGCACCCGAATGCCGGGGCAGTTCTCGTAATCGGTCTTGGCTGTGAAAACGGTAATATCGCAGAGCTTAAAAAGCGGTTAGGCGATTATGATGAAAACAGGGTGAAATTTTTAAATTGCCAGGATGAAGAAGATGAATTGTCTGCCGCCGATAAGCTGTTAAAAAGCTTATGCGATTTTGCGGCGCAGGCTAAAAGAGAGCCGTGTTTAACTTCCGATCTTATAATAGGTCTTAAGTGCGGAGGATCCGACGGCTTTTCGGGAATAACGGCAAACCCTGTTTTAGGTCATATAACGGACAAAATTACTTCGCAGGGCGGAAGCGCCGTTTTAACGGAAGTCCCCGAGATGTTCGGAGCGGAGCAGATATTGCTAAAACGCTGTAAAAACAGGGAGATATTTGATAAGACCGTTTGCCTTGTAAATGATTTTAAAAAGTACTTTATGAAGTATAACGAGCCGGTAGACGAAAACCCCTCTCCCGGCAACAAAGCGGGAGGCATAACCACTCTTGCGGAAAAGTCGCTCGGTTGCGTTCAAAAGGGCGGAAACGCAGAAATTGAAGATGTTTTAAATTACGGCGAGCCCGTAAGGAAAAACGGACTCTCTCTTTTGCAGGCACCGGGCAACGATCTTGTCGCTTCCTGCGCTCTCGCCGCGAGCGGCGCACAGCTTATTTTATTTACGACCGGCCGCGGAACGCCTTTCGGATGTCCTGTTCCCACGCTTAAAATTTCGAGCAACTCGCCGCTTTTTGAGAAAAAGAAAACCTGGATAGATTTTGATGCTGGCGGTGTTTTAAACGGAGAGAAGTTTGAAAACTGCGCGGACTTACTTTTTGATCTTATTATAAAAACCTCTTCGGGTGAATATTTCGCCAGATCCGAGCGGCTCGATAAGAGCAATCTTGCAGTGTTTAAAGACGGCGTAACGCTGTAAAATTTAAAGTAATACAAAAAAGAAATCGCAGGTTTTTAAGCCTGTGATTTCTTTTTGTGTTCAGATATTCGTCAGCGAAGCCGAATTAATTTTGAAGTAAGAGTGAAGAGGTAATAAGTAATAAGTAAAAATCCCGCACACTTAAGTGTGCGGGATTTTTGGCGGAGTCGGCGAGATTCGCTCGGCACACTGCCGTGCACCGACACGCACGCGGACTTTCGGACCGTCCACC
>CAKSDI010000005.1 GCA_934445035.1 uncultured Eubacteriales bacterium
TCGGACCGTCCACCGGAAGGTCCGAATTTTGACTATCGTCAAAACCGTCCTGTTCGAATCTCACCTATAATAAAAAAAGAAACCGCATACTTAAAAAGTATGCAATTTCTTTTTTGGCGGAGTCGGCGAGATTCGCTCGGCACACTGCCGTGCACCGACACGCACGCGGACTTTCGGACCGTCCACCGGAAGGTCCGAATTTTGACTATCGTCAAAACCGTCCTGTTCGAATCTCACCTATAATAAAAAAGAAACCGCATACTTAAAAAGTATGCAATTTCTTTTTTGGCGGAGTCGGCGAGATTCGAACTCGCGGGCGCGTAAGCGCTAACTGATTTCGAGTCAGCCCCGTTATGACCACTTCGATACGACTCCGTTTATTACTGCCGCAAATTTATGCGGCAAAAATTATTATAGTTTAAAAGGATCAAAAAGTCAAGTAAATATATTACAAAGTGCGGTTATAAGGCGTTTTAATATCTGTTATACCGAGGAGAAAGTCGGTAGAGGTGTTATAGAGTTTTGCGAGTTTAATAAGAATATCCGTGGGTATATCTCTTAAACCTCTTTCATATCTGCTGTACTGAGGCTGTTTCATATTAAGATAATCGGAGACATATTGCTGGGAAAAATCAAAATCTTCACGCATATCTTTAAGCCGCGGATAATAATTATCCATATCAAAAAAGCTCCTTAATAACCATTTGGTATTGACATACTACCACAAATATGATATAATCTGTTTGTAGTATAACCATACGGTTATAAATTATTTTAAGGAGTTTTTTATGAATAGTAATATTGCGGAAAAAATTAAAGATTCATCCAGGTTTGTATGTGCATTTGGAATTATCGCTTCAATAATAGTTGGCATTAGTTTAATTACATCGGAAAGTTCGATTGGCTTTTTGGTAATAATTATTGGTGCATTTATTTCTTGGCTATCTTATATAATATTATATGGATTTGGAAAGTTGATCGAAAATTCTGAAATAATTGTTAAAAATATATCCGGAATAAAATCTTATAATGAGGATTTTAAATATAATAAAGATACATCTTCCGAAGAGAAAACCGAAAATACTTAAATACATTAAAACCAGCGGAGCGACGAACCTAAAAATTCGCCGCTCCGTTAGGTTTGATCTTTAATTTTATCCTACTAAATTCCCGAGCAGATCGACAAGCGCCGAGTTGCGGGTGGCTGAAATATTATTTATAAATATTACATCCTTTGCCCCTGTGTCGGCGGCAAGCTGAGATAGCTTTCTTTGGTCGATTTTTGAAAAATACCTATAATCGACCACATAGACCGTATGATAATTCTGCGTTAAGAAAGGCACAAAAGCATTGCCGAACGATTCTTTTACGACTATGCAGGCGGAATTATCCGCAATTTCGGGATTTTCTATGATACCGAAAGGCTGATCGCCGCCGATAAAGGCGAGATACTTACTGCTCGGTCCCATATTATCGGCGTTACCGATGATAGGTCTTTGTGTTTCGGCGCCGTTTTCCGATTTTGTGGTCATTTGAGTGACCTGCTTCGGCTCATAGGCAAACACGGTATCGGGAGTTGCGGCAAGCTGAGGAATTTTACCTGACTGCGCATAAAAAGTACCCAAAAATCCCTCAAACTTCTTTTCGGTGAAAGCCGAAAGGGGAGCGGGAGTTACACCTTTTGCTTTCATCAGCGCGTCATAAGTATAATAAGCGCCGAGAGCTGTCCAGTGGTGGTCGGTACGGAAATAAAGATATTCGTTTCTATGAGCGCGGAGCGCCGAATAAGCGTCTACCTTTTTAACATTATCGCCCATACAGGAATAAAAGTAATCTATAGCTTTTTTCTGATTTGTGGAGTTTATATTTGCGATAACATCGTCGGGCGCGGTGATACCGATCGCCGTGGGAATGATAATATCATAGAGATTTGAGATATTTGAAAGGGAATCCGCCGCGCGGTTTACGCAGGCGTTATATCTTTCGGCTATGCCCTGATTGAAATTATAATATTCATAAGCCGAGTTGTCGATAAGCAGGATCGCCCCTAAATTTTCGACTGATTTGGCAGGGGGAACTGTCGGCTCGGAGGTTTGAGGTTTTGAAGATGAGCTATCGGCTTTTTTATCGGAGGATTTATTATCCTTATCGGGAATATCGTCGGACTTTTCGACTTTTCCGTGGATCTGCACGGAGGTTTTACCGAAAGAGCCTGTCATAAACCCATTAATTTTTACGAGCGTATCGCGGCCGGGAAAGGTATCCGAATACCAAAGGCTGATATTATCGAAATAATCGCCCGAAAACAGTGAAGAAAAAGAAAACTTCGGGAATTTAGCGAGCTCTCTTTTTTCTGTTTCCGATTTTTTAGGCCTCAGCGACGGAACGAGCGCTATTACCGCAACGCTGAAAAGCGCGAGGAAAAACACGCGGTTTAAATTAAAATCGATAGCCTGATTAAACCTAAGCTTTTTAATTTCATTCTTTTTATTATCGGAATTTTCCAAAATCAGCTCACCTCTTTTTTATCTAAAATTGGAAATAGATAAACGGATTATACGAATCGCCTGCAAGCGCTGCCACGGATACGAAAAGCAACGCGAAAGGCAGAAGAATTCTTGCAATAAAATAAATGGGTTTAAACGTCGGCTTTTCGAAAGCTTTATCAAAGATCTTATTATTAAGATACTTAAAAAGCGGAGTGCAGGCGGCGGCAGAAAATATGATTATAAAGGCATACTGCCCGATATATGTAAGAGTTTCAAAATCGAAAAATTTATTGGAATAAGCGCCGAACATACCCTTTAAAACATTTATTACAGCGGTTAAATTTCTGAATCTGAAAAGCACCCAGCCGAAAAGAATAACAAGGCAAAGATAGATATGAGAAACCACCTTGCTTTTTTCGAGCGGTTTTAAAAGGAATATTTTTTCGATAAGTATAAACACGAAGAAGTAAAGTCCCCAAAGGACATAGTTCCAGGAGGCGCCGTGCCAAAGGCCTGTTAAAAACCAGACGGTGAGCAGGTTAAGGGCGGTTTTAAGAGCGCCCTTACGGTTGCCCCCTAAGGGGATATAAACATAATCTCTGAAAAACGAGCCTAAAGAGATATGCCATCTTCGCCAGAACTCGGTAACGCTTTTTGAGATATAAGGGTAATTGAAATTTTCTCTATATTTAAAGCCTATCATTTTACCCATTCCGATAGCCATATCGGAATAAGCGGAAAAATCGAGATAGATCTGAAGAGCATAGGCAAAGATACCTACCCAAAGCCCTAAGATACTTGTTTGCTTGCCTATATTTACAGCGGCTTTGCCTGTAACGGCGGTGCCGAGCAGAGCGTCGCACAGAGCGCTGCAGGCATTGGCGAGGACAGCTTTTTTTGCGAGCCCGTAGGTAAATCTTCTTATTCCCTCGGCTACTTCAAGCTTTGATATTTTGCGGTTTTCAAGCTGCTCGTTAATATCCTTGTATCTGACGATAGGGCCTGCAATACACTGATGAAACAGGCTGACATACAAAAGAAGTTTTGCAAAATTTCTTTGCGCGGGGACTTCTTTTCTGTAAACATCAACAACATAGGAGATAAGCTGAAAGGTATAAAAGGAAATTCCGATAGGCAAAATTATGCTCGGAACAGTTTTGGGAAAGCCTGTTAAAAATTTGAGGTTGGAAAGCAGGAAAGAGCCGTATTTAAACACGGCGAGCAACCCTAAATTAATAACGAGCATAGCGGCTACGCCGCATTTCGCTTTTATGCTTTTAAATTCCTGCTTATCAATATAATTTGCGCATAAATAATCCGCAAGGGTCATAAAAACAAGCAGCAGAACATAGACCGGTTCTCCGCAGGCATAAAAAATCAGCGAGAAAACCAGCATTACAATATTTTTTGCTTTTATACTTCCGGCAATACTGTAAGTCAAGAGATTGAGCGGAAGAAAGAAAAAGATAAAAAGAAGACTTGAAAATACCAAACTTATACACCGCTATGTAAGGCAGGAAATTTCCTGCCTTTATTTTATTTCATAAATTCATACATTGCTTTAAAGCACATATATATATCGAACTTTGCAGTGGTTTCAAAAGGCGCGTGCATAGAAAGCACGGGAACGCCTAAGTCTATAACATCAACGCCCATATCGGCGATATATTTAGCGACTGTTCCGCCGCCGCCGATATCCACCTTGCCAAGCTCGCCTATCTGCCATTTTATGCCGGCATTATCGAGCATAGAACGGATCTGTGCGACATATTCAGCCGAGGCGTCGTTAGTATCGCTTTTGCCTCTGGCGCCTGTGTATTTTGTGACAACAACGCCGTAATTGAGGAACGAGGCATTTCTCTTTTCCATGACATCCTGGAAAGTCGGGTCCGTTCCTGCGTTTACATCGGCAGAAAGGCAGCGCGAGTGTCTTAATGTGACTGTCGGATCGCCGCCCGATACATAGCAAAGATCGCCTATAACATATCTTAAGAAATCGGAATTGAGGCCTGTGTTGCCTTCGGAGCCTATCTCTTCCTTATCCGTTAAAATTGCAAGCGCGGTCTTTTTCGGGTTTTCGACATTTAAAACGGCGGTGAGAGCGGGGTAAGCGCAAACCCTGTCGTCCTGACCGTAAGAACCTACCATTGAGCGGTCAAAACCTAAGTCGCAGGCTTTTGCTGCGGGCACTATTTCAAGCTCGGCTGAAAGAAAGTCTTCTTCCGTAACGCCGTATTTCTCATTTAATATCTTTAAAATATTAAGCTTAACAAGCTCGCTGCCCTCGTCGTCTTTAAAAGGCCTGCTTCCTATCAGCACATTTAACTCTTCTCCTCTTATACCGTCGGGCAAAGAGCGCTTATTCTGCTCGGAGGCGAGGTGGGGAAGAAGATCGTTTACAACAAATTTTGGATCGCTATCGTCTTCGCCGATATTTACCGAAACGGCGCTGCCGTCTTTTTTAGCAAACACGCCGTGAATTGCCAGAGGAACAGTCGGCCACTGATACTTTCTTATTCCGCCGTAATAATGTGTTTTAAAAAGAGCAAGTTCTATTTCTTCGTAAAGGGGGTTCGGTTTAAGGTCAAGACGGGGAGAATCGATATGAGCGGCGGTGATATTTATGCCGTTTTCGATATCCTCTTTTCCTATGACCGCGAAAGCGACGGTCTTTCCCCTATTATTGAAATAAACCTTATCGCCTGGATTATATTTTTCGTTTCGTGAAAATTCCTTAAATCCTTTTTCCTTTGCCGCGGCTATAGCGTTTTTGACAGCTTCGCGCTCGGTTTTTGAAGCATTTAAGAATTTTTTATAGTCTTCGCAGTAATCGGTTATTTCATTCCACTCTTTTTCGGTGATATTTTTAAGACCGTTTTCGTGTTTTAAAAAAAGTTTTTCTTTAAGTTCATTGTATTCAGACATTTTCTTTTTCCTTTCTGCAGTTATTTAAAAATTCACGGAATTTTTCTGAAAATTCTTCCAAATTTCCGTCATTATAAATTATTCTATCCGCTTTAGATAAATAGTATTCGTCGCCTTTCCCGGCGCCGATCCTTAGAAGTGCGTCAGGCTCTGATATGTTATCCCGGGCAAGAATTCTTTTAAGCCTTATCTCTTTTTTTGAAAGCACGGCAACGGTTTTATCGCAGATAGAATCAAGTCCGCTTTCAAAAAGCGTGGGTGCGTCTATTAACACAAAGTCGGAGTTTATCTTCTCTTTTACTATCCTTATAATAAAGGGGAAAAGAGTTCTGTTTAAAAGCTCGGTGCTTTCTTTTGAAGAAAAGGCTTTTTTAGCTAACCGCTTTCTTACTATTTCTTTATTTTCATCGAGGATATCTTCTCCGAAAGAAGAGATCACGGCATAATATCCGCCGCTGTCCTTTATTACGGCTTCTCTTGCGCAAAGGTCGCAATCGATAACCTGAAATCTTAAATCCCCGGCTATTTTTGCGGCGGTGCTTTTTCCGGCACCGGTGGGACCTGTTAAACCTATTATAAGTTTCATAGCGTCACCGTTTTAAAAGCGGCGGCGCGGATAAGCCTGTTATAAACCGCAAGTCCCACGCCTGATTTTGACGGTGCGTGGACATAGAGTTCCTCGGCTTTAAGATCGTCTGCTTTTCTAAGGGCTGTGAAAACATTTTTTGCAAGAGTTTTTTCGTCTTTTTTCGTTCCGTATACCAAATAGGGGATTTTTAAAAGATCTTTATCCTCTTCAAAGCAAAGCGCCGCGCAGTTAGGCTTTTTATTCACAAACTGAGCAAATTTTTCGCAGTCGCCCTCAACGAGGTAGGTACAGGTTTTAGGGGCGTAATGCTTATATTTCATTCCGGGCGAGGAAACTTTTTCTCCGCTTTTTATCATATTGAGCACCGCTTTATCGACTTCGATATCGGGCAGGACTTTTTTTAACTGCTCTAAAGTCACAGCCCCCGGTCTTAAAAGCTTCGGAGGGTTTGTGACGAGTGTAATAACGGTTGACTCTACCCCGACTGAGCAATCTTTTCCGCAGACGACCGCGTCTATCTTTCCGCCGAGGTCGCTTATAACATATTGAGCCGAGGTGGGGCTGGGCGCGCCCGAAAGATTTGCCGAGGGAGCGGCGAGAGGGGTTTCGCTTTCTCTTATTATATCGCGCGCCGTTTTATCAGACGGCATTCTCACTGCGACCGTATCAAGCCCTGCGCTCACGCTTTTAGGAATATTATCCGATCTTTTAAGGATCATTGTAAAAGGTCCGGGCCAAAATGCTTCTGCGCATAAATAGGCGGACTTCGGGATATCTTTTGCTGCGAATTCAAGTGTTTTTACATCGCATATATGCACGATAAGGGGGTTATCCTGCGGTCTGCCCTTAGCTTTAAAGATATTCTTAACAGCCTCTTCGTTGGTGCAGTCCGCCGCAAGGCCGTAAACCGTTTCGGTGGGAATGGCAACGATACCGCCGTTTTTTAAAATTTCGGCGGCTTTGCGTATCTTATTTTCGTAATCGCCGCTTAAAATATCAAGCTTTAAGGTTTCCAAAAATATTACTTCCTTTTTTATCAGGTTTCCTGTTCGTCGAGCGCTTTAGTGCGGTAATAGGTAGTAAGGGCGTCGATTATCTCGTCAAGATCGCCGTCAAGCACGGAAAAGAGCTTATATAAAGTAAGCCCTATTCTATGATCGGTCACTCTGCCCTGAGGGTAGTTATAAGTCCTTATTCTCTCACTGCGGTCGCCCGAGCCTACCTGACTTTTTCTATCCGCCGCGATAGCCTCGTCGTGCTCAAGCTTTGCCGCGTCAAAAAGGCGGGCGCGAAGCACTCGCATAGCCTTTTCGCGGTTTTTAAACTGGCTTCGCTCGTCCTGGCATTCCACCACAGTATTAGTGGGAATATGGGTAATTCTTATTGCAGAAGAAGTTTTATTAATATGCTGGCCTCCGGCGCCTGAAGATCTATAGGTATCGATCTTAAGGTCGGCAGGGTTTATATCTACTTCGACCTCGTCAGCCTCCGGCATAACGGCGACAGTTACCGCAGAAGTGTGGATTCTGCCCTGAGTTTCCGTATCGGGCACTCTTTGCACTCTATGCGTTCCGCTTTCATATTTGAATTTCTGATAAGCGCCTTTTCCCTCTATCATAAAGCTTATTTCTTTAAAGCCGCCGAGCTCGGTTTCATTTGAAGATGTTATCTCGGTCTTAAATCCTTTTGACTGCGAAAACATCGAGTACATTCTGAATAATGCCGCGGCAAAAAGCGCCGCTTCTTCGCCGCCCGTTCCCGCTCTGATTTCGACGATTATGTTCTTTTCGTCATTCGGGTCCTTAGGCAAAAGAAGAATTTTAAGCTCTTCGGATATTTTTTCGATATTTTTTCGGGTGAGCGAAAGCTCTTCGCTTGCAAGCTCCCTTAATTCCTTATCGCTTTCGCTTTCAATTATCTCCATAGCCTGAGCCTCATCGCTCTTTGCTTTTTTATATTCTCTGAATTTTTCAACTATCGGCTCAAGCGAGCTTTGCTCCTTCATAAGCTCTGTGAACTCTGAAACATTCGCCGCGATCTCCGGCCGCGCTATCCTTTCGCACAGCTGCTCATATCTGCTTTCAACTGCAGACAGCTTTTCAAACATTATTAATTATCCTTTTCTTCAATGATTTTTTTGATGCTTTTTTCAGCTTTTGCCCTCGGCACCATTATTTCTCTTGAACAGCCTAAACACTTAAGCTTAAAGTCCATTCCGATACGCGTTATTTCAAACTCATTGCAGCCGCAGGGGTGCTTTTTTTTCATCACGACTTTATCGCCGACATTTATATCCATTCAATCAATCCTTTTTAAGTAAAATTATAATATATATTCTTCTAAAAGGCAATAGCAAGACTTGAATAAAATTAGATTTTGGTGTAAAATAAATTTAAATTTCTGAGGTGTTAAAATAATGGAAAGAATTAAAATTATGCATTGCGCCGATCTTCATTTGGGAGCGGAGGAAAATCTGCTGAAATCGCAGAGCAAAAGCCGTCGTTTTGAAACTTTGCTCACATTTGAAAGAGCAATAAAAGAGGCGCAGAAAAGAGAAGTTAAAATAGTTCTTATTGCAGGCGATCTGCTTGATTCAAACTATATTGAAGAAGAGTTTGTTTCAGGGATATTCAGCGCGGTAAAGTCCGCCAAAGATATGGAGTTCGTTTTTTCTGCGGGAAATCACGATCCTTTAAACTATTCTTCTCCTTTTTTAAAAATATCCGATATTCCTGATAATTTTCATATTCTTTCAACCTCGGGTGAGAACATTAAGTTTGAAGATCTTAAAACCTGCGTTTTCGGCAGTTCTTTTAAAGAAGCTTTTTCAAGCGAGCCTTTATTTATTCCCGTTGATATCGATGATGAGCATATTAATATTATGTGCGTTCACGGAGAGCTTTCGGGAGCAAAGGGCGGAAATTATAATTCTATTACAGAGAGCGACATTGCAAATTCCAAGGCTGACTATGCGGCGCTCGGTCATATCCACAAAAGGAGCGATATTTTAAGAGCCGGCAACACTTTTTATGCCTACAGCGGCTCTATAGAGGGTCACGGTTTTGATGAAACAGGTGAAAAAGGCGTTTATATCGGAGAGATAGGAAAGAGATACTGCGATCTTGAATTTGTAAGCGTAGCTCTAAGAGAATATGTTTATTTAAAAGCGGATATTTCCGAGGCTTTAGACGAGCGCAGTGCTGCGGAAATAATTTTAAATAAATTAAATTGCGAATTCGGCTTAAATTATGAAAAAAATCTTTATAAGATAGATCTTACAGGCAGTATCGGGGAAGAAGTAAGGCTGAACTTAGATGAGATCACGGTAAGGCTTAAAGAAAAGCTTTATTTTGTAAAGCTTCGCGATAAAACCGAAACTAAAACGGATCTAAAGCTTTTATCTAATGAAAACACATTAAAGGGCAAATTTGTAAAAAAAATGCTTGAAATGATCGAGTCGGCTGATGGTAATGAAAAAGAGCTGTACGAAGCGGCGCTTAATATCGGGCTTAAAGCATTTACGCAAGAGGTAAAGTTTAATGAAGATCAATGATATTTACATAGGCGCTTTCGGGAAACTGAAGGATTTTTCGCTTGAATTCGGCGGAAATATGAATGTGATCTACGGCGAGAATGAAAACGGGAAAACCACCGTGATGAACTTTATAAAAATGATGTTTTACGGCTCGAATTCAAGGTCGCAGAAAATTATGCCGGCTAGAACAAAATATCTTCCCTGGAGCGGAGAAAGAGCGGGAGGAAGAATTAATTTTGAGCATGAAAACCAAAGGTATACTTTAGAAAGGATATTCGGAAAAACCGATTCAAGCGACAGCGTTACTCTTAAAAACCGCGATACAGGCGAAATTTTAACTACCGACAGAGAAATAGGAAAAACCTTTTTCGGGTTAAGCGCGCAGGCTTTTGAAAGAAGCCTTTTTACCGATTCTTCCGATTTTTCTCACGACGCCTTTGCTGAGGACGAGCTTAATACAAAGCTATCGAATATTTTATCTACGGGCGATGATGAAAGCTCCTGCAAAAAAGTGGAGGAAAATATCTCTAAGGCTCTGCTTAAGCTTATATCCAAAAATAATAAAAACGGCGCCATAAGGGAAAGAGAAAAGAAAACGGCGGAGCTTGAAGACGAGTATTTCGCAAGCCTAAATGCGGTAAAGAGCAGAATGGAAGAAGAAAAAGAGCTTGAAGATCTAAGTGATAAAATAAATAATTTAAGATCGGAAATAAGCAAAACAGAGGCTCTTATTCAAAAATCCGAAGAATTAAAAGAAAATCTTAAAATCAGTCAGTTTGTTACTGCGAGGGAAGAGCTTGAAGATTATAAGCGAAAAGCCGCTTTTTCAGACGGCACACTTTTAGACCGTGAATATGAAAAAAACATAAGAGATCTTGAAAATGAAATTTTAAATAAAAAAAGCAAATGCGAAAATCTCAAATCAGACATTGAAAATTTGAGCGGACAGCTAAAAAATATCAATGAAGAAAGCGAAGGCTCAAAAGAGCTTTCTGCAATTGAACAAGAAAACGCGGAGCTTTTAAAAAGAAGAGAAGCGACAGACGAAAAAGAGCTGAAACTAAGCGAAGATATAGGCTCTCTTGAAGCGGAACTTAAATCTTCATCGGGTAAAAGAGAACTTAATAAGCCGTTGTTTTTTGCAGGAATTTTATTGTGCCTATTAGGTATAGGACTGACATTTGTAATAAAAGCCCTTGGAATTGCCGCGCTTATTCTGGGCTTTGCGGGATTTATGATATCTCTTTTTATCTCGCTTTTGCCGGATAAAAAATATCAGGAAAAGCAGGATAAATACCGCGAACTATTATCGCTTTCTTCAAGTCTTAAAAATCACAGATCGGATATTTCCGAAAGAATTACCCGAAATAATGAAAAGATTTTTGAGCTTTCGAGAAAAAGCGACCGCTCGCAGATAAACTTAAGCGAAAAGAAAAATTCTTTAAATAATCTGCGAGAATCTTTAAAAGCCGAAGAAAAAGCTTTAAGCGAGCTTATTTTAAAAGAAAAAGAATTAAAATCAAATGCAAAATGTCCGGATAATATTAAACTTTCCGATTATCTTGCCGATATATTAAGCGGACTTGAAAAGCTTAAAACCAAAGAAGAGCTTTATAAAAAAGAAGCGGGCGATATATCTTATGAAGAGGCATTAAAAAGAGCGGAAGCGGTGAGAAATGAAGATATCGCTGATATAACACAGCTTAAAGAAAAGCTAAAAGCTCAAAATCAGCTTTTAAATTCGCTTACAGGCAGTTTCAATGCGCAAAAAAGCGGAATTTCGGAAAGATATTCGAGAGTAAGAGAACCCGAAAATATTAAAAGAGAAATTGAAGAGCAAAAGGCGGCGCTTTTAGCCGAGTATGATTTTTACAATGCGGGAACGCTTGCTTTAAAAACAATTAACGAGTGCTTTGCGGAAATAAGGGGCGGTTACGGCGGAAAATTGGAAGAGAAAGCACAGGAAATATTAAGCTTGCTTACAAACGGGAAATACAGTAAACTTTCTGTCGATAAAACCTTAGAGCCCGAGGCGGAGGGCGAGGTTTTCGGACTTAGAAAAATAGATTATTTCAGCAGCGGAACTATCGATCAGATTTATTTAAGCTTAAGGCTCGCGGTTTCTTCTATGATAAGTTTAAACGGACCGCTGCCTGTTTTCCTAGATGACTGCCTTTCAAATTACGACGATCAAAGAACGCAAAACGCAATAAAAGCGCTTAAAAATTTTTCTGAAAATTCGCAGGTGATACTTTTTACCTGCCACAAAAATATTGCGGAAATTGCAGAAAAAGAAAATATAAAAGTCTTAAATTTTTAAAGAGGTTTTAAAATTTATGAAATTCAATTCCGAAAATATGTGCAAAGGACCGATCTTTAAGAATGTGGTAATTTATACGGTGCCGATCATTCTCACAGGTCTTTTGCAGTTGCTTTTCAACGCCGCGGACCTCATTGTTGTGGGCTGGTTTTCGGGAAGCGACTCCGTTGCGGCGGTGGGTGCTACATCGTCGCTTACAAATTTATTTGTAAATCTTTTTATAGGTCTTTCGCTCGGAGCGGGAGTAGCCGTAGCGCAGGGAATAGGAGCAAAAAGCAAAGAAAACACCGAAAAAGCCGTTCACACTGCGATACCCGTAGCATTAATAGGAGGAATTCTTTTAACCTTTATAGGAATTCTTCTTTCAAAGCCTATGCTTGAGGCTATGGGCACGCCCGTAGGCAAAATTCTTTCGCTTTCATCGGTTTATATGAAGATATATTTTTCGGGTATGACATTTTTAATGCTCTATAACTTCGGCGCGGCGATCTTAAGAGCCGCGGGGGATACGAAATCACCGCTTATTTTTCTGACTGTTGCGGGAGTACTGAATGTTATATTAAATATTGTGTTTGTCGCCGCGTTTAAAATGGATGTGGCGGGAGTTGCGCTTGCAACCACAATTTCGCAGGCATTAAGCTCGTTGCTTGTTTTAAGAGAACTTATTAAAAGAAAAGATCTTATAAAGCTTGAATTTAAAAAGATACATATAAATATTCCGGCGCTTAAAAAAATTCTTGCGATCGGAGTGCCGGCAGGACTTCAAAGCTCGCTGTTCTCAATTTCGAACGTTATAATTCAGTCTTCGGTAAATTCATTCGGCAGTGCGGCGATGTCTGGCAGCGCGGCTTCTTCAAGCATAGAGGGATTTTGCTATGTTGCGATGAACTCGTTCCAGCAGACGGCGCTCAATTTCTGCGGTCAGAATTACGGTGCGGGTAACTTAAAGAGAGTAAAGAAAGTAACATTTGTCTGCCTTTTGACAGTTGCGGCGGTAGGACTGATCATCGGTACGGTTTCCTATGCTTTCGGCAGACCTCTTCTTGAAATTTATATCAAGGATTCGAAGTCTGCTATTGATTTCGGACTTGAAAGAATGAAATTTATTCTTGTGCCTTATTTCCTCTGCGGAATTATGGATACTGTAACAGGATCGATGAGAGGCATAGGCTCTTCCGTTGTTCCGATGGTAATAACTATTGTCGGAGTTTGCGTAATGAGAATAGTGTGGATATTCACAGTTTTTGCAAGCCCCGAGTATCACACATTTGCAGGGCTGTTTATTTCTTATCCGATATCCTGGGCGCTCACTTTCAGTGCGGTATTTATATCGTATCTGATAGCGGTGAAGAGAAAAGAAAAAAAGTTTATAAAAGAAAAAGAGCCTCTAGGCTCCGTTTGATGAAAGTGAAAAAACTGAAGATTTTATAGAGCTTTAGCCTTTCTCTCCTTTCGTCATAGGAAGGCAGGTTTTTTCTAACATCTAAAATCTAATATCTAATATCTAAAATCCCGCAGTCGTTTTTTACGGCTGCGGGATCTCTTTGAATAATTTTTTATACATTTTGAATAAAAAATCCCATTTATCTTTCTTTATTTTGTCGCTATAATAAAGGCAACGACAAAGGAAAGGTCGTAAATAAAGGGAGGTAAACTCAAAATGAAAAAAATCATAACACTTTTACTTGCACTGGCTCTTGTTATGGGGCTTACCGCCTGCGGCGGTTCCGGATCCTCTGATAAAGGCGAAGTTTCGGTATTCTATTATACCTATTCCGACACTTACATTTCAAGCGTCAGAACTTCGATGGACAAGCTCCTTAAAAAGGCTGGAATCAAATTCCAGAATTATGACGCCAACGGCAACCAGACAACTCAGACAGAGCAGGTAACCACAGCTATTGCAAAGGGTTCCAAAGCTTTGATCGTAAATGTTGTTGATACAGGATCGAACGACGCCGCACAGAACATCGTTGATCTTGCAAAGGCTCAGAACATTCCGGTTATCTTCTTTAACCGCTCGGTTGAAGAAAGCGTTGTAAGCAGTTATGACAAATGCGTATTCGTAGGAACAGATTACGAAATGGCAGGTCATATGCAGGGCGAAATGATAGGCAAATATTTAGTTGAGAATTTCGATAAGGTCGATTTAAACGGCGACGGAAAAATCAGCTATGTAATGTTCAAAGGCCAGGAGGGCAATATGGAAGCTATCGCCCGCACACAGTTCGGCGTTGAAGACGCGGACAAGGTCCTCACTGAAAATTCAAAAGAGAAGCTTTCTTTCTACGACGCTTCAAACACCAACAAATATCTTGTTGACCAGGACGGCTTATGGTCCTCGGCGGCGGCTACAAACTATATGTCCACAATACTCGCACAGTACAGCGAAGCTAATAAGAATATGGTTGAGCTTGTAATCGCCAACAACGATGAAATGGCACTCGGCGCTATCTCCGCTTTACAGGCGGCAGGTTACAACAAGGGATCGGGCAAAACTATTCCCGTATTCGGAGTTGACGCAACCGACGCTGCGCAGTCCGCAATTAAGAACGGAAGTATGGTAGGAAGCATTAAGCAGGACGCTGAAGGAATGGCAAATGTTATAACCACGATCGCTCAGAACTTCCTCGATTCAAAAGAAAAATTCGACGGTGTTAATTCCGACGATGTAGTAGGAACCTGGAGAGTAAACATTCCTTACGCTGTTTACACAGGCTGAAAAAAATAAATAATATTCAGACAGGGCGGTTTTTACCGCTCTGTCTGAAAAATCTATAAACGGGGGAATCAATTTATATGTCAGGTACAAACAATGAAAAATTAAGATCCGACGCTCCCGTTCTGCTTCAGATGGATAATATCGAAAAAGTGTTTCCCGGAGTTAAGGCGCTCGATAAGGTAAGCCTTACCGTCAAAGCGGGAACGGTGCACGCGCTTATGGGTGAAAACGGCGCCGGAAAATCCACGCTGATGAAATGTCTTTTCGGAGTTTACAGCAAAGACAGCGGAAACATTTATTTAAACGGCGAAGAGGTCAACTTCAAAAATTCCAAAGAGGCGCTTGAAAACGGGGTGGCGATGGTCCACCAGGAGCTTAATCAGGCATTAAAGCGCAATGTTATGGATAATATGTGGCTGGGCAGGTTCCCGACCGTCTGCAAAGGCGTGCCGATAACGAGCGAAAAGAAAATGTACACCGCCACAAAGGAAATTTTTGAAAAGCTTGAGATCGATGTGGATCCTAAAACGGTTATGAGCAAAATGCCGGTTTCTCAAAGGCAGATGGTTGAAATTGCCAAGGCGGTTTCTTATAACGCAAAGGTAATTGTTTTCGACGAGCCGACCTCCTCTCTTACCGAAGAAGAAGTGGAACATCTTTTTAAGATAATTAATATGCTCAAGGAAAAGGGCTGCGGAATTATTTATATTTCTCATAAAATGAAAGAAATTCTGCGTATTTCCGACGAAGTTACGATAATGCGCGACGGAAAGTGGATAGCCACAAAAGAGGCAAAGGATCTTACCACAGATGAGATAATAAAGCTAATGGTAGGAAGAGAGCTTACGAATATCTATCCGCCTAAGACGAATAAGGTCGGCGATGTGCTGCTTGAAGTGGACAACTTAACGGCGATGTATTCGAAGCTCAGCGATGTTTCTTTCAAAGCGAGAAAAGGCGAGATAATAGGCGTTGCAGGACTTGACGGATCGGGCAGAAGCGAGCTTCTTGAAAATATTTTCGGAATAGCCACAAGAAAGAGCGGGACTTTAAAGCTTGACGGCAAAACGGTTAAAAACCGCAACTCGCGCGAATCCATTAAAAACGGATTTGCAATGCTCACCGAGGAGCGCAGAGCAACGGGAATTTTCGGAATTTTAAATATCCGTGAAAACGCTACGATTTCGAGCCTTGATAAATGTAAATCGGGACCTTTTGTAAGTAAATCAAAGCAAATAAAGAACACCAAGTGGTGCATTGATTCTATGCGGATAAAGACGCCCTCTCAGGAAACGAAAATAAGATCGTTATCCGGAGGAAACCAGCAAAAGGTGATTTTAGGAAGATGGCTTCTTACGGATCCGACGGTGCTTTTGCTTGACGAGCCTACAAGAGGAATAGATGTTGGCGCGAAATATGAGATATATCAGCTTATAATCGATCTTGCAAATAAAGGAAAAACGGTTTTAATGGTTTCTTCCGAAATGCCGGAGCTTTTAGGCGTGTGCGACAGGATACTTGTTATGTCGGGCGGAAGACTTTCAGGCGAGGTTGACGCTAAAACCGCCACCCAGGAAGAAATAATGGCACTTGCCGCAAAGTATGTTTAAAAAAACGGAGGAATGAAAATGTCTGCTGAAACTTTAAAGAAAAAGAGCAGTATAGGCGCGTGGAGGGAAAAATTCAGCAATTCTTCCGGTGCCGATAAAAGAAGAATGATAAGCGATCTTCTTTTTAACAATGCAATGTATATAATAATTGCGGCGGCAATTATTTATATAGCGATAAGAGTACCGGCATTTCTGTCGGTATCGAGTATAGTAAATATCGTTTCTCTTACAGCCGCAAAGCTTCCGATAGCGCTTGGTATCGGCGGAGCTATCGTGCTTACGGGAACGGATATTTCCGCGGGCCGCTGCGTAGGTCTTACAGCTTGTATAGCGGCGTCGCTTTTGCAGATGACAACTTATGCAAATAAAATTTTCCCGAATCTTCCGGTTATGCCGCTTTGGGCAGTTTTGCTCATAGTAGTCGCAGTCGGAGCGGTGGTAGGACTTGTCAACGGATTTTTCGTTGCCAAATTCAAGCTTCATCCTTTTATAGTAACGCTTTCTACCCAGCTTATAGTATTCGGTCTTGTACTTATGTATCTTATGATCGGCGGAAACAACGGTCAGACTCTTTCGGGGCTTGACTCTTCTTATACAAACTTTGTAAGAGGCACTCTTTTCACGGTCGGCTCCGTAGCAGTTCCGAAATATGTGTTATATTCGGTTATACTCACGGCAATAATGTGGGTGATATGGAATAAAACAAAGTTCGGTAAAAATATGTTTGCGGTAGGCTCAAATGAAGAGGCCGCGAATGTTTCGGGAGTTAATGTTTTCAAAACTATCGTGCTTGTGTTCGTTTTAGCCGGCGTTATGTACGGTATCACAGGCTTTATTGAGGGCGCGAGAATCGCTTCCTGCTCGGCTAACACAGGTCTTAACTATGAGTCCGACGCCATAGCCGCCTGCGTTATCGGAGGAGTTTCCTTTGTAGGAGGCACAGGTAAGATAAGCGGTATCGTTATCGGAGTTTTCCTGCTCCAGATAATCTTTGTCGGACTTAACTTCCTTTCTGTAGACGCTAATATGCTCTATGTAATAAAAGGTCTTATAATCCTCGTTGCGTGCGCTATCGATATGAGAAAATATCTTGCCCGCAAGTAATTTTAAAAAAAGAGCGGTGGATCCAAAATGAACGAAGAAAAGAAAGTTAAAAACACAGGCGGACTTTACGCAAAAATAAAAATGCCTTTAAAGACCGCTAACATAATGGTTGCAGTGCTTATTGCGGCGCTCATATTAGTTACGGCTTTTATTATCGGTCACAGCGGATTCACCGTTGATTTTGATACCGACGGCGGATCGCATATCGAAAGCATTAAGCTTAAGCATTCGGATAAGATATCCTTAAGCGAAACGCCCGTTAAAGAGGGATATAAATTCGCCGGTTGGTATAAGGACAAAGCGCTGACGCAGGAGTGGGATTTCAGCGACGGCGTTGAGGGAAGTATGACTCTTTACGCAAAATGGGTAAAATAAAAAAGGGCAGCCGGGCAAAACGCCCGACTGCCGAAACGCTTTTTATTGCTTTTTAATTTTTAAAATGTTAAAATAAAAGAAAAAACCCGGAGGGCGAAATGAAGTATACCGTTTTAGTTGTAGACGATGAATTCGAGCTTAGAAGAGCGCTTATCGAAAAGGTGGATTGGGAGTCCGCCGGATTTGAAGTTATAGGCGAAGCGGAAAACGGTATAGAAGCTTTGGAATGCATTGAAAGCTTAGAGCCTGATCTTATTATTACGGATATTAAAATGCCGATGATCTCCGGGCTTGAGCTTGCAAAAAGAATAAGGGAGATAAGGCCTGCCGCACAGATAGTGATACTAAGCGGTTACGACAGCTTTGAATATGCAAGGACTGCTATAGAGTACAATATCATAAGCTATCTTTTAAAACCGATCTCTTCTTCGGAAATGACCGAGGAGCTTAAAAATATCCGCGCTAAAATGGACGAAAAGTTTTTAAACGCGGTAAAGATACCAGATCCCGATTTAAAAAGGCAATTAAAAAAAGCGGAAACGGAAGAATTTTTACTTCCTCTTATGCTCGGCGGAAGCGAGCATAAGACCGATGAAGAGCAGCTTATTTTAAGAGCAAAAGAGCTCGGAATAATAAAAGGCGGCGGCGAAAATTTAAGATTTTGCGTGATGGTCGTAAAATTCAAGGATATTTACAACAAGACCTGCACGACAAAAAAACACACCGATTTTTTAACGAATATTCTTTCAAAGTATTTTAATTGTGAAACGCTCATTGTATTTTCAAGAGCCGTGGTGCTTGCCGTACTAAATGAAGACGGAAAGTTATCAAATATTTTGGAGCTTAGCTTAAAGGAAACTGTGCAGTCGGCAAAAAGGTTGCTCGATCAGTCCTGCACGATAGGCGTTAGCCGTGAATTTTACAAGCTTTCCGATTGCTCCGACGCTTATTTTCAGGCAGTTACCGCCAGGCGATACACTTCCGACGGCACAGGCGAGATCCGTTTTATAGCCGATCAGGAGCATAATTTCGAATTTGAATTTGATAAAGCCGAAAAAACTGCCGCAGGTATTGAACAGCTTTTAAAGGTGGGAACGCAGGAATCGCTTAACGATTTTGTCAATTCGCTTTACGAAACGAATACCCCTGAAAATGCAAATCTTCTGGTGCTGCAGATAATAGCTACTGTCTTTCGAGTTGTTAGCTCGGTCGTGGATAAAAACGAGCTCACGGAGCTTATCGGCAAGAACCCGATCTTTTCGCGCCTTACTTCCTACGGCAGCGAGCAGACTATGAAAAACGAGCTTTTAGAGTTCTGCGGCGAGGCAAAAGCTATTATTGAAAATTCAAGAAAGCGCGACAGTGAGGTCTTATGCGACAAGGTTTTAGAAATAATAAACGATAGGTATTCCGATGAGAGCCTTTCTCTTACAAGCGTTTCCGACGAGCTTTCCGTAAGCCCGAATTATTTAAGCGCGCTTATAAAGAAAACCAAAAAGAAGAATTTTATAACTCTTCTTACGGAAAAAAGAATGCAGACCGCCTATGACTTAATAGTCTGCTCTTCTATGAAAATGCTTGAAATTTCCGAAAAGTGCGGATACAGCGATCAGCACTATTTCAGCTACTGCTTTAAAAAGTTTTACGGCGAATCGCCAAACAAATTAAGACAGGCTAAGGCGGAGGAAAAATGAAAGAAAGATCAAAATTATCATTCAGCCTTTCAAATTTAACTATTGCCGCGGTATTCGCGGCAACCATAGCGGCAGTCGCCTGCAGCATCGGTGTGTTTGCGTCAGTATACAGCTCCGCGCTTAAGAAAAACGCGGAAGTTAATGCCGAGCAGACAGTCAATCAGGCGGCGGTGGCTGTGAATAACACCGTGGGATCGATGAAAAGCCAGCTTGATAATATCTGTGCGCTTATAAAAAGCGGAAAATCGGAAGCGGAAATAAAAAACGATTTAAAGGTGCTTTTGGGGCTTCGAAACGATATTGTTTCGGTCACGGTCTATTCGAAAAGCGGTGAAATCTTGCTTTGCGCTTCGGATACAGAGCTTAAAAGCAATATTTTAAAATATCTATCCTTTAATAAAGAAAATTTTGATTCTTCGCCGAAATTTTCTCTTTCACAGCCGCATATTCAGTCTATTTTCGAAAAAAGCTACCCTTGGGTGGTAACCGCGGCTGTAAAGACAGATGAAACGGTATTGGGAAACGGAACATATATAACAGCCGATTTTAATTTTTCTAATCTTGCGGATTATATCGATCAGGCGGGAATAGGTCAGCACGGTTACTGCTTTATAGCCGACGGCTCAAAAAATATTATCTATCACCCTGCCCAGCAGATGATTTTTTCAAATCTCAGATCGGAAGACCTTAAAAGTATCAAGTTAAGTGGCGGTGAACTTGTAAATGTCGATCACAAGATAACCGTCGTTTCCGATACATCCTACAAAAATTGGAAAATAATCGGAATTTCTTATACCGATGAGCTTGAAAAGGAAAAAAACGGGCAGATATTCATAAGCATTTTAATAGCCCTCGGCTGTTGCATTGTTTTCGGGGCGGGAGTACTGCTTATTTATCAGAAAATTGTCACAAAACCGGTCAAAAAACTGATAAAAGCCATGAAGACCTTTGAAAGCAAGACTTCTTCATTTGAGTATGATCCCAAAGACGAGCCCGCGCTTGAAATAAGCGAGCTAAACGCTTCATTCTGCCATATGTCCGAAAGGATAAAAGAGCTTATGGAGCAGGTCAGAAAAGAAGAAAAGGAATTAAGGATCACAGAGCTTAAAGCCCTGCAGGCACAGATAAATCCCCATTTTCTTTATAACACGCTAGATTCTATCTCCTGGATGTGCGAGTCGGGAAACACTAAAGACGCCGCCGCAATGGTAAGCGCGCTTGCAAAGCTTTTCAGAATAAGCATAAGCAGAGGCAAAGAGCTTATTCCTATTAAGGACGAGCTTAATCACGCCAAAAGCTATCTTATAATCCAAAGCTACAGGTATAAAAATCAGTTCACCTATAAATTTGAGGTTGAAGAGGGACTTGAAAATTATCTTTGCAATAAGATAACCATTCAGCCTTTAATTGAAAACGCTATTTATCACGGTCTTGACCGAATGGTAGACGAGGGCGAGATAGTTATATCCGTTTTCGAAGATAAGGAAAATAAGGATGATATCATTATCAGCGTTGCGGATAACGGCGTGGGAATGACAGACGAGCAGTGCAGATCGATCCTTAAAAAGAACAGGAGCGATTCGAGTGGAATAGGCGTTAAAAATGTCAACGACCGCCTGAAAATATATTTCGGAGAAAACTACGGGATAAGTATTAAAAGCGAACTTGATGTCGGAACGACCGTTACCGTTAAGATTCCGAAAATAAAAAATGCGGAGGATATCAATATATGAAAAAATTTAAATATTTGATCATTCTCCTGGCTTTTGTGACCTTGCTTTCCGGCTGCAAAACTAAAAGTTCCGATAAAAAATATGTGGCTGTGATAGCAAAATCCGCAAATTCCGATTTCTTTATAAATATGAAAAACGGCGCTTTCGGCGCCGCGACGGAATATAATGTAAAGGTCACCTTTGAGGGCCCTGAAAACGAAGAGGATTACGAAACGCAAAACGAAATGATATTAAACGCCGTTAAAAACGGGGCTGACGCGATTTTACTTTCCGCTATCGATTATAACAAGTCGGATAAAGCGGTGAATACGGCTGTAAAAAACGGGGTAAAGGTAATCACTGTGGACAGCGGAATTTCAAGTAACCTTGTAAGTCTTTTTATCGGAACGGATAACAAAAGATCCGGCAGGCAGGCAGGCGAGGCCGTGCTTAACGGATTTAACTCAAACACCGATATAAATATCGGAATTGTAAGCTTTTCGGAGCAGACGGACAATTCAAAACTTAGGGAAAGAGGTTTTAAAGAGGCGATTGCCGCAAATCAAAAGGCTAAAATAATAGGAACAAAAATTGCAAAGAGCAATATCGAAAGCGCAAAGCAAAGCGCCAAAGAGCTTTTAAAAGAGTATCCGCAGATAAATGTCTTAGTAGGGTTTAACGAATGGATAACCTTAGGAATAGGCGAGGCGGTAAAGGAAGAAAAGGCAGGAAATTATGTCAAAGCGGTCGGCTTTGACTGCAATGTTTCTTCTGTGGCTATGCTTGAAACGGGCGAAATGGATTCGCTTATAGTTCAAAATCCTTTTGCAATGGGTTATCTCGGAGTTAAAAATGCTTTAGAGCTTATAGAGGGAAATTTACCCGAATCGGATGTTCTATACACGGATACGGTGACGGTTAATAAAGCCAATATGTTCGATGAAGATATTCAAAAATTACTATTCAGATTTGATTAGAAAGGGAAAAATATGTATATTGCAAAAGATAACAGATATGATGTAATTCCTTATAAACGCTGCGGTAACAGCGGACTTAAACTGCCTGCTCTCTCTTTAGGGCTGTGGCACAATTTCGGTGATAATGCAGATTATGATAATATGAAAGATCTTATTTTCACCGCTTTCGATAACGGCATTACCCATTTTGATCTTGCTAATAACTATGGGCCTGCTCCGGGAAGCGCCGAAAGAAATTTCGGAAAAATTTTAAAAGAAGAGCTTATGCCTTACCGCGACGAGCTTTTGATCAGCACAAAAGCAGGCTATGAAATGTGGGACGGGCCTTACGGAAATTTCGGCAGCAGAAAATATCTTCTTTCCTCTCTTGACGCAAGCCTGAAAAGGCTCGGTCTTGATTATGTCGATATTTTTTATCATCACCGCCCCGATCCAGAAACTCCGCTTGAAGAAACTATGTCGGCTTTGTCTTCTGCGGTTAAAAGCGGAAAGGCACTCTATGTCGGTCTTTCGAATTATGACGGGGAAACAATGGAAAAAGCCGCAAAAATTCTCGAAGAATTAAAAACTCCTTTTATAATAAATCAAAACCGCTATTCGATTTTTGACAGAATGGTGGAAAACAACGGTCTTTTAAAAAGCGCGGATAAAATTAAAAAGGGTATTATCACATTCAGTCCTCTTGCACAGGGAATGCTGACTAACAGATATCTTCACGGAATACCTGAGGACAGCCGAATAAGGACCGACGGCAGATTTTTAAAGGAAACCGCAGTGACAGCCGAGAGATTGGAGCAGATAAGAAAGCTTAATGCAC
The DNA here is from genome assembly GCA_934445035.1 of uncultured Eubacteriales bacterium. GTDB lineage: Bacteria > Bacillota > Clostridia > Oscillospirales > Acutalibacteraceae > UBA737. The sequence goes on from CAKSDI010000005.1 coordinate 22,870, forward strand.
TTGCCGAAAGCAGGGGGCAGACCTTAGCGGAAATGTCGCTTTCGTGGCTGCTTTCAAAAAAGGAAGTCACTTCCGTTCTTATCGGTGCGTCAAAGAAAACGCAGATACTTGATAATATAAAAGCGTGTGAAAACACGGAGTTCAGCCCGGCAGAGCTTAAGAAAATAGACGAAATATCGATTTAAAAAGTTAAGCACAAATCCAAGGCTCCCTCTGCGAGGGAGCTGTCACCGCAGGTGACTGAGGGAGAGAAAAAATAAAGATTTTGCTGTCAACTTTATAGTCTATTCTAAAGTTTAAGCTTTACTCTCCCTCCGTCAAAACTATCGTTTTGCCACCTCCCTCGACAGAGGGAGGCGAGGTTTGGTAAAATTCTAAGGCTTCCTTGAAGTCCCAAGCCAAATGGTATTAGATAAAATTAAAAAAATAAACCCTTTACATAAGTAAAGGGTTTATTTTATTTCCTGCTCAAGATTTTTAAAAATGTCGTCGTTAAAAAATTCGGTTATTGTCATATCAAGACCATCGCAAAGCTTTTTAAGCGTTATAACCGATAGATCTTTTCTGCTCTCATCCATAAGACTGTAGACCGTTGACGGTGTTACGCCTGAAAGTGTTGCAAGTTCGTTATAACAAATACTTCTTGGCTTACAAATATTGTTAAGCCGCTTAACAATAGCTTCTTTTATCATTTATAATCACCTGTAATAATATTATTAAAATATCCGTTTACGCGTATACGCACTTGCGTATTTTTTATCAGTTGAATTTTATATAATAATAAATTATAATAATTCTATACTTTAAACGGAGTGGTTCAATATGATTATCAGAAAAGCTGATAAAAGCGATTTAAAAAAAGCTTACGAGGTTTATAGTAAGGTTCTTAAAAACGAGGAAATGGGACTTACAACTATCGGTTGGATAAGAGGAGTGTATCCTACCGAAGATACAATTCAAGAAGCGATAAATGCTGACGATTTTTTTGTATGCACCGAGGATGATAAAATTCTTGCCTGCGCCAGAATCAATCAAATACAGGTGCCCGAGTATGCGGGGGCGAACTGGGAATATAAAGATATCAAAGACGACAAAATAATGGTACTTCATACTCTTGCGGTCGATCCCGACGCGGGCGGAAAGGGAATAGGTTCAAATTTTGTAAAATTCTATGAGGATTATGCTTTAAATCACGGCTGCACGCATCTTAGAATGGATACAAACGAGAAAAATTCCAATGCGAGGCGCCTTTATAAAAAATTAGGATACTGCGAGGCGGATATAGTTCCCTGCGATTTTAACGGAATACCGAATATCAGGCTTGTTTGCCTTGAAAAAAAGTTAAAAGGGTAATAAAAATATGAAAATTAAAATTGCGGCGATATTTTTAATATTTATTTTACTTTTTTCAAATTTTTGCACTGTTGCAGGATTAAGCAAATCCGAAGCCGAGGCGCAAAAGCTCGATATATCTCTATCGCGCGGCTCTTCAAAGCTTTTTGACGGCAACAATATGACATATGATAATTTAAGCGGAAAAACAGAGCTTAAATTCAATTTGAAAGCTCGATATATCTATCTGATATTTCTAAAAAAGGCGGCGTCATTTTCGGTAAACGGAGAGAAGACCGAAAATAATTTTCTTCACTGCCTTATTGATCTTAAAGAAAAGTCGGTAGGGATAACGGACAGTGTAACTCTTGATTTTGAAGAGGGTACGCAGTTAAGCGAAATTTCCGCTTATACCGACGGCACTCTGCCGCAAACAGTCGAGGATTGGAGCGCGCCCTGCGAGAAAGCGGACCTGCTCCTCGTATCTACTCATTCAGACGACGAGCAATTATTTTTTGCAGGTGTTTTGCCGCTCTATGCGGGACAAAGAAAATTAAGGGTACAGGTAGCATATTTTACAAACCACAATGTTAATTTTAAAAGAAATCACGAGCTTTTAAACGGACTGTGGACTGTGGGAGTAAGGAGTTATCCGGAAATAAGCGAATTTCCCGACGCCTGGGCTGATGACAGACAGCACGCCGAAAGCAATCTTTTAAAAGCAGGCTTTACTTATGAAGACGCCGTTAAATTTCAGACATATCTATTAAGAAGATACAAGCCGCTCGTAGTAGTAGGCCACGATTTTGCGGGGGAATACGGTCACGGCCAGCACATTTTGAACGCCGCAACTTTAAGCGAGGCTGTAAAGAAGAGCGGTGATGAAAGCTTTGATCCCGAAACCGCGCAAAAATACGGCACGCACACGGTAAAAAAATTCTATGTTCATTTATATAATGAAAACAAGATAATTTTAGATATCGATACTCCGCTTGATAATTTCGGCGGAAAAACCGCTTTTGAAATGACAAAAGAGGGCTTTAAAAAGCACATTTCACAGCAGGACACCTGGTTTAGAGAATGGCTCAACGGAACTGACGGAAACAAAAATTCCAGCGCTTCGATTAAAAAATATTCCCCTAGGGAATACGGACTTTATTTTTCAACTAACGAAAAAGAAGATGTTTTGAAAAACGACTTCTTTGAAAATATAACTACTTATGACGAGCTTGACTCGGCGGAGCAGATAAAGCCCGAAGTAAAAGAGGAAACTTTAAAAAAGCAGGAAGAAGAGAAAACAGAAGTTAAATCAAAGCCTAAAATTATATATTTTGCAGCCGTTTTTCTTGTGTTAATTTTAATAATTTCGGCGGTTATTTTAGTTAAAAAAAGAAAATAAAAATCGAATTTTTTAAATTTTCCAAAAAAATGTTATCTTTTTCCAATAAAAAGATAACATTTTTATTTTGCAGTTGATATAATTAAAGTAACATTTTATCTTTAAGGAGGATAAAAAATGGAAAGAAAAATTTCTTTAAACGGAAAGTGGCGCCTTTATTATAATGACGCGGCTCGAAACACAGTCGATGATTTTAAAAGCGCTGAATCTGTCGAGGCAACTGTGCCGGGAAATGTAGAGCTTGATCTTAAAGCTGCAGGTCTTCTTCCGGCCGACGAGTTTAAGGGTATGAACACCACGCTCACCGAAAAATATGAGGTTTACGAGTGGTGGTATAACCGCACCTTTACAGCTCCCGAATTTTCTTCTAATGAAAAAGTTTTCTTAAACTTTGCGGGTGTTGACTGTCACGCGGAATACTTTTTAAACGGCGAAAAGATATTAGAATCCAAAAACGCTTTCATTGCTCACGAAACAGAAGTAACAAACTTCTTAAAATCGGGAGAGAATGAATTAACGGTACATATAACTTCTTCTGTTAAATTTGACAGCGAGCATACTTTAGAGCAGTACTGTGCAAGCGGCTGGGGCTGTGATTCTTCTGTATTTTCAAGAAAGCCCGCTCATGCTTACGGCTGGGATATTTTCCCGAGAGTGGTAAGCGCGGGACTTTGGAAAGATGTTGATATAATCATCCGTGATGAGTACGGCATTGAAAATGTAAGCTACACCACCGATTTCGGCGGAAACCACGGAACTCTTGCAGTTATGTTCAAAATTAAGGCTCCGCTTGCCGATCTTTATGATAATAAGCTTAAGGTTATTATTTCGGGTAAATGCGATGATTCCGAATTTTCAAGAGAATTTGAGATAATCCGTGATTTTAACAGAAAATTCTATGTCGGAATAGATAATTTAAAGCTTTGGTGGCCTTACGGTTACGGCGACGCTAATATTTACGATTCGAAGATCACTCTTTTATGCGACGGCAAAGAGGTTGCAAATTACTGCTTTAATGTCGGCGTAAGAAAGATCGAGCTTTATCACACCGATACAATGCTTGATGAAAACCCCGGATTTTATTTCAAGGTCAACGGTCATCAGGTATTCTGCCGCGGAAGCAACTGGGTTCCGGTAGACGCTTACCACAGCAGAGATAAGCAGCGCTATGCAAAAGCTTTGGAGCTTGTTTCCGATATCGGCTGCAACATTTTAAGAGTATGGGGCGGCGGTGTTTACGAGCAGGAAGAATTCTATGATTACTGCGACAGGCACGGAATTATGATTTGGCAGGACTTTATGATGGCTTGCCATATCTGCCCCGAAGATCCCGAGAGTATGGCGGAGTATGAAAAGGAATTCACCTGGGCGATCAAGACTTTGAGAAATCACCCCTCTATCGCTCTTTGGGCAGGCGATAACGAGATCGATTCTGCTACTGTCGGAAACCGCAATCCGAACAAGAACAATATTACAAGAAAGCTGCTTCCGGATCTTATAAATAAGTATGATTACAGGCGCCCCTATATCCCGAGTTCGCCTTATATTTCAGAGAAGCTTTTCAAGCTCTTAAAGAGCGGAAACCGCAATGCGTATGTTGAAAACCACCTTTGGGGTGCGAGAGATTACTATAAAGCTGATTTCTATAAGTATTCTACAGCCGCTTTCGTCAGCGAAACAGGTTATCACGGCTGCCCGTCTGTTGAGTCGCTTAAGAAAATTGTTGATGAAGATAAGCTTTGGCCTATTTTCAACGAGCAGTGGACTCTTCATTCTTCTGATCAGAAAGGCAACGACGGCCGAGTAAGACTTATGGACGATCAGATAGTTCAGCTCTTCGGCAAAAAAACCGAAAACATTGAGGATTTCTCTCTTGCTTCACAGATCTCTCAGGCAGAGGCAAAGAAGTACTTTATCGAAAGAGTAAGAATAGGCAGACCGAATACCGGCGGTATTCTTTGGTGGAATTTGCTTGACGGTTGGCCGCAGATGTCCGACGCGGTTGTAGATTATTTCTATGACAAGAAGCTTGCTTATTACTATATCAAGCGCGCTCAGGCTCCTATCGCTCTTATGATGGGCGAGCTTCACGACTGGAGATACACCCTTTATGCTCTAAACGATACAAGAACCGCCGTTAAAGGAACTTACAAGGTTTCCGATATCGAAACAGGCGAAGTTATAGCAGAGGGCGGATTTAATGCCAATGCAAACGGCAAAACAGGCGTTACCAATTTCAGAATGTTCTACTCCGAGCAGAGAATGCTGCTTATCGAGTGGGATATCGACGGAAAGAAATATTACAATCATTATCTTACAGGCTATCCGCCGTTTGATTTTGAGAAGTATAAAAAATGGCTTAATAAGCTTAACGAGATAACAGCCGAATAAAAATTAAAAATCGCAGGTTTTAAAAACCTGCGATCTTTTTCATTTAAGAAGCTCGATAAGATAAGGAATTTCGGGTTCGAAATTCACGCTGTAACGCTGATCGGGATCGGTCAAAAGCGTTGACTCTATACACTTTGAAGTAAACTTCACGGAAATTGAAACTGCCTGACGCAGGCTTTTGCCTAAAGTAAGAGCGGAGGTAAGCACGCTTGAGAAGATATCGCCCGTTCCGTGAAAGCTAACATTATAATATTTATCGGAAATAAATTCAAAATTTCCGTTCTCAAGAAAGACCGCGCCGATATTTTTTTCATCAAACCTTACGCCTGTGATAACAGCCGAGGCGGAAGTGAGATCGGATAATTTATATAAAAGCTCTTCAATATATTTTTTATCATAGGGCGGAGATTTATATTCGGTATCGGTCAAAAAGCATGCCTCGGTGATATTCGGGGTGATAACATTAGCATTAGTTATCAGCTTTTTCATATATTCGGGAAAGTCGGGCTCAAATCCGCCGTAAAGCTTTCCGAAGTCCGCCATAACGGGATCGACTATGACAAGCGCATTATCCTTTTTTAAAAGTGCTATAGCGTTTTTCACAATTTCTGCCTGGGCGATACTTCCGAGATAGCCTGTAAAAACTGTGTCGAACTCAATATTTTCGCTGTTTAAGTGGCGGGCGACGGGGAGAATATCGTCGGTAAGATCGCGGAAAGTGTATCCCTTAAACCCGCCGGTGTGGGTGGAGAGCACTGCCGTGGGTATAACGGCGGTTTCGATTCCTGCGGCGGAAATAATGGGCAGAACCACGGTGAGCGAGCATCTGCCGAAGCAGGAAATATCGTTAACAGCCGCTACTCTTTTCCTAATCATTTTTTCTTACCTTTCTTTTTAAGCTCTTTCGGGCAGAATTCGTCTAAGGGGCATCTTTGGCAGTCCGCAATTCTTGCCGTGCAGATATCTCTGCCGAAAATGACCGTTCTATGGCAAAAATCGGAAGATTTTTCAGGCGGCAGGTATTTTATCATTTCAAGCTCCACTTTTTTGGGATCGGTCGTGTTTACAAGCTTTAAGCGGTTGCAAAGCCTTATAAAATGCGTATCGGTCACCACTGCGGGCTTATGAAAAACATCGCCTAAAATAAGGTTGGCGGTTTTTCTTCCTACGCCCGGCAAAGAGGTAAGGCCCTCGATATTGTCGGGGACTTTGCCTTCAAATCTTTCGTTTAAAGCCTTACTCATTTCTATAAGGTCCTTAGCCTTTGTTTTATAAAGACCGCAGCTTTTTATAAGTTCTTCCACATCTTTTAATTCTGCTTCAGCCAAAGATTCAGAGTCGGGATATTTTTCAAAAAGGGCGGGAGTTACGAGATTTACTCTTGCATCGGTACACTGCGCGGAGAGGCGGGTGGCAACGAGCAGCTGAAACGGAGTTTTATATTCAAGCGAGCAAACGGCGTCGGGATAAAGCTTTTCGAGCGCATCTACCGCCTTTAAGGCAAGTTCTTTTTTACGCACGCGAAACATTCTCCAGCTTAAGATCGCCGTTTTTAATAAATCCGAGTTTTCTCATAGCCTCGCTTATTCCGAAGCAGATTACTGCCGGAAGAATAAAGTGCATAGCGAGAATTTCGACTATTGCAAGTGAGGGTGACATAGCGGCGACGGTTTCACTGCCCTTTGTCATAGCCTCGAAAGCGGCAAACTGACCTACAAGACCTGCAGAGCCCATACCGGAGCCTACGGGGGAGCTTAGCATTTTAAGAGCCGCTGAAGATATGGGGCCTAAAACGGCGCTTGAAATTATAGAGGGGATCCACACCTGCGGGTGGCGGATAATATTGGGCATCTGAATCATAGAAGTGCCGAGACCCTGTGCTACAAGGCCGCCGAGCTTATTTTCACGGTAGGAAATAACCGCGAAGCCCACCATATTGCAGCAGCAGCCGATAGTTGCGGCGCCTGCGGCAATTCCGGTGATACCCATAGAAATTCCTATAGCTGCCGAGGATATCGGCAAAGTGAGCAGAATTCCCATTATAACAGAGATCGCCATTCCGCCGAGGATCGGGGATTTTTCAACATTTATATTTACAAGATTTCCTATCCACTTCATAGCGGCGGCAATATAGGGACCTACGAGATATCCTGCCGCGCAGCCTACCAAAATACAGCAAAGCGGAGTAAGGATTATATCAAGTTTAGTTCTTCCGGAAACGAGGAAACCTATTTCCACCGCCACATAAGCGGCAATAAAAGCGCCGAGCGGCTCGCCGGGAGCGCCGAGCTTAAAGCCCTCTATCAGTAGGTTTGGGAACGCGCCGACAGTACCTGCAACGGCGGCTGAAACCGTGGCTAAAGGCGAAGCCTTTAATTTACAGGCAACTCCTACACCTATTCCCGCACCCGTAACTGTTTTTGCGACGGAGCCGATGACCGTGATATATCTGCCGAAAGTATTATCCCCGATAAGAGAGCCTATCTGACAGATTATAGTGCCTATGATCAAGGTGGAGAACAGACCGAAAGCCATTCCCGAAAGACCGTCGATAAAAAGGCGGTTTAAATATTTTTTCATTTTTCTTTCCCCTCTGCTTAAAAAAGTGATTGCAACTATTATATAATAAAAGCGCTTGATTTTCAATAGAATTATTGCATTTAAAGGGTTTTTGTGGTAAAATCGTTATAGTTTAAATATATTGGAACGGAGTTTAAAATGACGGAAATTTATCTTGTAAGGCACTGCGAGGCTATGGGCAACTTAAAGCGCCTTTTTCAGGGAAGCACGGATTGCGATGTAAGCGAAACGGGTAAGATCCAGCTTGGATTTTTAGAAAAAAGATTTGAAAATATTCATCTTGACGCTATTTATTCAAGCCCCTTAAAGCGAGCTTTCAAAACGGCGGAGGCTATAAGAGGAAATAAAAACATAAAAATCGAAACGGAAAGCGGACTTAGGGAGATCTGCGGCGGGATTTATGAGGGGAAGCCGTTTAGAGAAACATTTTTGGCGGTGCCCGGTCTTGCGGATATTTGGAATAATCATCCGCAGGATTTCGCTCCCCCTGAGGGCGAGCCTATGAGAGAGGCATACGAAAGAATTTACGAAACCATAAAGGAAATAGTAAAGAAAAATCCTGATAGAAAAGTCGCCTGTGCTTCGCACGGCGGAATTATCCGCTGCCTTATGTGCAGGCTTATGTTTAACGATATCGAAAGGCTTTCGGAAGTCGCCTGGAGCGAAAACACATCGGTGACATTACTTAAATTTTCTCCCGATATGAGCTTTGAAATTGAGTTTTACAACGATCATTCCCATGTGCCCGACGCTTATATGCCGAAAAGGAACAGGATAGTTGATTTCGTTATGGATGAGGATAAAAAATGATCATAATGTCGGTCGATTTAGGTCTTGCGAGAACGGGTCTTGCGGTTTGTGACAAATCGGAAAGCTTTGTTTTTCCGAGGGAAGTAATACACGAGCGTAACGAGGATAGGCTGATAGAAGCTATAACTAAAAAAGCAAAAGAGGAAAATGCGGAGCTTTTAGTCGTAGGTCTTCCAAAAAATATGGACGGTTCGCTCGGATCAAGAGCCGAGGAATGCAAAAGCTGTGCTGAAAGGTTAGAAGAAAAAAGCGGTATAAAAACAGTCCTTTTCGATGAGCGCTGTACCACTATGGCGGCGGAAAATTATCTTAATCTTTCCGATACGAGGGGCAAAAAGCGCAAGCAGGTTATAGACGCGGTTGCGGCTGTTATAATTCTTGAAGATTTTATCAGATTAAGAAAAATAAAGTAAAAAAATGTCGGGTTTGGGTATTGAGTTTTGATTTAAGAAATGATATAATAATTTCGTTAGAATACCGAAAGGAGAACATATATGATTTATTCAAAAGAAGTAGAAAATATGTGTCCCGTTGTCAAGGGTCCGAAGCACGGTCCCGCTCCGATCCCGGAAGAAGGCAAGTGGATACAGGCAAAAGAGATAAAAGATATCTCCGGCTATACTCACGGTGTGGGTTGGTGCGCACCTCAGCAGGGAGCCTGCAAGCTTTCGCTTAATGTTAAAGACGGAGTTATAGAAGAGGCTCTTGTTGAAACAGTCGGATGTTCGGGTATGACTCATTCCGCAGCTATGGCTGCTGAAATTCTTCCCGGCAAGACTGTTCTTGAAGCTTTGAACACCGACCTTGTTTGCGACGCTATAAACACCGCTATGCGCGAGCTTTTCTTACAGATCGTTTACGGAAGAAGCCAGTCAGCTTTCTCTGAGGGCGGCCTTGTAATAGGAGCAGGTATGGAAGATCTCGGAAAAGGCGCACGCTCAATGGTTGGTACTATGTACGGAACTAAGGCTAAGGGCGTTAGATACCTTGAAATGACAGAGGGCTACTGCACAAGAATGGCTCTCGATGAGAACGACGAGGTCATAGGCTACGAATTCGTTTCGCTCGGCAAGATGACAGACCTTATTAAAAAGGGTATGGAGCCGAACGAGGCTTACAAAAAATCAATGGGTCATTACGGCCGCTTCAATGAAGAAGACGGTGCGGTCAAGTACATTGATCCGCGTGAAGAATAAGGAGGTACGGTATAATGGCACAGTTTGAAGGTTATGAAAGACGCGAGGCAAAGATCCTCGGTGTTCTTAAAAATTACGGTATCTCTTCTATTGACGAGTGCAAGGATATCTGCGAGAAAAACGGTATCGATCCTTACACCATAGTTCAGGAAACACAGCCTATCTGCTTTGAAAACGCTAAATGGGCATACACCGTAGGCTCTGCTATCGCTATCAAAGAGGCTGAGCGCACCGGTGATAAATCGGCAGCTACTGCCGCCGCTAATATCGGCGTAGGTCTGCAGTCATTCTGTATCCCGGGCTCCGTTGCTGAAAACCGCAAGGTTGGATTAGGCCACGGAAACCTCGGGAAAATGCTCCTTTCGGAAGAAACCGAGTGCTTCTGCTTCCTCGCAGGCCACGAATCCTTTGCGGCTGCCGAGGGCGCTATCAAGATCGCTCTTAACGCAAACAAGGTAAGAATTAAACCGCTTCGCGTTATTCTTAACGGTCTCGGAAAAGACGCGGCTTATATAATTTCAAGAATAAACGGCTTTACCTATGTTGAAACCGAGTTCGATCCTTATGCGGAAGAGGTAAAGGTAGTTTACGAAAAAGCTTTCTCAAAGGGAGCAAGAGCCGATGTTAAGTGCTACGGCGCAGATAATGTTCCAGAGGGCGTTGCTATAATGAAGCTTGAGAAGGTCGGCGTTTCCATTACAGGTAACTCCACTAACCCGACTCGTTTCCAGCACCCCGTTGCAGGCACCTACAAAAAGTGGTGCAATGAAAACGGAGTTAATTACTTCTCTGTTGCATCGGGCGGCGGTACAGGAAGAACACTTCATCCTGATAATATGGCTGCAGGTCCTTCTTCTTACGGAATGACCGATACTATGGGCCGTATGCATTCAGACGCACAGTTCGCAGGTTCTTCATCAGTTCCGGCACATGTTGAAATGATGGGACTTATCGGTGCGGGCAACAACCCGATGGTTGGTATGACCGTTGCTTGTGCGGTTGCAGTTCAGCAGGCTCTGAATAAATAAAATAACAAAAATAAAAAAACCGGGTTCATTAATTTGAACCCGATTTTTTTGTAAATTTAAAATCAAGAATTCTAAAGCCGTTTTTATTTATCTCTACGGCTTTTTTATCTTCATCAAACCCGACTTTTCGGCAGGCTGAATATGCTTTTGCCACGCCGTAGACCGAGAAGATCAGGCAAAATGCCACAACCATACTGAATAAAAACGATTTTAAAAACAAACTTCCATTTTTATTTTTCTTCATAGTTTTTTTAACAGCTCGCTTAAAGTATTGCCTAAAAGCTCGGCTGAATATTTAACCTCCTCCAAAGAATTTGCGTCTGTTCCTATTTCTATAAGCATTGAGCCTGTGCTTAAGCTTTCATTATAATTTCTCGACATAAGCGAGAGCGATCTTGCCAAAGTGGGATATTTTGTTTCAAGGCTTTCCTGTAGTTTTAGGGCAAGCTTTAAATTTTCCTGCCAATTCGGGAAATTTTTCACATTTCCGCTCTGCGAGCCTTGAACGAGCATTATCTGCGCGGCCTTTTTACCGTTTATTTCCGTCGTGAGTTTAACTTTTTCGGTGTTAGACGGAGAAATTGCATCTCTGTGCATATCTATCACTATTTTTATGCTCGGATATTTTTTTAGATAGGATAAAATTGTTTTTGAGGCTCTGTTATAGCTTTCGTTATAAGACGGGTAATCGTGAGTCGTTTTATCGTGGAGAGTTTTAATTCCCGCCTGATTTAATTTATCCGTCACAATATTTCCGAGCGCCACCATATTTTTCGATTCGTCGGTAGTCCTTGAGCGGTCGGAAGAAGTGTAAAAATCTCTGCTTTCGGGAAGAAAAGATTCAGTTGTATGAGTGTGCATAATAAGCACCTGAGGCTCGTTATTCTCTTCGATATTATATTTAAGTTTAGATTCATAAAGCGATTTTATATTTATATCAAGGTCAGTGGAATTTTTAACATATATATTTTTATATGAGGTTTTTGCGGTGTATGGGGATATGAATTTTTCGGTCACCTTGCCGATAGCTTCATCTTTTGAGGCGGCGGGAACAGCTTTTGATTCGGCAGCCTTTGAAGAGGAGGGAGAAGAGGAAGAAACGGCAGACGAATCGGTTTTTTTAGGAAGTTTAATATCCGAAATAGTCGTTACAGTGCTGTTTATAGATATATTTTCCTCGGCTGTAAATCTATCGGCCGCACAGAGAAAGGAAAAGCAGCCGTAGATCATCACCGTTACGCAAGAGATTATGCAAACGATAAATTTCGCGAGAGTACCTTTATAATTCAATTTTTTTGCACCCCTGAAAATTAGTTATATAATTTATATGCAATTAAAAGAGGGGTTATTCGGCGGTCGATGAGAAAAGTCCTTCGGTCAAAAAGCTGTTTATAGCGGCGGCTAAATATTTTGCCGGGTTTTTTATCAGGATATCAATATCGAGCGGAGTGACGGTTAGATCGACGCTTTTTTCCGTCAGTTTACCGATATCGATAACAGTCGGCATTCCCACCCCGATCACGGGAATATTTAAATTTTCTTTATCAAGCTTTTGCGTATGCTTCTTTATCCCTGAGCCTGCGGCTATTCCGCCGTCTGAAAACTGAAGAGTTGAGCAGAGCCTTTTCGGATTTGAAGTGCAAAGAGAATCGACAGCTATTATAAGGTCGGCTTTGGCAAGTTTCGCCGCCGATTTAATAAGTTCAAAGCTTTCAATCCCTGTTTTCCCCGCAACATCGGGAGTGAAAGAAGAAATTTCTTTTATATTATTTTCGGCGGATTCCTTTTTCATATGCGCTGTAACGAATATTTTTTCGGCGGTTTTAATTCCTAAAGAGTCAGATGTTATATCGGGATTTCCGAGTCCGCAGACCAAAATTTTTGAAAAAAATTCAGGTTTAAGTAAGTTAAGGGCAAAAATACAAGCCGATTTAAAATCCTCGGAATTCAAAATAAGAGTTTCGGGCTTGAAATTTATAATAAAATTTTTGCAGTTATCGCCCTTTATTCCTAAAAGCTCGATTTCTCCGAAATTTTTTCGCAGTGTGACATTATATTCGGAAAAATTTTCAGTTTCGTCTGCAAGATCGGTGCGGCAGTTCATTTTTTATCACCTGATTTATTTTGCCCGAAAAATAAAAAAATCCTCAAAGCTTTCGCTTTGAGGATAAAAATTTTTAGATTATTTATTTTTATATGCCGAAACGACTTTTTTAATTCTGTCTACAGGATCAAGGAGACTGCTTATTGAATTATCATTATTGAGTGTGTCGATGAGCAGGGAAATATATTTTGCCATATTTACCGAGCAATACCATTCTCTTTTAAGAAGCTCCTCGGGCTGAAAAATAAGATTTGTTGTGAATATCTTATCGATTAGTTTATTTTCATAATATTCGTCAAACTTTTCAAGACCGTTAACAAAAAGGCCGAAGGTTGAGAAAATAAATATTCTTCCTGCGCCCATTTCCTTTAATTTAGCGGCGATATCGAGCATAGATTCGCCGGAGGATATCATATCGTCAACAAGAATAAGGTCTTTGCCCGTTATATCGTTACCCAAGAATTCGTGGGCTTCGATCGGGTTTCTGCCGTTGACAACAACGGAATAATTGCGGCGCTTATAGAACATTCCGAGTTCCAGCCCCAAAACGGAGGAATAATAAATACATCTTCCCATTCCGCCCTCATCGGGTGAAACTATCATTGTATGGTCGCGGTCAAGCTTGATATCGGGAACATTTTTAAGAAGTGCCTTTATCATCTGATATGCCGCCTGAACATTGTCAAAACCGTCGAGCGGGATCGCGTTATTTACGCGGGGATCGTGAGCGTCGAAAGTGATTATATTCTTAACGCCCATTGCAACGAGCTCCTGCAGTGCCATAGCGCAGTCCATAGATTCTCTTGCTGTTCTGCGGTGCTGCCTGCCCTCATAAAGCATAGGCATTATAACAGTTATTCTTCTCGCTTTGCCGCCGAAAGCCGCTATAACTCTTTTAAGATCCTGGAAATGATCGTCTGGGCTCATCGGCACGGTCATACCGTACATTTTATATGTTACATTGTAATTAAAGCAGTCACAGATTATAAATGCGTCAAGCCCGCGGGCGGTGTGATTAAGTACCGCTTTGGCTTCGCCCGTTCCGAATCTCGGACAATTCGCTGTTACGACAAAAGTTTCGTCCTCCGGGATATTTCTCCATTGCTTAAGGTAATAATCTACCTTGTTTGCTATATCCTCGCAGCCTCTCATACTTACTATTGCCAGATCTCCATAAGGTGTGTGCTTAAAATCAATGTTCGACATATAATTCTCCATTCCCTAAATTATGTTTCTATTGTACCACATTTTCTCGCTCATAAAAAGACCTTTTTTTACAAAAATTAAAATTTTTGAGAAAATCGATTGAAGAGAGAGGGCGGATTTGTTATAATAATTATAAATTGTAAGAAAAGATGTGGAAAATATAATGTCAAAAGTCTTTTTGTTAGCGTATACTCCCGATCCGGTCAAAACTGTTGCCTGCGCCGCCAAGCTTTGCTACAGCTCTTCGGGCATAGCAGAGCTTAACGAGGGCCTTACAGACGAAAAAGCAAGATCATTTGTTGAAATGCTTTCTTCTCTCGGCCATGAGAGCCCTGTTGAGCATGTAAGCTTCACATTCGGTATCGAGGGAGTTTCAAGATCGCTTCTTGCGCAGTTTACCCGCCACAGAATAGCATCATATTCTGTTAAGAGTCAGAGATATGTAAGCGAAGGCAGTTTTGAGTATGTAACTCCTCCCGAAATAGCAGGGGATAAAAAGGCTTTGGAAATATATGAAAAATCAATGGCTGACGCTCAGAAAGCTTACGACGAGTTAGCGGAAATTCTCTCTTATAAGCACAAAGAGGAATTCTTAAAAGAGGGAAAAGACGAAAAGACCGCTTCGCGTATGGCGCAGAAAAAGGCTATTGAAGACGCGCGCTTTGTTCTGCCTAATGCCTGCGAAACCAAAATGGTCGTAACAATGAACGCAAGATCACTTCTTAACTTCTTCAGGCACCGCTGCTGCAACAGAGCGCAGTGGGAGATAAGAGATGTTGCAAATCAGATGCTGAAGCTTGTTTACAAGGTTGCGCCCGAGCTTTTTGAAAAGGCAGGCCCGGGGTGCGTGGGCGGAGGCTGCCCCGAAGGAAAAATGACCTGCGGAAAAGCGGCTGATATGAAAAAGTTTTACAGTGAGTTGAAAAATAATGGGTAAGCTTATAGTTATCGAGGGGCTTGACGGGAGCGGAAAATCCACCCAGCTTGAGCTTTTATATAAAACTTTAAAAGAAAAAAATATCGATTGCGTATCTGTTTCTTTCCCGGATTATGACTCGGAGTCAAGCGCGCTTGTAAAGATGTACTTATCAGGCAAATTCGGCAGTCACCCGGGTGATGTTAACGCTTATGCCGCGTCGGTTTTTTACACTGTTGACAGAATAGCGTCTTATAAGACCTCGTGGGGGAAGTATTATGAAAACGGTGGAAATGTTATCGCCGGAAGATATACGACTTCGAATGCTATTCATCAGGCGGCAAAGCTTTTAAAAAATGAGAGAAAAGCTTATCTTGACTGGCTTTATGATTTTGAGTACTCAAAGATAGGAATTCCGAAGCCGGATAAGGTGATATTTCTTGATATGCCCGTTGAAGTTTCGCAAAAGCTTTTAAGCAACCGATATTCGGGCGATGAAAGCAAAAAAGATATTCACGAGGCGGATATAGATTATCTTTCAAGATGCCGCGAGGCGGCAAAAGAGGTTGCTGAGTATTCCGGGTGGAAAGTTATAAGCTGCGCCGAGGATATGAAAGCAAGATCCATAGAGGATATTTCTTCTGATATTTTATCGGAGGTTTTACCGATCTTAGAAAAGAAGGACTGAAAAATGGTTTATTTCTTACTTGCCGACGGGTTTGAAGAAACCGAGGCGATAGTACCTATAGATATTTTAAGAAGAGCGGGTTTTGAAGTTAAAACAGTAAGCTTTTCAGACGGACTTTTTGTCACGGGAAATCACAATATCACGGTAAAGTGCGATATAAATTTAAAAGACGGAGATCTTTCTGATATAACGGCGGTTGTTATGCCTGGAGGAATGCCAGGTGCCGACAATCTTGACAAAGAGCCGAAAACCGATGAAATTTTAAAATCGGCAAAAGAAAAAAATGCGGTTATGGCAGCTATCTGCGCGGCTCCTATGATACTCGGAAAAAGAGGATATTTAGAGGGCAAAAAAGCCACCTGCTATCAGGGCTTTGAGGAATTTTTAAAGGGCGCGCAGGTTTTAAGAAAAGCCGCTGTAAGAGATGGAAAAATCGTTACCGCTTCGGGAGCGGGAGGAGCATTCGAATTTGCTTTTGAGCTTTTATGCGCCTTAGGCTCCGATCCCGAAAAAATAAAAGAACAGATAAACTTTTTCAGATGAAAAGAGGGCGAAAAATGCAGGAAAATGAGAATTTGGAAGTAAGTTTTGAGCCAAAACCCAAAAAAAGCAAAAAAAAGCTTACGGTGCTTATAATTATTTTAGCCGTTTTGGCGATAATCGGATTTATCTGCGGAATGGCGTTTGCCGATTTTAAGGGCGAAGCAAAGGGCAAAGACTGCACAATGGTCATAAAGCAGGGTTCGCCGTCTTCAGTGATAGCGGCAGAGCTTAAAAATTCAGGCGCTGTTAAATATAAAACTCTTTTCAGGCTTTATTCAAAGCTTAAAGGCTATGAATCCAAGTATAATTACGGAACATTCAAATTCAAAACGAACGACAGCTATGAAAAGATCGCTCAGATGCTGATCACGGGCGGAGAAAAGGTTTCTTCCGTTTCGGTCAAGATACCCGAGGGTGCGAGCGTTGACGAAATAGCGGAAATTCTTGAGAAAAAAGGAGTTTGCACTAAAGAGGAATTTTTAAACGAAGTGCAGACAGGCTCTTTTAATTATGATTTTGTAAATGAAATTTCCACCGATAAGGTGCATTACAGATTAGAGGGTTACTTATTCCCCGATACATATTCTTTTTATAACGATCCTAAAATGGACTGCGCTCATCTTGCCGTGGATAAAATGCTTTCGAACTTAAATTCAAAGCTTACTGACGAGATAAGAGCAAAGATAAAGAGCAGCAAATATTCTTTCCACGAAATTATGACTATGGCGTCAATTGTTGAAATGGAATCGGGCGGAAAGTACGATCAGTCCTGCAATGTTGCCGCGGTATTTTATAACAGGTTAGAGAGCAGCAATTTCCAGACTCTCGGCTCTTCGCCTACAAGAAAGTATCCTTACGGCGACGGCGCTTATAACACCTACACAGCCCCCGGTCTTCCTCCGGGACCGCTTTGCTCGCCGAGCATAAGCTCAATCAAAGCGTCTGTCAATCCAACTAAGGATTTTGATTATTATTACTTTGTAACGGATAAGAGCATGAAATTCTATTACAGAAAAACTCTTTCTGAGCATAATGCAATCATTGCAAAATTAAAGGCGGAAAACAACTGGGTTTATGAAGACTGATATTAAAATTCCCGAACTTTTATGTCCTGCGGGGGACCTTATAAGGCTTAAGACCGCTGTGGATTTCGGTGCTGACGCGGTATATTTTTCAGGCGAGGAATTCGGAATGAGAACCGCCTCGCCGAATTTCAGCGCCGATGAAATAAAGGAAGGCATATTATATGCCCATTCTCATGGCAAAAAGGTCAATATTGCCTGCAACACACTTCCTCACGAAGATGAAATAAAAAAGCTTCCCGAATTTCTTGAGTTTCTTAATTCCTGCAAGGCAGACGCTATTATCGCCTCCGATCTCGGAACTATGAATCTTATAAAGAAATACGCGCCGGACTGCGAGCTGCATATTTCGGTACAATCGGGAACTGTGAACAGCGAATCGGCAAAGGCTTTTTATGATCTCGGCGCAAAAAGAGTGGTGCTTGCGCGCGAGCTTTCTTTTGAAGAGATCGAAAAAATCAGGGATAATATTCCTGATTCCTTAGAGCTTGAGTGCTTTGTGCATGGAGCTATGTGCGTATCATTTTCAGCAAGGTGTCTGCTTTCAAGTTATATGACGGGAAGAGACGCTAACCGCGGCGACTGCGCTCAACCTTGCCGCTGGAGCTATTCTCTTATGGAAACAAACAGGCCCGGACAATTATTTGATATAACCGAAAGCAAAAAAGGCACATATATTTTAAATGCCAATGATCTTTGCATGATAAACTATCTTGATAAGTTTGCAAAAATCGGGATAGACTGCCTTAAAATTGAGGGCAGGGCAAAATCGGAATATTATGTTGCGGTAACTGCTAACGCTTACAGGGGCGCGCTTGACAGCTTAAATAACAATATTGAAAGCTGGGCGCCGCCGAAGTGGACAGTAAACGAACTTAATACTATAAGCCACAGAGCATATTCTACAGGATTTTATTTCGGAAGACCTGAAAATTCCCAGACATACAAAGACGCGGGATATTTAAGGGACTATGCGGTTGCGGCAGTTGTCAGCGGATATGAAAACGGATTTGTTGAAGCTGTGCTTAAAAACAAATTCAAAAGAGGGGATACTCTCGAATGCTTAGAGGCAGGGTATGCGCCTTATAAAATAATTGCCGATCCTCTTTTAAACGAGGCAGGAGAAAATATTGAATGCGCGCCCAGCCCGATGATGAAAATAAGGGTGCCTTTTGACCGCGAAATAAAAAAAGGATCAATGCTCAGGATAAAAATTTAAAAAAGTTAAGCTTTATTTTAAAATCACTTTTCATATTTAGGAAAATATAAAAAGATATTGAAATTTAGTTGCAATTAAAAAAGCACTGTGCTAAAATCTACCCGAAAGACGAAAGGTTAAAAAAATTCGTCTTTTTAAGGGTGATAAAAATGAATAAAATTGTCAGTAACAAAGAAATTTCCGATCGAATGCGACGACGGATCGAACAAGCGCTTGCGGACAATGAAGAAGCTCTGATAGCTGTTGTCGGCGATATTTTGCTTGACTCAACCTTTGGCGAATCGGCTTTGGTTTTTACCGAAGATCGTCTTTTTTGCGTTGAGGAAAGCGAAAATCCCGACAGCGGCTTTTTTGTTTCTTTAAAGGACGTAAAGTTTGCGGAGGTAAGCAGAAATTACGGAATTGCAAGCCTTATCATAAACGGCGAAACTGTTATGAAATTCAGCTTCGGCGTTGTGGGAATGATGGAATCGATCTGCGATCAGCTAAACCTCATTAGTAGCGGCGAATCAAATGAGGAAGTGCGAAGCGGTATTACAGAGGCGATCGAAAAAACACACTGCATCTGCAAGAATTGCGGAGCGCCTCTTATAAGGCCGGGTGCCGAATGCATTCACTGTTTAGGAAAAGGAAAAATACTTAAAAAGCTCTGGGGCTATATCGCTCCAGAAAAATGGGTGCTTATACTTTGTCTTATAATGTCGGGCGTTGCGACCTCTTCGCTGCTTGTGCCTCCTTATATAACAAAGACTTTGGTTGATGATGTTTTGCCGAATTCGGATATCAAAAAGCTTTTTATGCTTGTGGGACTGCTCTTATTTTTATATCTTCTTCAATGCGTTCTCGGCTCGGTGAGAGGATATCTAATGGATAATGCCGGAAACAGGATAGTTACGCATTTAAGAAACGATGTTTATAAAAAAACGCAGTATCTTCCTATATCCTTTTTTGATAAAACCAGCACCGGCTCGATCACTTCAAGGATCAGCGGAGATACTAACACGATAAACACTTTTATGATGACGATTACTCAGGAAGCGATAGTTCAGTTCCTTACAATGATCGGGATCATCATAATAATGCTTGCTCTTAACTGGAAGCTGACCATACTTTCGCTTACTCCGATCCCGATAATCGTTATCGGTTCTAAGTGGTTCGGCAAAAAGGTAAGACCTATTTACCACAGAATTTGGATGAGATCTTCGGCAGTGAATTCTATGCTTTGCGATTCAATTCCGGGAATAAGAATAATAAAATCTTTCACCGGCGAAGAAAGAACGATAAATAAATTCGAGGATATAAACGATAAGCTTTACAAAGAGAGAAGAAACGCGTCAGCTTTAAACACGGTCTTTCCGCATGTTATCACAATGCTCGTTTCAATGGGCTCGCTGATAATCTGGGGATTCGGCGGAGAGCTGGTAATAGGCGGAAACAGCAATATGTCCGTAGGTCTTTTGGTATCGTTTATTTCCTATGCGGCGCAGTTTTATGTTCCTGTTAGATTTTTTGCGAATATCTCCGATAAATATCAGCAGGCTCTGACCTCTATCGAAAGAGTACTTGATATTATAGACGCGGACACCGAGCGCGATTTCGGAAAAGGCAATAATATCGATAAGATAGAGGGTAAAATTGAATTTAAGAATGTGAATTTCTCATTCGACCGCACCAAAAAGACGCTCGATAATATAAATCTTACAATTGAACCGGGAGATATTGTCGGCGTAGTAGGTACGACGGGTTCGGGCAAAAGCACGATGATAAATCTTCTTATGAGATTTTATGATAATTACGACGGCGAGATATATGTTGACGGTAAGAATATAAAAAATATCGATCTTAAAAGCTATCGCGATCAGATAGGATTTGTTCAGCAGGAGCCGACGATGTTTAATGATACGGTATATAATAATATCGCATTTTCCGATCCCGAAGCGTCGGTAGAGCAGGTCATAGAGTCTGCCGATATCGCTAACGCGCACTCTTTTATTTCCCGTATGCCTGACGGATATGACGCTATGCTCGGAGAAAGAGGAATAGGGCTTTCGGGAGGAGAAAAGCAAAGGCTTTCGATTGCAAGAGCAGTGCTTAAAAACCCGTCGTTACTGATATTCGACGAGGCGACCGCATCTGTGGACAGCGAAACCGAGCACCTTATTCAGGAGGCTATAGAGCGCCTGATCTCGGGCAGAACCACTATTATGATCGCCCACAGGCTTTCAACGCTTAGGAAAGCAAATAAAATTGTTGTCGTCGATAAAGGCAGAATAATAGAATGCGGAACTCCCGACGAGCTTATGGAGAAAAAAGGCAAGTATTACCGCTTGGTGGAAATTCAGGGAATGGCGGAAATGCTGCAGAAAAAAAGTACAAAAGAGCGGGTGAAAGTATGAATACGGAAAGATTTTATATTGAAGATTCAAGCGCTTTGATCTTTATTGATTCCGAAAATTCATTAAGCTTAAAACTTTCTGACGGAAAAAGCTTTACTTCGCTTTCTGCCAGGCGGCTCTTCCCGATGTCGGCAAAGGATAATTTTATTGTGCTTTTTGATTCTCAAAACAAAGAAATTGCGATAATAAAAGATATCGATAAATTATCGAAAGAAAGCAAAAAAGCCTTATCCGATTATCTTAAAGATTATTATTTTATTCCGAAAATAACAAGGATAATAAGCGCTAAAGATATAGGAGCGGCGCTGAAGCTTGATGTGGAGACCGACCGCGGAGAGTGCGTTTTTGAAGTATCAAATTATTCGCGGAATATAAAAATGCTTAAAAACAACAGAATACTTATCCGTGATAATTTTGATAACCGCTATGAAATAGAAAACTTATTTGAAATCAATCATAAGCTTATTGATCATTATCTTCTCTGACGGTTTAATAACAGCCCTCTTTTCTGTCAATAATAAACAGGAAAGAGGGCGTGTTTTTTTGAATGAAAGGATTTTTGCAAAAAGGTCGGTAACAGCGTTTTTTACAGTTATGCTGTTTTTGCTTAGCTGTATTTTAAGAGTTGCCGTGGTGGCGACTGACGAAACTCTTACTGCGGCGCAGGAGAGCCAGAGCAGATATAAGATAAAAATAGGAAATAAGCGCGGCTCTGTGTATGACAGAAACCGCGTTTTGCTGACGAATAACAAAACAAAAATACTTGCGGCTGTATCGCCCACGCCGCAGGCAGTAAGCAAGCTAAGCTCTGTTTTAAAAGGCGAGGAGCTTAAAAGTGCGCTCGAAAAGCTTAAAAAGAATAAGCCCGTTGTTTTGGAAGTTCCGAAAGATATCAGCGCTGACGGAATAAAATGCTTTACAGTGTCCTCAAATGATCCTGATAATTCTTATTTTGAACATATTTTAGGATACACCGATTCTTCGGGACACGGAGCGTGCGGAATAGAGGCTGCATATGATGATATTTTATACAGCTCTAAAGAGCAAAGCGCAATATTTTATTTAAACGGCAAGGGCGAGGTTTTAAAAGGGATAGAGCCTGAATTCGAAAACACCGAAAAGGTGAGCAATAATGTGGTTACGACTTTTGATCTGAATATTCAAAAAATAGCGGAAATGGCTACTAAGAGTATTGAAAAAGGAGCGGTGGTCATAAGCGAGGCGGAAACGGGCGAAATTGTTGCTATGCTTTCAAAGCCTGCTTTTAAAACGACAAATTTACAGGATTATTTAAAAAGCGAAGACGCCCCTCTTTTAAACCGCGCGCTTGCGAGCTTCAGCGTGGGCTCTGTTTTTAAGCCGTGCGTAGCCGCGGCGGCATTTTCGGAAAATAAGCAAAATTTTTCTTATACCTGCACCGGCAGGACCCACATAGTCGACCGTGATTTTAACTGCCACAAGGCCGACGGCCACGGGCTTATGGATCTTAAAAGCGCACTTACCTTTTCGTGCAACACTTTCTTTTATAATTTAGGGCAGGAGTTAGGAAGCAAAGCCATTTACGATATGGCTTCATCGCTTAATTTCGGAAGAGAAATTAAAATTGCCGATAATATCTTCACAACTCCCGGCACAATGCCCGATTTAAAGTCCCTTGAAAATCCGGCGCTGCTTGCAAACTTTTCTATAGGTCAGGGATATTTTTTGTTAAGCCCCGTTTCAATGCTCACGCTTTATTCGGCTATTGCAAACTCAGGCAGTTACAATATCCCTCATATTATTAAAAGCACCACGAAAAACGGGACTGTGACGGAATATGAAAAGCTCAATCCCACCCGTGTTATGAGTGAAAAAACAGCCGATACTTTAAAGGAATATCTTTCGTCGGTTATAGACGAGGGAACGGGCGAGGCTGCAAAACCGCAGCTTTGCACAGCCGCGGGGAAAACCGCGACCGCGCAGACGGGAAGATATTTTAAAAACGGAAAAGAGATAAATAACAGCTGGTTTTGCGGATTTTTTCCTCTCGAAAAGCCGAAATATGTGGTGATAATCTTAAGCGAGGGCGGAACTACTAAGCAGACAGCCGGAGCATTTGCCGAAATTGCAGACGGAATTACAAGACTTGAAACAGACTCTTGACAGTATAACTGAATAGGTGTATAATTGTATACATTAAAAGTTTAGGGTGATAATATGCTTGAAATATCGGATAAAACCAACCTGCTTGAGCAGGATACATACAAATATTCTCTGCAGGATGTGAGCGATCCCAATTTATACAGGGATTTTTACAGTTACGACGATGTGCCGAGAATTGCTTTCAACCACCGCCGTGTTCCGCTCGGAATGCCTAAAGATATCTGGATAACCGATACATCTCTGCGTGACGGTCAGCAGTCTGTAGAGCCGTACAGCGTAGAGCAGATAGTGGAGCTTTACAAATTTATGTCAAGGCTCGGAGGCCCTTACGGAATTATCAGGCAGACGGAATTTTTTGTTTACAGCAAAAAGGACAGAAAAGCCATTGAAAAGTGCCAGGAATTAGGGCTTAAATTCCCGGAGATAACTACTTGGATAAGAGCGAGCAAGGAAGATTTTAAGCTTGTTAAGGATCTAGGGATAAGAGAAACGGGAATTCTTGTTTCCTGCAGCGATTATCATATCTTCAAAAAGCTTAAAATGACAAGAAAGCAGGCTATGGATACATATTTAGCGGCGGTTTCCGAGGCATTTGAGGCGGGAGTTATGCCGAGGTGTCATCTTGAAGACATCACAAGAGCTGATTTTTACGGATTTGTTGTGCCTTTTGTAAACGAGCTTATGAAAATGTCAAGAGACGCGGGAATCCCGGTAAGAATAAGGGCTTGCGATACTATGGGTTACGGAGTGCCTTACCCGGAGGTCGCGCTTCCGAGAAGTGTGCCGGGAATTATTTACGGCTTACAGCACTATTCCGATGTTACGAGCGATATGCTTGAGTGGCACGGACATAACGATTTTTATAAAGCTGTGGCAAACGCATCGACAGCATGGCTTTACGGCGCTTCGGGAGTAAACTGTTCACTGCTCGGAATAGGCGAGCGGACAGGAAATATTCCTCTTGAGGCTATGGTTATGGAATATGCGTCGCTCAGAGGCTCTTTTGACGGAATGGATCCTACAGTGATAACCGAGATCGCCGATTATTTCAAAAAAGAGATAGGATATAAAATTCCTCCGATGACGCCGTTTGTAGGAAAAAATTTCAATGTTACGCGAGCGGGGATTCACGCCGACGGTCTTATGAAAGACGAGGAAATATACAATATTTTCAATACCGGCAAAATTCTCAACCGCCCTGTTTCGGTGCTTATCGGAAAGGCTTCCGGTCTTGCCGGGATAGCTTATTGGATAAATCAGAATTACGGTCTTTCAGGCAGCGAAGCTGTGGACAAGAAAAGCGAAACGGTAATCAAAATGAAAGAGCTTATAGATAAGGAATATGAAGACGGCAGGCAGACCACTCTTTCCACCGCGGAGCTTGAGGAAATGCTTGAAAAAATTACCGACGGCAAGCTTCGCCGTTTATAAAAGGAGAATTATATGATAGAGCATAAGACCGTATCTTTAGCCGATCAGGTATTTGACAGGTTAGAGGCGGATATATTAAGCGGAAAATATCAGCGCGGAGAAATTTTGACCGAGAGCAGACTCTGCAGTGAAATGGGAGTTAGCAGAACGCCGATAAGAGAGGCATTAAGAAGGCTCGGTCAGGAGCATTTGATAGAAGATACTGCCAAAGGCTCGCTTGTAACGGGTATCACGGACAAGGATATTAAGGATATCTATAAAATAAGAGAAAAAATAGAGTGTATGGCAGCTTATGACGCGGCGCTCAATGCAACCAGCGAGCAGATAAGAGCAATTCACGAGGCGGTGGAGCTTCAGGAATTCTATAACACAAAGCATGACGCCGATCATATCAGGTATATGGACAGCAGATTTCATGACGCTATTTATAAAGCAAGCTCAAGTCCTGTTTACTTTGATGTATTAATGCCGCTGCTTAAAAAAGCGCAGAAATACAGAAAAGCTTCTATTGAGAGCAGTTCAAGGGCGCAGCAGTCGGTAGACGAGCATAAGGCTATAAGTAAGGCTATCGAAAATCACGACGCCGATCTTGCTTATGAGCTTACTATAAAGCATGTGCAGAATGCCTTTAAGCATATTGCGGAAAATTTCAAAGGAGAATAATTATGGGATATACGATAGCTCAAAAGATAATAAAGGCTCATCTTGTAAGCGGCGATATGACTGTGGGCAGCGAAGTCGCACTTAAAATCGACCAGACTCTTACTCAGGACGCCACGGGAACAATGGCTTATCTTGAATTTGAAACAATGGGGCAAAAGCGAGTAAAAACAGAAAAAAGCTTAGCTTATATAGATCATAACACTTTGCAGTCCGGCTTTGAAAATGCCGACGATCACCGCTATATCCAAACGGTTGCTAAAAAGCACGGAATATATTTTTCCCGCCCCGGAAACGGAATTTGCCACCAGGTACACCTTGAAAGGTTTGCTCGCCCCGGCAAAACGCTTATCGGCTCTGACAGCCATACTCCTACAGGCGGCGGAATGGGAATGCTTGCTATGGGAGCGGGCGGAATGGATGTTGCCGTGGCAATGGGCGGCGGCGCTTATTACATAACAATGCCTAAAATGTACAAGGTAAATCTTAAGGGCAAATTAAAGCCGTTTGTCAGTGCTAAGGATATAAGCCTTGAAATCTTGAGAATTCTCTCGGTAAAAGGCGGAGTAGGCGCGATAATCGAATGGGGCGGAGAGGGAATTAAAACCTTATCCGTACCCGAAAGAGCCACTATCACGAATATGGGAACAGAACTCGGGGCGACGACATCGATATTCCCGTCTGACGAAATTACGCTTGAATTTTTAAAAGCGCAGGGAAGAGCGGAGGATTATTTTCCGCTCGAAAGCGATCCCGACGCCGAATATGACAAGATAATCGATATAGACCTAAGCGAGCTTGAGCCGCTTATCGCATGTCCGCATTCTCCGGATAATGTGGTTAAAGTATCCTCGCTTAAAGGCACCAAGGTAAATCAGGTGTGTATCGGCTCCTGCACCAATTCCTCGCTTTTAGATATGATGAAAGTGGCAAAGCTTTTAAAGGGGAAAACAATTTCTCCCGATGTAAGCCTTTCTGTATCGCCGGGATCAAGACAGGTGCTTACAATGCTTTCAAAATGCGGAGCGCTTGAAGATATTCTGCTTTCGGGCGCAAGGCTTTTGGAGTGCGCCTGCGGACCCTGCATAGGAATGGGATTTTCGCCTAATTCAAAAGGCGTGAGCTTAAGGACATTTAACAGGAATTTCTTAGGCAGAAGCGGCACAGCCGACGCGGAAGTTTATCTCTGCTCTCCCGAAACAGCCGTTGCGGCGGCGCTTACCGGCGAGATAACAGATCCGAGGCTATTAGGAGAAATGCCCGAGATTAAACTGCCCGAGGTTTTCGATATAAACGACAGCGCAGTTCTTTCTCCGGCAGATAGTGAAGCAGCTGAAAAAACCGAGGTTTTAAGAGGTCCGAATATCAAGCCGTTCCCTGTTTCAAAGCCTATCGGCGATCAGATCACGGCAAAGGTTTCTTTAAAGGTCGGTGATAATATTACCACCGATCACATTATGCCCGCAGGCTCTAAAATCCTGCCCTACAGATCGAATATTCCCCACCTTTCGCAGTTCTGCTTTTCTGTTTGCGATAAGGATTTCCCCGAGAGAGCAAAAGCGCTTAAAGAGAGCTTTATTATCGGCGGTGCGAATTACGGCCAGGGCTCATCGAGAGAGCACGCGGCTTTGGTGCCGATGTATCTCGGAGTGAGAGCGGTGATAACAAAAGGCTTTGCAAGAATTCACGCTGCAAACCTTATAAATTCGGGAATTCTTCCTTTGACCTTTGTCGACCCCGACGATTACGATACAATAGATCAGGGCGATGAGCTTTGCCTTGACAATATCTTTGAGGGGCTTGACGACGGCAGCCTTATACTTGAAGACAAAACAAAGGGTAAAAAAATAGCGCTTTCCTGCAATTTTACCGACAGGCAGAAAAGTATACTTAAAGCGGGCGGTCTGCTCAGCTTTACAAAGCAGGAAAACTGAAAAACGGAGAAAAATTATGCAAAAATATATTGACGACGCGGTCGCTCATTTTAAAGACCTTTTAACCGAGCAGATCGAGCGGGAAAAAAGAATGGAAAGCGAATCGGGCGCTGTGGATTATTCAAAGCTCGATAAAATAGTTATAGGAATTTGCCCGGGCGACGGAATAGGTCCTATTATAAGCAAGCATTCAAAAAGAGTGCTTGAAGTTTTGCTCGCAGATGAAATAAAATCGGGCAAAATAGAGCTTAAAGATATCGAAGGACTTACGATAGAGAACAGAATGGCGCAAAAAAAGGCTATTCCCGATGATGTGCTGTTAAATTTGAAAAAATGCAATGTTATCCTAAAAGGCCCCACCACAACTTTAAAGGGCGGAAGCTTAGAAAGCGCAAATGTCGCAATGCGAAGGGAGCTTGACCTTTACGCTAATGTCAGACCCGTTAAAGTGGAAGAAGAAAATATCGACTGGACATTTTTCAGAGAAAACACCGAGGGCGAATATGTTCTCGGAAGCAAGGGAATTGAAATTCCCGATACTTTAAGCTTTGATTTTAAGGTTACGACAAAATCGGGCACAAGAAGAATTGCGAGAGCGGCATTTGAGTTTGCAAAAAACAACGGCAAAAAGAGCGTTGCGATAGTAACAAAAGCCAACATAATGAAAAAGACCGACGGAAGTTTTTCTGAAATAGCTCACGAAGTGGCAAAGGATTATCCGGAAATAAAAGCCGAGGATTATTATATCGATATTATGACCGCCAATCTTATAAACAAAGATATAAGATCGAATTTTGAGGTGTTTGTTCTGCCTAACCTTTACGGCGATATCATAACCGACGAGGCGGCGCAGATCCAGGGCGGAGTAGGCACTGCGGGCAGCGCTAATATAGGCGATAAGTACGCGATGTTTGAGGCTGTTCACGGGAGCGCACCGAGGCTTATTGAAATGGGACTCGGCGACAGGGCAAATCCCACGAGCCTTTTAAAAGCATCTGAAATGATGATAAGACATATAGGTCTTAAAAACAAAGCGGATATTCTTGAAAAAGCGCTGAATATCTGCACCGTGACCGAAAAAAAGGTTATTGCCGACGGTACCGCGGAAAACGCGACCTGCGGGGAATTTGCTGATTACGCAATTTCAGTGATAAAAGAATTGATATAAAATAAAGACCTCGGAATTAACTTTCCGAGGTCTTAAATTTGTCGAAAAGCTTTAAAGGGTAATTGTTGCGGCGGTAACGCCGCAATTTTTGTTTTTTCGGTGACAGGTGCGGCGGAAAAACACATTGTAAGCGAAAAACCGCGTATTTAAAGCGGTTTTTCAAGAAAACAGGGGTGGTATTGGCGGGGATAGAGTGCAGTCAAGAAAATCTTTGATTTTCTTGCGAACGGCATTCCCGACCAAAAGCGTGTCGACTTTTCGACACGCGCACCTCAGGTCTTATTTATTTCTTCAATATTTACCGATGATTTATGCGGAATGGGTTTCCATTCTACTTTTGAGAAGAAAGCTATTATCATAGAGATCTTTCCTATAAGGTCAAAAATCGGGAAAGTTAAGCAATAAAGAACTTTTTTATACCATACTATCGGAATTATTCTTCTATGCTCCATTATAAAAATATAAACGGCTGTGATTATTCCTTTAAGATAGGAATCAAATGTCCACGATATTGTGAAAAGAATAAGAATTGCTATCATTCCTGATTTTGAGAAATTTCTCGGATTTATATGTATAGCCCTTAAAAAATCTCCCAAAAGCTTAGGCGCAAACATTCTTGTGACTATCATCTGTGAATTCAGAATAAGGATAGACCTTATTATTAAAAGGGATATTTTTTTGAAAAATAAAAATATCGGGCGCGGATAAATAACTGTGAGCATATCAAAGCTCATAAATCTAAGCCTTATATTATAAAGAACTTTTTTAAGCGGAGTTAAATTTTTCTTTTCTTTTTCCGTTAGGCACGCCTCTGCGTTCTTATCAGTGAAGAAAATATGGGTAAAAAGTTTTCCTCCCGATTCCACGAATGCCTGCAGGTGGCCTTTTGCCCACCTAATTCGCTGTCTTAAAGCAATTTTAAGGTCAACAGGCTGCTCGTCAAAAAACTGCGCTTCATTATTATAAGATATTTTATAGCCTTTAACAACCGCGTCGGCGCAGAAAGCTCTGTCCTCGGTAAGAGAGGTGTAATTCCAGCCGTTTAAAATCAGCTCGTTTGAAAATAAAAATCCCGTGCCCTGAATTCTTGTTGCGAGCCTGAAAAGGGATTTTGCGCGGTGCTCGTTCCTTATAGTTCTGAGCCAATGTATGCCGTAAGACGCAGCGATCCAATTATCATTGAAATTCTTTGTATTTCTGTAGGAAGTAACGATTTTTTCACCCGCGTCAAAAGAATCGTTCATCCTCGAAACATAATCGCTTTTAAGAAGATTATCCGCGTCAAATATCATATAAGCTTCATAGGATCTAACGCCGATATCCCGGTCTATACACTTAACAAGGTATTGCAGGGCATAGCCCTTTGTTCGGTGATCGGGATCAAATCTTTCATAAACTTTAGCGCCCATATCCGAAGCGACCTTAGCCGTATTATCCGTGCAGTTATCCGCAACCACGAAAATATCAATAAGCTCGCTCGGATAATCCTGCTTATTTATACTGTCTATTAGATTGCCTATAACGGCGCTTTCATTCCTCGCCGCTATCAAAATCGCATATTTATGATTATTTTTAGCTCTCTTGAATTTTCTTGTAGCGAAAATACCCGTGACCTTATATATGATCTTATAGAACATAATATCGGACACGGTTAAGGATACGGATTTGATAAGTTTTGCAATAAATCTTAAAATATTCATATAGCCCATTATAACACTTTCTTTTTTAATTGCAAGCGCTCTTTAAAAACCTTAAGAAAATCTTAAAGCAATATAAAAATTTCTTCTTGACATCGCGTATGGTAATATAGTATAATAATTTTTGTTAAAGTATAACCCCTGCAACTTTTGCGGAGGGAGGGAATGTTAATGAGTCAGGTAAAATTAAAAGAAAACGAATCGCTCGATAACGCTTTGCGCAGATTTAAGCGCCAGACCGCTAAGGACGGCGTAATTCAGGAAGTTCGCAAGAGAGAGCATTATGAGAAGCCCTCTGTAAAGCGTAAGAAAAAATCGGAAGCTGCTCGTAAAAGAAAGTTTCGTTAATTAAAAAGGAAAAGGCGGTTGGATAACAACCGCCTTTTATATTAGGTGAAAAAATGCTTTTAAAGCCGGATATAAAACTTAAAAGAGTCACGGATATCACTCCGCAGATACTAAAATCATTTGAAATCAAAGCGCTCCTGCTTGATGTGGACAATACTCTTTCCACACATCATTCCATGGTGCTGACAGACGGGCTTAACGAATGGATAGAAAGTATGAAAAAAAGCGGTATAAAGCTTTCCTTGCTTTCAAATTCAAAAGAAAAGAGAGTAAAGCCATTTGCCGAAAAAATAGGGCTTGATCATATTTCTCTTGCCTTAAAGCCTCTTTGTTTCGGATTTTTGCGCGGAGTTAAATTTTTAAATGTGAAAAAATCTGAAGTTGCTATAGTGGGCGATCAGATCTTCACCGATATTTTGGGCGGAAACGCGTGCGGAATAAAAACAATTCTTTTAACTCCGATAAAGCCTGAAAGTTCAATGAGATTCAAATTTAAAAGAAAGCTTGAAAAATTAGTTTTCAAGCTTTACAAGATCAAGGATTATAATGAAAAGGAGCAAGAAAAGGATGTCGGCTAAATTCGGCCCTGCGGGGAATTCGCAAAGCTTTAAGGATATGGGTTATAAGCACAGCCTTGAAATTCCTCAATATGTCCTTAAAATGGGGCTTGACTGTTATGAGTACCAATGCGGCAGAGGAGTTAATATTGGAACTCAGAAAGCCGCCGAGCTTGGCAGTGCGGCAAAAAGCGCAGGAATATCCCTTTCTTTGCACGCGCCTTATTTTATATCTATGTCGTCGGTCGATCCTGAAAAAAGGGATAATTCCATAGGCTATATCTTAAAAAGCGCCGAGGCAGTGAAAGCTATGGGCGGAAACAGAATTGTTGTTCACACGGGCTCCTGCGCTAAAATAAGCAGAGAGCAGGCGCTTGATCTTGCAAAGGATACTATGAAAAAGGCTGTAAAAGCTTTGGATGAGCAAGGGCTTGGCGATATCCATATCTGCCCGGAAACAATGGGAAAGGTAAATCAGCTTGGTAATCTTCAGGAGGTTATGGAGCTCTGCCTTATTGACGAGAGGCTTATTCCGTGCATTGATTTCGGCCATTTAAATGCCAGGGATATGGGATATTTTAAATCGCTTGAAGATTATAAAACAGTTTTTGAAACGATAAAAGATAAGCTCGGAACAGAAAGACTTAAATCGTTTCATTCGCATTTTTCGAAAATCGAATATACTACCGGCGGCGAAAAGCGGCACCTGACATTTGATGATACCGTGTTCGGCCCTGATTTTGAGCCGGTTATGGAGCTTACTTTTAAATACGGCTGTTCGCCTGTTTTTATCTGCGAGTCTGCAGGCACTCAGGCGGAAGACGCAAAAACTATGAAAGATTATTATTTAAGCCTTAAATAACAAAAAGCACTGAAAACATCAGTGCTTTTTATCTTTTGGAATTACTTTGGTTTTAGTTCCGTCGGGCTCTACAAAGTACATATTATCAAGCTGGCTTAAAAGACTTCTTTTATAAGCCTCGATATATTCTTTTCTTAAGACCGCTTGTTCTTCCTTTTCCTCAGGGGTTAGACCTGAGGATTTTTGTTTTTTTGCAAGCTCGTTAATTCTGTCAATTTTTTTCTGTTCCATAAATCAAATCTCGTTTCTTCCCTCTAATGCGCGGGCGAGGGTATATTCGTCGGCATATTCAAGATCGGCGCCGACGGGGACGCCGTAGGCAAGTCTTGAAACTTTAATTCCCATAGGCTTTACAAGTCTTGAAATATAGCTTGAAGTTGCTTCTCCCTCGACTGTGGGGTTTGTAGCCATAATTATTTCTTTTACTTCGCCGTCTGAAAGTCTTGCGATAAGTTCTTTTATTTTAAGCTTATCGGGACCGATATTATCGAGCGGAGATATCACGCCGTGTAAAACATGGTAAAGACCGCTGTATTCCCTTGTCCTTTCAAACGCGGAAATATCACGGGAATCTTCCACCACGCAGATGACCGATCTGTCGCGCTTTTCATCCGAGCAAATATGGCAGACTTCTTTATCCGTAAAGGTCTGGCAGAATTTGCAGAATTTTATCTGCTTTTTCGCATTTACAAGCGCTTTTGCAAACTGCTCGGCGCGCTCGGGAGGCTGTTCGATAATATTATAGGCAAGCCTCATAGCGGTCTTTCTGCCTATTCCGGGAAGCCTTGCAAACTGGTTTACAAGTTCTTCTAAAGGAACTATATTTCCGCTCATTAAAACATCCCCGGAAGATTAAGTCCGCCTGTTATTTCGCCCATTTCGGACTCGGCGGTTTTTGAAGCTTTTTCGATAGCCTCATTTACTGCGACGGTGATGAGATCCTCCAGCATTTCGCTGTCATCGGGATCAATTGCGCTCTGATCGATTTTTAATGATTTGATAAGGTGTTTTCCGTCTACGGTCACGCTCACGATCCCGCCGCCGGAGGTTGCGGAATACTCCCTTGTTTCAAGGTCGGTCTGCAGAGCCGCCATATCTTCCTGCATTTTTTGAGCCTGTTTTATCATTTGAGTCATATTTCCGGGGCCGCCGGAACCGGGAATTCTTACTTTCATTTTTTGTCTCCTGAATTTTTATTTATTTTCAAGCTTCTCTAATTTTTTCTGAAGCTCTAAAAGCGGATCGACGCTTTTTTCTTCGCTTTGCGCTTTTCTGTAAGGTCCTAAGCGGAAAGTTTTATTATAAACCTCTTTCGCTGCGTTTCTTATAGCGTTACGATAAAGCGCGTTTGAGCCGTTTACAAGTGTTTTAAACTGTGAATTCTCAGTTTCGATCAAAAGATAATCGTTTTCAATATACGCGTTAGAGTCCTTTAAAACTCCGGCTATAAGCGGACAGCTTTTTTGAAGAATTGCGATAACATCTTCCCAAGCTTCAGCCTTTTCAGGTTCGCCGTCAGCTTTTAAAGAGGGTTTTTCTTCTTCTATGGGTGCGGGCTGAGTTTCTTCTTCGGCTTTCGGTGCTTCGGGAATTTGAACGCTCGTAACTTCGGGCTTTATCCCGCTTTCAAGTCTTGAAACTCTAAGCTCCAAAGCTTTGATATCTCCGAATATTTCGGGCTTGCAAAGCTTTATCACGATCATTTCCATTTCCACTCTTCTGTTGCCCGACTGCATATCGGAGGCAGAAGACTGCAAAATATCAAGGGCAGACATAATTTCCTGCAAAGAAAATTTCTGTGCCTGATCTTCTAAAAGGTCAAGCCTTTTTTTAGAGCAAACGATAGGCTTGTTTTCGCCCTTTATTATTTTACATATCATAAGATTTCTGAAATGCTCCGTAAGCTCGGACAACAGCCTTAGCATATCGACTGAGGAATTATGAAGCTCGTCGATCATTTTAAGGGCGCTTTCGGTATCTTTTGCCTTTATAAGGTCGGAAAGCTTTAAAAGATAGTCGCTCCCTGCCATTGCGCAGACATTTGAAACTGTTTCCTCGGTGATATCTTTGCTGTTTGAAGCGCAGAGGTCTAAAAGCGAAACGGCATCGCGCATACCGCCGTCAGCCGCGTCGGCAATAAGAAAGCCTGCTTCTTTTGTAAGAGAAAATCCCTCTTTTTCGGCGATATACATAAGTCTTTCGCAGATCTTTTCGGGATCTATTCTTGAAAAATCAAATCTCTGGCACCGTGAAAGAATTGTTGCGGGGAGCTTATGAACTTCGGTGGTTGCAAGAATAAAGATAACATGCTCGGGAGGCTCTTCCAAAGTTTTTAAAAGCGCATTGAAAGCGCCCTGGGAGAGCATATGCACCTCGTCGATAATATAAACTCTGTATTTCGCGGCGGCAGGAGCATAATTTACCTGCTCGCGCAGTTCTCTTATACTGTCAACACCGTTGTTAGAAGCGGCGTCTATTTCGCAGATATCGGTAATTTCGTCATTACTTATGAGCCTGCACATTTCGCATTCGCCGCAGGGGTCGCCGTTTATAGGAGAAAGACAGTTTACAGCTTTTGCGAGAATTTTGGCACAGCTTGTCTTACCCGTTCCCCTGGTTCCGGTGAACAGATAAGCGTGAACTATTTTATTCTCGGAAAGCTCGTTTTTAAGCGTTTGCGTAATATGTTCCTGACCTACTACTTCGGAAAAGGTCGAGGGCCTGTATTTCCGATAAAGAGCTTTATATGCCATTTTTTCTCCTTTAACACTTCTTGATTTGAATAAGCTGACGCGCGCTAAACCGCACGAATGGACCGATTTACTGCGGCGCACGGATAAAGCGCTTAATGCTGCTCGGTTCCCCGCCTGACATGGTTCACGGTTACCCGTCGCACAGGACCCGCCCATTCGCACGATTTAACGCGCGTTACTTTTAATTATTATAATATAATTTTCCCTTTTAAGCAATAGTTAAATTAAAAATATTATAAATTGTTGAAAAAAGTTAATAATTTTGATATAATTACAGTGTATAATGAATAACAAAAGAAGAGAGGAGTTCTTATATGCATAAGCTTAAAGCGTCAAGTCTTTTTTCGCTGGATAAAACTATAGCCGCCGAGCTTTTCAGCGGCGACATTTATCCTTTTGAAGCTTTGCCTAATATAAGCGATTTTATTAAAAAGCTGTCTTTAAAGCTTGATAAAAATATTTTTGAAGAAATTGCTCCCGGAGTTTTTGCGGCGAAAAGCGCAGAGATTGCAAGATCCGCGAGCATAACGGGGCCTTGCATTATCGATGAAAACGCGCAGATAAGGCACTGCGCTTTTATCAGGGGAAATGCGATAATAGGAAAAGGCGCTGTTGTAGGAAATTCCACGGAGCTTAAAAACGTTGTTTTGTTTGACGGCGTTCAGGTCCCTCATTACAACTATGTGGGAGATTCAATTTTAGGTTACCGCTCGCATATGGGAGCAGGGTCTATCACTTCGAATGTTAAGTCGGACAAAACGCTTGTAACGGTGAATTATAACGGCGAAAAAATAAAAACCGGTCTTAAAAAATTCGGCGCGATACTCGGAGATTTTGTGGAAGTAGGCTGCGGAAGCGTTTTAAATCCGGGTACGGTAATAGGCAAAAACACAAATATTTATCCTCTTTCATCTGTAAGGGGATTTGTTCCGGAAAACAGCATTTTTAAAAAGCCCGGAGATATCACGGAGAAGCTCTGATGGCAGAAAAATGGGATGTATATGACAGTTTCGGAAATTTGACGGGGAAAACGGTTTACAGAGGAAAATCAGCGCTTGCGCCTAAGGAATATCATCTTGTGGTGCATATATGGATAATTTCCAAAAAAGGTAATTTTCTTATCCAGCGCAGATCTGACAACAAAAAGCTTATGCCCGGCGAATGGGCGGCAACGGGCGGCGCGGCGATTGCCGGTGAAAATTCATTTAATGCCGCTAAAAGAGAGCTTTTTGAAGAGCTCGGCATTGCAACCGATGAGGATACTCTCATAAAGCTTGCGAGATTTAAAAAGAGAAATTCCTTTATCGATGTTTATGCCACTCTTTGCGATACCCCGGCAGAAAAGCTTAAGCTTCAAAAAAGCGAAGTGGCGGCGGCTAAATGGGTAAGCGAAGGCACACTTAAGAAAATGATCTCGGAAAACGGATTTCATAATTACGGCAAGGAATATTTCGATTGCCTTTTTTCAAAAATAAATGAATTCAGGAGGGTAACTGTTTGAACTCCGATAGAAAAACCTGTGTGGTTTGTCATTCTTATTTGTTTGACGACGACGATGTAGTATATTGCCCCGTATGCGGAGCGCCGCATCACAGGGACTGCTACAATTCGATAGGAGAGTGCGGACTTGCAAAATATCACGGCACTCAAAATCAATATGATAAATTAAAAGAAGAATATGAGGCGCACGCGAAAAAAGAAAGCGCCGAAAACACTGAAAACGAAGAAAAAGAAGACCTTATAAAATGCAATATCTGCGGTAATTCATATAATGCATCAGAGCCTGTATGCCCTAACTGCAAATCGCCTAATTACAGGATAATAAGCGGATATTATCCATTAGACCCCTTAGGCGGAGTTCCGCACGAGCTTGATCTCGGAGAGGGCGTTACGGCGAAAGAGGCGGGAAGATTTGTTCTTGCGAACTCGCAGAGATATATTCCTAAATTCGCGAACTTTAAAACAGGGAAAAAGCTTTCGTGGAACTGGCTCGCGTTTTTATTCCCGAGCGGATTTCTTTTCTCAAGAAAAATGTATATAAAAGGTACATTTGCGGGAATAGCGCTCGTTATATTCAATCTTTTTGAAAATCTTTTCAGTATTGCTCTTTATAACGGCGGCGGATTAGCGAACATCACATATGCGGAAATACTTTCAACCGTTTCGGCAATAGATAAAAAGATCCTTATTGTTTCTTTTATCGCCGCAACTCTTGATCTTATTTTGAGAATTCTTTTAGGCATATTCGGCGATCTTATTTACAGAAATTATGCCGTTTCATCGATAGCTAAAATAAAGAAAAATTCCGATGATATTGAAGCCGATATGAATAAAAAAGGCGGAATCAATATAGGAATGATGATAGTGGGCGTTATAGGCGTAAGTCTATTATCCAATATTCTTGCAACACTGTTTTAGGAGGAAAATAAATGAGTAAAATTTGTCCCGTTTGCAGAACCCCTAATGAAGAAGAGTATAATTTTTGCAAAAACTGCGGAAGTCTTTTAAACCCGGATAGCAAATATGCGCCGCCTGAAGATACTGCTCAAAATAAGGTTATATATTCTACAGAGGCTGTTCCGGATATGGTGATCGACGGTGTTCCGCTCGAAGATATTTCGGATTTTATAGGCTCAAGATCGCAGGTATATGTTAATAAATTTATTAAAAGCGAAACAAAAAAATCTAAAATAGGCTGGAACTGGACAGTTGCCGCTCTTTCGTTTCTTTTCGGTCCTTTAGGCGCGGCAATATCTTTCTTTTACAGAAAAATGAATAAGTTCGGTGCGATCCTCGTTTGCATAGCTGCTGCGTTTAATATCCTTTTTGTTTACGGATCGATCGCTAATAATGCGGTATTCACAGGAATTTCCGTAGCGCTTAATATCATAACCGCTTTAGTTTTTGGAATGCTTTACGACGGCATTTACAAATCCTTTGCGGTAAGCAGAATAAAGGTCTACCACAGCGAGACCGATCCGAGATATTATAAATACGGGCTCGCTTTCCTCGGAGGAACAGCTATCGGCACCGTTATGGTCGTAATTCTCGGAATGATTATTTTTAACTTTTTGGTCGTTTACCTTTTCCCGTTTTTTTATAATATAAGAAGATGAAATACAGCGTAATTTTTTTAGATCTCGATAACACTGTGCTTGATTTTAAAGCCTCAGAGAGAAAGGCTATATCGGCTCTTCTTAAAGAAAATTCGATTCTTCCGACCGACGAATTGATCGAAACCTATTCTAAGATCAATGACGATTATTGGAAACGCTTTGAAGCGGGAATTATCAAAAAA
The DNA here is from genome assembly GCA_934445035.1 of uncultured Eubacteriales bacterium. Classification (GTDB taxonomy): domain Bacteria; phylum Bacillota; class Clostridia; order Oscillospirales; family Acutalibacteraceae; genus UBA737. Next base: position 60,610 of record CAKSDI010000005.1, read on the forward strand.
GAAGAGATATTCGCAGGAAGATTTAAAACCTTTGTTGAGAAAACAAGGATAAATGCCGATCCTTACAAAATGTCCGAGCGGTATTTTAATCTGCTCTCTTTCGGAAACGATGTTATAGACGGAGCGGAAGAAATGCTTGAGGATATCAAAAATTTAGGTGTTAAGGTCTGTGTAACAACAAACGGTGTTGCAAAAACACAATATAAGAGAATTAAAAGCAGCGGTCTTGAAAAGTTTTTCGATTATATTTTCGTTTCTGAAGACGCGGGCTCGCAAAAACCCGAAAAAGCTTATTTTGATTATGTGCTTAAAAATATTCCCGAAGTGCCGAAAGATAAGATTTTAGTTGTGGGCGACAGTGAGTCTTCCGATATCGCAGGGGGTATAAATTCTGGACTTGATACCTGTTGGTACAATCCGCATAATTTAAAGCCCGCTTTAGAGCCTACATATATTATTGAGTCTTTAGACAAGCTGCCCGATATTATCAGAGGTGAATGTTTTGGGGTATAAAACGGATATTGAAATCGCTCAAAGCTGTGAAATGCAGCCGATTAATAAAATTGCTTTAAAAGCAGGAATTGACGAAGACTATTTAGAGTGTTACGGAAAATATAAGGCAAAGATCAGCCCTGATTTTTTAAAAAACAGCAAAAATAAAGATGGCAAGCTGATACTTGTTACCGCTATCACTCCCACTCCTGCAGGCGAGGGCAAGACTACGACCTCTGTAGGACTTGCTGACGGAATAAATAAAATCGGAAGATCGGCAGTTGCCGCACTTAGAGAACCGTCGCTCGGTCCTGTTTTCGGAATTAAGGGAGGAGCCGCAGGCGGCGGATATGCGCAGGCGGTGCCGATGGAGGATATAAATCTTCATTTCACGGGAGATTTTCATGCGATAGGAGCGGCTAACAATCTGCTTGCAGCTATGCTTGACAATCATATTCACCAGGGAAACGAGCTTAATATCGATACGAGAAGAATAGTCTTTAAAAGGTGCGTCGATATGAACGACCGCCAATTAAGAAATATTGTTGACGGGCTCGGAGGCAAGAACAACGGCGTGCCGAGGGAAGACGGATTTGATATCACGGTCGCAAGCGAGATAATGGCGGTGCTGTGCCTAAGCGCTGATATTTCTGATCTTAAAGATAAGCTATCGAATATTATTGTTGCTTATAACACTTCAGGCGAGCCTGTAAGGTGCAGGGATCTTAAAGCGCAGGGCGCAATGGCGGCGCTTTTAAAAGACGCTGTTAAGCCTAATCTTGTGCAGACTTTAGAGGGAACGCCTGTGATAATTCACGGAGGACCCTTTGCTAATATAGCTCACGGCTGCAACTCTGTTATAGCTACGAAAACGGCTCTTAAGTGCGCGGATTTTGTGGTTACGGAGGCAGGCTTCGGAGCAGATCTCGGAGCAGAGAAATTTTTTGATATAAAGTGCAGAAAATCGGGATTAAGACCCGACGCCTGCGTTTTGGTTGCAACAATAAGGGCGCTTAAAATGCACGGCGGAGTGGATAAAAAGCACCTAAATGAAGAAAACGAGGAAGCGCTTTTAAAGGGTATTCCTAATTTGATCAGGCATTTATCGAACATAAAAAATGTTTATGGTTTGCCCGCAGTCGTTGCTCTGAACATTTTCCCGACCGATACAAAAAGGGAAATCGAAGTTATAACCGAAAAATGCAAAGAGATAGGCGTAAATGTCGTTTTATCCGAGGCTTGGGAAAAAGGCGGAGAAGGAGCGAAAGCGCTCGCGCACGAAGCAGTGAGGTTATGCGAAGAAGAAAAGCTCGATTTTAAATTTGCTTATGAAGATAATATAAGTATGAAAGAAAAGATCGAGGCTGTTGTCAAAAAGGTTTACGGCGGCGACGGAATAGTTTTAACTTCGCAAACGCAAAAGCAGTTAAACGAGATAGAAAACTCGCCCTATTCATTACTTCCTGTTTGTATAGCGAAAACGCAGTACAGCTTTTCCGACGATCCTCTTAAATTAGGCGCGCCCGAGCATTTTACAGTGACTGTGAGAAACATTAAAATTTCCGCAGGCGCGGGATTTGCGGTGGTGCTGACCGGAAATATTCTTACTATGCCGGGACTTCCTAAAAAACCGGCGGCTGAAAATATCGACATAGATGAAAACGGAAAAATAACAGGTTTATTTTAATATCTGCCCGGCGGCAAAGTTTTTAAGACTTTGCCGCCGGGTTCTATTATATTTTAAAGGCTTAATTCATATAATTATTTTATATTTCACAAAAAGCGGTGAGAAAATGATTTGCAGAATTGACGAGCTTAAAAACAAGCAGGTCGTTTGTATAAACGACGGTTTTGTTTTAGGGTATATCGGCGATATTGAGCTTGATACCGAGTCGGGAGCTCTAACGGCAATTGTTATCTTCGGAAGACCTCGGCTTTTAGGACTTATAGGAAAACAGGATGATATTATTATTCCGTGGAAAGATATTAAGGTGATAGGGAAAGAAACGGTTTTGGTGACCGCCGATTCCTCAAAATACGCGGGTCTTATTTGAAAATTGTTTCGCGGAGTTCAAAACACACCCGATTTTTGTGCAATTATAACAAATATCGTCAAAAAATTTGTAACTCGCTCTCGGAAATTTAACAAAAATATATTGAAAATCTTAAAAAATGCTGATATAATAAAATAAAGATTTAAAAGATTTTCAGTGAAGGGGAATTTGAAATGGAAAAATATTTTCCGGATTTTGAAAACACGGTAAAATCCGACGCTTACAAGCACCTAGGATCATTTTTCGCTAAGTCGTACACGATTTTCCGCGTGTGGGCTCCGAATGCAAAAAGAGTGAGCGTGGCAGGAGATTTCAATAATTGGAATACCGATGTTTCCCCGATGAAAAATATCGGCGGAGGAGTTTTCGAGGCGAAGATAAAGGGCGTTAAAGAATATGACTGCTATAAATATGCGGTAACAGGACCTAATGGTAAAACTATTCTTAAAAGCGATCCTTATGCGCGCCATTTTCAGACAGCTCCGGAAAACGCTTCAAAAATTTATGCCGAGCATAATTTTGAATGGACCGACGCTGAATACAAAGCCGAAAAGCACAAAAAGGTGGTTTATTCCTCGCCTGTCAATATTTACGAGGTGCATTTGGGCTCCTGGATGAAAAACAGCGACGGAAGCTTTCTCGACTATGAAACGGCGGCTAAAAAGCTTTCAAAATATGTTAAAAAAATGGGATATACTCACATTGAGCTTATGCCTATAACCGAATTTCCTTTTGAGGGCTCGTGGGGATATCAGGTGAGCGGATATTTTGCTCCTACTTCAAGATACGGAACTCCCGACGCTTTCAAAAAATTCGTGGATATAATGCACAGCCAGAATATCGGCGTTATCCTTGATTGGGTGCCGGCTCATTTCCCTAAAGACGAATTCGGGCTTTACAGGTTTGACGGTACGCCGCAGTATGAGTATTCCGACGAGCGAAAGGGCGAGCATAAGGAATGGGGAACCGTGGTGTTTGATTACGGCAAGCCCGCAGTTATGAGTTTCCTTATTTCAAGCGCTGTTTTTTGGATAAAGGAATTCCATATCGACGGAATAAGGGTAGACGCGGTCGCCTCTATGCTTTATCTTGATTACGGAAGAAAAGACGGCGAATGGGTGCCTAATTCTTACGGAGGAAGAGAAAATCTTGAGGCTGTGGAATTTTTAAGACAGGTAAACAAAGCCGCATTTGAGGCGGATCCCGATATTCTTATGATAGCGGAAGAGTCAACTGCTTGGCCGATGGTAACAAAGCCCGCGTTTGACGGCGGACTCGGATTTAATTTCAAATGGAATATGGGCTGGATGAACGATATGTTAAGATATATGTCGCTCGATCCGCTTTTCAGAAAGCATAATCACGATTGTCTGACATTTTCTTTCTTCTATGCTTTTTCGGAAAACTTTATTCTTCCGATCTCGCACGATGAAGTGGTACACGGAAAATGCTCTATGATAGAGAAAATGCCGGGTGATTATGAAGATAAATTCAGATCTCTTCGGGCTTTCTACGCATATATGATGGCTCACCCGGGCAAAAAACTGCTTTTTATGGGTCAGGAATTTGCCCAATTTATCGAATGGGATTACAAAAAAGAACTCGATTGGCTTTTGCTTGATTATGAGTCACACAAGAAAATGCAGAGGTATGTGGAAAAGCTTAATAAATTCTATCTTGCCTGCAAGCCTTTATGGGAGATAGATTATTCGTGGGACGGCTTTAAATGGATATCTAACGACGATAATTCACAAAGCATAATAGCTTTCAGAAGAATAGATGACGACGGTGCCGAGATAGTCTGCCTTTGCAATTTCGTACCCGTGGCAAGAAGCGGATACAGAATAGGGGTAGAAAGAAAAGGAACCTACAAAGAGGTATTTTCTTCCGATTTCAAGGAATTCGGCGGAGGAACAGAATTGCCGAGATCATATAAAAGCGAAAAGATCCCTATGCACGGATATGAAAATTCGATAGCGGTTGAAATTCCGCCGCTTTCGGTAATTTATTATAAAGCGCCTGCTAAAAGAAAATCTAAGAATGATAATAAATAGGAGATGTTGTTGTGTCTAAGAAAAAATGCGTAGCAATGCTTCTCGCGGGAGGTCAGGGAAGCAGATTAGGAGTGCTTACTTCTAAAATCGCAAAGCCTGCGGTGCCTTACGGCGGAAAATACCGCATTATCGACTTCCCACTTTCAAACTGCTCGAATTCGGGTATTGATACCGTCGGAATTCTGACGCAGTATAAGCCTCTTGAGCTTAACGATTATGTTTCTTCGGGAAAGCCGTGGGATCTTGACAGGACAAACGGCGGCGTGCATATTCTGCCTCCTTATCAGGGTCAAAAAGGCGGCGATTGGTACAGAGGAACTGCCAACGCTATCTATCAAAATCTCGGATTTATCGAAAGATACGATCCTGAATATGTGCTTATATTATCGGGCGATCATATTTATAAAATGGATTATTCGAAAATGATAGAGGCTCATAAAAAGACCGGATCCGCCTGCACTATTTCTGTTTTGGAAGTGCCGATGGAAGAGGCTTCAAGATTCGGAATAATGAATGTGAGAGATGACGGATCCATTTACGAATTCGAAGAAAAGCCGAAAAATCCGAAATCAAATCTTGCATCTATGGGAATATATGTATTTTCCTGGGATAAGCTTAAAAAATATCTTACCGAAGACGAAGAAAACGAAAACTCTTCTAATGATTTCGGAAAAGATGTTATCCCGGCTATGCTTTCGGCGGGCGAAAAGCTCACGGCATACAGGTTTGAAGGATATTGGAAAGATGTCGGAACGGTCGACTCTCTTTGGGAGGCAAATCTCGATCTATTAAATCCCAAAATAAATCTTGACCTTTCGGATCCCGACTGGAGAATATATTCTAAAAACGAATGCTTCCCGCCGCAGTTTATCGACAGCTGCGCGAAGGTTGAAAATTCGCTTATAACCGACGGCTGTTCGGTAAGCGGAGAGCTTGATTATTCGGTGCTGTTTGAGAATGTTACCGTCGAAGAGGGAGCGAAAGTTGAATATTCGCTCGTAATGCCGGGCGCGGTCATTAAAAAAGGCGCGCACATAAAATATTCGATAATAGCGGAGAATGTTACTGTCGAAGAAAACGCGGTCATCGGAGCGGAGCCTGATGTGAACGGATCAGACGCTTGGGGAATAACCGTTATAGGCGACGGGCTGAATGTCGGTAAGAACTCAAAAATAGGACCTAAGCTTATGATAACCGAAAATGTTAAGGACGGTGAAATAAAATGACCAATTCAAAAGCGGCGGCGCTTGTTTTTGCTAATACCAAGGATTCGCTTTTAGGCGAGCTTACGAAGATAAGGTCAATGGCTTCTGTTCCTTTCGGAGCGAGATACAGAATTATAGATTTTGCGCTTTCAAATCTTGTTAATGCAGGAATAATAAACATAGGAATTATAACAAAATCAAATTATAAATCTCTTATGGATCATATGGGCAGCGGAATTTTCTGGGATCTTGACAGAAAGCAGGGAGGACTTCATCTTCTTCCGCCTTTCAGCTCTAATTACAACAAAAGGTATGACGGAATAATCGAGGCGCTTTACGGCGGAAGAGATTTTATCGACCGCTGCGGCGCGGAGGATATAGTTATCTGCGCGGGCGATCTTATCGCCAATGTGGATATAGAATCAGCCTTAGCTTTCCACAAAGAAAAGGAAGCTGATGTGACATTTATCTGTGCCGAGGGAGAAAGCCCCGACAAGCATTCCGAAACCCCGATAATCGAATGCGGCGGCGACGGAAAAATAGAAAAGATCACATATTCTTCAGCTTCAAAAAGCAATGTTTTATTCGGAACGGGACTTACGATAATCAAATCTGAGCTTCTTAAAACTTTGGTTGTTTATGGATATGAAAACAATATAAGAAATCTTAACAGCGATATCCTTGCAAGAAAGCTCAATTCTTTAAAGGAATATGCATTTATCCACAAAGGTTATGTCGGAGTTGCGGACAGCATTAAAAAATACTATGATCTCAGTATGGCGCTTCTTGATCCCGAAAACAGGAAGGATCTCTTTAATCCGGACCGCCCTGTTATGACAAAGATCAGAGATGATATGCCTACGAGATACGGAATAAACGCCGAGGTATCTAACTGCATTATTGCAGACGGATGCGTTATTGAGGGCACTGTAAAGAACAGTATTCTTTTCAGGGGAGTTAAAGTCGGCAAAAATACCGTTATCGAAAACTCAATTATTATGCAGGAGGGCAAGATCGAAGATAATGCCTCGCTTAATTATCTTATAGCAGACAAAAATGTTCGTATAAGCTCGGATGTTGTAATGAAAGGTACTTCTTTAAAACCTATTATAATTGAGAAAAATGTGAAAATCTGAGTTTTGAAAGGAAAGAAAATATGAAGGTTTTATTTGCAACGAGCGAAGCTTTGCCTTTTGCAATGTCGGGAGGTCTTGCCGATGTTTCGGGAGCGCTGCCGAAAGCTTTGAGGCGGAGAATGATAGGAGCAAGAGTGGTTATGCCTCTTTATTCCTGCATTCCCGATGAATTAAGAGAAAAAATGACATTTTTATGTCATTTCACCGTTCCTGTTTCCTGGCGGAGGCAGTATTGCGGAGTATTCGAAGCTCATATGAACGGGGTTATCTATTATTTCCTCGATAATCAGTACTATTTTAAAAGAGACGGTCTTTACGGTCATTATGACGACGCCGAGCGGTTTGCTTTCTTTTCAAGAGCCGTTCTTGAAATGCTTCAGCATATTCCCTTTATGCCTGATATTATCCACTGCAACGATTGGCAGACGGCAATGATACCCGTTTATTTAAATGAATTTTATAAATTCGACGGGCTATATGCTAATATCAAGACCGTGTTTACCATTCACAACATTCAGTATCAGGGCAAATACGGCAGGGAGCTTTATTCAGATGTTTTAGGTCTTCCCGAGGGAAGAGAGTCCATTATGGAATATGACGGCTGCGTTAACCTTATGAAAGGCGCGATACAGTGTGCGGATAAGGTTACGACCGTATCTCCTACCTATGCGAAAGAGATTCTGGATCCATATTATTCTCACGGACTTGACAATATTTTAAAGCAGTTTACATTTAAGCTTACGGGCATTGTAAACGGAATAGATTACGATGTTTATAATCCCTTGACCGATACCTTTATTTATAAGAACTATTCCGAGGAAACATTAAAAGACAAAGCCTTTAATAAGAAAAAGCTTCAGGAGGATATGGGGCTTAGCGTAAACAAGGATACTCCTCTTATCGGAATGGTCACAAGGCTTGTAAAACATAAGGGAATAGATCTTGTTAAGTGCGTATTTGAAGATATGCTCCAGGGCGATGTTCAGTTTGTTATTTTAGGCTCGGGAGAATGGGAATTTGAAACATTTTTCTATGAAATGCATAACAGATATCCCGATAAGGTCGGTCTTAAATTAGGATTTGATCAAAATCTTGCGCATAAGATATATGCCGGCTCCGATATTTTCTTAATGCCGAGCAAGAGCGAGCCCTGCGGACTTGCGCAGATGGTAGCTTTAAGATACGGCACAATTCCAATCGTAAGAAAAACAGGCGGACTAAACGACACTATCACCGACAGCGGCGACGGTGTGGGCAACGGATTTACCTTTGAAAATTACAATGCCCACGATATGCAGAACGCCGTTTGGAGAGCTGTTGAGGGATATAAGGATAAAAACGGATTTAATATAATGAGAAAGCGCGCAATGGAGTGCAATAACAGCTGGGCGGCTTCGGCAAACGCTTATATCAGGCTTTATAAGGAAATGCTCGGCAAATAAGGTGATGACTTTGGCAGAAATATTAAAATCTATTTTTTTAGGTATAGTTCAGGGACTTACGGAGTTTTTACCGGTTTCAAGCTCTGCGCACCTTAATATTTTCCCATGGCTTTTTAAATGGGACACGATACCCGATTCCTTTGACCTTGCTCTGCATATAGGAACGCTGTTTGCGATTCTTATATTCTTTTACAAGGATTGGATAGCGCTTATTAAAGGCGGGTATAAAACGGTCGTTAAAAAAGAAAAAAATACAAACGGCAGGCTTTTCTGGCTGATAGTTTTTGCAACTATTCCGGCAGGCGTTTTGGGGCTCGTTTTTGAAAAAATCGTGGAAAAGCTTGTAAATAATGATCTTAATATTGAAATGATCATTATTTCGGCGGCGCTGATAATTATGGGCGTGATCTTATACATAGTTGATAAAAACGCGAAGTCCACGGTTTCCTATAAAAAAATGCCCGCAAAATCGGCACTTGCTATAGGAACTTCTCAGGCGCTTGCGGCGGCAATTCCCGGAGTTTCAAGATCGGGGATTACGATAACCGTTTCAAGAGCCTGCGGGCTTGACCGCGAGAGCGCGGCAAAGTATTCGTTTTTGCTTTCCGCACCTATCGTTGCGGCGGCAGCGCTTGTGAAGATCAAGGATTTCAGCTTTGATATGCAGTTCTTTGCAGGAGTGCTTGCAAGCTTTATTTCGGGGATGCTCGTAATAAAATTTTTAATGGGTTTTGTTAAAAACCGCAGTTATAAAGTATTCGCGGTTTACAGAGTTATTTTCGGATTGTTTATTTTAGCCGTTGCAATTATAAGAATGTTTTAAAAAAAGCTGCTTTTGGAAGTTTCCAAAAGCAGCTTTTTTTATAATATTTCCGTATTATCGGGAAGACCGAAGCTTACGCTCAGCGCGTGGTCCACAAGATTCATTGAAGAGCCGTCAAGACTTCCCATTTTTTCTTTGAGTCTTCTTTTATCTATAGTTCTTACCTGTTCGAGAAGTACTATTGAGTCTTTCATAAGTCCGCACCCGTCGGCGCTTACTCTGATATGGGTGGGAAGCTCGTTTTTATCGCTTTGGCTCGTTATTGCCGCGGCGATAACAGTCGGGCTGTATCTGTTGCCGATATCGTTCTGAACTATAAGTACCGGTCTTATCCCGCCCTGCTCCGAGCCTACCACCGGGCTTAAATCGGCATAAAAAATATCTCCGCGCTTTATACTCATTTTTATTTCACTCTCCGAATAACTTTAACTTGTATTTATATTCTTGACACTGCTTTTAAAAAATATTCGATTTTAATAATCAGATATTTATTGTCCTTATATTTCATACTATGAGCGAAATAAAAAAGCTGTGAAAAGAGGGGACCTCTGAGCGTGTCGGAAAAGTCGACACGCTCTTGGACGGGAATGCCGCTCGAAAGAAAATCAAAGATTTTCTTAACTGCGCTCTATCCCCGCCAATACCACCCCAGTGTCCTTGAAAAACCGCTTATGATACGCGGTTTTTCGCTTACAAGGTGTTTTTTCGCCGCACATGTCAGCGAAAAAACGAAAATGCGGCGTAACCGCCGCAAGAGTGAACTTTGAGGTTTATCGACAGACTGAGAGGACCGCTTTAATAAAGCGGTCCTCTTAAATTGTATCATTTTCAGATAGTGCCTGTTACTGTGAGAACGCTCTCGCCGGGAGTTACTGTTACAACGCCTGTCGCGGCATCCTGAGTATAGGTTGCGGCAGGAACGGTAATCTGACCTGCAACGGTTTCAAAAAGTCCTGTTGCGGTGTTGTAGGTGTAGTTTGTAGTAGCGGTCCAGGCGGCAGAATTGAATGTGACGGCGATATCCGATAAGATCGGATTAAACACATCTCTTATTACCGCGTTATCAGTGGCGGTAACGGCGGTGTTGCCGGTATTCTGAATTCTGAAGGTATAGGTTACTCTGCTGTTTTGAGTAACATTTACGGGATCGATAGTTTTGATGATATTAAGCGTGGGAGCGGAAGCGACTGTTACCGAGGCGTCAGCCGTAACGGGAGTTGTAATACCTGCGCCTGTAACGGTCACTTCATTGGAAATTGCCGACGCGTCTGCCAAAGGCGCAAACTCGTTTACATCTGCGCTGTAAACTATTGCGGCATTTGAATTTGCGGGAATGGTGATTCCGGTGATTGTGAGAGGAGGACCTGCTGTTACTGTGGGAGCGGTCTGCAAAACGCCGTTAACATAATATTTTATCGAGCCTGCGGTGTAGGTCAGGGGATAAACATTTGTGCCGGCGGTAGTCTGATAAAGTCCGAGGTTATCGGTCAAAGTAAGGTTTGTGAGAGCGGCGCTCCCGGAATTTATGAGATTTATAACATAGGTCACATTATCGTTCGGCTCATAAGTTGCCGAAACGGGTGTTTTTGTCAGGGAAAGTGTTTCTATAAGATTTCCGGTAGCGATATTGGAATTGACGGTTCCGCCGCTGAAAGAAAGGGTGGCTTGGTTTGTAAAAGTTGCCATTTTTATTCCTCCGTTTACTTTAAAAAGCTTTTTAAAAATTTCTCAAAAGCCGGCAATAATTTATTGCCTAGACAATACAATCGGACAAATTTTCCGCTATGAGAAGTGTTGTACTCTGATTGTACTGTCTAATACCATAATATGTAACATATTTGGTGTTGACAGCGGATTAAAACAGTTATATAATTATTATATATATTTATATATAAAGGTGAGAGATTATGTCGAAAATTAAAAGACTTACAAGTCTTATAATTGTTTTTGTACTTGTTTTTTCGACAGCTTTTTGCGTTAATTTTAAAGCCTCGGCAGAATCAAATATCGGAATTATCACAGGTGAGAGCGTTGCGCTCAGAAGCGCTCCGAATACTTATTCAGGAACTTCCGTTTGTGAAAGGCTTAGTATTAATACCGAGGTTGAGATACTTGAAAAAGTAAGCGGAAACGAGGCTGAAAGCGGCCACGGCACCGTTTGGTATAAGGTTAAGCACGGTTATAATACAGGATATGTTTACGGCTATTATATCAGGTTTAAAACTATTACTGTTGACGGAGATTTTGAAACTCAGATCTCGCAGTTTCCTGAAAGCTACAAGCCATATTTAAGAAATCTTCACGCAATTTATCCTAATTACAAATTTATTCCGGATAAGCTGAATATGTCTTTTTCTGACGCGGTCAGTGCAGAGTACAACGGACTATGTAAAATGGCGCCTATAGGATGGCCTGTTTACGGCGACGAAAGATGGTATTCCACACAGCCGCAGGGATATGATAAAGATGGTAACAGAATTTCCGTAGACGGCAGCGGATGGTATTATGCTTCGCGCAGTGCCATAGCATATTTTATGGATCCGAGAAACTTTTTATCGGGTAACGATTTTTATATGTTTGCCCAGCAGGGTTATGATAAAAGTTTACATTCAACAGACCTTTTAAAATCTGTGATAAAAGGAACTTTTCTTGAAAACGGCTATGGTAATAATTCTAACGCTTATATAAACGATATTATGGAAGCCGCGAACACTTCGGGAGTAAACCCCTGCGTGCTTGCCGCAATTATCATAGCGGAGCAGGGAACGAAAGGGACTAGCAGTCTTATAAGCGGAACTTATCCCGGCTTTGAGGGATATTACAATTTCTTCAATGTAGGAGCTTCCGGTCAGGGCGACGAAGCAGTTATAAGATCGGGACTAACAAAAGCCAAAAACAGTGGCTGGAATTCAAGAAGAGCGGCGATAATCGGCGGAGCGTCGGTTTATTCCGACGGATATATTGCGGTTGGTCAGGATACATATTATTATAAGAACTTCAATCTTATAAAAGCGCCGTATTACTCTCATCAATATGCCTCCAATCTCTGGGATTCAAAAAATAATGCTAGCCAATTCGCGAAGGCTTTTACAGGTAACACTTCCGCGGCATTAACATTTAGGATCCCTGTTTTCTCTTCAATTCCCGATGAGGTCGCACTGAGGCCGGACCAGGGAGGAGATCCGGAGCCCGAAAAACCCACGCCGAATGTAAAACGAGGCGATATCAATTCCGACGGTGTGATCGATGTTGTGGATCTTGCGGCTATAAAATTTCATATTTTGGGCATAAAGCCGATCAGCAATTCGGTTTATTCCGCTGCTGATGTGAATAAAGACGGTAATGTTGATGTTGTGGATCTTGCGGCTATCAAGTTCCACATTTTAGGAATAAAAACGATTAGTTAGGGAGCAAGGATCAAATGAAAAAAATCAAAAAAATTGCCGCGCTGATAATCAGCTCGGTATTGCTAATTTCCTCATTATTTGCTTTAACGGTTTCTGCGGCTACAGCCTCGGTCGTTTTAGGACTTAACAAGAAAGGAAATTACAGGGTAGGCGAAGCGGTTACCGTTACGGTGAAATACGCCGCCTCCGATCCTGTGGGAGCATTAGACGCTACGATTTCTTTCAGCACGGGAGTTTTAAAATATTCTTCCTGCACAGGCGGGCAGGCGACCGCCGGAAACGGTACTGTAAGAATTGTCGACACCGATTTTAACGGAACTTCGAAAAACGCTACATATACAATCAGATTTACAGCTGTGGGCAACGGATCGGGCAATGTTTCTGCAAGCCTTACAGGCGTAAATGTTGACGGAGCAAAAATGACTGCCTCTTCCGCAATTTCGGTAACTATAGCGCAGTCGGACAATGCGGCGCTTTCTTCTTTGAGCGTGAGCGGAACAAGTCTTTCACCCGCTTTCAACGCTAACAAAACAAGCTACACTGCAACTGTTAAATACAGCGTTGAAAAGGTAAAAGTAAGCGCAAATGTGGCAGACGCGGGCGCGATAGTGACGGGTGCGGGCGATGTTGTGCTGAAAGTCGGAGAAAACACGGTGACGGTAACTGTCACGAGTGCGAGCGGCAAAGCCAAAAAATCTTACACAATAAAAATTAAGAGAATGACGCAGGAAGAGACCGCGGAGTATGAAAAACAGCTTCGTGAGAGCGATCCTTTGCTTGTTGTAATAGGCTCAAACGACTATCATCTTTTAACCGAGGCAAGCGCTTATACCGCTTATCCGGGATATAAGGTAGAAGAATTTACGAGAAAAGACAAGCAGATCCCCTGCCTTAAAGATGAATCAGGTAAATATACCTTATGTTATCTTACCGCCGATTCAGACGCGGAGAAAAAACCTGTCCTTTATATAAAAGACGGCGAGGATTTTAAAATTGCTCCTTATATTCTTTCAAACGGCAAGCTTTATATAATAGAAAAACCCGACGCCCAGGCGCCTGACGGCTACAAAACAACAGAAATAGAAATAAACGGAACTACCGCGCAGGTTTATCAGTTTACATCCGATAAAATGCTTGATTTCTTTGTTTTCTACTGCTACAGCGAGGGAAAAAGCGCATATTACAGATATGATTCCGCTGAAAAAACTCTTCAAAGAGCGCCTGATTTCAAGACGACCGATATTTCTGCTTCCGCTCCGAAGAAAGCGGGATTAATTCAAAAGTTTTTAAATCTAACGCTATCCGCTAAGCTTATTTTGTGTTTTGTGATATTAGCGGCGATATGCCTGATAGTTTTACTTGTTCTTGTGATTGTCAGAGTAGTATCTAAAAAGAATTTAAGGCAGTTAGGCACAGAAGATGAGGATTTTGATATTGATTCTCTCGTTTTCCCGGAGGAAAATGAAGATCAGTCCGATATTCCTTTTATCACAGGCGATCACGATCCGGACGATAATCAGCCAAGATAAAAAAGCTAAAAACACGCGGCGGTATCGCCGCGTGTTTTAATATTATCTGCAAATAAAAAAGACAGATCGCACTGTGCGATCTGTCTTTTTTATTTTAAATCAATGCTCTCTTCTTCTGAAGCCTTTACGATCTCTTGAAGAATGAGGTTTTTTCTTCCGATCTTCTTCTGCGTCGTCTTCAACGACAGCGCCGTTTACTTCGACAAGAGCGTCTCTTCTTGAAAGGTTTATTCTGCCCTGATCGTCGATCTCGGTTACTTTAACGAGTACCTGATCGCCGACATTTACGACATCTTCAACTTTATCTACATGCTTAACATCAAGCTTAGAAATATGAACAAGTCCCTCTTTGCCGGGAGCTATCTCAACGAAAGCGCCGAAATTCATAAGCCTTGTAACTTTTCCGTTATATATAGCGCCGATCTCGGGATCGTTAGCTATGAGCTCGATAATTGAAATTGCCTGATTGGCTTTTTCAATATCAAGACCGGAAACGAAAACTCTGCCGTCTTCTTCAATATTGATAGTGCATTCGCACTGCTCCTGAATAGACTGAATAACTTTGCCCTGCTTTCCGATAACATCGCCGATCTTATCGGGAGAGATCGAAGTGGTGAGCATTTTAGGAGCATATTTTGAAAGCTCTTTTCTTGGCTCGGGAATACATTTAAGCATTACTTCATCGAGAATATACTCTCTTGCTTTTTTGGTCTTAGCGAAAGCTTCTTTAATGATCTCGCCGGTAAGTCCGTGTACTTTTAAGTCCATCTGAATAGCGGTGATACCTTTTTTAGTACCTGCAACCTTAAAGTCCATATCGCCGTAGAAGTCTTCAAGGCCCTGGATATCGACCATTGTCATAAAGTCGCCGTAAACTCCCTTATCGCCTGTGATAAGACCGCAGGAAATACCTGCAACCGGAGCCTTTATCGGAACGCCTGCCGCCATTAAAGCGAGAGTGGATCCGCAGATAGAGCCCTGGGAAGTGGAGCCGTTAGAAGAAAGGACTTCGGATACAACGCGTATAGCATACGGGAATTCATCAACCGACGGAATGACCGGAACAAGAGCGCGTTCAGCTAAAGCGCCATGACCTATCTCTCTTCTGCCGGGGCCTCTGGAGGGTTTGGTTTCGCCGACTGAATAAGAGGGGAAGTTATAGTGGTGAATATATCTTTTAGAGGTGTCTTCGTCAAGACCGTCAAGCTTCTGAGCTTCGCTTATCGGAGCGAGAGTTGCAACGGATAAAACCTGAGTCTGACCTCTGGTGAACATTCCGGAGCCGTGAGCGCGGGAAAGGAGATCGATCTCAGCGTCAAGCGGGCGGATATCGTCGATACCTCTTCCGTCTACTCTCTTATGCTCGTCTTTAAGCCAGGAGCGGACAACATGCTTCTGAACAAGATACATGATCTCGTCTATTTTTGCTTCATTGCCCTCGAATTTTTCATCGAATTTTTCGTGAACAGCGTCGTAAATAGGAAGAAGTGCCGCGTCGCGGATATTCTTATCGTCTGTATCAAGAGCTTTCTTAACATCTTCAATGCAGAAATTCTCGATCTCTTCCATAATTTCGGGATCGGGATTGCTTGATTCGAAAGTGAATTTTTCTTTGCCTATCTCGGCTACGATACCGTTAATAAACTTAACGATCTCTTTATTTACTTCGTGGCCTGCCATAATGCAGTCATACATAAGATCCTCGGGGATCTCGTTACCGCCTGCCTCGATCATTGCAACGAGGTCTTCGGTGGAAGAAACCGTAAGAGTAAGATCGGTTTTTTCTCTCTGCTCAAGAGTGGGGTTAATAACTATCTCGCCGTCAACAAGTCCCACGGAGGTGCTTGCTATCGGACCGTCCCACGGAATATCGGAAACGGCGATAGCGGCGGAAACGCCTATTGCCGCCGTGATCTCGGGCGAGCAGTCGGGATCGACTGACATAACCGTTGCAACAACGGAGCAATCGTTCCTCATATCTTTAGGGAAAAGAGGGCGGATAGGTCTGTCGATACATCTTGAAGCGAGTATTGCTTTTTCGCTTGCTTTTCCCTCTCTGCGCTGGAATGAGCCGGGGAAACGGCCTACGGAGTACATTTTCTCCTCGTAGTCAACAGAAAGCGGGAAGAAATCAACTCCCTCGCGCGGCTTGTCCGACGCGGTTACGGTGCAAAGCACATTAGTTTCGCCGTAAGACGCTAAAAACGCGGCATTTGCAAGGCCTGCCATTTTACCTGTTTCAAGCTTGAAAGGTCTGCCGGCAATGGTCGTTTCATAAACCTTGTAATTTTCAAACATTTAAAAATCTCCTTTTTTAAAATTTTTTTCGGAGATTTTCTTTCGTTAGCAATAAATCCAAAGCTTATTTCTTTAAATAAGCTCTCGATTTACCGCTAAAGGCTGAAAGCCTCCGAAATAAAATAAAGCAAACCGGATTTTTAGGTCCGGTTTGGCTTATTTTGCGATTACTTACGAAGACCGAGCTTCTTGACGATAGCACGGTATCTTTCGATATCGTTCTTCTGAAGGTAAGCAAGAAGGTTTCTTCTGTGACCTACCATTTTGAGAAGACCGCGGCGGGAATGGTGATCGTTCTTATGAACGCTCAAATGCTCATTGAGCTCATTGATACGAGTTGTGAGAAGAGCAATCTGAACTTCCGGAGAACCTGTATCTCCCTCGTGAGTAGCATAATCAGCTATAACCTGACGCTTTACTTCATTTGTCATTTTTACTTTCACTCCTTTTTAAATTTACTCCGCAAAACCGAGCAAAAGGTCGGGTGATTCCGCAGTGCGGCAGACGCCTTAAGCTAAGAATACGGTATACAAGCAGAAAACTGCTTGTATATTATAGCACACGATCATTTATTTGTAAAGCAAAATTTATTATTTACAAATAATTCACATAAATCCTTGAAAAATAACATAAATAACAGTTATAATAAATTGCAAACTAAGAAGAAAGGATCATCATATATGGATAACAACGATCTTAACCGCGAAACATTCGGCGAAGAAGCTCCGAAGTTTGAATTTTCTTCTGACGGAAGCTTTGATCCTAGAAGCAGCGGATATTCAAATCAAAATAATTCAGAAATCAATTATGAGATCAAGCCTAAAAATAAAAAGACGGGAGCAGGCAAAAAAGCGGCGCTGGTTATAGTCACAGCCGTGCTTTCTGCGGCTATAGGCGCAGGCGGCTGCTTTGCGGCTTTATTTGCAACAGGCAATATAGGAAAGAAAAATTCGCAGGTAACCACACCCTCCGGCGGAACTGTTTCGAATGTCAATATCAATGTGGATGAAACCGCGCAGACAGTTGAGCAGGCGGTAGCCGAAAAGGTTAAAAACAGCGTTGTCGGAATAAGGACTACGACATCGGTTTCAAGCTTTTTCGGAGGAGAAAGCGAATCGACGGGCGAGGGCTCCGGCGTCGTTTATTCTTCCGACGGTTACATTATAACAAATTATCATGTTATTCAAAGCGCCGTTGAGTCAAAAGGTAAAATAGAAGTTTATGTGGGAAGTCTTGATTCACAGTCTTATACTGCAAGCGTTATAGGTTACAATATTTCTTATGACCTTGCGGTCATCAAGATAGACGCGACAGGTCTTTCAGCCGTTGAGATAGGCGATTCCTCCGCGCTTAAAGTAGGGCAGACTGTTATAACGGTCGGAAACCCCGGCGGACTTGAATTTATGGGCAGTGTAACTTCGGGAATTATAAGCGGTCTTAACAGAAAAGTATCGAGCACTTCGGCTGTTTCTCTTATCCAGACAGACGCGGCAATAAACCCCGGAAATTCCGGCGGAGCGCTTTTAAATATTAAAGGTCAGCTTGTAGGAATAAACTCCTCTAAAATAGTTTCGGAGGAATATGAGGGAATGGGATTTGCTATTCCTGTTAACGATGTTGTGGAAAAATGCAATAAGATAATTTCAAAAGAAAATTCCGCGCAATCGTATATAGGCGTTTCAATCAGCACGAAGTACACCTCTTCTGTTCTTTCTTATTACGGTTATCCCTCGGGAGCGGTCGTTTCGAATGTTGATGAAAACGGACCTGCGGACAAAGCGGGAATCAAGCGCGGCGATATCATCACCGAGTTTAACGGTTCAAAAATAACCGAGTATTCACAGCTTACCGATCTTATTAAAGAGACTGACGCCGGAGAAAAGGTAAAAGTTAAATATTACCGCTCGGGTAAAACTCATACCGCAACCATTACGGTAGGCTCAGACGCAAATAAATAAAATCATTAAAATACAGACAAATGATACCCATTTGTCTGTATTTTTTACACTCAAAAATTTTTGCCCATTTTTGGATTTGCGTTTATAAAGTAAAATATTAATTAGTTTAGAGTTAAAAATCTTGAAAAATCGGGCAATTTAATATATAATAAAATAAATTGCATTAAGGAATGATAGATATTGCAGAAAATAGATAAAACAGTTAAAAATGAGTCGCTTTATATCTTTTTGTTTACTGTGATATTAAGCGTATTTATGCAGGGCGTGTGCCTTATAGTCTGCGCGCTTTCAAGTCTTTCTTATTCCTATACTTATATAACCGGAAATCTCGTTTCGGCTTTGACTGCGGCGCTCAATTTCTTTCTTATGGGGCTGACTGTTCAAAAAGCCGTAGGAGCGGATGAAAAGACCGCAAAAACGAGAATTAAATTTTCGCAGACATTAAGAAACGCGGCAATGTTTTTAATAATTGCTGTTTGCGTTTTATTTAAAGAATATTTTAATCTTGTAACTCTGATAGTTCCGCTGTTTTTCCCGAGAATAGCGATAACTTTCAGACCGCTTTTTAAAAAAGGAGATGAAAGTCTTGACGCAGGCTCAAAGCCGGAGGTTTAAGCTAACCGATATTTTTTATCTTTTTATAACCGTAGCGCCGCTTCTGGGCGGTATAGTGCTAAAAGTGCTTACAACTCCGAAATCCGAGGGAATTCAGATAACGGGCGCGCAGAAATATTTTTGCATAAAAATGCCTCTGCAGGATCTTTGGATCACAGCTTCGCAGATAAATTCCTGGCTTGTGATGATATCGATTTTAGGGCTATGCCTGTATATCACTCACGGAATAAGCGCTAAAGGCGGTCTTAAAAGGCAGCTTGCGGCGGAGTGGATAGTTGAAAAGACTAAGGGTTTAGTCAATGAAAATATGGGAGATTATTTTAAGGGCTTTGCCCCGTTTGTAGCGGCGATAATGGCGCTGTCCGTATTTTCAAGTCTTTTATCGCTTTTAGGTCTTTATCCCCCGACATCTGATATGAACATCGTTGCAGGGTGGGCAATTTTAGTATTCTTCCTTATAACGCATTATAAATTAAAATGCGGATTGCTTTATTATATTAAAGGATTTTTTGAGCCTTTCCCGCTCTTTGCCCCGTTTAATGTTATAGGTGAGTTTGCCTCGCCTGTTTCTATGACTTTCCGTCATTACGGAAACGTGCTATCGGGCTCTGTAATATCCGCGCTTGTTGCGGCAGGACTTTCGGGACTTTCAAACCTGATATTCGGGTGGCTCACTTCTTTCCCGATATTACAGATAGGTATTCCCGCTGTGCTTTCGGTTTATTTCGATGTTTTCAGCGGCTGCCTGCAGGCATTCATTTTTGCAATGCTTACAATGCTTTATATCTCCGGCGGATTCCCTGCCGAGGATTATGAATTGAAAAAACAAAAAAAAGAAAATAAAAAACGGAGGAAAATCAAATGTTAGAACTCGCAATTGGAATTATTTTAGGCGGATGCGCGCTCGGTGCAGGCTGTGCTATGATCGCAGGTATAGGCCCTGGTATCGGAGAAGGAAACGCAGTTGCAAAAGCCTGCGAGGCTATCGGCCGTCAGCCCGAATGCAAGGGCAGTGTAACCACAACTATGATAATGGGTTGCGCTATCGCAGAAACTACCGGTCTTTACGCACTCGTTATTGCAATTCTCCTTATATTTGTTGCGCCGGGAAGATTTGTTGATATCTTAAAGAGCAACATCTGATTTAATTTGGAGAAAGTGATAAAATGTCGGACTTTTTAGATGTTATATCCGTAAATATTTGGCAGATAATTATTTCTCTTTGCAATCTTGTTATTCTTTTTCTTATTTTAAAGCATTTTCTTTTCAAACCCGTAAATAAGGTGCTTGACGACAGGCAAAAAGCTATTGACACGGATTATTCCGACGCCAAAACGGCTCTTGAAAATGCCAAAAAGACAGAAAACGAATGGAACGGCAAGATCAAAGCCGCCGATGAAAAGGCAAATGAGATAATCGGCTCCGCTGCCGACGCGGCAAAGATAAGAGCAGAAGAAATAACTGCCGAGGCGAAAAAACAGGCGGATAATATTGTTGCGCGTGCAAAGAGCGAAATGGAGCTTGAAAAGCGCAAATCCGAGGAATCGTTAAAGCAGCAGATATCCGAGGTATCCACTGCTGTTGCAGGCAAGATACTTTCAAGGGAGTTAAGCGAGAACGATCAGAGAAAGCTCATAGATTCCTTTATTGATGAGATCGGTGAAAGCGATGAATGAAGTATATACTGAATATGCGCAGGCACTGTTTTCTTTGGGAACAGAGCAAGGAAACGAAAGGCTTTATTCTGAAGAGTTAGCGGTTATCAAAACTGCATTTAAGGAAAATCCCGAATACAAGGAGCTTTTATGCTCTCCTGCTATCGGGAATGATGAAAAGCTTAAATGCATTGACGAGGCTTTTAAAGGTAAAGTGAGTATAGATGTGCTTAACTTTTTAAAGCTGCTGACTCAAAAAAAGAGAATTTCTAAAATTGAAAGCTGTATCGAAGAATACGGCAAGCTTTTAAACGACTATGAGCGGACAACCGTTGCAAAGGTTAAAAGCGCGGTAAGTTTAAGCGAAGAAGAAAAGCGGAAACTTACTGAAAAAATAAGCAGACTTACCGGCAAAAAGGTAAGGCTTAAGCTTAGTATAGATAAAGAGCTCATAGGCGGAATCGTTATTGAAGTTGACGGAAAGATTTTAGACGGCAGCGTTAAACAAAAGCTCCGTGACATAAAGGAAGTGATGGACAGATGAAAACAAAAGCGGAAGAAATCAGCGGAATTATCAAAGAACAGATAAAAAACTTTGACGATAAGATAGAAATGCGCGAAACCGGCAAGGTTATGATAGTCGGCGACGGTATTGCAAGGGTTTACGGTCTTCGGAACTGTATGGCAAACGAGCTTGTAGAATTTGCCGACGGCAGTTACGGTGTTGCGCAGAACCTTGAAAGCGAGGCTGTTTCCGTAGCAATTTTATCTGACAGCGACGGTATCAGCGAGGGTACCGAGGTCAAAAGAACGGGCAAGGTTCTTTCGGTCCCCGTAGGCGAGGAATTTTTAGGAAGAATAGTAAACGCCCTTGGTAATCCTATTGACGGAAAAGGCCCGATAAAAGCCGCGGAGTACCGCCCTGTAGAAGAAGAGGCGCCGGGAATTATCGAGCGAAAGAGCGTATGCGTGCCTTTGCAGACAGGTATCAAAGCGATCGACAGTATGATACCGATTGGCAGAGGACAAAGAGAGCTTATAATAGGCGACAGGCAGACAGGTAAAACGGAAATCGTTACCGACACGATCATAAACCAGAAAGACACGGGAGTTATCTGTATCTATGTATCTATCGGTCAGAAATCCACTTCCGTTGTTCAGCTTGTTAATGATTTAAAACGCGAAGGCGCAATGGACTATACGATAGTTATTTCCGCATTCGCTTCCGAAAGCGCGCCGCTTCAATATATTGCTCCTTATGCAGGATGCGCTATGGCGGAATATTTCAGAGCGCAGGGTAAAGACGTGCTTATAGTATATGATGATCTTTCAAAGCACGCCGTAGCTTACAGAGCGCTTTCCCTGCTTATCAGAAGACCGCCCGGAAGAGAGGCATACCCGGGAGATGTTTTCTATCTCCATTCAAGACTTCTTGAAAGAGCGGCCTGCGTTGCCGATGAATACGGCGGCGGCTCGATAACGGCACTGCCTATAATCGAAACCCAGGCAGGCGATGTTTCGGCGTATATTCCGACGAATGTTATATCCATTACAGACGGACAGATATTCCTCGAAACAGAGCTTTTCCACAGCGGAATTATGCCCGCGATAAACCCGGGTATATCAGTTTCGCGAGTCGGCGGTTCGGCACAGCTTAAGGGAATGAAAAAGGTTTCGGGCGAGCTTAAGCTTTTATATTCGCAGTACAGAGAGCTGCAGGCGTTTGCGCAGTTCGGAAGCGACCTTGACGCCGATACCAAGGCAAGGCTTGCTTTAGGAGAAAGAATAGTAGAAGTTTTAAAGCAGAATAAAAATTCGCCCGTCGAAGTAGGTTGCCAAGTCGCTATAGTTTACGCTGTTATAAACGGTTATCTCAATTCAGTTGAGGTATCTGATGTTAAGAAATATGAGCGCGATCTTTATGCGCTTCTTAAAAACAAATACAGCGGATTTTTAAAGAGAATAAAAGAGAACTATTTTGAGGAAGAGGATATCGAAACTCTCAAAAAGGCTCTCGGAGAAATGCAGAGGTGACATAAGGCTTTGGGAGCTGATACGAAAAAACTCAGAATCAGAATCAAAAGCGTAAATTCCACTCTTCATCTGACTAAGGCTATGGGATTGGTTGCCTCATCAAAGCTGAGAAAATCGGGAATAGCAATGCAAAACAGCAAGCAGTATTCCTGCGCGCTTGAAGATATGATAAGCTCGCTTACTTCCTCTGCTGAATGCCGAAACAGCCCATATTTAAAGGACAACGGCGCAAATGCATTAAAGCTTATAGTAATTGCCGGCGACAGAGGGCTTGCAGGCGGATACAACGCAAATATTTTCAGGCTCTGCAAAGAATATGAAAACGCCGAAATTATTCCTATAGGAAAGAGAGCCTGCGATAAGTTCGGTAAAGAAACCGTGATGTGCGAGGGCTATTCTTTTGAGGCTGCAAAAGAGCTAACGGATAAGCTTTGCGAGCAGTATTTAAACGGTGAGTTTTCAAAGCTCGGAATCGTTTATACCGAATATGAATCAATGCTTTCACAGACGGCTAAAATCGAATTTTTGCTTCCGCTTGAAAAATCGGAGCAAAAGCAAAGCGCAGGCACGGTTTTCGAGCCCGACGAGCTTACAATGCTAAACCGGATAGTAAAAGAATATATTTCGGGAATTATTTTAGCAAGAGCAAGGGAAAGCTTTGCGTGCGAAGTGGCGGCAAGGCGAGCGGCAATGGATTCGGCAGGGAAGAACGCCCAGCAGATGATCGACGGATTAAAGCTTAAATACAACCGCGCAAGGCAAGGCGCTATTACGCAGGAAATAACGGAGATAGTCGCCGGGTCAGGCGATCTTTAAAGGAGGAAAAATCTTTGGCTGAACAAAATAAAGGTTTTGTTGAACAGGTTATGGGACCTGTTGTCGATGTAAAATTCGGACAGGATAATCTTCCTGCAATAAACAATGCTTTAACTATGCCGATAGGCGACAGAACGCTTACGGTAGAGGTGGCACAGCACATAGGCGATAATGTTGTAAGATGTATCGCAATGGCTTCTACCGACGGACTTAAAAGAGGCACCGAGGTAACGGATACCAAAGCGCCGATAAGCGTACCGGTAGGAAAAGAAACTTTAGGAAGAATATTCAATGTTTTAGGTCAGACCGTGGATAACGGCGAGGAGCTTAAAAACCCGGAGCGCTGGAATATCCACCGCAATCCGCCTGAATATGACGAGCTTTCGGCTTCTACTGAGATACTCGAAACCGGAATTAAGGTCATCGATCTTATATGCCCGTATTCAAAGGGCGGAAAAATAGGTCTGTTCGGCGGAGCGGGCGTAGGAAAGACCGTTCTTATAATGGAGCTTATAAACAATGTTGCCAAGCAGCACGGCGGACTTTCGGTATTCACGGGAGTCGGAGAGCGCACGAGAGAGGGTAACGATCTTTATAATGAAATGAAGCAATCGGGAGTTCTTTCAAACACCGCGCTTGTGTACGGTCAGATGAACGAACCGCCCGGAGCGAGAATGAGAGTAGGTCTTTCGGGACTTACTATGGCTGAATATTTCAGAGATACCGAGGGACAAGATGTTTTACTCTTTATCGATAATATATTCAGATTTACCCAGGCAGGAAGCGAGGTTTCCGCACTGCTCGGCAGAATGCCGTCGGCAGTAGGATATCAGCCGACGCTTGCTAACGAAATGGGCGCTTTGCAGGAAAGAATTACTTCTACGAAAAAAGGCTCTATAACATCTGTTCAGGCGGTATATGTCCCGGCTGACGATCTTACGGACCCTGCTCCTGCAACCACATTTGCTCATCTTGACGCAACCACGGTTTTATCAAGAGAAATATCTTCTCAGGGCATTTATCCCGCTGTTGATCCGCTGGAGTCTACAAGCCGAATTCTTTCGGAAGAGATTTTAGGCGAAGAACATTACAGGGTTGCCCGTGAGGTGCAAAGAATACTTCAAAGATACAATGAACTTATGGATATCATTGCGATCATGGGTATGGATGAGCTTTCCGACGAGGATAAGGTAACGGTATCGAGAGCGAGAAAAATTCAGAGGTTCTTATCTCAGCCTTTCCATGTTTCGGAAAAATTTACGGGAATTCCCGGTACTTATGTACCGCTCAGTGAAACGATCCGAGGATTTAAAGAAATCATCGAGGGTAAACACGACGATCTCCCCGAATCTGCTTTTCTGTTTGTAGGAACTATTGATGAGGCTGTCGAAAAGGCAAAGAGGGGTTAAAATATAATGGAAACTTTTAAGCTTACGGTTTCAACACCGGACGGAGATTATCTAAAGACCGACGCCGTGAATTTATCGCTTAGAGGCTCGGAGGGAGATCTTGCCATAATGGCAGGGCATATTCCTTTCGCGACCGCTACGAATTACGGCAAATGCAAGATCGAACTTCCGGACGGATCGGTAAAAGAACTTTTTATAGGATCCGGAATTCTCACGGTTACCAGAAAAACCGCCGTATTGCTTACTTTAAGCGCAAGGCCTTTTGATGAAAAGACCGATAGTGAAATCTGCGATTGATAGCGGAAAAAACAAAATTTTCTGCTTGAAAAATCAAAAATAATTTGTTATAATTATAACACTATAACGAGTGGCTTTTTAAAGAGGCGTAAATCCAGTTTATGGATTTACGCCTCTTTTTTGTGCCGAAAAGGAGAAAATATGCAGGAAGAAAAACTTAATAAAATGGCGGTTGCGCCTATTAAAAAATTGATTTTAAAAATGGGACTGCCAATGATCGTATCTATGGTCTTACAAGCTCTTTATAATGTAATTGACAGCATTTATGTGGCTAATATGGGAGCTAAAGGGGCAATGGCCAATCAGGCGCTTACTTATGCTTTCCCGATTCAGATCATGATAATTGCTATCGGTGTGGGAACGGGGGTCGGCTTAAATGCTTTGCTTTCAAAAAGCTTAGGAGAAAACGACAAAGAAAAGGTAAACAAAACAGCGGGAAACGGAATATTTTTGAGCTTATGTATTTATCTGATATTTTTATTATTCGGAATTTTTTGTTCTAAATGGTTTATTTCTTTATTTAACAGCGACAAAGAAATTGTGAAAATGGGAACCGAATATTTAAAAATCTGTACTTGTTTTTCTTTAGGCTCAATAGGTTTTACGGTTTATGAAAGATTTTTGCAGGCGACCGGAAAAACAATGCTTTCAACTATTTCACAAGTTTCGGGAGCAGTTGCAAATATTGTACTTGATTATATTTTTATTTATCCGCTTAAAATGGGCGTTGCAGGTGCGGCGTGGGCGACGGTGATAGGTCAGTTCTTATCATTATTTATCGCAATGTATTTTCATTACAAAAAGAACTCGGAAATTGACGGAAATATTAAATACATAAAAGCGGAAATAAGTATAATAAAAGGAATTTACGGTATAGGTGTTTCAGCGGCGCTTATGCAGGCGATGCTTGCTGTAATGATGGCGGGAATGAATGCTATTTTAGGTTTGGCGCAGGTAAATCAGACGATTTTGATAGGTTCATTCGGAATTTATTACAAAATTCAGCAGATCGCATTGTTTTCGGCGTTCGGTCTTTCAAATACTATAATATCGATATTATCTTTCAATTACGGAATGAAGAATAAAGAAAGAATAGACGAATGTATTAAATACGGAATAATCGATACCATGATCGTTACTTTTTTGATCAGCGTTTTATTCGAAATATTTGCTTATCCCTTATCAAATTTATTTGCTTTAGCCGGCGGAACTACGAAAGAAATAATAAATGTGTGCGCTAAGGCTTTGAGAATTTCAAGCTGCGGATTTATATTTATGGGCATTTCGGTAGCTATTCAAGGAATTTTGCAATCAATAAGATATGCGGTAAGACCTTTAATAATTTCACTTTTAAGACTTGTTGTTTTCGTTTTCCCTGTGGCGTTTTTATTTACTCGGTCAAATAATGTCACCGATACCGTTTGGTGGACTTTCCCTATTGCAGAAGTTTTAACAGCGATAATCTCATTATTTATTCTGAAAAATTCTTATAATAAAAAAATTAAGAACGAGAATTTAAGCGATTTTTAAACAAAAATAAAAGCGGCGCAATTTTGCACCGCTTTTTTCGTGTGGAGCGGATAACGGGGATCGAACCCGCATTTTCAGCTTGGGAAGCTGACATTCTACCACTGAACTATATCCGCGTATATTAATATTATAGCTTTTATATTAAAAAAAATCAAGATAAAAAAATGCGGCATATAGCCGCATTTTTTTATTTATGCTCGAAGCATTTGAGCGATTTTAAGGTAACGGTTTCAGGAAATCTTAAAGCGAATATGTGGTCGTTTCTTTCGCAGGTCAAGGTAAATGTTAAAGTTTCGGTTTTATTATCCGTTCCGCTTACCGATCTTACCATAAGGGCGTTTTTCCCTGCAATCGAAAGAGATACTGTATCCTGAGCGACGGGGGAGGCGGAAGAAGAATACTCTATTTTGAAAATAACGGGGTATTTTCCGCCGAAAGTGCCGTTTAGTCTTGCGGCATTTTTTATCTCGTTTATTTCAAATACCTCTTTATAATCGCTTTCATTTACCGGCTTTAAGGTATCAGGAATCTTAAAGTTATTCTTTGCCGCTTTTTCAAATGTTGGGGTATTCATAATAAATTCGAGAATATTTTTAACATTTCTTTGAAGCTCGCCTATAGTGATATATCCCTCTTCAAGTCCGCTTAAAATATTGCTTTTTTTAAGATCGGAGGAGGGAGCCACCATATAAATATCATTGCCCGCTCTTACCATACTTTTAAGATCGGTAACATTTTCGTTCTCTTTAGATCCGCAAAGCGCCCACCAATCGGTCATAACCATTCCCTTGAAATTCCATTCTTTTCTCAAAACAGTGGTTAAAATATCATAATTTGAAGAGCTATGGATACCGTTTACCGGGTTATAAGAAGTCATTATCGAAGTAACTTCGCTTTCTTTTATTGCAATTTCAAAGCCTTTAAGATAGATTTCTCTTATTGCTCTTTCACTGACTACGGCATTTAAGTGGTGGCGGTTAGTTTCACGGTTATTGCAGAACATATGCTTGATAACAGTGGAAACGCCTGTTTTCCTCATACCTCTTGTCATTGCAGCCGCCATTTTCCCCGAAAGATAGGGATCTTCCGAAAAATATTCGAAGTTTCTGCCGTTTAGCGGATCTCTGTGGATATTAAGTCCGGGACCTAAAAGCCCGTCGATATTATACCTATAAGCCTCTGCGCCTAAGAGAGTGAAGATCTCTTCGGTCAGCTCGTCGTCAAAAGAGGAGGCGAAAAGAGTTCCGTTAGGAATCAATGTCGCTTTTGAACCGTCTTCTATTCTAAGGCCTGAGGGGCCGTCGGTAACGCAGCAGGCGGGAATTCCGAGGGAAGCAAGCTCAAAATCAAGTCCGCCGAAAGCGGCGCCGGTGCCGTCGGTCACTTTAGGACTGTTCATTCCCTCTCCTACGATAAATCTTCTCATAGCGTCTTTTGAGAGTTGGGAAACAAATTCATCGAGCGAGTTTTTATTGGTTTTAACATCTATTAATTTTATTCCCTTATCGCCGGTGATCTCTAAATCTTTCGGTCTGTTATCCGAAATGATTTTTAAAGTATCGGTAGTTTTTAAGGGAGCAGGCTTATAGACTTCTTTATAAGAGCCGTCTTTAAATTCTGCGGTGAGCCTGTCAAAAGGTTTTACAGGTGCGCTGACTTCGCTTAATTTTATTAATTCTTTTAATTCGTCATTTTTAAATTCAAGAATTTTTTCGGCGCTTCTTATATCCGTTCCGCCGAATATTTCATAAACGCCTGGCAATAAAACATAGCAGGATCTATGGCCTGTAACGCCGCCGTCGTCATAAGAGCAAAGGGAATTTAGATCGATATTTATATTAAGAACTTCGCTTTCACCGGGTGAGAGAAGAGTAGTCTTTTTATAAGCTACGAGCTCTCTTGCAGGGTTTGAAAGCTCCAAACAGGGCTTTTTACAGTATATCTGAACGACTTCGCGGCCTTTTAATTTTCCTGTATTTTTGACCTCGGCGGTGATATTCGCGGTGTTTCCTACCAATTCACAGCGGAAATTTATATCAAAATCGGTATAGCTTAAGCCAAAGCCGAAAGGATATCTTACGGAGTCCTTTTTGAAGGTTTCAAAATATCTATAGCCGACAAAGATATCCTCATAATAAACGCTTTCATCGGTTTCATCAAAATCGGCGGAAGCGGGATAATCCATAATATCTTTAACTATCGTATCGGGCAGTTTTCCCGAGGGGGATTCTTTTCCCGTCAAGAGGTCAGCCACCGCCAAAGCGCCCATTTCGCCGCCTTGCCAGACGGTGAGCAAAGAGGTTACATTGCAGTCGTCAAGAAAGCTTAGATCGACGATATTTCCGATATTTAAGACCACGATAGTATTTTTAAAAGCAAGCCCTACTTTGCGGATAAGGTCATATTCTTCCTTTGTAAGAAGATAACTGCCTTCCTTTACGGAATTATCGTGATCTTCGCCGGAGCTTCTGCCGATGAGTATTAAAGCCGCGTCATTATCTTTTGCGGCATTTAAGACGATTTTTTCATCTATAGGCATTTCTTTTTGCGACCATGGCTCTTTTGCCCAGGCGGTGGTGGTTTCAAAAGGATTTTTTGAGATCCAATCGGCATAAATATTTTTAAGAGTTTTATCAATTATAATATTTTCGCTTTTTTCGAGCGCCTCTATAAGCGAGCAGCTTTTTTCGGTATTTACTCTGCCTCCCGAGCCTGTGCCGCTTTTATAATAGTATTCCTGAATTCTTCCGAATACTGCGAGTTTAGTTTTATCTTTAAGCGGAAGAAGCCCGTTATCATTCTTTAAAAGAACGCAGCCCTCAGCCGCCATTTTTCGGCAGAGCGGTTTTAGCTCCTTAACGGGGCCTTTTTCGCCGCTGTTTATAAGATCGGATAATAATTTTTCGGATATCATAACAAATCCTCCTTTATTACTTGTATAATAGGATAAAATCTGATATAATACAAGTAAAATTATGCTGAAAATAAGACAAAATCGTAGGTTTTAACTATTATGGAAAAGTATTTTTTTGAAAGGCACAATATTTTAAAGGCGTCGATAGTAAACAGTCTTGATTTTCCTTATCATCTTCATTCCGAGATCGAAATTACAGGGGTGATAAAGGGAGGAGGAAAGGCATATTTAAACGGGGAAGAATATAATCTCTCGCCCGGCGATTTTTTTATCGCTCTTCCAAATCAGCTCCACAAATACTCACAGTTCGGCGAGGGGGAGTATTATCTCGTTATAGTTCCGCAAATTCTTGTTAAAGGTATTGGCTGGAGGCTTAAAAATATCAGCCTTGAAAGCCCCGTAATAAAAGACAGCAAAAATGAGATATCCTCTATTCTTAACCTGCTTATAGAAAACAGGCGCGACTGCAAGGAAATAAGTATAGAAAGCTATATAACTCTTGCGGTATCGCGGATGATCGATAAGTGCAAAGAAAAGCTCATTAAAGAAAAAGACTCTAATTTAATAAAGATAATAAATTACTGTCAGGAAAATTTTGAAAGCGATATATCTATTGACAAGATAGCCGAAGAGTTTGATTTAAGCCCCGGATATATTTCTCATATATTTTCTATCAGGCTTAAAATCAATTTCAGGCTGTTTATAAACAGCTTAAGGATAGAAAAGGCAAAAGAGCTTATTAATGAGGGGAATATGAATATCACGGAAATAGGCTTTGCGGTGGGATTTTCGAGCCTGCGAACATTTAACAGGGCTTTTTATCAGCTGACTAAAAAGACGCCGAGAGAATATAAAAAAATAAGTGCTGCGAAATAATTTCGCAGCACTTATTTTTTAAAATTATTAGATCAGTCTACTACTACAACTGAGCCCTGATATTTTTCTTCAACGAATTTCTTAACCTTATCGGATTTAAGAGCTTCTGAAAGAGCCTTAACTATCGGAGCATTTTCATTGCCTTTTTTAACAACGAGAACATTTGCGTAGGTCTGAGCGGCTGTTGAATCAGCGCTTTCAATAGCGAGAGCCTCTGTTGCTTTAAGACCTGCGTTCATAGCATAGTTACCGTTGATAACAGCTATGGCGTAATCGCTCATATATTTTGTGATAGTATCAGCGGCAAGCTCTACTATTTCAAAGTTATGAGGATTCTCGGTTATATCGTTTTTGGTTGCGGTAATTGAAGTGTTATCTTTAAGTTTGATAAGACCGTTAGCGTCGAGAAGTAAAAGTGCGCGCGCTTCATTGGTCGTATCGTTCGGAACTGCTATTTTAGCACCGTCGGGGATATCCGCAAGAGTTTTGCTTGTTCCTGCATAAATTCCTAAAGGCTCATAGTGAATTTTTGCAACAGATACAAGGTGAGTATTATTGCTCTTATTGAACTCATCGAGATAAGGAGTGTGCTGGAAGAAGTTAGCGTCAACATCGCCGCTTTCGGTAGCGGTGTTCGGGATAACATAATCGGACATTGTTTTAATATTAAGGGTATAACCTTTATCTTTCATATAGTCCTTGCACTCTTCAAGCATTTCGGCGTGGGGAGTGGCAGTAGCGGCAACCGTAATGGTTTTGGCACTGCTGAGGTCAGTGTCCTTTTTGCCGCAGCCTGCGAAAGCAAATGCCGAGAGGCAAACGGCGAGAGATAAAGCGATTAATTTTTTCATGATTTTTTTCTCCTTTTTATTTTTTTCTTATTCTTTTATCACAGCGTTTTGCAACTGTGCTTAAGACTACCTGCATTATCTGCACAAGAATTATGAGCAGAATTGATGAAAAATACATTATATTACTGTTGAACCTATGAAGCCCGAACTCAACTGCTACCTGACCGAGGCCGCCGCCGCCGATAAGATATGTCATCGGAGTGTAGCCTAAAATGGTGGTAAAAGCGATTGCCGAGCCTATGATCAGCGAGGGCATAGCCTCCGGGATAAGGACCTTTCTTATTATCTGAAGATTGGTCGATCCCATAGACTGCGCGGCTTCAATAACTCCCATATCGACTTCTTTAAAAGAGGACTCTATCATTCTTGCTACGAACGGAGCGGCGGCGATTATAAGATAGATTATAAAAGCGTCGTCACCGATAGCGGTGCCGATAAAGAATTTTGAGATCGGCTGTGACATAACAAGAAGAATTATAAAGGGAACTGATCTTAAAATATTTACTATAAATCCTACGACGGCGTTTACAGGTTTATTTGGAAAAAGGCTGTCGGAAGAAGTACAGTAAAGAATTACGCCTAAGGGAATTCCTATGAGATAGGAAACGAAAGTGCTGATAAATGTTATTTTAATTGTAAGGAGGATAGCTTCGCCGTAGGTAGAAAGCATACCGTTTGCAAAAACGGACTCGAAAAACGACGAGATACTAAGGCTTAAATTTCCCATTTACTTTTCCTCCTCAAAATTTATTTTATGCTCGGTAAGATACTCGATAACTCTTGAAGCCTGAGTTTCATCGGCAGGGAGGCCGATAAGCATTTGACCGAAAGCGGTACCGTCGATATCCTTAGTATCGGCGCCTAAAATATTTACGGCTGTTCTGCATTCAAGCGTGAGATTCGAAATTATCGGCTCGAATGTGGATCTTCCGTCAAACACGATTCGGATCTTTTTACCGCCCGAAACCTCTTTTACTGCCTTTGACTGCGGTAAAATAAGTTCTTTTGCGGTATCGGATTTAGGCTTTAAGAAAACATCTTTTACAAGGCCGCTTTCCTGCATTTCGCCGTGATTGAGCACGGCTACCTTATTGCATATTCTCTCTACGACTTTCATTTCGTGAGTGATAACGACTATTGTAACGCCGAGCTCTTTATTTATCTTTTTAAGAAGAGAGAGGATAGATTCTGTCGTATTAGGATCGAGAGCGCTGGTCGCCTCGTCGCAAAGCAAAATTTTAGGATTGGTTGCGAGCGCTCTTGCTATTGCTACTCTTTGCTTCTGACCTCCCGAAAGCTGAGAGGGATAAGCTTTTTCCTTATCTGCAAGATCGACGATCTTTAAAAGCTCTCTTGCTTTTTTGAGGGCATCTGCTTTTTTAACTCCGGTGATCTCAAGAGGATAGCAGATATTTTTGATCACGCTTCTCTGAGCGAGAAGATTAAAGCCCTGAAAAATCATTGAAATGCTGTGGCGGATATTTAAAAGCTCTTTTTTCGAAAGAGCGGTGATATCCACGCCGTCGATAAGCACGCTGCCGGAGGTGGGTTTTTCGAGGAGGTTGATACATCGCACAAGCGTGGATTTTCCTGCTCCCGAAAGACCGATTATTCCGAATATATCCCCGTCTTCAATCGTAAGCGAAACATTTTTTACGGCTTCCACGGAGGAATTCTGCGATTCAAAGGTCTTACTAACATTTTTTAATTCAATCAATTCATTTTCCCCTTTGCATAAAAAAACCGGGAGAATATCACAGATAAACTCCCGGACACATTAAACATACGGATAAACGGTGCATAAAAAGCCAAATAACTTTAAACAAGGCACGGCGAATTTACCCGCACGCATACTGCGCCGGAACAAAACATTCGACCGCAACGGAAATTAGATCTTACAAGCTGCTCGAAATAGTTTTTCATCCTAACCGTACCTCCTTGATTTTTAATATGGTGATATTATAGCACCCTTAAACCTACTTGTCAAGTATTTTTTTAATTTTTTAAAGATTGCAGCGGAGCAGGTATTTTTCCGGCTCTGTCAATGAACTTTTTAGGGCTGCTTTTAAGGTTTAAGTCCATTATCGGAGCAGAGCCGAGCAAGCCGCCGAAATTAAGCTCTTCGCCCGATTTTTTACCGACTGCGGGAATAAGTCTTACCGCGGTCGTTTTTGTATTGACCATACCTATAGCCGCCTCGTCTGCAATAATTGCCGAGATGGTTTCTGCGGAGGTTTCTCCGGGCACCGCAATCATATCAAGACCTACGGAGCAGACAGCCGTCATAGCTTCAAGCTTTTCTATCTTTAGATTTCCCGACCTTGCGGAGGCTATCATTCCCGCGTCTTCCGAAACGGGGATAAACGCGCCTGAAAGACCGCCTACCGATGAAGAGGCCATTACGCCGCCTTTTTTAACCGCGTCATTTAAAAGGGCAAGAGCGGCGGTCGTGCCGTGAGTGCCGCAGTTTTCAAGTCCCATTTCTTCAAGGATATGGGCAACCGAGTCTCCTACGGCAGGTGTGGGAGCGAGAGAAAGATCGACTATTCCGAAAGGAACTCCGAGCCTTTTCGAAGCTTCCGTTCCGACAAGCTGACCCATACGGGTGATTTTAAATGCGGTTTTCTTAATTGTTTCGGCGACTTCTCCGAGATCGCCGTCAGGGCATTTCTTAAGTGCGGATTGAACGACGCCCGGTCCCGAAACGCCGACATTTATAACACAGTCCGGCTCGCCTACGCCGTGGAAAGCGCCTGCCATAAAAGGATTATCTTCGGGTGCATTGCAGAACACAACGAGCTTTGCGCAGCCTATGCAGTCCCTATCCGCCGTTAGCTCGGCGGATCTTTTTATTATTTTACCCATAAGCTTTACCGCGTCCATATTAATTCCGGCTTTAGTAGAGCCGACATTGACGGAGGCGCAGATATTGTTTGTAACGCTGAGCGCTTCGGGGATAGAGTTTATAAGCTCGAGATCGCCTGCGGAAAATCCTTTCTGCACGAGAGCCGAATATCCGCCGATGAAGTTTACGCCCGTAGCGTCTGCCGCTTTTTGCAGAGTTTTAGCAAAAAGCACGGGGTCCGATTTTGAAGCAGCTGCTATCATAGCGATAGGCGTTACGCTGATTCTTTTATTAATAATAGGAATTCCGAGTTCTCTTTCTATATCGCAGCCGCACTTAACAAGATTGCCCGCTTTTTTAGTAATCTTTTCATATATTTTATCGCAGGCAGCTTTCGCGTCGGAATCGATACAGTCAAGAAGAGATATTCCCATAGTAACGGTTCTGATATCAAGATTATCGTGGTCGATCATATTAACCGTTTCTAAAATATCGTTAAGATTTATCATAGTTTTAAAAATGTTTCCTCCGGATCAAATTCTGTGCATAGATTTAAAGATATCCTCGTGCATAACATGTATTTTAAGTCCCAAATCGCTGCCTAAGCTTTTGAGTTTTTCGCTGAAATCGGAAAAAGAGCAGTTTAATTTATCAATATCGGTAAGCATTACCATTGCAAACATATCCTGCAAAACCGACT
Organism: uncultured Eubacteriales bacterium; assembly: GCA_934445035.1. Lineage (GTDB taxonomy): Bacteria > Bacillota > Clostridia > Oscillospirales > Acutalibacteraceae > UBA737. The sequence goes on from CAKSDI010000005.1 coordinate 95,550, forward strand.
GTGAAATATCAACGATATTCACGCTGCACTCTGCGCAAACTGCGCTTACTTTTGAGATAATACCGACATTATCGGTACCGACTACTGTTATAACCGTTTTTTTCATTTATCTTCCTCGCTTTTGGTTATTTTGTCGGGACAGCCCGACTGGATTATATTTTTCATTATATGCAGTGTGAGCGAGCAGATCGCCGTGGCGGCGGAGGCTACCCAGAAAGGCATATAAAAATATCCTGATACAAGCAAGATCGCCGTAATTATTATCATACAAAGCGAAATTGTGTAGAGATTTGAAACATTTGTGAATGTGAAAACTTCGTCATTCAAAAAGTTCTTAAGAAGATTTCTGAATTTAAAAAGAATAAGAAAAGCTATCGGAACGCAGGGATAAAAAGTGAGCATTATCACAGCCGAAAGGCTTGGAAGATACTCGGGCCTATTCCTTATTTCAACATACCAAATAATTATAAAAGGCACAGTAAATACAAGAATTGCAAGACTTACCATAAGAACATAAGTAAGAATAAGCGAAACTTTAACTGATTTTTTATGATTTAGCATAACATACCGCCTCCTGAATTTAACAGACAAAGCAATTTTATCCACTAAATTATACTACAATTTCAAAGAACATTCAAGACAAAAAATGATGTCGGTGAATGTCGCAAATTTTTAGTGTATATTGTTAATCGGCGGCGGGGGAAAGACCGCAGCCGAGAAAAATGAAGGGAGGTCGCAAAAACGGAAAAAGCAGATAAGATTTTCTATTCCGCGCTCAAGGATCTACTTGACCAAAAGCTTACCCCGGAGGAAAAGCAGTCACTTTATGACGAGGGCTTCAAAATTAAATCGCCCACAAGGAAAGCCGCGGTGATGGTAGCTTTGTACAAGAAGGCCGCAGCGGGCGATCTCTCTGCCATTAAGGAACTCATCAATATTGTTTCTTCGGGAGAGGAACCCAAAGAGGAAAGTGTGCAGGCGGTGATGTTTATCGATGATATCTGAGATCCGTCTGTCCAAAGCCGTGGGAGGAGGTTACAGCGAATACTGGAACTGCAAAAAAAGGTATCGAGTATTAAAGGGCGGAAAAGCCTCAAAGAAAAGTACCACCACGGCTCTTAATTTTATTTGCCGGATAATGAAGTATGAAAACAGTAACCTTTTAGTCGTCAGAAAGGTTATGAACACTCACCGTGATTCAACCTTTGCTCAGCTTAAGTGGGCGCAGGAAAAATTAGGTGTAACAGACTATTGGCAGAATACGGTGGCGCCTATGGAGATGACCTATCTGCCGACAGGTCAGAAAATTCTTTTTCGCGGGCTCGACGATGTCCTTAAACTTGCATCCACCACAGTGCCGAAAGGATATCTGAATTTTGTTTGGGTGGAGGAGGCTTTCGAAATACCAAGCGAGGCCGACTTTGACAAGCTTGATCTTTCGGTCCCGAGAGGAGAGATACCCGGCAATTTATTTAAGCAGACTACGCTTACATTCAATCCCTGGAGTGAAAAGCACTGGCTTAAAAAGCGTTTTTTCGATCAGCAGTCCGAAGATACTGCAACCTTTTCTACCAACTATCTGATAAACGAGTTTTTGGATGAAACGGACAGGCTGGTCTTTGAAAAAATGAAAAAAAGCAATCGGAGAAAGTATGATGTCGCAGGGCTGGGAAATTGGGGAATATCAGAAGGTCTTGTTTATGAAAACTGGTCCGAGGGAGTACCCGATATTCCGTTAGGTGAAGAATACAAGTGGAAAAGCTTTTTCGGCTTGGACTATGGGTATTCAAGCGATCCTACGGCTTTTGTGGCATTTAAAGCCAATCCGATCGATAAGAAAATCTATATTTATGATGAGTTTTACAAAACGCGTATGCTGAACTGCGATATCGCAAACGCGATAATCAGGCGCGGATACGCGAAAGAAAGAATCAGGGCCGACTGCGCGGAGCCTAAATCGAACGATGATTTAAAAAGACTCGGAATCGGGAGAATTCTTCCGTCAGTTAAAGGGCCGGACAGTATTTTAAACGGAATTGCCGGTATAAGCGAGTATGAAATTACGGTCGATCCAAAATGCAGGCATATGATAAGCGAGCTTTCAAGCTATGTTTATGATGAAAACTATTCTGGACCGAAAGCGGCAATGCCGAAGGATGAAAACAATCATTTATGCGACGCTTTAAGATATGCGTTTGAAGATGTGAAATATTTTCATCCGACAAAACACGAAAGAAAAAGCAGATCTTTAAATTGCGCCATAACAGGCGGTGATCTTACGGGAGGTTGGAACGGATGAATTTATGCTTATTCTTTATTTTCGGAGGTTTTGCTTTTATTACAGGCTATCTAATAGGCAGGTATTTTACAGCAGGACCGCGTGCTGAAAAAGAAGCGGTTAGGAGCGAAGAGGGCTGCATAATAAACGATTATATCGATTTTCTTAATTATGACGGTACTCTTGTTCACCGTGACGCTTAAAATTTTTTAAATCGAGTCTTTTGCCGCTTGAAAGGCTTGAACAGACAAATCTAAGCGGCAAAAAGGAGAAATTAAAATGGAAAATGAAATAAGAAGCGAAGAAATATCAAACGAAGAAAGCTTAAAAGCGGAAAAAAGTCCGATTACGGTTCCCGTTAAATTCAATCACGAAACAAGGGAGCTTAATTTGGAAGACGCCGCAATGCTTGCCCAAAAAGGACTTAAGTACGATATGATCAGTTCCGATTATGAGAGGCTTAAAAATCTTGCGGGCAGCGAGGCGATATCCGTATCGGAGCTGCTAAACCGCTTTGAAAAAGGCAGAGAGGAAAAAAGGCTTGAGCAGATAGAAGAAAAATGCGGAGGCGACAAGGATTTTGCCAGGCATATTTTAGAGCTTGAGCAGAAAAATTCAAAATCAGATCCTATAAAGGAGATAAATGAATATTTTCCCTCAATTAAAGACATTTCACAGCTGCCGCAGTGTGTGATAGATAAGAGCTTAGAGAGAGGAAGCAATCTTCTTGACGAGTATCTTCGTTACCGCGCGGCGGAAAATTTAAAAAGAAAAGAAAACACAACAAATTTCAATGCAGCCAAAAATTCGAGTATAGGTTCACAGAAAAACAGCGGGTTTAATTCCGATATAGAGTCTGATGAATTTATAAGAGGAATTTGGGGCGAATAAAAAGGAGAAAATTTTATGTCAATCAATTCTATAGAAAATGCAATCAGATATTCAGACGAGCTTGATAATATGTTCAAAATGAAGAGCGCAACAGGCTTTTTTGCCGACAACGCGCTTGCAACAAAGTTTGTAGGAGCAAAAACAGTTATAATCCCCGATGTGGATTTTCAGGGACTTGCCGATTATGACAGAAATACCGGATTTTCCCGCGGAGCTATTACCGTAAGCAATGCTTCTTACACAATGAAAATGGACCGTGCGCGTTCACTCCAGATAGACAGAGAGGATATGGACGAAACAGGTATCGCAAATCTTGCAGGTAAAATCCTCGGCGAATATGTCCGCACAAAGGTAGTTCCCGAATGTGACGCTTATGTGCTTTCAAAGCTTGCAGGTCTTGCAATGAGCAGAAGCAACACTATTGACGGCGATATTACAAAGCCTTACGAAACCCTTTGCAACCTTATAAACAAGGTTCAGGAAAAAGCAGGTTTCGACGAAGAGCTTGTCGCTTTCGTAAACGGCGGAGTTTATGCCGCTCTTCAGAATTCAAACGAAATTTCGAGAATGATCACCGTTTCCGATTTCAAGCAGGGCGATGTAACTTTGAGAGTTAAGTCTATAAACGGCGTTGCTCTTATCCCGGTCGTATCCGAGAGAATGAAGACCGGCTATACATTCAACAACACTACAGCCGGCGGCTTTACTCCTCTTGCAAATTCAAGAGAGATCTATATGCTTGTCTGCCCGAAATCGGCTGCTCATCTTGTTAAAAAGACAGAGCAGATGAGAATTTTCACACCTGAGCAGAATATCGACGCCGACGCTTATAAATTCGATTACAGAATTTATTATGATGTATTCGTAAAGAAGAGCGGACTTGACGCCGTTTGGGCTTCGGTATCTCCTGAGATCACCGTTTCCCAGGCTCCTGCCTCTGTTTCTAAAACCGCAGGCAGCATAAGCGGTTCGCTTAGCGTTAAAGCAACAGCTTCAAGCGGAACTCTTACCTATCAGTGGTACAAATGCGACGACGAAAACAAAACTAACGCTGTAAAGATCGCAAATGCCACAGCTGCAAACTTTACTATACCGACCGATCTTACCGCAGGTAAATATTATTACTTCGTAAAGATCACGGTAGACGGTATTGCTTCTGTTGAAACAGCCGCAGCTACTGTAACTGTAGCCTGATAATTATTAAATTTTTCGGTTTATATCCTCTTTATGGGGATATAAACCGAATTTAAGGAGGAGAAATATGGAACTTACACCCAAAACGATCAGTGAAGAATTTAAAAAAGATATTAATTTTAAAGCTTCTCTCGGTGAAAAAGGTATGTTTGAACAAAACAGGATAAACGAGAGATTTTATATAGGAGATCAATGGTACGGCGCAAGATCCGCAAACGACAGGCCTCTTGTAAGACACAATATCATAAAGCGAATAGGCGAATATAAAATAGCACAGGTCATATCAAAGCCTGTAAGGGTAGAGATAACGGCAGAGGGTGTGCCGACCGCCGCGGGAGTTGAGGAAAAGAATTCGAAAAAATCGGAGAATTATAATTTCTCCGGAAATGTTACCGAAGAAGAGATAAGCAGAGTTATGTCAGCTCTGACCGATTACAGAGAAACCACTGCAAGGAGATTAAGCTTTGAAAAGCTTTGCTGCGATGTTCTGAAAAAGGCATATATCTCAGGCACGGGAGTGCTTTACACTTATTTTGACGATAGTATAAAAACAGGACTTTATGCCGATAAAAGCAGAAATATTCCTATCAACGGCGATATAAGATGTGAAGTTTTAGGAATTGAAAATGTCTGCTTTGCGGATCCTTTTGAGCAGGATATTGAAAGACAGCCTTATATTATTATTTCAAATTACTGCGATTATAAATCAGTAATAGCGGAAGCTGAAAAATTCGGTGCAGGCAGAAGAGAATTAATGCAATTAAAGCCTGACAGGAACGGTAAAATAAGGGTATATACAAAGCTGTTTAAAGAATCCGACGGACTTGGTAAAACGACCGTTAAGTGTATCAAAGTATCGGACTTTGGAATTATCAGACCTACTTTCAATACAAGGCTTACGCTTTATCCGATAAGCCTTATTAGGTGGGAAGAGCGCGGCAATATGGTCTACGGCGAAAGCGAAGTGACCTATCTTGTTTCAAATCAGATCGCTATCAACAGGATGATCACTGCGTCTGTCTGGGCAACGATGTCAAAAGGAATGCCGCTTATGGTAGTAAACGGAGATACGGTGCCGGAGGAAATAACAAACGATCCGGGTCAGATAATAAAGGTCTACGGTTCGAATGAAGATGTTGACGGCGCGGTTAAATTTATCGATCCGCCTGACTTCAGCTCTGATTTTATAAACGGTGTAAACGACCTTATAAAAAACACTCTGACTCAAAGCGGAGCAAACGAGGTCGCTCTCGGCGACTCAAAAGCCGAAAATGCCACGGCGCTTTCCGCAATGCAGAATGCCGCTTCTCTTCCGCTTATCATTTTAAAGAATAAGTTCTACAATTTTATAGAAAATGTTACAAGAATTTGGGCTGATTTCTGGGTAACTCAATACGGCAACCGCAGAATAAAAATCGAAAACAGCGAGGGAGTAAGTTATATTCCTTTTTGCGCTGAAAGGTATCAGGAGCTTTATCTTTCCGCAAAGATAATTGCCTCAGAAAAGAAAAAGCCCGATCCCGAAGAAATAAAACTTTTAGGAGAGCTTTTTGACAAAAAGGTTATTTCTAAAAAGGAATATCTTAAAAGACTTCCCGAGGATTATATTTCTAATCTTGACGACCTTATTAAAAATTCCGGAAAGGAAGATGAAGAAAATGAAGATATATGATATTTATAAAAGAGTTCTTATCCTTATCGGAGAAGAAGAGATCGTGAATATGAATACGGATGATTCGGCGCTGAAAAACAGATTTTTAACTGCTTTAAACGAGATCGCGGAGGATATAACGGGATTAAGTGTGACCTATGAAATGTATTCCGAAATTGCGCTTGAATCTTCTGCTGTGCAGGCTTTGACCTACGGCACTGCAATGCTTTTATCCTTAGAGAGCGGTCAGACAGAAGCAAACAGGATATTCTGCGAGCTTTATAATTCAAAGCGGGCGGCATTTATGGGTAAAACCGGAAAGATAATAAACAGCATTCCCACGGTGTAGGTGATGATTATGAAGTATAAAAGTTTAAAAGATTCAAAACTCAAAGAATTATATTTAAAAGATCTTTCCGGGGGAATAAGGTCAGAAAATTTGACTGGCGATTGTGACGCGTATCTTTGCGAAAGCAAAAATATGATATTTAAAAACAATAAGCTTGAATCAAGAAAAGGGTTTAATGTAAAATACACTTTGACGAATAACGACAGTGACATTATCACGAAGCCTTTAAAATATTCGGGAACAGAATTCAGTTACAATGATAAAACCTATAATGTTTCGTATCGCATCGACAGCGATGATGTTAGCTACTATAATTTAAGGACTTTCCTTATAGAGCCGGATTTCACGGTTACGGAAACCGGGATAATTAAAATAATCCGAATAGATACGCATGATTTTCCGTTTATCGATAATGTAATATATTTAGCCGGCACTCCGTATAAAGGGTGCGGATTGTATGCACTTGTTCGGACATACAGTTATACAAGCAGTGGTTTTTTCGGAAGAATTTATGAGCTTAGCAGTGATTTTACACAATTTAAAAGGGTCGATACAGACGCCGCTTATCAACCGGTCGTTTATAAAAACGGCAGGGGAAACAAATTCAGTACGATAAGCGACGAAATCATAAAAAACAGAGCCGAACCCGAAAAACCGGAGGCTTTGAATTTGCTCACACCCGCTTTTAAAGCATATTATTCTTCTGACAGTTATTCATACAGGTTTAAACTTCCATTTGTAAATCTTGATTCTAATTCCGGCGCTTATTGCAAGGTTTATTCAAGTCCCGATGTTTATACGGAGTTCTTAATTTCAGGATCGAAAACCGAATCCGCCGAAGTTTCGTTTCTTACTTATAGTGTTAAATTACATTTAGACCGCGAAAACGGAATTTTTTATTTTACTGTAAACGGTAATCCTTTCACGGTTCCTGCCGCGGAAAATTTTGCGGAAAATAATATTGAAATAATCGCTTATAAAACCATTAGCGGAGCAAAGGACATGATATATTCGTCAAAAGGGTGCGTTGAATACAATTCAAGGCTTTATTTTTACGGTAATTCCTTTTCTCCTAACGAGGTGCTTTGCGCAAAAACAAAGGATAAGATATATTTCCCTGCTACCTGCACGGTAAATGTCGGAAGAACGGGCGATGAAGTAACGGCTTTAGGAACGGTCTGCAATAAACTGATAGCCTTTAAAAAAAGCGAGATCTATAGGATAAAAACCACTATGGGAAAAATATTCACGACCGAGGGCGATATTGTGGGTAATATCGCGAATTATTATTCCTCCGATCAGTTAGAGTGCGAATCCGTTCACGATGAGATAGGGTGCGAATGCCCGGAAACCTTAAGGCAATGCTCTAACAGGCTTATTTGGCTTAACACCGATAAAAAGGTTTATACCCTTGCGACTACTACCTACGGAAAAGAAAATAATATATTTGAAATTTCTTCTTTTATAGAAAATTTGTTTTCCGATTTAAGTAATTCGGATATGTTATCCGCAAGCGCTGTTGCTGCAGACGGTTATTATTACCTGCTTATCAAAAACAAAATCTTCACTTTAAATTACAGAAATAAGGATTTCGGATATCCTGAAAAATATTCAGAAACAGAAAATTCCACGGGCGGAATTTCGTGGTATTATTCGGATTTTGAAGATAAAAATTATATTATCAGCAGTATGAAATTTTTCGGAAAACCTGCCTTTTGCTTTACAAAATCCGATGAAATAATAAGCTACATAGCAGTTTTGGAAAGCGAGTCCGATTCCTTTGAAAGAGTTGTTGACTCTTCAAACACGGTCACAAGCTCAAAAATCCCCTGCGGATTTACGATTAAAGCTTTAAACTGTGAAAACGAATTTTTAAGCAAGAGCCTTAAAAGAATTAAGATGAATTTATCGTCAAAAAGCGATGTTTATTTAAGTATTATAACCGATCGGTTTGAAAAGAAAATAAGAATTCCTGCTTTTAAAAATGAAAGGGAAGTTACACTTCATCCTATTTTGCCGAAGTTTAAGAAGTTAAAGCTTAAATTATCGTCGGATAATAATTTTTCTGTCGGAAGCATATTGTTAAATTACACATCAGACTGAAAAATATAAAGGCGGTAATAAAAAATGAAAAGAGCAGCGGCAGTCATTCTTTGCGTTATTCTTTTTCTTTGCGGATGCGGCGGCAAAGAGAAAAATAAGACTACGAGAATATATGAGACCGGTCCTTACACGACGGGCGTTTGGATGACATATTCCGAAATAAATTCGATGCTTAAAAAAGGTGATTTCAAATCAGAATTTAAAAAAGCGGCGGAAAATTTAAAGACTGCGAAAATTACCGATCTTTATTTTCATGTAAGGCCGTTTTGCGATTCTTATTATAAGTCAGAGCTTTTTCCGCTTAACAGTTATGCTAAAGATCTTGATTATGATTTATTCGAATATGTGATAAGCACTTGCCACAGCGAGGGAATAAGAGTCCATGCCTGGATAAATCCTTACAGAGTAAAAAGAAACACGCAGGATATCGAATCGCTTGATAAAAAAAGCCCCGCATACATATGGCTTACCGACGAGGACACTGAAAATGACCGCAATGTTATAATCTGCGAAGAGGGAATATTTTTAAATCCCGCAAGCGCCGAGGCAAGAATGCTTGTTATCAATGGTATTAGGGAGATACTAAAAAATTACGCGGTAGACGGAATTCACTTTGACGACTATTTTTACCCTTCGACGGAAGAAAAAACGGACGAAAAAGATTATTCCGAATACTGCAGTTCGGTATCTTCCCCATTAGAGCTTTCGGATTGGAGAAGAACTAATGTAAACGCGCTTATAAGCGGTGTGTATACAGCCGTAAAATTCGAAAATAAAAATATAACTTTCAGCATAAGCCCTGCGGCGTCTATAGAAAAAAATTACAGCGACCTCTATGCCGATATCAGGCAATGGATAAAGTGCGGATGTGTTGACGATATTATTCCTCAGCTGTATTTCGGATTTGAATATCCCGATAAGGATTTTTGCTTTGATAAACTTTTAGAGGTGTGGAAAGAAGCGGTAAAGGGAAGCAATGTTAGATTGATTGCAGGACTTGCAAGTTATAAGATCGGAACAACCGCTCCTGCCGACAAAGAGGAATGGGCAAACGGCGAGGAAATTATTTCAAAACAGGTTTCTATCTGCAAAAGAGATAAAAATATAAGCGGCCACATATATTTTTCTTATTCTTATCTTTTTTCGGAAAACATAAAGCAATAACCGGGCGATATTCAGCGCCCGGTTATTGCTTTTAATAACAAATAAATTAAATTAAGCAAGCCTAAAGAATACAAAACCCCTGTTATAAATCTTCTTATATTATTTGACATTATGCAGAATATCAGCTGAATTCCTCCGTCAAAAACAAGAGTGAGAATAAAAATAACTGATAAAACATAAGAAAATTTTATTTTAAGCAGCAGGATAAAAGGGTATATCAAAAATCCGGCGAGAATACCCGTACACCTTGCGCACAGAGGAAATTGGCGGCCTGCGATAAAAAAACTTCTTTCGGGGATTTGGTGGCAGTTAAAGGTGATTTTAAGCAGTTTTTTTAAAAATTGCGGCATTTACATTCTGAACTTATTTCCGCAGTTTTTGCAAACCCAATAATTTGTTGTTTGCTGCTGCTTGCCTTTTTTATCCACGCCGAGGAGTAAACCTAAAGGACCGCATAACAGATATCCGCAGCAGGCGTCGGAACGATTGAAGTCTTTACCGCTTGTATAAGTTTCGGAAATTGTAGTAAGGTCGCTGCTTCCGCAGGAGGGACAGCGCACGCCTTTATTATCGGAAAAGTTAAAATTCGGAGTATGAGGCATATTATCCGCGTAAGATACAACTAAATTCCCGTAAAAATCAAACTTTGCTAAGAGCTCTATTACTTCCTCTTCGTCGTTTACTACGACCTGAAAAGATGAATTTTTCTTATTGAGCTTTGATTTGCTGATGAAATAAATAGTATGCGAGCCGACTTCTGCATCAAATGTGATAAATTTTCCGCTTTTTAATATTCCTAAATTCTTATTATTTAATAATACATCGAAATTAACAGCGCTACCTGAAAGCTGGTTGCTTCTTTTTATAATTACTTTTGCCATTTTAATTCCTACTTTACTTTAAATACTGCTTTATTGCCCCACCAATCGGAATCGTATTCGATTTCGATACTCTGGGCGTTTACGGGCACTTCATAATAAATATATCCCTGCAAAATTCTGCCGCTTGATACTTCCGCGCCGAGATCGAGAGTATCGTCACCGAAAATAGACATATCCGCCTTTGCATTATCCGCATAGCAGGTAAAGTCATAAGACCCGAGATAGCGGCTGGAGCTGTTAGTATTTTCAAGCACAAAATATGCTCTAATATATTTAAATCCGTCTTTTGGATCCATAAACATATTATCGGAATTCCAATCCTCTACCTTTTGAAGTGTTATATTCAGTCCTTTTGCGGATAAAGTGCTGCCGATAGTTAAATCATTTGAATCAGATTGAGAGGAAGTCAGAGCGTTCGATGATGTTGTAGAAGTATCGGAAGAATCGTCAAAGACGACTGCTATCACACCCGCCGTAAAAATTATTATTGCGAAAATAGCAAGAACGAGCAAAATAACCTTGACAGTTTTACCGCCGCTCTTTTTTGCGGGAGTGAAGCATTGAGGGCAAACGCCCAAGTCAGAGGTATAAATATTCCCGCAGTTTTTACATTGATAAGTTTTTTTCATAAACTCTCTCCTTTTTTGACATTCACTGAATGTCATATTTTAGAACATTATAGCATATAATTTTCTTGTTGACAAGCACTAAATGTCAAAAAGGAGAAAAAATGTTTATAAATAAAACATCCGACGGGTTAAACAATATCAGCGGAATTAATATTAAAAACAAAAGAAAAGAACTCGGTATCTCTCAGCGCGAGCTTGCGGACAGGCTTCAGATAGCAGGTCTGGATCTGGATAAAAACGCTGTTCAGAGGATAGAATGCGGAAAAAGATTTGTCACCGATATTGAGATCAAATTTTTGTCGGCAGTGCTTAATATGACTTTTGAAGAAATACTGAATTAAAAAAACCTCATTTTTAAAAAATGAGGTTTTTTAATTTATTCAATTATTTTTCCGTCTACCGAAACGGTTACGACCTGCCACGGAATAAATTTTCCGCTTTTTTGCAGTGCGGTTTTTGCGGCGTGCTCAAGTCCGCCGCAGCAAGGAACTTCCATTCTGACGACCGTTACGCTTTTGATATCGTTATTTGAGATTATTTCGGTAAGTTTTTCTGAATAATCCACGCTGTCAAGTTTAGGACAGCCGATAAGGGTGATGCGGCCTTTTATAAATTCCTCGTGGAAAGCGGCATAAGCGTATGCGGTGCAGTCGGCGGCGATGAGAAGTTTTGCCCCGTCAAAATAAGGAGCGTTTACAGGAACAAGCTTTATCTGAACGGGCCATTGCGAAAGCCGGCTTACAGATTTTTTATAAGAGATATCTTCATTAATGCTTTCAGTATGCTCGATTTTTCTTGACTGACTTCCTTTGCATCCGCAAGGCAAAGACATACCCTCTTTTTTCATTTTTTCCTGCATTTTTCTTTGTTTATTTTCCATAACGGCTTTTTCATCATAAGCTGCCGCCTCGCGTTCGACGAAAGTGATAGCGCCTGTCGGGCAGGCGGGAAGACAGTCGCCGAGGCCGTCGCAATAATCGTCACGCATAAGCTTTGCTTTTCCGTCAACCATAGAAATAGCTCCCTCGTGGCAAGCCGCGGCACAGGCACCGCAACCGTTGCATTTATCCTGATCAATTTCAATAATTCTTCTTTTCAAATCAGTAACCTCCTTGATTTTTCATCACTATTATAGTACAATCAATTTGATAAGTCGGTTGAATTTTCAACAAAAAGAGGATTTTTATGAAAAATTTTTTATCCGTTATCCGTTCTTCACAGCTTTTTTCCGGAATTAATGAAAACGATACAGAAGAAATGCTTTCTTGTCTTAATCCGAAAAAAGAAGATTACCCTAAAAATTCTTTTCTTCTGAGGGCGGGCGAAAAATCGGAGTCGATCGGAATTGTTCTTTCAGGCAATATTTTGATTATCCAGGAAGATATATGGGGCAATCGCAATATTCTTTCAAATTTAGGGCCGGGGCAGACCTTTGCCGCCGCATATGCCTGCGCGCCAAATTCGGTGTTAAATGTAAGCGTGCTTGCAGAAACTAATGTTGAAGCTATGTTTTTAAATGTAAAAAAAGTTTTAAATCTGTGCCCGAATGCCTGCAGTCATCACAACAAAATAATTCAAAATCTTTTAAGTGAGCTTGCCGCAAAAAATCTCCGCTTAGGAGAAAAGCTTACTCATATGGGGCAGAGGTCCACAAGGGATAAAATTATGTCTTACCTTTCTGCGGAGGCGCAGAGGCGAGGAAAATATGAATTCGATATTCCTTTTTCAAGGCAGCAGCTCGCAGATTATCTTGCAGTTGAGCGAAGCGGTCTATCAAGCGAGCTTGGCAAAATGAAAAAAGACGGGCTTATAGATTTTCATAAAAGCCATTTTATTTTATATATTAAATGAAAAGTAAAAAAACTCATTGTCTATCTAATAATATATGATTGTATTGTCTACACAAATTTTTAATCTCCGAATTTGGCTTTGATTTTTTCGTTAACAATAGCGTGCATTACAGGTATCACTTCCAAATCTTGTTCAGAAACTGATATTGTAGCAATATCTTCTTTTTCGCCGCACTGAGGAAAATTGACAAGCCATGATGAATCAATATTTCTGTCATCACATATCCATCCTTGCATATCCTTATGAACTCCCTCTTTGGAATATTTTTCTTTTTCAACTGTGATACGCACACAATCCATTTCTTTCAAATCATTTACCTCCGTTGAGCTGTACCATTCAGCCGGTTATAAAAGATACATTTCTTCCGGTATCTTTTCGTGCAATTTCTATTCGAATATTTATGCACCGAGTTTAAATACACAAAATTTTAATCTCCGAATTTAGCTTTTATTTGTTCGTTAACAATGGCGTGCATTACAGGAATAACTTTCAAATCCTCTTCTTTTATGCTTATTTCCGCAATGTCATCTTTTTCGCCGCACTGAGGAAAATTGACAAGCCATGTTCCGTTTGAATTGTCATCTAGGCATATCCAGCCCTGCATTCCTTTGTGAACTCCGTCTTTAACATACTCTTCTTTTTCAACAATAACTTCTACACAATCCATTTCTTTCATATCATTTACCTCCTAAAGGTGTAATTAATTGAATGTGACCGTTCGGAAAAACCATCCAGCCGGTTATAAAAGATACATTGTTTCCGGTATCTTTTTGTGCGATTTCTATTCGGATACTTAAGCCACAAAGGCGTTTTTTAGTGAAGAGTGAATAGTGAAGAGGTAAAAGTTAAAGTCCCAAAGACTTACGCCTTTGGGACTTTGGCCTGCCCGAAGGGATTCGAACCCCCGTTCTTCAGAATCGGAATCTGTTGCGTTATCCAGCTGCGCCACGGGCAGATATTTTGCGGACTGTCTTAAAAAACAGTCCGCTTTTTTTAATTATTATATCCGTTAGGATTATTCTTTTGCCAGCGCCAGGTATCTTCGCACATTTCTTCAATTCCAAGCTCTGCTTTCCAGCCGAGAAGCTTTTCGGCTTTTGAAGAATCCGCATATACTTCATCGGGATCGCCGGGGCGGCGCGGATCGATAACATAAGGAATTTCAACGCCTGTTGCTTTAACAAATGCGTCACGCAGCTGAAGCACGCTGACTCCGTTGCCTGTTCCGAGGTTTATCGCCTCACAGCCTTTATTATTAAGCGCCCAATCAATAGCCTTAACATGGCCTTTTGCTAAATCTACTACATGGATATAGTCGCGCACTCCCGTTCCGTCAACGGTATTATAATCATTACCGAAAACATGGAGCTTTTCAAGCTTTCCTACTGCGACCTGAGAGATATAAGGCATAAGATTATTAGGAATTCCTTTAGGATCTTCACCTATCAGACCGCTCTTATGCGCGCCGATAGGATTGAAATAGCGAAGAAGAGCGATAGACCAATCTTTATCCGCAACATAAAGGTCCTTAAGAATTTCTTCTATAAAGAGCTTTGTTCTGCCGTAAGGGTTAATGGCGCCTGTGGGCATACCCTCTTTAAGGGGCATAGTTTTTGCAACGCCGTAAACTGTTGCCGAAGAAGAAAATACTATTTTTTTAACATTGAATTCAGTCATAACCTCGATAAGGGAAATAGTGCTTTCAAGGTTATTCTGATAATATCTGATAGGCTCTCTTACCGATTCTCCGACGGCTTTAAGACCTGCGAAGTGGATGACCGCCTCAATATTTTCCTCTTTGAAAATTTTGCGCAGAGCGGATTTATCGCAGACATCATTCTCATAAAATTTGACCTTTTTGCCTGTGATCTTTTCTACTCTTTCAAGAGAAACGCTTGAGCTGTTATCCAAGTTATCGATAACAACAACATCTTTTCCTGCATTCAGCATTTCTATGCAGGTGTGGCTGCCGATAAAGCCGGCGCCTCCGGTAATTAAAATTGCCATTTAAAATCAACTCCTGACATAATAATTATACATCTGAAAAAGTTGATGTCAAGAATTTTATACAGCGATCTCTTCTTTTTCCTCGTCGAGTTTTTCTTCGCCTTCTGCCTGCAGCTCAGGATCATAAGAAAGCATAGGAGTGGCGGCTTTGCCCTTTAAAATTCTTTTTACATAATTCTTTGTGATCTTTGCGACTAACGGGCTTAAAGCAAGCACGCCTATAAGGTTAGGCATCATCATAAGTCCGTTAAAAGTATCGGAAATATCCCAGGCAAGGGAAGAAGTCATCAGAGCGCCGGATATGATCATAAGAACGAATATTACTTTATAAACCTTTTTGCCTTTAGTGCCGAATAAGTATTCAACAGCTTTTGAGCCGTAATGCGACCAACCGAGAACGGTGGTGAAAGCGAAAAGGAACATAGCGATCGCTATAAATTTCTCGCCGATATTTGCGTATGAAAATGTCTGATTGAAAGCTTTTGCAACCAAGGTAGCGTCTGAATACATAGCTTTACCTGTAGAAAGATCGTAAACTCCGGAGGTAAGTATTACAAGCGCCGTCATAGTGCAGACGACTATTGTATCGGCGAACACCTCAAATATACCCCACATTCCCTGAACTACGGGCTCGCGGACATTAGAGTTTGAGTGCACCATAACTGAAGAGCCGAGGCCTGCTTCATTTGAGAATACTCCTCTTTTAAAGCCCTGAGTTACGACCACGCTTATAAGGTAGCCTATCGTTCCGCCGGCTGCCGCTACGGGCTTAAATGCTGTTTTGAAAATAGCGCCGAAAGCGGGGAGAATATGCTCATAATTTATACCGATAACGGCAAGACTTCCGAGAACGAACATTATTACCATAAACGGAACTATTTTCTCGGCAAACGCGGCAATTCGTTTGAGTCCTCCGAGGATTATAAGCGCCGCAAGAGCCATAATAACCACGCCGATGACAACATTATAAAGGGTGATGTCGCCGTAAAGCACCTTGCTTGAGAGTGATTTTATATCAAATGCGGAAACTACATTTGCAACGATTTTATTTACCTGTCCCATATTTCCTATACCGAAAGAGGCGATGATAGTAAACACGGAGAAAACGGCGGCAAGAACAGCGCCTAATTTTTTGCAGTGCTTTTTAGAGCCTAAGCCGTCTTTTAAATAATACATTGCTCCGCCGGACCACTCACCGTCGGAATTTCTTCTGCGGTAGAAAATACCGAGAACATTTTCAGAATAGTTTGTCATCATTCCGAAAAACGCCGCTACCCACATCCAGAATACCGCTCCTGCGCCGCCTATAACTATAGCCGCGGCAACGCCTGCGATATTACCTGTTCCGATAGTTGCCGCAAGTGCGGTGCAGAGCGCCTGGAAAGGCGAAATAGAGCCGCTCTCTTTACTGTGGCCGATCACTCTTTTGTTAAATAGGCTTCCTATAGTGTTTTTCCACCAGTGTTTTAGGTGCGAGACCTGAAAGAATTTTGTCAGTACAGTCATAAGAATTCCGGTGAATATCAGAATAACTATACCGATCTTTACCCAAACAAACGAGTTTATCTTATCGTTTATTTCGGTAAGTTTTTGCAGAAAATTTTCCATATTTTTCTCTCCTCATACATAAAATTATAAAAAAGCGAAGCGCCGAAAAATTATAAAACGGCACTTCGCTTTTGAAAACAATTTATATTTCTCACTTCGTCCGTTTGCCTGAGAGATTAAAGCATAATTTGCCTCTTGCCCCTTCGGCACCCACCTCATTGCGGGATTCTCCAAAGTTCTATCCGCTCACAGTCACTTTAAAAAACTTCTGCAAGCTTCTTATAGATATATATTATTCAGTTGTGGTTTTAATTCCGATCGCAAGATCATCAAGCTGAGCTTTATCAACTGTTGCGGGCGCGCCCGACATAAGCTCGCTTGAATTCGCCACTTTCGGGAAAGCTATAACATCTCTCAGCGAGTCGCTGTCCGACATTATCATACAGAGCCTGTCAAGACCTATGCCCATTCCTGCGTGCGGCGGCGCTCCGAATTTAAAGGCGCCTATTAAAAATCCGAATTTCTGATAGGCTTCCTCATCTGAAAGACCCAAAGCATTGAACATATGCTTTTGAAGCTCGGGATCCGTTATTCTCACAGAACCGCTTGAAAGCTCCGTTCCGTTAAGCACAAGATCATATGCATTAGCATATACCTTTTCGGGCTCTTTGTCAAGATATTTTATACATTCGTCAAGCGGAGCGGTGAAAGGATGATGCATAGCGTCCCAATTTCCGGTCTCCTCGTTGTATTCGAAAAACGGGAATTCGGTGATCCAAAGGAAGTTATATTTGTTTTCGGGAATTATTCCGAGTCTTTTTGCAACCGTGAGCCTTAAAGCGCCTAAAACGGGCAAAGTAACATTCTTTTTATCAGCGACTATGAATACAACATCGCCTTTTTTGGCATTTGTTCTTTCAAGTATCGCGTCAAATTCTTCCTGCTTTAGGAATTTGGCGAAAGAAGAGGTGGGAGCCTCATCGTTCCACCTGATAAACGCAAGACCTTTAGCTCCTATGCCTTTAGCCTCTTCGGTGAGCTTGTCTATTTCTTTTCTTGTATATGTACCGGCAGCATTTTCGGCGGTTATTGCTCTTACAGTTCCGCCGTTTTTAACAGTTTCGGAAAATACTGAAAATCCGCAGTCCTTTACAATATCCGAAATATCCTTTATCTTCATTTCAAATCTTGTATCGGGCTTATCGGAGCCGTAATCATTCATAGCGTCTACATATTTCATTCTCTTAATGGGAGTTTCTATTTCGACGCCTAATATTTCTTTAAACAGCCTTTTAACATAACCCTCTGCTATCTTAAAAACATCATCTCTTTCTACGAAAGACATTTCAAGGTCTATCTGGGTGAATTCGGGCTGTCTGTCGGCTCTTAAATCCTCGTCGCGGTAGCAGCGGGCAAGCTGCATATATCTGTCAAATCCCGAAACCATAAGCAGCTGCTTATACATCTGCGGCGACTGCGGAAGCGCGAAAAAGCTTCCTTTATGCACTCTTGACGGAACAAGATAATCTCTTGCGCCCTCAGGAGTGGATTTTATAAGAGTGGGAGTTTCTATCTCTAAAAATCCGTTTTCATCAAAATAATCTCTTGTGACTTTTGTGATACGGTGGCGCATCATTATATTTTTCTGCAAAGGTGCGCGCCTTAAATCGAGATATCTGTATTTAAGTCTTAATTCCTCGTTAGCGTTGCTGTCGGCTAAAATTTCGAAAGGCGGAGTTTGCGCTTCGCCGAGAATTTTAAGAACATCGGCTTCTATTTCAATTTCGCCTGTGGGAATATCTTTATTCACAGAAGAGCGCATTCTCACTTTGCCGTGAGCCATTATAACAAATTCGCTTTTTAAAAGCGCGGCTTTTTCGAATACCGAGCGGTCGGTAGAATCGTCAAAAGCTATCTGAACGATGCCCGTTCTGTCGCGCAAATCCACAAAAATAAGACTTCCGAGGTCGCGGACTCTCTGCACCCAACCGCAAACGACGGTTTCTTTTCCGATATCGGCACTGCTCAGCGTTCCGCACATATGAGTCCGCTTCATACCGTCAAGTCTGTCAAGTTTCATTAAAATGCACCTTCTATTGAATTCTCGAGATTTAAAAGAGCCTGCTTATTCTTTATTTCAAGCAGTTCGTTTGAAATATTGCTGAGGGTAACCGTTGTAAGCTCCCCTGTCTGCATATTTTTAATTATTGCCTTATCTGCTGAAAGCTCGTTTTCACCTATTACGGTGCTGTAAAGAGCACCCGATTTATCGGCATATTTCATTTGGGCTTTAAGCCCTTTTTCGGAAATATCGGTCAGGGCAGAAAATCCGTCTTTTCTAAGTTCGGAGCAAAGCTGAGCTGCTTTAAGCCGAGCGCTTTCTCCCATACTTCCTATATATATATCAAATTTTTCTTCTTCGGGGAAAGGCACCGCGTTGTTTTCAAGAAGAAGCATAAGTCTTTCGATTCCTATGGCAAATCCGAGAGCGGGGATATCCTGACCGCCCATTTTTGAAACAAGCCCGTCGTACCTTCCGCCTCCGCAAACAGTCGATTGAGCGCCGATATCTCCGGAGATGAATTCAAACACAGTCTTAGAGTAATAGTCAAGACCTCTTACGATATTAGGATTGACTATAAAGTCAAGACCGATAGCGTCAAGATAGCTTTTAACACCCTCAAAATGCGTCTTGCAGTCCTCGCAGAGATAATCTGTAACTTTAGGAGCATTAAGCGCAAGCTTTGAGCAAACAGGCGACTTGCAGTCAAGAATTCTCATAGGATTTCTTTCAAGTCTTTCCTTGCAGGTATCGCAAAGCTGATCTATATTAGCATAAAAATAATCCTTTAATGCTTTTTGATATTCTTTTCTGCACTCGGGGCAGCCTATGGAATTTATTTCAAGCCTTAAATTATTTACGCCTAAATTTTTAAGCACACTGCTTGCGAGGGAAATTATTTCCGCGTCGGCTGCAGGGGAGGCGGCGCCGAAGCACTCAACACCGAATTGGTGAAATTCTCTCATTCTTCCTGCCTGCGGCTTTTCATATCTGTAACAGCCTCCGATATAGCAGACCTTTTGCGGAAGAATACCGCTTAAAAGTCCATGCTCTATCATACTTCTGACAGTTCCCGCAGTAAGCTCGGGGCGAAGAGTTACAGATCTTCCGCCTTTATCGGAAAAGGTGTACATTTCCTTTTGAACAACATCCGTCGTTTCCCCGACATTACGGCTGAAAACCTCGGTATGCTCGAAAACAGGCACTCTTATTTCTTTGAAACCGAAATTAAAGGCGGTTTCAAGCATTACCTTTTCAATATACTGATATTTATAAACTCGGTCGGGCAGGATATCCGCCGTTCCTTTTATTGCGTGATTTATTTCAGACATTTTTTACTCCGTGATTATGATTTCTTTACTATTTCGCGCCAATCGAGATCTCCGCGCTCAAGACCGTGTATCAAAACCTCGGCGGTTGCGATATTTGTCGCAAAAGGAATGTTATGAACATCGCAAAGCCTCAAAAGCGAGCTTTCATCGGGCTCGCCGGGATTCGGATTTAAAGGATCTCTGAAATAAAGGAGCATATCTATCTCATTACAGCCGATCCTTGAAGCGATCTGCTGTGAACCGCCCTGAGATCCGCCTAAAAATTTCACTATGTTAAGGCCTGTTGCTTCGCAGACAATTTTTCCTGTCGTACCCGTTGCGATAAGGTTGTGTCTTGAAAGAATACCGCAATAGGCTATGCAAAACTGTACCATTAATTCTTTTTTTGCGTCGTGTGCTATCAGTGCAATCGTCATAAAATACTCTCCTTTTTAAATACTCCTCGGCAAAGAAGAAACTTTGCCGCATATTCTTCCGGAAATCCTCAAAAATGCTTTTCCGGACTTTTTCCTTAAATTTATTTTGTGCCTAACCGAGAGCAGGCTTAAAAGCGGATCGTACGGAACGATACCTATAAGTCTTAATCCCGATTCGTCAATGATCTCATCGATATTTTTAAATCCTGTTTTTAAAAAGGATCTTTTATCGAATTTATTTATAATTATCCTCGGCTCACTATCGGTTTTAGGGAGCCTGTCCGCTGTAAGGCGCGCATCTCTTACGGAAACGGCGTCAGGATTGCAGACTGTCAAAAATAATGCGTCCTTACCTAAAGCGCCGTAGAGCGAAAGATCCGTTCCTGCAGGGAAATCGAATATCACCGCGTCAAATTCGTTTTTTAACTGCTTTGAAAGCTTTTCAAGCTTATTAAATTCTAATTCTTTAGCTTCCAAGGAAGAGGGGATAATAAAGAGGTTTTCAAATCCGGGTGCTTTGTAAAGCGCGCGGTTGAGATCTTCTGCTTCCTCGATATCGGAAATATCGTATACTATTTCGTTTTCAAGACCGAATAAAAGGTCCTGACATCTCATTCCGAGATCCATATCGGCAATAACCGTTTTAAATCCCGACCTTTCAAATGCCGCCGCAAGCCCTGCGGCAACCGTTGATTTTCCTGTGCCGCCTTTGCCGGAAGTTATCCCTAAGCAGATCCCCATAAATTCACCCCGTATCTGATAATTTTACCATAAAACCAGTTATCTGTCAACTCAAAACGACATACGGCGAGGCAGGCGTCGAAGCGTTGCCGGAGGCATAAAAATAGGCGTCAAGAAGCGATCTTACAATAGAGCCTGCGGCAGATCCCGAATTGCCGTGCTCTAATATAACCGAAATTGCGATTTCGGGGTTATCGTAAGGTGCGAAAAGGATATAAGTACTGTGATCGGCGCCGTTGTTATTTTGCGAAGTACCTGTTTTGCCGCCTAATTTTATAGGATAGTCGCCGAGTGCCGTTCTGCCCGTACCGTCGACCGTAACCGAAAGCATACCGAGCTTTACCGCCTCAAGATTTTTTTTGCTTATCTCCACGGTGTTAACAACTTCGGGTTTGCATTCATCGAAAGTTTCCGACATATCGTAGGACATTATTTTGTCTATCAAAGTAGCTTTATAATGTGTGCCGCCGTTAGATAAAGTCGCAACATAGTTGCATAACTGCAACGGCGTGAACGCGTTAAGCTGACCTATCGCTATCTGCAGGGTATCTCCTCCGAAACCGTTGGTTTTAGGCTCGTTTAAAAGTCCCTTTGAATCGTCTACCTCAACTCCCGTTTTAACTCCGAGTCCGAACTGCTTAAAATAATCGGTAAGAGTAAGAGCGCCGACTCTGCGGCCGAGCTCAAAGAAGAAGTAGTTACAGCTTTTTGAAAGCGCGCTTGTAAGATTCATATTTCCGTGATAATGAAGACATTTCGGCTTGTAATCCGCAAAATAATCGTAGGTCATAACGCATTTTATCGTTTCGCCCTGCGTGTAAAGATTATTTTGCAGAGCTGCCACCGCCACAGCAGGCTTTATAGTGGAACCTATAGGATAAACACCTTTAAAAGCCCTGTTTGTCATAGGTTTGGCAGGATCTTTTAAAAGCGAATTGATATTTTCGCCGAGGGTAGCGGAATCGTATGTCGGGTAGTTAGCCGCGCATATTACACGGCCCGTGCTTATATCCATCATAACCGCGCTCCCCGCAACGCAGGTGCCGCCCTGGCTTTTAAGCTCTTTTACTGTTTCTTCAAGCTTGTTTTGAGCCGTTCTTTGAATGGTTTTATCGAGGGTGAGCATAATGGTTTTGCCGGCAACAGGAGCTTTTGTGACCTCGCTTTTAATAATGTTGCCCGAAGCGTCGATATAATAAGTTAGCTGACCGTCAGTTCCTCTTAAATATTTTTCGGCGTAGTATTCAATTCCGCTTGTGCCGACTTTATCGTTATAGCTATAGCCTTTAGCCTTATAGTTTTCACCTTTTTCGGGGTCGTCCCAATCCTGCTCGTAAATAGGACCGACGGAGCCTATGAGGTTTACCGCGAGCGAAGTGTCGGTGTATTCCCTGAAAGGAACCACATCTACCGTGACTCCGCTTAACATAAATCCCGATTCGCTTACCGCTCTCATTATATCCGCCGAAACATCTTCCGCAAAATTATAAGGATAAGATATTGAAAAATCGGCTATATCCATACTGTATCTTACGCCCATTACAGTCCTTTGCTCATCGGAAGAATATTTTTTAAGATCATATTTTTCCACAAGTCTGTCAAAGCAGTTTTCGGCTGTTGCGTAATGAGCAAGCTTTAAAAGCTTGATAAGCTTATCGGTCTTTTCGCCCTCTTTGAAATTATAAGGAGCGGAAGTTTCGAGCGGAAGCTCATCGTTCCACTCGGTATTTTTAGAAGAGAGGAGCGCGCAAAGAGAAAGGATAACATCATTAAGATTATCCTTTGTATAAGCTTTATTAAAAACTATATTATAGCCGTCTCGGTTGACGGCTATTTTTCTTCCGTATCTGTCGAGAATTTCTCCTCTCGGTGCTTTTATAACGGCTGTTCTTACAGAAGTACTGCCCGAGGCAGAGGAATATTTATCCGCGTTTATGACCTGCAGGGAATAAAGCCTTGCGGAATAAAGAATAAGGATCACGACCATTATTATCGCAAGAACGGAAATATTTGTTTGCTTGTCGTTTTTAAAGGGCATTTGATCACCTTTTTAATTAGTCAGATATTTTTTATAAAGCATTCTTTCAAAATAATAAAAAGGCACGATAAAGACCGCCGTATAGATCGCGGAGGGAAAACCTATTCTGAAAAGATAGTAAGCTATATTTTCACTGCCGCTTTTAAAGCAGTGAAAAAACAGCCAGTTAAGCAGGAAATAAAATATATTTCCCGATACTCCGAGCGCTATTGCCGAAAATATATTATTATTGAAAGTATAGTGCATTAAAACGGAAACCGCCAAAGCTATCAAAAACAGGCAAACGGTATTAAAAACCGAAGACTGCGCCGATACGCTGTCCGCAAAAAAACCTAAAACGAGCCCTGAAAATGCCGCCGCTGTTTCGGACGAAAACATTGAAACGGCAATTAAAAGCGAAATATAGGGTATAGGCTCTGCAAGAGCTATTTTTAAAGAGATATTTCCGCTGAAATGAAAAAGCATAAGAATAAAAAATATCAAAAAATTAATAAGGAAGTACCTAAAGCTATTTTTCTTTTTTATATTCATTATTTTTTGCCTTTCGAGGCCGGATTTATTCCGCCCTGACCGTCAAAGGAAGTTATGATCATAACAGTTCTTATCTCCGAGATATCTACAAAGGGTTTTATATCCGCATAGATAGAAGTGTTGTATTCGTCGCTGTTTATCGATTCAATAGAGCCTATCAAAAGCCCCGAGGGGAAAATTCCCTCGCCCGAAGTGGTTATCCAGTCGCCGACGGCTACGCTGCTTGACCTTGAAAGATTGTTCATTCTGCAAAGCTTGTCATTAGCTATATCAATGTTTCCTCTCACAACTCCCGAATCGCGCGTTCTTATATCCATAACGCCTATTGTAACTTCGGGGGAAATAACGGTCGAAACCTTGGAAGTTGTAAGTCCGACCTCGCTTATATAGCCTACCACGCCTGCGTCGGTGATCACCGGATCATATTTCGAAACCCCGGATAAAGAGCCTTTATTAAGGGTAAATCCGCCGTAAGGATCCTCTTTGTCCCTGGCTATAAGAGAAGCGCCGGTAAATTCATAATCGGGGTGAGCGTCTTTAATAGAAAGGTAATTTTTATAAAATTCGTTTTGTGATTTAAGGTCCTCGTAATCCGCGACCTTTTTTCTTAAATCGTTTATCTCGGAATTAAGCTCCGCGTTTTCAAGCATAATTTTATTGCCGTCGCTGTATTTTTTCCCGATATCCGAAAAAAAGTCCGAAACAATAGTCGCCGCTTTTCTGAAAGGCGCGGCAATAGTGCCTGCGATATCCGCCTGCGGAGCCATTTTTTCGCCTATTATTGCGAAAAATCCCGTTGCCAGCACCACGCATAAAAACACGCTTAAAATTATTTTAAATTGTCTGCTGCGAAAGAAAAAACGCATTTATTATTCTCCTTATCAGCGGAATCTTTTTCCTCTGCGAAATGTATAATTTCTGAAGCTTTTATCGTCTTCAAGCCTTTTGGCGGTGCCGAGAACCACACAATCGAGCGGATTTGCGGCAACGGTCACGGGTATTTCCGTTTCTTCCGCTATAAGCTCCGCAAGTCCTCTTAAAAGCGCTCCGCCGCCGGTCAGAGTAATTCCAGTGTCTATTATATCCGCGGAAAGCTCAGGCGGAGTTTTTTCAAGGGTGGTGCGGATAGTTTCGATTATCTGGGAGATAGGATCTGCCATAGCTTCTCTTACTTCTTCGGAAGAAATAAAGATATTTTTAGGCAAACCGTCAATTAAGTTTCTTCCCTTTATTTCAAGAGATCTTTCGTCGTCATAAGGCTTAGCTGAACCTATTGCTATTTTTATCTGCTCTGCTGTGCGCTCGCCTATAAGAAGATTGTGCTTTTTTCTTATATAAGCTATTATAGCCTCGTCAAGATCGTCGCCGCCGACTCTTAGCGACTGCGCCGTAACGATATCTCCGAGAGAGATCACAGCCACTTCGCTCGTTCCTCCTCCGATATCGCATACCATACAGCCTGTCGCGTCGGAAACATTAAGCCCTGCGCCGACTGCCGCCGCCATAGGCTCTTCGAGAAGATCGATATCCGTTGCTCCTGCCTGCTTTGCCGCGTCATATACAGCTCTGCTTTCAACCTCTGTAACGCCTGTAGGAATACATACCACCATTCTTACTCTTGAAAAGAACGAGCCCTTTAATGCTTGTCTTATAAATCTTTTAAGCATTGCCGCGGTAACATCGAAGTCCGCGATAACACCGTCTTTAAGCGGTCTTACGGCAACAATAGAGCCGGGCGTTCTTCCTATCATTTCTTTTGCCTGCATGCCTACTGCGCGCACGGCGTCGCTTCGCATATCGTATGCTACTACAGACGGCTCTCTCATTATTATTCCTTTGCCTTTAACGCATACTAATGTATTTGCAGTGCCGAGGTCGACACCGATATCTCTTGTAAACATATATATTAGATCTCCCGTTTTAAATTATTAATGGTTTTCTTCCGATTTCGGTACAACAAAGCTTAAAGCATTATGGATATTTTCGATATTTAAGGGATCGGCACCCTCCGCAAACTCACCGTCAAGAGTCCAGTTAATATGCTCCGCTTCTTTCACGGTAAGCTTATCGGTGTGGAAGAATTCAATACCTTTTTTATTAAGGTCTTTTCTTAAAATTCCGTCGATTATAGTCTGTAATTCTATAATATTTTTCGGCTTTCTTACTAACAGGACTTCGAACAATCCGTCATTCAGTTTTACTATCGTTTCATCGAATTTTACTATTCCTCCGACGGACATCGAGTTAGAAACCGCTCCGAAGAGGAAATCGCCTTCAATAGTTTCCTTATCTGTTTCTAATTTCATATGGATAGGTTTTATATTTCCGAGGCTTTTTATTCCCTCAAAGAAGTATGCCGCCTGTCCCAAAACATTTTTGATCTCCTGCGGAGCGGAATAAGAGGCTTCCGTGAAAGCTCCGAAAGAAGCGGTATAAGAAAAGTATTTATCGCCGAATTTTCCTATATCAAGAGTGATGGTTTTACCTGTTACAATATCCTCTGCCGCGGTTTTTATATCTCTTGATATTTTAAGCCCCGAGGACCATTCGTTAAGAGTGCCCGAGGGGATATAGCCGAGTTTGCAATGGATATCAGCATTCATCATTCCGGTTATGACTTCGTTTAAAGTGCCGTCGCCTCCGCAAACGACTATTAAATCAAAATCGCCGTCTTTTAAAGTTTCTATTTTTTTTGTTGCGTCAGCACGCTTGGCGGTCGGATACACGCTTAAATGATATCCCGCCGCGGAAAAAATTTCAGTTACCGATAAAAGCTCTGATTTCATTTTTGCTTTTCCGGATTTAGGATTTACAATAAGAAGCATTTGTTTTTCGCTCATATTAAAAACCTCGTTTCATCTGTAATCAATAGGTAAGGTCGCAAGTGCGTTTAAATCAAGCTCCGCTTTATTTCCGCTTTTAAATTCATAATAAGCCTGAACTCCCACCATTGCCGCATTATCGCCGCAGTATTTAAGGTCGGGGAAGTAAATATCAAGCTTTCTAATTTTACATTCTTCTTTAAATCTCGCCCTTAATTCACTGTTAGCCGAAACTCCTCCTGCAATAACGATTTTTTCGGCTTGAGTCGTCTGCGCGGCAAGCATAGTTTTATCTATCAGAATATCGCAAACCTTTTTCCGCACGGTTGCCGCCATCACGGGCACATCGATCTCTTCGCCCTTTTGCTCTGCATTATGCACGAGGTTTACAACAGCCGTTTTAAGTCCCGAAAAGCTGAAGTCGAGTTCCTTTTCTGTTTTTGGGTAGGGAAGATGATATTTTTTTTCATCGGCAACAGTCGCCGTTTTATCAAGATTTACTCCCCCCGGATAATCGAGCCCTAAGCATCTGGCGGCTTTATCGAGGCATTCGCCCGCGGCGTCGTCGGTAGTGCCGCCGAGCGGGATAAATTTCGTATAATCTTTGACCTTTGTAAGAATAGTGTTGCCTCCCGAAACGGTCAAGCATAAAAACGGAGGCTTTAAATCTTCGTTAGTTATGTAGTTTGCCGCAATGTGCGATCTTAAGTGGTGCACGGGGATAAGCGGAACTCCTAACGAATAGCTTAATCCCTTTGCAAAATTCACTCCCACAAGCAAAGCGCCGATAAGTCCCGGGGCAAATGTCACAGCCACGGCGTCGATATCCTTATATGTTATTCCGGCACGGTTTACAGCTTCTCTTACCACCGCGCTGATATTTTCTATATGTCTTCTTGAAGCAATTTCGGGGACAACTCCGCCGTATAGCTTATGCTCCTCTATCTGCGTTGAAACAACATTTGAAAGGACTTTCCTTTCATTTGTCACAGCCGCGGAGGTTTCATCACAGGATGATTCAATACTAAGAATTAACATTAAAAATTAAACCTTCTCGTCATTATTATAGCGTCTTCTTTAGGTAAATCGTAGAAATTTTTTCTTCTTCCCTCGATTTTAAATCCGAATTTTTTATAAAGCGAAATAGCCATATCATTTGAAGCCCGCACTTCCAAAGTCAAAAATTCAAGCTTTTCATCAAAAGCTTTTTTTATTGCTCTGTTTAAAAGCAGTGCTGCGCAATTTTGCTTTCTGAATTTTTCTTTCACGGCAAGTGTGAAAATGCACCCCTCTTTTAATACGGTGCTTATCCCTATATGCCCTGCAAATTCCGAGTCTTTTTCGGCTTTAAAAAATTCACTGTTATGCTCTAATGAGTCTATAACGGATTTTTCTTTAAGAGGTCTTGAAAATAGATCTTTTTCGCAAATTTCGATATTTAAAGCGTCGCTTTCTTTAGCGGATGAAATTTTAAAAGGTGCGAAAGATCCGCTGAAAAGAAGATTATCGATAGCCTCGTTTATCTCTTTTGCGCAGTTATCGTAAATTTCCTGCGAGCCGCCGAAAGGATCGGAGATCCCACTACCTAAAACTATAACATTTTCTTTTTTTGCGCCCGCTTCGAGCAGAGCCTGCATATGAGAAAAAGTCATACAAATTAATTTGTCGGCTTTAAGATCGTCATAAGTAATTAAGCTTGAATTCGATTTAGTGATTTTAGCACCGAGTTTTAAAACGGCGCTTTTCGCTTTTTCACAAACTGGCTCGCCGAATGCGCTGAGCCCTGCGCTTGAAATTTCAAGTCCGCTTAAATTTTTAGATTTCAGCAATGCTTCCGCCATAGGCGAGCGGCAGGTGTTGCCTGTGCATATGAAAACGACTTTCATTTAAAATTTAACCTCGGACTTAGGCTTTACTGAAACATTTTTGCCGTCAATTTCAAAAAACAGCTCGGTTTCAGTCGGGTTTTTAATGCAGTTATCTGTGATCTCGGCATTTCTCAGCGCCGTTATGTAATCGCAAATTTCAATATTCGTTGCATACCATATTCCGTCTATTCCGGATAGCTTTTTAAAAATTTCGTTTTCCACAACCTGCCATCTGTGCTTTTCATCGCACCATCTCTCTCTGTTGCACGCAAGCCTGCTCATTTCAAAGCTGTGGCCCCAGATGTAAAATAAGGCAAGTTCTTTATCGGAATTTAAAAAATCATCAGTAAGATGCTTTTTCTCACTGTCCGCACAGAATGAAAAATGCGCTGTGGGATTCCACTTAAGAAAATCTTCGGGTAAAGAAAAATCGGAATTGTTTGATACTGTTCTGTTATAAGCAATGCCGTATTTTTTAAGCGCATTTAAAAATTTATCGGGGCAGTCGCCGAAAGGCGCCGCGCACCCTCTTATTTTATAACCCGCAATTTCTTCCAAATTCTTTATATCTTCCCTTATTTCCCTGTCGCAGGTTTCCTCATCTGCGTCAGATGGCTTAAAATGCGTAAGAGAATGGGTGGCTATCTCGTGATTTGAGAAAAACTGCCTTACTTCGTCGGAATTTTCCCAATAGCTTGAATTTCCGTCGGTTATAGCAAAAGAGGGGTTGTTGCATTTTAAGGAACTTATATTAAATGTCGCCTTAAGACCGTACTTATTAAAAAGAAATAAAAGTCTTGTATCTTCACTTGCCCCGTCGTCGAAACTGAATGTTACAGCCTTTTTATTAAAATCTTTATAAAGTTTCTTTATCATTTTATCCTTTTGCCTCCAACCAATTTTTTCCGCTGTGGGCTTCGCTTTTAAGCTCTACCTTAAGATTTGCGGCAGATCTCATTTCGCGCTCTAATATTTCGCATACTTTTTTTGCGTCTTCCGCCTTTGCTTCCACTATCAGCTCGTCGTGTACCTGCAAAATAAGCTTAGCGCTCGGAACTTCCTTTTTAAGAGTATCAAAAACTCTTATCATAGCGATTTTTATTATGTCAGCCGCCGTTCCCTGAATAGGCGCGTTTCTCGCGACTCTTTCGCCGAAAGCTTTTATATTCCGATTTGATGAAGAAAGCTCGGGAAGATATCTTCTTCTGCCGAAAAGAGTGGTAACATATCCGTTTTCTTCCGCTTCTTTTATAGCGTTTTCCATATAATCGGATACGCCCTTGTAGGTTTCAAGATAATTTTTTATATACCTGTCCGCCTCTGCACGCGTTACTCCGATGTCCTTTGCAAGAGAAAAAGCGCCGATACCGTAAACTATTCCGAAATTCACGGCTTTTGCCCTGCTTCTCATAATCGGCAAAACCATACTCTTCGGAATATTGAAAACCTCCGAGGCGGTCGCAGTGTGAATGTCTTCATCGGAATTGAAAGCTTCTATCATAGCCTTATCGTCAGCCATATCCGCGAGAACTCTTAATTCTATCTGAGAATAGTCCGCGTCGCAAAGAACATATCCTTCTTTAGCAATAAAATACTTTCTTAATTTTCTGCCCTCTTCGGTTTTAACGGGAATATTCTGCAAATTCGGCTCAAGCGAGCTTATTCTGCCTGTCCGCGTTTCGGTCTGATTAAAAGTCGTGTGAATTCTTCCGTCTTGTGCTACAGCATTTAAAAGTCCGTCGCAATAGGTGGATTTAAGCTTTGTAAGTCTGCGGTAGGCAAGAATTTCTTTTACTATCGGATAGTCATATTTTAAAGATTCAAGCACATCGGCAGATGTGCTGTATCCGCTTTTTGTCTTTTTCTTTGAGGGAAGCAAGAGCTTTTCAAAAAGAATTTCCCCTAATTGCTTAGGCGAGTTGATATTGAATTCACAGCCTGAAAGCGAGAATATTTCCTTTTTAAGCTCTGCTATTTTTATATCAAGCTCTTCGCCCTCTGCTTTAAGACCTTCGCTGTCTACCAAAAATCCTGTTTTCTCCATTTCGGCGAGTACTCTTGAAAGAGGAATTTCTATTTCCTTTAAAAGCTTTATTTCGCTGCTTTCTTCGAGCTTTTTAGTCAAAATATCGTTCACCGCGTTTAAAATGGCGGCGGATTTTAAAGCGTCGCTCTGCTCATCGCCTTTTAGAGTTATTTCGTCTAAAGAAAAAATTTCGCTTAAATGGGAAAGCGAATAGTCGCTTGAAGAGGGATTGAATAAATAAGCGGCAAGGGAAGTGTCAAAGCTGATATTTTTAGCCTCTGAAAAAGCTTTATAGACCGATTTTGAATCATATACTCTTTTTTTGATATTACCGTTTTTAAGAATTTCGGCTGCCTCTTCTTTATCAAGTGAAAATACGTTTTCTCCGTTGCAGGCGGCGAATTTCTCGCCTGCTATAAGATCGATCTCGCCATTTAAAGCAGGGGAGTATTTAATAACCGAATATTCTTTTTTTATTTCCTCGGGCTTATTTGATTTTGGTTTTATTCCCATTTTGCTCATAAGCGTGAAAAATTCAAGATCCGTCATCAAAACGCTTAAATGCTCTTTGTCATACGGTCTTATTTTATAGGAATTAAAATCGGTATCGATAGGAGCATTGCGGTCGATAGTGCCTAAAAAGAGGCTTAAATATGCGCTGTCCTTTCCTGCTTCAAGCTTTGCTTTAATGCCGGGCTTAATATCAAGAGAATCTAAATTTTCATAGATGTTATCAATGCTGTGGTATTTAGAAATGAGGTCGGTAGCGGTCTTTTCGCCTATGCCCGCAACGCCCTTAATGTTGTCGGAGCTGTCGCCCATAAGCGCTTTAAGGTCTATAAGCTCGCTCGGAATAAGCCCGTACTTGGCTTTAACCACTTCCGGCGTGTATACCGTTACTTCGGTTTTTCCCATACGCGTAGTTGCAAGCAAAACATTGGTTTTATCCGAAACAAGCTGCAAAGAATCACGATCGCCTGTTGCAATAACGCATTCGTTTTCGTTTTTTTCGGCGGCTAGGGAAAGGGTGCCCAAAATATCGTCAGCCTCATATCTTTCGCACTCAATGCAGGAATATCCTGCGGCATTAAGCCATTCTTTCACTATCGGGAACTGATCTTTGAGCTCTTCGGGCATAGCATGGCGGCCAGCCTTGTATTCGGCATATTTTTCGTGCCTGAAAGTCGGCTTTTTAAGATCGAAAGCCACGGCGACTCCGTCGGGAGAAACCGTGTCTATAAGCTTATTTAATATATTTATAAAACCGAAGACTGCGTTCGTGTATCTCCCGTCTTTGGTTGAAAGAAGTTTTATTCCGTAAAAAGCGCGGTTAATAAGGCTGTTTCCGTCAATCGCCAAAAGCTTCAAAATAGCAACTCCTAATTTATAAACTTATATAATAAAAAATTATATATATAATATTACCACTATTTTATCAATTTGTCACTACTAATTTTTAAAATTGACATATAATCGGCATTGGTTTATAATCAAATCGCTTAAGGTTTGTTGAAAAGGGGATTTTTGTGACACAAAGCGAATATTTATCACAGATTTTTTCGGTATACGATATTGTTAAAATTCTTTCAAAGAAAGAGGACCGTAAGGTGCTTAAAATAAGGCATAAAGAATTTAAAAAAGACCTTGTTCTCCGCTGTTATGAAAAGCCTGTCGAGGCTTATCAGCGGTTAAAAGGCATTGTTAATAAAAATCTTCCTACGGTTTATGAAGCTATTGCTTTTGAAGACGGACAAATAGTCCTTGAAGAGTTTATTGACGGGTTGACGGCAGCTGAGGTTTTGGAACAGAATAATTATACCTTTCGCGGTGCAAAAGCGGTTATAAGCGGAGTCTGCAGCGCACTTTTGACACTAAGGGATTTAAGTATCGTTCACCGCGATATCAAGCCCGAAAATATTATGATTGATAAAGTAGGAAATCCGAAACTGATCGATTTTGACGCTTCGAGAATTTATAATTCAAAAAGCAGTACCGATACCACCGTTTTAGGAACTATAGGCTATGCTCCTCCTGAGCAGTACGGAATTTCGCAAAGTGATGAAAAAAGCGATATTTATGCGCTTGGAGTGCTTTTGAATGTTATGCTCACCGGCTCTCATCCAAGTAAAAGCTTAGCTAAGGGCAGAGCCGGCAGAATAGTGCTTAAATGCACTCAGATAGATCCCGAGAGCAGGTATAAAACCATAGAAGAACTGATTAAAAAGCTTTCGCTGCCTTTTTGAATTGCGCGAAAGTCAAAAAACAGCCGTTTCTCAATTTGAGGAACGGCTGTTAAATTCAGATTTTATGTGTTATTCTGTCGGCGTACATTTGCCTTTATAAGGGTGAAAATCACCGATTTAATCGGTGATTTTGATTCATGGATTATAGATTATTCAAAATATTTTTTTGCCGCTTCATAATCGGTATCTGCCTTCTCAGCCTTTTCACGGTAGGTTTCTATGTAAGAACGATAGGAGTAACCGCCGCTCTTATCTGTAACAAACCTAATCAAGCTATTAACCGATTCATAATAATTGCTTACCGCTTTGTAAGCTTCTTTATATTTCATGGGTGGATTTTTTATTTTTTTCATTATATAATTGCTATCTGCATAAAATTCGCAAAGCCTATAATCTAAATCACCGTCTATACCGTTAGTTAGTCCATAAAATGCCTTAATAGAATCGTTAAAATCATCATTAAAATATCTTCCGTTGTATTCGCTCTTTGTGTAAGGATCGGTGTCTTCGTCTGATATTTTCATAATGGTATTATACCAAACTTCGCCTAAAAGAGTACCGGCTGATTCGGCTGTATCGTTACGGGACACTATAGTTGTGAAAGTGGAACTCATATTTTTATAATAAATATTATTTCTTATAATTACGCCTGCTGCTATACCGACGGCTAAAACAACTGCAACTATCGATATTAATAATTTCGGCTTTTTAAAAATTTTTAATTTTAAAATTTTTTCTTTTATTCCGGAAAAACCTTTTTTATTATCATTGCTTTGCGTATTATTGGTTTTTAAAAATGAAAAATGCTGTTCAGTCATAATTGCAATATCATCAGGTGCAGAGGATATTGTTGCTCTTGAAATCAATCTTTCGGGTGTGATTCCGTTCGGCAGGGTTTGTGAATCGCCGACACCTATAAATTTACAACGGCAGTATTCGCTTATATCATTTTGATTAAATGATTCTTCATCGGTTTTTTTCGCCTTTTCAGTGATACTGCAAGCATAATAATTGTCTGTAACATTATTGTGAACCCACACAAGATCTCCGATTTCAAAACTGTTCAAAGACATATGTGCTCTTAAATACGCACCGTCTTCTGATGTTTCGGGATCACAACCGACCCAACCTATTCCTACAATTCCCTGTGACATGCAGAATTGAAACTTTTCATCGCCCGTTTTTGAGTTTGATTCTTCTCTGTTATCCTTTAGATTCATGATCCATACATTCATTTTTTATTTCCCCTTTGTTTTATTTAATAACAAAAAAATACAAATTGTTACCTTCTGAATTTATTCCGTTCCATGTAAGATGAAATACCACCTTACCACCTGAAGTGTAATTTACACGGAAGTTTGCATTGGAGTTTTTTTGACCTCCTATATAGCAATCAAAATTTTCGCTCTGTGTCTGTTCATCATTATTGACAGGAACCACCTTGATAGAATAATTGTTTCCTTTAAAGCTGAAATTGACTGTACCTTCTCCGTCGATATTCACATTTTGCACCGTATAGCGCTCACCGGTTTTTGAGTCGTAAGAAGTTATATTTGAATAGCTGCCCGTAATTTTGCTGAAATCTGTGTAATTACAAAAGCGGCATTTCGTGATATGAACCTTATGACCGATAGGCGAACCTGTTGTTGCTCCGCAAACACTGCACTTTGACGGCTCGGTGCAGGTTGCCGCCTGCCAAGAATGTCCGGAACTGCACGGATTACTATTTTGCGAATTATTATTTGCGGTCGAAATTGCAGCGCTTTGCTCTGAACTTTTCGAATGATTATAGCCGTCTGAATATTTAACATTTCCGTCTTCATCAGGTGTGTTTGAATAATTTCCTGTATTCTGACTATTAGAAACATTGTCATTGCTGTTTGAATTATTTTGACTGTCGCTTTTCTTCGTAGCGATTATAGAATAAACTCCAACGGTATCTAAGGTGTTTATTTCAGATACTTCGCAATTGTTCAAAGAAAAATAAGGAGTGCTTTCATCGCACGGATTTTCCGAAACTATTTTACAAAATTCGGTTAAATCATACTTGGTTCCGCCGTTATTTATCAAAGGTAAAACCACTGCCTGTGCAACGATAACATATATAGTAATTTCTTCTTTTGTTGTAACTTTGTTCATTACAACGGCACAATATTTGATTTTTTTATTTGTGTCAATGCCATAAAGAATATTTCCGCAATTTCCACCTTTAGCGTTAATTGCATATTTGTATGTTGTTCCGTCGGCGGATGAATTTTTGGTCGAATAATCTATTGAAAAAATATTACTGAATTTGACACTTGACGAACTTTCCGCCGAAACTTTATCTAAAAGCTCAAAAGTATCTTTTATTGATTCCGATATAGTTATGCCGTCAGAAAGCTTAGCATTATTTACGACTTGACTTTTCGAATCGCTTTTAATCTTTTTATCCGCGATTTTAACATTTTTTGAATTGCAAGCAGTAATAAAAGTCATAAAAATCAATACGAATGCAAGCAGAATACTAATCCCACGCGCTGTTGTATTACTTTTTTTATTGATCATTATAAATTCCCCTTAATTACTTACATTTAATTTAACTATTGTTGTTGTGCCGCATTCATTACAATAATAAGATTTATTTTTAGGATAATTAGGAGATGCGGAACCCCATTCCAAATTTGATGAAGCGGTATGACAGCTTTTGCAAACCGGTCGGTAGGTCAGCGATACAACATTATGCGACATTAGAGAAGCGCTTGAAACAGTACAGTTCTGAACGTGCAAAATGTTAAGGTCTTTGTAGGTATACCACGAATCGGGTGTAAGGCTTACTTTGTTTGATGTGCTTGAGCCGTAATTGCTTTCGGAGCTGTTATTATAGCCTGAAGATGTCGTATGTTCATAACTTGAAGAAGTGCTGTATCCGGTATATGAAGATTCTGAACTCCCGTATGTGTCTTTTGATTTGGATTTTTTACCGTTAAAAGCAGAGATAAGTCCTGAAATAATCAAAAGACAAACTAAACAAACGGTTAAATTTCTTAGCCGCGTGCGATAGTAAAACCGATTAAAAAAATCTTTGAAATTATCAAAATTCATTTTTCTCCCCCCTTTATTTAGTTTTAATTTATCATAAATAATGCTTACAGTCAAGATAAAATGCTTTAGGTTTATTCATAAAAACTGCTTGTTGAATTAAAATAAACATAAAAGCAGTGAGGTGATTGCCGGAATGGATAAGCTTATCGATTATGCCGCATTAGGCAACAGAATAAGGATCGCAAGAAAAAGCAAGGGTTTAAGTCAGGAAAAATTAAGCGAACTTTGCTCTGTTTCGGCGGCTCATATTGGGCATATAGAGCGGGGAACAAGAATTCCGTCGCTTGAAACACTTTTTAAAATCTCGAAAGAGCTGAATGTTAGCTTAGACAGTTTATTTTTTGATTCGCAGAACGATATGGGCGATGTTTTTAAGAGCATATATTCAAGGCTTGAGGGAAAGAGTGACGAAAAGGTTAAGGTTTTTATTTCCGCTGTAAAGGCGCTTGCGGATAAAATCGACGATCTCTAACCCTCAATTAAGTATTATAATTATAGGTCACAGTTTTGTCATAAGCAGCGAGCTTAATTTTAAAAAAAAATCCGAATTGTTGACTGTAAGCATTTTTTGTGATAAAATTTTTAAAAATAATGTTTGCGGCAGGATTAAAGCTGAATGATCTTGTTAAGGGGAATTGATATGCAAAAAGACACCTCGGAAATGCTGTCGGAGCTGAAAGCTTGCTCCGATTTCAAGGATTTTTTAAGTGAAAATGAAGAAAGTATTATAACAACCGAACTTTATGAAAATCTTGAAAGGCTTCTTAAAAAATATAATATTAAAAAATCCGAAGCCGTTAAAGCTTCGGAACTGAATGAAATTTATGCTTATCAGATTTTTGCCGGATCAAGAAGACCGGATCGCTCTAAGCTTTTATGTATTGTGATCGGAATGGGATTGCCTCTTGAAGAGGTAAACGGACTTTTAAAATCATCGGGCTATGCGCCTCTTTATGTTAAAAATCCTTTTGATTGTATTGTAGCATTCGGAATATATAAAAAATATAATTTGATTAAAATTAACGGAATGCTTTACGATTATGGTTTTAACACATTAGGGTAATTGCTATGAAAAAATGTCCCTACTGCTCAAAAGAGCTTTTAGATAACGCTGAATTTTGCCTTTACTGCATGCGTCCGCTTAGTCTTAAAAATGCAAAAGAGCATAAAATCGAAAAGTTTTCTTTAAAAAGTGCTTTGATGATTTTTGTGCCTCTTTTGGCTGTAATAATTGCGGTTGCGGCGATTATTATTTTCAAGCCTAAAAGCGGCGGCGATATATTTACAGCAGGAAAACTTACAAATTCAAAATATGAAAGTATAAATAAAGCTGAAAATCAGGGAAGAAATTTATCTTCCGGAAATTCAAGCCGGGAAACCTCGCATTCCGACTCGCAGACTTCAAAGAATTCCCAGGAGCAAAATTTCGATTACTCCGAAAAGGGAGATCTGCCGGTCTCAGGATCAAGATCATCGGGAAGTAAAAGCTCCTCTTCTGCCTCTTCAAAATCATCAACAGCACAGACTCCATCGAATAATACCTCTACTTCTTCTGAAAGCTCGGCTTCGCAGGATTCACAAGGAGAAACCGAAAGCCAAACATTTAGCTTTAAAGCCATTAGCGGAGGAATTGAAATAACAGGTATAGCGAAAGAAAATGCAAGCGGAGAATATTCAATTCCCGAAACTTTAAACGGAAAGCCTGTAATAAGTATCGGTGAGAAAGCTTTTTATTATAAAAAAATAAAAAGCATTAGTCTTCCTGAAACACTTAAAACCATAAACAATCAGGCTTTTGCGGGCTGCAGTTATCTTTCTTCTGTAAAAATCCCTAAAAGTGTTGTAAAAATCGGAAGCAATGCATTTTTGCCTTGTAATAATCTTTCAAGCGTTTATATAGCTTCTTCGGATATCAGCGTTGCCGCTTATGCATTTTCAGATTCTTATAATCGCAATGTTGAGCTGACAATTTATGCTCCCTCTTCGTCTGGTTTGAAAGACAAAGCAAAACTTTATTGGTCGGCAAAATATGTCGAATGGAACGGATAATTATTTTATGAAAATTAAAAATATTGAGATAGGCGGTTATGCCGCTCTCGCTCCTATGGCAGGCGTTGCGGATAGGGCAATGAGAGAAATATGCGTAAATTTCGGCGCGGCTTTTACTGTCGGCGAGCTTACGAGCGCCAAGGGAATATCTCTCGGTGATAAAAAATCAAAAGAGCTTATTTCCGCTGATAAAAACGGCGCTCCTTTTGCCTCTCAGATTTTCGGCAGCGATCCTGAAATTATGGCGCAGGCGGCAAAATATGCCGAAGATCAAGGGCCTGATTTTATTGATATAAATATGGGCTGTCCTGCCCCGAAAGTGGCGGGAAACGGCGGCGGAAGCGCATTAATGGCAGAGCCCGAGAAAGCGGCGGAAATTGTAAACCGGGTAGTAAACGCGGTAAAGATCCCAGTAACAGTCAAAATGCGCACGGGAATCGATTTTGAGCATATCACTGCTCCGAAATTAGCCGTTTTATGCGAACAGGCAGGCGCGGCGGCAATCACCGTTCACGGAAGAACGCGCGCGCAGATGTATGCTCCGCCCGTTGACAGTGAAACGATAAAAATGGTAAAAGAATCGGTCAATATCCCGGTTATAGCTAACGGCGATATAATCGACGCCGAGTCGGCAAAAGATATGCTTTCTTTTACAAAATGCGATTTTTTAATGGTCGGCAGAGCGGCAAGAGGAAATCCTTTTATTTTTGAGGAAATAAACTCGGCTTTTGAGGGAAAGAGTTATACTCCTCCCACGCTTGAATTTCGGCTTAAAGTTTGCCTTGAGCAGATCAGACTTATGGAAAAATATAAGGACCCTCATATTGCGGTGCTTGAATCGAGAAAGCATTTGGCGTGGTATATTTCCGGTATCAGGGGCGCCGCGGCGCTAAGGCGGGAATGCGGCGAAGTAAGCTCTTTTGAAGACGCAAAAAGGATATGCGAAAAAGCACTTGAACAAAACGCATTGTTATGATAGAATAATAAGGCTTGAAAGAAGGAATAGAATATGTCAGGACATTCAAAATGGAATAATATCAAAAGAAAAAAGGAAAAGACAGACGCCGCCAAAGCGAAAATATTTACCAAAATCGGTAAAGAAATATCTGTTATAGTAAAGCAGGGCGGTCCTAATATGAATGAAAACAGCCGTCTTAAAGACGCTGTCGCTAAGGCCAAAGCCGCCAATGTGCCTAATGATAATATCGAAAGAATTATTAAAAAGGCCGCAGGTGAGCAGGACGGCAGCGAATATGAAGAGCTTATTTATGAGGGTTACGGTCCGAGCGGAGTTGCAGTCGTAGTAGAAGCGCTCACGGACAACCGCAACCGCACAGCCGGCGATGTAAGGCATTACTTCGATAAATGCGGAGGAAATTTAGGTCAGAGCGGCTCCGTTATGTTTATGTTCGAGAGAAAAGGCATAATCGAGATCGAGGGCGAGGGCCACGATGAAGACGAGGTTATGGAAGCGGCTTTGGAAGCAGGCGCCGAGGATTTTGAGTTTGACGGCGATGTTTTCGAGATCTCTACGGATCCGAACGATCTCGGAAAAGTGAGAGACGCTTTGGAGGAAAAAGGATTCTCATTCCTTTCGGCCGAGGTGCAGTATATCCCCACTACTATGACTTCTATCGACGATCAGGAGTCAAGAGATAAAATGGAAAAGCTTATTGATATGTTAGAGGAAAACGACGATGTTCAGGCAATCTGGCATAACTGGGAAATGCCTGAAGAATAAAGGCTTTTCGGCGTTTTATGTTTTAAAAAATAACATAATAAATAATATATAATTAACATAAAAAATGATTCGGAAATTTTATTTTTCCGGATCATTTTTTGTTATATTCGGGACTTGCCCCTCATAATCTTTAGTACAAGCCCGAAAGGAAGAGGCAAAATGAAAGAAGACTATGAAAAAATCCTGCAGAAATTACCCGAAAGGATATCCGCGGCGCTTAAAAAATGCAGTCTTTTTTTAAGCGGTGCGGAGGAAATAAGACTCAGGGAAAATTGCTCTCTTGCTTTAACTATAGGAACAAATACTTTCTTTATTAACGAAGACGGCGGCGCCTCCCGCTTTTCTTCGGAAAATTGTCTTAAAGTAAGCAAAGAAGAAATCGAAAATTCTTATTATATGCTTTGCGGAAATTCCGTTTTCTCTCACGATTCGGAGGCAAAAAGGGGCTTTATCACTCTTGACGGCGGCCACCGCGTGGGAATCGGCGGAACTTTTCTTGAAAACGGCGATGTTTTAGATATCACTTCTCTTAATATCAGAATAGCAAAGGATATAAATAATGCTTCTGTAGATATCCCAGAAGAGGTGCTTTTATCGGGATTGCTTGTTGCAGGTCCTCCCGGCAGCGGAAAGACCACATTTTTAAAAGACGCCGCAAAAAGGCTTTCGTGCGGCAAAAGCTCAAAAAGAGTAACTGTCATCGATTCAAGAAACGAGCTTTGCAGAATCGACGGTAAAGCCGGAGAAAACTGCGATATTTTAAGAATTGCGGATAAGGCAAAGGGCATTGAAATGGCAATAAGAACTCTTTATCCGCAGGTTGTGATATTTGATGAAATAGGAAATCTCTGTCAGGCGCGGTCGGTAAGAGAATGCTTTAATTGCGGAGTAAGCGTAATAACAAGCGTTCACGCAGGAGATATTGAGGACTTGAAATCAAGAAAAACCGTAAAAGAACTGATAATTTCCGGGGCGATCAAAAATATAGTGCTTTTAAGCGCCGGGCATAAAGAAAAACCGCTTTTAATATCTGCAAAGGAAGTGTGATCTATGACTTTGAAAATTATAGGCTGTTTTTTGATATTTTCTTCTTGCGCTCTTTGCGGAATTTCGGTATCGGGAAAATTCTATAAAAGAAAAAAGGTTTTAAATGAGCTCTCCATAGGATTTGATAAAGCCGCGTGCAGGCTTAAAAGAGGAGGTTCCGACCGAAAAAGGATAATAGAAGAAAGCTTTAAAGAGCTTAGCTTTACTGATAAAAACGGTGAAATTTCAATTTCGCAGGCAGGACTCAACCTTGATGATAAAAAAATTCTTAATTCTTATTTTTCGGCTTTCGGAAAAGAAAATACCGAAAAAGAGCTTAAAAATCTTGAACTTACCGCTTCTCTTATAAAAATTCAGTATGAGTCTGCCGTAAAAGAGGCGGAGAAAAA
Organism: uncultured Eubacteriales bacterium; assembly: GCA_934445035.1. Taxonomy (GTDB): domain Bacteria; phylum Bacillota; class Clostridia; order Oscillospirales; family Acutalibacteraceae; genus UBA737. Next base: position 136,484 of record CAKSDI010000005.1, read on the forward strand.
TGCTTCTTTGTTTAAAACGCTCGGATTCTGCGCAGGGCTTTTGCTTTGTATATTATTTATCTGAAAGGAAAAAAGCAATGGATGTTGATTTTATTTTTAAAATTGCGGCAATCGGAATAATAGTCACGGTTTTACATCAGCTGCTTGTGAGATCGGGAAGAGAGGAGCAGGCAATGCTCACCACTCTTGCGGGACTTGTAGTAGTTTTAATGATGATAGTGGGAGCCATAGCGGATCTTTTTTCCGAGATAAAAGGGCTGTTCGGACTGTGAGCGCTTATTTTTTAAAGGTAACGGCTGTGGTTATCGTAACGCTTATCTGCACCGTTTTCCTTAAAAGCTACAGACCGGAGCTTTCTTTGGCTGTGGCAATTTCAGGCTCCGTGATTGCCGTGCTTATGATCTTAAACGGCTTTAAACCTTATGTTGACGATATAAAGGCTCTGTTTTTTAAGACCTCTTTTGAACCGGAGCTTTTAAAAACCGTCTTAAAAGCTGTGGGGATATCGTATATTTCGGCTTTTGCCGCCGATACCTGCCGTGACTGCGGACAAACAGCCTTAGCCCTTAAAGCCGAGCTTGCGGGGAAATGCGCTGTTTTTGCGCTCTGCGTTCCGATGATAATAATGCTCCTTAAAACCGCCCTGGAGGTTGCAAAGGGATGAAAAAAATAATATTTTCGGCAGTAGTTTTTCTGGCACTCCTCTTTTTGCCGGGAATTACGGCTTTTGCCGAAACGGAAAATGATGAAAATTATGATATTTTTAATACCGAGGAACTTGAAAATTCTTTAAGCGAGGAAACAAAAAAATATCTTGATGATTTTTCTTTAAAGCTTGAAAACGGAAAATTTTCCTCTTCTCTTACTCCTAAGGAATTTATCTTACATATCACAGATTTTTTAAAAGAAGGCATAAAAGGCCCTCTTAAAATATTTTTTCTGATATCGGGTATAATTCTTGCCGTCGCCGCGGCAGACGCTTTTAAAAAAAGCGGCGATCAGAGTGCAGCGGCGGTGCTTGCGGGTACTCTTGCGATAGCGGCGGCAGGAATAGGCGATGTTATGTCCGCCGCGTCTGCGGCGGTGTCTGCGATAAAAGCGGTTTCGGATTTTATGTTTGCATTTATTCCTGTTTTCACGGCTATTGTCGCAGTTTCGGGAAAAACCGCCACTTCCGCCGCCTCGGGCGCTCTGCTGCTTGGCGCCACACAAGCTGTCAGCGCCGCCTGCACCTATCTTATATTACCTATAATCAGCGGCTTTTCTGCGCTCTTTATAAGCAGTTCTTTTTCTCCGCTTACGGAAAGGTCAAGCCTGCCCGTAGTTTTAAAAAAAGCGGCGCTTTGGATACTTTCTCTTGTATCTACGCTTTTTTTGGGAATTTTAGGAATTCAGACCGTTATCAGCTCCGCTTCGGATACCGTGGGGCTTAAAACCGCTAAATTTATAGTCGGCACCTGCGTTCCGGTAGCAGGTCCTGCGCTTGCGGAGGCGGCGTCAACAGTTGCGGCGTCGGTTTCGCTTGTGAGGTCGTCTGTAGGAGCGTATGCGGTAGCGGCGCTGGTCTTCACCGTGTTACCCGTGCTTTTGCAGGTGGCAATGCTCAGAGGCTGTTTTTTACTCAGTATCGCGGTGAGCGAAACATTTGCGCTCCCTAAAATGACATCTCTTTTAAAGGCGATAGATTCGGTCTTATCGATCCTCTTTGCTATTTTACTTCTTATATCGGGACTTTTTGTTATAGCACTTGGAATCGTTGTGAATGCGGGGAAGAGCGTATGAATGCGTTTAAAGGTTTTATAATGTCCGTTTGCACGCTGTTTTGCGTATTGGGAGGGCTTTTCATTTTAAGCCCAAAGGGGAAGTTCGAAAAGCCCGTGAGATATGTTTTTGCACTTGTGTTATTGATCTGCACGGTAAGCTCGGCGCTGCAATTTATGAAAACCGATTTCAGTTTTTCTTTTGACAGCTTTGCTCAAACAGATACTACCGATATCTCCGTTTACACCGCAAAAAAAGTCTATGAAACGGCGCTTGAAAACGAGGGAATAAATTTTGAAAAAATTTCCCTTATTACGGATAAACTTGAAAACGGCAGCATAAATATTACTAAGATTATTATTTTGTCCGATGATGATCCCGAGAAAATAAAAGAAATCGTATCGCCCGGCGGCGATATAGAGGTGGAAATAAGAAGTGAATGAGAAACTTAAAAAAATAACCGAAAAGATAAAAAATCCGAAAATTCTTATAATTGTCGGATTTATCGGAATAGGGCTTATTTTTCTTTCATCATTAATTCCGAAAACGCAGGAAAAAAAGGATACCGATTCTTCCCAGTCCGTTAGCGCAAAGGATTATAAGGATGAGCTTGAAAGAAGCCTTAAAGTTTTAGTAAGCGGAATTTCGGGAGATCCTGATCCCACGGTTATCGTTACGCTTGAATCGGGAGTGAGGTATTCTTATGCGGATTCCGAGAAAAGCGATCAGTCCTCTTCGGAGGGAAAGGATAAAGGCGGAGAAGAAAAAAAGAGCGTCAGCAGATCTTATGTGATAGTAAAATCGGCGGACGGCTCGGAGGGGCCGCTGCTTGTGTCCGAGCTTATGCCGCAGGTAAGGGGAGTAGCCGTTATCTGCGAGGGCGGGTATGACGAAACCGTAAGCGAGGAAATAAATAACGCCGTAACAGCGGCGCTAAATATAACATCAAAACGCGTATATATTTCAGGAGGTAACACAAAATGAAAAAATTCAAGATTTTTACTAAAGGTCAGGCTTTGCTGGTGGTTATGGTGCTGGCTTTGGGAGCGGCGGTATGGCTTAATATGAAATTCACTTCAAAAGAAAAATATCTCGGCGAGGCTTCTTATGTTTCGGGCTCTTCGTCTTCAAAAACCGTCGCCACTGCCGCAAAGGCAAATCAGAAGTCCTCTTCAAGCTCTCAAAGCTCTTCCGATTATTTCACCGCGGCAAAAAAGAACAGGGAAACAGCTCTTAAAAAAGCACAGAATTCGGTTGAAGAAATGCTCGATTCAGATAAACTTACCGAGGCCGATAAGCAACAGGCGGTAAAGATAGCGGGCGAAATAGCCAAAAGAATAGAGCGTGAAAATAATATAGAAACCCTGCTTAAAGCAAAGGGCTTTGAAAAATGCGTGGCGGTTATGAGCGAAGATTCAATTTCCGTTGTTGTGAGCTCGCAGGGGCTTACCACTGCGCAAACAATGCAGATCCAGGATATTATCACTTCTCAGACCGATATCGGTCTTTCCAACATAAAAATAATTACTTCAAAATAGTTGTGATTTTAAGAAAGATGTGCTATAATGATAAAAAATCACCGAAATCGTTTATTTTGGGAAAGATATTTTTATTAAAATAAATCGGAGGTTAAACCTATGCAGGATTATAAAACCGAGCTTTCGGTAAGCACAGAAGTTCTTGAAAAAATGGCACAGATCGCGGCTATGGAAGTTGAGGGCGTTGTAGAGCTCAGCAAAAAAGCTATCGATCTTAAAGACGCTATAAAGACCAAAAGCGCCTTTAAAGGCGTTAAAGCGGAGATAATCAACGGTGCCGTTCATATCACCGTTTATATCAATGTAGAAGAAAACGCGGCGGTTAAAACCGTTGCCGAAAATGTCCAGAAAAATGTTAAGGACAAAATTCAGACTATGACGGGCACTGCGGTTACAGGAGTTAATGTTATTGTCGCAGATGTAAGCCTTAAAGAGGAAAAGGACAGCACTAATGATTAGACAATATAATCGGACAAATTTTCCGCTATGAGAAGTGTTGTACCCTGATTGTATTGTCTAGGCTTCCTGAATTTTTAAATTAAAGCGCGGAAATTTTCCGCGCTTTTTTCTTGCCTAAATAAACAATAAGTAGTATAATAAATATTAAACATTTATTATTTATTCATATTTTCTTTAATAATTTCTGTTAAAATATGTTTAAAATTCATCTTGGAGGAATGGCAATGATAGAAGTAAGCGGCCTCAGCAAAAGATACGGCAGCTTTCTTGCGGTCGATGATGTCAGCTTTTCGATCGACAAAGGAGAGATAGTCGGATTTTTGGGACCTAACGGCGCCGGAAAATCCACAATTATGAATATCATAACCGGTTATTTATCTTTAACCCGCGGAAAAGTCACGGTTGACGGTTTTGATATAGTAGAGCAGCCTGAGCAGGCTAAAAGGAGAATAGGATATCTTCCCGAAATTCCTCCGCTTTATCTCGATATGAAAGTAAGCGAATATCTGAATTTTATCTATGACCTTAAAAAGGTGAAATTCCCGAAATCCGCTCATATCGATGAGGTTATTAGGCTTGTAAGGATAGAAAATGTTAAAAACCGCCTTATCAAAAACCTTTCAAAAGGTTATAGGCAGCGCGTCGGATTTGCCGCAGCGCTTATCGGAAACCCCGATATCCTTATTCTTGACGAACCGACAGTCGGTCTTGACCCGAAACAGATAATAGAAATAAGAAATCTTATTTCAAAGCTCGGAAGAAACCACACGATTATTCTTTCTTCCCATATCCTTTCGGAAATTCAGGCGGTCTGCAAAAGGGTTATTATTATAAACCGCGGTCAGATCATAGCCGACGATACTCCCGATAATCTTTCTAACCGCCTTTCGAAAGACCATTCGCTCTTTGCGAGAATTATTTGCGATGAAAACGATATGACAAAAGCGCTTTCTTCGGTTAAAGGCGTTAAGAGCGTGCAGTCTTTAGGATCAAAAGAAAAAGGCTCTTATGATTTTGTTATCACACCCGAGCCCGGAGCGGATATAAGAGCCGGAGTTTTCTCAAGGATCTCCGAAAGATCGAAAATTTGCCTTAATTTAAGCGATAATCAGCTTTCTCTTGAGCAGATATTCCTCACTCTTACCGAAACCGCTAATAATGACGAGGCAAGAAAGCTCCTTGGAATTACAGCTTCAGAAAGCGAGGAAGAATAAATGAAAGCAATTTTTAAAAGAGAATTCAGAGCTTATTTTACAACTCCGCTCGGATTTATAATTCTCGCAGCATATTTTCTCATTCTCGGTATTTTTTACTATGAGTACCTGTTTTTAAACGGCAGCCCGGATGTTTCCGTTCTTTTAATAGCTATGTACTCAATAGTTGAATTCACGGTTCCGATAATAACAATGAGGCTTTTAAGCGAAGAGCGCAGGCAAAAGGTCGATCAGGTGATATTCACCGCTCCCGTCAGCCTTACAAGCGTTGTCCTAGGCAAATTCTTCGCGGCTTTCACGCTTTATGCGATAGCTTTTGCTCCCACCCTTATTTTTGAAATTATTTCAGCAAGCTTTGTTTCGGTGAACTTTTTAAGTTACATCTATTCGCTTTTCGGAATTTTACTTATGGGTGCGGCGCTGATAGCCGTAGGAATGTTTGTGTCCTCTCTTACAGAGAGTCCGGTCATTTCAGCTTTTATAATGTATGTGGTAGTTTTTGCTATTTCAATAAGCTCAAATATGAGCAGCGCTATTACCGAGCGCAGCGTTACTTCTACGAGCGGACTTGTAAATTTCGCAAACAGAGTTTTGAATGTTTTGATAGTTATTGTTAAAAAATTCTTCGGCGCTATAAATGTTGAAGAAAGAATTACTGAATTTGCAAATCCCGTATTTTCGGTTGTAAATGTTATCTATTTCCTGAGCGCGGCGGCTGTTTTCCTTTTCTTATCCGTTCGCTCTCTCGAAAAACGCAGATGGGCATAAGAAAGGAGGATAAAGCTTTATGAAAAATAAAAAAGAAGAAATTTTAGAAAACAGCGGCGTATCCTCCGAGAAAAAATCCCGCCGTAAATTATTTAAATCAAAAAAATTAAGAAGCGAGATTGCATTTAAAAAGGGCGGATATAATATTATAATCACAGCTCTTGTTCTTGCGGTTTTGGTGCTTTTTAACTGGATGATATCCGCTCTTTCGGATAAAGTGAACTTAGAGTTCAATATGTCGCCCGACGATACTAATACCGTAAGTCAAGAAAACCTTGATTATATTAAAAAGATAAATAAAAAGGTAAATGTTGTCGTTTGCTCAAAAGAGGATAATTATTCTTATTATATGACCAATTATTGGTGCCAGAATAAGAATGTAACCTCGGAAACAAAGTATTTTTCGCAGACCGTTACTTTGGTAAACGAATACGCAAAGGCCAATAAAAAGATAGACCTTAAATATATAGAGCTTAATTCCTCTGATTTCACAGCTCTTGCTCAAAACCAGTCGATAACAGGCTTAAGCCCTTCTTACGGCGATATCCTTGTTTACAACGAGGATAATAACAGGTATAAAAAAATATCGTTTGACGATATCTATGAAACCTATGACGAAACAGGATATGCTTCCGTAGCCTCGGCTTACGGAATAGACGCTTCTTATACGATATCCGGCAATATGATCGAAAAATCGCTTACAGGCGCCATTTCCTATGTTTTATCAAATGAAACCAAAAAAGTGGCTTTGCTTACAGGCCACAGCGAAAAGGATTACACATCCGTTTATCAGTCGCTCCTTAAGGATAATAACTATGAGGTAACGGTTATAAGCGACTCGCTTATCTCTTCGATATCTTCTGATTTCGACGCCGTTGCGATTGCCGCTCCCACTACCGATTTTTTGGAAGACGAATTGAATGCTATTTCGGAATTTTTGGATAACGGCTCTAAGCTTTCAAAAGGCCTTATCTATTTTGCCTATGCCGCAAATCCCTATCTTCCTAACCTCAATTCTTATCTTTCCGATTGGGGAATTACTATAGAAGAGGGGCAGACCTTTGCCGCCGTTCCTTACGGCAACGATCCTACAACAGGCTACAGCCTCGATACCTCGGGCAATATTTTAAGTAACGCTACCTGCCTTACAGGACAAAATGTTCCTTTGCTTGCAGGCGAGTCTTCAGATAGCTCTGTTAAAACCGTTTCTTTGCTTGACGCTTATAACGGCGCTTATAAAGTCCCCGTAGGAGCAAGCGCTGATTATTCTCCGAAAACAGAGGATTACGGTCAGTATTCCGCAGCCGTTCAGGCAACAAAAACAGGTTATGTTGACGATAGGGAAGTAAACAGCTATATAACAGTCTTTTCAAGCGTGGAATTTATAAATTCCGAATGGGTCGATTATGAAAGCATTTCAAATAAAGATGTTGTGCTTGCAGTGACCGACAGGGCTTCGGGAGTCGGAGAAACCGATATTAAATTCGTTACTAAGACTGTTAAGAACGAAAGCTATAAGGATAAAATAACCAACGGCTCAAAGTCCGCTGTTGTTTTCTTCTTTATCTTCTTAATTCCTATCTGCACTCTTGTTTTGGGTATATTTATTTATATCAGGAGAAGAAACGCTCAATGAACGAATTTTTTGAAAAAGAAAACGGGGATAATCTCCCCGAAACGATAAACGGCGTGGGCGAAGAAAATTCAAGTATTTTCTCCGATCCCGCCGATCACGGCGATAAGGATAAGGTAAAAAAGAACAGAAAATTTTTAAAAATAGGCGGTGCTGTACTTGCAGCCGCGGTCCTTGTAGCAGGAACCCTACTTATTAAAACCAAAATAAAATCTAAAAACGGCACTGATGATCAAAGCGTCGAGCAGATTGAAATTCTTGCGTTTTCGCAGGAGGATATAAAGGAAGTAAACGTAAATAATTCAAACGGTGATTTTAAATTCTTAAAGAAAACCGTTGCTTCTTCCGATTCTTCCTCTTCCGATACCTATGAATGGTATGTTGACGGTGTTGACGATTCTCTTACTGATTCTTCCGCTATCGGCGATATCGTAAGCAGCAGCGCAACAATGTCCGCCTCAAAAGAAATTAAAGAGATGAAAGCCTCGGAATGCGGTTTTGAGAAACCGACTTATTCCGTTTCGGTTTCTCTTGACGACGGCAGGTCTTATTCCTTAAAGGTCGGAAGCAAAACTCCTGCCGACGACGGATATTTTGTTCAGACCAGCGAAACGGGCGATAAGATCTATACCGTAAGAAAAAGTATGGTATCCGCTTTTTCGTTCGAGCTTTTGGATCTTGCCGACGCGTCTTATTTCGAGGCGGCGTCATTCGAAGGAGATCTGTCCTCTTATAGGGGCTCTGACGGCTCTATAGCTACATTTGACAGCCTTTCTATTTCAGGCAAGCAGTTCGGCGAAGAAATAAAAATTGTTCCTAATACCGACGCAAAATCCTCTTCCGCCGCGTCTTTTGTTGTGACTTCGCCTGTTTCCGGATTTGCGGACAGCGTCGATAAAGTTCTTCCGCTTTTCAGCTCAACGACCGTTGTAGCAAAGGCTTATTCACTCGATGTTAAACCCGAAACGCTTAAAAAATTCGGGCTTGACGATCCCGATATCGTGGTATCTGTAGTGATAGCCGGGCAGAAAAAGACCTTTAAAATAGCCAAGGTCGATGATGAATACTGCGCGGTTATAAATGACGAAAGCAAGCTTATCAAAAAAGTTTCGGTTAGTTACCTTTCGGTAGTAAATACCAAAAAAGAAGATTATTATAATAAGCTTATGGCACCCTACCTGCTTTCTTCTCTTTCTTCACTCTCGGTATCAGATGGAAAGGATAACTATACATTCGATATCGCCGTTTCCGAAAACGATTCGGGAGAAACCGAGTATACCGTTAAAAAAGGCGGTAAGACAATTAAGGGTGAATATTTCCAGGATTTTTATTATGAATTTGTAGACCTTTCGGTTGTTGATTATACTTCCGGAAATTCCGAAAAGGAAGCTTACAAGATAACTCTTAAATTTACCGATAATTCACCCGATGTGGTTTATTCGCTCTCTAAAATTTCGGCGACAAGATATAAGTGCTTAAAAAACGGCACTAATCTTGGAAATATAACCGCTTCACAAGTAAATAAGTTTATAAAAGCTTTAAAAGCCGTTTCGGAAAACAAAGCTGTAAACGGATAAAAAAATGACTGCTTTAAGCAGTCATTTTTTATTATGAAAGATTATTTACAGTTCTTATAACGAGCTGATCTTTAACGGTTTTTTCGTCAAGGTCTAAAACCGTGATAATAACAGGCTCATTTGAGTAGATATCAAAATAGTTGTCGCTAAGCACCGAGTCAGCCTCTTTGAAATCAAGCTCCGTTCTGTAAGTGAAGCAATCCGAAGATATTTTTATTTTTGTCTGTCCGTTTTCGGTGAAAACTTCGGTCTTTATATCGGGAGCCTTAAATTCAAATCTCTTAGCCTTGCAGAAAAGCACGGTGGAGCTTGAAAGCTTTTTGTTATCTTTAGAATAAAGCTCTGTTATAAATACTCTTTCTTCTTCGTGCCCTTTAATGAATTCATCGAGATAAAGAGTGGTTTTATCTTCGCTTTCAAGCGATCTGCAGGTAGCTTTGAATTCATCGGAAGTAATAAGCTTATTAGAGTTATCTACTATCATCCACTTGATAGTACCCTCAAAATCTTCTAAAGTTTCATTTGAAAGATTAAGCTTTATTTTTGTTCCTGTATCCTCGGCAGAAAGTAAAACAGGCGCAAAAAATCTTTTTGCAAAATAGTGGAGCGCTTTCCAGCGGCCGAAATAGTCTATTGACGACCATGAGGCAACTGGCCAGCAGTCGTTAAGCTGCCAATAGAGTGCGCCCTTGCAGCGCTCTCTGTGGCGGCGCATATGCTCCACAGCGTAACGCATAGCGTCTGCCTGGTTGAGCTGAGAAATATAAGAAAGCCCTGCCATATCGCTTGCATATAAATAATGCTCGGAAGCATAATTTAAAATTTTTGTATTTGCCGTGCCGTTTTTCTGGTGCGATTCCATAACCTTTGAGAAAGGATTAAGATCCTTTTCTTCGGCAAACGATCTTATCGTTTTCATTCCGGGGAATGACTGAAAACCGAATTCGCTTAAAAATCTGAAATAATGCTTGCGGTATTCTTCAAAAGGTTTGTTTCCGTGCCACACCGCCCAATAATGCTGGTCGCCGCAGTTTTCATCTTGAGCGTTATGCCTCCAGCTCCAATCGGAAGAGGGAGAAGAGGGCCAATAGAATGTCTGCGGATCAAGTTCGTCGCAAATTTCGGGCATAACGGTCTGATAAAGCTCAAAATAATCGCGGTATTTATCGTGACCGTTATAAGGAAGATTCTTCCAGTAACTCATCATTTCTTCGACTTCGTTATTTCCGCAGAAAAGACCGATGCTTGCGTGATGACGAATTCTTCTTATGTTATCATAAAGTTCAGCGGATATATTCTCTTTCATATCCTTTGTGAGAATAACATCGTAGCAGGCAACCATAAAGTCCTGCCAAATAAGAAGTCCGTATTTATCGCAGAGATCATAAAAATAATCCTCGGGGAAATATCCTCCGCCCCAAACTCTGATACAGTTAAAGTTCGCCTTAACGCAGTCTTTTAATAGCTTATCTGTGTTCTCAAAATTAACTCTTTTTAAGATATTGTCCTGCGGGATATAATCTCCGCCCATTGCAAATATCTTTTTGCCGTTTACTATTATAACAAAGCCTCTGCCGTATTCGTCGGGCTCGTTTTCAACGGTGACGGTGCGAAGACCTATTTTTTTGTAAAGCGACTGGCCGTCTAATGTTTTTACCGTAACAGTATAAAGCGGCTGATCGCCGTAACCGTTAGGCCACCAAATCTGAGGATCTGATATCTCTATATGATAATTTCCGTCGATATCGCGGGAAGCAGTATAGACCTTGCCGTCTTTCTCGGCTGTTATCTCATAACCACCCTCGTAATCTCCTATAATTTCGGGAGTGATATCAAGCGTTACGGAGTTCTCACTGTGATGCTGAATTATTTTAAAATTATCTAGGCTGTAATCAAATGCTAAAAATTCGATCTTTCGCCAAATTCCCATATCCGGGAGCTTCGGTCCCCAATCCCAGCCGGACATACAAAATGCTTTTCTTATCTGGGAAACCGCTCCTGCGCAGTCGCCTCCGATTTTTGCAGGGTGCTTTTTTTGAAGTCTTTCCATTTCAAGAAGAGGGCTGTGGAAATAAATAAATAACTTGTTTTTCCCCTCTTTGATAAACTTTGAAGTGTCAATATCGTAAGTCCTGTGCATATTATCTGTGTTTGCTAACATATGATCGTTTAAATAAATGTCACAGATAGTATCAAGACCGTGAAACCTTAAAATGCGGTATTTCTTTTCAAGGTCCTCTTTTTTTACCTCAAATTCGGTTTCAAAAGAGCAGTCTTCTCTAGATAGCTCGCAGATTTTATATTCGTTATCCCTGTAAAACGGATCGTCAATAAGCTTGTTTTCAAGCAATACCGAATAAAGCGAGCAGGGCGGATCTATATTTTTGATTTTTGTGTCGCGAAATTTAAATTCGAAGTTTTTGATTTCCATAATAAAAGCCTCCTTGTGCTTTTATAATAAACCCGAATTTAAACTTTTTCTTATGATTTGTTTTTATTTTTATGAGATATTTTTCTGTAATCGGTAGGGGATATGCCGTAAAACTTCTTGAAAGCATTGCTGAAATAAGAATGTGAGTTAAATCCCGAGCAAAATCCCGCTTCTGTAACGCTAAGCTCTGTAAGCTCTAATAAAACCGCCGAATAAGCAAGCCTTTTTTCGCTTAAATAATCCTGGAATGTCTTTCCTGAATTCTTGTGAAAATGCACTGAAAAAGCCGATTTTGAGTATCCGAATTTTTTAGCGGTTTCTTCCAAAGTCAATGGCTCTTTGAAATTTGCGTCGATATATTCCATCGCTTTTTTAACTGTGCTTTGGTCCTTTTTGCTGAATTCCCCGTCTTTAGAAGCAAGAATAAGAAATATCGCTTCAAGGCGGTTTTTTATGATCTCTTTTTTATATAAGATATTTTTATCATAAATTTTAAAAAGATATGAAAAAGAGTTTTTTATAAGATCTGTTTCTTCATCATTGAATGTGAATTCTTTAATACTTAAAGAGTCGGCGATCTTTTTGGCGGTGTCCGTTAAAAGCTGAGGCCCGAAATGAACTGTTACAAGCAGCGGCGGCTCGCCGTTAAGCCGAAGAGAATGGATATCTGTGGGATCGACGAAAATAAGTCCGTTTTTATTCACAGTTTTTTGTCTTCCGTCAATATAATGGTCAAAGGCTCCGTCTTCCACCCACTCAAATTCATAAAAATCGTGCATATGAAAATTAAAAGATTTTGTAAGTCTTTTCTTATGGATATTAAGCGAATAAAAGCTTTCGGTATCACCGAGTCTTTCGGGGTAATTCTTTTTCATATTTCCGCCCTCCGTCCAATAACTATATTATCACAGTTTTTATCCCTCTTCAAGGGGCAAAAAAATTCCTCCTGCATTTTATAAACAGGAGGAAAATTCATAAATCAGTTTGTGATCTTTATGCTCTCGATTATCGGCTGATTTTCTTTTGTTACAGTTCCGTTGCTGTCGGTCACAGGAGTGTTTTCCGCAATATCGTCGACGATATTCATTCCGTCTGTCACTCTGCCGAAAGCCGCATACTGTCCGTCAAGAGAGGGATAATCGGCGTGCATTATAAAAAACTGCGAAGAGGCGCTGTTATAATCATTAGCCCTTGCCATAGAGATCACTCCGCGCGTGTGGGAAAGATCGTTTTCATATCCGTTTGCGCTGAATTCACCCACAATTTTATTTTCACTTCCGCCTGTTCCATTGCCGAGAGGATCGCCGCCCTGAATCATAAATCCCGAGATTATGCGGTGGAATGTAAGTCCGTCATAAAAACCGGAGCTTGCAAGCGATTTGAAATTTTCCACAGTTTTGGGAGCAAGCTTTCCGTAAAGCTCGAGCTTGATAACACCCTTGTCTTTAATGGTGATCTCAGCCGTGTCGGTGACCGTAAGGTCGCTTTTTCCTGTGCTTTCGGTTTCGGTTTCTTTACTGCCGCAGCCCGCAAAAGAAATCACCATAACCGCGCTTAAAAGAAAAGCTAAAAGCTTATTTATTTTCATAATTGTCATTTTCCTTTCTTTCGTCATACGGAATATATTTAACCCGGCGCTTTTTATTTCTGCCGGAATTAAGACGGATAATAAGAAGAATAAATACTATAATAAATGCTATTATCAAAACATATAGAATTTTCATATATTTTGAAGAGAAAAACGATTTGATACCTGCAAAAATCGTAAGAAGCGTGCTTTTTTTAATGTTTTCCTGTGGGATAAGATTTACAGTGCCGATTTTTTCCTCCGCATAATAAACATCTGCTTCGGCTATCTTTTCACCTTTTTTTATCGGTGCGTCAATACTCTTTTTGCCTTTGAAATCAGGCTTTAGGGTTATTGTGGATTCATCGGCGTCTTTAGGGAGAATGGTCACAAAGCTTTTTTCCACATAGAGCTTTACAAAATCGCTGTCAAAAGAAAGATTTACGGGAATTTCGCACACAGGCGTGGAAGTATCGGCGGCAGTTTTAAAAGAAAAATTGTTAAAAGCCCATTTGTATAGGTTTTTGCTGTCGATAAATTCGTATCGGTGCTCTTTATTATTTGTACAGCCGAAAAGTATGCACATATAATTATATCCGTTGTAGGTCGCCGTGCTTACAAGGCATCTGCCCGCCTCGTCTGTAAAACCGGTCTTCACGCCTCTTGCGTAAACATAATAATAATTCGTCGTATTATCCTGCAAAAAATTCGTGGTGGAAAGAGTTCTGCCGGAAGAAAGATTTGTTGCAGGAACTGTGTATCTTGAGCTTTCGCAGACCGATTTGAAGGTTTCGTTTTTAAGCGCGTATTTTGTAAGAATTGCGGTGTCAGCCGCGGTGGTGTAATGATCGTCGTCGTGAAGACCTACAGGATTTGTATAATGCGTGTTTTTAAGGCCTAATTCTTTTGCCTTGTCATTCATCATTTTAACGAAGATATCTATCGATCCGCCGTAATATTCCGCAACGAGATAGGCGCAGTCACCGTAAGAAGACATCAGGACATAATAGACCATATCTATCTGCCTTACTTCTTCGCCGGCCTTTAATCCAGAAACGGCACTGCCCGTGCCGCTCACGGTCTTAAGAATTTTCTCCGTCATAGCGATCTTTGCTTCAGGATCATATTTTTCGCTTTCAAGCATTAAAATAACAGTCATTATTTTAGTTATAGAAGCGGGATACATTTTCTGATCCTTGTTTTTTGAATAAAGCTCTTTTTCGGTATCGAGCGAAATGAGCATTGCGCTTTTCGCATTGACTTCAAACCCCGTCGGCTCATAAGCAAGAGCGGGGACAGAAAGAGAAAAAATAATTATTAAGCTTAAAGCTAAGGAAAATATTCTTTTTTTCATAGAAATCTCCGTAAATGTATGATATAATAAATAAAGTATATCACAATTTCTCAAAAAAATAAAGTATTTACTTTACAGAAAGGCTGAATTAAGCGTTGGTTTATGTTACCGGAGATATGCACGGCTGCCTTGAAAGGCTCTATGACCGTGAATTCCGAAAACTTAAAAAGGGCGATGTTCTTATAATATGCGGCGATTTCGGTTATATTTTTGACGGATCGAAAACCCAGGAACAGGTAATCGATTATCTTTCAAAAAGGAAGTTTGTAACCGCCTTTGTAGAGGGAACACACGATGATCTTGAAACTATCGGCCGCAGCCGCGTGACCGTGTGGAAAGGCGGAAAGGTCAATAGAATAAAGGGTAATCTTCTTCATCTAATGAGAGGGCAGATATTTGAGATAGAGGGCAACTCGTTTTTCACTTTCGGCGGAGGCGAGAGCGCCGACAGGGATCTAAGAACGGAGAACGATCTTTGGTGGAGATCCGAAGAGCCCACGGCGCAGGAGCTTGCAGACGGCGCTAAAGCGCTTGACGATTACGGCTGCAATATCGATTATATCATAACCCACGAGCCGCCGTCTTTAGTAAAAAGCGCAATGCTTTTAAGGCGCGGAGATATCGACCATGTAAATAAGCTTAACGGTTATTTTGAAGAGATAGGAAGATCCTGCACTTTTAAGCATTGGTATTTCGGCTCGCTCCACGAGGACAGGCAGATAACCAGCCATTACACCTGCGTATTCAAAAAAATAATACCCGTAGATTATTTTGAAAAGAAATCGGGCCATTTTAAATAAGATTTTTAGACAATACAATCAGGGTATAACACTTCTCATAGCGGAAAATTTGTCCGATTGTATTGTCTACAGTACTTGACAAATATGTTAAAATAATATGTGATTAATTTTCATTTCGGAGGTAATTTATGAACACCGATAGAATTTGCCCCGGCTGTATGCATGATAACGGCGGGGAAAAGATCTGCAAATTATGCGGATATAACAGTGAAACGGAAAATAACGGTTTAAAAGCACTTTCGGCTAAAAGCGTTTTAAAACAGCGTTATATAATAGGTAAAAAGCTCTCTGAAAACAGCGAGGGAATAACATATTTAGGTTTAGACGCTCTCGACGGGGCAACTGTAAATATAAAAGAATATTTCCCCGTAGGACTTACAGGAAGAAACACCGATAGGAGCGTTACGGTCGTAAAAGGCAAGGAATTCGCGTTTAACGAATGCCTGATAGATTTTATAGAGCTTAATAAAAAGCTTATCGGCTGTCAGCTGCCGTCAATCGTGCCGGTTAAAGATGTTTTTGAAGAAAATAACACTGCTTACAGCGTAACCAACGCTTTTGCCGGAATTTCCCTTAAATCTTTTCTTGACAGAAACGGCGGAAGCTTAAAATGGGAACAGGCAAGACCGCTCTTTTTGCCGCTTATCGACTCGATTAAAGGACTTCACGAAATGGGAATTCTCCACTGTGCGATAAGCCCCGAAAGCATTTATGTGGGAAGAGACGGGAAGTTAAGACTTACAAATATCTCTATTTTAAAATGCAGAGTTCCGGGTACAAATATTCCACAGACGCTTTTTTCGGGTTATGCCGCTCCCGAGCAGTACGGCGTAGCCGGAATGAGAATAGGGGAATACTCCGATGTTTATTCCCTTTCAGCCACTTTGTTCCGCGTGCTTATCGGCACAGCCCCCGCTTCTGCTGACGAAAGGCTTAAAAACGATACAGTTTCAATCCCCGCAAAGGCGGCGGAAGAGCTTCCGAGACTTGTTTTGGTTTCGCTGGCAAACGGATTAAAGCTAAATCCCGAAAAAAGAACGGTATCCATAGATAAGTTCAAAGACGAGCTGGTTTACGGTGAAACAGCCTCCGAAGAGCCCGCGGCAAAGCCCGAAGAGGAGCATCGTGAAAAATCTGCTGCTAAAGCGGAAGAAGAAACTGCCGATAAGAAAAATTCCGCTGTGAAATACGGACTTATAGCCGCAGGCACCACGCTTTTGGCGGCATTGATAGTTATAGGTGTAGTTTTAGGAATAAAGAAATTTTCTAAAAACAAAGATAATCTTAATGAGAGCCAGCCGAGCCTTGTAACGGACTTCACACCGTCGGTAAGCTCAAGCGCCGTTTCCGACACTCTGACCTATGCCGCTCCGAACTTTATCGGTGAAACCTATATCGAGGCTTCTCAAAAGGAAAACACACATGTTAAGCTTGAAATAAAGAATAAGGTTTATTCCGATGAATACGCAAAGGGTAAAATTTGCGAGCAGTCTGTAAAACCCGGCACAAAGGTTACTGAGGATACGGTCGTCTATCTCACTATCAGCTTAGGTTCCAAAGAAATAGCTGTTGCAAATGTTATAGGCAGTACTAAAGAAAACGCAGTCATAGACCTTTTAAGACAGGGATTTTTATATGAAAATATTGAAATTCTCGAAAAGTATGACGAAGAGGATAAGCCCGGAGTTGTTATCGATCAGTCGGTTAAATCAGGCACAAAGGTAAGCCCCGAAACCGAGATAAGCATAACTGTAAACACCTATGAGGGCAATACTAAAAAGTCCGACAGACTTGATAATATCACGAATGTCGAATGGTGAGAAAAAAATACTTGATTTTTAATCAAATAAGTGTTATAATAACTGAAAGAAACTAAGAAAGGTGAGTGGGGCAACCCGCTCACTTTTAATTTTGAAATCTTTCGGAGGTCTGCTGATGGCTCAAATTGCCGAAAAAGTAGCTTCTCTTGTAAAGGAAGCGGTGGAAAACGAGGGCGTGTCCCTCTGGGATGTCCGCTTTTTAAAAGAGGGCGCAGAGTATTATCTTAGAATTTTTATCGATAAGCCGGGCGGCGTTTCGATTGACGATTGCACAAAGGTTTCAAGAGCGATCGATCCTATAATCGATGAAGCCGATCCTATTGATAAATCTTATTATCTTGAGGTCTGCTCCGCAGGGCTCACCCGCGAGCTTACGCGTGACGAGCATTTCGATTTCTGCCTCGGAAAAGAAATCGAAATAAAGCTTTATAAAGCGCTGAACGGGTCAAAAACCCGAAAGGGCGTTTTATCGGAAGCCGATAAAAATTATGTCACTTTAATAATTGACGGAAAATCGGAAAAATTCGATAAGAAAGATATTTCAAAAGCGATATACGAATTTGCTTAAAATAAACGGAGGTATTTTGGAAAATGGCTAAAAAGAATTCTAAAAAAGAAGAGATGAATATATTTCAGGCTCTCGATTTTTTTGAGGAGCAGCGCGGAATTCCGAAGGAATTTATAGCTGAAAAAATTGCTGACGCGATCGCTGTCGCCGCAAGAAAGGATTACGGCGAGGATAATGTGACCTGCACTATAGATGTCGATAAGGAAATTTTTGAAGTAAAAGCGAGAAAAGAAGTGGTTGAAAATATCGAAAACCATTTCACACAGATCTCTCTTGACGACGCTAAAAAGATCGATCCTAACGCAGAGATCGGCGGCTTTGTAGATATCAAGCTTGATCCTTTGAAATTCGGAAGAATAATTGCGCAGAATTCCAAAAATAACTTCCGCCAGGGCGTAAGAGAAGCCGAAAAAGGTCAGATGCTTGAAGAATTCCAGCGCCATAACAGAGAGCTTCTCACGGCAGTTGTAGAAAGGATCGATCCTAAAACAGGCAACGCCATTCTCACTATCGGAACCAATGAGGCAACCTTGCCTAAGCTTGAGCAGGTTCCCGATGAGGAGTTAAGAGAGGGCGACCATATTAAGGTATATGTAGTCGATGTCAAGGAAACCGAGAGAGGTCCGAGAATTATGCTTTCGAGAACTCATCCGGGCCTTGTAAAAAGACTTTTTGAAACAGAAGTTCCCGAGATTTTTGACGGTACAGTTGAAATAAAAGCCATTTCCCGCCAGGCAGGATCAAGAACAAAAATGGCTGTTTTCTCTCCCGATCCGGAGGTTGACGCTATCGGCGCCTGCATAGGTCCTAAGGGAGCCAGAGTTAATAAAATAGTAGAAGAGCTTTCGGGCGAGAAGATAGATATTGTTAAATACAGCGAGGATCCCGTTGCGTTTATAACAGAAGCGCTTTCTCCCGCAAAGGTAGTTTCCGTTGAAATTTTAAGCACAGAGCCGAAAATGTGCAAGGTAAGCGTTCCGGAATCACAGCTTTCTCTTGCAATAGGAAACAAGGGACAGAATGTCCGCCTTGCCGCTAAGCTTACCGGCTGGAAAATAGATATTCATCCGGAAAGCGGATTTTTCGGCGAATAAAATAATTTTAGGGGTAATAAAAATTGTTTCAGAAAAAAGCGCCGCAGCGAATGTGCGTAGTCTGCCGCAGTATGAAAGATAAAAATGAGCTTTTAAGAATTGTCCGCAATAAAGAAGGTAAAATATTTATTGATCCCACTCTTAAAGCCGCGGGCAGAGGAGCTTATATCTGCAAGGATAGCGAGTGCCTCAAAAAAGCGAAAAAAACAAATGCTTTAAGCAGAGCGCTTTCGGCTCAGATAGGCGAAGATATATATTTAAAATTAAATGAGGAGTTCGAAAAATTTGGAAACAAATAAAATTCTTGCTCTTTTGGGTTTCGCCGTGAAATCAGGGAATGTGTCGTTCGGAATGAATTCTTCTGTTTCGTCGATAAAAAAGAAGAAATCGGATCTCATTCTCGCGGCTTGCGATATTTCCGATAAAAGCTATAAAGAACTTTGCTTTTTCGGTGAGAAATTCAGCGTTCCTGTAATTAAATTAATTGAAACTGACAGTTTTACTTTATCCCGCGCCGTAGGCACAAAGTGCGGAATCGTTTCGGTGAATAACCGCTCTTTTGCCGATTCTATTATTGCTTTAGGAGGAAATGCCAATGACTAATAAATATAAAATAAGCGATATCGCCAAGGATTTCGGAGTATCTTCAAAGGATATTATTTCCGTCGTAACTAAAATAACGGGAGAAGAGAAAAAATCCGCGTATTCTTTAAAGGAAGACGAAATCGGACTTCTTTTCGATATTATCACAAAAGATAACAGCGTTAAAAGCTTTGACGATTATTTTGCAACCGGTGCGGAGCACAGAGCAGAAGAGGCAAAGGCAAGGCAGACCGAAAAGGATAAAAAGTTAGCTGAGCAAATGGCTATTCTTGAGCAGCTTAAAGCGGCTGCCGCCGCTGCCGAGGGCAAAAAGGCAGAGCCTGAAAAGGCTAAAGAGGATAAAAAGGTATCAGAGCCTAAAGAAGCCAAAGCCGCAGAAAAGAAAAAAGCGGAAAATAAGCCTGCTTCGAAACCTGTTAAGAAAGAGGTTAAAAAGGAAGAAGAGCCATATACAGGTCCTCTTGTCGCACCGAAGAAAAAAGAAAAGAAAAACGGCGAGGCGCCTAACCGCGGTCCCGCTCAGTTAAGACATGTCGATACAAGAACTTCAAATGTAAATATCGATAAATATAATGAAAAATATGAAACTATCGCTCCCGCTAACTCTATGCGCGATAATTTCACCCGTAAGCAGAAGATCAAGCAGAAATCTCAGGATTACCGCCGCCCGCAGGGAACAAAGCGCGAAACAGAGGCGGATAAGCTTAGAAGAATGCAGCTTGAAAGGATCAAGAAAACTCCTATAACTGTAACTGTCGGCGATGAGATAACTGTCGGCGAGCTTGCCGCAGCGCTCAAAAAGACCGCGGCAGAGGTTATAAAAACACTGATGAAACTCGGAATGATGGCGACTGTAAATCAGGTTATCGATTATGATACAGCCGAAATAGTCGTCACCGAAATGGGTGCAAAAATAGAGCACGCTGTCACTGTAACGATAGAAGAAAAGATTATGGATATCACTGAAGACGCCGCCGAGGACCTCGTTCCGAGAAGCCCGGTAGTAGTCGTTATGGGCCATGTTGACCACGGTAAAACTTCTCTTCTTGACGCTATAAGAAACACCGCCGTTACCGATACGGAAGCCGGCGGAATTACACAGCATATCGGCGCTTACAGAGTAAACTGCAACGGCCAGGATATCACATTCTTGGATACTCCCGGTCACGCCGCATTTACCGCTATGCGCCAAAGAGGAGCTATGGCTACGGATATCGCCGTTTTGGTCGTTGCCGCGGACGACGGTATTATGCCGCAGACTATTGAGGCTATCAATCACGCTAAAGCCGCAAAGGTACAGATAATTGTAGCAATAAATAAAATGGATAAGCCTGACGCCAACCCCGAAAGAATTATGCAGCAGCTTACAGAGCATTCGCTCGTTCCCGAAGAATGGGGCGGCGATATTATCTGCGTTCCTGTTTCCGCAAAAACTCATATGGGAATTGATAAGCTCCTTGAAAACATTCTTCTTGTTTCCGAAATGCTTGAGCTTAAGGCTAATCCGAACAGAAAGGCAAAGGGCGTAGTAATAGAGGCTCGCCTTGATAAAGGAAGAGGCCCTGTTGCAACATTGCTCGTGCAAAACGGTACTCTTAATTTCGGCGATATTATAGTAGCCGGAACCACCGTCGGAAGAGTTCGAATGATGATCGATGAAAACGGTAAAGAGGTAAAAACCGCCGGTCCGTCTGTACCTGTTGAGATCACAGGTCTTGCGGAAACACCCTCCGCAGGCGACGGGTTTGACGCCGTTTCCGATGAGCGACTTGCTCGCGAGCTTGTAGAGCAGCGCAAGGAAAAAATCAAAAACGATTTGTTTAACGCCAAAGAAAAGGTAACGCTTGACAATCTCTTCAATCAGTTGAGCGAGGGCGATCTTAAAACTCTCAATGTTATCGTCAAAGCTGATGTTCAGGGAAGCGTCGAAGCAGTTAAGGACAGCCTCGAAAAGCTTTCTAATGATGAGGTCAAGGTAAGCGTTATCCACGGCGGAGTAGGCGCTGTCAATGAATCGGATGTTATGCTTGCCCAGACTTCAGGCGCTATTATCGTCGGCTTTAATGTCCGCCCCGACGCGGTTGCGAGAGAGTCCGCCGAGCGTGACGGTGTGGATATCAGACTTTACAGAATTATTTACGATTGCATTGAAGAAATAGAAGCCGCTATGAAAGGTATGCTCGCTCCCAAATTCCGTGAAAATATCCTCGGAACGGTTGAAGTCAGAAATACCTATAAGATCTCAAATGTCGGAACTATCGCCGGATGCTATGTTACAAGCGGCAAGGTCACAAGAGCCTGCCAGATCCGCGTTGTCCGTGACGGTATAGTTATCGCGGAGGATGAAATTTCTTCGCTCCGCAGGTTTAAAGACGATGTTAAGGAAGTCGCTCAGGGCTACGAATGCGGTATCGGACTTGAAAAATTCTCCGATATCAAAGAGGGCGATGTCTTTGAAGCATTTGTTATGGAGGAGTACAGAGATTAATGGCTGGTCATAAAATCGATCGCGTAACATCGGATATCAGACTTGCTCTATCTGAGCTTTTCAGAGAGATAAAGGATCCGAGAATAAGCAAGCTTTTAAGTATAGTTAAGCTGACGGTTTCGGGTGATATGTCCTATGCAACTGTTTATGTAAGCGCAATAGAGGGCAGTGAAAAAACCGCCGAATCCGTTAAAATTCTCAATAAAAGCGCAGGTTCTTTTATCCGCGGCGAGATCGGCAGAAGATTAAGGCTCAGAAAAGTTCCCGAATTTAAATTCGTCGCTGACAATTCGATTGAAAGCAGCGCAAGAATTTCCAAAGTGATTGACGAGGTTCTTAAAAATGAGAATCCGAGCGGAAAAGAGGATTGAGCCCGAAATGAAAAAAACCGATGTTTCCTGTAAAGTGCTTAATTTAAGGCAGACAGCTAATTTTCTTAAAAAGCACGATAATTTTGTCATTTTAACTCATACTTCGCCTGACGGCGATACCTTAGGCGCCGCTTATGCTCTTTTTTACGGATTAAAGGAAATGGGTAAATGCGCGGAGGTCATCTGCCCCGATGTTATTCCCGCAAAATACGGTTACTTTATTAAAGAAACCGACCATATAAAAAGGGAAAATGCGGTGATAGTTGCCGTTGATGTGGCAGATAAAAGGCTTTTGGGTTCTCTGGAAGAAGAATTCGGAGATATTGTCGATCTTAATATCGATCACCATATTTCAAATACGATGTATGCTAAAAACCTTTATCTTGACGCGGCGGCGTCGGCAACCTGCGAAATAATATTCGAGCTTTTTGAAAAGCTGAAAATTAATATCGATACTGTTGCCGCAAAAGCGCTTTATACCGGTATTGCCACCGATACAGGCTGTTTTAAATACACGAATGTTACGGGTAAAACGCACCTTATCGCGGCAAGCCTTTATGATTTTGATATTAAAGCCGCCGAGATAAATAAAATAATGTTTGATACAAAATCAAGAAAGCTCTTAGAGCTTGAAAGAATGGTTTTGGATACTGCCGAATATCATTTTGATAATAAGTGCATAGTTTTAACTGTGACAGCCGAAATGCAGGAAAAAACAGGCTGCTCAGGCCCCGATCTTGAGGGTATAGCCGTAATTTCAAGAAGTGTTGAGGGCGTAACGGCAGGCGTTACTATCAAACAGATAAATACTGATGAATATAAAATTTCACTTCGTACATACAGCCCGCTTGACGCCTCTAAAATATGCCGCAAAATAGGCGGAGGCGGTCATATAGCCGCCGCCGGAGCTAATCTCAAAGGCACTCTCAATGAGGTTAAAGCTAAACTTTTGGCGGCTGTAAAAGAGGCTATGGAGGAAGCATATGGCAGGACTTATCCTGATTGATAAACCGCAAAATATCACATCGTTCGGCGCAGTGGCAAAGATCCGCAGGCTGACAGGAGAAAAAAGAGTGGGCCACACAGGAACACTTGATCCTTTAGCTACGGGTGTTCTTCCGATTTTGATCGGAAGAGCCACCGCGCTTTCGCCATATCTGCTCGAAAGTGATAAAATTTATAAAGCCGCGATAAAATTCGGTATCAAAACGGACACATACGATATAACAGGAAATATATTAGAAACTATGTCAAAAGATGTGTTATCAAAGCTTACAAAAGCCGATATTTATGCGGCTTTGGAGCATTTTACCGGTAAGCAGCTCCAGCAGCCACCGATCTTCAGCGCTCTTAAAAGAAACGGTGTTCCTTTATATAAGCTTGCAAGGCAGGGAAAGTCCGTTGAAATAGAAAAAAGAGAAATCGAAGTGTTTTATATAAAGCTTTTGTCTTTAGATCTTGAAGCTTTCGAATGCGAAATAGAAGTAAAAGTATCAAAAGGGACTTATATAAGATCGCTTGTAAACGATATAGGAGAATATTTAGGCTGTAAGGCGGCGCTGAAAGAATTGCGCAGAATAAGCGTCTCGGGATTTAGCGATAAAGACTGTATCCCGCTTGACAGCTTAAACGAAGAAAATATCAAAGAGCATATTTTAAGCGCCGAAAATGCAGTTTTATATATGCCCGAAGTTTTTGTTACCGAAAAGCAGGCTGTAAGGTTTTCAAACGGCGGCGCGCTCTCGCTTGACAGGCTGAAAAACAGCAATATCATTGCAGGTGATTTTTGCCGTGTTAAATATAAAAATATATTTTTAGGCGTCGGCTTTTCAGACGGCGAGATAGGTGAACTTAAAGTTAAATGTGTTTTAGATACTTTTAAAAGGGAGGAAGATTAAAACTTTGGAAAAAGCTGTGATCCTCGGAACGTTTGACGGTATCCACCGCGGTCACGCGGCGGTGATTGAAAGTGTTTCGGATTATGAAATAACAGCCGTCACATTTCAAAAACCTCCCAAATTTTATTTCGGCTCTTCATCGGGGCTATTAATGCTGCCCGAAGATAAGCGCTCGGCTCTTAAAAATTTAGGCGTAAAAAATATCCGAGAGCTTGATTTTTTGAAAGTGAAAAATATCAAGGCGGAGGATTTTCTCGATAAGATAAATTCCGAATTTTCACCCGCTGCTATCGCCTGCGGATTTAATTTCAGATTCGGAAAAAATGCTGAGGGCGATACTTCGCTTTTGCAAGACTACTGCTTAAAAAATAATATTAAGGCGTTAGTTTCCGAGCCTAAAAAAGCCGAGGGAGAAATAATCTCTTCTTCAATTATCAGAGAAATGATAAAAAAAGGAAAGATCGAAAAGGCAAATATTCTGCTTTATAAGCCATTTTCATTTTCAGGAGAAGTTATCAAAGGAAATCATTTGGGCGCAACATTAGGCTTCCCTACGGCAAATCAGATATTTCCGAGCGAACTTGTAACCCCGCTTTTCGGTGTTTACAAGTCGGAAGTTAAAATTGATGATAAGATTTATAACGGAATTTCAAATGTAGGAGTAAAGCCCACCGTCGGCTCGGACAGGGTGCTTTGCGAAACCCATATAAAAGATTTCAGCGGCGATATTTACGGCAAGAATATAAGAGTGGCTCTTAAAAAGTTTATAAGAGAAGAAAGAAAATTTTCTTCGCTTTCAGAGCTTAAAATACAGGTAAAAAAAGATTTATCCGAATAATTTGAAATTTTGTTGACTTTTAGATATAATAATAATAGAATAGATTATAAGAAGTAGTTTTTGAAGGGATTGTCGGCTATGAAAAAATTAAGAAAAGTTTTTTTATCTTTTCTGCCTGTTTTGTTGGCGGTATTGATTTTTTCCGGCTGTGATCCTGTGGATAAAAGCTATGGAGTTGAAAGCTCCGAGCCGCAGTCCGAAAATTCAGCTTCGCAGATCCCCGAAATAAAATCTTCCGATACTGTTATGTCAAATTTCTTCGATATCAGTAAGTATGACGAAGAAAATTATGCCGAAATTTATCTCGGAAGAAAATTTGAGTATAAAATAACCTATTCGGGCAGCGAGCTCACACTTCCCACAGATTATAAGGATTTTATAAAAAAAGGCTGGAAGTTAAGTTCCGGTTATGATGAAAGCGAGTCGGTCTTTGCAGGAGATACGCGCGAGGTAATTTTCGAAAATGAATACGGAAATATTATCACCGCCGTGTTTTACAATTCCGAAAAATCATCTTTAAAGCTTAAAAAATGCGATATTGTAGAATATTCTATCCCCGAAAATTCTTTGAATATCAAGGAATCTAAATATGGGCAGTTTTGGATCAACGGTGTAAATAACGGCAGCGCTATCACCGATATAATTGATTATCTCGGCGCTCCCTCTCATTTTTACACTGCCGACGGCAATAATTATTCGCTTGATTATTTTATCAGTAAAAATGATAAAAAGAGCAAAATGAATATAAATGTCGATGTAGCTAACGATACTGTTCTTTCGGTAAAAATTTCAAAATATTAAAATAAAAGCTGCTAAATAAAGCGGCTTTTAAAATTTCACGGAGAAAATTATGGATAATAAAATTTGTTTTTCACAGGCTGATATTCTTGTACCTGTTTCGGATCTTACAAAGTGGGCGGTAATTGCCTGCGATCAATATACCTCCGAGCCGGAATATTGGTACAGGGTAAAAAAAGAGGTATCTACATACCCCTCTTCTTTTAACTGCATTCTTCCCGAAGCCTTTTTATCTTCGGATAATTCCGCTAAAATAAAGCAGGCTAATGAGAAAATGCGCGATTATCTTAATGTGAATTTATTTAAGCAATATAAAAATTCTTTTGTTTATGTAAAAAGAATTCAGAGCGACGGTCGGTTAAGACGCGGTCTTATAGGAAAAATAGATCTTCAAAGCTATGATTTTTCTAAAAAGAATAACGCGGCTGTAAGAGCTACCGAGGAAACGGTGCTTTCGAGAATCCCTCCCAGAGTAGAGATAAGGAAAGACTCACCGCTTGAAATTCCGCATATTATGCTCCTTTTCAATGATCCTGAAAACGAGCTGTTTGCAACTCTTGAAGAAAACAACGCAAATTATAAAAAAATCTATGATTTTAAATTGATGCAAAATGCAGGAAGTATTTCGGGCTTTAAAATCGATAGAAACGGCGAAAAATCAGTTCTTGAGATACTTGAAAAAATTTCCGAGTTAAATAATGGGCTTTTGTTTGTCGTAGGTGACGGTAACCATTCCCTCGCAACGGCAAAAAAATGCTATGAGCAAAACCCCGGCGCTTTAAACAGATATGCGCTGGTCGAGATCGTGAATATCCACGATCCCGCGCTTGACTTTGAGCCGATATTCAGGGTTTTATTTAATATCGATCCTGAAAATTTCATAGAAGAGTTTAGCAATTTCTGCGAAAATTCAGGCGGTGAAAATGAAAAGGAATTCACCTTTATTTTCGGCGATAAGGAAATAAAGAAAAAATTAAAGATCCGCGAAAAGCTTGCAGTTGCCGCACTTCAGCCTTTTATTGATGATTATTTGAAAAATCACGAAGAGGCAAATGTCGATTATATTCACGATGAATCTTCGGTAAAAGCATTATCCAAAAAAGAAAATACCCTCGGAATTCTTTTTGACGGAATGAATAAAAACGATCTTTTTGCCGCGGTTTTGTCAGACGGCTCTTTGCCGAGAAAAACATTTTCAATGGGCCATTCCGATGATAAAAGATTTTATCTTGAAGCAAGAAAAATAAAGTAAAAATAAAAAAAGTATTTCGTGAAAACGAAATACTTTTTTTATTTTAAATCAGATCCGATAGCTTTACAGAATCGAGGCATTCTTCTATAGCGCCGTCAAGCTTTTTCCATAAAGGAAGAGTGGGGCAGTCCTTAGACCTTGCGCAGGAATTTTCTTTTCCCTCTAAGCAGGCGACGGGTGCCAAAGTGCCCTCGGTGAGCCTTAATATCTCGAAGGCGGTGTATTCTTCGGGCTTTCTGCAAAGCATATATCCTCCGTTTTTCCCGCGGACTCCTTTTACAAGCTCCGCTTTTGATAAAACAGAGATTATGCTTTCAAGATATTTTTCCGAAATGCCCTGCCTTTCCGCTACAACGGGGAGGGGAATAAACCCGTCCTGCGAATGAGTTGCAAGATCTATCATAACTCTGAGCGCATATCGCCCTTTTGTAGAAATAAGCATTTAAAAATCTCCTTTAGGATTTTTATAAACATATTATACTACTCTGTTTTTAAAAAATCAACAGTCTTTATATAAAAATTATTAAAATCGTTCTGAATATCAGCGCCGATATGTATGCAACGGCGCATTGGAATAAAACAGTGAAAAATGCGCTTTTAATTCCGAATTCCTTTCTTTGAGCCGCTATCGTAGCCATACAGGGCGTATAAAGCAAACAAAATATCATTAAAGGAGCTATCGTATATAGATCAAATGCACCGCTTTTAAAATCTAAAATTTCAAGCGTGGATACAAGATTTTCCTTTGCGGCAAAGCCGGCAAAAAGGGAGGCGGTAATTCTCCAATCGTTAAGCCCTATCGGAGCAAATATCGGAGAAATAAGCCCTGATATATAAGAAAGAATACTGTTTTCAGGCAAGCAGGGGGTTAGGCTTAAATCATAGCTTTTTAAAAACCAGAAAAGAATACTCATAAGAAATATCACTGTAAAAGTTCTTATTATAAAATCCTTTGTTTTATGAAAAAGCAGTTTAATAACATTTTTAAATCTTGGCATTCTGTATTTCGGAATTTCAAGAATAAAAGAAGATGTTTTTTTAATGCCGCCCGATTTTGATCTCACCACCGCCACGGCGAAAGCCTGCAATATTCCCGTAAGATAAAGCGCCGAAATTATAAGAGCTTTGTTTTTGCAGTTTAAAATATTGCAAAGATAGATAAATACGGGCAGCTTTGCAGAACAGCTCATAAAAGGTATAAGTCCGGCGGTAGTTTTTCTTTCGTTTTCACCCTGCAATGTTCTAACCGCTAAAATGGCGGGAACACTGCACCCGAAACCCGTGAGCAGCGGCACTACGCTTTTTCCGCTTAAATTGACCTTTTTCGTTAATCCGTCAAATATAAAAGCTATTCGGGCAAGATATCCGCTGTCTTCAAGCAGAGTTAAAAAGAAAAGAAGCAAAAGTATCATAGGGATAAAGCTGAGCACTGCCGAAATACCTTGCAGAATTCCTCCGCTTATCAATGAAATTATAGGCTTTTTTACTTTAAGACTTTCTAATAAACCTATTAATTCCGTGTTAAGTTTATCAGCAGTATTTAAAAGCAGATTTTGCAAGATCGGACCTAAAGAGCCGAATGTTATATATAAAATAAACATCATTATAACCGAAAAAATAATAAACGAAGTAAATTTTCCGCAAAGTATTTTATCGGCGATTTTAGATTTATTTTTAATATTATCGGGATCTTTTACGGCTTTAAAAATCAAATAACTTGAAAATTCGTATCTTTTTTGTGCTATAACATCGCATGGTTCTTTTTTATAATAAGATTTTACTGAATTTATCAAATCCTTGCAGCGCTTTATTTCATCGGAATTAAGACCGAAAAAATCGGTTTTATCTTCAAGTATTTTTTCCGCCGAGAATACGGGCGGAACACTTAATGCAGTATTAGAGGAAATCAGGATATTTTCAATTTCTTTAAGGTAACTGTTTAAAGCGGCGTTTTCCTCCGATCTTGCGAAATTTGAAAGATATTTATGATGAATATTGTTTTTAAAGGTATAATCGGAAGAAGAAATAAGCTTATCAATCCCCTCGTTTTTTGAGGCTGATATAGGAATTACGGGGACTTTAAGTATTTCTTCTAATTTTTTAATATCTATAGATATTCCCGCTTTTTTTACTTCATCCATCATATTTAGCGCTATAACCACGGGAATTTCGAGTTTTAAAAGCTGAAAAGTAAGACTAAGTCCGCGGTTTAAATGCGAAGCGTCGATAATATTGATAATTCCATTAGGTTTCTCACGCAAAATATAGTCCCTTGTAACCCTTTCTTCGGTAGTAATAGGCGAAAGGGAATAAACGCCCGGAAGATCCGTAACGGTTATATATTTTTTAGTTTTAAGCCTTGCCGTTTTTTTCTCGACGGTAACTCCCGGGAAATTCCCGATATGCTGATCAGCACCCGTGATAAGATTAAAAAGCGTGGATTTTCCGCAATTCTGATTTCCCACAAGCGCGATATTTAAGTTTTCCGATTTAATAAAAGAGGACTCTTTAATAAAAAAATCATCAAATCTTTCGGAGCTTAGTTTTAATTTCGGTTTCTCTTTCGTAATGGAAATTTTTTTCGCGGTTTCATATCTTAAGGCAACCTTTGTTCCGC
Organism: uncultured Eubacteriales bacterium; assembly: GCA_934445035.1. Classification (GTDB taxonomy): domain Bacteria; phylum Bacillota; class Clostridia; order Oscillospirales; family Acutalibacteraceae; genus UBA737. The sequence continues at coordinate 165,933 of CAKSDI010000005.1, forward strand.
CGGCATTGTAGATAACCGTGTTACCCGCTTTCGCCGCAACCTCGGCGCTTATATAAACTCCCGGGTTAAAACCTAAGCTCGTAAGCAGTCTTTTTTCACTTTCGGAAACTTTCAGTTCATTTATATATCCGCCCTCATCAGGCTTTAAATCAGATAAAAACATATTACCACCATAAAAATATATGGTGGTAATATGTTTTTATATTCATTATTTTATTTAATATCTATTCCGCCGAAAAGCGCAGAGGCTTTGATGTAAAGAGTTTTGAATTCGGGGTTAAACGGCGGGTTCTTCTTGCTGTCAACTCCTCCGAAGAGTGAATTTGAACTGATTTTAACATTCACATTATCGGGAACTATAATATCTATTCCTCCAAAAAGTGCGTTTGCTTCAATAAAGCAGTCGTTTTCGATTATTGCGTTTCTTAAGTTGCAGTCAACTCCGCCGAACATTGCGTTTAAATTAGCGCCCATAAATACCTCGTTAGTATAATCGAGCTTACTTCCTGAAAAGACGGCGTTACACGATTTATAATTCATATTCGGCTTAAATTTGCTTAGATCCCAATTTTCTTTTTTGTCACTAAAGAAAAGACCTTTTATTATAAGCTTTAAGCCTATTATAAGAATAATTGCGGGAACAAGCAATTTCCAGAACATCTTAAATGCAAGAATACCTCTTGCGCAAAGCAGCAGAAGAATTCCGATTGTAAGACCTATTATAGAGCCTGTTTTATCCCTGTCGGTTAAAAGTCCGATAAAGCAGGGAACGATGATAAACAATGTCCACCACCCTGTAAACAAGATGTTTAATGTGTTGACTCCGAAAGCATTGAGCGCGAAAACCGAGCCGACGCCGATCAAAATGATTCCGAATAAGATCGTTTTTAATTTTTGCATAAAAAATCCCCCTTAATGATTGAAAAGAAAAGTTATATATGTTAAAATAATTATAAATTATTTGCCCAGAATACTGCCCCGTCTATCCATTTTTCAAAATCGGGGCGAATGAATTTTTCGGAGCCCTGGGAAGTTATCGCGTTTGCGAGAGCAAGTCCATGAGGTCCGTCGGGATAAATATGAAGCTCCACTTTTTTGCCGATATCAAGATAAGCTTTGGCAAAGATAAGAGAGTTGTAAGCAGGAACGAGCTCGTCATTTGAAGTGCAAACGATATAGGCAGGAGAGCTTTCTTCATTCACGGCAAGCTCAGCGCTTACATATTCAAGCTGTTCTTCTGTCGGCTCTTTGGTCCCCAAAAGATTATAAAAGCTGCCCTTATGCGGATGATAAACTCCCGAGATCACGGGGTAAACGGGTATAATGCCGTAAGGCTTATTTATCCCGTATTCAAGGTCTTTTATCGCGTCTTTTATCTCTTTTCTTGCAAACATAGTGCCGAGGCACGCGCAGAGATGGCCGCCTGCGGAAAATCCCGTTGCGAAAACCTTTTCTTTATCGATTCCGTATTCTTCGCTGTTTTCCCTGATATGCTTCATAGCTTTCGACGCTTCGATAAGAGCCGCAGGGTATTTATTGTTCATTCCAACGCTGTAATTAAGAACAAATGCGTTAAATCCGCGGGCAATAAAAGCGTCAGCTATAGGATAGCCCTCTCTGTTCGTACAAACTTCTCCGTAGCCTCCGCCAGGAATTATAAGAATTCCTTTTCTTTTAAATCCCTTTTGCGGATAGCAGATAAATGCTTCAAGATAGGCTTTTTTGTTTTCATCAAGATATATTTTTTTAATTTCCATTTTATTCCCATCCGTTTTTTTATTATTATAACATAAAACAGATATTTTTCAAGAATGAGGTTTTAATATGAAAAACTCAAAAGAAAATTTTAAATTTGCGGCAATGCTTATAGCTTTAATAGCGGCTGTCGTTTTAGTGCTTATGAATTTTAAAGGCGTGTGCGCTTTTCTTTTGAAATTTTTAAGCATTATTTCGCCGTTTTTAGTAGGAATGGGCATTGCGTTTGTGATGAATGAAATTTTAAAACCGCTTGAAAAGCTTTGGATAAAAATTTTCAAAAACTCAAAGAAAGATATTGCAAAAAAGCTTAAAAGACCCGTTTGCCTTATTTTAAGCTTTATAATAGTAGTGGGAATTATTGCGGCACTGTTTTTGATCATAATTCCCGAAGTTACAAAAACGGTGGAAACTATAGTCGAGGCATTGCCAGATTATTCGAAAAAAGCCGATATATGGCTTAAAAAGGTTTCTAAATTCTTTGAAAAACACGGCGATATTCTACCCGAATTTAAGATAGACTTAAGTAAAATCACGACTAAGATAACGGAATATTTTAAAGATAAGGGCGAAATTATAGTCAATAAGACTTTACAGCTTACCTCTTCCTTGATCTCAACCGTTGTCAATATCGTGCTGGCGCTGGCTTTCGCCGCCTACCTGCTTGCGCAGAAAGAAAAATTAGGCAGACAGGCAAAATCCGCACTTTATGCGATAGTTCCCGAAAAGCGCTTCCAAAAAGTTTACGATATTATTGTCTTGACCGATAAAACATTTTCAAACTTTATTTCAGGTCAGCTTGTCGAAGCGGTAATAATCGGCTGCTTGTGCTTTATAGGAATGCTTATTTTTAAAATGCCTTATGCGGGAGCGGTTTCTATTCTTGTCGGATTTACGGCGCTTATCCCCGTATTCGGATCGATAATAGGCACGGCGATCGGCGCATTCCTGATATTATTTATCGATCCTTCAAAAGCTTTTTGGTTTGTAGTGTTTATTATAGTTTTGCAGCAGATAGAGGGAAATCTCATATATCCGAGAGTTGTAGGCAAATCGGTAGGTCTTCCCGGAATTTGGGTGCTCGTAGCGGTCACTGTCGGCGGAGGAGCGTTTGGATTTATAGGTATGCTTATAGGCGTGCCGACGGCTTCTGTGCTTTATTCACTCTTTAGAAGCTTTGTTCGTCGCAAGACCTCCGAAAAGGCTGCGGCAAAAGATTTGCAAAAAAATATTGACTAAATGAAAAGTTTGAAGTATAATGTTATAAAATACTTAAATTCTGATCGGAGGAATCAGTCGTAAATGGACGGCGATAGCGGCGACAATACAGACGCTGATAATTACTATTTAACAGATATTATTAGGCATATCTGTTTGGCTTTGTGCTGAACGGGTATGCTTTTTTGCGCAAATTTTTAATTTTTAAAACATTTAAAGGAGTTATCTAAAACAATGTCAAGCGATTATTTTTCGTCGATATTGATCCTTGTTATTTTGGTTATCATGTCGGCGTACTTTTCGGCTACGGAAACGGCGTTTTCCTCGCTCAACCGCACCAAGCTTAAAACGCTTGCCGAAAAAGGCGATAAAAAAGCGGAGCTTGCCTTAAAGCTTTCCGAAAACTATGACAGGCTTTTATCGACTATCTTAATAGGAAACAATATAGTAAACATTGCCGCAGCTTCTATCGCAACGGTTTTGTTTGTAAAGCATTTCGGAGATATAGGAGCCACGCTCTCAACGATCGTAACGACGGTGGTAATTCTTATTTTCGGAGAAATAACGCCTAAAAGCATTTCAAAGGATTATCCCGAAAAATTTGCAATGGCGTCTTCACCGCTTTTAAGATTTTTCGTATATCTGCTTTTGCCGCTTAACTTTATTTTTTCGCTCTGGAAAAAGCTTATTTCAAAAATATTCAGAGTTAATCCCGATAATAAAATGTCGCACGATGAGCTTTTAATGCTTGTTGACGAAGTTCAGCAAGACGGCAGTGTTGACGAAGACGAGGGCGAGCTGCTTAAAAACGCAATAGAGTTTAACGATATAGAGGCGGAGGATATCTTAACGCACAGGGTAGACCTTGAAGCCGTATCGATAGACAGTACAAAAGAAGAAATAGCTAAGGTCTTCGCACAGACCAAATTTTCGAGAATTCTAGTATACGATGAGGATATAGACCATATTGTCGGCGTTATCCACCTTAAAGATTTTTACACCGAGTCGGGAATAACCAAGAAATCCATTAAAAGCATTATGACGCCCGCCATTTTCGTTATGAAAAACGAAAAGGTTAGCGATATATTAAGGGAACTTCAAAAGGAAAAATCCCATATCGCGGTCGTTGTAGACGAATACGGCGGAACCTACGGTATAGTTACAATGGAAGATATCATCGAAGAGCTTGTCGGAGAGATCTGGGATGAGCACGATGAAGTTGATGTTATGATAAAAAAGACAGGGCCTGACACCTATGAGGCTGACGGCACCATGGAAATGACCGATTTCTGCGAGTATTTCGATATTAAGGTTGAAACTGAATCTGTTTCGCTCGGCGGATTTACTATGGAGCAAATGGGTCAAATCCCCGAAGAGGGAGAAAGCTTCAGATATGAAAATCTTGAGATCAAGGTGCTTAAAATTGAAAACCACAGGGTGGCGCTCCTTGAAATAAAGGTTTTGCCGGAAGAAGAAAAAACCGAAAAAGAATAAAAATAAAAATTGCTTCTGAATTTTTCAGAAGCAATTTTTTTCTGTCTTATTTCTTTTTGCCCGGTGCAAGCTTTGTGAGAATTACCATAACGAGTATTATCACAACCGTTACAATAAATATTCCCGCCATACCTTTGCCCATGATCGGCAGTGTTTTTAAAAAAGAATCTATATTGAAGTTCATCATTCAGCCCGCCTTATCCTATTAAATTTAAGATTATTCCGCCTGCTATAACAGAGGCTATCTGTCCTGATACATTTACGCCTATCGACTGCATTAAAAGGAAATTCTGCGGATCCTCTTTAAGTCCCATTTTATGAACGACTCTTGCCGACATCGGGAAAGCAGATATTCCTGCCGCGCCTATCATCGGGTTTATCTTCTTTTCTTTCGGTAAAAAGATATTTATGATCTTAGCAAATATTACTCCGCCGGCTGTATCGAAAACAAAAGCGAAAAGTCCGAGCAGGATAATAAGCAGGGTTTCTTTCGTTAAGAAATATTTTGCCTGCATTTTTGTGGCGATCGTTATTCCGAGGAAAAGCGTTATCAGATTTGCAAGCACTTTTTGCGCTGTTTCCGAAAGCGAATCAAGCACGCCGCATTCTCTTATCAGGTTTCCGAACATCAAAAATCCTATAAGCGCAACGCTTCGCGGAGAAACGATTCCCGTTATCATAGTTATAATGATCGGGAAAAGAATTTTTGTGGTTTTGGATATTGAGCGCTCCTTATAAGGCATTCTTATAAGTCTTTCTTTTTTGGTGGTAAGAAGCTTTATCACAGGCGGCTGAACAAGCGGAACAAGCGCCATATAAGAATAAGCCGCAACCATTATCGCTCCGATATATTTTGAATTGAGATATTGCGCCACAAAGATTGAAGTAGGACCGTCGGCAGCACCGATAATTCCTATAGACGCGGCGTCTTTTAAATCAAATCCGAGCAAAGCCGCAAGCGAGAATGTCATAAATATACCGAACTGTGCCGCCGCGCCGAATATCATAAGCTTCGGATTGGAAAGCAGAGGTCCGAAATCGATCATTGCTCCTATTCCGACAAAAAGCAGGAGAGGGAATAGCTCGTTTGATATTCCCGCGTCAAACAAAACATCGATAACGCCGATCTCTTTAACCTTATCGTAAACCTGTGTTACCGCGCCCGAAAGCGGAAGATTTACAAGTATCGCTCCGAATCCCATTGGCAGCAAAAGAGTGGGTTCCATATCTTTTTTGATCGCAAGATAGATAAGAATTGCTCCTATCACCCACATGACCGCCTGCTGCCAGGTGATGTTTAATACATTTGAAAATAATTCCGACATAAATTACCTCCTCAAAAATAAAAACAGACTTTTATCGGGACACAATAAGCGCACCGATAAAAGTCTTACCTATTAAGTCTTAAGCGGGCTTTGATTTAAAAAGCCGTACTGACGCCGAAGACACGGACAAAATATTCTGCCCGCCGGTTACTCCCTTTTAAGGTTTTTAAAAACCGATATTCAGTTTATTAGTATTATACCACTTTAAAAAAATTTTTCAACTCTTTTTTATTCAAATCTTTTCTTGCAGCCGAGTTTTTGCTGGCAGTCGCTTAGTCCCGCCTCGATAGTAGCTTTTGTTCTTTCATATGATTTAAGCGCCTGAGCCTGATTATTGGAATCAAGTCCCAAAGAAGAAACAGCCTGCGCATTTTCGAGCGGATAAATTGTGTAATTTGCCTTATATCTTTCGCCCGTCTTTTTTACCCAGGTAGGAATAACATCGGTAGAAGTAAGCTTAACAGAACCGTCGCCGTATTTTGTAAAGGTGTAATAGAATAAAACGCCGTCTTCGGTCTGTCCGCCGGGGCATTCCGATTTAAGCTCTTCCAGGCGCTGGTTTGAAAGCGCGTTGCCCATAGAATAAAGGCAAACTGTCTGCTTTGAACCGTCAGCCGAAGTGAGCATTTCCATAGGCTGAACCACATGCGGGTGGCCGCCTACTATCACATCGGTTCCGAGATCGCAGAGCTTTTGAGCGATGGTTTTCTGCTGAGTGTTTTCTTTGAGCTGATATTCTTCGCCCCAGTGCATATAAAATACCACGCAGTCGGCGCCCTTTGTTTTCATTTCTTTTATAATGCTTTCGGACTCGGTGTAAAATCCGGGCAGATTTTCATAGGAAAAGGAATTTATAAGCGAATTTGCCTCTGTTGAGATAACGGCGCCGTTTATAGATTTTCTTCCCGCCGTTTCGCACTTGTTTTCATAAGTGTAGCAGACCATACCGATTTTAATACCGTTTACATTCCTTATTATATAAGTATGGTCGGAAGTTGTTTCCTTAGTTCCTAAAAATTCCACCTTTTTCTCTTTTAATATCTTCACTGTTCTTTTAAGACCGAAAAGACCGGTATCATAGCAGTGGTTATTAGCTGTCAGCAAAACATCGATACCCGAATTTTTGCATTCGTCGATAAAATTATCGGGAACATTGAAATTTGGATATCCTTTATATTCTCCTGATTCCGTTCCGCCCAAAGTTACCTCTAAATTTGCGACTGCGAGATCGGCAGAATCAAAATATCTTTTTATTTTGGGAAAGAATGCCGAGAAATCATAACTTCCGTCAGATTTGAGAGCGCCGTTTAAAACCGGATTGTGCAATAGCAGGTCGCCCGTGTTTACAACCGTCGCCTGAGAAACCACCTTGTTTTTATCCTCTTTTTGCGACCCTGAGGAAGAAACAGAGGAAACATTTGAATTTGCTTTCTTTACCGATTTTGAAATTTTACTTACGGCAAATCCTATTCCCAATATTGCCGCTATCAGAACTGCGGCGCAGGATATAAGGAATATTCTTCGTCTGATTATCGCCTTTTTTCTTTTTGAATTGCTCATAAATTTCCTCCGAGATAAAATAACATATATATAATATCTTATTTTTATAAAAAAATCAATCGCCGCTTAAACTTAAGCGGTTGAAAAAAAGAAAAATATGTTGTAAAATAAAGTCGGTGATTAAATGGATCCAAAATTGCTTGAAAAATTATCACAGATAACAAAAGAAGAGGAAAAACTGAAAAACGGCGAGAAGCTCGATATTTCCGCTTATGCTTCGGATGACAGCGCTACTGTCGACAGCCGAAAGCTTCTTAAATACGGAAATTTAATAACCGTTCGCCCGAACACGCGGTTTACCGCGTTTCCTAAGCATAAGCATAATTATATCGAAATGGTTTATGTTTGCAAGGGAAGTCAAAAGCATATTATAGGAAACGATACGCAGATAGTCTTAAAAGAGGGCGAGCTGCTTTTGATGAATCAGTATGTTTTTCACGAAACCGCTTATACAGGTAAAGACGATATAGCGATAAATTTTATTATACTTCCCGAATTCCTCGACACCGCACTTGAAATGGCAGGAGCAAAAAGCCTGCTCGGAAGATTTATTTTATCAGGTCTTTCAAGCAAGAACCGCGCGATAAATTACCTGCATTTCGATGTTTCGGATAATCTTCCGGTTAAAAATCTGCTTGAAAATCTTATCTTTTCTATAGTTTTCGAAAAGCGAAGCAAAAGAATTGAAAGAATTACTATGGGATTGCTCATTCTAAGCCTTATGAACAGCAAGGAGCTTTCCGTAACCGAGGAAAACGCGTCTTCTGCGGAAAGTATAGCCATAGCGGCAATGAGGGAGATAGACGATAATTATAAATCGGCTTCGCTCGGAGCGGTTGCAAAGGAAAACAATGTTTCGATAGCGTATGTCAGCAAAGCGGTAAAAGCTACAACGGGGAAAACATTTAAAACTCTTTTATGCGAAAGAAGGCTTGACCGCGCGGCGGAGCTTTTAATATCGAGCGATCTCACAGCCGACGAAATTATAAGATATGTGGGATATGAGAATTCAAGCTATTTTTACAGGGCTTTTTTCAAACGATTTGAAATGACTCCTAAGGCTTATAGAGAAAAAGGTTAAATTAAGTCCCTTAAAAGTAAAATTATGACCTTTTAATTTAATTTGAAAAAAGTTATAATTTATTAAAAAGGAGGATGAATTATGCTCAGATATATTCAGTCAAAAAAACAGTATGAGGCTTTAGGCGTAAATGTCGAAGAAGCTATCGATAAGCTTAAAGCGGCGTCAGTCAGTCTTCACTGCTGGCAGGGTGACGATGTAACGGGTTTCGATCATGACGGACCTCTTACCGGCGGAATTCAGACTACGGGAAATTATCCCGGCAAAGCAAGAACTCCCGATCAGCTTATGGAAGATATGGAAAAGGTCATCTCGCTGTGCCCCGGAAAGAAAAAATTAAATCTTCACGCTTGTTATGCTATATTTGAAAAAGGCGAGTTTGTCGACCGCGACAAAATAGAGCCTAAGCATTTTAAAAAGTGGGTGGATTTTGCGAAGAAACATAATATGGGTATTGATTTCAACCCCACATTCTTCTCTCATCCGATGGTCAAAGACGGGCTTACTCTTTCAAGCCCCGATGAAAAGATCCGCAAATTCTGGATAGAGCACGGAAAAGCCTGCATAAGAATTTCACAGTATTTTGCAGAGGAAACGGGTATTCCCTGCGTTATGAATATCTGGACAGGCGACGGCTTTAAGGATATCCCGGGCGACAGAATGGGCCCGAGAATGAGATATAAGGAATCAATAGAAGAGATATTAAGCGAGCCCTTTGATTTTAATAAGGTAAAGCCCTGCGTTGAATCAAAGGTATTCGGTATAGGCGTTGAATCGTTTACCTCGGGATCGGCGGAGTTTACCCTCTCGTTTGCCGCAATGCATAAGGATAAATGTATGCCGCTTATGGATAACGGCCACTATCACCCGACAGAAGTTGTTTCCGATAAGATCCCCGCGCTTTTGTGCTTCTTTGATGAAATCGCTCTTCATATTACAAGGCCTGTAAGATGGGATTCCGATCATGTTGTAATATTCGATGATGAAACCAAGGAAATGGCTAAAGAGATAGTTCGCTGCGGCGCTCTTGACAGAGTTTATATGGCGCTTGATTATTTTGACGCGAGCATAAACAGAATTCTTGCATGGTCTATAGGCTTCCGCAGCTGGCAGAAAGCTTTGCTTTTCGCTTTGCTTATGCCAAACACTAAGCTCAAGGCTTTACAGGACAGCGGCGATTTTTCAGCTCTTATGGCGCTTAGCGAGCAGATAAAAACGCTTCCTTTCTCCGATATCTGGGAGCATTACTGTAAAGAGGAAAATGTTGTTTCTGATAAGGACTTATTTGACGAAGTCAAGAAATATGAAAACGAAGTTCTTTTAAAAAGGGGATAATAAAATGGGAATACTTGATATAAAGATATTAAAAGATTATATCCGTATGTGTAACGACGGCTGGCTTCAGGGCTGGCACGAAAGAAACGGCGGAAATTTAACCTACAGAATGACTAAAGAGCAGGTCGAGGAATGCAGACCTTATTTCAGCTTTGAAAGACCCTGGGTAAATATGGGCGTTCAGGCGGATAACCTTAAGGGCGAATATTTTATCGCAACAGGTTCGGGAAAATATTTCAGAAATGTTATATTAGAGCCGCAGGATAATATCTGCATTGTTGAGATAAACGAGGCAGGCGACAGCTACCGCATTGTTTGGGGACTTGTAAAGGGCGGAAGACCCACAAGCGAATTCCCGAGCCACTTCCTTAACCACAGCGTCAGAAAAGCCGCTACAAACGGAGAAAACAGAGTTATTTATCACGCGCACCCCGCTAATATAATCGCTCTTACATATGTTTTACCGCTCACTTCAAAGGATATCACAAGAGCGCTTTGGCAGAGCGCCACCGAGTGCCCCGTAGTATTCCCGTCGGGAGTAGGAGTAGTTGAGTGGATGGTTCCTGGCGGTGCCGATATCGCAAAGGCTACAAGCGAGCTTATGAAGAAGTTTGACGCGGCAGTATGGGCGCACCATGGCCTTTTCTGCTCAGGCCCCGATTTCGATACGACCTTCGGTCTTATGCACACTATAGAAAAAGCGGCTCAGATCTATGTTTTGGCTCTTTCAATGGGCAAGGGAATCAGACAGACTATTACTGACGATAATTTAAGGGCGATAGCAAAAGAATTCGGCGTTACCTTAAATGAGGATTTTCTTGACTGATAAAGATATAAAAAAATAAGCTCCTTAAAGGGGCTTATTTTTTATGCTTTTTTGATTTATTTTAAAATATATTTTATCCACAATGAATATCGCCGCTAATCCGAACAGTGTTCCGAGGATCGCTCCCGCAAGCACATCGGTGGGATAATGCACATAAAGATAAAGTCTTGAAAAAGCTACGAGCACTGCGAGAATAAGAGCCGGTATTCCTATCTTTTTGTTTTTTACCATAAGCACGCTCGCACATTCAAATGACGCCAGCGTGTGGCCCGACGGGAACGAGTAATCCGAAAGTTTTTTAACCAAAAGATGAAATCCTGAATTTATATCATACGGTCTTATTCTTCCGACAAGATTTTTAAGTATCCCGTTTCCTATAATTAAACCGAGTATAAGAGCCGTGCCCATAGTAATTCCGATCTTTCTTGTTTTCGGAATAATTATAAATAGCAGAGAAAGAGCGATCCAAAAAATGCCCTTATCGCCGAACATTGAGATTATCGGCATAACCGCGTCTAAAAACCTGCAGGCGATTTTATCCTGGATAAAATCGAGAATTTTTATTTCAAAATCATTCATTTGCGATTTCTTCCTCCACACTTTGCATATCCGCAATGCTTAAAGCTTCGCCCGATTTAACAACAAAAACATTTTTATCAAAATTATCCCTGTATTCCTTGTTTCCTAACTTTAAAACCTGTTCAAAACTTACTCTCACGCAGTAAAGCGACTCGGAATAAGAGAAAAATTCGCTTAATTTTATATTTTCAAAGTTATAAGAATCGTGTTTCCAGGCAAACATCGTAAGACTTGTTTTTAAGTTTTTATAAAAATCAGTGTTCTTAACTAAATACGGATCAAGCTGTGAAAAGCTCTTATCGTCTTGCATATAAGCAGCGTAAGTTTCTGCACCGTTGAGTGCAAAATCCGTGATTTTCTTTTCGTTTGGATATGCGCCCGAAAAATCCACCGTGTAAACGCCTGAATTTCCTGAAACCTTTAATTCTTTTTCGTTTTTCAGAGCTTTTATTTCGGGTGCGGCACAAACAAGATCATTTATCAAAGCTGTTTGCTTTTTTATGGTTATTTCGTTTTTGATATTTTCGGGTAAAGAGGGCAAAGAGTCGTCTTTGCGGTCTTTGTTTTTAAGCTTTGTTCCGTTTATCGTAAGATCGGTCTTTGAATCGAGCTTTATTGTGACCGACTTATAAAAATCCGGTGAAAAAGCGCTTTCTCCCACCATATATCCTTTATGCCCGAAGAAGGATTTTTTATCGTTTCTTTTAAGATAAAGAGATAAAAAAGGCTTTTCATCGGCATTTATATTGTAGGCATAATCAAAGCCTTTTTCTTTTTTTGCAGAGGTGGAAACCGAAAGCTTTTTTCCTGCTATATGCTCGGATACCGCTTTACTTATCGATTTTTCGCTTTCATATTCCGAAACTTTTAAGCCGCATTCTTTTTTTAAAGCGCCTGCGTTTCCGCTTTTTATATATTCTGTCAAAATGCTTTGCGCAGTTACTTCGGGTCTTGTCTTTTCATAATCTTTGAGCCAGCCGTAAAAATAGATCACTGCCGACAAAAACACTATTCCGAAACCGATAAGAATGCCGAAATATATTTTATAAAAAAGAGGTTTTTCTCTCATATTTTCCCCCGTTATTTTACAATGAAAAATGTTGGAATAGTTCTCGGAGCGACAAAAGCCTTGTATTTGTTTACAAGTCCTTTTTGCTGATAACTGTCAAGCTTAGAAGCGTCGATACCGTATTTTTCTATATAATCTTTAAAATAAAGCACGGATGACGAGCCGCCGTCAAGCATACCTGCGCTTACAGCTCCGTAAGACGCCATAATATCGATAACATCGTTTTTGGTAGCTCCTATGCTGTCCGCGCTTCGCCCGTCGGTCACAAGAAGAATGACTGTTCCGTCTTTTCTTTGTCCTATAGCGGTCCTCTGTGCGGTTCCGGTGTTTGAATCGCTGTAATAAAGCTTTATATCTTCACCCGACTGATCAATTAAAACATTGCCTGTCTGGAATGATACCGCGTCGCGCATACCGAGTGCGTCAGCCTCGGCGCGGGTAATGGAATTTTTGCAGATAAGGCGGTCGTTTTTATCAAAGCCCATAAAAGTGCGCCTTAATCCGTCGTCCCAAACGCATTTACCGCCGGAATATGTAAGCCCCATAGGTGCGGCGCCCGAGCCCGAGCCGCCCGCATCCATAAATTCACCGCCGTTTATTGCGGCTATGCAATCGTAATAGGATGCTATATCGAAAACCGATTTTCCTTTAGCGGCACTCGAAAAATCTTCCGAGGAAACGCCGACTGTCACTCTTTTAGGATCCTTGATCAGACATACATAAGCCTTGAATTTTGATTTTTTTAAAAATTCAAGCTTTATCCCGTCGTCGGAATCGGATAAGATATCAGAAGAATCGTTTGATTGATAATCCTGCGCGTTCACAGTGTCTGCTGTGACCTTTTTTGAATCCGCCATTATCGCTTTAACGGATTTTTTGGATAAAAACAGGTAAGGCACCCATTTTGTCGCGCTTGCCTGCTCGGCAGAGATCACGAGCATATTTTTAAGCGATTCGCTCGGACCGTGAGTTATCATAACGCAAAAAGTTATAACCGTTACTAAAAAGGCGAGCAGAGCCGTGCCTAAAGATAAAAGGCTTCTGCAAATTACATTCTTAACGGTGAGCTTTTTCTTTTCGGTCATAGTTTTCTCTTTCTTTTTTGAAAAAACCCAGCAGCTCTGAATTCTGTAACTGATGAAAAATAAAACTGTATCAACAATAAGCTTTAAAACGGTGCTTAAAAGCGGATTTGCGGAAAAGATAACTTTAAGTAAAGTAACAAGCGTCGCTGACACGAGCATTTGAGGAATTGCAAGCGCATAATACTTTAAGATTGGATTTTTGAAATTATCGCAGTCGAAAACCTTTTTTCTGTTGACCGAAAAGTTCACAAACGACGAAACGGCTCTTGAAATAACCGTTGCAAATATCACCGTGAAGTTCCCGAAGCTTTTTAAAAATATCCTGCAAAGTATGTAAAAAAGCGAGATATCGATGAGCATTGAGGCTATTGAGCTTATAAAAAATGATAAAATAAATCGGTAAATTCTAAGCGAATCTCTTATAGGTCTGAAATGCGAGGAGGCATTTTCTTCTATATATACCGTGCTTATTTTAACCTCTTTAAATTCAACTCCCGCTCTTTTTAAAGATAAAAGCATATTTGTTTCGTATTCAAATCTGTCGCCTTTTATTTCTGTAAGTAAAGGCAAAAGATTTCGAGAAAAGGCTCTTAGCCCCGTTTGCGTATCCGAAACGGAAATTCCGCAAAGCGCTTTAAAAACAAAGGAGGTAGTGTTATTACCGAATTTGCTCCTTTTAGGCACATCTTTTAAAGAAAAATCACGGCAGCCGAGGATAAGACATCCTTTGTTTTCCCGCGCTGTAAGCGCACATTTAAGAGTATCCTCCGGGGTATGCTGACCGTCGCCGTCGGCTGTGACGGCGAACTGTATTTCCGGCATATTTTCGAGGATATATTTAAATGCGGTTTTAAGGGCGGCGCCTTTTCCGCGGTTTTCAGAGTGGGTAAGCCTGATTATCTTATCGCTTTTTTCGGGGAAATTCTTTTTGTGAATTTCATCACTTCCGTCGTCCACGACAATTATGTGTGTAAACCCTGCTTTAAGCATAGAATTTACAGTTTTTTTCAGCTTTTCGTCGGGATTAAGCGACGGTATTATCAGACAAATATTATCGGGCAAAATTTTTCCTCCGTTTAAAGCTTTTTAAAGAATTCGTCTATAGAGCTGTCGCTCTTAAAGTCGATCTCGCAAGGCTGTTTTAAAAGCGACCATCTCTCGCAGCTTTTATGCTCCTGCGAGGGTTTTATAGTTTTTATTTCGCTTAAAGACTCGACTTCTAAAATTGAGCCGTCGGTATAAGTTTCAAATGAGCAGTTGTTATCGGGATAGAATCCTTCGGGGTGATTGGTTTCAAAGCTCTTTAAGAAAACATCGGAATGATTGATATAATAAACATTTCCGCAGTTAAGATCAAATCCGAGCTTAAATGATTTATCGCTCTTTGGATCCTGCTTTAAAGTAACATATTTTTTGCCGAAATAAACTCTTTCGTCGTTAAGCTCCGAATAGGGCCAAACGGAAATATTTCTGTTTGCAAGCAAGCCTGTATTATTCGTGTTCATAGGAATTATAAGAGTTCCGCCCTGAGAAGAAACGGTGATTCCCCAGATAGAAAATTCCTTTTCGGAAGAGGAAATATTTTTCACTGTCATATTTACGCGCATATTCGCATCGTCAGAGTCCATAATAACCTCTATTGTAATGGCGATACCTACTTCGCGGTCGGGCTCTTTTGTAAAAACAGCGCCGTTTTCCGTAACGGAATAAGAAACCTTTTTATCATCGGGTGTATAAGTTTCGGGCCAGGCTTCCGGAGTTATCCATACTCTGTGGCCGCCGAAATTATTCCAAACTCTGCCTTTGCCGAATAAGGCTTCATATTTTTCGTCTGTTTTTAAAGCGAACTCCTCCGATTTGTCAAAAAGGATATTTTCGCCGTCTTCAAAGCCGAAAAAGATTATTCTCGGGCCTATATCCAGCGTAACATAGGCTTTTATTATTCCGTTTGAAAGGCTTAAAACCCTTCCGTAATTTTTGTAATTTTCAATTTCCTGAATTCTAACCATTTTTTTCTCCTTTGTAAATAGGTGTTTTATATTCCGATCCGCATAAAAGCGGAGTTTTAAAGCTTAGCCCGTAAAGGTCGGCGGCAGTGCATTCAAGATCGAATATCTTTTTCGCTCTTTCGTCAAAACTTTTAATATCGGAAATTTTTGAAAGCACCGGGCAATCGGGGCTTTTTAATAAAGGCTCGTTTAATTTGCCGATACCGAGAATTCGAAGATAGGGGGGAGGCTTTAGGAAAAAAGAATTATCTATCCCTAAAAAGGCGGACATAACAAGTCTTCTTAATCTCGCTAAAGGATATCTTTTATTCTGAAGAAGAGAAAAAAGCTCTTTAAGGCCGGTCGCTTTTTTTAAAGAATTATATAAAAGCCTGTCAAGCCCCTCTGTGATATCGGGAAGAGATTTAAAATATTCTTCATTTTTTGAGCGAAGAACTGCAAGAATAGGTCTTTCCAGATATTTTATATCCGAATGTTCTTCGCTTAAAATGAATTCCGCGCTTTCAGGCACTGCACTTTTGGCAATTTCCTGCTTTCCCGATAATATCATTTCCCTTATTTCGGAGCTTGATTTGAATTCGTGATCGGATTTTTTATCGTGGAATGCACCTTGCCTTTTAATGCACTCAAATTCAATATCAAATCCAGCTTTTTTTGCCGCAACGATATATTCCGTGCCTAAATTATCATTAGGATTTTTAAAAATATTTTTATCGGCGCCGAGTGCTACAGCCGCATTTTCTCTTGCATAGGCAAAAGGGATCTTTTTTTCAAGATCTGATTTAACAAGTGAAGAAAATTTATCGGAAATTAGGATATCTGCGCATTTATCTAAGCTTTTGATATCTCCGCTTTCGCTTCCGAAAACGATTTTTTCGCAATCCGCCCTGTATAATTGAGTAACGGCGCCGAGAGCGAAATTCTGCGCTGTGGACATCGCCCAGGAAACGGGCAATTCCAAGACCATATCCGCGCCGCTCTCTACCGCCGCGGCGACCCTTTTGAATTTGGGATATAAAGCCGGCTCTCCTCGCTGAACGAAATTGCCGCTCATTACTATAACGGCAGTTTCCGATTTTTCCTTAACACAGTCAAGAAGATATTTGTGCCCTTTATGCAGGGGATTGAATTCTGCAATAATACCCGTTCTTATGAAACTTCACCGCTTTTTGATAAAATACTCTTGAAAAAACAATATAAATATTATATTATTATATATAGTTTATCATACTGTGATACTCTTTTCAACAATTTTTTCGGAGGATAGAATATGAAAATTTTTGTAGTAAATGCGGGAAGCTCTTCGCTTAAATATCAGCTTATTGATATGGAAAACGAGCAGGTTCTTGCCAAAGGACTTTGCGAAAGAATAGGCGTAACGGGAGCGATCTCCCACAAAGCGGCTGACGGCAGAACATACTCTGCCGAAACTCCTATGCCCACCCACAGCGAGGCTTTTGAAGCGGTTGTTTACGCTATGACTAAATCGGAAGCTAAGGTTATAGACTCATTTGATGAGATCTCGGCTATAGGCCACCGTATAGTTCAGGGCGGAGCGATATTCAAAGGCTCATGCCTTATAAACGAAAAGGTTATCGAGCAGATATCGGAGCTCGGAGCTATGGCGCCTCTTCACAATCCGGCGCATGTTCTTGCAATAAAAGCCTGTATCAAAACATTTGGAGATGAAATTCCGCAGGCTGTCGTTTTTGACACTTCTTTTCATCAGACTATGCCTCCTAAAGCTTATATGTATGCTCTTCCCTATGAGTATTATGAAAAATACGGCGTAAGAAAATACGGCGCTCACGGCACCTCCCACCACTATGTATCCGACCGTGCCGCAGTGCTTGAAAACAAAGATAAAAAGGATCTTAAGATCATCACCTGCCACCTCGGCAACGGCTGCTCTATAACCGCTGTTAAAAACGGCGAGTGTATGGATACTTCTATGGGCTTTACTCCGCTTGACGGATTTATGATGGGTACCCGCTCGGGCACACTCGATCCTTCGGCTTTGACCTTTATCGCGGAAAAAGAAAACCTTTCCGCCGCCGATATCAATACTATCTGCAATAAAAAATCGGGCGTATACGGAATTTCCGGAGTATCGAATGATAACAGAGATGTTGCAGCAGAAGCTGAAAAAGGAAATAAGAGAGCGCAGCTTGCTATCGATATGCAACGCTATCAGATATTAAAATTCGTCGGCTCTTATATCGCTGCTATGAACGGGGTAGATGTTATCGCGTTTACCGGAGGAATCGGAGAGAACGATCCCGAGCTTCGCGAATATGTCTGCGAAAATCTCTCTTTTATGGGAATTAAGATCGATAAGGATAAAAATAATCTTCGCGGCAGCGAGGTAAAGATCTCGACTGACGACAGCAAGGTAAATGTTTATGTTATTCCGACAAACGAGGAGCTTGCTATCGCCCGCGACACTTTAAGACTCATTTCAAAATAATTTAATCGGAGAAAAATTATGAATTGCAAAGAATTAAAAGAAAAAATTTCTTCGGGCGCTTTTGATAATTCTTTAAAAATGCTTTACGGCGATGAAATGCTGGCTCGCACCAGATATGAAAAAGCGGTTTCGGAATTTGAAAATATCTTCGGCGATAAAGATAATTTAAGAATTTTTTCCGCTCCGGGAAGAACGGAGATCGGAGGAAATCATACCGATCATCAGCACGGAGCGGTTATAGCCGCAAGCGTGGATCTTGATGTTATTGCCATTGTAAGCGCAAATTCGGGCAATAATGTCCGTATTAAATCGCAGGGCTATCCCGAGGATAATATCGATATCACTGATCTTGAAATAAAGCCCGAAGAAGAGGGAAGAGCAAGCGCGCTTATCAGAGGCGTTCTTGCAAAGTTCAAAGAATCCGGCTTTAAGCTTTCGGGTTTTGAAGCTTATACCACTTCAAATGTTTTAAAAGGTTCAGGTCTTTCTTCCTCTGCGGCATTTGAAGTTTTGGTAGCAAATATTGTAAACGGCCTTTATTGCGATAATAAGGTGGATTCGGTTTCTATCGCTAAATTCTCGCAGTTTGCCGAAAATGTTTATTTCGGCAAGCCGAGCGGTCTTCTCGACCAGATGGCAAGCTCGGTCGGAGGATTTACATTTGCTGATTTTAACGATCCTGCCGATCCGAAGATAGAAAAGATAGATTTTGATGTTGATAAAACCGATTATCAGCTTTGCGTTGTCGATACAGGCGGAAACCACGCCGATCTTACTCAGGACTACGCCGATATCACGATAGAGTGCAAAGAGATAAGCAATGCGCTCGGAGTGGATTATTTAAGAGACGCCGACCGCGGCGAATTCTATTCAAAACTTAAAGATCTCCGCAAAGAATGCTCCGACAGGGCAGTTTTAAGAGCTTTTCATTTCTTCAATGAAAACGCGCGCGTTTTTAAGATGAAAGACACTCTTAAAATAGGCGATTTTGAAGAGTTTTTAAAGCTTGTCGATGAATCGGGCGAGTCTTCATTTAAATATCTTCAAAATTTATTCCCCGTTTCAAATGCAAAAGAGCAGGGATTATCGCTCGCCATTGCTCTTACAAAAGAATTTTTAAACGGCGAGGGAACTGCCCGCGTTCACGGAGGCGGCTTTGCAGGAACTATTCAGTGCTATATTCCGAAAACAAGATTTTCAGAATATAAAAATATGATCGAAAAGGTATTCGGTGAAAATTCCTGCGTTCCGCTGAAAATCAGACCTGTGGGCGGATATGAAATTAAATAAAATAAAAAAGAAAGTCTTTATGTATTTAAAGACTTTCTTTTTTTCAGCAAACCTTTTTAAATAAGCTGCTCTTTTGTTATAACCTTTAAAATATTATAATCATTATCGGTAACTATGAAGTCGGCGTCAAACCCAGGCTCAATTCTTCCTTTTTTAATTCCTAAATAGTCAGCGGGAGTTTTGGTGGCGGAAGTAAAAGCGTCATATTCCGAAACACCGAATTCTATCGCTTTTTTCACACAGTCAATTAAAAAAGAGGTGCTTCCCGCAATACTGCCGTTATCAAGATAGGCTTTTCTGTCCTTCACTGTTATCTGTTGATTTCCGAAATTATATCTTCCGTCTTCATAGCCCGTCGCCGCAAGACTGTCGCTTATAAGTATCACTCTGCCGCTGCCGAACGCTCCGAAAAGAAAGCGCACATAGGTTTTTGAGTTATGAAATCCGTCGCAGATAAGCTGAACATAGATATTTTCATCCAAAGCCGCGTCTATAACCGATTTATTCCTGTGATGAGGCTCGGGCATTGCGTTAAAGGTGTGAGTGAGGCTGTCCGCTCCGCTTTTTATAGCCTTTAAAGTCTGCTCGTAGCTTGCGTTTGTGTGCCCTATGGATACTTTCGCTTTGCAACTTTTTATAAATTCTTCGCTGTTTTCAAGCTCGGGGGCAAGCACTGCTATCGCGGTGTTTTTAAGTGAATTAAACCATCTTTTATCGGGATTAATAAGATATTCCGGATTTTGCGCGCCGCATTTTTCCCGGCTTACAAAAGGGCCCTCGATATTATATCCTAAGAAATGAGCGCCGTCTTTAGTATCGGGAATTTCAGCACATATTTTTTCGATAGAAGCTTTAGGCATAGTCATTGTCGTAGGGCAAAAAGAGGTCGTGCCGTGGCTTTTAAGAATTTTTGAGATATATGATGATTTTCCGTCCATAACATCGGCTCCGCCGCAGCCGTGAGTGTGAATATCTATAAGTCCGGGGAAAACCTTGCTGCCGTTCACATCAAGGATATTTTCGCAAAATGTCCTCGGATCATACTCTTCGATAATGCCGTCTTTGCAGTAAATGTTTTTAAGTTTCCCGAAAACATTCGCATTTTTAATCAGCAGATCCATAATAAGCCTCCTTATCGCAGATAAGCACTGTGTTTCTGTGAGCTTTTAAAATCGTTGCAGGAACTTTTGTGGTTATCTCATTATCAAGCAAATGCTTAACTGCATAATGCTTGTCGGCTCCGCTTGCCATTATTATGATACTGCCTGCCGACAATATCGTTCCGACGCCCATAGTCAGTGCCATTTTCGGAACTTCATCTTCGCTTTTGAAAAATCTCGAATTAGCTTTAATTGTGCTTTCGGTAAGCTTCACGATATGCGTTCTGCATTTAAGGGTTTCGGCAGGCTCGTTAAAGCCGATATGTCCGTTTCTTCCGATACCTAAAAGCTGAAGATCTATTCCGCCGCTTTCCTCTATAAGCTTTTCAAAGTTTTCGCACTCGGCGGAGGGATCTGAGCATTCACCGTCTAAAATATGCGTGTTTTTAAGGTTAATGTTTATCTTCGAAAATAGATTTTCATTCATAAATGAATGGTAACTTTGCGGATCTGAGCTTTTTAAAGGATAATATTCATCAAGATTAAATGTGGTGATCTTTGAAAAATCAAGATCGGAGCCGCAAAGCTTTTTATAAAGACCTTTAGGGGTCGATCCTGTGGCAAGACCTAAAACGCTGTCGGGCTTTAAAAGTATCTGTGCTTTTACTATCGAAGCTCCCTTTTCCGATATCTCTTCATAATTTTCGCATAAAATAACTTTCATTGTTTTTTCTCTGCTTTCTGTTGACTTTTATTTTTTTAATTATATAATAATTTTATAGGCTGAAAATGCTTATTTTTTTAACTATTATGCTTTTTTTAGAGGTATTTATGGCAAAATATGAAATCCATTCGGCTTTTGATCCGAAATATCCCTTTATTTTTCATACTGACGATATTTTTGAATACAGCTATTCCTATGCAAATTGGCATAAAAATATAGAAATATTATATGTGATTTCAGGGCAAGGTGAGCTTTTGCTTAACTTTGTTCCCTTTAAATTGAGAGCGGGCGATATTGCGGTCATAAATTCGAATGCCGTTCACTCTACAAGAACTTCGGAAAAAATAAAATACCACTGCCTTATCATCGATGAAAGCTTTCTTGAATTTTCGGGAATTAAAGGCTCCGATTTTATTTTTGAAAGCATTATAAAAAATGATGAAAATTTGGTCGAAAGCTATAAAACCGCCGCTTTACTGCTTTCAAAAAAGAATGAAAATTCGGAATTTGAAAAAAAGCTCGCTGTTTTAAACCTTGTAAATCTGCTTATTAAAAATCATTCGCAAAAATCAGAAAACACATATATTTATGATCAGGAAGAGTTTTTAAAGCCCACGCTCGAGTATATAAAAAAAGAGATGAAATCAAAGCTTACTGTTTCATCTCTTGCAAAAAATGTCGGCTATTCCGACTCTTATTTTATTCACACCTTTAAAAAGCTTACAGGTTACACTGTAACCGAATTTATAAATATCCAGCGCTGTCTTTTTGCGAGGGAACTGCTTAAAAATAAACTGTCTGTTGAATACGCGGCAAAAGAAAGCGGTTTTAACAGCATCTCGTATTTTTCAAGAGCATATAAAAAAACATTCGGCGGTAGCCCAAAAGAGGATAAAAAATAATCTGCGGTAAATTATCTTACCGCAGATTATTTTTTTTAAATTACAGCGATTTTGAATTTACTTCGGAGCAAATTCTTTCCTTAAAGCTTTCAAGCGACATACTTCCGAGGTCGCCGTCGTCGCCCCTCTTGCGGACCGAAACGGTTTTTTCTTCAGCCTCTTTATCGCCTAAAATAAGCATATAGGGAACTTTCTGAAGTCTAGCTTCCCTTATTTTATAACCTATTTTTTCGTTGCGCTTATCAACTTCCGCTCTTAATCCCAAAGCTTCAAGCTCGGCTTTGATCTTATCCGCATATTCGCAGTGGCGGTCGGCTATAGGAAGAATTTCTACCTGAACGGGAGCAAGCCATACAGGGAAAGCGCCTGCAAAATGCTCGGTGATAACTCCGATAAATCTTTCTATCGATCCGAAAACAACTCTGTGTATCATAACGGGGCAATGCTTTTCGCCGTCGGCTCCGGTGTATTCAAGATTAAATCTGCCGGGGAGCTGATAGTCAAGCTGAATTGTACCGCACTGCCAGGTTCTTCCTAAGCTGTCTTTAATATGGAAATCAAGTTTAGGTCCGTAGAAAGCGCCGTCGCCCTCGTTTAAAATATAAGTCTTGCCGACTCCCGTAATAGCGTCAGCCAAAGCCTTTGTAGCTATTTCCCAGTCTTCTTCCGAGCCGATATGATCTTCAGGCATTGTGGAAAGCTCTATTTCATAAGGAAGACCGAAAAGGCTGTACACCTCGTCAAAAAGCTTTGCTATTCTTACAACTTCGTCGGTTATCTGCTCGGGAGCAAGGAGGATATGTGCGTCGTCCTGAGTAAAGCAGCGCACTCTGAAAAGACCGTGCAACGCGCCCGAAAGCTCGTTTCTGTGCACCTTTCCGAGTTCGCCGTAGCGAAGAGGAAGCTCTTTATAAGAATGAGGCTCAAGCTCATAAACAAGAATACTTCCGGGGCAGTTCATCGGCTTTATTGCGAAATCCTCGTCATCGATAACCGTTGTATACATATCGTCGTGATAATGGTCCCAGTGCCCCGAGGTTTCCCAAAGCGAGCGGCGCATTATCTGAGGAGTGGATATTTCAAGATAATCCCATTTTTTATGGACTTCTCTCCAATAGCTTATAAGCGTGTTTCTAAGCACCATTCCCTTAGGCAGGAAGAAAGGCATTCCGGGCGCCTCGTCACGAAGAGCGAAAAGACCTAATTCTTTTCCGAGCTTTCTGTGATCGCGCTTTTTTGCCTCTTCGATCATAGTGAGGTATTCATCGAGCGCGCTCTGCTTCGGGAAAGCTGTTCCGTAAATTCGGCAGAGCATTTTATTATTTGAGTCGCCGTGCCAATAAGCGCCTGTTGCGGAAGTGAGTTTGAATGCTTTTACAAGCCCTGTGCTCATCAGGTGCGCTCCCGCGCAAAGGTCGGTAAATTCACCCTGAGAATAAAAGCTTATTTCCGCGCCCTCGGGAAGATTTTCGACAAGCTCAATTTTATAAGGCTCATTTTTTTCTTCAAAGAATTTTATCGCGTCAGCCTTTGATTTTGTAAATCTTTCAAGCTTTAAGTCTTCTTTCACGATTTTTTTCATTTCTGCTTCGATTTTTTCGAGATCGGCTGTTGTAAAGCTTTCTTCGACATCGAAATCATAATAAAATCCGTCGTCAACCGCAGGACCTATGGTAAGCTTAGCGTCAGGATAAAGTCTTTTAACTGCCTGCGCCATAATGTGAGAGGCTGTGTGGCGGAATGTCCACCTGCCGTACTCATCGTCAAAAGTCAGAATTTCAAGCTTATCGCCGTCTTTTAATTCTGTTCTTAAATCCTTATTCTCTCCGTTTACTTTTGCGGCACAGGCTTTTTTAGCAAGCCCTGCGCTCAGCGCTTTAGCCGCGTCAAAACAGCTTGCGCCGTTTTCAAGTGAAATCGAAGATCCGTCTAATAAAACAACATTGATCATTTTTTTGACCTCCCGAAAATAAAAATGCTCCGCCCCTGAATTTCAGGGACGAAGCAACAAATTATGATATTACTCCGCGGTTCCACCCGCATTCCGCATATTGCGGCACTTTAAATTCCTTTAACGCAGGACTTATCTCACGGCTGCGTTTTTTACCCGCAGCGCTCAAAGGGCGGTACTTATTCCGAAAACCGATCTCTTTGCTTTCAGCTTACGCAAAGCTCTCTTTTTATCACGGCTAAATATCGAAAAAAGCTTCCTTATCACAGCTTTATTTATATGATACCCTTTAAATATCCCCTTGTCAAGAAAAAATAAGCTAAAAAATAAAAAAATTAATATTTTATCTATTGACTATAAATAAATTTAGAGTTATTATTTTTATATATTGTTTGGAGGGAATGTAAAATGTTTAAGTCGGAATATTTAAACAGGGTCTATGCGTCTGTTGAAAAGCGCAGTCCCGGTGAAAAAGAATTTTTGCAGGCGGTCTATGAGGTTCTTGAATCCTTAGAGCCGGTCGTAGAGGCAGATAAGCGCCTCGAGGAAAACGGAGTTCTTGAGAGAATAGTTGAGCCTGAGCGCCAGATCTTCTTCCGCGTTTCGTGGGTTGATGATAACGGCAAGGTACAGGTCAACCGCGGTTACCGCGTTCAGTTCAATTCCGCAATAGGTCCTTATAAGGGCGGAATAAGACTTCATCCGTCGGTAAATGCTTCTGTTATCAAATTCTTAGGATTTGAGCAGATATTTAAAAACAGCCTTACCGGTCTTCCGATCGGCGGCGGCAAGGGCGGCTCGGATTTCGATCCTAAGGGCAAGTCTGACGGCGAGATAATGCGCTTCTGCCAGAGCTTTATGACTGAGCTTTCTAAACATATCGGCGCAGATACCGATGTTCCTGCAGGAGATATCGGAACAGGTGCAAGAGAGATAGGCTTTATGTTCGGTCAGTATAAAAGACTCAGAAATGAGTACACCGGCGTTTTGACCGGTAAAGGCCTTTCTTACGGCGGCTCGCTTGCCCGCACAGAGGCAACGGGTTACGGTCTTTGCTATTTCGTAGAAGAAATGCTTAAATGTATGAAAAATGATTCATTCAAGGGTAAAACCGCTGTTGTTTCAGGCTCGGGTAATGTTGCTATATATGCAAATGAAAAGGCAACCGAGCTCGGCGCTAAAGTTGTCGCTATGTCCGATTCAAACGGTTATATCTATGATGAGAACGGTATCGATCTTGCTGTTGTAAAACAGATCAAAGAGGTTGAGCGCGGAAGAATCAAAGAGTATGTTAACCGCGTTAAAGGCGCAGAATATCACGAAGGCTGCAAAGGAATCTGGACCGTTAAATGCGATATCGCACTTCCTTGCGCTACACAGAATGAAATTGACGAAGAGTCCGCTAAGGCTCTTATTGCAAACGGCGTAATGGCAGTAGGCGAGGGCGCTAATATGCCTTCAACTCCCGAAGCGATCGCAGAATTCCAGAAATCAGGCATTTTGTTTGCTCCCGCTAAAGCTGCAAATGCAGGCGGTGTTGCTACTTCCGCTCTTGAAATGAGCCAGAACTCTATGCGTTACAGCTGGACCTTTGAAGAGGTTGACGCTAAGCTTAAAAACATTATGGTAAATATCTTCCATAACGCTTATAATGCCGCAGAGAAGTACGGTCTTAAGGGTAACCTTGTAGCAGGCGCCAATATTGCTGGCTTTGAGAAGGTTGCAGACGCTATGATAGCTCAGGGCATTGCCTATTAATTATTAAAAAAGTTAAAAAAATTCCGCAGGTGAATTTCACCTGCGGAATTTTTTTTAATCATATAGTATCTTGTTTAAAACAGGATATATATTCATTGCCATTCTGTAAAATCCTATATCAGTAGGATGAACTCCTTCTACTGTGGCGCTGCCGTATTCATAACCCGAAAGCAGGCTGTCGCCGTCGATAAAATAAACATTTTTATCGCCATTATCGAGCGCCTTTAAATAGCTTTCCATAATTATTTTGCGCCTTGTTATTCCGTTAGAAATGCAATGTACCTGAGGCCTTGAAATCATTATATAAGGCAGATCGGGATTTTTCTTTCTGATTGTTTCATAAAAAGCATAATGCGTTGCTTTCATATGCTCTACATCGGGCGCATTATGATCATAGTCGCACACGAAAGCGCACATATCAATATCTGAAATATATTCAGCTATTTCCTTTTGGCCCATGGCGCTGCCTGAAAATCCAAGGTTAATATAATCCATATCAAGCATTCTTGAAAGAAAATTTTCGTAGGTGTTTCCGGGTCTTGAAGCCGCCGCGCCCTGCGTTATAGAGGAGCCGTAAAATACGACCGGCTTTTCATTAGAATATTTATCGGGGCTTTCAAGCGAATAGCCGTCTTTTATTCCGATATAAACCTTATTTACTTTTTTATAAGATGGGAAATTAAGAACATAATCGGTAAACTGTCCATTATAGCCTCCGAAATAATGGATAGATTCAAAGCTGTGTTTACTATCCACTCCGGGGATATAAGAGCCTTTATAAAAATATCTGCCCTTATTTTCTTTAAAGATATCAAATCCGCTCGATCCCGAGATAGACATATTTGAGGTGACTGTGATATTTCCGTCAAATTCAGCTCTTAATGCGATATAGGGTGAATTGGTTTTAAGCCTTAATCTTACCCCTGCAGGAGCTTTTGAGTTCCAATAAACTCCCTCGCTTATTTTTTCGGAAACAGATTCGGGAAGTCTGATAAAATCATTTTGCGATCTTTCGTAAATTCCGTAAAGGTCAAAATGCTCGTCATTCGCGTCAAACCACACAATGTCTTTTTCTGCAAGAGCCGAATCGAAATTCATATTTTTATCAATTTTTTCGATATTCATTTAAAATCCCGCCTTAAATTAATATGCTATGAATATACCACTTCGGCTTTTTGCTGTCAAGCTGTTTTACATTTTTATTTTAAGCGCTCTCATAGCATTGCAGACTGCTATTACCATTACTCCGACATCTGCTATAGCCGCAAGCCACATAACTCCGGGAATTCTGATTATAGAAAGGATAAGAACAAGGACTTTTATAAATATAGAAAATACTATATTCTGCATAGCTATTTTTCCCGTTTCTCTTGAAAGCTTTACGCAGGAAGAAACCTTTGAAATATTATCGTCCATTATAACGATATCCGCCGCTTCTATCGCCGCGTCGCTTCCGAGACCGCCCATTGCTATACCGACATCGGCTCTCATAAGAACAGGAGCGTCGTTAATTCCGTCGCCTGTAAATACAGTCTTGCCGTTGTGCTTGCTCATTATCTCTTCGGTTTTATTGACTTTATCGGCAGGCATAAGCTCGCTGTAATACTCGTCGATCTTAGTCAGAGCCGCAATATTGGCGGCAGTAGCTTCCTTATCGCCTGTCAGCATAACGGTTTTGATTCCGAGCGCTTTTAATTTTTTAATAGCCGCCACACTTTCCGATTTCAAAACATCGGAAATAACAATGTGTCCCGCGTATTCTCCGCCGCTTGCTATATGAACGACTGTGCCTTCTATATGGCAGGTGTGGTATTTTATTCCGTTTTCCGCCATAAGCTTTTCGTTACCTACAAGAAGTAGTTTTTTATCTTCCGTAACAGCGCTCATTCCTTTACCGGAAATCTCTTTTACATCGGATATATCGCCCTCAAAGTCAAGCTTTTTGATTTTTGCCGCCGCGATTATTGACTGCGAAATGGGGTGGGAGCTGAATGACTCAACTCTTGCAGCCATTGTCAAAAGCGCGTCTTCGTCTATTTTTTCCGGGTGAATAGCTACTACCTGGAATTTACCCTTTGTAATAGTTCCCGTTTTATCAAACACACAGCATTTAGCTTTTGCAAGATTTTCTATCGAATCGGCGCCTTTTATCAAAATTCCGTTTCTTGAAGCTCCGCCGATAGCGCAGAAATAGGTGAGCGGAACGGATATAACAAGCGCGCAGGGGCAGGAAACAACTAAGAAAGAGATAGCGCTGTAAATGTATTTTGCGTAATCACCCGTTATAAGAGAGGGGATAATAGCATAAGCAAACGCGAGGATAACCACGATAGGCGTGTATATTTTTGAAAACTTGGTGATAAATCTTTCGGTTTTAGCCTTCTTTTCTGCGGAATGCTCAACAAGATCGAGAATTCTCGCAACCGTTGAATCCTTATATTCACCCTCAACGGTGACTTTAAGCACGGCATTTAGGTTTATTCCGCCGCTGTAGATCCTATCGCCGGATTTAACTTCCACCGGCACGGATTCGCCTGTCAGCGCGCTGTTATCCACAGAGCTTTCGCCCTCGCTTACTGTTCCGTCAAGCGCGATCTTTTCGCCGGGCTTAATAACAATGGTTTCGCCCGAGCGAACATCTTTCGGATCGACAGTGGTTATAACGCCGTTTCTCTCTACGCTGACGGTTTCCGCTTTAAGATCCATAAGAGCGCCTATTTTTTTGCGCGAATTATCCGAGGCAATATCCTCAAAAAGCTCGCCGATATTGAAAAACAGCATAACAAATACCGCTTCGGGGTACTCGCCGATAACAAACGCGGCGACCGTTGCGATAACCATTAATAACGCCTCGTCGAATATCTCGCCGTGGAAAATGTTTTTAAATGCCTCTGCTATAGCCTCATATCCCGCAACAAGATAGGGGATAAGGAAGAGCAAAATTTTGCCGAGCGGAATTTTGCCGTAAGTCGGCAGGTCGATCAATTTGTTTGTTACGACAGCCGCTAAAAACAAAACTATCGTAAGCGAAATTTTGATAATATTTTCCTTATGTTCTTTCATTTTCATTCCTCCGTAATATGTTCAAGGCCCTGACTGATTATGGTTTCGACATGGTCGTCAGCCAAGGAATAAAAGCAGGTTTTTCCCTCTCTTCGGTATTTCACAAGCCCCGCGCTTTTTAATAGCCGCAGCTGGTGGGAAATGGCCGAAGAGGTCATTTTAAGCACCTGCGCGATATCGTTAACGCAAAGCTCGCCTGAAGAAAGCGCATAGAGAATTCGAATTCTCGTGGAATCGCCGAAAAGCCTGTAAAGCTCGGCGAGATCGTAAAGAATATCAATATCGGGAAGATTTTTATTGATATTTCTGATGATCTTCTTATGATCGGTTTCCATAATATCCTCCTTTTTTGCAATGTTTGAATAATTGTTCAACTGTTAATATTATAACGCATAATTCCTGATTGTCAAGAAAAAATATCAATAATTTTCCGAATTTTTCTGAAATTCTTTAACGGTCACGCCCGTCTGGTTTTTAAACACCGTATAAAAATAATTCGGATTGTCAAATCCTAATGATAAAGCGGTTTCATTTCCGCTGTACCCTTGTTTTAAAAGCCTCATTGCTTTTGAAATTTTAAGCTGATTGAAATATTTCTTTATACTTATATCTGAGTACATCGAAAAAATTCTTTTCAGATTGCTCTTGCTTGTATGGCATTCTTCCGCAATATCATCAAGGGTAACATTCGAGTCGATATTCTTTTTAAGAATATTTATAATTTTTTCGTAAAGCGCCGAGTTTCTGTTTAAAACCGTTTTAACAGAGTTTCTGTTTCCTTTCACATCGAGGATAAATTGCTTAAAAAGCATATCAAGTTTTGTGTGGAGATTATCGGAAACTGCAAACGGAAGATCGCTTCTTGTGATTATTTTATCGGCAGTTTTTATAAGTTCGGCAAACAGTTCAACTTCATTGTCGGTTAAAGAAAATGTTTTTTTCTCAAAATAACTTAAAAGCTTACCCGTTGCGCTGAAGCTTATAACCATAAGGCGAAGTCCGTTTTCACCCGCTAAAAATCTGTGAAATTCGAGCGGGCGGTGAAAGATAATATCATTCTTTTTAAGCTCATAAATTCTTTCGTCGGCCGTAACCGTCATACTTCCCTCTTGAACGCAGGCAATCTCCCAGAAATTATGAGATTCGCCGGGGAAATAGTAGCCTGTTTTCATATCCTGAATAAAGGCTGTGTAGACGCCGTTTAAATTAAGTTCCGGCAAAATCGGAATTTTTTTCCACATATAATTCACCTTGGCTTTTTTTAGAGAAAAATTGTCTTTTTATAGATTTTATTATAATAAATAGTATGCTATATTTCAAGTAGCTTATAAAAAAGGAGCGTTTTTTATGAAAGATAAACTGAAAATTGCACTAATCGGCCTCGGTCAGCGGGGAATGGGAGTTTTTGAATATGAAATTTTAAAGTTGGATGATATTATTATCGTCGGCGTTTGCGACAGCTATGAGGACAGGACAAATGCCGCTGCCGAGCTTACGCAGAAAGTAAAAGGCTATACACCTGTTAAATCGACCGATTACAGAGATATGCTTAATCTTGATATCGACGCGGTAGTTATCACCTGCGCTTGGGAAGATCATATCAGAATAGCCGTTGAAGCGCTTAAAAAAGGAATATATGTTGGCACCGAGGTTGCAGGAGCATTTTCGCTTGACGATTGCTGGAGGCTTGTAAGAGCGAGCGAGGAAAGCGGCACTCCCTGTATGATGCTTGAAAACTGCTGTTACGGAAAAAGAGAGCTTATGCTTTTGAATATGGTAAAAAGCGGATTTTTCGGTAAAGTTGTTCATTGCACGGGTATGTACGGTCATTATCTCGCAGACGAGATATTAAACGGCGTTAAAAACAGACACTACAGACTCAGAAATTATATCGGAAGAAACTGTGAAAATTATCCTACTCACGAGCTTGTGCCGATAGGAAAACTTCTCGATATCAATAACGGAAACAGATTTTTGACTTTAACAAGCGTAGCAAGCGCGTCTTACGGTCTTGAAGAGGTCGTTAAGAACAGCGACGAGTTTAAGGATCTTAAAGATACAAGATTTGCCCAGGGTGATGTGGTTACCACAACGATAAAATGCGCTAACGGCGAAACCGTTACCATTACGCTTGATACTACTCTTCCGAGATACTATTCAAGAGGACTTACTGTTCACGGAACAAAGGCAACATATATTGAGGATAACGACAGCCTTTACGAGTATCCTAAGCATAAGCAGTTTACCGATCCGCCGCACAGCAAGGAGATCTGGGGCAATATGGCTGAATATGAAAAGGATTATCTTCACCCGCTTTGGGAAGGCAGCACGAGCGGCGGCGGACACGGCGGAATGGACCCGAGGTGCTACAGAGCATTTTTCGACGCCGCAAAGGCAGGGATAAATCCTCCAATCGATGTTTACGATACCGCAACCTATATGGCTGTAAGCGTGCTCAGCGAGCAATCGATAGCTTTAGGCGGAGCGCCCGTATATTTCCCTGATTTTACAAACGGCAGATATTTAGACAGAAAAGATATAGTCGAATATCCTTATATGCTCCACAAGGTTGAGAAAAAATGAAATTAGAAGATATATTGTCGAAATTCGGGGTAGACGACGCTGAAAGTATTGAAAAGTACGGCAGCGGACATATTAACGATACCTATCTCGTAGTAACTGAAAGCTCAAAAAGATATATCCTTCAGAGGGTAAACGGTACGGTATTTAAAAATCCCGAAGAAGTAATAAATAATGTTGCGCTTGTATGCGATTTTATTTCGGAAAAGATAAAAGCTTTGCATCTTGAGTCCGAAAAGGAAGTGCTTCATTTAAACAGAACTTTGAGCGGAGATATATTTGTAAAAGCCGATGGATTTTACAGACTTTATGATTTTGTGGAAGATTCGTATTCAAGGGATCTTCCGCAAAATAAGGATGAATTTTTTGAAAGCGCGGTCACATTCGGCGAATTTCAGTATTTGTTAAGCGATTTTCCGGTGGAAAAATTAAGCGAAACTATACCTGAGTTCCATAACACCGAAAAAAGATACGCCGATTTTGAAAAATCCGTTAAATCCGATTTATTCGGCAGAGCAAGTAAGGCTAAAGATGAAATAAGCTTTGCGGAAAGCAAAAAGTATTTTTCCACTCTGCTTAAAAGTTCGGCCGAGAAATTCAATATCCCTTTAAAAGTAACTCATAACGATACAAAAATAAATAATATTTTATTCAGCAAAAAAACAAAAAAAGGCTTGTGCGTAATTGATCTTGATACGGTAATGCCGGGTTATTCTGTGACCGATTTCGGAGATTCTATCAGGTTCGGAGCGTCTACCGCTTTAGAAGATGAAAAAGATTTAAGTAAAGTCCATTTTGATTTTGAGCTTTATAAAACATATTTAAAAGGCTTTGTAAAAGGTACAAACGGAAGCCTATCTCAAGCTGAAAAATCACTCTTGCCTCTCGGAGCTATGGTTATGACATTTGAATGCGGAATAAGGTTTTTAGCCGACTATTTAAGCGGAGATACTTATTTTAAAACCGATTATCCCGAACATAATCTTGTAAGGTGCAGAACGCAGTTTAAATTGCTATCGGAAATGGAAGAAAAATCGGATCTTATGATCGAAGAAGCTAAAAAAGCATAATAAAAAACCTCGGTTTTTTTAAAACCGAGGTTTTTATATTTTAAAGATGCGAGCAAAGAATTTTTGCCGTTCCCGAAATTGTCACTTTAAGCTTTGCGGGAATAAAAAGGCTGTCGCCTTTTTTAACCGTCATATTACCCGACGGGTAAGACACGGTCGCTTCGCCGTCAAGAATAACCGCCGAAACAAAGGTATCTTTAAAATCAAGCCCTGCTATACCGTCAAGCTCTAAAAGTTCGCAGGTGAATTTATCGCATTCGGCAAGAGTTCTTGAAATTCCGAAAGGATAAAGCGTTTTTTCTCCGACATCGCCGTAAGGAATTTTAGGCGGCTCGGTTTTTGTAACATCAAGCGCTTTTTCTATATGCAGCGCGCGGGGCTTTCCGTCGGCGCCCAGCCTGCCGTAATCCGATACTCTGTAAGTCGTATTCGAATTCTGCTGAACTTCGGCTATAAGAATTCCTGCGCCTATTGCGTGAAGAGTGCCCGATTCAATAAAGAAAACATCGCCTTTTTTCACATTTACGAAATTGCATACCTCTGTTAAGGTATTATCCTTTATTCTGCGCCTGAATTCCTCGCGGTCTACTTCTCGGTTAAAGCCGTAGATAAGCTGCGCGTTTTCTTCACAGTCCACCACATACCACATCTCGGTCTTGCCGTATTCGCCCTCGTTTTTAAGAGCGTATTCATCATCCGGGTGGACCTGGACCGAAAGCTTGTCCTTAGCGTCTATAAGCTTAATAAGAATCGGAAAATAAGGAAATGCTTCGGCTTTTTCTCCCAAAGCTTTCTTGCCCATTTTTTCTATTGCCTCGCTTAAAGTCAAGCCTGCAAGATCTCCGTTTTTAACAATGCTTTCACCGTCTTTATGGCAGGAAAGCACCCACGCCTCGGCGGCTTTTTCAAGATTCGTTTTATATCCGAATTCGTCTATAAGTCTTGTTCCGCCCCAAAGATAATCCTTTATAGGAGCTTTAAGCAAAAGAGGATACATATGATCATCTCCATATTTTTATATATTTATCATATCACATTTTTATATTCTCTTCAAGATAAAAAAAGAGGAAAGACATCTTAACTGTCTTTCCTCTTTTTTTAAGCGCCTTTATAATAATTTACCGCTTTTTTCATAAAATCCGCAGTGACTCCGAAGTATTCCGCCAGAGAATAAACATTGTCGTAGCCGTTTTTAAGAGCGGCTTTGAATTTCTTTTCGGGAACAAGCGTCTGAATTGCCCAGAGATTAGCTTTTCTTTCGTGCTTTTCTCTGACATCAAGCTTTGAATAATAATTATAAAAGCTGAATGTGATGCAATGACCGAGTTCGTGCGCAAGGCAAACCTTTTCAGCCGCACCTTCGATATTATTATCCATTCCTACAAATAAAGAGCCGCCCATTTTAAGCGAAACAGAACTGTTTGCGGGGAGAGAAAAGCGGTCTACCGTAATACCGTTTTTCTCAGCTATCCTGTAAAGCTTAATTGTTTCCATTATTCCTCTCCTTTATAAATTCGGCATATCGCTTTACCTCGTTCCACATTTCATCGGTAACCGTAGTTTCTCCGCCGAACAACGCGACTTTTACCGCCTCGTCGTCAGCAGGAGTGATGCCGCTTTCGGTAAAATAATCTACGCTTACCCCGAAATAGTCCGCGATTTTCGAGAGAGTTTCAAAAGAAAGAGTTTTAGTGCGGCCGTTTTTAAAATCAGAAAGCTTGGCGCGGGGGATATAGCAGTCAGAGCAAAGCTTGGTCACATTGATATTCTTTTTCTTACAAAGCTCTTCGATTCGATCGTAAATGATAGCCATAAAATTTCCCCTTTTAAAATAAATTACGAAAAATCGTAATTTACTCTTGACATTTACGAAAAACCGTAATATAATAAATATGCGTTACGGAAATTCGTAATTTATTCATCTTATTTGTAAGTATATTACATAATTCCGTAAAAGTCAAGAAATTTTATAAGGAGAACAAACAGTATGTACAAAAGTCAGGACTTTGAAAAAAATTATTTTTATTGCCGCTATTGCGGAGCGAGGCTAAAGGACGGCAGGACCGAATATTGCGACAGCCGCTGCCGCCGAATGGGGCAGTACCTTTGGGAAAAGCAACAGAAAAGGAGAAGAAAATGGCTGCAAAGCCCGCTTGCTAAAATAGTTTCTAAGGTGGAAAGCTATAATAAGGCGTTTAAAACAAATTATTCCTACGGTTATTTTGTAGCCTATATTCTTCCTAAGCTTATTAAAGGAGAGATAAAATATGCAGGAATATGATGAAAAGCGAAGTTTTTTAAAGCAGTATAGATTTTTGCTCTCAAAGATAAGAAGACTCAAAGAAATGCTTAATATTTCCCCAGAAAATTCCGAAAAATACTTAAAAGGGATTGAAGAGGCGAGAAAAAAACGGGATGAGATCGAAGAAAAGATAGATAATGTCGACGGAAATATCCTATCTGAGATACTTTCCGAAAAATATATCTGCGGAAAAAGTCTTGAAGAAATAGCGTACTCGCTTTGTTACAGCAAAAGGCAGGTCGAAAGACTTCATCTTAAGGCTTTGGGGCAGTTAAAATGCTTTACATAAGATAAAAATTGCTATATAATTGAATAAAAAGAGGAGGGATACCGTGAAAAAAAGAACTATTCTCCATTGCGATCTAAATAACTTTTTTGCGTCGGTATCCCTTTTGTATAACCAGACGCTGGTCGGCTTGCCGGTCGCTGTCTGCGGAAGCGAGGAAGAAAGGCACGGAATAGTGCTTGCAAAAAATGAGCAGGCTAAAAAATTCGGGGTAAAAACTGCGGAAACAATACGAGAGGCAAAGAAAAAATGCCCCGAGCTTGTTATTCTTCCGCCCGATTATAAGGCTTATAAAAAATACTCTCTTTTAGCCCGAGAAATTTATTCGAGATTTACCGATATGATTGAGCCTTTCGGTATCGATGAATGCTGGCTTGATGTAACAGGGAGCGAAAAGCTTTTCGGGAGCGGTTATGAGATTGCCGAAAAAATAAGAAAAACTATAAAAAAAGAGCTTAAAATAACGGTTTCGGTAGGAGTAAGCTTTAATAAGGTTTTTGCAAAGCTCGGCTCGGATATGAAAAAGCCCGACGGTGTGACGGTCATATCGGAAGAGAATTTCAAGGAAAAAATATGGAAGATAAGTGCAAGCGATCTATTATATATCGGAAAATCCACAGCGCTTAAACTTAAATCGATAGGTGTTATGACTATCGGCGATCTTGCCTGCTGTGACGAAAGCGCTTTAAAAAAGCTGCTCGGAAAAAACGGACCTTTGCTTAAAGCTTATGCAAACGGTGAGGACAGCTCGCCTGTGAAATATGAGTCCGAAAGATCCGTGCCTAAAAGCATAGGAAAATCGGTAACATTAAATCACGATATCGAGTCCATTGACGAGGTGTGGAAAATACTGCTTACTCTAAGCGAAGATATTTCTTTTCAGCTTAAGAAAAACGGACTTTTTGCAGGCTCTGTTCAAATTCATATCAGGGATACCCGGCTTAATGTTAAAGAATTTTCTTCTCAGCTCGCTTTCGGCTCTGACAGCTCGCTTGAGTTGGCAAAATTCGGATTTGAGCTTTTTAAGAAAAACTGCCCGCAGAAATTTTCGCTCCGCTCTTTAGGAATCAGAGCAATAAATTTAAAAACCGATAATTCCGCCGTTATGCAGAGCTTTTTTGAAAACGGTCTTGAAAAAGAGATAGATGAAAAGATCGAAAATTCTCTCGATATGTTAAACAATAAATTCGGAAAAAATACTGTGCACAGAGCCACCGTTATTGAAAAATCGGGGCAAAATTCTTGTAATTGAAAGGATAATAGTGTATAATATAATATTATAAAATATAATGAGGTGCTTTTATGCTTTCTCTGCTTAGATCAGGCAGTATCGGAGTTGCTCTGATTTATCTTTTGTCATCTTTTATAACACTTATTTTAACATTACCTGTTCACGAGTTCGCTCACGGTTTTGTAGCCTATAAGCTCGGCGATCCCACCGCAAAATATCAGGGAAGGCTCACGCTTAATCCTTTTAAGCATCTTGACCTTATCGGATCGCTTTGTATCGTGTTTTTCGGTTTCGGCTGGGCGAAGCCTGTGCCGGTGGATTCGAGATATTTCAAGCACCCTAAAAGAGATATGGCGCTCACGGCGCTCGCAGGGCCTATGGCTAATCTTTTGTGCGCTTTTATTTCGATGTTTTTTTATTTTCTTATAAGGCATTTTGCGCCGCCGGTTTCGGAAGCAGCGTTATATGCAATATCTTTCTTTTATTATCTTTCGTCAATAAATATCTATCTTGCGGTATTCAATCTTATTCCTATCCCTCCGCTTGACGGTTCGAGGATACTTTTCGCAATTTTGCCGAGCGATAAATATTTTAAAATGATGAGATATGAAAGATATATTTATCTCGGTCTTTTAATTTTGATGTTTACAGGGATTCTCGGATATCCTATAAAGTTTATCGCAAGTCTAATAAGCAATCTTTTTGCAGCATTTTTCAATTTAATTTTCTAAAATTTGGGAGTAAGAATGGAAGATCAGCCGCTTTTTAAGCTTGAAAGCTTCGAAGGTCCCTTTGATATGCTTTTAAAGCTTATTTCAAAAAACAAATTAAATATTTATGATATAAAGCTTTCTGTTCTTATAGACCAGTACCTTGAGCAGATAGAAAATTTCCGCCAGCAGGAAATGGAAATTTCGAGCGAATTTTTAGAAATGGCTTCAAGACTGCTTTATATAAAAACCGTCAGTCTTCTTCCGAAGCATGATGAAATAGAAAAGCTCAAAGAGGAATTAACGGGCGAGCTTCTTGAATATCAGACCTGCAAGGAAATGGCGCAGAAGCTTTCTTTGATGACAGGCGGGTTTGACAGCTTTATTAAATCACCCGAGCCTTTTGAGGCGGACAAGACTTATGCGCTTGTTCACCGCCCCGAAATTTTATTCGAAGCATACTCGGAGGCTGTGGGCAGAGGAAAGAGAAGACTGCCTCCGTCTACAGAGCCGTTTAAGAAGATAGTTGCGAAAAAAATCGTCGCAGTGTCTTCAAAAATCGTTTTTGTTTTAAGAAATCTTGTAAAATCAGGTTCGAAAAAGCTCACTATGCTATATTCGTCGGCTAAAAATAAATCCGAGCTTGTAGCCACTTTTTTGGCGGTTTTGGAGCTGTGCAAGTCGGATAGAATAAAATTGAGCGGCGACGGCAGCGAAACGGAGATTAAACTCAATAAGGAGCACAGAAAAAGATGAACAGCGAAGAATTATTAAGCGCATTTGAGGCAGTGCTTTTTGCTTCGGGCGATCCGATAAGTATAGACAGACTTTCCGAGATCTTTGAAATTTCTCCCGAAAAATCCGAGGAAATTGCCTTAAAGCTTGAAAATAAGCTTGAAAAAAATAACAGCGGAATAAAGCTTTTAAAGCTTGAAAATAAATATCAGCTTGCAACCCGCACGGAATATGCGGAATATATAAAGAAAGCTTTTGATATCAAAAGAAAAACACCACTTTCTCCCGCAGCTTTGGAAGTGCTTGCGGTCATAGCTTATAACCAGCCCGTAACAAGAGCGTTTACCGAGCAGGTAAGAGGCGTTGATTGTTCGGGAGTTATAACAACTCTTATTGAAAAAAATCTTATCGAGGAAAAGGGAAGACTTGAGCTTCCCGGTAAACCGCTATTATACGGTACTACGGATAATTTTTTAAGATGCTTTTCAATTTCAGATCTTAGCGAGCTTCCGCCGCTGCCGAAAGATAATGTTCAGCCGGCGGATATGGCGGAGCAGTTAGAAATAGATTCAGATAAGCTTGATGAATTACAGGAGTGAGAGCCTATGAGCGATAATAATAACATTCAGGGTATTATGGATGTAACCCTGCAGAAATTAAGGGCTATGGTAGACGCGGACACGATCATCGGAACGCCTGTGAAAGCCGATAACTTTACTCTTATTCCGGTTTCAAAAGTGTCGTTCGGTCTGGCTACCGGCGGCAGCGATTTTCCGTCAAAATCGGGAGCGTCGCTTTTCGGAGGAGGAAGCGGCGCGGGAGCCACGGTCACACCGATAGCTTTTATCGCTGTCAACGGCGACGATATAAAAATGATGCCCGTGTATAACGACCTTAACACCTTTGATAAGGCTATTAATTTGATGCCTGAGCTTTTAGAGAAAGCTAAGAGCCTGTTTAAGAGGCAGGAGATAAGGTTTGATGAAGAGGGAAATGTTATAAGCGAAGAGTAAAAAGAGCCTTTTGATGCGGAGCAATAAGTAATAAAGAGCATATTTAAGTCATAGTAATTATTCGGTGATATCTATGTTTAAATTTAGAAAAAGAGCAAAACTTATATTGAGTTTAACTCTTGCGATAATGTTGCTTTCTCCGTGCTTTAAAGCAGACGCTTTAAGCGCCGCATCAGCCGTGCTTATCTGTGCCGATACGGGAGAAATTCTCTATTCAAAGAACGCCGAGGACCGCCTTGCTATGGCAAGCACCACTAAAATTATGACTGCTCTTTTGCTCTGCGAAAATGTCAGCCTTGATAAATCGGTCACGGTAACTGCGGAGCAGATAAGAGTAGAGGGCACCTCTATGGGGCTTAGAGCAGGCGATAAGGTGACAGCCGAAGATCTGCTTTACGGAATGCTCTTAACTTCGGGTAACGACGCCGCAAATGTTGCCGCATACGCGGTATCCGGAAGCACGGAAAAATTTGTGGAGCTTATGAATAAAAAGGCGGAAAGCTTAAAACTTAAAAACACGCATTTTGCGACCCCCTCCGGGCTTGACGCGGAGGATCATTTTTCCACTGCCTTTGATATGGCAATGCTTGCAAGATATGCTCTTTTAAATGAAGATTTTGCCAGGGCCGCCGCGCAAAGGCAAAAAACAGTCACAATAAACGATGGGACAAAAAAGCTTTATCTTGTAAATCACAACAGGCTGTTAAGGACTTATGACGATGTAACGGGCGTTAAAACAGGTTTTACAAAAAAGGCAGGCAGATGCTTGGTTTCAAGCGCCGAAAAAGATAAAAAGCGCGTTATCGCCGTCACTCTTAACGATCCCGACGATTGGGCAGATCACAGAAAAATGCTCGATTTAGGACTTGAGGCGGTAAGCGTGCAGTCGGTCGAGCCTCCGATAAAGAATTTAAGAGTAAATGTTATCGGAGGGAATAAAAAAAGCCTTTGCATTCCGCTTGAGGGCTATGAGCTTTGCTCTGCAGCAAAGGCGGAGCTTACCTGCAAGATAGAAACAAAACAGACAGTATTTGCCCCGGTCAAAAAAGGTGACGAAATAGGCGTCATCAATTTTTATTCCGACGGTATTCTTATAAATAAAACAAAAATTTTAGCTAACGAAAGCATAGAAAGAAAAAAAGACAACGGATTTAAAAATTATTTTGATTTTTTGATCTTTATGTTCGGGAGAATTTAATGAAAGAAACAAAAATAAGACTTCAAAAGCACCTCGCGGCTAACACCGATCTTTCAAGAAGAAAAGCCGAAGAGATTATAAAAAGCGGAAGAGTAAGGATAAACGGCAGGGTTGCGATTTTAGGCGATAAAGTCGATCCGAAAAGGGATAAAGTAACAGTCGGAAAGAAAAATATCATTTCAAGCGATGAAAAAATATATATAATGCTTCATAAGCCGCGCGGATTTATCACGGCTATGAGCGACGACAGGGGAAGAAAGACCGTCGCGGATCTGACTAAAGATGTAAACGCAAGAATTTTCCCCGTAGGCAGACTTGACAGGGATTCCGAGGGACTTCTTATAATGACGAATGACGGCGAAATTGCAAACATTTTAACGCATCCGTCAAACCATGTAAATAAAACTTACCGCGTCACAGCAGCAGGCGAAGTAACCGATGACAAGCTTAAAAAACTGTCTTCAGGGGTAGTAATAGACGGAAGAAAAACTCTTCCGTGCGATGTTTTCGTGATCGAGCGCCGAGAGGACAGAACCGTTCTTAATTTCATCATTCACGAGGGCAGAAACAGGCAGATAAGAAAAATGTGCGATGCGGTAGGTCTTAAGGTCTTAAGGCTTAAAAGAACGGAAATTGCAGGAATTAAGCTCGGAAAATTACCCGCAGGCTCTTACAGAGAGCTGAACGATAAAGAGCTTAACAGGCTTATGAATATTTCAAAATCAAAGGAAGAAGAAAATTGATCAGCGTAAAGCTTAATACGGATAAAGAAGTGCTCTCGCCGATATATAAAAAAGAGGGAGCAGACCTAAAAGAAAACTCCGCGGCAGTGATAGCAAAAGACGGCGAAAACATTTTAGGATACTGCATTTTTGAAATAAGGAAAAAAGATATTCTGATAGAAAAGATAGTTCCCGAAAATGATATTTCTCTAGCCGACGGGCTTATAAGAAGCGCTGTTTTTTCTATGATACAAAGAGGCATTACAGAAGCTTTTTACAGTGAAGCGGCTGAAGAAGTGATAAAAAAGACAGGCTTTGTAAAAGATTTAAAATCAAGATCCGTAAGCACGGAAAAGCTTTTTATAAGCTGTAAAGAGTAAATTTTTTATTTTTAACTTCCGATAAAGATAAAAAAATGTTGCAATAAAGGTTATTATATGATATTATAGATAAGCGAATGTAAAAATTGATTATATAAGGAGGCTTTATATATGAGTGCTATAAAAATTATATTAGGTATTGCAGTTATAATCGTATCGCTTCTTATTATTGCGATCGTTCTTATGCAGCAGGGTAGAAGAGCAGGAATTAACGGTGCTATATCCGGAGGTGCCGACACCTTTCTTTCAAAAAGCAAGGCTCGGACAGCTGACGCTATGCTTGCAAGAATCACCAAAATCGTTGCAGCTGTATTTTTCGCTCTTGCAATTGTAGCCAATGTTATAGCGGCTTTAGGAAAGTAACTTTAAAGCGCTAGATCAAGCGCTTTATATGCCGGTGTGTCGGAATGGCAGACGAGGCAGACTCAAAATCTGTTGCCAGCAATGGCGTGTGGGTTCAAGTCCCACCACCGGCACCAAGATCGACAGGACCGGACAAAAGTCTTGTCGATTTTTTTACTTTAAAAAAGTTCTGCTTTTGTTTAGACAATACAATCAGGGTACAATACTTCTCATAGCGGAAAATTTGTCTGATTATATTGTCTCGTCATTTGAAATACGGCAGTATTCCTGCATTCCTCGACTTCATAGTCAAAAAAATTTTCTCGCTATGAGTCGAAGATATGTTAAGAAAACGGCGCTGTTTAGCGGCGCGGCGCCCGACCGAAAAGTACTGTCGTATTGTAAGCGGAGGGCAACAAAGTCTAAACTAAAGCCGTTTCTTCAAAAAAGCATTGTACCCTGTTTGTAGTGTCTATTTAATAAAAAATAAAGGACTGAGAAAAATGAAAGTTGTTATACTTGCCGGAGGATTCGGCACAAGAATTTCAGAGGAATCCGTTTATAAGCCTAAGCCGCTTATTGAAATAGGCGGTATGCCCATACTTTGGCATATAATGAAAGGTTATTCTTATTATGGGTATAACGATTTTGTTATTTGTGCCGGTTATAAGCAACATATTATAAAAGAATGGTTTGCAAATTATTTCATTCACACCAGCGATGTCACTTTTGATTTTTCTAAAGGAAATGAAATCACAATTCATAAAAAGCACGCCGAGCCTTGGAAGGTGACGGTAGTCGATACCGGTCTTAATACTATGACCGGAGGTAGGATTAAGAGAATTCAACCTTATATAGGAAATGAAACTTTTATGATGACTTACGGCGATGGCGTATGCGATGTGGATATAAATAATCTGGTTGAATTTCATAAGGCAAATAATAAAATTGCAACTCTCACTGCGGTAGTTCAAAAACAGCAGAAGGGAGTTTTAGATGTTTTGGAAAACGGAACGGTTAAAAGTTTCCGAGAAAAGCAGGTTAATGACGGTGCCGCTATAAATGCCGGATTTATGGTGCTTGAACCTCAGATCTTCGATTATCTTGACGGCGATGAAACTGTTTTTGAAACAACACCGCTTGAAAGACTTGTAAAAGAGGGCCAACTTATGAGCTATCGTCATACGGGATTCTGGCAATGTATGGATTCATTGCGCGAAAAAGAGCTTCTTGAAAATCTCTTAAAAAGCGGTAAAGCTCCGTGGAAAAAGTGGGAGTAAAATTTATGAATCTTGATTTTTATAAAGGGAAAAAAGTTTTCGTAACAGGTCATACCGGTTTTAAGGGCTCTTGGCTATGCAGGATTTTAATTTCCGCCGGTGCTGAAGTAACAGGTTATTCATTAACTCCTCCGACAACCCCGAATCTGTTTGATATTGCAGATATAAAACCTCATATTAACTCAGTTATTGGCGATATCAGGGATTTTGAAGCTCTTAAAAGGGCTTATGACGGTGCTGATCCGGAAATAGTATTTCATTTGGCGGCTCAACCGATCGTTAGAGATAGTTATAAAGAACCTGCCTATACTTATGAAACGAATGTTATGGGTACAGTAAATATTTTAGAGTGTGTTAGACTTAGCGCAAATCCTCCGAAATCTGTGCTCAATGTTACAACTGACAAGGTATATAAGAATAACGAGTGGGCTTGGGGTTATAGAGAGAATGAACCGCTTGACGGTTTTGATCCTTATTCGAACTCAAAATCCTGCTCTGAACTTGTAACTCATAGCTATAAGGTATCTTTTCTTGATGAAATGGGTATTGCCGTTTCGACTGCGAGAGCCGGAAATGTTATCGGCGGAGGAGATTTCGCTAACGACAGAATTATTCCGGATTGCGTAAGAGCGGCA
Source organism: uncultured Eubacteriales bacterium (assembly GCA_934445035.1). Classification (GTDB taxonomy): domain Bacteria; phylum Bacillota; class Clostridia; order Oscillospirales; family Acutalibacteraceae; genus UBA737. The sequence goes on from CAKSDI010000005.1 coordinate 209,008, forward strand.
AAAAATAAAGAAACGATAATTGTCAGAAATCCTTATTCCACAAGGCCTTATCAGCATGTTTTAGAGCCGCTTGCGGCTTATCTGATGATTGCGGCAAAACAATATGAAGATGTAAAATATGCTGATTATTATAATGTCGGCCCCGATGAATGCGACTGCGTTACAACGGGCGATCTTGTAACACTTTTCTGTGAAAAATTCGGTGAAGGAATGAAATGGGAAAATAAAGCAGTCGGAGGACCTCACGAAGCAAATTTCCTTAAGCTTGACTGCTCAAAGCTTAAATCGGTATTTTCCTGGAAACCGCGCTGGCACATCGAAGAGTGTATGGAAATGACCTGCAGATTCAGTAAGATTTGGCTTGAAAACGGCGATATTCCTGCGGAAATGGATAAGGAAATCAAAGAGTTTTTTAAATAAAAAGGAGAATAAAAAATGGCAAACTGGAACAGCGAAGAACAGGCAAGAGAACAGATAAAAGAAATGGTTGCCGAATATTATAAAGATTTTAAAGCTAAAAAAGAGCCTTTTAAAGAGGGCGACCGTATAACTTATGCCGCTCGTGTTTTCGATGAAAAGGAAATGTGCGCTCTTACCGACGCAACTCTCGACTTTTGGCTTACAACCGGCAGATTTTCTGATGAATTTGAGAAAAAATTTGCCGAATGGATAGGAGTTAAGTTCGCTCACCTTGTAAACAGCGGCTCTTCGGCAAACCTCATTGCGTTCACCGTTCTTACTGCTCCTGAGCTTGGAGATAGAGCTATAAAAAGAGGAGATGAGGTAATCACCGTCGCCTGCGGATTTCCTACCACAGTTACTCCGATTTTGCAGTACGGTGCGGTTCCTGTTTTTGTAGATGTAACTATTCCGCAGTATAATATTGATTCTTCGATGCTTGAAAAAGCATTGAGCGATAAAACAAAGGCTGTTATGATCGCTCACACCCTCGGCAATCCTTTTGATCTTAAAACCGTTAAGGAATTCTGCGATAAGCATAATCTTTGGCTTGTTGAGGATAACTGCGACGCTTTGGGAAGCACTTATACAATTGACGGTACGACTAAATTTACAGGTACTTGGGGAGATATCGGTACAAGCAGTTTTTATCCGCCTCATCATATGACAATGGGCGAGGGCGGCTGCGTTTATACGAATAATCCAAAGCTTAACCGTCTGATTTTAAGCTATAGAGATTGGGGAAGAGATTGCATTTGTCCGTCTGGCAGAGATAATTTCTGCGGACATAGGTATGACGGTCAGTACGGCGAGCTTCCTAAGGGCTATGATCACAAATATGTTTACAGCCATTTCGGTTACAACCTTAAAGTTACCGATATGCAAGCGGCAGTTGGCTGCGAACAGCTGAAAAAATTCCCTGAATTTGTAAAACGCCGCAAGCATAACTGGAACAGACTAAAAAATGCTTTAATGCCCGTTCAGGATAAAATTATTCTTCCTGTTCCTGCTGATAACAGCGATCCGAGCTGGTTCGGTTTTCTTATCACTTTAAAGGAAAACAGCGGTCTTGACAGAGAAAAAGTCGTAAGATATATCGAAAGCAAAAATGTTCAGACAAGAATGCTTTTCTCAGGTAATCTTATTAAACACCCCTGCTTTGACAGTATAAGAGGAACTGACGCTTACCGCGTTGTCGGCAGTCTTTCTGCAACAGATACTATTATGAAAAACACTTTCTGGGTAGGAGTTTATCCCGGAATGACAGACGATATGATTGACTATATGGCTAAAACAATAATCGAGGCTGTAAATAATGGGTAAATTAAAGGACCTGCTAAGTAATGAAAAGCTTGCTCCGTTAATTCAATTTATAAAATTCGGACTTGTCGGCGTTTCAAACACCGCAATTTCTTACGGAATAGAAATGCTTTGCTTCTATATATTGTTTAAAAATGCCGAATTCGATTTAACCATAAAGCTGCTTTCGCTTTTAAGTATCACAGCTTCGGTTAAATCGGTCAGAATTGTTTATACTTCAATTTTGGCTTTTATAATAAGCGTAACAAATTCTTACTATTGGAATAACCGATTTGTCTTTAAATCTGGCAACAAAAGATTTAAAGACCATTTAAAGGCATATTTAAAAGCAGTAATTTGCTATGGAGTAACAGGACTCGTTCTTTCTCCGATTATTAAGGTGCTGTTAAGCAATGCGGGCATTCCTTATTATATAGCAAGCTTAGGCTCGCTGATTATAACTATTCCGCTTAATTTTATACTTAATAAATTTTGGGCATTTAATAATAAAAAGGAAGAAAATAAATGAAGATAAGACTTGCAGACTATATTGCGGATTTTTTGGCAAATAAAGGTGTTACGGATTGCTTCACCGTCGTAGGCGGAGGAGCAATGCATTTAAATGACGCTTTCGGCCACCATAAAAAAATCCATTGTACTTATAACCATCATGAACAAGCAAGTGCCATTGCCGCAGAAAGCTATGCAAGACTCAATAATAAGATTGCGGCGCTTTGCGTGACAACAGGCCCCGGGGGAACTAATGCTATAACAGGCGTTGTCGGCGGTTGGCTCGATTCAATTCCGATGTTTGTTATAAGCGGTCAGGTAAGATATGATACAACTGCAAGATATGCTATGCAGTTTACTGACGGTTTACCTCTTCGTGCGGTAGGTGATCAGGAATTCGATATCACAAAATCGGTTTCTTCAATGTGTAAGTATGCCGAAATGCTTGAAAAGCCCGAAGATATAAGATATATGCTCGAAAAGGCTTGGCACCTTGCAAATACCGGAAGAAAGGGTCCTGTTTGGCTCGATATTCCGGTTAATTATCAGGGTAGCTTTATTGAAACGGATAATCTTAAAGGATATAACCCTGAAAGTGACGATAAATTATTACCTCCGCCTGTAAGCGAAGAAACCATAGATTTGATTTTGGAAAAAATCAAGAAGGCACAAAGACCGGTGATCTATGCCGGAGGCGGAATAAGACTGTCAGGCGGATATGAAGCTTTTAAAACAGCAATAGGAAAACTCGGCGTTCCGGTTGTAACTTATTGGAACAGCGTCGATGTTATTGAAGATGATAATCCTCTTTATTGCGGAAGAGGCGGAAATATGGGCGACAGACCGGGGAATTTCGCCGTTCAGAATTCAGATCTTTTGCTTGCTATCGGTACAAGACTGAGTTTAAGACAGGTCGGATATAGCTTTAAAACCTGGGCAAGAGCTGCAGAAGTTATAATGGTAGATATCGATAAAGCGGAATTTAAAAAGCCGACTATTCATATAGATATGCCCGTATTTGCTGATGCAAAAGATTTCCTTGAAGCGGTAGTCCGCAAAACCAAGGATTTAAAATCTCCGGTTTCCGATAAGGAGTCTTGGCGCGAAAAATGCCTTTATTGGAAGAAAAATTACCCGGCAACCTTGCCGAGACACTATGAAGAAAACGGTAAGACCGCAAATGTTTTCGCTTTTGTAAAGTACCTTTCAGACTCTTTGCCCGAAGGCTCGCTTACAGCCGTAAGCAACGGCGCTTGCTGTGTTGTCGGCCATCAGAACTGGACTATTAAGAAAGATACTAGATTTATCATAAACAGTGCGATCGCAAGTATGGGTTACGGTCTGCCTGCCGCTATAGGCCTTTGTATTGCAGGCGGCAAAAAGGATACGATTTGCCTTGAGGGCGACGGAAGCATAATGATGAATTTGCAGGAGCTTCAGACTATTGTCACCAATAAATTGCCTATAAAGGTATTTTTAATAAACAATCAGGGCTATCACAGTATCAGAATAACACAAAATAATCTGTTTAAGGACCATTGCAAGGTCGGAATAGGACCCGAAAGCGGAGATCTTTCTTTCCCGGATTTTGCAAAAATTGCAGGAGCTTTTGGTATGCCGTATTTCAGTGCTCACAGTAACGAAGAAATGAAAAAAACGGTTGAAAGAACTCTTAAAACTGACGGCTTTGCTTTCTGCGAAATTTTCACCGATACCGATCAGGTATGGGAGCCTAAGAGCAGTACAAAGCGTCTGCCCGACGGAACGCTTGTAAGTCCTCCGCTTGAGGATCTCGCTCCGTTTTTACCGAGAGAAGAGCTTGAACAGCAGATGTTTATACCGCTTGTAGAAGAATAGTTAAAAGGGGAGAATTGTTATGAAGTCGGCTGTTGTTACAGGTGCAACAGGAATGATAGCTTCGGCACTTATAAGATACCTTGTTTCGAAAAATGTAAAAGTTTATGCTTTATGTAAGCCGGGTGAGCCAAAAAATGATGATTTTTTTAAAAATCCGCTTGTAACCGCAGTAGATGCAGATATAACAGATCTTTTATCCGCCGCAGATAAAATAAAAGAAAAGTGCGATGTTTTTTATCATTTTGCCTGGCTCGGAACTTTTGGTAACACCAGAGATGACGCGTATACTCAAAATGATAACATCAGATATACCTTAGATGCCGTCACTTTAGCTCATAAACTTTCTTGCTCCTGCTTTGTCGGAGCAGGTTCTCAGGCTGAATATGGTCCGGTTAAAGAAAAACTTACTTATCATACGCCTACTGATCCGGTTATGGGTTATGGCATAGCAAAACTTGCCGCCGGGAAGTTAAGCAGAATTTATGCCGAAAACCTTAATATCAGGCATATCTGGGCAAGAATTCTAAGTGTTTACGGTCAAAAAGGCAACCCTAACGCAATTATTCAGTCAACAATATCCAAGCTGGCCAAAGGTGAAAAGTGCTCCTTTACTCCGTGTGAGCAGGATTGGGATTTTCTTCATTGCGATGACGCGGCAAAGGCTTTTTATCTTATGGGTGAAAAGGGAAAGCACGGCGCAATTTATCCTTTAGGATCAGGAAAAACAAGAAAGCTGAAGGATTATATTGTTTCTCTTCGCGATATCGTAAATAAAGATGCCGAAATCGGTATCGGAGAAATCCCTTATAATGATAATCAAGTTATGTATCTATGCGCTGATATTTCTCAGCTCACAGCTGATACGGGATTTAAACCCGATATTTCTTTTGAAGAGGGCATTAAAATAACTTATGATTGGATGAAAAAATATGGCTGTTGCTGAAAAAAAGAAAATAAGCGTACTTATACCATGCTTTAATGAGGAAGAAAATGTTGTTCCGATGGCTAAAGCTATAGAAGACGTTTTTAATAATGATCTTCCCGGATACGATTGGGAGCTTGTTTTTATAGATAATGATTCTAAGGATAACACTCGGCCTCTTCTTGAAGAAATTTGCAGGAATAATAAGCATATTAAAGCAATTTTCAATGCAAAAAATTTCGGGCAGTTCAATTCTCCTTATTATGGAATTTGTCAGACCACAGGTGACTGCACAATTAGTATGTGCTGCGATTTTCAGGATCCTGTTGAGTTAATTCCTAAATATGTTAAAGAATGGGAAAACGGATATAGAATAGTAATAGGAATCAAAACTACAAGCAAAGAAAATAAACTTATAAGATTTTTGAGAACTTGCTATTATAAAATGATAAAAAAGTTTTCCGATGTCGAGCAGATCGAGCATTTTACAGGCTCGGGACTTTATGATAAAAGCTTTGTCGATGTTTTAAGAAAACTTGACGATCCTAAGCCATTTTTAAGAGGAATTGTAGCGGAACTTGGATTTAAGAGAAAAGAAATCCCTTATGATCAGCCTAAGCGCAGAGCAGGTAAAACTCATAATAATTTTTATACGCTTTATGATGCCGCAATGCTCAGCTTTACTTCCTACACTAAAATAGGACTTAGAATTGCTACGATAGGCGGATTCATAATGTCAGTTCTAAGCCTTTTGGTTGCGCTCGTCTATGCAGTGCTCAAAATTGTAAATTGGGATTCTTTCCCTGCGGGGAACGCACCTATTCTTATCGGAGTATTTGTGCTTGGCTCCATTCAGCTTTTCTTTATAGGGCTTTTGGGAGAATATGTACTTAATATAAACTCTAAGATTATGAAAAGGCCTCTTGTTGTAGAAGAAAAAAGAATAAATTTTGACGATTAAAGAAAGCCGAACACGGTATCCCGTGTTCGGCTTTTTTAAAGCTTTAATATTCTTTTTGCATTTTCGCTTAAAATCATTTTCTGCTCTTTTTCGCTTAAATTAAGATTTAAAAATAATTTTAATTCGTTTTCAGGATCGTTCATCGGGTAATCTGTTCCGAATAGCACCCTGCTTGCTCCGTATCTTGAGATGATCTCTTTCGCTTTTTCAGGAGAAAGGAAAGAAAGGCTTGAAGAGCAATCCACATAAAAATTATCGGGCAGGGGAGCGGAGCAAATTTCCTCGCTTGCTTTGTCCCATATGGTGTAGCCTCCGAAATGCGCTCCTATCACGGTTAACTCAGAATAAATTTTAAGTATCGGAATAAGCCTGTTCGGATTTGAATAATCATACCTTTTATCCCCGGTGTGCATAAGAATGAGGATATTTTCTTTTTCACATAATTCGTAGATCTTTAAACAGCGGTAATCATCGATTTTAAATCCTTGAATATCAGGGTGAAGCTTTATCCCTTTAAGACCTAATTCCTTTAAATGCTTTAGATCTCCCGATATATCGGCGCTGTCCGGATGAAGAGTGCCGAAACCTATCAGTTTATCGGGATTCAGAGAAACCTCATGGGCGATAAATTCATTTATACTTTTAACCTGATGCGGAGTTGTTGCAACAGACTGAACTATCGCTTTGTCAATTCCTGTATTTTCAAATTTACTTAAAAGCTCTGATACCGTGCCAGAACAGGCGGGAGCGCCGCCGTAAAACTTCCCGGTGGCGCTTGCAGCCTTTAAAGCTATGCTGTCAGGGTAGATATGGCAGTGAGCGTCTATAATATAAAAGCTGTTATACATTATGTTATTTTATATGATAAGTCCAACCGTATTTATCCTCGGTCTTGCCCCACTGAATACCGGTTAAAACATCGTAAAGATGCTGTGTTGCGGGTCCTATCTTTCCGTCATTTATAATGTATTTTTTATCCTTATAGCTTAATTCGCCGATAGGAGAAACGACTGCCGCCGTGCCTGTGCCCCAAGCCTCTTCGAGCTTTCCGCTTTCGGCTGCTTCAATCAGCTCATCGACAGATAAAAGCCTCTCTTCGACTTCATATCCCTCGTCTTTTAAAACCTCTATGCAGGATTTTCTTGTGATACCCGGAAGAATTGAACCTGTGAGAGCAGGGGTTACTATTTTGCCGCCGATTTTAAACATTACATTCATCGCGCCGACTTCTTCGATATACTTTCTTTCAACGCCGTCAAGCCACAAAACCTGGGAGTAGCCTTTTTTCTCTGCAAGCATTCCTGCGCGGTTGCTTGCGGCATAGTTGCCTCCGCACTTTGCCTCGCCCGTTCCGCCTCTTACGGCTCTAACATCTTTAGACTCTATCATAATTTTAACAGGATTTATTCCCTCTTCATAATAGCTCCCTACAGGTGACGCGATTATTACAAATGTTGCGTTTTTAACTGCGTGAACGCCCAAACTCTCATCATTTCCGAACATAAACGGGCGGATATAAAGAGAAGTGCCGAAGCTTGCGGGAGTCCAATCCTTTTCTGTTTCAACGAATGTGGTAAGAGCCTGCAAAGCGTCTTCCTCAGGGATCTGCGGCAGGCACATTCTTTCAGCCGAGCGGTTAAGTCTTCTGACATTTTCTATAGGTCTGAACATCTGAACTTCGCCGTCTGCTCTGCGGTAAGCCTTAAGGCCCTCGAAAATCTCAACGCCGTAATGAAAAACAGTAGACGCAGGATGAACCGAGAGTTTACCGAAAGGCACAATTCTCGCATTATGCCAGCCTTTATCAGCGGAGTAATCCATAATAAACATATTATCGGTGAAATATTTACCGAAACCGAGCTTTGATATATCCGGCTTTTCGGCTTTGACTTCAGATTTTTTAATTTGAATTTCCATAAAAAACATCCTTTCTTTAAAAACGCAAAAAACCGCCTCAAATTTCTTTGAGACGGGTGAAGATCATCCGCGATGCAACTCAAATGACGACAGGTTTTCTGCCTTTTTATTAACGCTGCAGTTATTAAAATACTCCTTTAATGACGGCTCGCACCGAACGCCGCCTCTCTGAAAAAAGGAAAACTGTTACGCAAGATATTATAGTACAAGCAATTAAATTTGTCAATATTTTTATAACACTTGAAATAATTTTTAAAGTATGATAATATAAAATTAATAAAAAGTATGGAGTGGATATTATGTTTTGCAGAAATTGCGGAAACGAAATTGATGAAAACGCCGCCGTATGCGTTAAATGCGGATTTGAAAAGGGAACGGGGAATAAATTCTGCCAGAATTGCGGTAAAGAGATAGAGCCGGGCGCGGCTTTCTGTGTTAACTGCGGTCATGTTATAGAAAATAAAGTTCAGATCGATCCATCTATGCAGAAATCGAAATTAACAGCCGGTCTTCTCGGTCTTTTCCTCGGCGGTTTCGGAGTTCATAACTTCTATTTAGGGTACAACGGTAAAGCAATAGCTCAGATCGCTCTTTCATTCTTAAGCTGCGGAGCAATAGGCTGGACATGGGGAATTATTGAGGGAATTCTTATCCTTTGCGGCAAGATCGATACCGACGCAAACGGAATTCCGCTCTCTGAATGACAAATAAAAATTCAAAAAATCAGCTTATAAAAAAAGGAATACTGCAATTTTTTGTATTCCTTTTTTCAGTTGCGGTAGTTTATTTCACAGGAATAAATTGTATTTTTAAAAGAATTTTCGGTATCACTTGCCCCGGCTGCGGAATGACGCGCGCTTATCTTTCACTTTTTAAAGGCGATATAAGATCCGCTTTTGAATTTAACCCTATGTTTTGGAGCGTGCCGATACTTTTTCTCGCAATTTTAAGGAACGGGAAAATAACGGGCAGAAAAATTGCCGACGCGGTTATTTATTCTCTTATATGCTTAGGAATAATCATTTTGTTTTTTAGCAGAATATAAAAAAATCACTTCCCTTTTCGGGAAGTGATTTTTTATAAGAAGAGAAATTATCTCTTTGAGAACTGCGGTGCACGGCGAGCGCCTTTGAGACCGTATTTCTTTCTTTCCTTCATTCTCGGGTCACGAGTGAGGAATCCGGCTTTCTTAAGCGCGGGGCGAAGCTCCTCATCAGCCTGGAGAAGAGCTCTTGAAATTCCGTGACGGATAGCGCCGGCCTGACCGGTAACTCCGCCGCCGGTAACGCGGCAAACAACATCGAACTTGCCGATATTATCTGTAAGAGCAAGAGGCTGGCGAACGATAAGCTTAAGTGTTTCAAGACCGAAATACTCGTCTATATCACGATCGTTAATAGTGATTTTACCGGTACCGTTATAAACGCGAACGCGGGCAACAGAACTTTTTCTTCTGCCGGTGCCGTAAAAATAAGGCTTTCCTTCAAACATTGTTTCTGTCTCCCTTCTTAAAATTCAATCTTTTCGGGCTTCTGGGCAACCTGATCAAACTTCTCGCCTTTATAGATGTGAAGTCTGGTAAGAGCCTTGCGGCCGATAGTGGTATCGGGAACCATTCCCTTAACTGCAAGCTCAACTGCGAGCTCCGGCCTGGTGTTCATAAGTGTAGCGTATTTAACTTCCTTAAGTCCGCCGATGAAGCCGGTGTGACGGCGGTAAAATTTCTTTTCAAGCTTTTTTCCTGTTAAAACTGCCTTTTCAGCATTGATTACAACAACATGATCGCCGCAATCAACATGGGGAGTAAACTCCGGCTTGCCTTTTCCGCGAAGAAGATCGGCAACCTTTACAGCGGTGCGGCCGAGCGGTCTGTCGGCAGCGTCCACAATATACCATTTACGCTGAACTTCAGCAGGTTTTGCCATAAATGTTGACATTTCATAAACCTCCAAATAATTCTAAATACGAAATTTTTTCGCACTTTCAGCCCGATTATCATACCACAGCGGAATTTAATTGTCAACACTTATTTTCAAAAAAATAAACTGTCAATCCTCAAACTCGTTTTTTCTTCCTTTTTCTCTCGTTTTCTCTTAAATGCTCACTTTCTATTTTTTGAATTGAATTTAGGGAAATACTGTGTTATTATATAATGTATCTACTAAAAAAATTTGGGGATGTTTTTTTGAAAGCTTTGGCTGTCGGAGATGTGTGCTCGCTCGGCGCTTGTGAATTTTTATTAAAAAGATTACCTGTTCTTAAAAAAGAGCTTGGAGCCGATCTTGTTATAGTAAACGGTGAAAATTCCGCCGAAAACAACGGAATAACTAAAAACAGCGCAGAGCTTATTTTTGCCGCGGGCGCGGATGTGATAACAGGCGGCAACCATACTTTAAGAAATAAAGAAATATACTCTTATCTTGATGAAAACCCTTTTATTTTGCGCCCTGATAATATAAAATCGGAATATGGAAGCGGATATTGCCTTATCGATAAGGGCAGATTCAGCGCGGCTGTTATAAATCTTTGCGGATGTATTTTTATGGATAGGTGTGAAGCCGATAATTTTATTTTAGCGGCAGACGAGCTTATTAAAAAAGTTAAAGCAGACGGCGCAAAATATATTTTCATAGATTTTCACGCCGAAGCTACAAGCGAGAAAAAGGCGCTCGGATTTTATCTTGACGGTAAAGTAAGCGCTGTTTTCGGAACTCACACGCATATTATGACTGCCGACTCGCAGATCCTGCCGCAAGGCACAGGGTATATCACGGATCTCGGAATGACGGGACCTGAAAATTCCGTTTTGGGAGTAAAGACCGATATAATTATCAATCGGATAAAAAATAAAGATATGTCGAAATTTGAATTTGCAGAGGGTAAAAATATTCTTTGCGGTTGTGTTTTTGAATGTGACGATTCAGGACTTTGCAAAAGTGTAAAACCTATTATAGACCGGGAATAAAGAGTAAACGGAGTGGAAAAAAATGAAAAGGCGCAGATTTGCCGCGGTGATTTTAGCTGTGATGTTTCTTGCTTTAAACTGCGGATGTAAAAATAAAAACAAATCGGGACCCTCCGCCTCAAGTTCGAAAAAATCGGAGGAAACTTCCGTTACTGCGGAGCTTTTGTGCAATTTCAGCGACAGCTTTGATCCGTTTACCGCCGCGACAGAGCTTAACCGAAGGCTTGCAAAGCTTTTATACGATCCGCTTATAAAGGTCGATGAAAATTTTGAGCCTGAGTATTGCCTCGCTTCAAGCGCAGAAGTAAAGGATAAAGAATGCACGGTAAAAATAAAAAGCGCCGCTTTTACAGACGGTTCGAATGTAACTGCAGAGGATATTATATACTCTTATGAGGCGGCTAAAAATTCCGCGGCTTACGGTCCGCAGCTTTATGAAGTCACAGGCGCAAAAGCGATAAGCTCGGACACGGTGGTTTTTTCGCTTTCGAGGTATGACCGATATTTTGTAAATCTGCTTGATTTTCCGATAATTAAAAAGAATTCCGATAAATCCGCCGATTCTGACGGCGTTATCCTTCCTCCTGTCGGCAGCGGCAGATATAAAGCCGATACGGAGAATATGTGCTTTGTTCAAAACGATGCTTATTTCGGAGATAAAGGCGAGATAAAAAAAATAAAGCTTATAAATACTCCCGATTTTGAATCCGAATCGCATTATGTGGAGATCGGAGCCTGCGATATTTACTATGCCGATCTTTCCGACGGCAATATAGTAAGAATGAGCGGAAAAAGGTGCGATGTAAACCTAAATAACCTTGTTTATATCGGTATAAACGGCAATAACGAAGCGCTTAAAAATTCATATCTGCGGTATGCCATATCTTCGGCTATCGACAGAAAAACCGTCTGCTCGCAGTCCTATTATACCAACGCTTCGCCGGCAAAAGGCTTTTTCCACCCCGATTTTCAGCCTACAAAGGCATTGCAGACAATTAATTTTTCATCCGATCTTGAAATAACTGTTGAGAATCTTTCAAAGATAGGTTATAATAGTTTAGATGAATCCGGTTACAGAGTAAATTCTGCCGGACGGCATATTACATTAAGTCTTCTCGTAAATTCCGAAAATGCTTCGAGAAAAGCGGCGGCATCTCAGATAGCCGACCAGCTTAAAGAGGCGGGAATTGAAATAAAGGTAATAGAAAAAAGCTATGCCGATTATACAGCCGATCTTGCGGCGGGAGCCTTTGATCTTTATTTAGGAGAAATAAAGATCCTTAAAAATATGGACCTTTCTTCGCTTGTTATTTCCGGCGGTTCAGCGGCTTTCGGAGTGGTAAACCCCGGGCAGCCCGAAGAGGGCGGCGAGGAAACGGATACACCGGCTGTTTCTATAGAGGACGCTTATAACGGATATTTTGCCGGCACTTATTCCGCGGCTGACCTTGAAAGTATCCTTTTAACGCAAATGCCCCAGATCCCCATATGCTATAGACTTGGAATTCTGTTTTTTGATTCTGATATAAAAAGCGGTGTCAGGGCAACTGAAAGCGATATATATTTTTCCATAGAGAAATATAAATATAAAAAATAATTCAGGAGGATTTTATATGATAATTTTTGAAACAATTAACGGCAGAATAGAGATTTCTCAGGAATACCTTTCAAAGCTTATCGGCCATGCGGTCACTTCCTGCTACGGCGTAGTAGGTATGGCGCCGAGTACAAACAAGCAAAAGCTGTTTAAACTTATTTCAAAGGATAATTCGCTCGATACCGGAATTAAAGTTACCGGCGACAGCGACCTTATAGATGTTGAGCTTCATATTATCGTTACTTACGGAATGAATATTAATGCCATTGCCGCAAGTATAACCGAAAAGGTAAAATATGTTGTAAAAACAAATACCGGAATCGATGTAGATAAGGTCGTCGTAAGAGTTGACGATATCAAAGAATAATTTTAAGCCTGAATTTCAGGTTAAGGAGTGTTTCACTTTTGTTAGACGGTAACATACTGCGCGACGCGATAATATCCGCCGCAAATAATCTTTCAAACAACAGAAAAAGGGTAGACGACCTTAATGTTTTCCCCGTTCCTGACGGCGATACGGGTACAAATATGTCGATGACTCTTTCGAATGCCGTAAGAGAGCTTGAAAAAACGCAGAACGCCACTGCCGGCGAAGTTGCTAAAATAAATGCCTCTGCTTTGCTCCGCGGAGCAAGAGGAAATTCGGGCGTTATAACTTCTTTGCTTTTCAGAGGATTTTCAAAAGGAATAGCAAAGGATGAGTTTGTAACCGCTCAAAATCTTGCCGCGGCGTTTAAGCTCGGAGTTGAGGCGGCTTATAAGGCGGTTATGAAACCCACCGAGGGCACAATTTTAACTGTTGCCAGAGTTGCGAGCGAAAAAGCCGAAGAGGCTTTAAATGCCGGAAGTGACGAAATAGGAGTTTTTGAGGCGGCAATCGGGGGAGCAAAGGCTGCTCTTGAAACTACCCCCGAACTTCTTCCCGCACTTAAAAAGGCAGGCGTTGTAGACGCCGGAGGCCAGGGCTTCGTACTTATTTTAGAGGGAATGCTTTCTGTATTTAAAGGAAACGGAATAATTGAGTCCGCCAATAATTTACAGGAAAAATCAGAACCCGCCGAGCAGAATTTAAGTGCCGCAGGCAGCTTTGAAACGGAGATCACTTTTACTTATTGCACCGAGTTTATCGTAAACAGAAGTGCAGATTGCCCTAAAAAGCCGGAAGAGCTTAGAGCTTATCTTGAGAGCATAGGCGATTGCGTCGTTGTAGTTGACGATGATGAGATAATAAAAGTCCATGTTCACACCGACCACCCGGGCAACGCTATTGAAAACGGTCTTACTTTCGGTCAGCTCGTGCATTTAAAGATCGAAAATATGCGCGATCAGCATGAGCGCGCTAAGCACGACGCTGAAAATTCAAAGAAAAAGCCCACAACCTCTGCCGATCTTTCACAGAAGATAGAGCCTGTTGAGGTAACTAAACCCGTAGGATTTGTTTCTGTCTGCGCGGGCGACGGAATTGCAGAGCTTTTCAAAGACCTCGGCGTAGATACCGTTGTAAGCGGCGGTCAGACTATGAACCCCAGCACCGACGATATTTTAAGAGCTATTGAGAGCACTCCTGCTGAAACCGTATTCGTTCTTCCTAATAATAAAAATATTATTATGGCTGCCGAGCAGACAGTAACAATAAGCACAAGAAAGGTATTTGTGCTTCACACGCGCACCATTCCGCAGGGCGTTACCGCTATGCTTAATTATGATGAATCCGCCGATTCGGAAACAAACGCTATAGAAATGATGAAAGCCGCGGAAAAAATAGCTACAGGTCAGATAACATTTGCCGCACGCGATTCCGATTTTGACGGCCATAAGATCAAAAAAGGCGAGCTTCTCGCTCTTGCTAATGGTAAGGTATCCTTTACAGATACCGTGCTTGATAAGGCTACTGTCCGCCTTATCCGTCAGCTGATGAATAAAAACAGCGAGTTTATCACTGTAATGTACGGCGAAGATGTCACCGAAGAGCAGGCAGAAGTATTAGAAGCGATTCTTAACGAGAAATTCGGCTCTAAAGCTGAAATAACATTTATTAACGGCGGTCAGCCGATATACTATCTTATAATTTCCGTAGAGTGAGAAAAGATTATGTCCGATTTGAATTCCGACATTAGATATTTAAAGGGAGTCGGCGAAAAACGCGCCGCTCTGCTCTACCGTCTGGGCATCGATACTATCGGTGCCCTTTTGCGTTATTATCCGAGAAGCTATAAGGATTTTTCAAAGCCTGTTCCGATTTCAAACAGCATATCGGAAGAAAAAGTATGCGTAAGAGCGACGGTCGTTACAGAAGTCAGCGAGCATTATATAAGAAAAAATATGACTCTTTATAAGTTCAATATTTCTGACGGTACTGCAGGCTTATCCGTAACGATTTTTAATAACAAATATCTTGCAAATTCTATAAGAAGAGGCGGCGAGTATCTGTTTTACGGAAAGGTGACATCCGACGGTAATTTTATGCCGCAAATGTCCTCTCCCGAGATCTGCAATATTGGCGCTATGGGCATTTGCCCCGTTTATAAAGCAAGCGAAAAATTATCTTCAAAGGCGATAGCAAAGCTTGTTAAAACCGCGCTGAATTACGGCTTTCCGAAAGACCCTATCCCCGATAAAATAAAAGAAAAATACAGGCTCTGCGATATTTCCACCGCTATATTAAATATTCATTTTCCGGTAAGCGCCGCGGCGCTTGAAAGCGCTAAGAGAAGACTTGTTTTCGAAGAGCTTTTTATTTTGCAAACGGGACTTATGAAACTGAAAACGAAATCGGCGGCAGCCTGCGAGCGGGTCATAAAGACCGAGTTCACAGAAGAGTTTTTAAAAACTCTGCCCTTTGAGCTTACCCGTTCTCAGTTAAGCGCCGTTAAAGATTGTGTCGGCGATATGGCAAGCAAAAAGAAAATGAACAGGCTTATAGAGGGCGATGTCGGCAGCGGAAAAACCGCTGTTGCGGCAGGAGTTATTTATAACACCGTTAAAAACGGATATCAGGCGGTTATGATGGCTCCGACGGAAATTTTAGCCGAACAGCATTTTAAAACTTTAAACAGTTTCTTTGAAAACACCGGAATTTCTGTCTGCCTTTTAACAGGCTCCGTTTCAAAAGCTAAAAAGCAGGCTTTAAAAGAAAAGCTTGCAAATGGGCAGATAGATGTCGCAGTGGGCACGCACGCTCTTATAACAAGCGATGTATCGTTTAAAAACGCGGGTATTTTTATAACAGATGAACAGCACCGTTTCGGAGTTATGCAAAGGGCAGGGCTGTCGTCAAAAAGCAGTATTTCTAATACTCTTGTTATGTCGGCAACGCCTATTCCGAGAACTCTCGGTCTTGTGCTTTTCGGAGATCTTGACATCAGTATTTTAAACGAGTATCCAAAAGGCAGGCAAAAAATCGAAACCTATGTTATAGATTCTAATATCAGAAACCGCGCTTTTAATTATGTTAAAAAGCATATTGATGAGGGAAGACAGGGATATATCGTCTGCCCGCTTGTTGAAGAGGGAGAAGAGGCTTCGGATATTTTAAATGCCGAGGATTATTATAAAAAGATAAGCGAGGGCGCTTTTTCGGATTATAGAGTAGGCTTGCTCCACGGTAAAATGAAGCCGTCTAAAAAAGACGAGATAATGAGAAGCTTTAAAAACGGCGAGATAGATATTCTTGTCTGCACCACTGTAATAGAGGTAGGAATCGATGTTCCGAACGCGGCAATTATGCTGATAGAAAATGCCGAGCGGTTCGGTCTTTCACAGCTACACCAGCTGAGGGGAAGAATAGGCAGAGGAAAGTATAAATCCACCTGTATTCTTATCTCCGATTATAAAGACGGCAAGACTGCCGAAAGGCTCGGTGTGATAAAAAAGAATACCGACGGGTTTAAAATCGCCGAAGAGGATATGCGTCTTCGCGGTCCGGGTGATTTTCTCGGAAAAAGACAGCACGGTCTGCCTGAGCTTAAAATCGCCGACCTGTTTGCAGACGCGGCTGTGCTCAAAGCGGCAGAAATAAGCGCAAGTGAAATTTTAAGAGAAGATAAGGACCTCTCAAACTCTGAAAATTCCGCTCTTAAAGAAGAGATAGAGGCGCTTTATAAAAAGCTTGAAAACACCGAAAATTAAGTATTGACAAAATAAACTTTTATGGTATAATAATTATTGCTTGACTGATGAAAATCAGTCATTCGGACCAATAGCTCAGTTGGTTAGAGCAACCGGCTCATAACCGGTCGGTCCGGGGTTCGAGTCCCTGTTGGTCCACCAAAGCAAAAATCCTATCACTTATGTGGTAGGATTTTTGCTTTGTATTATTAATTTTTCAGTATTCATTCTTAAGTATTCATTTATTTTTTTAATGAATAATGAATACTTAAAACTTAAAAATGAATAAAAGCATCCCGCCGCACATTATGTGCGGCGGGATATTTTTATTTATTATCTCTTAATATTTTCTTTGTTGCTTTTATGATTTCCGTAATTGATCTTATTTCCTGCGCCGAACAATCGGAAAGCTGTTCATCTATTACTTTAGAAGATATGTGCTTATTTTTAATTAGGCTTCCGTAAACCAATTCGTCTAAAGATACTTCCAGCGCATTAGCAATAGAAAGCAAGGTCGGCAAGCTGACTTTAGTTGCGGCTCTTTCTATATGCGAAATATTTGACGGCTCGACTTCTGCTATTTCACCGAGCTTTTCCTGTGTGAAACCTCGCTTTTTACGAATTTCCCTAATTCTTGCGCCTATATCTTTATAATCAAGTTTCATTATTTACACCTCATTAGTATTGTATATCCTTTAAGGATGTGGTATAATAATGCAGATATCCTTTTAGGTCATATACTAATATTATTGACAAAATGAGGCGCTAAAATGAATTCTTATTTAAAGAAAAATGTTCGCAACTCTCAAAAAACATTATTTACTATTTTTCTAATCTTACTATTGTTGTGCGTTTTTTGTTCGTTAACTATATATATTTTTTATAAAGAC
Source organism: uncultured Eubacteriales bacterium (assembly GCA_934445035.1). Lineage (GTDB taxonomy): Bacteria > Bacillota > Clostridia > Oscillospirales > Acutalibacteraceae > UBA737. The sequence continues at coordinate 226,492 of CAKSDI010000005.1, forward strand.
GAATTATATAAACCCCAAATTTCAGACATAAAAAATTGTGAAACCTTTGAAAAGAATAATTATGAAACTTATATTATAAACATTAAATCAAGAAAATATCACAAAGAAACCTGTCGTTACATTAATTGCATGAATGAGGAAAATAAAGAAATATTTCAAGGATCTACTGACGAACTTAAAAATAAGGGCTTTAAGCCTTGTAAAAATTGCAATCCCTAAACAAACATCCCGCCGCACATAATATGCGGCGGGAAACATTTTTTATTTAATTTTCCTTTAAAGCTCTTTCAAGCCAGGTAAAGCCTAAATCGAGAGCCTCGAAAAGCGTGCTTTTAACGCTTTCTTTTTTAACTCTTTTATCCATAGGCTTATCGGTATTGCTGTCAAGCAGCTTAACGCTTACCTTATCGGCAATCTCTAAAGATCCGTCTTTTTTGCTTGAAAGGATTTCAAATCTTACAACATATTTTTCGGTCATTAAACCGTAATATATTTCATTGCCTTTTCTTACGAGGGGTTTGCCCTTATAAGTAAGAAATTTTGAATCTGCCATTATAATTCTCCTAAATTATCAGTCTTTCTTTTCGGGAATTTCACCGTAAAGATTAAATCTGAAAAGAAGCGTTTCATCCTCGGGGTTAGTGCAACGGATAGTTGCCTCGCCGATCTCCGGGTTTGAAAGAATGTTGCTTAAGCCTATCATCTGGCAAAGACGCGATTTAAGATTTAAAGAATCTCCGTCTTCCGTTTCAAGATAAACATCGCCCTTGCACTGATCTACCGCTTTTATAAACTCTTCAAAGTCAATATTGTGGACTTCGATTTTTCCGTTATCCATAGCTGTTCCTCCCTGAAATTTCATTATTTAAAGTATAATATATACATAAAATAATGTCAAGGGGGGACTTTTTTGAATGTTTAGTTCAAAATTGCTTTTTTGTGTTGACATTTGTCGGAAATTTTATTACTATATTATTTGTAGAAATGTGACAATTTGGAGGAAATTATCAATGGATAATTCACAGAAGACAATGGATATGATAGTAAACCTTGCTAAAGGCAGAGGTTTTTTATACCCCGGAAGCGAGATCTACGGCGGCCTTGCAAACGCCTGGGATTACGGCCCGTTAGGCGTGGAATTCAAAAACAATATCAAGCGCGCCTGGTGGAAAAAATTTGTCCAGGAAAATCAGTATAATGTCGGACTTGACAGCGCTATACTTATGAATTCTCAGGTTTGGCAGGCTTCGGGCCATTTAGGAGGATTTTCCGATCCTCTTATGGACTGCCGCCAGTGCAAAACAAGGCACAGAGCAGATAAGCTTATTGAAGATTTTGCCGCTGAAAACGGGCTTAGCGATAACCCCGCCGCTATGAGCGACGAGGAAATGATGAATTATATAAAAGATCATCACATTGCCTGCCCCTCCTGCGGAGCGCACGACTTTACCGATATAAGAAAATTCAACCTTATGTTTAAAACATTTCAGGGCGTTACCGAAGATAACACAAATACTCTTTATCTCCGCCCCGAAACTGCACAGGGAATTTTCGTAAACTTTAAAAACATTCAGCGCACAACAAGAAAGAAACTGCCTTTCGGCGTCGGTCAGATAGGAAAATCTTTCAGAAATGAGATCACTCCCGGAAACTTTATATTCCGAATCCGTGAATTTGAGCAGATGGAGCTTGAATTTTTCTGCAAACCGGGAACAGACCTTGAATGGTTTGATTATTGGAGATCTTTCTGCCGCGATTGGCTTTTAAATCTCGGAATGGATGAAAAATCATTAAGGCTCCGCGATCACGATAAGGATGAGCTTTGCTTCTATTCAAAAGCTACAACTGACTTTGAGTTCCTTTTCCCGTTCGGTTGGGGCGAGCTTTGGGGCGTTGCCGACAGAACGGATTACGATCTTTCACAGCACGCGAAATTCTCCGGCGAGCCTATGGAATACTTTGATCCCGAAACAAATGAGAAATTCGTGCCTTATGTAATCGAGCCTTCGCTCGGCGCGGACAGAGTTGCGCTTGCTTTCCTTTGCAATGCATACGATGAAGAAACCGATGAAAAAGGCGATAAAAGAGTAGTTTTAAGACTTCATCCTGCTCTTGCTCCGTTTAAAGCGGCGGTACTTCCGCTTTCTAAGAAGCTTTCTGATAAGGCAATGGAGATCAAAAACGAGCTTTCTAAGTATTTCTCGGTCGATTTTGACGACGCCGGCTCAATAGGCAAGCGTTACCGCAGAGAGGATGAAATTGGAACTCCTCTTTGCATTACTTACGATTTTGAAAGCGAAACCGATAACTGCGTAACTGTCAGAGACAGGGATACAATGCAGCAGGTTAGAATTCCGATAGCGGAATTAAAGGATTACATCGGAAAAACCGTAGAATTTTAAAAACACGGAGGATTTTTAATGGCCTCAGAGATACTTTCAATGGCGGCGATGCTGCTCGGCGGACTTACCTTTTTCCTTTTCGGAATGAGCGTTATGTCAGGCGGACTTGAACAAATGGCGGGCGGCGGACTTGAGCGTACCCTAAAAATGGTCACGGGAAACGATTTTCTCGGATTTTCCGTAGGAGCGGGGATAACTGTTGCAATTCAGTCGTCTTCCGCAATGACGGTTATGCTTGTGGGACTTGTTAACTCGGGAATTTTAGCTTTCGAGGAAACATTCGGAATGATAATGGGTTCCCATGTCGGAACAACACTTACCGCTTGGATATTGACTCTTAATTCCAATACGGGCAGTAACTTCTGGATGGTACTTTTAAAGCCTATGACATTTGCGCCTATTCTTGCGTTTGTGGGCATAGCTTTAAGAATGCTATCGAAAAACGAAAAAAAGCAGAAGCTCGGCGAAATATTCATAGGATTTGCGATATTAATGGTCGGAATGAATATGATGAGCGACTCAATGGCGGATGTAAAGCAGTATTCGAATGTTTTAACGGCATTTTCAAAATCTCCCGCACTTGCATTTCTTGTTTCCACGGTATTCACGGGAATAATTCAGTCCTCCGCGGCAACAGTGGCTATCGTTCAGGCGCTTGCTTTTTCCGTGGGAATGGATTATCAGGCGGCTATTCCGCTTATCATCGGCGCTAATATCGGCACTTGTATGACCGCCTTTATTTCGAGTATCGGCACTAATAAAAACGCCAAGCGTGTGGTAGCCATGCACGTTTATACAAACGCCATCGGCGGAGTTCTGTGTATGATAGCTATGTATATCGTAATGCTTATTTCTCCCGATCTTATGACGGTGAAAATATCTATGATAGGCGTAGCGGTAGTTCATTCGCTGTTTAATATTATCAATACTATATTCTTTATTCCGTTTAAGAAACCTCTTATAAATCTCTGCAAAAAGACCATTAAAAGCGATAAAGCCAAAACGCACGAGGTATTCCTTGACGAGCGTATTTTCAATAACACTCCTATCGCCATTTCAGAGTGCAGAAGACTTGTTAACGAAATGGCGCAGTATTCGAGAAATGCGTTTTTGATATCCATAGAGCTTATAAATAAGTACGACGCGAAAACCGCCGAATATGTTAAAGAAATAGAAGCTCTCACCGATAAATATGAGGATAAGCTCAGCAACTATCTTGTAAGGATCAGCAGTAACGAGCTGACCGTTTCGGAATCGCACGAAGTGGGCAGAATGATCCATTCTCTGAGCGATTTCGAGCGAATAGCGGATCATGCGCTTAATATCTGCGGAATTTCTTATGAGATCAGCGATAAAAAGATCATCTTTTCAAAAGAGGCTACAAAAGAGCTTGAAACTTTGACCGACGCTTTAGTTGAGATCGTGAATATGACCTTTGACTCTTTTACGAACGACGATATCGACCTTGCCTCTCATGTAGAGCCGCTTGAACAGGTCATCGATAAGCTGAAAGACGAGCTTACCGCGCGCCATGTTGAAAGACTGCAGGCAGGTAAATGCACAATCCAGCTCGGATTTGTCTATTCGGATATTCTTACTAATTACGAAAGAATTTCCGATCACTGCTCAAATATAGCCGTTTATACTTTACAGCTTCATTCTTCCAAGCTTGACGCTCATAAATTCTTACGGAAATATAAGCAGGCAAATAATATTGAGTTTAAAGACGAATATAATTTGTATGCCGATAAATATAAGCTTGATAATCTTGATGCATAAAAATTCGGCTGCCGTATTTTTTGCGGCGGCCGATTATTATTAAAACGAGGGGTAAGTTTTATGAAATCCGAACTTTTTAAAAGACCGCTTATTCATTCAAGGGCAGACGCCAAAACTCAAATTACTGTTGAAAGAAATGAAAATTGCTTTCAGGATTATGAGGTAAAGAAAGTTTGCGAGCTTGAATTTCCCATTATGCTTGAAAAAGAAGAGCTTATAGTTGATTTCGGGGATCATTATACGGGCTATCTCAATATCGAAATTGAAAACAGGGATGAATTCCATATTGCGGATTCGCCTGTTAATATAGTTTTTGAATTCGCGGAAATGCCTATAGAATTAATGGAAAAGCCGGAGGCTCACGGCAAGGGCGTATCGCTCGGCTGGGTGCAGGCTGATTATAAAACAATTCCGTTTCTTCCCTATAAAGGAAGCCTTGAGCGCAGATATTCTTTCAGATATCTTAGGATAAAAAGAGTGGATTCCGTATTCTTCCCCGTTAAAATAAAGGCGCTTTATATTGACACCGTTTCGGCGGTCGATATGAATAATGCTGCGCCTTATAGATCATCTGATCCCATTCTTGAAAAAATTGATAAAATGTGCGTAAAAACGCTTAAAGAATGCGAACAGGATGTTTTTGAAGACGGTCCTAAGCGCGACAGGCGCTTATGGATAGGCGATTTAAGGCTCCAGGCTCTTACGGATTATGTGACCTTTAAAAATATCGATCTCATAAAAAGATGCATTTATCTTTTCTGTGAAAACCTGAATAAAGACGGAATGATTCCGCAGTGCATTTTCCCCGATTCGCCTCCCTATGCCGATCAGTGGGGACTTTGGGATTATTCGCTTTGTATTGCGCTTTGTATTTGCGATTATTATGAGTTCACAGGTAATATCGACCTTACCGAAGAATTATTCGATATAGCTTTAAGACAGGTCGAATACATCGAGGAACACACCGATTTTGAAAAGGGAATAATAAATCTTTATTTCTTTATAGATCATCAAAGCTTTGATAGGGGAATTGCCTCTTTAGGTTACTTTGTTTATGTGCTTGAAAAAATGATAGTTTTGGCAAAATCTATCGGCAGAGAAACCGAAAAATTTGAAATCTTGATTAAGAAATGCAAAAAAGCCTTGCTTGATAGATTTGATGAAGAAAAAGGTCTGTTTGTATCTTCCGCGGGTCAGGTTTCCTGGCATTCGCAGGTTTGGGCGGTGCTTTCGGGCGCGCTTGATAAATCGGAGGGCGCAAAGCTCTTTAAAAAAGCGAAAGAGTGCGAAAATATCGTAAATATGTCAACACCGTTTATGAAGCACTATTATCTCGAGGCTCTTATAAAATGCGATATGAAAGACGAGGCTTTAAAAGAGATAAAAGATTATTGGGGTGCGATATTAAAAGCCGGGTTTGACTGCTGCCCCGAATGTTTCGTAATAGGCGATGAAAGGTTCACTCCCGCATCTAACTCAAATGTGGTTTTAAACAGCGCCTGCCATGCCTGGAGCTGCACTGCGGCTTATTGGCTTAGAAATTATTTTAAATAACACTTGTAATCTGAATTAAATATGATAAAATAAAATTTAGAAATTTAAGGAAAGAAGTCGTTTTTTATGTCAAAAGAAGTATTAGTTGAAATTTCAGCACGCCATGTTCATGTAACAGAGGAAACTCTGGCGGTTCTTTTCGGAAAAGATCATAAGCTTACTCCGAAAAAAAATCTTTCTCAGCCGGGTCAGTTTGCCTGTGAGGAAAAGGTTACCGTTGTAGGACCGAAATCTTCTTTAAAGGCTTCGATATTAGGTCCCTGCAGAAAAGAAGATCAGGTTGAGCTTTCTTTAACCGACGCGAGAACTATCGGCGTTACAGCTCCGATCAGAGAATCCGGCGATGTTAAAAACTCCGGAGCCTGCAAGCTTGTAGGCCCCTGCGGAGAGGTTGAACTTAAAGAGGGCGTTATCGCCGCTAAGCGCCATATACATATGACTGTTAAAGACGGCGAGAATTTCGGCCTTAAAGATAAGCAGATAGTTAGCGTTAAAATTCCGACCGAGGGCAGAGCGCTTGTGTTTGACGATGTTGTTGTAAGAGTAAGCGACAGCTACGCTCTCGCTATGCACATCGATACCGATGAAGCTAATGCGGCGGCTGTTCCCGGAAGTTGCAAGGGTGAGATTCTTGCCTGAGCCTTTAGGTATTTATATCCATATTCCGTTTTGTAAAAAGCGCTGTGCATACTGTGATTTTTTCTCAACCTTTTATGATCTTGAACTTGTAAAAACATATATTTCGGCGCTTTTAAAGGAAACTAAGAAATGGGGCGGCATACTTGCCCGCCCCGTTAATTCTTTATATATAGGCGGAGGCACGCCCTCGCTTTTAAAGAGCCATATCAAAACGGTTATTAACGGCGTTAAAGATAGCTTTGAGCTGACTAAGGACTGCGAGATCACTGTCGAAGCAAATCCCGAATCGATGACAGAGGATTTCCTGTCTGCCGCCTTGTCTGCGGGAGCCAACAGGCTTTCGCTCGGCGTGCAGAGCTTTAAAGACGACGAACTTAAAATGCTCGGCAGATCGCATTCTGCTTTGCAGGCAAGAAATGCTTATTATCTAGCTAAAAGTATGGGATTTAAAAATATTTCGCTTGATCTTATGATTTGTCTGCCTAAAAGCAATCTTAATACTCTTAAATTCACGCTTGATTCTTTTATGCGCTTATCTCCGCCTCATATTTCCGCTTATATGCTTAAAGTTGAGGATAACACGGTGTTTTCAAAGCAAAAGATTCGTGAATTGGAAGATGAAGAGCAGGTCGAGCAATATATGTTTGTCTGTGAATATCTCAAAAATCACGGATATATCCACTATGAAATATCCAATTTTTCAAAGCCTCATTATGAAAGCGTTCATAACTCAAAATATTGGAACTGCGAGGAGTATCTGGGCATCGGCCCGTCGGCGTACTCATTTATAGATAAAAAGCGCTTTTTCTATCCTAATAATTATAAGAAATTCTTGACCGATCCCGAAACATTTTTTGACGGTAACGGCGGAACTCTTGAAGAAAAGGTAATGCTCGGTCTAAGAACAAACCGCGGAGCGGATATTTCTTCATATTGCGAAAAGAATGATCCGAGGCTTTTAAAATTCGAAAAAGAAGGATTGCTTAAAAACGATTATCCTTTTGTTTATCTTACGGATAAGGGAATGCTTTTATCCAACAGAATTATAACGGAGCTGATTTATTGAAAACTTATAAAATTCATCTGATCCGCAGCGGAATTACCGACGGTAATCTCCGCGGCTGTTATATCGGAAACAGGACCGATCTTCCGCTTTGCCCCGAGGGCTTGACGGAATTAAGACTTTTAAGGGAAAATTCCGATTATCCCGATATCGAGGCGCTTTATTCTTCGCCTATGTTAAGGTGCAGACAAAGTGGCGCCGTGATCTATCCGGGATTTGAACCTGTTATAATCGACGAGCTTACCGAATATGATTTCGGAAAATTTGAGGGTAAAACGGCAAAAGAGCTTGAAGCCGATCCCGATTATTCGGATTGGACTTCCGGAAAGCTTGAAGCTCCCGAGGGAGGAGAGTCCACTTCGAATTTTGTTAAAAGGCTCGCCCTGGGTCTTAATATGGTCGTAAGAGATATGATGGATAAAGGAATTTCGAGCAGCGCCGTTATGATGCACGGCGGAGCCATTATGATGCTGCTTGCCGCAACGGCTGTGCCGAGAAAAAAATCAGTCGAATGGAGCTGTGAGCCGGGAAGAGGCTATTCGGTAATGATAACTCCGTCGCTTTATCACAGCAGCGGTATTATAGAAGTTTACGATTATATTTAAGGCGGTTTTAAATAATGGTCAATATAGGAAACGATTGGGATGAAATTTTAAAAGACGAATGGCAAAAGCCTTATTATAGAAATTTAAGGCAGTTTCTCAAATCGGAATATTCGTCTTTTACCGTTTACCCTGATATGTACGATATTTTTAATGCCCTAAAGCTTACTTCCTTTTCGGATACAAAGGTCGTTATAATCGGTCAGGACCCTTATCACGGTCCGGGTCAGGCGCACGGTCTTTGTTTTTCGGTAAAAAAAGGAATAGAGCCGCCGCCCTCGCTTAAAAATATTTTTAAAGAAATGCATTCGGATCTGGGGATAAAAATTCCCTCTTCCGGCGATCTTACTTACCTTGCTAAGCAAGGAGTGCTGCTGCTTAATACTGTTTTGACCGTTCGCGCTGGTATGGCAGACAGCCATAAGGATAAAGGCTGGGAGATATTTACCGACAGGGTGATAAGCGAGCTTAATAAAAAGCAGACGCCCGTGATTTTCCTGCTTTGGGGCGCAAAAGCGCGTAATAAAGCAAATGTTATCACAAATCCCATTCATAAAAAGCTCACCGCGGCTCACCCGAGCCCGCTTTCCGCTTATAACGGATTTTTCGGGTGCCGTCATTTTTCAAAAACAAATGAATTGTTAAAATCATTCGGTTTAGAACCGATCGATTGGGAAATTAAAGAAACCGACCGCTGAGCTTTTTAGCCGCGGCCGGTCCCTTTCTATATTGCAGCTGATGTAATTCCGCCAATCCCCTGAATTATCTTCGCGGCATTTAAACTTAAATACCCGGAACTGCGTTTGATTACATCTTCTGCTGTAAGGGGATAAAGCGGAAAAAGTTTTAAGTATAAAGCTTAAAAAATTCTCTCTTCATCGCCCAAAAGTATTATGTGCAGTAAATTCAAAAATTCAGGTGGAAATTTTTGTAAGATAGGTGAAAAGAAATGAATTATAGTGAAACTCTCGGATATATCCATTCGCTCGGCAATTTTTCGAAAGCGCCGTCGCTTGAAAGGATAAAAGAGGTTTTAAAAAAATTAAATTCGCCTCAAAAAGATCTTAAAGTATTTCATATTGCAGGTACAAACGGTAAAGGCTCAGTCAGCACTTATATTTCTTCTGTTTTAAGGTGCGCAGGATATAAAACAGGTCTTTTTGTTTCTCCGTTTATAACGGATTTCAGAGAAAGAATCAGTATAAACGGTGAATTTATCCCCGAAAATGATATTGTATTAATTTCTGAAAAAATTATTGATTGCAATGTTTCGCTCAATGAATTTGAGTTTATAACGGCTTTGGGACTTTATTGGTTTAATCAAAATAAGGTTGATTATGCCGTGATTGAGGTAGGACTCGGCGGCAGGCTTGACGCCACGAATGTTTTTGATAACTCTTTACCCGTATTAACCCATATCGGTCTTGACCATACAAAGATATTAGGTTCCACTGTCGAAAAGATTGCCGCAGAAAAGTGCGGAATTATAAAAAACAACTTGGCAGTCGTTTCTCCGTATCAGGAACAAGAAGTTATGAATGTTATCAAAACTTTTTCTGAAAATGTGATAGTTCCCGATACCAAAGATTTAAAAAATGTTAAAATATCGCTATCCTCAAATTCCTTTACTTATAAAGATATCGATTATGTGTCACGCTTGCCCGGAAATTATCAGATCGAAAACGCTTTGACGGCTATTTCCGCTCTCGAAGCGAGCGGTATAAAATTAGAAACCTCTGTTATTCAAAAAGGGATAAATGAGGCATACATTCCCGCAAGGCTTGAAACCGTAAGCTTTGATCCCACCGTGATTTTAGACGGCGCTCATAATCCGCTTGCGGCAAAGGCGCTTGGCAAATTTATAAAAAATCAGAATAAAAAGGTTTTTGCGGTTGTGGCAATGATGAAAGATAAAGATATCGACGGAACTTTAAAAGAAGTCCTTCCTTTGTGCGACGGCTGCGTCGTAACCGAAGTCCCCGGTCTTGACAGGTCCGTTTCGGCAGAAACTCTCTGTAATACTGCGTCGCAGTTTTGCGATTATGTTTATTGTGTTAAAGACGCTTTAAAGGCGCTTAAAACCGCAAAAAAACTGACAAACGGAATTGTCCTGGTGTTCGGCTCGCTCTATCTTGCGTCTTTTTATAAAAATAATTAAATCCTCTTTCATAATGTGACATTTTTTTCGCTGTCCGGCTTCTATAATAGAAGCCGGACAGCTTTTTTTTGAAAGGAGAATAAAAATGGGAGTTGAAATAAAAGTAAAAGGAGAAGTCCTCACGGCGTATATTTCAGGCGAAATAGACCACCACACCGCAGCGTCGATAAGAGAAGCGATAGACTCGGCAGTAGAACTTAATATGCCGTCGCTGCTCGTCTTGGATTTCGGTTCGGTAAGTTTTATGGATAGCTCGGGAATAGGTCTTGTTATGGGCAGATATAAAATTATGGCAAAGCGTAACGGCAGCGTTCATATAAGCAGTACTTCGCCCTCGCTCACAAAGATGTTTAAGCTTGCGGGAATTGAAAGACTTGCGTCGATAGACGGAGAAACAAAAAGGAGATAATAATTATGAAAACAATCAATAAATTCAGTATCACAATGCTTTCAAAATCTTCTAATGAAAGCTTTGCAAGGGCAAGCGTTTCGGCTTTCGCCACTCAACTTGATCCCACCTTGGAAGAAATAAGCGATATAAAAACCGCCGTCAGCGAAGCAGTTACAAACTGCATAGTTCACGCTTATAAAGAAACTATCGGTAAAATTTACATAACAGCCGAAATAACCGACACTTCCGTTTTAAAGGTAAGAATAAAGGATAAGGGCTGCGGTATCGAAGATATAGAGCTTGCTATGCAGCCGCTTTATTCTTCCGTCGGCGGAGAAAGAGCCGGCCTCGGCTTTGCGGTAATGCAAAGCTTTACCGATAATCTCCGCGTCACTTCAAAGCCCGGCAGAGGTACAACCGTTTCTTTCCAGAAAAGAATACTTCCGAGGCTTAGCGTAAATGGAAAAGACTGAGGGAAAAAGGAATTCGCTTATCGTTGATAACACAAGACTCGTAAGCGCTCTTTGTAAAAGATTTACGGGTAAAGGCGTTGAATTCGAAGACCTTTATCAGGCGGGCTGTATGGGACTTGTAAAAGCGGCTGACGCTTTTGATGAAAGCCGCGGTTTTCAGTTTTCGACATATGCCGTTCCGGTAATTCTCGGCGAGATAAAAAGACTTTTCCGCGACGATGGTCCCGTTAAAATTTCAAGGAGTATTAAAGAACTGTATTTAAAAGTTTTAAAGGTCAAAAATCAGCTTGAATTAAAGCTTGACCGCGAGCCGACAGTTAAAGAAATAGCCGCTTTTTTAAATGTGGAGCCCGAAAGTGTTTCGGAAGCGCTGTGTGCCTGCCGTTCAACCGTTTCTCTCACACGCTCCGATAATGACGATAACGACGGCGAACAAATCGATTTTCCGGCCTTAGAAATTTATGAAAATGTCAATAATAAGCTCCTTGTTGACGGCGCTCTGAAAAAACTTGACGATAATGAATGCAAGATCATTAGACTTCGCTATTTCAATTATCTCACACAAAGTGAAACGGCAAAGAAAATGTCAATGTCACAGGTGCAGGTTTCAAGGGCTGAAAAGAAAATATTAGGCAAATTGAGATTTTTGCTTGAGTCGGGAGCATAGTAAGGTTTTAAATGCTGTATACTATATATTGTATTTGAAATTAAATTAAATAAAAACTTCAAAAAAGTTAAAAAAAAGAGTTGACAATGTGGGGCGGATGTGGTATTATAATCTAGCGCTCGCAAAATGGGGGCGCGAAACGGACCTTGAAAATTAAACAACGACAAACAAAAAGGACCCAAAGATTCCAAGATAAAAAGTGAAT
>CAKSDI010000006.1 GCA_934445035.1 uncultured Eubacteriales bacterium
TCATTGTTGCCGCAGCTGTCGTTGTTGCAGGAGCAGGCACTGCTGTTTATTTCCTTATCTTAAGAAAAAAGAGAAAAAATGGAGCAAATACAAATGAATAAAATCAGCTACAATCCTAATCTTACCTTTGGTTCGGTTCCGACCACCTGTTTCAGAAACGAGCGTCCCGGATTTTTCCATTCCGGGACCAGACCCAAAGATATCGACAACAGTATCGAATATTTCATCAGGAATATGGCGCAGACTGTGCGAAACGACCGCTTTACTTTTATTTATGACGGCAAACCCGTGCTTGCGCACCCGAAATGGATAAGAGATCATATTCACGAGCTTAAAGCTTTCAAGCACTGGGAAAAAGACCTTAAAAGATACTTTGAAGTAATAGCTGAAAAGCAGAGAGAAGACGGTCAGTTTTACGAAATGGTACAGGTCCCCGAAAATTACCACTGGAAAGTGGTAAACGATACCAACCGAATAAAAGACGAGGAAAATAATCTTATTTTCGTCAGGGTAGAGCTGGAAGCCGATATCGAATATCTTATGGTCGAGGGCGTTTATGCCGCTTATCAGGCGACAGGCGATATTGATTTTATTAAAAAAATGCTCCCGAGCCTTGAAAAGGGTATCAATTATATGACTTCTTCAAAGGTCAGATTTGATAAGGAACACGGCTTATGCATAAGACCTTTCACTATCGATACCTGGGATTTTGTTTATGATCAGTCCTGCGAAAATCCTAAAGACGACAGAAACATTTATCCCGGTAAAACTCCGATGTCTATAATGCACGGCGATAATTCGGGCGTTTATGAAGCAATGATGTTGCTTTCGAAAATGAACGAAGAATTAGGTAATAAAGAGAAAGCAAAAGAGTGGGAAAACAGAGCGGAAGTGCTTAAAAGCAATCTTAACAAGTACTGCTTTAACGGCAATTTCTATACCCACCAGGTTCATATAAACCATAACGGTTCTCCGACAGACGGCGAAGAAACCGACAGAATTTCTCTTTCAAACGCTTATGATATCAACCGCGGTGTAACCGATTTTGATATGGCGAATAAAATAATTGATTCCTTTATCGAAAAAGGTAAAGAATCGGGCTATTTTGCCGAATGGTTCAGCATTTATCCTCCTTATAAAAAGTTCAGAGGCACCACGCAGTCCGAAGGCGTTTATATCAACGGCTGTGTTGCTTCTCTCACGGCCGGCGAGCTTGCCAAAGCCGCTCTTAATAACGGCAGGGAAAAATACGGCTGGGATATTCTTTCAAGACTGATGAAACTGTTTGAAAAGGACGGAGAATTATTCTTCCTTTACAATGCAAAAACAGGCGAAAATGCAGGCGGCGGTCCCAGCGGCTGGGGAGCGGCGGCTATAATATCCGCTTTTGAAGAGGGAATTGCAGGAATAAAGGACACTTCCGCAAAATTCAAAACAATGGAATTTTCACCCCGCTGGACAGTAACCGATCAGAAATTCGCAAAATACATAACAGGTTACGAAGTTTCGGATACATTTGTTGAAACGGCTTTTGAACTTAGAGATAACAGCCTGCTTTACAGCGTCGGAACACCGTCAGAGATTATCGACTGCCATATCCTTTTGCCCGACGGCAAAATTCCTTTAAAGGTTATTTGCAACGATAAAGAAATTTCCTTTAATATTTCAAAATTAAACGAAAGCGTTTATGCTGATTTTAAGCTTGATAAAAGTGTTGCTGAAAATTTCAAAAACTCAACTCAATATAAATTCGATATAGAAATCGAATTCTAATTTATTGCCTCGGTCTTTGACTTAAGATCGGGGCTTTTTATTGAAAAAATTTAAAAAATGTGATAAAATAGTTAAAAACATTCTCACAACGCTTTATTTTTCACCGTATGATAAAAATAAAGGGAAGTGAGATAATGAAAAATAAATGGAAATACATAGCCGTCAGATGGCTGATACTTTTAGCTTTCATTTTATCGGTAATTTTGATTGCCTTTGTCCGCTCAAGAAAGCTTATTTTACTTACCGCCAAAAGCGAGGCGGAAACTATAATGCTCAGAGCCGTCGATTCCGCGACGGTCGAAGTTCTCAATTCCGAAGATTTCAGCTATGATAAATTAGCAGTTGTTTCAAAAAATCAGGAGGGAACGATTTTAGGAATTGAGATCAATTCCTCTAAAGCAGATATTTTAAAAAGTAAATTAGCACAGAAAATAACAGAAATTCTAAATGAGAAAAGCAGATTTACCGTAAGTATTCCTTTCGGAAATTTTTTCAATAATGAATATCTCACGGGCTTCGGACCCGATCTTAAGTTTAAAATTCAAATGGCTAATACGGCAAGTCTTAATTTTAAAAGCGCTTTTGAAGAAAGCGGAATAAATAACACACTTCATCAGATCATAATAACTGTGGATATTCCTGCAAATATTATTATTACGGGCGGCAGCGATACATTCAGCGTAAAAACCAATGTTTTGGCGGCTCAAACAGTAATAGTAGGACAGACGCCCGACTCTTTCACCAATGTTACGGAAAACCCGGGCGACGATATTGCAGACGATATTTTCAATTTTGCCGATCTTGACTGATATTCGGAGGTTAAAATGGATATAAGGGAAGTAAAATCAAAAATCAAAGAGCTTAGAAAGACCATAAATTATCATAACGACCTTTACTATAATCACGACGCTCCGGAGCTTGAAGATTTTGAGTATGACGCGCTTATGCGCGAGCTAAAAGCGCTCGAAAAAGAATATCCGGAGCTTATTACCGATGATTCGCCTACGCAGAAAGTCGGAGGAAGCGCTAATAATCTATTTTCCGAAGTTAGGCACACGGTTAAAATGGAAAGCCTGCAGGATGTTTTTGATAAAAAGGAATTAAGAGATTTTGCAGATAAAATTGATTTGAGTAAAACCGCATTTTCCGTAGAGCCGAAAATCGACGGGCTTTCTGTATCTCTTGAATATGCGGGGGGCAAATTTACAAGAGGCTCCACACGAGGCGACGGCACCGTAGGCGAAGATGTTACTGCTAATCTTAAGCAGATAAAAAGTATTCCCGAAACTATTGATTTTTCAGGAGCTTTAGAGGTCAGAGGCGAAGTTTATATGCCGAGGCTCAGCTTTGAAAACTTTGTTAAAAGGCAGGAGCTTTTAGGCGAAACTCCGCCTAAAAATCCGAGAAACGCCGCGGCAGGCTCGTTAAGACAGAAAAATTCCGCAGTCACCGCCAAAAGAGAGCTTGATATATTCGTTTTTAATGTTCAGCATATCGAGGGCAAAACATTTTCTTCACATATTGAATCTCTTGATTTTTTGAAATCATTAGGATTTAATGTTCTTCCGATGTATAAAAAATGCTCCGATATCGAAGAAGCGATAAAAACTGTTGACGAAATAGGGAATATGCGCGGGAATATTCCTTATGATATTGACGGCGCCGTGATAAAATGCGATAACTTGTCCTATAGAGAAACGCTCGGAAGTACCGCTAAATATCCGAGGTGGGCGGTCGCTTTTAAATATCCGCCCGAAGAAAAGGAGACGGTTTTAAGAAAAATAGAAATAAATGTCGGCAGAACAGGGGCGCTTACTCCCACTGCCGTGTTTGACCCTATAGAACTTGCAGGGACTACCGTAAGCCGGGCCGTTCTTCATAATGAGGACTTTATAAATTCTAAAGAAATTGCCGTCGGTGATGTAATAGTTGTCCGCAAAGCAGGTGAAATTATTCCCGAAGTTTTATCGGTCAGCCGTCACAGCGGGGAAAACGAGGTATATAAAATGCCGCATTTTTGCCCATCCTGCGGCGAACCCGTAACGCGCGAAGAGGGAGAGGCTGTAATAAGATGCACAAATGCCGAATGCCCGGCACAACTTCTTAGGCATCTTATTCATTTTACCTCGCGTGACGCTATGGATATAGAGGGAATGGGCCCCGCTGTTCTTGAACAGCTTTATAACGCAGGACTTATAAAGGATATTTCGGATATCTATAAGCTCGATTATAATTCTGTTTTAAATCTTGAAAGAACAGGGGAAAAAACAACTTTAAATCTTAAAAACGCTATTGAAAAATCAAAATCTAAAGATTTAAGCAATCTTATAAATGCCTTTGGTATACGCCATATCGGCGCCAAAGCCGCAAGTCTTATAGCGTCTCATTTTGGCTCTATGGAAGAATGCTTAAAAGCTAAAGCCGAGGATTTTAAGAGTATTGACGGCATAGGGGATATCTCCGCAGAGGCTGCATATAATTTCTTTTCGCTTGACAGCACTAAAAGGCTTATTGAAGAGTTAAAGTCCGCAGGACTGAATATGAATTCAAATGTTGTTTTAAAAGGCGACGCTTTAAAGGGTAAGACCTTTGTTCTTACAGGAACTTTGCCTACTATGACAAGAAGTGCCGCAGGGGAGATAATTGAGTCTTACGGCGGAAAGGTATCCTCATCAGTATCGAAAAAAACGGATTATGTTTTAGCGGGAGAAGAAGCCGGAAGCAAGCTTGAAAAAGCAGAAAAACTAAATATTAAGATAATTGATGAATCAGAGTTTTTAAAAATGATATCACAATAAATAAAAAAGGCTGCCTTATTTAAAAGGCAGCCTTTTTTATTTCCTATGGAAGTTAGCAACCGCAGCCGTTGTCGCAGCCATTGTTGTTTCCGCAGCCGCAGCATACGAGAACGAGGATGAGTATGAGGATCCAAGAGCAGTTTCCGCCAAAATTACTGTTACACATTAAAAAGACCTCCTTTTTGTCTTCATCACATACTATGCAGATAATAAATTTGCGGTTACAGAAGTTTTTTTAAAAAAACTATTGACTTTCTTTGACTTTTGTATATAATAATAGTCAGAGAAAGTCAAAAGGAGCTGTTCGGATTGCGAATAAGTGATTTAATTACAAACGAGATCATAAAAATGTTAAATGAATCGGAAGAAAATTCCGTGGAAATTCAAAGAAATGTCTTTGCTAACGGTATAGGCTGCGCTCCGAGTCAGATAAACTATGTAATATCTTCGAGATTTACTCCCGAACAGGGTTATATAATCGAAAGCAGGAGAGGCGGCGGCGGATATATAAGAATTAAAAGGCTTATTATGGATCATTCGTCTGCCATAATGCACATAGTTAATTCCATAGGCGATTCTCTCGATCCGATGAGTGCCAGAATTCTTATTGAAAACTGCCTGCAATCAGGTCTTATCGATGAAAAAAACGCAAAAATTATGTTTGCCGCAATGTCTAATAATGTTATGTCTAATATTGCTACAGATAAAAGAGATAATGTCAGAGCGGCACTGCTTAAAGAAATGCTTTTAGTGCAAATTTAATATCAAAGAGGTAATATTTATGCTGTGTGAAAAATGCGGAAAATATAATGCAACAACTCATATTCATTCTTATGTAAACGGTGTAGTTACCGAAAAATATCTCTGCAGCCACTGCGCCGCTCAGGAGGGTATCGACGGGTTTGCCGCAGACGGGTTAAACGGTCTTCTTTCTTCAATGTTCGGCGATGTTTTCAGTCTTGAAGACAGATCTGATGAAAAAAGATGCAGCTGCTGCAATATGTCGTTTTCCGATATTGCAAAAAGCGGAAAAGTAGGTTGCCCGGAATGTTATAAAACCTTTTATTCGGAGCTTTTGCCTTACCTTAAAAGGGTACACGGAAGTATAAAGCACACGGGTATAATTCCTAATAAAGCGCCGCTTGTTGTAAAAAACAGCGAAGACACTTTAAATGCGCTTAAAATTCAGCTGGCAAGCCTTGTTAAGGAAGAAAAGTTTGAAGAGGCGGCGATCGTCCGCGATAAAATAAAAAAGCTTGAGGAGGAAAAGAAATGAGCTGGTATAACAGAGCCGCCGCAGAAGACGATGTTGTTGTAAGTTCGAGAATAAGGCTCGCAAGAAATATTAACGGTTTTCCTTTTCCTTCGAGACTTTCCGACGAGGGATTTGAAAAAGTTAAGAATTTAGTAAAAGAAGCTATTATTGAAAGCAACACCCCATTTTCGAAAAATTTAAAATACATTGAAATGAGCGATATTCCCGAAAATTTAAGATATTCAATGGTAGAAAGGCATTTAATAAGTCCTGAGTTTGTTTCGGATTGCAAAAATAAGGCAATAATTATCTCGGAAGACGAAAGTATCTGCATAATGCTCGGCGAAGAAGATCATATAAGAATTCAGGTCTTAATGCCCGGACTCGACCTTGAAAAAGCCTATGACGAGGCGCAGAGAATAGATTCGCTTTTATGCTCTTCTCTCGATATCGCTTTTGACCGTGATCTCGGATTTTTAACCGAATGCCCCACAAACCTCGGAACAGGTTTAAGAGCCTCTCTTATGCTTCATCTTCCGCTTTTAGAGGCAGGAAATGAAATATCCGCTTTATCGGATAATATAGGAAAAATAGGCTTTACTGTAAGAGGAATGTACGGCGAGGGAACAGGCTCCGGCGCTTCGCTTTATCAGATATCGAATGAAGTTACTCTCGGGATCACCGAGAAAAACGCAATAGATAATCTTAAGCTTATAGCAATGCAGCTTGTAACAAAAGAAAGAGCAGCTTTAAGCAATGCAAACAAGATAAAGCTCCAGGATATTTCTCACAGAGCGCTCGCAGCTTTAAAGAGTGCGAGAGTTTTAAGCAGTGAAGAGCTTATGGAGCAAATAAGTAAAATAAAACTGGGAGTATGTGCAAAAGAAATAAATTTAAAAAATGAATTTTTAACGGCGCTTTTATTCGAAAATCAGCCGTATTCTCTTATGTGCAAATTCGGTGATATGAGCCCCGAAACAAGGGATATAAAAAGAGCGGAGAATGTAAGAAAAGCGCTTGAAAACATTTAAGTTAAAGGAGTTTTGACTTATGAAATACAATTTTAACGGTTTTACGGATAAAGCAAATCTGGCTCTTAATCAAGCTATAAATGCCGCGGAGCTTTTAGGCCACACCTATGTGGGAAGCGAGCATTTGCTTTTAGGACTTTTAAGATCCGGAGGAATAGCCGGAACAGTTTTAAACGACAGCGGAATAACTGAAGAAAAAATAGAAGAACTTATAATCACAAATATAGGAAGAGGAACGCCTACAAGACTTTCCGTTGATTACTTCACGCCTCGCACCCGCCTTATTCTCGATGTAGCAAGAAGCGGCGCTGAAAATTTAGGAAAGCGCCTTATAGGAACAGAGCATATATTATTGGCTCTGCTCGGCGAAGAGGATAGCTTTGCAGTCAAATTCATTTCGGGCCTCGGCGTTGATATAACCAATCTTTGCACGAACGCCCTTAAAGCCGCTGATATAGATTTCGATAATTTTTCCCAAAAAAATGCTTTTACAAAAGAAAATGCCGAAGATAGTTCATCTTCTTCCAAAAACGGCGCTCTCGATAAATACGGCAGAGATCTTACAAAAGCCGCAAAAGACGGAAAACTTGATCCTGTTATAGGAAGAGAGAAAGAAATTGAAAGAGTAATTCAGATACTCTGCAGAAGAACTAAAAATAATCCTTGCTTAATAGGCGAGCCGGGCGTAGGTAAAACTGCGATTGTTGAAGGTCTTGCCGAAAAAATAGTTGCAGGCGATGTTCCTGATATTTTGCAGAATAAAAGGGTTGTTTCTCTCGATCTTACCGGAATGGTAGCAGGTGCGAAATACAGAGGCGATTTTGAAGAAAGAATTAAAGCGGTTATCGACGAAGTATCTAAATCCGACGATGTAATTCTATTTATTGACGAGGTCCACACGCTTGTGGGCGCAGGCTCCGCTGAAGGGTCTACAGACGCCGCAAACATCTTAAAGCCTTCGCTTGCAAGAGGAGATTTCCAGCTTATCGGTGCGACAACGATAACAGAATATAGGAAGAACATCGAAAAAGACGCGGCTTTAGAGCGCAGATTTCAGCCTGTCACCGTCGGTGAGCCGTCTATAGAAGACGCAGTTTTAATTCTTAAAGGAATTAAAGCAATGTTTGAAAAGCACCATAAGGTAGAAATTACAGACGGCGCTATCGACGCCGCAGTCAAGCTTTCTTCAAGATATATAAACGACAGATATCTCCCCGATAAAGCGATAGATCTTATCGATGAGGCGGCCTCAAAAGTAAGGATTGAAAACAGCACGGCATCTCCTGAAATAAAGGAACTCAAAGCTAAGCTCGAAAAGCTTGATTCGGATAAGGAAGACGCTGTTTCAAAGCAAGATTTTGAGCTTGCCGCAAAAATAAGAGATGAATCGAAAAAAATCGAATCACAGATAGAGAGTATCCGCCATAAATCCGATAGTTCGGGAAAATACGGAACGGTTACCGAAGAAAATATCGCCGAGGTACTGTCAGCCTGGACAGGTGTGCCTGTTTCGCAAATGACGGAGGAAGAAAGCGAAAGGCTCTTAAATCTTGAAGCGGAGCTTCATAAGAGACTTATCGGTCAGGATCAGGCGGTCAGCGCCGTATCAAGAGCTATAAGAAGAGGAAGAGTCGGTCTTAAAGACCCTAACAGACCTATAGGTTCCTTTATCTTTTTAGGTCCTACGGGCGTCGGCAAAACCGAGCTTTGCAAAGCTCTTGCAGAGGCAATGTTCGGCAGCGAGGGAATGATGATAAGGCTTGATATGTCAGAGTATATGGAAAAGCATACTGTTTCAAGACTTGTCGGCTCGCCTCCGGGATATGTAGGATATGACGAGGGCGGTCAGCTTACCGAAAAGGTAAGAAGACATCCTTATTCAGTGGTTTTGTTCGATGAGATCGAAAAAGCGCACCCCGATGTTTTCAATATGCTTCTGCAAATCCTTGACGACGGTGTGCTTACAGATTCTCAGGGCCGAAAGGTCGATTTTAAAAACACTGTTATAATTATGACTTCGAATATCGGAGCAAGGCTTATTACCGAGAAAAAATTAAGCCTCGGCTTTACAGAAAAAGAAGAAAATAAAACAGATAAGGATATAAAGCAAACCGTTCTTTCAGAGCTTAAAAATACTTTCCGCCCCGAATTTTTAAATAGGGTAGACGATATTATAGTATTTAATAAGCTTACAAAAGAAGAGATTTGCAAAATTGCCGAAAATATGCTTAATAATCTTTCAATCAGGCTTAAAAATCTTAATATATCTGTAACATTCGACGAAGAAGTTATAAAAAAGGTCAGCGAAAAGGGATTTGATGAAATCTACGGCGCCAGACCTTTAAGAAGAACTATTCAAACTGATATCGAAGATGTTTTAAGCGAAAAAATTCTTGACGGAAGCATAAAAAACGGCGATAAGATAAAATGCGTTTTATCTGAAAACGGCGAACTTGATTTCGTTAAATAAAATTAAAAGATACCTGATAAAATCAGGTATCTTTTTTGTTGACTTATATCCCTGATGTTGTTATAATTTTAAAAACGGGGTGGTCATAAATGTCAATTAAATTTAATGAAGAAACAAAAATATTTTATTTAAACGGAAAAAATATCACTTATTCCTTTTTTGTAAATGAAGATAAATTTTTAGAGCATCTTTATTTCGGAGAAAAAATCGGATTTGACGATATAAGGTTTACTCGCTCAATGGGAAGAAACTCCTGCGAGTCAAAACCTTCTGAAAATAAATATTTTACTAATTTATTAAAGCCCGAAATTTCATTTTTCGGCTTCGGCGATTATAAAGAGCCGACCGTGTTAGTTAAAAATAAATCTGGCGACAGGTTTTCAAATCTTTTATACACAGGTTATGATATTCTTGAAAATAAGCCTAAAATCAGCGGTATGCCGTCGCTTAGAGGAAAAGATACACTTATCGTTCATTTAAAAGATAAAGTTACCGATTTTGCGGCAGATATTTATTATTCGGTTTATGATGATCTTGATATAATTTCAAAAAGAATAGTTTATATCAATAATTCCGAAAACCCTGTTGTTTTAGAGAGAGCTTATTCTTTTGCGCAGAGTTTGCCCGCAGGAAATTATGATTTAATTTCTCTTTACGGCGGCTGGGCAAGCGAAAGACATATCGACCGCGTAGCACTACACCACGGCGTTTCTTCGGTAGACTCGAAAAGAACTTCGTCTTCTGCAACCTTAAATCCTTTTATTGCCGTTGCGGAAAGCGACGCTACGGAAAACTTCGGTAATGTTTACGGTTTCAGTTTGGTCTATTCGTCTTCCTATGTTTTAAAAGCTGAAAAATCTGCTTGCGGTGAACTTCTTATCACAGGCGGAATTAACGACTTTGATTTTTCATGGAAATTGGAAAGCAAAGAAGCTTTTGAAACTCCCGAATCAGTTATTGCCTTTTCGGGCGAGGGTATAGGCGGAATGAGCCGAGCTTTTCATGACGCTTACCGCGGATATCTTATAAATAAAAATTTCGTTTCAAAATCAAGACCGATTGTTATAAACAACTGGGAAGCCACCTACTTTGATTTTGACAACGAAAAGCTTATGAAAATAATTGACGCCGCGGATAACACGGGAATTGATACATTTGTTTTAGACGACGGCTGGTTCGGAAAAAGAGAAGCGGCAAATTCAAGCCTCGGCGACTGGATAGTTAATACCGATAAATTAAAAGGCGGACTTAAAACCGTTATCGATTATGCCCACAAAAAAGGTATGAAATTCGGGCTTTGGTTTGAACCCGAAATGGTAAGTCCTGATTCTGACCTTTACAGGGCGCATCCCGACTACGCGGTAAGCGTGCCCGGAAGAGATCCGGTTTTAGGCAGAGAGCAACTTGTTCTTGATCTTACAAAAAAAGAAGTAAGAGATTATATAGTTGAGTCTGTCAATTCAATTTTAAGAAATAACGGAATAGATTATGTTAAATGGGATTTTAACAGAAATATAACCGAATCTTATTCTATTGACAGAGAAAGTGAAAGGCAAAGCGAATTTGCGCATAGATATGCTCTCGGTCTTTATGATATTTGCGAAAGAATCATAAATGCGAATGAAAACATATTTTTCGAAGGCTGTTCCGCAGGAGGATCGAGATTTGATCCAGCAATGCTTTATTATTTCCCGCAGATCTGGACTTCCGACGACTCCGACGCAGAGGAAAGAACTTTTATACAATACGGAACATCTTTAGTTTATCCTATTTCTTCGATAAGCTGCCATGTAAGCGCCGTTCCAAATCATCAGGCGCTAAGGACCACGGAATTTAAAACAAGAACAGATATAGCACAGCTCGGCGCTACGGGATATGAGTTAGACCTTTCAAAATTATCCGAAAATGAGCTTTCGGAAATAAAGAAAAATACGGAAGATTACAGAAGTTACGAGGATATCATTTTAAACGGCGACTTATACAGGCTCGACGATCCTAATACTTCCGAATTTTTCAGCGAAATGATGGTGTCAAAAGATAAAAGCAGCGCTGTACTTACTGCTTACAGAAGATTGCTTAGACCTAACGCGGAAGTTAAAAGAATTAAAATGCGGGGACTGGATAAAGATAAAAAATATTATGTTGCAGAGCTTGGCGGCACATTTTCCGGATCAACTCTTATGAATGTGGGAATTCAGCTTAAAGACAGATTCCCGAGATACGATTTTTCATCTTTCAAATTCCATATTAATGCCGTTTAATAATCAAAAATCCTACCGCTTTTGCGGTAGGATTTTCATTTGTAATTAAAATAATAATTATTTTTTACTCCATTTAACACTTGTTTTATTATTAAAACTTGTTATAAAATCATTTATATCGTTCAGACTGCATTCTTTGCCGTTGATACGGTAAGTTTGCGAAGAGTCATCTCGGTAAGCTTCTTCGATAATTTTATAAGTGTTTTTATCAAATTTTAATACGGCATACGAATTAATTTCGGCGCCGCTGCTTTGAATAAAGCTGCCGTCCTGCTTTAGATCGATCAAAGCCCGTTCTACAAATTCAAAAGAGTAAATTACTCCGTTATATTCGCGGAATACGAGATATAGTCCGAAATCCGGCGAAGCATATAACACAAGCTCGTTTGTACCGTCGTTATCCAAATCGATTATTGCGTACTTTTCAGGCGTAATTTGCAGATCGGGATATTTTTCGGAGCGGTAATTTTTTAAATATACTGACTTTCCGCTTTCATCGGTAAAAGAAATTTTATTATTAAGAATGTCGGTCAATTCATATTTTGCGGTATTACTTTCTTTTACAGTACCCGTATTTTTTCCGCAGGCGCAAACTGAAAGCATAGTTATAATCAAAATCAGAAATAAAGCTGTTTTTTTCATATGCAAAACTCCTCAAAACTTTGTATTTTAATTATATGCTATCAAATAAAATTTTTAAAGTTACAAAACAATTACAGTTTTACAACAAATAAGTAAAGTTTTAAGGATAAATTTAAAAAATCCTATCACATTTGTGATAGGATTTTTGCTGTGGCTTGTGGGTGCAATTAAGATACCTACTTATTTTTGGCTGTTTTCAAAAGCTTTTTTTATTTCTTCGTTCGGCACCGAATTAAATCCGTTAGGCAGGAGTTTTAAATCTTCTTCTTTTATCGGGATTTCTGCAATATCGGCATTTTCGCCGTAACTTGGAAAATTGACAAGCCAACAGCCGTCAATTTTTCTTTCGTCCCAAATTACACCTTGCATACCTTTGTGAACGCCTTCTTTTGCATATTTTTCTTTTTCAGTAACTAATTCTATCATATCTAAATAGTTCATTCTATTTACCTCCGTATGGTGTATTTAATTTTATTTTGCCGTTTTGTTGTACCATCCATCCTGTGATGTACGAAACCATTTCGCCTGTATCCTTTCTGGGAATACTGATTCTTATGCTGATTCTTTGTCCGTATTTATCAAGTTTTCCCAAATCAAAGTCTCCGTTAACATATTTCTCAAGTGCTTGTTTTTCACATTCCGCTTGCAAATATTTTGAATCCGTAATGTCAAAGCCCCAGCTTTTAAACATTTTGTCTTTTCCGTGCTTTTTAACATATTCGGGATTAAATAGAAAAGGATCATATTTACTGTAATCACTGACCGCTTTTGCATTTTTTAAAACGGTATTATAAGATATGGAATTTAAAAGGCAATGGCAATAAGGGTGATGCGGATGCTTTGGTGCTTTTTCTTTCAAAAAATAACAACCGTCAAGTTTTAAACATTCAGGGCAATGATTTTCGCTTAAGTTTCTGTGAATCCATTTAACCCACTCCGGTTCTTTTGGCTCTTTTGTACCCCAAACTCCCGATTTAAATAATTCATCTATGTAAATCAATTATATCACCTGTCTTTCGTTCAGGCAATATAATTATAACTGTTTCAAATACGACATTTTTAAAAGTTTGTTTTAATGAAATTGAATAATACAACCGAAAAAGCCATTCGATTTACATCAAGCGACTTTTTCGGTTGGCGCGCCTGAAGGGATTTTATCCCGGCACTGCCGTGCCTATCGCCTCGCTGACGCTCGTTGCCGCAGCTAAAAAACAGTCCGCCGGACTGTTTTTTTACGCCTTGTTCGAATCCCGCCGAAGTTTGCTCTGTTAATAAAAAAACAGCAAACCGTTAAGGTCTGCTGTTCAATGGCGCGCTGAAAGGGACTCGAACCCCCGACCCTCTGCTTAGAAGGCAGATGCTCTATCCAGCTGAGCTATCAGCGCAAATTGCTTTTCGCAACGAATGTAATTATAACATAGGTTATTAAAATAATCAAGCAATTTATTTCAATTTTCTGAAATTTTTTACATATGCTGTATTTTCTTTTACAAAAAACAAAAAGTCATAATCTTCTATCCTCAAAGAATAGTTTCTTTCGTCGTTTTGATAAGCGGGGCGGGGATCGTCGCTTATACATTCCTTTAAAAGTTCTTTAATTTCAACGGGGATCTTTTCCGATATTTCGCTTGAAATCACCACATTCAATTTATGGTCTTTTTCATCGTCTGAAAATCCGCCTACAGCGTTAAAAACCGCGTCTGCATAGGGAATATAAGGTTTGATATCATATATCGGCGAGCCGTCTAATATATCGATTCCTTTTACATAAACCGCAACTGCGTTTTTTTCTTTTTCTATTTTTATAAGCTGTGCAACTGTAAGCCCCAAAGAGTTCGGTCTGAAAGGAGAGCGCGTGGCAAAAACGCCCATTCTTTTATTACCGCCCAGCCTCGGCGGTCTTACAGTCGGCGAATAGTTATCCTTATGCGCCTTATTAAAATCAAATATAATCCAGATATGCGAGAATTTTTCAAGTCCGCAAAAAGCATTGATATCGGAAAACTCAGGGTAAAAAAGAATTTTACCCTGAGCAGACTTTGCTCTTCCGCTTTGCCGCGGAATGCCGAATTTCTCTTTAAACGGGGTAAAAATCTCCCCGATAGGTTTTATTTCCGCCATATTATTTTACCGCGATCTTCAAAATTTCATTATAGGGCACTATAACCAAAGCTAAAGCCGCCGCTATCATTAAATCTTTGAATTTTAAAATTTCAAGACCGAATACTGCACCTGCCGGCGTAACGCAAAGAAATACTGTTATAAATACGGCAAGCAGGGAAGTTAGAAGCATAAATTCATTTGAAACGGGTGAAAGCTTAAAAATTGATTTTGAACTTCTTAAACAATAAGAATGGATTATCTGAATAAGACCGAGAGTTAAAAACAGCATTGCAGAGGCGTAATCTTTGCCTGAAGCTAATCCTATTTTATAAGATATAAAAGAAAGCACGGTAATAAACAGCATATCCGTCATTATTTTAATCAAAATATTTTTATTAAACAGCCTTTGCTTTGAGCCTTTGCCGATTTTTCCGCTTTCATATTCCATACTAAGCGAAATTGCAGGCGTGCAGTCTGTTAAAAGATTTATCCACAAAAGCTGTACGCAGGAAAGAGGAGGAAATCTGAAAGCCAAAAGACCTATAAGATAAATAAAAATTTCCGCAAAATTGCAGCCTAAAAGATATCTTACACATTTTTGAATGTTTGCAAAAATCGAAGAGCTTTCTTTTATAGCCGAAAGAAGGCTCGATAGGTCAAAATGCTCATCAATAATATCGGCGCTGCCTTTTGCAACATCGGAGCCGTTATTTCCCATAACACATCCGATATCGGCTTCCGTAAGCACTGTAGAATCACTGATGCTGTCACCTGTGACCGCTACACATTCGCCTTTTTTCTTTAAAGCCTTAACTATTCTTAATTTTTGGTCGGAAGAAATTCTCGCAAAAACGCTGATGTCGCTTATTTTTTCATAAAGCTCATCGTCTGTCATAGCCGCAATTTCCGCACCTGTCACAGCTATTGTGCCGTCTTTTAAAATACCTATTCTTCTTGCCACGGCTTTTGCGGTAGTGATATTGTCACCCGTTATCATAAGAGTTTTAATTCCGGCTTTTGATAGCTCGCCGATACTCTGCACCGTATCCGATCTCGGCGGATCTTCAAGACCTATGAGTCCTACAAATATCATATCCGTTTCAATTTCATCGGCATTCGGATTAGCGGGAATTTCCGGAAGCTGTTTTATAGCTATTCCTACAACACGAAGCGAGTCTTCCGCAAATTTTTCATTTTCTTTTAAGATTTCTTCTGCGCTGATATTTCCGCAGATCTCTGCTATTATTTCGGGTGCGCCCTTTGTTATGGCTACAGGTTGACCGTTTATCATATTAACGCTTGTCATTGTCTTTCTGTCGCTGTCAAAAGGAATTGTGCAAAGCCTCGGATAAAGAGCCTCTATGTCTGTTTTTGTTTCGTTATTTATATCATTGCAGGCTTTTTCTATTGCAGTTTCCGTGGGATCGTTTTCAAGAGTAGAGCAGACGGAGGCAAGCTTTAATACCATTGAAGATTTAGCATTTATTTCGGAATCTTTAAGTATTGTCGTTTCATTGCCGTTAAAAATCTTTACAACAGTCATACTGTTGTGCGTTAAAATTCCGGTTTTATCCGCGCAAAGCACGGTGATATCTCCGAGCTTTTCTAAAGCTTTGATCTTTTTAACGATTATTCCGTTTTTAACTAGTCTTTCAAGAGATAAAGCGACTGTTATTGCCGAGATAGCAGGCAAGCCCTCGGGAATTGCCGCAACTGCTAAAGCGGCGGCATTTAAAAATGTTTTAACAGTAAGATAAGCAAAACCCTCGTTAGGCGAGCTTTTGATAGTAAATAAAAATTCTATAACAAAAACTACCGCGCAAATTATAAGAATAATAATATTGGCGGTCTTGCCCGTGTAAAGCAGGGAATCCTGCAGAGGAATAGAAGTTTTCGCAGATTGCCTTTCAAGTGAATCCGATCTTCCTGTTTCGGTATTTATCCCTGTTTCCACAACTACTGCTTTTGCGCTTCCGTGGATAACATTGGTGCCTGAATAGAGCATATTTTTTCTCTGCGCAATAGGAGTGATATCAGGGAATAATTCGTCGGCAGTTTTATCCGCGGGAATGCTGTCGCCGGTAATTTTCTGTTGATTACATCTTAAGGATACAGATTCAATAATCCTTGCGTCTGCGGCGATATAATCGCCCTCTTCAAGCAGAAGAATATCACCGGGTACAAGTTCCGAAGAAGAAACTGATTTTTTAATGCCGTCTCTTAAAACATTTACTTTAGGATCCGTTGCGGATTTAAGACGCTCCAAAGCAGATCTTCCGCGGCTCTGAAAAAATGCGGAAATAAGAGCGTTAAGAATAACGATCGCTATTATAAGCAGGGGAGAGAAAATATCATTGCTTTTATAATAAACAGAAAAAGCAAACGAAATTATCGCCACTGCAAATAAAATATAGACAAATCTGTTATTAAGCTGTTTTAAAAACTCTTTTAAAAAGAATTTTTTGTTTTCGCTATTTATGATGTTTTTCCCGTATTCCGATATTCTTTCCGTGGCTGTTCCGTTTGACAGGCCGCTGTCCTTATCGGTTTTTAACTCGTTTAATACCTCTTGAACAGAAGAGTTATGCCATATCATAATGCTTTACTCCTTTTAAAGATCAAACCGAAAGTTCGCTTTTTATATCTTCCGAATAATATTTTTCAATAACCGGATCGGCATATTTTTTGTTGAAATTTTCAATTTGCGATACGCATCTGCCGATATATTTTTCGGGTTTTAATTCGCTTAAAATTTCCTCTTTATTAAGAGGTATGCGCTCGTCGGAGGCTATAAGATCAATAAGGTTGTTCGGCTTTCCGTTCATTTTAACATCAAGCGCCGCCTTATGGGAATGAACTCTTATGATCTCGTGAATCTCCTGGCGGTCGCAGCCTCTTTTAACGGATTCCATCATAATGTTTTCAGTTGCCATAAACGGCAGCTTTTCCATTACTCTTTTTTCTATAACCTTATCGTAAACAACTATTGAATCGGTAACATTTATACAGATATTGAGAACTGCGTCAAGCGCTAAAAATGCCTCGCTCACCGCAATTCTTTTGTTGGCGCTGTCGTCAAGAGTTCTTTCAAGCCACTGAGTGGAAGAGGTGAATGCAGGATTTAAAAGATCGCAGATTATATATCTCGATAAAGCGCATATTCTTTCACAGCGCATAGGATTTCTTTTATAAGGCATAGCGGAGGAGCCTATCTGATTTTTACCGAAAGGTTCTTCCATTTCTTCGAACGACTGCAAAAGGCGCATATCGTTTGCAAATTTATAAGCGCTCTGTGCGGCGCCTGCAAGCGCGCTTAAGCAATAATAATCGGTTTTTCGAGAATAGGTTTGTCCCGAAACAGGCACGCATTCTTCGAATCCGAGATAGGAGGCTATAAGCTTCTCAAGCTTTTCGACCTTCTGCTCGTCGCCGTTATAAAGCTCCATAAAGCTTGCCTGAGTTCCCGTAGTTCCTTTAGAGCCGAGAAGCTTTAAAGAATCAAGCTGAAATTCAAGATTTTTTATATCGTTTATAAAATCATTAGACCAAAGAGTCGCCCTTTTGCCGACCGTTGTGAGCTGAGCCGGCTGAAGATGAGTGTATGCAAGGCAGGGAAGAGCCTTATATTTTTCCGAAAAATCCCTTAGGTTCTTAACCACCTTTGCGGTCTTTTTTATGATAAGCTCCAAAGCGTTTTTCATAATGATAATATCGGTATTATCGCCGACATAACAGCTTGTAGCTCCGAGATGGATTATCGGCTCCGCTTTGGGGCACTGAACGCCGTAAGCATAAACATGGCTCATAACATCGTGCCTTACTTCTTTTTCTCTTTTTTCGGCAACCTCGTAATTTATATTATCAGCATTTTCTTCAAGCTCTTTTATCTGCTCGTCTGTTATATCAAGACCTGTTTCCTTTTCTGCTTTGGCTAACGCTATCCAAAGCTTCCTCCAGGTTCTGAATTTAAAATTCTGCGAAAACAAATACTGCATTTCACTGCTTGCGTATCTCGTCGATAAAGGCGATACATAAGAATCGTAATTTTTATCCATAATAATCTCCATATTATAAATTAATATTATTATTTTATCATTATCGGTAATTTTTGTCAATGACGGTAAGATTAATCCTTGAATTATAAAGCGATGTGTAGTATAATTTATTATGTATTATTATGAAAGCAGGTGCCGAATGAATAGAAAGCAGGCAAGAGAAGAAGCTTTTATTCTTATTTTTGAAAAGTGCTTTAATGATGATCCTTGCGATGAGATATTAAAGCTCGCAGAACAGGTCCGCGATTTTGAGGCGGACACTTATATTGAAAATGTTTTTAAAGGCGTTTATGATAACCTTGATTTAATTGACGGAATTATATCCGAATATTCAAAGGGCTGGTCTTTAAAAAGAATTTCAAAAACTTCTTTATCGGTTTTAAGACTTGCAATATATGAAATTAAATTTGTGGAGTCTATTCCGGAAGCCGTTTCTATAAACGAGGCGGTCGAGCTTTGTAAAAAATACGCTACGACCGACGACTCCGCTTTTGTAAACGGTATACTTTCTTCCGTGGTAAAAGCCGATGCCTGAGCCGATTTCGGTTGCCGCACTCAATCTTTATGTTAAATCCCTGCTTGAGGGCGATGAAAAGCTTTCTTATATCGCCGTTAAAGGAGAGATCTCCAATTTCAAAACTCATTTTGCAAGCGGTCATTGGTACTTTACTTTAAAAGATACCGCGAGCGCCGTAAAATGTGTTATGTTCCGCGGAGCGAACAGCAAAGTCCGCTTTGAAGTGAAAGACGGAACAGAGGTTTTGGTATTCGGAAGAGTTTCTCTTTACGAAAAAGACGGCAGCTTTCAGCTTTACGCTGATGATATGAAACTCAGTGGGAGCGGAGATATCTCTCTTAAATTCAATCTTTTAAAGGAAAAGCTTGAAAAAGAGGGGCTGTTCGATCAGTCGGAGAAAAGGCAACTTCCGCGGTTTCCGAAGAAAATTGCTGTCGTTACTTCCATAGGCGGAGCGGCTGTAAGAGATATTTTAAATATTTTAAACAGAAGATATCCTTTATGCGAGGTTTTGCTTTGCCCTGTATCTGTTCAGGGCGAAAGCGCCGCAAGGGAAATAACGGATATGCTCGATAAGGTTTATGAGCAAGAGGGTATCGATATTATAATCATCGGCAGAGGCGGAGGCAGTGCGGAGGATCTTGATGCATTTAACGACGAGGCTTTGGCACGAAAAGTTTATGAATCGCCTGTTCCGATAATTTCCGCAGTGGGCCACGAAACGGATTTTACTATCTGCGATTTCACAGCCGATTTAAGAGCGCCGACGCCTTCTGCCGCGGCAGAGCTTGCGGTACCTGATATTTACGAGCTTAAAGAAAAGATCAAGAAATCGGATACTATGCTTTTCAAAGCTTTGCGGTCTTCCTATGAAATATCAAATTCAAAATTTCTCCTTTGTGATAAAAGCTTTAAGGATTTTGCAAAAAGAGCATTTTCAGATAAAATGCAAAGGCTCGATAATGCCGAAGAAAACATACTTAATAAAATGACGGATAAGCTTTCAAAATCGCAGTCTGACCTAACTTTGCTGATTGCTAAATTAGACTCTTTAAGCCCATTAAAAACGCTTATCCGAGGATACACTTTAGCGCTTAAAGGTGAAAATAAGGTCACTTCGATAAACGATATTTCACAAAGCGACGAAATTAAGCTCGTATTTTCCGACGGTGAAGCAAATTGCACCGTGAATTCTTTAAGAGAAAGGAATTTAAAATGAAAGAAAACATTTCATTTGAAGATGCTCTCGATAAACTTGAAAAAATTTCAGAACAGCTTAACGATCCTGAAACTCCTCTTGAAAAATCAATAGAATTGTTTGAAGAAGGAATGAAGTATTCTAAAAAATGCTCTGAAATTTTAGATAACGCAAAACAAAAAATAACACAGCTGTCGGGCACAGGCAGTATAAACGGAGAAAATAATGATTGAAACGATTATAAACGATTACCAGGTCAAAATTAATTCAAGGCTTGATATCCTTTCCGCTTTAAGCGGACAACATTATGATATTGTATCAAAAGCGGTAAGGCACAGTCTGCTTTCAGGCGGAAAAAGAATAAGACCTATTATTCTGCTTGAATTTTATAAGCTTTTCGGCGGTAATGACGATTGCGCTTATAATTTTGCCTGCGCCATAGAAATGATACATACATATTCTTTAATTCACGATGATCTGCCTTGTATGGACGACGACGATATGCGCAGAGGCAAGCCTGCCTGCCATAAAGAATTCGGCGAGGATATCGCGCTTTTGGCCGGCGACGCGCTTTTGACCGACGCATTCGGGGTTGCATCAAAAACTCTCGGAATAGATCCCGAAAGAATTGTTAGAGCGATATCTTATCTTTCCGCCGCCGCAGGAACTTCCGGTATGGTGGGTGGACAGGTAATAGACCTTAAAAACGAAGACAGCGAGGATTATAATCTTATTCACCAGATGTATTCCCTTAAAACTTCGGGACTTATAAAAGCCGCTGCGGTTTGCGGAGCAATTCTTGCCGGAGCTGATGACGAGCAAATAAATCTTTGCGAAAAATACGGCGAGAATGTCGGTATCGCTTTTCAGATAATCGACGATTTTCTCGACCTTAATTCAAATGAAGAGGATCTCGGCAAGCCTACGGGCAGCGACGAAAAAAACGATAAAAAAACTCTTATAAGGGTTCTCGGCGAAGATAAAGCAAGAGAACTTGCAGAAAATCTCACTGCCGAGGCGGAAACCATTCTCGATATGATAGATCCCGAATGCGAGACTTTAAAAAGTCTTACGCAGTATCTTTTAAGAAGAAAGTTTTAAAGGAATGTTTACCTTTTGAATTACAGAATTTTAAAAAACATTAAATCACCGGATGATGTTAAAAAGCTTAATAAATTTGAGCTGACCGAGCTTTGCGATGAAATAAGAACGGAAATTATTTCCACTGTTTCGGAAAACGGGGGACATCTCGCTTCAAACTTAGGAGCCGTTGAACTTACCGTCGCTTTGCACCGCGTGTTTTCTTCTCCTGACGACGCAATTATATTCGATGTCGGTCATCAGTGTTATGCGCATAAGCTGATAACAGGCAGATTTGAAAGCTTTTCTTCAATAAGAAAATCGGGCGGTATCTCAGGATTTATGAGACCGCAAGAAAGCGAGTATGATCCTGTTGTCACAGGTCACAGCAGTAATTCAATATCAGCGGCTTACGGAATTTTTAAGGCTAAAAAGCTTTTAGGCGATCCGTCAACGGCTGTCGCTGTAATAGGCGACGGCGCTATGACAGGCGGAATGGCTTACGAGGCTATAAATAACGCAGGCGCGGCTAAGGGAAATTTTATCGTCGTTTTAAACGATAATAAAATGTCGATTTCCAAAAATGTCGGAGCGATGTCACGCTGTTTTACAAGACTCCGCAACAAGCCGTCTTATCACACCTTTAAAACTTCTTTTTCAAATTTTCTGCTTAAATTGCCTTTCGGCAAACATATTCTTAATTTCCTTTATAGAATAAAAGAGGGAATTAAAACTCTGGTTTATCACGATAATATTTTCACAAGTCTTGGATTTAATTATCTCGGCCCTGTTGACGGTCACAATATCAAAGCAATGGAAGAGCTTTTTTTGGTTGCAAAATCTTATGACAGACCGTCAGTCGTTCATGTAGTAACGAAAAAAGGCAAGGGTTATATTTACGCCGAAACAAAGCCTAAAAATTATCACGGAGTATCGCCTTTTGTTATAGGCGACGGTTTGTCGGAAGAAAAGAAAAAAGACTATTCTCAGATAGCCGGCGAAACCCTTTGCAAACTTGCTAAAAGCAATAATAAAATTTGCGCTGTGACAGCCGCTATGACTGAGGGAACAGGTCTTACCGAGTTTTCTAAATCGTTTAAAGACAGATTTTTTGATGTTGGAATTGCGGAAGAACATGCAGTAACATTCTGCGCAGGGCTAAAAAAAGGCGGAATGATACCGTTTTTTGCGGTTTATTCCACTTTTCTGCAAAGAGGTTACGATCAGATTCTTCACGATGCCGCAATAGCGAATATTCCTATAAAACTGCTTGTTGACAGAGCGGGAATCGTAGGAGAAGACGGGGAAACTCATCAGGGTGTGTTTGACGCGGCATTTTTAAGCGAAATTCCTAATATGAATGTTTATTCGCCGTCAAGTTATAAAGAGCTTGCTTACAGAATTGAGGAAACCTCAAAAAATTCCGAGCTTTGCGCCATAAGATACCCGAGAGGTTACAGCACAGAAGAATATGATTTCGACTTTAGCGCCGATTATACTCTTTTAAAATCCGAAAATTCAAAATCTTTGGCAATAACCTACGGAAGAATATTCAGTCAGGTATATTCGGCTAGAAATAAAATAAATAATTTTGATATTTTGAAGCTTAATAAAATTCATCCTATAAATAAAGATATCTTTGAGATACTTAATTCTTATACAAATATTATTTTCTTTGAGGAGGGAATTAAAAGCGGCGGCATAGCCGAGCATATCGGGAGCGGTCTTAATGAAAGCGGATATAAAGGAAAATATGTTATAAATGCTATCGAAAGCGAATTTATTCCCGCAGGAAAGACCGAAGATATTTTAAATAAATATCATCTTGATACCGAAAGCGTGCTTGAAGCTTTTAAAACTTATAATGCAGAATAAAGAGCGAATAGATATTGTTCTTGTAAATAAAGGTCTTGCTCCCTCAAGGGAAAGGGCAAAGGCTTTGATTATGGAGGGAATAGTATTTGTCAATAATCAGAAATGCGATAAGGCGGGTACGAATGTTAAAGATACCGATATAATCGAAGTAAGAGGGAAAACGCTGAAATTTGTCAGCCGAGGCGGACTTAAGCTTGAAAAAGCAATGAAATGCTTCAATTTAAGTCTTGACGGTTTTATATGCGCAGATATCGGCGCTTCCACGGGAGGATTTACCGACTGTATGCTTCAAAGCGGAGCAACAAAAGTGTATTCTATCGATGTTGGTTACGGTCAGCTTGCCTGGAAATTAAGGACTGACGAAAGAGTTGTAAATCTTGAAAACACAAATTTCAGAAATGTAACAAAAGAGCAGATTCCCGATGAACTTGATTTTGCGAGCGTCGATGTATCTTTTATTTCTCTCACACTTATTCTTCCTGTTTTAAGACCGCTTTTAAAAGACGGTGCGAACGCAGTATGCCTTATAAAGCCGCAGTTTGAGGCAGGCAGAGAAAATGTCGGTAAAAACGGGGTTGTAAGAGAGCGGAGCGTTCATATAGCTGTAATAAATAAAATAATGGATTTTGCTTTACTTAACGGTTTTTCCTTTTTAGGTCTTGATTTTTCACCTGTAAAGGGTCCGAAAGGTAATATCGAATATTTATGTTTGCTGAAAAAATCCGATAATGCGGAAAATTTATGCGGTAAAACAGCCGAACAGGTTGTAGACGAATCTTATAACACATTAAATATTTAGTTTTTTCGAACGGAGATAAAAAATGGTTGTAGCTGTAATCCCTAATCTTGATAAGCGCGGATCATCAGATATGGTTGAAAAGATCGGCACATATCTTAAATCCTGCGGAATAACCGCATATCTGCCGGATAATATTTGCTGTGCCGGATATAAATTCGCAGGGGAAAACGAGCTTTATAAACTCGCCGATCTCATAATCACTATCGGCGGTGACGGAACTATTATCAGGTATGCCAAAAGAGCCGCCGCGGATAATAAACCCATTCTCGGTATAAATGCGGGAAGACTCGGCTATCTTGCCGATATCGAGCAAAATGAATATAAATTGCTTTCAAAGCTCAAAACAAAAGAATACAACATCGAAAACCGAATGATGTTAAATATAAAAATCGTTGAAAACAATAAGACTGT
Source organism: uncultured Eubacteriales bacterium (assembly GCA_934445035.1). Lineage (GTDB taxonomy): Bacteria > Bacillota > Clostridia > Oscillospirales > Acutalibacteraceae > UBA737. The sequence continues at coordinate 24,269 of CAKSDI010000006.1, forward strand.
CGGGGAATATGAAGCTTTAAACGACGCGGTAATAACAAGCGGATATATTTCAAGAATTATTGATATTTCAGCTTTTATCGGTAAGGACAGAATAAATTATCTGTCTGACGGGCTGATAATTTCCACTCCCACCGGATCGACCGCTTATTCTCTTTCGGCAGGAGGCCCGATAATCGATCCTTTGAGCGAATGCTTTTGCGTAACGCCTATTTGCTCGCATTCGCTTGCGGCAAAACCGATCATTTTAGGCAGCGACAGGGGAATTAAGCTTAAAGCGCTATCGAAAAAGCGATCGGATATCTATCTGACTATCGACGGCAGAAAAGCCGCAAATATAAAGCCTTACACAGAAATTTTCATTACTAAATCGGAAAAAACAGTTAAACTTATAAGACTTAACGACAGGTCTTTTTATAAAACGCTATCCTTAAAATTTTCAGATTCAAGGGGTATGAGTCATGAAAGATAACAGACAAAAGAAAATTCTTGAAATAATTTCACAAAAGATCGTGCTTACGCAAGACGAAATTCAAAAGGAACTGACTGACAGCGGATTTAATGTAACTCAGTCCACCGTATCGAGAGATATTAAGGAGCTGAGGATAGTTAAAGGCCACGATCAGGACGGAAATTACAGATATATTTCCATTGCGGCTCCTAAATCCGACGGACCTGACGGGAAATATTACGATCTGCTTTCCCATTCGGTCATATCTATTGAAAATGCGGTAAATGATATTGTTATCAAGTGCAAAACAGGTATGGCGTCGAGCGTAGCCGTTGCGATAGACGGTCTTTTTGCGGATAAAATGCTCGGAAGCGTTGCAGGCGACGATACTATATTCATAATTACCCGCAGTACCGAGGCGGCTCAGTTACTTGCTGACGAAATAAAAAAATTGATTTGACCGGCGGGATGATCTTATGTTAAAATCTTTGCATATTGAAAATATTGCCGTTATAGAAAAAACCGATATTGAATTTAAATCGGGGCTTTCTGCTCTCACCGGTGAAACGGGAGCCGGAAAATCCATTATAATCGATTCAATAAATGCCGTGCTCGGCGAAAGAGCTTCTAAAGACCTTATCAGAAACGGATGCGAAAAAGCATTTGTAAGCGCAGTTTTTTCTGATATTTCGGAACAGGCTTTAAATGCGCTTAAAGTTGAAGGCTATGAGGCAGAAAACGAAGTTATAATAAACAGAACGCTTTCTTTAAGCGGCAGCTCGAATGTGAGAATAAACGGCAGACCCGCGACTGTTACAATTTTAAAAAATATTGGAAAATATCTTATAAATATTCACGGCCAGCACGATAATCAAAACTTGCTTTTGCCGGAAAATCATTATTTGTATATCGACGCCGTGGCGGATAATAAGCTAATGCGCGATAATTATTATGCTGAATTTAAGAAATTAAATTCCATAAGAAAAGAAATCTCTAAAATCAGAAAAGACCTTGAAGAGGGAAACAGAAAAAAAGACCTTTTGGAATTTCAGATAAATGAAATTTCTTCAGCAAATTTAAAACCCAATGAATCAAAAGAACTTAAAGAAAAGCAAAATATTGCCGAAAATTATTCAAAGCTTTTAAGCGGACTTAATACCGCTTATTCTTATCTTAACGGCAGTGAAAATTTTGACGGAGCAATGTCGCTTATAAAAAACGCTCAAAAATCCCTGTCCGCTCTTAAATCGGATGATTTTGATAAATGCGCGTCAATACTTGCGGAATCGCTTGTAAATTTAGACGATGTTTGCTCAAAAATAAGAGAATTTACCGAAAATGAAGATCTCAGTCTTTTAGATATTGAAGAGATAAACCAAAGACTTGATATTATAAGAAAGCTGTCCTTAAAATACGGCGGCGATGAAGAACAGATATTAAAATTAAAAGATGAATTCGAAGAAGAATTATCAAGAATAAAGTCTTCCGATATATCCCTAGAAAAGTTAGAAAAAGAGCTTGAAAATTCCACCGAAAGGCTTATTGATTTAGCCGAAAATTTAACGAACTCGCGAAAAAAAGCCGCCGAAAAGTTTTCTTCGGATGTAACGGAAATTCTATCGTTTTTAAATATGCCGAATGTTAAATTCGAAGTTAAGATCGATTCGGGGAAGTACACAAAGCTCGGCTGCGATATTATCGAATTTTTTATTTGCACAAATTTGGGAGAAAATCTAAAACCGCTTCATAAAATTGCCTCCGGCGGTGAATTATCAAGAGTAATGCTAGCTATAAAAAGCGTTCTTGCGGATAAGGACGATATTGATACTCTTATTTTTGATGAAATTGATCAGGGAATAAGCGGAGTTACGGCGGGAAAAGTCGGAATTCAGCTTAAAAAGGTATCAAAATCTAAGCAGGTTTTATGCGTTACGCACTTGGCGCAGATCGCGGCATATGCCGATAATCATTATGAAATAGAAAAAAAGGTTTCCTCTAATGAAACCTTCACAGATGTTAAACCCCTCTTCGGTGAGGATAGAATAAAAGAAATAGCCAGAATTATGTCGGGCTCGGAAATTACCGATAACCTGTATAATTCTGCTAAAGAATTGCTTGACAGGAGTAAATAAAATGAAAATTTATGAAGAACTTGTTGCCCGCGGTCTTATTGCTCAGGTAACAGACGAAGATGAGATCAAAGAGCTTATAAATAACGGCAAGGCAACATTCTATATCGGCTTTGACCCCACAGCCGACAGCCTGCATGTAGGCCATTTTATGGCGCTTTGCCTTATGAAAAGACTTCAGATGGCAGGGAACAGACCTATAGCGCTCGTCGGCGGAGGAACTGGATATATCGGAGATCCCTCGGGAAGAACCGATATGAGATCTATGATGACGCCGGAGCAAATTCAGCATAACTGCGATTGCTTTAAAAAGCAAATGAGCAAATTTATAGAATTCGGCGAAGATAAAGCGCTTATGGTGAATAATGCGGATTGGCTTTTAAAGCTTAATTACATAGACCTTTTAAGAGAGGTAGGGCCTTGTTTCTCCGTTAATAATATGCTCAGAGCCGAATGCTATAAGCAAAGAATGGAAAAGGGACTTAGCTTTCTTGAATTCAATTATATGATAATGCAAAGCTATGACTTTTATCACCTTTATAAAGAATACGGCTGTAATATGCAGTTCGGCGGCGACGATCAGTGGTCGAATATGCTCGGCGGAACAGAGCTTATAAGAAAGAAGCTTTCTAAAGACGCTTATGCTATGACTATTACTCTTCTTTTGAATTCCGAGGGCAAAAAAATGGGTAAAACAGTCGGCGGAGCAGTTTGGCTCGATCCTGAAAAAACTTCTCCTTACGAGTTTTATCAGTATTGGAGAAATGTGGCAGACGCAGATGTTTTAAAATGCATAAGAATGCTCACATTCCTTCCCTTAGAAGAGATAGATAAAATGGATACCTGGGAGGGAAGCCAGCTTAATACGGCTAAGGAAATACTTGCATTTGAGCTTACAAAGCTTGTCCACGGCGAAGAGGCGGCAATAACCGCTCAGGAAACTTCAAGAGCTGTTTTCTCGGGAAAAGGCTCGCATTCCGATATGCCGACCGTTACTTTAAACAAAGATGATTTTAAAGATGAAAAAATAGGAATTCTCTCAATGCTTGTAAACGCACAGCTTGCCACTTCTTTCGGTGAAGCAAGAAGACTTGTGGTGCAGGGCGGAGTAAGCGTTAATGATGAAAAAATAACCGATCCGAAAACCGAATTTGATTATTCTTCATTTAAAGACGAGGTTATCCTCAAAAAAGGCAAAAAAGTATTTATAAAGCTTATTGTGGAATAAAAATGGGACTTTTTAAAAAGAAAAACAAAGATCTTCTTTCCACCTTTGACGGTCGATGTGTAAAATATGTGACCCGAAAGGTTAAAAAAGAAGACGGAACTTATGAATATGTCATAGCCGGAAAAAGCGGCAGAATAGCCGTGATAGGGGATAATATAAGAATTATCTGCGGTGAAAAAGATGTTTTTAACTGCGAGATCAAAAACTGCAGATATTTTCTTTTATTAAGCGGCGACGGCGTGACTGTAGAGGGTAATAACACCGTGACAGGTGAATTTGACAGCATTACAGCTTATTATACTTATTACAGGAAATAAAAAAACAAGCCTTTTAAAAAAGGCTTGTTTTTTTATTTTAAAATATCTTCCATATTATAAAGGCCTGATTTTTTATCTTTAATAAATTCGGCGGCTTTTAAAGCGCCGTTTGCAAAAATGGCTTTTGAATATGCTTCGTGGGAAATAGTTATCACTTCATCATTTCCCGCAAATATAACCTCGTGCTCTCCCACGATCGTGCCGCCTCTGACTGAATGAAAGCCTATTTCGTTTTCAGGTCTTTTCATTCTTCTTGAATGCCTGTCAAATTCATAATTATACTTGTTTTGAGAGGCTTCATTTATTGAATCGGCAAGCATTAAAGCAGTGCCCGAAGGGGCGTCAAGCTTTTGATTATGATGCTTTTCAATGATCTCAATATCAAAATCCGCGCCTAGAATTTCAGCCGCTTTTCTGCATAAAATCTTTAAAAGATTTATGCCGAGAGAAAGATTAAAAGTGAAAAATACAGGTATTTTTTCAGCCGCCGATTTAATTTTATTTATCTGCTCTTCGGAAAATCCGGTGGTTGCGATAACCGCCGGCACTTTTTTATTTACGGCAAAATCAAGAAGTCCGTCTAACATTTCGGGGGAAGAAAAATCAATTATAACATCAGGTTTTAAGTTTGCTTTATCAAATGTTTCGAAAACCTCAAAATCATATTTTGAATTTTCATAATTTTTATCCACACCGCAAACAATATTGAATTTATCATTGTTTTTTACCGCGTTCGCCACGGCGTTTCCCATTTTTCCGCAAGCGCCCGAAAGCATTATATCAATCATTATTACACATCCAAAAAATAAAGTTAAATTTCAAATCCGCACTCTGCAAGCTTTTCTTTAAGAAGCTTTTTATTATCTTCTGACATCGGATAAAGCGGCAGTCTGCAGGGGCCGGCATTGAATCCTGTTAAATTCATAGCTTCTTTAACGGGGATAGGATTAACATCGCAAAACAGCGCGTTCATAAGGCCTGTATATTTTATCTGCAGTTCAGAGGCTTTTTTCGTTTCGCCGTCAAGATAATATTTACACATTTTGTGCATAACTTCGGGCAGAATGTTCGAAAGCACAGAGATAACGCCTATTCCGCCAAGCGACATAATAGGAACTGTCTGATCGTCGTTACCCGAATAAATATCAAGATCTTCGCCGCAAAGATATTTCGTTGTTGCAACCGAAGAAAGATCGCCGTTAGCCTCTTTCACGGCGACAATATTTTTGTGAAGAGAGAGCGCTTTATAAGTTTCCGGCTTTATTCCGACGCCTGTTCTTGAAGGAACATTATAAAGAATGATAGGCTTATCAACTCTGTCGGCAATATAGTTATAATGCGCTATAAGACCCCTCTGAGAAGTTTTATTGTAATAGGGGGTTACCATTAAGAAAGCGTCAGCTCCCGCTTTTTGGGCGTCATCACAAAGCTCCACGGAATAAACAGTATCGTTGCTTCCGGTGCCCGCAATTATAGGAACGCGTTTTGCCGCGGCATTGCTTGCCACTTCTATGACTTTTACATGCTCATCATACCTTAAAGTGGACTTTTCACCGGTAGTGCCGCAGATAACAAGCGCGTCGATATGACCGTTTATCTGATCGTCAACAAGCTTCTCAAGCGCGTCAAAATTAACGCTGCCGTCTTCTTTCATCGGAGTTATAAGAGCAGTTGCCGCTCCGGTAAAAATTCTTTTTTTCATAAATAATTACCCCTTTTTCGGATTAATCCATATATCCCTTTGCACATAGCAGTTCGGCTAATAATACTCCGCCGCCGGCCGCACCGCGCAAAGTGTTATGCGAAAGACAAACAAATTTATAATCATACTGCGTATCTTCACGAAGTCTGCCTATAGAAATAGCCATTCCGCCCTCAAGATCGCGGTTGAGCCTGGTTTGAGGCATATCGTCTTGCTCAAAGTAATTCAAAAACTGCTTCGGAGCGTGGGGAAGAGCAAGCTTTTGCGGCTCTCCGCTGAAATTTTTCCAAACCTTAAGAATTTGTTCTTTAGAAGGCTTATTTTTAAATGATACAAATACCGCCGCCATATGTCCGTCTGAAACAGGCACTCTTAAGCACTGAGCGGTAAATTTAGGCGAGGTTGCGGGAATGATTTTCCCATTTTCAATTTTACCCCAAATTTTAAGCGGCTCTTTTTCGCTTTTTTCTTCTTCGCCGCCGATATAAGGGATAACATTATCGAGCATTTCGGGCCAGCGCTCAAAGGTTTTTCCTGCGCCCGATATTGCCTGATAAGTGGTAACTAAGCATTTTTCCACGCCGAATTCTTCATCCAAAGGATAAAGTGCGGGAACATAGCTTTGTAAAGAGCAGTTGGATTTAACTGCAACAAAGCCTTTTTTCGTGCCGAGCCTTTTTCTTTGGCTTTCTATTATTTTAATATGCTCCGAATTAAGCTCGGGGATAACCATAGGAACATCCTCGGTCATTCTGTGAGCGCTGTTATTTGATATAACAGGGCATTCGTGGCGAGCATAGTTATCTTCCAGAGCCTTTATCTCGTCTTTTTTCATATCCACTGCGCAAAACACGAAATCAACTTTTTTTGTTACTTTTTCGACATCCGAAGCGTCGTCAATAACAATATTCTTTAAATTTTCAGGGATAGGGGATTTCATAGCCCATCTGTTTTTTACTGCTTCTTCATAAGTTTTTCCTGCGCTTCTGGGGCTGGCTGCCAAGCAAGTTATTTTAAACCAGGGGTGATCGGCAAGCAACAGAGCAAATCTCTGACCTACCATACCGGTGGCTCCTATTATTCCGACATTATAGCTTTTCATTTGACATTCTCCTTAAAAAAGTGTTGCTAAATATTATAACTTGCAATATAATAATATGAGCGGTAATATATAAAATAATACATCTTTATAAATATACCATTTTCTTTATTAAAAGTCAATCCGGAGGAAATTATTTAATATGAAAAAAAGCGATTTTTATTACGATCTGCCTCAAGAGCTTATCGCGCAAAAGCCGGTGTTTCCGCGCGACTCTTCAAGACTTCTCGTGCTTGACAGGCAGTCGGGAAATATCGAGCATTCGAGCTTTCATAATATAATTGATTATTTAAAAGAGGGCGACTGCCTGGTACTGAATAATACAAGAGTTTTGCCCGCCCGGCTTTACGGGGTGAGGGAGGACACGGGTTCAGTGGTCGAATTCGTGCTTTTAAAGCAAAAAGGACTTTTATTATGGGAATGCTTGGCAGGACCCGGTAAAAAAGCAAAGATAGGCAAGCGCTTTAAATTTACCGATGAATTAAGCTGCGAAGTTACCGATGTTTTGGAAGACGGCAATAGGATAATTAAATTTGAATGCAGCGGCGATTTCTTTACCGTGCTTGATAAAGTCGGTCAAATGCCGCTTCCGCCTTACATAAAAGAAAAGCTCGAAGATAAGGAAAGATATCAGACAGTCTATTCAAAAGAGTTAGGCTCTGCTGCCGCTCCTACGGCAGGACTGCATTTTACAAAAGAACTTCTTAAAAAAATAGAAGAAAAAGGAATTAAAATCGCATATGTCACTCTGCACGTGGGGCTCGGAACTTTCAGACCGGTAAAGGCTGAAAATATTGAAGAACACCATATGCACACCGAAAGCTATTATATTTCACAAGAGGCGGCGGATATTATCAATTCCGCTAAAAATAACGGCGGCAGGATAATATGCGTCGGAACTACCAGCTGCAGAACGCTTGAAAGCGCCGCTTCAAAATTTAATGCAATAAAGGAATGCAGCGAGGATACTTCCATTTTTATTTATCCCGGATATGATTTTAAAATTATGGACGGGCTTATCACTAATTTCCATCTTCCCGAAAGCACTCTTATAATGCTTGTATCGGCTTTTGCGGGATATGATAATACGATGAAAGCTTATAAAACGGCGGTTGAAGAAAAATACAGATTTTTCAGTTTCGGCGACGCAATGCTGATTATTTAAAAAGGATAAAGAAATGTTTAAAATTTTAAAAGAAGAAAACAGCGCAAGAAGAGGCGAACTTATAACAAACAGAGGTACTGTTCAGACTCCGGCTTTTATGAATGTTGCAACAGCGGCGGCTATAAAAGGCGCAGTATCCGCAGAAGACCTTAAAAATATCAACTGCCAGGTTATGCTCTGCAATACCTATCATCTGCATTTAAGACCTAACGATAATATTGTTAAAGCCTGCGGAGGTCTTCATAAGCTTACCACCTGGAACGGCCCTATTCTTACGGACAGCGGAGGGTTTCAGGTATTTTCGCTTGCAAAATTAAGAAAAATAACCGAAGAGGGAGTTAATTTCAACAGCCATATAGACGGCAGAAAGATCTTTATGGGCCCTGAGCAAAGTATGCAGATACAGTCAAACTTAGGATCAACTATAGCAATGGCTTTTGACGAATGCGTTGAAAATCCTGCCGAGTATTCTTACTCTAAAGAATCCTGTGAGAGAACTACCCGCTGGCTTGTACGCTGCAAAAATGAAATGAAAAGGCTCAATTCGCTTGAAGATACGATAAACAAAGAGCAAATGCTTTTCGGAATAAACCAGGGCTGCACTTTTAAAGATCTTAGAATTGAGCATATGAAGCAGATAGCCGATCTTGATCTTGACGGCTATGCGATAGGCGGTCTTGCAGTCGGAGAACCCACAGAGGTTATGTATGATATAATTGAAGCCGTTACCCCTCATATGCCGCACGATAAAATACGATATCTTATGGGTGTTGGAACACCGCTTAATATTTTAAATGCTGTTGAAAGGGGAGTAGACCTGTTTGACTGCGTTATGCCAAGCCGCAACGCAAGACACGGCCACCTTTTCACAAGCGAAGGAATAATCAATATAAATAATAAAAAATACGAAACCGATCTTTCACCGATCGATAATAACTGCGGCTGCCCTGTGTGCCAAAGATACTCAAAAGCATATTTAAGGCATTTGCTTAAAGCAGGAGAAATGCTTTCTCAAAGACTTTTGGTAATTCATAATCTTTGGTTTTATAATAATCTTATGACAGAAATAAGAAATGCGTTGGATAGCGGCACATTTTCACAGTATAAAGCTGAAAAAGAGCAGGTTTTGGGCAAAAGAATATGATTTTTTAGGATATTTACAAATAATTTCTTGCAATATAAGCAATTGTTATGTATAATTAATTGTGTTAAATATTTTGGAGGTTTAAATTTATGAATTTTGATCTGATAACTCTTGCGAATTCTACTACAACAACTGCTGCCGGCGGAAGAAGCTCTCTTATGATGATCATAATGCTCGTTCTTATGTTCGGACTTATGTATTTCATCATTATCCGCCCTCAGAAGAAAAAAGAAAAAGAAGAAAAGAAAATGCGTGATAATCTCCAGATAGGCGATGAAGTCATCACTATCGGCGGTATTCACGGAAGAGTTGTTTCTATGAAAGAGGATACCTTTGTTATAGAATCAAAAAGCGATCACAGCAAGCTCACATTTTCACGCTGGGCTCTTCAGCAGAATCTCACTGTTCATGACGACGGCGATTCAAAATAAGTAATTAAATTTTCCTCCCGATAATATACTTTATTAAAAGTAATTTATCGGGAGGATTTTTATGTCCGAAAAAATAAACGAATTTTTAAAAAGCGGCAATTCAAAAAATTTTCTTTTTGGAATTCTTATAGGCCTTGGCGTTCTCACTCTGTTTTTATTGCTGTTTTCGGGGGTATTTCTGATATTCGGAATAAGCAGAGCTTATTCAAAAGTTTTTGCAACTATAGCGGTAGCTATAGGAGCTATGGTAAGCGCATATTATTCATCAAGAAAAATAGGGAAAAAAGGATATCTCACAGGGCTTTTAAACGGACTTGTGTTTTTTACCGTGGTTACCTTCATTGCCTTAATAATAAATAAGGGCGGATTAACTTCCAATACTTTGTTTCGTTTTATCATAGTTTTCCTTTCATCGCTAATCGGCGGAATAGCAGGAGTTAATAAAAAGCAGAAAAAATACATCTGAAAAAAGCGAAGACTTTTAGTCTTCGCTTTTTAAATATTCATTTAGCCAATCGATAGTTTCCGCACTTGTTTCCCCGAAATTCTTAAATTTAAAATCAATTCCCAAAGTCTTGTATTTATCTTCACAAAGCTTTTTAAAGGGGAGAAGCTCAATTTCCGAAATAAAAGGGAATTTTTGCTTTAATTTTAAAAGGTAATCGATATTATCTTCATTATCATTAAGTCCCTCGATTATTACCTGTCTTATAACAGTGTTAACATTATAAGTTTTAAGCTTTTCAAGAAATTTTAAAGGAAAGCTCATATCAAGCCCTGTATACTTTAAATAATCATTTTTATTTGTATATTTAAAATCAAGCAGACAGTGATCGGTATATTTTAAAAGTCTTTCTGTGCTTTCATCAATTTTACAGCCGCTTGTATCAAGACAGGTAGAGATATCGTTTTCTTTGCAAAGTTTAAAAAGCTCTGTTACAAATTCAGACTGTATAAGCGGCTCGCCGCCCGAAACCGTGATGCCGCCTTTATCGCCGAAATATTCCTTATATCTTAAGACCTTTTCAAATACCTCTTCGGCTGAAAATTCGCTTCCTGCATTTGTATCCCATGTTTCAGGGTTGTGACAGCAAGCGCACCTTAAAGGACATCCCTGCATAAATACAACAAATCTGACACCCGGTCCGTCAAGAGTGCCGAGTGATAAAAAAGAGTTGATCTTACCTATTATCATCATATCACCGTGTGGAATGTTCTGCTGATAACTTCTCTTTGCTGTTCCTTAGAAAGCTTATGGAAATTAACGGCATAACCCGAAACCCTTATAGTCAAATTAGGATACAGCTCAGGATTGTTATAAGCTTCAATCAAAGTTTCTTTATTTAAAACATTCACATTTATGTGGTGCGCGGATTTTGAAAAATATCCGTCTAAAATATTTACAAGATTATCTATCCTTTGCTCTTCGCTTTTTCCGAGGGTATCGGGAGTGATCGAGAAAGTGTTTGAAATTCCGTCGCGGCAATCGTCATATGAAAGTTTTGAAACGGAATTAAGAGAAGCAAGAGCGCCGTTTTCCTCGCGGTTATGCATAGGATTAGCGCCCGGAGCGAATGGCTCGCCGTCTTTTCTGCCGTCGGGAGTGGCTGCGGTGTTTTTTCCGTACATAACATTAGATGTTATAGTAAGTACCGACAAAGTATGCTCGGCGTTTCTGTAAGCTTTGGTTTTTCTCAGCTGTGAAATTATAAAATGCGTTATATCCTTGGCGATTAAATCCACTCTGTCGTCATCGTTGCCGTATTTCGGGAATTCGCCGTTTGTTTCAAAACCGACTATAAATCCTTTATCATTTTTTAAAGCCGTTACATCAGCGTATTTTATAGCAGAAAGCGAGTCTGTAAGCACTGAAAGTCCCGCAATGCCGAAAGCCATAAATCTATGAACATCCGTATCGTGCAGTGCCATTTGCAGACTCTCATAAGCATATTTATCGTGCATATAATGAATGATATTCATTGTGTTTACATACAGTCTGCACAGCCAAACAGCATATTCCTTAAATCTCGAATATACCTCTTCAAAGTCAAGCTTTTCTTTATTATAGACCTCTTTTTGCGGTCCGAAGCTTATATCGGAAGAAGAGTCGTATCCGCCGTTTAGTGAGAAGAGCAGTAATTTTGCAAGATTGAATCTTGCACCGAAAAACTGCATCTGTTTTCCGACTTTCATTGCCGAAACACAGCAGGCGATCGCGTAATCATCGCCGTAAACAGGGCGCATAAGATCGTCGTTTTCATACTGAATCGAATCGGTATCAACAGATACTTTAGCGCAGAACTTTTTAAAATTAATAGGTAAGTCTTTAGACCACAGCACCGTGAGATTAGGCTCCGGAGCAGAGCCGAGAGTATATAAGGTGTTTAAAATTCTGTAACTGTTCTTTGTTACAAGAGTTCTGCCGTCTGTACTTTTTCCGCCGACGCTTTCTGTTATCCACATAGGATCTCCGCCGAAAAGCTCGTTATATTCGGGCGTGCGGAGATGGCGGGCAAGCCTTAACTTAATTACAAAATCGTCAATAAGCTCCTGCGCCTTGCTTTCGTCAAGCAATCCCGATTTTATATCTCTTTCTATGTAAATATCAAAAAATGTGCTTACTCTTCCAAGTGACATTGCCGCGCCGTTTTGTTCCTTATTTGCCGAAAGATAGGCAAAATATGTCCACTGAATAGCCTCTTCGGCGTTTTTGGCGGGCATGCTTATATCTTTTTCATAAGATAAAGCCATTTCTTTCATTTTGTTTAAAGCTGAGATCTGTTTACTAAGCTCTTCCGAAAGTCTTATATTTTCTTCGGTGAAATCCTTTCCCTCAAGAGCGGACTTATCTTTTTTCTTTTCAAGTATCAGAAAATCAACACCGTAAAGAGCAACTCTTCTGTAATCGCCGATAATTCTTCCTCTTCCGTAAGCGTCGGGAAGACCGGTTATTAAATGGCAGTGCCTGGCCTTACGCATTTCCTTAGTGTATGCGCTGAATACTCCGTCGTTATGAGTAGTTCTGTTTTTGAATTTTTCTTCTATCTCTTCGCTTAAATTATAGCCGTAAGCAGAACAGGCTTGTCTTGCCATTCGAATTCCGCCGTAGGGATTGACTCCGCGTTTAAGAGGGGAGTCGGTTTGCAGACCTACGATCAACTCGGAATTTTTATCAATATATCCCGGTTTATAAGCGTCGATATCCGAAACGGTTTTCGTGTCTATATCAAGTACTCCACCGTTTTTTCTTTCTTTATCGAAAAGCGCATTTACTTTCTTCATAAGTTCGTTAGTTCTTGAAGTTGCTCTCGAAAGAAATTCAGCGTTTCCTGTATATTCTGTGTAATTTTCCTTTATAAAATCGCTTACATCGATCTCATTTTTCCATTTTTCACCTTTAAAGCCGATCCAACTGTTGTTCATCATATTCTCCCTAACATCAATAGTGATACTATCATACTGTATATAGCGTTAAATGTCAAGTCAAACCCTACATTTAGTGTAAAATAAAATGATTTGAAGTAAAAGTGAAAAGGTAAGAAGTAAAAAGTAAGCCCCAAAGACAATGGTCTTTGGGGCTTTGGCTGGGGTGGCGAGATTCGAACTCACGAATGCAGCAGTCAAAGTGCTGTGTCTTACCGCTTGACGACACCCCAAAATATTAAATATTAAAAATAAAAGCACCTAAACGCTCAAACGAAAAGGTGCCTAAACGCTTATGGGGTGGGAGATGGGATTCGAACCCACGATCTCCAGTGCCACAAACTGGCGCTTTAACCAACTAAGCTACACCCACCGTAACGCAAAAACTATCATATCATAACGAATTTGGTTTGTCAAGAACTTTTTTAGATTTTAAAATCGTCAGGCGAATAAGCTTTTTCGATATTCTTATTATCGGGTTTTCTTTTAAATACATCATATTTATAATGCCTGCAATAATCTCTTTTTCCCGTTACTCCGTGCTTTAAGCAAAAAATATTTTCACCGTAATCCGATTTTCTTCCGAACTCGCACCAAAGGCAGGATTTTTTTTGTTTTTTATTAAAAAGAGAAAAGCCCATTTTTCTGCTCCTGTGTTTTTTATAATATAGTTTAGACAATACAATCAGGGTACAATGCTTTTTTGAAGAAACGGCGCATTCATCGACTTTGTTGCCCTCCGCTCACAATACGACATATAATCGGACAAATTTTCCGCTATGAGAAGCGTTGTATCCTGATTGTATTGTCTAATTATACCACATAGCTTTATCTTTTCCAATAATTTTTTTACTTTGAACCGAAATAAGGAACAAGATAACAACCGCCGATAGCACTAAAACAGTTTTTAATGAATTCGTTTTAATAATTATTGTGTTATTAAGAAAAGCTGTTGATATTTTGCACCTGAATACTTTGATCAAAACCGAAGAATAAAATAAAAGCAACAAACCGTTTAAAATTCTGAAAATCAAAAATTTCAGAACATTAAATTTTATATCGCCGCTGACAGCAATGATCTGCATAATAACGCAAACTCCGCCGAACCCGAGAATAAAACTAACAGCATAAATATTTTTAAATTTAAAAACGGAACAGCTGACCTCGTTTAAATAAACCAAAAAATTTAAAAATTTCACTTTCTCTGCGAATTTTTCTAAAACGGAATTTATAACACAGAAAAGCACTACAAAGCTGCAAATATTTATCATAGAAGCAGAGGCGCGCGCTGTACTGTTTACAAAAATATCCGAAAATTTAAAAGGACTTTTATTTCGGGTACTTTTAAAATTTATTTTATCTTTTTCTAAAAACCTCGTAAATAAAAAAATACTAAGAGAGGAAAGAATTGCCGATAAGAATAAAACAAGTCCTGTTTTAACCGAACCGTAGATCCCCGAACCCACGGCGATTATGATAAATCCGGGACCTGCATTTACACAAAATCTCATCATTTTTTCAGCACAATTCGGCTCAATATTATCAAGTCTTACTTCTTCGTTTAAAAGCATTGCTCCTATCGGATATCCGCCTAAAGCCGAAAGAATAAAAATAAGCGGAATTTTATTTTTTAAATTTAATGATTCTATAACGCCGATAAATAATAAAACACATACCATAAAAGGGAATAATGACGGTATCAACACATCGGAGCACATATAAAGCCCTTTTATCGCTCCGTTTACAGCGTCATTTCTAAAAAAGATAAGACAAAACGCAAACAAAGATATCAAAGAAAAAATAATAATTCTTTTAAAAACTTTCAAAGAAAACACACCCCGCATAATTATATTCGGAGATCATATTTAATATAATTAATTAAATTTACTTTATTTTGGGGCGATGAATAATAATGTCCGATAAATTCAAATTTAAAAGCCGAAAAAAGCAATGTGCAAAAATTTTTAAATGCTCGCAGGATTATTTTTCCAATAACGCTCAAAACGGCGCGCATATAGAAATATTTTCCGATAAGGAACTTACTCTTGAGGGCTGCAAAGGAATTTTAAACTATGATACCGACTTTTTAAGACTTGAAATTTTAAAAGGGGAGATATCGGTCTTCGGCGAAGATTTTTTAATTTTATCATTTGAAAATGAAGTTATCAGCATAAAAGGCAAAATCACTTCAATAGAATTTTCAAATTGACAAAATTAGGGAGATAACTATGAATTCGATTTTAAGATTTTTAAACGGCTATCTTATTATAAAAATAATGGGCGACGACAGGGAAAAGGTTATTAACCGCGCGGCAATAAACGGGATAATACTAAAAAACTTCCGTTCGGAAAAAGATTATATTACAGTTTTAATAAACATTAAAGATTTTAAAAAATTACGGAAAACAAGAAGAGGAACAGATGCTAAGATTAAAATTTTAAAAAAGCGCGGCATACCGTTTATTATCGGGAAATATAAAAAAAGAACAGGCTTTTTGACAGGCATTATACTGTTTTTTATAATTTTAGAAACTATGTCCGGTTTTATATGGAAAATAGAAGTTCACGGCAATAAGAATATCGACGATGAAACGATTATAAATTCCTGTAAAAAGATCGGAATAACCGAGGGAAAAAGATATAAAAAATCAACTCTTGATAAAAAATCACAGGAATTGTTACTTGATCTTGATAATCTTTCCTGGGCGGCTATCAATGAAGAAGGCTGCATTTTAAGTGTTGATGTCAGTGAAATCAAAGATAAAAAGAACAAAGAAAAACCCGGAAATATCAAAAGCTCTGCCGACGGAATTATTACTAAAATCGATATAACTTCGGGTATGCCGCTTGTAAAGGTAGGCGACGCGGTATCTAAAGACGAACTGCTGGTTTCAGGAATTATAGAGGGTAAAACCACAACGCAGTTTGTAAAATCAAAAGGCGATATCTTTGCCGATACCCAAAGGTCGGTCGAGTCTTTGGATGATTACAGCATAGTTATTAAAGAAAAAACAAAAAAGAGAGAAAAAAGAGCCGTTTTATCATTATTCGGGCTTAAAATTCCGCTGTTTATAGGCGATTGTACCGAAGAAAATGTAAACAGAACAACTTTTAAGCAATTTAAGCTTTTAAAAAAGGAAATACCCATAACTCTCACCGTGAAAGAATATATCATTTGCGATACAAAAAAAGAAATAAGATCAAAAAACAGACTTGAAAAAATATTGATAGAAAAAAATAAAAAATATATAGAAAAAAACTTCGGTGAAAATGCAAAAATAACGGATTATAAAACCGAATTTACGAAATCCGGCGCTAAGGTCACCACCTATTTTACAACAAATGAAAATATTGCCGTGCCCGAGTCTATAATTGTTGAAGATCAAAATTGACATAGAGGATTTAATTTAGTATAATAAGAACATATTAATTCGGAGCGTGATATCTAATAGAGCTTTATTTTGATTTATCGGAAATAAACAATTTAACGGACCTTTTCGGCGAGTTTGACAGTAATATATCTTTGCTTGAAAAGAAATTCAATGTTTCTTTTCTTTTAAGGGATTCCAAGCTTAAAATAAAAGGCGAAGAGGAAAATATAAAAAGAGCATTAAAAGCTATAAGCTGCCTTAAAACTTATCTTGATAACGGCGAAACTTTAAACGAGCAAACCGTGGGTTATGTTACGGATATGATAGAAGACGGCACCGAGTCAAAAATAGAAAGCTTAGCAGGCGACGGACCTGCATATATCACCTCTTCCGGCAAGCCTGTAAAGCCTAAGACTTTAGGACAGAAAAAATATATCGAAGCAATTAAGAAGAACACTGTTACAATAGGCGTCGGTCCTGCGGGAACGGGAAAAACTTATCTTGCAGTAGCAGAGGCGGTAAAAAGCTTTAAAGAAAAAAGCACCGCAAAAATCATTCTAACAAGACCGGCAGTTGAAGCAGGGGAAAGCTTAGGCTTTTTGCCCGGAGATCTTCAGCAGAAAATAGATCCTTATTTGCGGCCGCTTTACGACGCGCTTTTCGATATGTTAGGTCCCGAAAGCTTTCAGAAACATCACGAAAGAGGGGAAATAGAAGTTGCTCCCCTTGCTTATATGCGCGGAAGAACTCTTGACAACAGCTTTATAATTCTTGACGAAGCGCAGAACACGACTACCGAGCAGATGAAAATGTTTTTAACAAGGCTCGGATTTAATTCAAAAATAGTCGTAACAGGCGATATCACGCAGATAGATCTGCCAAGCGGTAAAAAATCAGGTCTTAAAGAAGCGGTAAAAATTTTAAAGAATATTGATGGAATTTCTATCGTAAGGCTAACGGAAAAAGATGTTGTAAGACATAAACTCGTTCAGGAAATAATCAAAGCCTACGAAAAAAACGGAGGAAGAAATGAAAACAAAGGTAAATATAACAGACAAGCAAAAAAAGATTAAATTGCCCACCGGGACAAGACTTCTTATAAGAAAAGCCTGTATTGCCACTTTAACGGAAGAAAATTTCCCTTATGACGCTGAAATCGAGGTAACTTTGACCGATGATGAAACTATAAGGGAACTGAATAAAAATTTCAGAGATACCGACAGATCGACCGATGTTTTATCTTTTCCCCTCGGAGAAAACGGAGTTTATGATACCAACCCCGAAAGCGGTATGAAAATGCTCGGCGATGTTGTTATTTCCGTAGAGCACGCAGTAATGCAGTCCGAGCTTTACGGGCACAGCTTAGAAAGAGAAATTTCTTTTCTCACCGTTCATTCTATTTTACATCTGCTCGGTTACGATCATATAAACAGCAAGCTTGAAGAAACCGTTATGAGAGAAAAGCAGGATATAATTCTCGAAGAATTAGGTCTTGCTATAAATAAGGTATAATAATGGAAAAGTCTGCTTTTATTACTATTCTCGGCAGAGCAAATGTCGGGAAAAGTTCGCTGTTAAATAAAATAATAGGTCAAAAGGTGGCTATCGTTTCGTCAAAGCCGCAAACTACCAGAACCAGAATTATGGGAATAAAAACAGTCGGTGAAATCCAATATGTTTTTATAGATACACCGGGTTTTTTCAAGCCTCATAATCTTTTAGGTGATAATATGGTAAAAGCCGTTAAAAGCTCGCTTGCGGATGTTGACGCGGCGGTGCTCGTTGTAGACGCGGCGGCAAAATTCAAATTTGATCCTAACTCAATTCCCGCGGCAGAAGCGGAGCTTATCAATAATATAAAAGCTAAAAAGATACCTTGTATCCTTGCAGTAAACAAAATCGATCTTTTAAAAGAAAAAGACGAGATTTTAAAATACATAGATAAATATTCAAAATATTATAATTTTGAAAGCATAATTCCCGTTTCAGCCAAAGATGGGATAAACACGGATAAAATTTTATCCGAATTATCTCAATTTGCAAAGCCCTCAACGCACTATTTTCCCGACGGCGAAACGACCGACCAGCCCGACAGGATAATAGTAGCCGAAATAATAAGAGAAAAGCTTTTAAGAATGCTTGAATCCGAGGTTCCTCACGGAACGGCTGTTGATATAGAAAGCTTTTATGAGCGCGACAGCAAATCAGGCGAGCCGATTATAGAGATCGGCGCCACTATTATATGCGAGAAAAATTCCCATAAAGGAATTATCATAGGAAAAGGCGGAGCAATGCTTAAAAACATCGGAACTTCAGCGCGCCGCGATATCGAAGAATTCTTCGGAACAAAATGCTCGCTAAAGCTTTGGGTAAAGGTTAAAGAAGACTGGCGTAACAGGCAAAACCTTATCCGCAATTTCGGGCTTGATTTTGAAAAATAATTTTTATAAATCTCTCTTAGAAAGGAAATAATATTTATATAAACCTTTCGGAGGGATTTTTACGGATAAAAATAAAAAGTGGCTGAAATTCATAATTTCAGGCAAAGCCGAAGATTATATCAGTTATAAAAACACTTTAAATTCGCAGGAAATGGAAAAACGGAGTGAAAACAATGCGCTTTTCGACCGACGCTCTGGTGATAAAGGAAAAAATAGTTAACGAAAGCGACAGACTTGTCACTCTTATGACGCGTGACAGGGGAGTTATAAACGCCTTTGCCGCAGGAGCAAAAAGTATAAAAAGCAAAAAAAGCGCGGCAACCTCGCTTTTAAGCTTTTCCGACTTTAATATTGAAGAAAAAAACGGAATTTACAGAATAAGAGAAGCGGCAATAAAGCACTGCTTTTTTTCGGTGGGACAGGATATTTTGGATCTTGCCCTTTCGCAGTATTTTTGCGAGATCTGCTGTGTTCTCGGAACTTCCGACAGCGACTGTGAGGAATTTTTAAGAATTATACTTAATTCTCTTTATTTTTTAAGTACAAAAAAGAAATCTAATTTTTTTATTAAAACCGTTACGGAGCTGCGGATAGCCTGCGAATGCGGATATAAACCCGATCTTGTTGCCTGCTGCGAATGCGGAAAATACAGTGAAGATGAGACAGCCTTTTTTAAAATTGACGACGGCGTGCTGTTTTGCTCGGAATGTAAAAGCGGAGAAAATTGCGTAAAAGTTTCGCCCGCCGTTCTTAAAGCTATGAGGCATACTGTTTATTCCGAATTAAATAAGCTTTATTCTTTTGATCTATCAGAAAATGCCGCGCGCGAAATGAGCGGCATAACCGAAAAATACATAACTTATCAGACCGAACACCATTTCAAAACTCTTGATTTTTACAATAGTTTACTATAGAGAGGAAAAAATGTCTTATAACATAATCAAACATATGAAGACTCTTGAACTCGATAAAGTTTTAGCAAGAGTCTCTGAATTTGCCGTGTGTAATGACGCCGGCGATTTAATTAAAAATATTATTCCGAAAACTTCTTTTCTTTCAGCAAAAGCAGAGCTTGAAAGAACCGACGAAGCTTACAGGTTGACGGCAATGAATTCAGCGCCGCCTTTTTCAAATTGCAAAAATATCGCAGGCGCATTACAAAGGGCAAATGTCGGCTCGGTATTAACTCCCACGGAACTTCTTAACATCGCCTCTGTACTTAAAACCGTCAGAGAAGTAAAAAAATGGTATGATAACTCGGAACTTAAACCTGAAAATTCCGTTTTAAAGGAAAGTTTTGATCAGCTTTACCCTAATAAATATCTCGAAGAAAAAATCACTTTCACGGTTATTTCCGAAGAGGAGATCAGCGATAATGCTTCTGCCGCTTTAAGCAATATCAGAAGAAAAATCAAGCAAAATTCTTCAAAGATAAGAGAAAGTCTTGATAAAACGATAAAAGGCGCGAATTCGAAGTACCTGCAGGAGGCTATCATCACTCAAAGAGAGGGAAGATATGTCGTTCCCGTTAAAGCCGAATTCAGAAACGCGGTAAGCGGAATTGTTCACGATACCTCTTCAAGCGGCTCCACAGTGTTTATAGAGCCGATAGGAGTAGTTGAAGCAAACAATCAGATAAGAATATTAAAATCGCAGGAAAAAGCCGAAATAGAAAGAATTTTAAAAGAAATTTCTTCGGAAGTTTCGGATTTTTCAGATAATATTTCTTTTTCTTATGACAAGTTGGTTGAGCTTGATGTTTGTTTTGCAAAATCCAAATATGCTTATTCCTTAAATTGCATAAAACCTGAATTAAATAATGAGAATATAATTGTTTTAAACAATGCCAGGCATCCGCTTATCGATAAAAATACCGCTGTGCCGATAAGTATTGAAATAGGTACGGATTTTGACACGCTTGTTATAACAGGTCCTAACACAGGCGGAAAAACCGTTTCTTTAAAAACCGTGGGGCTTTTATCTCTGATGGCAGCTTGCGGACTTTTTATACCCGCTTCGGAAAACAGCAGAGTAGCCGTTTTTGAAAAGGTTTTTGCCGATATCGGCGATGAGCAGAGTATTTCTCAATCGCTTTCAACATTTTCTTCGCATATGAAAAACATAGTAAATATTTTAGAAGAATGCGGCGATTCTTCGCTTGTTCTGCTTGATGAGCTATGCTCCGGCACCGATCCCGTTGAAGGTGCGGCGCTTGCAAAAGCCATTCTTTTAAAATTATCGGATCTAGGTGCCAAAACCGTATCAACCACGCATTATTCAGAGCTTAAAACCTATGCTCTTGATACTCCGCGCGTTCAGAATGCCGGCTGCGAATTTGATATAAATACTTTAAAGCCGACATATAAGCTTATTTTAGGAACACCCGGCAGATCAAATGCTTTCCTGATATCCAAAAGATTAGGTTTAAGCGAAGAGGTCATAAATTCCGCTAAAGCTCAGGTCGACAGTGAGTCGGGAAAATTCGAAAGAGTTATAGCAGGTCTTGAAGTTGAAAGACAAAAAGCAAGATCGGCATTATCCGATACAGAAAATCTCAGAAAACAGCTTGAATCACAAAAAGCGGAAATTTCGGCAGAAAAAGAAAAACTTGAAATTCAGATAAATAAGCTTACCGAAGACGCGAAAAAAACCGCCGCCGAAATAATTGAAAACGCAAAATACAGATCTTCTAAACTTTTAAATGAACTCGAAGAAAAAAATAAGAAGATCAATGCCGAAAATGCTTCTTCTGTTCTTGAAAAAGCCAAAAAAGAATATAGATCGGCGTCAAAAGAATTTGATGAAATTTCCGATCCCGTTACGAAGAATGTGAAAGGCGAAAAATTAAAATCTGCGCCAAATATCGGAGATAAAGTTGTAATATCCTCAATAAACAGCGAGGGGGAGGTATTAGATATCGATATAAAAGGCAAAAGAGCTTATGTCCTTTCGGGCTCTATAAAACTCTGGGTCAAATTTGACGATCTGCTGTTTAGAAAATCATCTGTTAAAAGCAACGCGCCTAAAGCGCATAAAAGCACTTCTCACGGATTTTCTTCTCAAAACAGGATAGTTTCTCCTCAAATCGATCTGCGCGGTCTTATGGCAGACGAGGCTATGCTCGAACTTGATAAATATATCGATAACGCCAAGCTTGCAGGACTTAATGAAGTCACGATAATTCACGGAAAGGGAACAGGGGTTTTAAGAAACTCGGTTAAAAATTTCTTAAAATCAAATAAGCAGGTCGAATCTTTCCGCCTCGGAGTATTCGGAGAGGGAGAAAACGGCGTAACTGTTGCCACGCTGAAAAAATAAACCTTTTAAAACACGGTACAGCAAAAAAGCTGTACCGTGTTTTTTTATAAAAACTATTGACAATTTTAATACTTCGTGATATGATGTATTACGCAAAGGGAGGTATAATATGGATATTCAGTTGAAACGAGGGCTTTTAGATGTTTGCGTTTTAGCGGCTATCAGGAACGAAGATTCTTACGGCTATAAAATAATTAAAGATATGAAACCATATATCGAACTTTCCGAATCCACTCTCTATACCATTTTAAAACGCCTTGAATCAGCCGATATGCTGACTGTCCGCACAGCCGAACACGGCGGCAGACTTCGAAAATATTATCATATCACCGAAGAGGGGATAAAGCGTATCGATGAATTCAAGGTCGAATGGAAAGAAATTTTAGCAATTTATAAATTTGTAACCAAGGAGGATAACTCGAATGAATAAGCAGGAATTTCTTGCCGAACTGCAAAAAGGGTTAAGCGGACTTCCTAAGGATGATATTGAAGAACGCTTGACATTTTACAGTGAAATGATCGAGGACAGAATGGAAGAAGGTCTTTCGGAAGAAGAAGCGGTTTCAGCTATTGGCTCTACAGATGAGATCGTAAGACAAACGGTAGCCGATACTCCTCTTTCCAAAATTGCAAAAGAAAGGATAAGATCGAATAGGCGCCTGAAAGTATGGGAAATAGTGCTTTTATCGATCGGCTCTCCGATTTGGCTTTCTTTAGGTATTGCCGCGGCAGCAGTAATTCTCTCGCTTTATATTTCGATATGGGCGGTAATTATTGCACTGTGGGCGGTATTTGCATCATTTGCCCTGAGCGCAGTATCCGGTATTCCGGGATGTATCATATTCGCGTTACGCGGCAGTTTTATGAGCGCTTTAACGGTTTTATCCGCCGGAATTACCTGTGCCGGACTTTCTGTTCTGATGTTTTTCGGCTGCAAACAAATAACAAAAGGCTTTTTATTACTAACTAAGAAAATTTCGTTATGGATAAAAAACTGCTTTATTAAAAAGGAGGAAGCATAATGAAAAAAACTACAAAAGTATGGCTAATCACAGGCGTTTCTCTGATTCTTATCGGCTGTATTCTCTTTGCAGGAATAATGATCTTCGCAAAATGGGATCTTTCAAAGATCTCTTCGGTGAGTTTCAAAGAAAATACATATAATGTAGACAATTCATTCGATAACATTTCTTTAAATTCCTTTACTGCCGATGTGACTTTTTTATTGTCTGACGACGGAAAATGTAAAGTTGAGTGCTATGAGGAAGAAAATATTACTCATTCTGTAGAAGTAATAGAAAATACACTTCAAATCAAAACAATTAATAATAAGTCATGGTACGATCAGATAGGCTTTTTATTCGATACGCCGAGAATAACCGTTTATCTGCCTAAAAATGAATTTAAGGCGCTTACGGTTAAAAACAGCACCGGTAATATCGATATACCAAAAGATCTCAAATTTGAAAGCGCCGATATTTCTTTAAGCACAGGAAATGCTAAATTAGGAGCAGCTGTATCGGAACAAGCTAAAATTAAAACAAGCACGGGGGATATCCGTATCGAGGATACCACGGCGGGCTCGCTTGAGCTTAAAACTTCCACAGGAAAAGTAACGCTTTCAAATGTTACCTGCCGAGAGGATATAAATTTAAAAGTATCAACGGGAAATGCGGACCTGACCGATATTAAATGTAAAAACTTAAATTCCGAAGGAACTACAGGAAACTTAACTTTAAATAAGATAATCGCACAGGATAAGTTTACTATAAAAAGGAGTACGGGAATTGTTAGGTTTTTAGACTCCGACGCGGCTGAAATTACCGTTAAAACCAATACAGGCGATGTTATGGGAAATTTGCTTACCGAGAAAGTTTTTATAACAGAAACCTCTACGGGAGATGTTAATGTCCCGAAAACGGCTACCGGCGGCAAATGCGAAATAAAAACTGATACGGGAAATATCAAAATAAAAACTAACTGAAAATATCAAAAAACGCTCTGCAGGATCATTTTAAACCTGCAGGGCGTTTTTTGTTTTAAAATAATTATATCACATATCCTCCGCTTACGGATAATATCTGTCCTGTGATATAATCCGCGTCATCAGAAGCTAAAAACACGACCGATTTTGCTATATCTTCGACAGTTCCTATTCTGCCTAAAGGTATTTCCTCCACAAATGAATTTAAATCGTCTGTAGAAACAGTTTCGTTCATTTTAGTGGCTATAAGCCCCGGAGATACTGCGTTAACAGTTATTCCGCTTGGAGCCAGCTCTTTAGCAAGAGCTTTTGTAAGCCCGTTTATTCCGGCTTTAGAAGCCGAATATGCAACCTCGCACGAGGCGCCGATATCGCCCCACATAGAAGATATATTTATTATCTTTCCGCATTTTTGATGAACCATTATTTTGCTTGCTTCTTTACAGCACAAATATGTTCCTTTTAAATTGACTGAAAAAATCTCTTCGGTTTTTTCGTCTTCAAGAGAAGTAATAGTATCAATATAAGACTTCCCGGCATTATTTACAAGCAGATCTATTCTACCGAATTTTTCAAGCGCGAAATTCATCATTTCAAACACTTCTTTTTTATTTGATACATCAGCTTTAAATGAATAAGCTTCGCATCCTAACAAGCGCAGGGAAGAGGAGAGGGCATCGGCTTTGTTCTTATTTTTATTATAGTTTACTATTATATTGTAACCCTTTGCCGCAAGAGCCTTGCAAACGGCAGAACCGATATCGCCGGAGCCGCCGGTTATTATTGCTGATTTTTTCATAAAATCACCTTTTAAAGTTTTTAATAATTATATCATAAAATTTTAAAAAAATAAATAATAATTTCACAACAATTTGGGTTAACATAATTCTAACATAAGCATATATTGTGTGGTTTACATAAATAGTTTACATAATTCTTTTTGATTTTGAATTTAACGGTTGACATAAAATAAAAAATGTAGTATAAATATATTTACACCGCTGTTTTTATTAAAAACGCAGCTATTTTTATGTAACCCTTTAAAAGCAAAATATATATTTTTTCTGATTTTGTTAACATAAAACAAAGCAATTTCATAAAGTTTATTCATATCTTGTCCTTTTGGCTCATAGTATTAATCGTCAGGAGGGCAATTATTATGAACAAGGGCGCACTAATCAATTTCAGAAAATTCAAAGTCAATAAATTTTTTAAGATCAATAAAATCGTTTTTTTAATGTGTTTGCTGTTTGTTATAGGCTTAATTATCGGTCTTATTCTTTTAAGCAAAAATAAAGCGATTTTAGCTTTTTCAAAAAAGGTATTTTCCGACTATTTTATTTTAAGGTCAAAAAAATCCTTTTTTAAAATATTTTTCTCATCATTTTTATCATCGCTTGTTTTTCTGCTTTTTATTTTTGTTTCGGGAGCTTCGGTGCTTGGTGTTATCACCGTTCCGTTTTTTGTAACGGCAAAAGGGTTCCTTTTCGGAATTCTCTGCGGATATGCTTTTAACACATTTTCACTTAAAGGCGTAGCTT
Source organism: uncultured Eubacteriales bacterium (assembly GCA_934445035.1). Lineage (GTDB taxonomy): Bacteria > Bacillota > Clostridia > Oscillospirales > Acutalibacteraceae > UBA737. The sequence goes on from CAKSDI010000006.1 coordinate 50,010, forward strand.
TTAACGCTATGATACTGATTCCCGGATCAATAGTAGGTTTGATATCTTATCTTTTCGCAGCAAAATATTCTGTTATGTTTTCCTGCGATTTTATAAAGCTTATTTTCCCAAAAAGCAGACCGATTAATCTTTTCGGCGGTTTCAGAGATTATACTTATAAATATTTCACTGTTGTTTGCTTTACATTGATTTCTGCGTTATCTGACGCCGCAGTAAGTTATTTCTTTATAAAGTTTTTTAATTTCAGCGTTTAAAAAAAGAGGTGTGATAATTGAATTTTTATACAGACGGGTTTAAGGAATACTTAAAGGAAGTCAAAAAAACTTCTTTAAATACGCTTGAAGCTTATATCCGTGATGTCAATCAATTTATCGGTTATTGCACCTCGAATAATATTTACGATATAGGAAAGATCAACGAAAAGACAATTCTTGATTTTCTTAAGCACCTTTCCGATATAGGTAAAAGCGAATCCACAAAATCGAGGATAATAGCTTCGCTTAGGTGTTATTTTAAATATCTTATATCATTAAATGTTTTATCCGCCGATCCTTCAAAAGCGGTTAAAATGCACAAGTCATCAAGAAAGCTGCCGGATGTTCTCGAAGTTAACGAGATCGTTAATTTATTGTCACAAGCAAGCGGCTCGGATTATAAAAGTCTTCGTGACAGGGCTATGCTTGAGCTTCACTATGCCACGGGTATAAAAGTAACGGAGCTGATAGAATTAAGAGTTTATGATATAAATCTTCAAATCGGTATTTTACATACGCACAGTTCCGGTCACGAAAGAATAATTCCGGTTTATGCCGACGCCGTTAAGCACATAGAAGATTATATGAAATACGCAAGACCTGCTATTGTAAATGATGAGTCCGAGGACAGGCTGTTTACTAATATGAACGGTAAACCGCTGACAAGACAGGGCTTTTGGAAAATAATAAAATACTACGCCGATAAGGCAGGTATTAAAAAAGATATCAACCCTCAGACATTAAGGCATTCGTTTGCAACACACCTGCTTGAAAACGGTGCGCAGCTCAAAGACTTAAAAGAATTGCTTGGTCATTCTGATATTGCGTCAACACAGGTTTACGCACAAGTGGTAAAAAGTAAATATGTCAGATCTTATGCAAAATTTCATCCACTTGCAAAATAAAGCTCACTACAATAGTAATTATATATGTATATTACTATTACGGTGAGCTTTTATAATTTGTTCCCCGATTTATACAAAATATTCATTTTGTATAATTGCATATAGCATTCCTTAGGCAGGTTACCCTGCCTTTTTTTCTTTTGCAATTACCGCGCCCTTTAGGCGCTTACAAAATGCCTGTTTTGTTCCGTTGTGCGGTGCTACTCCTTTTAAGCACTTTGCCAGCAACAAAAATGCGGCAGAAAAATTTTTCTGCCGCAAAAATTTTAAGTTTGTTTTCCTTTCATAACATCTGCTATCTCCGAAATCGATATGTAAGCATATGGATCAATATCGTGAACTATGCTTCTTAGCTTTGTGATCTGAAATCTGTTGACAACTGCATATATCATTTTTTTATCGGTGCCCGAATAAAAGCCTTTGGCGTCAAGCACCGTAAGACCGCAGCCGAATTCTTCAGACAGCGCCGAACACACCGGCTCCGAATTCGATGTAACAATAAGCGCCGCCTTTGAGCGGTCAATACCCTCAACAAGAAAGTCTACCGTTTTAAGAGCCGCGGCATAAGCAACGATCGAATAAAGCGGTAATATCCAGCTGTTTAAAACAATTCCGCATATTATATATAGTAATAAGTTATATATCATAACGAATGTTCCGACTGAAATTCCCAAAATCTTTGAGAAGATCACAGCCATTACTTCAATTCCGTCCATAGCGCCGCCGTATCGGATAGCCATACCGCTCCCTACTCCGGAGATCAATCCTCCGAATATTGCGCAAAGAAGCAGATCCTCACCGGCAAGCGGAGAGGCTATGCTAACATCAACGGGAAAAACATCCGTTATAAGAAACGCGGCGAAAGAATAAATAAAAACAGCATAAATGGAATAAACGGTGAACACTATCCCCTGCTTTTTCAAGCCGTATATAAATAGAGGTATATTTAATATAATAAGAAAGAAAGATAAAGATAAGTAACTCGGTGTTATTTGAGAAAGCAGTATCGATGTTCCGGAAATTCCGCTGTCATAGAGGTTTACGGGAGCCAAAAACATAGTAACTCCTATAGCATTGATTATTCCGGCGACCGTAAGGAATAAAAAGTTTTTTATTTTAAAGCTGTTTTTACATAATTTCATCAATTAACCTACTTTCAGACCGTAAATTTTCTTAATTATATCATAAAATACAATAAAAAACCATAATCAATTTTGTCGAATAATGAAAAATAAACAAAATTTTTCTAAAATACGACCGATTATCTACAAATTTAACGGTGCAAAAACTATTGACAAAACAAAAATCGTATGATAAAATATGTGTAAATTTTAAGGAAGGTGTTTGGTATGTTTAATTGTTCATATTTTAAAAAGAACAGTAATAATTCCACAGATGCAAATTCTGCACCTGCATGTTGTAACGCCTTCAAATTTAATATTCTAAACAAAGTGGGCACTGTCGTCATAGCAGTGTCTATTTTTGTATTTCGACTTATTAACATTATTATAATTAGCAATTCGAAGATAATTTCAAAAAGCAAAACAAGCTGTTGTCTGATTACAGAATAAATCAGTTTCTTATCAAGCTTTGCTTTTTGAAAAAAGCAAAGCTTTTTTTGATTTTTACGGTAATTGAAATTGCGATTGTAATATAAAGCGCATAATGGTTATATCGGTAATTGTAATTTTACTTGCCGTTAAAATAATAAATCTTTTAAGAAAGAGGTAATTAAAAATGAAGAAATCAGCAAAATTTTTAAGCCTGGCTATGGCAGTCGCTATGGTCTGCGGCGTTTTTGCGGGATGCGGTAAAAAGAATTATACCGCCGACAATAAGGAGTATGTAATCGGCCTTTCCGGTCCGCTTACAGGTGCCGCCGCGATTTACGGCAACGGTGTTAAGAACGGTGCTCAGCTTGCTATAGACGAAATCAATGCGGCAGGCGGACTTAACGGTGTCAAGTTCAGACTTGAAACTACCGACGATATGAACGACGCTACCAAAGTTGCAACAAACTATGCTTCATTGCTTGAAAAAGGAATGCAGGTCTCTTTGGGATGTGTAACCTCTGCTCCCTGCGCTGAGTGGACTAACCTTTCTCACGAAGACAATGTATTCTTTATCACTCCTTCTGCTTCTAACGACGATGTTCCGAAATATGACAACGGATATCAGATGTGCTTTGCAGACGGTAACCAGGGTAAAGAAGCCGCTAAATATGTTAACGAAAACTTCAAGGGTCAGACCATCGGCGTTTTCTATAAATCCGATGATAACTACTCTTCAGGTATCTTCAAGCAGTTCAAGAAAAACCTTGATTCAAGCGTAAAAGTTGTAGAGACCCTCTTCACAGATGCAGGCGCTACAAGCTTTGACTCTCAGATCAACGAACTCAAAGACTGCAAATTCATATTTATGCCTATCTATTACACTCCTGCAACCATCTTTATGACTCAGGCTAAAGGCAAAATTGCCGACGACGCTGTTTACTATGGCTGCGACGGATTTGACGGAATCGATTCTACCGAAGGCTTTGACATCAAATCTATCCCCCAGGAAGTATCTATGCTTTCTCACTTTGATTCTTCTGCTACCACAGGCGCTGCAGGCAACTTCATAAAGAAATATACCGAGAAGTACGGCAAAGAAACTCTTAACCAGTTCGGTGCTTCCGCTTACGACTGCGTATATGCTATCTACGGCGCAATGAAAGAAGCTAAAGTTGACGATGTTACAATCTCTGCTTCAGATCTTTGCGATATACTCAAAGATACTTTCAAGACCTTCAAACTTACAAATGCTGTAACAGGCGGCGAAAAAGGTGAAGTTTCTTGGGAAAAGAGCGGAACTGTTAACAAAGAAGCTGTTAAATTCGTTATAAAGAAAGCAGATAACGCTTAATCTATCTAATATGTATCCTCCGGCATATCGGAAAGGTGTGCCGGGGATACGCTCTGTATATTAACCGAGACTTAATAGCTTGGTTTTTAATGCGAGCTATTAAGCGTCGGTTAATATTAAATTCATTATGGTAAGGTGTTAAAATGGAAATTATTACAACCTTAATAAACGGCCTTAGCATCGGCGGAATTTACGCAATGATCGCTTTAGGCTACACAATGGTATACGGCATTGCTAAAATGCTTAACTTTGCTCACGGCGACATTATTATGGTCGGCGGATATACTATTTATGTTTTTATGATGATGACCGGTCATCCGTTCATCGCAATACTCGCAGCAATTATATTCTGCACGCTCCTCGGAATAACCATTGAAAGAGTGGCTTATAAACCTCTTCGCGGCGCTTCTCCCCTTGCGGTTCTTATTACTGCGATCGGCGTAAGCTATCTTTTGCAGAGTTTGGCACAGATCATATTCGGATCGGCTCCTAAAATGGTAAATATTTTTGAGCTCGGAACCGTTAAAATAGGCTCTATGAAGATCCAGGTCGCTACCCTGCTCACGCTTGCCTGCACGATAGTAGTAATGGCGGCGCTCAGCATTTTTGTTAAATACACCAAAATGGGAAGAGCAATGATAGCTACCTCTGAGGACAGAGATGCAACTCAGCTTATGGGAATAAATGTTAATATGGTCATCACCGTAACATTTGCTATAGGCTCAGCTTTAGCTGCTATTGCAGGTCTTTTCTATCTGCTTAAATCTCCGAGCATTTCTAATACATTCGGTTCTATGCCCGGAATTAAAGCTTTCACAGCGGCTGTTATCGGCGGAATCGGATCGATCCCCGGTGCTATGATCGGCGGTATATTCTTAGGTATAATCGAGTGCATTTCTTATAAGATCCCTGCTCTAGCCGCTTATACCGACGCAATAGAATTCCTTATACTTATAGTTATTCTTCTTGTTAAACCGACAGGAATTCTCGGTAAGAAGAGAAAGGAGAAAGTATAATGGGAAATTCAAAATTATCTAAGATCAAATGGAAGCATTATATCAATTATGCTGTAATTTCCGCTTTCACGATTTTTCTGCTTATCAGTTCTCTTACTTTCGGTCTTGAAAAATCAACAATTTATCTTGTAGAAAAAATTTCAATCGCAATCATTCTTGCTTTGTCTTTAAACCTTGTTGTAGGTTTCTTAGGAGAACTTTCGCTCGGTCACGCCGGATTTATGTGTATAGGCGCTTATCTCGGCGGAAAATGCTCGCTTATTCTTGAGCAAAAGCTCGGCTCAACAGGTCCGCTTTCACTGGTTATATCTTTACTTGTCGGCGGTATCTGTGCGGCATTCTTCGGATTTGTGGTAGGTCTTCCCGCTCTTCGTCTTAAAGGCGACTATCTAGCTATTGTTACTTTAGGCTTCGGAGAAATAGTAAAATCTGTTTTCCAGAACACAAGTCAGGAATCATTCGGCGGCGCTTTAGGTCTTGAAACTCCGAGATATGATAAAGATTCACTTTATCTTTATGCTTTCATTATCGTTCTTATCACACTCGCCGTTATTCAGAATCTTATGCGTTCTAAACACGGCAGAGCCATAACCTCAATAAGAGATAACGAAATCGCTGCTAAAGCAACGGGTATCAGCGTAACGAAATATAAGCTTTTAGCTTTCATCATTTCTTCATTCTTCGCAGGAGTTGCCGGCGTTCTTTACAGCTTTTCGAACTATAATGTTCAGAGCTCAAAATTCGGTTATAACTACTCGATAGAAATTCTCGTTATGGTCGTTCTCGGCGGAATCGGCTCTATCAACGGTTCGATAATCGCCGCTGCGCTTATAACTTTCATCAACACCGAATTTGCAACGATCCTTACAGGCAACCTTGCAGTTCTGCAGAACTTGCTCTATGCAATAATTCTTATCTTAATAGTTATTTACAATAACTCTCCCGCATTTAAAGCAATACGCGAAAAATACGATTTAAGAAAGCTTTTTGAAAAGCTCCACAAGAAAAAAGATCCGTCTGTGATAAAAGACGATTCCGCTAAATGGGCTCGCATACAGACTAAAATTCCTATGGATGAGGTTTTATCGGTAGATGTTTCTGCAACCGATCCTAACAACCTTAAGCCCGATAAATCACCGAAGGAGGATAAATGATGTCAGAATATGTACTTGAAACAATAGACCTCGGAATATCCTTCGGAGGACTTAAAGCGGCACAAGATGTTAATATTAAAATAAAGAAAAATCAGATTTACGGTCTTGTCGGACCTAACGGTGCAGGTAAAACTACGATTTTTAATCTTCTCACCGGAGTTTATCAGCCAACAACCGGAACTTTCCTTTTAAACGGTGAAGATCTTAAAGGCAAATCGCAGGAAAAGATCAATCATAAAGGAATTGCCCGAACTTTCCAGAACATCAGACTGTTCAACAATATGAGCGTTATCAGAAATGTTATGGTAGGTCTTTCAAATCAGCCTGAATTCAAATGCGGCTTTCTTTCTTCGATTTTAAGATTGCCTAAGCATTTTAAGGTTGAAAAAGCAATGCGTAACCGCGCAAAGGAAATTCTTCGCATTTTCGACCTGGAAGAAGAAAGAAACAATCTTGCGTGCAACCTCCCCTATGGTAAACAGCGCAAGCTTGAAATTGCCCGCGCTCTTGCGACCAATCCTAAGCTTTTACTTCTTGACGAGCCTGCCGCGGGAATGAATCCTAACGAAACCAAGGATCTTATGGACACCATATTTTTGATCCGCGATAAATTCGATATGACCATTTTGCTCATAGAGCACGATATGAAATTCGTTTCGGGACTTTGCGACGAAGTAACCGTTCTTAACTTCGGTACTGTTCTCGCTCAGGGTAATACTAAAGAAGCACTTAACGATCCCGAAGTTATCAAAGCTTATATCGGCGGTTAAAGGAGAATATTATGGCATTACTTGAAATTAAAGATTTGGAAGTATTTTACGGCGTTATTCAGGCGCTTAAAGGTATAAGCTTTTCTGTTGACGAGGGCGAGATAATCACCCTTATCGGCGCAAACGGCGCAGGTAAGACCACTACTATGCAGAGCGTTATCGGTCTTATTCCGAAAAAAGCAGGCACTGTTACTTATAACGGCGAAAATATAACCCACACCCCCGCTCATAAGCTTGTCGGAAAAGGTATGGCACAGGTTCCCGAAGGAAGAAGAATTTTCCAGGAACTTACTGTTTATGAAAATCTTCTGATGGGCGCATTCCTCAATAAGGATAAAAAAGAAATAAAAGACGATATTGAAAGAATTTACACTCTTTTCCCGAGGCTTAAAGAAAGAAAAAGCCAGATTGCCGGAACTCTTTCCGGCGGCGAACAGCAAATGCTTGCAATGGGCAGAGCGCTTATGAGCAAGCCTAAGCTTCTTATGCTTGACGAGCCCTCTATGGGTCTTTCTCCGCTACTTGTTGACGAGGTTTTCAGTCTTATCAAAGAGATCAATAAAGACGGAACAACAATTTTGCTTGTTGAACAAAACGCAGGTAAATCCCTTGCAATTTCGGACAGAGCCTATGTTCTTGAAAACGGCAAAATAGTTTTAACAGGTACAGGCAAAGAGCTTATGGAAAGCGATATGGTTAAAAAAGCCTATCTCGGCGGTTAATAAGTTTATAAAATAAAAAAGACTGCAACAAAATGCAGTCTTTTTTTCTATCCTAATGCAACATCAAGCAGCATCATAATTGCAAAGCCCAAAATAATACCGATCGTAGAAAAATACGGTGCCTCTTCCCTGTTTTGCTGACATTCCGGTATAAGCTCGTGAACGGCGACTAAAATCATAGCTCCTGCGGCAAAAGAGAGCGCATAAGTCATAATTGACTCGACAAAAACTACAAGCACCGCGCCGATAAGACCTGCTATCGGCTCGACAAGCCCTGATGCCTGACCGATAAGAAAGCTTTTTATTCGCGATTTTCCCTCTCGTCTTAAAGGAATCGAAACTGCCGCTCCCTCCGGGAAATTCTGCAAAGCTATGCCTATTGCTATACTGAAAGCACCCATAATTTGTTCCGAAGTGGCATTAGCTCCTTTCAGCGCTCCGAACGCAACACCTACTGCCAAACCCTCGGGGATATTGTGCAAGGTGATTGATAAAACAAGCATAAAAATTCTGCTTTTACGCGGATTGATTTCATTTGATCCGTTATTCGCCCTTTTAGAAGCCCCTGAAATGATTTTATCAGAAATAAGCAAGAATACCGCTCCGATTATAAAACCAAGCGTAACGCTTAAATACGGCGGTATTATGCTGTTCAGACTGCTTGCCTTATCGATCGCCGGCTGTAAAAGCGACCAAAACGAAGCCGCTATCATAACTCCTGCTGAAAATCCGAGCATAAGATTTAATATTTTATCATTAGGCTTTTTAAAAAATACGACGGTGCCTGCTCCGAGTGCCGTTACAAACCAGGTGCCTAAGGTTGCAAGCATCGTCATAAGTATTATTCTGTACATTTTTAACCCTCCGTTAACATTATATTGTTAAAAATAGAGTAAGGTTAAAACTCAAATTTAAAGCACTTTTCTTCACTTATAAATAAAATAAAAAAAGTCAAGGAAAATTCAAATTTTTCCTTGACTTTTTGCCACTTAATTGATATAATAATTAAGCTGTCTATTTGATCCATTAGCTCAGCCGGTAGAGCACTTGACTTTTAATCAAGGTGTCCGGGGTTCGATTCCCCGATGGGTCACCATGTACAAGCCCGCTTTTAAAAGCGGGCTTGTTTTTTTTATCAGAAAATCCGAATAAAAAATTCCGCTCTGAAATTTGAGCGGAATTTTTTGTTTAATTATTTAACAACGATATTTACAAGTCTTTTAGGAACATATAATTCTTTTATTACGGTTTTACCTGCAATCTCGTTCGAAACCGATTCTATTGCCTTTGCGGAAGCTATTGCATCATCAGCAGTAACATCGGCGGCAACCGTTATTCTTCCTCTGATCTTGCCGTTTACCTGAACTGCTATTTCAATAGAAGTTTCAACGCATTTTGACTCGTCAAACTCGGGCCATTTTGCCTCGTTCAGCATTCCGCCGAACTTGCAGAGTTCCCACATTTCCTCCGTGATATGAGGAGCAAAAGGATTGAGAAGAATTAAAAATGTTTTCATTTCCGCTCTGTTTATCTTACCCACGGCATAAATTTCATTAAGCAGTGACATAAGCGCCGCAATAGCGGTATTCATTTTTAAATTCTCGATATCGGAAGAAACCTTCTTGATAGTTTTATTAAAGCTGACAGTAAGCTTATCCGAATAGGTATCGCCGTCTGTTAAAATATCCATAAGCGAGAATACCTTTTCAAGAAATCTCTTGCTTCCCTTAATTGACGACTGGCTCCAAGGAGCGGCTTTTTCAAAATCGCCGATAAACATTTCATAGACGCGCATAGTATCAGCGCCGTAATTTTTAACTATATCATCGGGGTTTACGACATTACCGCGCGATTTAGACATCTTTTCGCCGTTTTCGCCGAGGATCATTCCGTGGCTTGTACGCTTATTATACGGCTCAGGACAAGGTACTGCGCCGATATCATATAAAAATCTGTGCCAGAATCTGCTGTAGAGCAAATGGAGTGTGGTATGCTCCATTCCGCCGTTATACCAATCAACAGGCATCCAGTAATCAAGCGCTTCTTTTGAGGCTATTGCATGGTCGTTATGCGAATCGCAGTAACGCAGGAAATACCACGAAGAGCCTGCCCACTGCGGCATGGTATCAGTTTCTCTTTTAGCGGGACCTCCGCAGCACGGACAAGTGGTATTGACCCAATCCGTTACATTTGCAAGAGGAGATTCACCGTTATCGGTCGGCTCAAAGGTTTCAACATTCGGCAGTTCAAGCGGCAATTCGCTTTCATCAATCGGAACATAACCGCATTTTTCGCAGTAAACCATCGGAATAGGCTCTCCCCAATATCTTTGACGGGAGAATACCCAATCCCTCAATTTATAATTAGTCTTTTTAACTCCTATTCCCTTTTCGGCTAAGAATTCCTGAATTTTCTTCTTTGCTTCTTCAACCGAAAGACCGTTTAAGAAATCGGAATTTACCATTATACCTTTAGCACAATCGGTGAAAGGCTCGGAATTTATATCTTTTCCGCCTGCTACGACTTCTCTTATCTCAAGACCGAATTTCTTAGCAAACTCAAAGTCTCTCTCATCGTGAGCAGGAACAGCCATAATAGCGCCTGTTCCGTAAGAAATAAGTACATAATCCGAAATAAATATCGGGATCTCCTGATTATTAACAGGATTTATTGCTTTTATTCCGTCGATTTTCACGCCTGTTTTATCTTTTGAAAGCTCTGTGCGCTCAAAATCGGATTTTTTAGCCGCCTCTGCTTTATAAGCCGCCACTTCGTCAAAATTATTAATTTTATCTTTCCATTTTAAAATAAGCGGATGCTCGGGCGACATTACCATATAGGTGACTCCGAAAAGTGTATCGGCGCGAGTTGTAAATACATCAAAGCTGTCGCCGGCAGTTGTTTTAAAGGTTACCTGTGTGCCGTAAGATCTGCCAATCCAGTTGCGCTGCTGAGTTTTAACTCTTTCGATGAAATCGACATTATCAAGACCGTCTAAAAGCTTCTCGGCATAGTCGGTTATTTTTAACATCCACTGGCTTTTCTCTTTGTGGATAACTTCACTGCCGCAACGCTCGCAGACGCCGTTTACGACCTCTTCGTTCGCAAGAACGCATTTGCAGGAGGTACACCAGTTGACATTCATTTTTTTCTTATATGCAAGACCTTTTTTATAAAGCTGTAAAAATATCCACTGAGTCCATTTATAATACTGCGGATCAGTAGTATTAATCTCTCTGCTCCAATCAAAAGAAAAACCGAGAGATTTAAGCTGGCGCTTGAAATTAGCTATATTATTCTGTGTAACTATAGCAGGATGAATATGATTTTTTATGGCATAATTTTCAGTAGGAAGTCCGAATGCGTCAAAACCCATAGGATAAAGAACATTAAAGCCTTCAAGTCTTTTTTTACGCGCGACGATATCGATAGCGGTATAAGATCTCGGATGGCCTACATGAAGACCTTGACCCGACGGATAAGGGAATTCTACAAGTCCGTAAAATTTAGGAAGCGAATAATCGTCCTTAGCATTGAAGACCTTTTTATCTTCCCATATCTTTTGCCACTTTTTTTCTATTTCGGAATATTCGTATTTCATTTTTATGTTCCTTTCTTTAATCCCCTGTGGTTTCGGTGAGAATAGTATTAAGATCAATTTCTTCGGCGTCCGCCCAAATGCGGTCAAGCGAATAATATTCACGCTGATCGGGCGTAAAAATATGAATTATAACTCCCGAATAATCCAAAACTATCCAACCTGTTGTTTTGCCCTCTATATGGTGCGGCAAAACTCCTTTATTTTTTAAAGCCTCTTCGGTTTCTTCCGCCAAAGCTCTGACATGTGTTGACGATGTGGCGGTCGCGATAACAAAATATTCTGTCAGCACCGTAAGATCGTCGACCTTCAAAACCTTAAGATCCTTTGCTTTTTTTAAGTTAAGCGTATTCGCGGCAATTATTGATATTTCTTTAAATTCCATTTTTCACATTCCTTTCATTACAACTTCGTTATATGCTCTTACCGTATCGGGATGAACCGCTTTAGATTGATCTATAAGATCCTTGATAGAATATGAAAGAGCATATTTAAGTCCGCTTTCAAGCGATTCGTCAGTCAATTTTCTTATAACATCGACATCTTCATAATCCCTGTCGGCACTTGTAAAATCAGCGAGATATAAAATAATATCCAAAAGCGACATATTTTCTTTCGCCGTGGTATGATATCTTATTGCTTCGATAATATCGTTATCGTTGATTTTAAGAATATTTTTAACATATGCTGCGCCCGATACAGCGTGCCACAGCTTTTCTGCATTCAATTCAATTTCGGAGAGAGTGATATTGAATTTCTTAAATATTTCAAAATGCTCTTCTTTTTTAGCATTTTTGGTTATATCGTGCAAAAGCCCCGATAAGTATGCTTTTTCGGGATCGGCGCCGTATTTTAAAGCAAGCCTTTTTGCCTCGTCTGCCACGCACAGAGAGTGATAATATCTTTTATCCGTAAGCCTTAATTTCAATAGGTCTTTATATTCTTCATAATTTTTCATTTATAAATTCTCTTTTCGGTAATAAAATTATAGATTTTTTCCGGAATAAACTTTTTATCGATATTTTTTCGAAGCTCCGAAGAAGAAATTTCCGTAATTTTTTCATTCATAACTTTTATATTTGCCCCTAATCTCCGCATTTTTTTAAGATCATTTTCAAATTCCGAATGATTTTCGCCTCTTAAAAAAGCTGCAAAAGAAGCAATTTTAAAAAGCTCCTCGGAATCGTGCCAAGTATCGAGAGAAGAAAGCATATCGGCGCCTATGGCAATATAAAATTCTGTGTTTTCATACTGCTTTTTAAGGATCTTAACTGTGTCGACCGTATAACTTTTACCCGGTCTTTCAAACTCCAAAAGCAAAAGCTCCGCTTTTTTAAAATCATTACAGGCAAGCTCGCACATTTTAATTCTGTCTTCATCCGAAGCCAAAAAATCGCAGGTTTTGTGCGGAGGAAGCCTGTCAGGAATAACAAACACCCGATCAAAATAAGGATCTGAGCATAAAGCGCTTAAAATTTCATAGTGCCCTATGTGAAAAGGATTGAAAGTACCTCCGAAAACAGCTGCTTTTATCATTATTTCACCAGCTTGATCTTTTTATTATCCTTGCTCTCGCGGTATAAGATAAATTTTGATCCTATAACCTGTACGACATCCGCTTTAACAGCCTCGGCTATGCTGTCCGCCGCCGTGCGTGAAGAAAATTCAGAATTATCAAGAGTTCTTAATTTTATAAGCTCTCTCGCCTCAAGCGCTTCATCCACTTGTTTTATAAAAGCCTCGGTTATTCCGCCTTTGCCTATTTGAAAAATCGTTTCGTATGAATTTGCCATCGCTCTTAATTGAGCGCGCTGTCTGCTGTTTAACATTATTTTTCCTCGCTGATAATATTTTTGATTTTTTCTTCAAAGATTTTTAAAGCCATTCCTCTGTGGCTTACAAGGTCTTTTTGCTCGCTGCTTATCTCCGCAAAACAGCCAAGCTCGCTTATAAAAACGGGATCATAACCGAATCCGCCGTTTCCCGCAGGCTCAAAGGCTATATATCCTTTGCATTCGCCTTTAGCGGTTATCATTCTGCCGTCGGGAAACAGGCAAACGATACTGCAGATAAACTTTGCTGTTCTGTCCTCTTTTTTAACCCCTTTAAGCTCGCTTAAAAGCTTTTCGATGTTTTTTTGATCGTTTCCGTGAGTTCCCGAATACCTTGCGGAATAAACGCCGGGTTTGCCTCCTAGATAATCAACGCAAAGTCCCGAATCATCGGCAAAGGTTATAAGACCTGTCTGCTCTAATCCTGCCTTAGCTTTCAAATAAGCGTTTTCCTCAAAGGTTTCGCCTGTTTCTTCCACTTCTTCAAGCTCTTTGTCAAGATCAAGCTCCGAAAGCACTTCTATGCCCATCGGCTCTAAAATTCTTTTTATTTCCTCTAATTTCTTTTTATTTTTAGTTGCGGCTAATATCTTCATAATCTTCTCCGTCTGAAAAAATACCGTCTGCAAATTCTTTTGCGTCAAAAGGCTGGAGATCATCTATCCCCTCGCCCACGCCGATATATTTAACAGGAATATCAAGCTCGTTTTTAATGGAAATAATTATTCCGCCCTTAGCCGTTCCGTCAAGCTTCGTTAAAACAATACCGGTTATATCGGTAACATTTTTAAATTCTCTTGCCTGATTTACAGCGTTTTGACCTGTTGCCGCGTCTAAAACAAGGAGTGTTTCAAAATCCGCGTCGGGCAGTTCGCGTTTGATCACGCGGTTAATTTTAGCAAGCTCATCCATAAGATTTTTCTTATTGTGAAGTCTGCCTGCAGTATCGCAGATTATAACATCGCTGCCTTTTGATTTTGCGGAATTGATAGTATCGAAAACGACTGAAGCAGGGTCCGTTCCCTCAACGCTTTTTACCATATTCACATCTGCTCTTTCAGCCCAAATACCGAGCTGATCTATTGCTGCGGCGCGAAATGTATCCGCGGCGCCGAGAGTGACTTTTTTCCCGCTTTTTTTCAAAGAATAAGCTAGCTTTCCGATAGAAGTGGTCTTTCCCACCCCGTTTACTCCGATAACCATTATTATTGAGGGTTTGGTAGAAAGCTTAAGCCCCTCATTTTCGCCTAACATTTCAATTATGATCTCTTTAAGCAGTGATTTTATCTCTGACGGATCGGTAACTCCTTTTTCTTTAACCTTTGCCCTTAATTTCTGACAGATATTTTCCGAGGTTTGAAACCCGATATCCGAAGAAACAAGAATTTCCTCAAGCTCCTCAAAAAGATCCTCGTCGATTTTAGTAAAGCTGTTTATGACGCTTTGAATACCGTCGCCAATTGAATTTTTGGTTTTTATTAAGCCCTGTTTTATTTTACTGAATAAACCCATTTGTTATCTCCGTTTCACTCAGGCAATCTGCGCACCCTCAAAATTCTTTTCAAGTTCCGCAACATTAAGCTCCAAAAGCTTAGTAACGCCTTTTTCCTGCATTGTAACGCCGTAAAGCATATCTGCGGCTTCCATAGTTCCGCGCCTGTGGGTAACGCAAATAAACTGCGTATCAAAATCCGATCTCTTCATATAATCGGCAAATCTTTCGACATTTATATCGTCAAGCGCGGTATCGACCTCGTCTAAGAAGCAGAACGGCGGAGCATTGACTTCCATTATTGCAAAATAGATAGACAGTGCGACAAGCGCTTTTTCTCCGCCCGATAATCCTTCAAGACTCGGGACATTTTTCCCGGGAAGACGGGCGTCAATATCTATTCCGCTTTCAAGGATATTATCGGGATCGGTCAATTTAAGAGTTGCCTCGCCGCCGCCGAAAAGATCCTTAAAGGTTTTAGAGAAATTCTCGTTGATCTTATTGAAGCCTACGACAAAAAGCTCCTGCATCTGGCTTGTAAGCTGATTTATGAGTTTATGAAGCTCTGCTCTCGATTTTTCAACATCGTCGATCTGAGCAGTCATAAAGTCATATCTTTCCTTGACTTCTTTATACTCCTCTATCGCCGAAACATTTACATTTCCGAGCGCTCTTATTTTGGATTTGATCTCAGCAAGATTTCTCTTTGCTTCCTGTGGCTTTTCAACCTTGATACCTATTTTTTCAGCCTCGGATTTAGTAAGCTGATATTCATCGAAAAGCTGTCTTATAACGCCGTCGTACTCGCTCATCATAACTTCTTTGCGTTCTGTTAAGCGGGCTAATTCGCCGCTTATTTTCTCTCGCTCGGAAGTCCTTTCTTTTTCGCTGTTTCTAAGCTCTACGCCTTTCTTTTCAACGGCATTTCGCTCTTCCATTTTCTTTTCGATATTTTCATTTGCCTCTTTTACTTTAAATGAAAGATCGGCAATTTTATCTTTTGAGGAAGAAATATCGTCTTTAAAGCCGTTAATTTTAAATTGAACTGCCGCTATTTCGGAGTCTATCTCGGAAGCTCTTGAAATTCTGTTTTCGATAGAGCTTTCAAGCTGTACAGCCTGCTGTAAGAGCAAGTTGACATCCTTTTCATCCGTGATCAATTTTAGTTTAACAGCGGTGATCTTTTCCGAGAGCTGTTCTCTTTTTTCGCCCAAATCACCTTTAGAACCGGCTTTTTCTTCAATAGAATTTTGAAGCTTTGCTTTTTCGGCTGTGATTTTTTCGATCTCGCTTTGAGCGGAAATAATTTTATCGCTTAATTCCTTTTCTTTTCGGTCGCCGTCTGTAAGTTCGGTTTCAAGATCGCTTAACACGGATTTTAAATTATTAAATATTCCCTCAATCCGCTTTATTTCGGCAACCGTTCTTATCTTATCTTCGTTTGCAGTGGTTATATCAGCTTTAACGGCTGTTATATCCGCGTTAACAGCGTTGAGCTCTGATTTAGCGCTTTCAAGCTCTTTTGAAACTTTTATAAGCGCCTCGTTTTGCTCTGCCACATTTTGTTCAAGCCTTTTTATATCAGCCGCGCGGCTGAGCATTCCTGCCTGCTTTACAAGCGAGCCGCCGGTAAAAGAGCCGCCTGCGTTGACTACCTGGCCGTCTAACGATACGACCTTTATACGGTTTCCGTGCTTTTTAGCGATCGCAGCGGCGCTGTCAATATCCTCGGCAACAACTGTTGCGCCTAAAAGATATCGGATTATTTCGCTGTATTTTTCGTCTGTTTTAACAAGATCGGATGCAATTCCGACAAATCCGAAATGATCTTCGAATCCTTTTTCTTTGAATTCTCTTGCTTTCATAGTCGAAACAGGCATAAATGTTGCTCTTCCCGAATTGGAAGATTTAAGAGCGCTGATTGCTCTTTTGGCGTCTGCTTCGTTCTCAACTATTATATTTTGAATTGAATTGTTAAGGGCGGTTTCTATCGCTACGGAATATTTTTTATCCACTGTTATAACCTTAGAAACAGGTCCGTAAATTCCGCGCAAAAGTCCTTTTTGCGCTTGTGACATAACGGTTTTAACCGCGTTAGAAAAGCCCTCCATATTTTTTTCAAGCTCGCCTAAAATTTGTATTCTTCGATTTTTTGCGTCGATATCAAGCTTTATTTCATTGAATTTTTCGGTAAGCTCTTCCACGGTTTGCATTCTGTTTTTAAGTCTTAATTCATAACCGCCGAGAGTATTTGAAAGAGAATTGATATTTTCTTCGGTTTTATTTAATAGTTCAGTCGTCTCATCGATTTCTTTCTGTGTTTTTTCACTTTCCGATTTATTTGATTTAATAATATCCAAAAGCGAAGTTTTGCGCTCTTTTAATTGTTCGAGAGAAGACTGCGAAGTAATTAAAACTACCTTTTCATCCGATTCAAGCGCGGATAATTCGTTTAATTTTGATGTCAATTCTTCTATCTGTCCCGAAAGATTTTCGCTGTCGCTAAGTAAGCCTGAAAGCTCTTCTTCAGCTCTAATAAGATTATCTTTTGATTCTTTTATAACAGCTTCTTTTTCGGCGGCAAGCCTCTTTTTAAGCTCTATTTCTTCTTTAGCCGCAGAATCGGAATTATTAAGCTCCGCTTTTTCGCTTTCAAGCCTTTTTACTGTTTCTTCATTATGAATTATATCGTTTTCAAAAACCGAAATCGTGCCCTCAAGCTTAACTGATTGCTCGTTAAAAAGCGCTATATCCGCTCTGATATTTTCGATATCGGAAGTAAGCTTTGAAAACTTTTCGGAATTTTGTTCTGATTCGTTATCAAAATCAGAAAGAGCGTTTTCAATTTCTCTGTATTTTAATTCCGCCGCCTCTATCTTGCTTTCCTGCGCTCTTAAAAGGTCTTTCGAATTATCAAGCGTATAAAGCCAAATCCCTATTTCCAGCTGCTTTTTATTTTCAGCAAGATTTAAAAATTTTTCCGCTTTTTCGCTCTGTTCTTTTAACGGCCCTACTCTGCTTTCAAGCTCATCCATAATATCTTTGAGTCTTAAAAGATTGTCCTCCGCGGCTGTAAGCTTTCTTTCGGCCTCTGTTTTTCTGTATCTGTATTTTGAAATTCCCGAGGCCTCTTCGAAAATATCGCGCCTTTCATCGGATTTTGAGCTAATGATCGTGTCGATCTTTCCCTGACCGATCATTGAGTATCCGTCACGGCCGAGACCGGTGTCCATAAAAAGCTCGTGAACATCTTTTAAGCGCACCGAAACGCCGTTAATAAGATATTCGCTTTCGTGCGAGCGGTAATATCTTCTTGTAACGGATATACTGTCGTTATCAAAATTCAATGTCCTGTCGGAATTATCGATATTTAAAGTTACTTCGCAAAATCCGTGAGGTCTTCTTTTATCAGTGCCTCCGAATATAACATCTTCCATAGACTGACCTCTAAGGGTCTTAGTGGATTGTTCGCCTAAAACCCACCTTACGGCGTCTGAAATATTACTTTTTCCGCTGCCGTTAGGTCCTACGACGGCGGTAATACCTTTTCCGAATTTTAAAACGGTTTTATCTGCAAAGGATTTAAAACCCTGAACCTGAATTGAGCTTAAAAGCAAGTGTTCTCACCCGCACCTTTCGATTTTTATTTCGTAATCTTTAAGACTGCCGTCAGATCTAACTAAGCAGTCATAACCTTTATTTTTAAGAATATTTATATTAATTCTTTTTTGTCCGATAGTTTTTGATAAAAAAGAGGGATTTACAAATATTATGTATTTTCCTTTATCAGTTAGCTTGTCAGTAATTTTTTCAAGCATTATTTTTGATTGGCATATTTCGCTGAAAGCCGGGTGCCAAGGGCCTGCCGCATAAGAGCTTTCGTCAATAGAATGAAGCCCGAGTCTTATAACCTTTATGTTTTCTTTATTAAACATAAGAAAAAGCTTTGCGCAAAGCTCCGCCGCGCTGTCAACAGACTGCGGAACCAATTCGCCCGAATAATACTTATTACAAAGTAAAGTATCCTTTAAAATTATCGTCGGATAAATTCTAACGGTGTCAGGTCTTAAAGCAATAAGCTCTTTTGCTGTGAAAATATCGTACTCTTCGGTATCTTTATATAGTCCTGTCATCATTTGAAGACCTAAAGAAAACCCGAAGTCTTTTATAAGCTTTGAAGCATTTCTTACATCTTCCACCGAATGTCCGCGGTTATTGCTTAAAAGCACAGAATCGACCATACTCTGCGCGCCGAGTTCAATAGAAGTTACGCCGTATTCTTTTAAAATACCGAGCACTTCACTGTTTATCGCGTCAGGGCGGGTGGAAACCCGAATCCCCGCTACGCTTTTATTTTCAACATATTTATAGGCGGCGCTTAAAAGGTATAACATATAATCCCTGTCGATAGCAGTAAAACTGCCGCCGAAAAAAGCGATTTCCGAATTTTCAGGATCATAATTTTTACTTTTTAAAGCAACTGTAACCGCACTGTCTATATCCTCTTTTTTAGGAATATTGCTTGTCCCTGTAATATGCCTTTGATTGCAGAAGCTGCACATATTCGGGCACCCTATATGCGGAACAAATATTGAAATATTAAAATGCCTGGGCATTACTTTTCACCCATCAGCCTAAGCGCCTCTTTTGCCGCCATTTGTTCTGCCTGTTTTTTGGATTTTCCAGATCCCACTCCGATTACATTTGAATTCATTCTTACTTCCACTGTAAATGATTTATCATGATCGGGGCCTGATTCATCGGTTAAAATATAGGATATGGATTCTTCGGGGTTTTGCTGAATTATTTCCTGAAGATTAGTTTTATAATCTTTAAAAGTATCCTCAGAAGAATGGTGTTTTATTTCTCTTAAAACGAAATTCATAACATGGTTTTTCGCGGGCTCCATTCCGCCGTCAATATAAATTGCCGCCAAAACCGCCTCAAAAGCGTCGGCAAGGATAGAATCTCTTTCTCTTCCGCCGCCTTTTTCCTCGCCTTTTCCGAGCAAAAGATAATCGCCTAAATTAAGCTCTCTTGAAAACTCGCAAAGCGCTTTTTCACAAACAAGCGAGGATCTGAGCCTTGTTAACTCGCCCTCGGGCATTTTCGGAAATTTATTAAATATATAATCCGAAACAATTATGGAAAGCACGGAATCGCCTAAAAATTCAAGTCTTTCGTTTGAAGAAAAACCGTTTCTCACTTCATTTGCATAAGAAGAATGTGTGAGCGCGTTTTTTAGTAAATTAATATTTTTAAATTTATAACCGAGCTTATTTTCAAGAGAGATCATTAAATCACCTTATTTATTAATATTTTCGCCGATTTTTTCTATAACATCGTTCTCATAAAAAATGATCGCTTGCCTTACGGCGTTCATAATAGCCTTTGCGTCAGAACTGCCGTGAGCTTTGATAACGGGTTTATTTACGCCGAGCAGCGGAGCGCCGCCGACTTCGGAGCTATCCATCATTTTTTTGATATTATAAAGATCGCTTTTAAGAACAGCCGCCGCAAGTTTGTTTTTAAGCGACTTATACATAGCTTTCTTTAACTGAGAGAAAAGAGAAAGTGCCGTACCCTCCATTGTTTTAAGGGCGATATTACCCGAAAAACCGTCTGTTATCACAGCGTCTGCCGCACCTGATGGCATATCCCTGGCTTCAACATTTCCTATGAAATTGAGATCGGACTGCGAGAGCAATTTATAAGCTTCCGTGTGAAGTTCATCACCCTTGGTGGATTCAGCTCCGATATTAAGAAGTCCGATTTTGGGAGATTTGATTTCCGAAACATTTTTAAGATAAACATCTGCCATAACTGCGAACTGTTTAAGCATCTCCGGCCTGCAATCGGCATTGGCTCCCATATCCATAAGCATATAGTTGCCGTTTACCGACGGCATAATCCCTGCAAGAGCAGGTCTTTTAACACCTTTAAGGCGCTTTACTATCAGTGTTCCTCCGACTACTATCGCACCTGTTGATCCGGCTGAAACAAAAGCGTCGGCTTTTCCCTCGGCAAGCTCAGAAAATGCAAGTCCCATTGAGGAATTCCTATGCTCTTTTAAAATAGAAGTGGGTTCGTCATGCATATCGATAACATCGTCTGTATCGACAATTTTAAGATTTTCATTAAAATAGAGATTTGAAGAAGTTATGATTTCACGGATCTCTTTTTCTTTTCCCACAAGCGTGATATCGGCACCGAATTGCCTGCAGGCAAGCGAAGCGCCCTCTACTATTGCCTTGGGGGCATTATCGCCGCCGTAAGCATCAATTACTATTCTCATATATTTTCACCTCTGATATTTTTATCAAACCATTCAAGCGATCTCGCGGATAATGCCGCGTATCTCGCTTTTTTATCCCTTATATGTTCATTTAAAGGGGGAAGAATTCCAAAATTTGCGCCCATAGGCTGAAAATCGGAAACAGTACTGTCAAAAAGATGATTTAAAAGCGCGCCCGTCATAGTAAATTCGGGGAAAACGAGCGGATCTTCATCATTTAAAAGCTTTACCGCATTTATACCTGCCACAATTCCGCAAAGAGCTGATTCCATATAGCCCTCAACTCCCGTTATCTGACCCGCAAAAAACACATTATTGTGTTTTTTTAGAGAAAGATCAGAATTTAACACCTTTGGAGAATTGATAAAAGTGTTTCTGTGCATAACACCGTATCGCATAAATTCGGCGTTTTCAAGTCCGGGAATAAGAGAAAAAACTCTTTTTTGCTCGGGGAATTTTAAATTTGTCTGAAATCCGACGATATTATACAAAGTGCCTTTCGAGTTTTCTTTCCGAAGCTGAACTGCCGCCCAAGGTCTGTGCCCTGTTCTCGGATCTCTTAGCCCTACAGGCTTTAAAGGGCCGAATCTAATAGAATCCTCTCCCCTTTTTGCAAGCACTTCTACGGGCATACAGCCCTCATACACTTTAAAAGGCTTATCAAAATCTTTAAGCGGAGCGACTTCGGCTGAAATCAATTCGGAATAAAATCTCTCATATTCCTCTTTATTCATAGGACAGTTTATATAATCTCCCTGGCCGGATTCTTCCCTGTCGTACCTTGAAGCAAAGAAAGCCTTGCTCATATCAATGCTTTCTTTTGTAACTATCGGAGCAGCCGCGTCATAAAAACTAAGCGATCCGCAATCACACAATTTTTCGATATTTAAGGCGAGCGCTTTATCCGTAAGCGGACCTGTTGCAATTATTGTAACGCAGTCCGTAGGAATTTCACTTACGGTTTCGCATTTCACCGTAATATTTTCATCACTTAAAATGCTTTCGGTTATAAATTTTGAAAATTTTTCACGGTCTACCGCAAGCGCGCCGCCTGCCGCTACAGACGAAACTTCTGCCGATTGCATACACAAAGAACCGAGTCTTCTTGCCTCTTCCTTTAAAAGACCAGCCGCGGAATCAATTCTTGCGGCTTTAAGTGAATTTGAGCACACAAGCTCTGCAAAGAGATCGGATTTATGCGCAGGAGATCTTTTTTCGGGTTTCATTTCATAAAGATCGACTTTTATACCAGCTCTTGACGCGGCTTTTGCCGCTTCGCAACCGGCTAGACCCGCTCCTATTACATTAATTTTTTTCATTTTCGCTCTTTTTTTCGGATTTTTTAATTCTTGATGGGCACTGTGAATTCATACAGTATTTTCTGCCGCGAAGACCGTTAATAATATAACTGCCGCACTCTTTGCAGATTTCGCCTGTGGGAACTCCGGGAGATGCAAAATCGCAGTTCGGGTAATTCGAGCAGCCGTAAAACTTCTTGCCCTTTTTAGATATCTTTCTTATAAGCGGAGCGCCGCATTTGGGGCACGGCTGATTTACTTCGTTTTCCGGAGCAGGCTTTGTATTCTTGCATTCAGGATATCCCGGGCAGGCAAGAAATTTTCCGAATCTGCCTGTTTTAAGCACCATTTTTCTTCCGCATTTTTCACAAACCACATCGGTTTCAACATCGGGCACTTTTACCCGTTTGCCGTCAAGAGAGGCTTCTGCCTTTTTATAAATAGAATCAAAATCATCATAAAAATCGGAAATAGTGGTTTTCCAATCAAGCTCGCCTGAGCCGATTTTATCAAGCTTCTTTTCAAGACCCGCCGTGAATTTAACATCGACTATTTTCTTGAAATACTCAACCATAAGATCGGATATAACTATTCCGAGCTGCGTAGGCTTTAAAGATTTCTTTTCTCTTTCGATATAATTTCTCTGCAAAATATTTGAAATTATCGGAGCATAGGTAGAAGGTCTTCCTATTCCGTTTTCATCGAGCGCTTTGATCAAAGTAGGCTCGGAATATCTTGCAGGCGGCTGAGTAAAGTGCTGATTTTTTTCAAGCTCTTTAAGCTTTAAAACATCTCCCACTTTCATTTCAGGCAAAGCTGCGCCGTCTTTCGTATCGTCGTCTTTACCCTCTTCATAAAGAGCCGTAAATCCGTCAAATTTAACAGAGTAGCCGTTGGCTTTAAAAAGATAGTCGCCGGCTGTGATATCCACAGCGCAGGTATTCTGCATACAAACCTGCATAAGCGACGCTATAAATCTCGACCATATAAGCTTATAAAGCTTATACTGATCTGTTGTAAGCGATTGCTTTATGCTGTCGGGCGTAAGCTCGGCCGAAGTAGGTCTGATAGCCTCGTGGGCGTCTTGCGCGCCGCTTTTTGATTTGAAATATCTCGGCTTTGCGGGAAGATAGTTTTCACCGTAATTTTTAACGATAAAGCTGTTAGCCGCCGCTCTTGCCTCTTCGCTTATTCTGAGCGAATCGGTTCTCATATATGTTATAAGACCTGTAGCACCTATATTTTCAAGCTCAATTCCTTCATAAAGCTGCTGAGCTATCTTCATTGTGCGCTGACCTGTAAATCCGAGCTTTCTCGAAGCCTCCTGCTGTAATGTGGAAGTGATAAAAGGCGGAGCAGGCTGTTTATTTCTTGTTCCCTTTTTGATTGAAGAAACGATATATTCGCAATTATCGAGGTTATCGGCGATTTGATTTGCTGATTTTTCATCGGGAATAAGCTCGATCTTTTTGCCGTCTTTAGTTCCGTAAAGCTTAGCCTCAAAGGTTTTTCTGGAGCTTAAAAGCTTTGCGTCAATACTCCAATATTCTTCGCTTTTGAACTTTTCGATCTCGCGCTCGCGTTCAACAATGAGTCTTAAAGCTACTGACTGAACTCTACCCGCCGACAGACCGCTTTTTACTTTCTTCCATAAAAACGGGCTTAGCTTATAGCCGACTATTCTGTCTACAACTCTTCTTGCCTGCTGAGCGTCAACAAGGTCAAGATTTATCTTATGAGGATTGGAAATACCCTTTTCCACACCGGTTTTAGTTATTTCGTTAAACTCTACGCGGTTTTCATCATTCAGATCAAGCGATAAAATATGCGCAAGATGCCAGGAAATTGCTTCACCCTCGCGGTCCGGGTCGGTCGCGAGAATAACGCTGTCGCTGTTGGCGGCAGCTTCCTGGAGCTTCTTTATAACTTCTCTTTTATCAGGCATATTTATATACTGAAGTTTAAATCCGTGATCAACATCTACTCCGAGCTTGGATTTAGGAAGATCTCTTATATGTCCGCTTGAAGCCATAACCTCATATCCGGGACCGAGATATTTTTTAATACTTTTTATTTTATACGGTGACTCAACTATTACTAATTTAGACATCATTTTTTCTCCTTAAATAGGCATTCGTAATACCCTCCGGGGACAGCTTTAATAATACCGTCCACTTCGAGTTCTGTTAAAGCGGATAATATATCCTCATCTTTTATTTCAAGGCCGATAAGATCATCGACCGTGAATTTCTGCTTATCTAATTTATTATACACTATTTTTGCTTCTTTTGAAAGAGATTCTAAAGAGGATTCTTTCAAAAGTTGTAAAAGATCGGGTTTTTCTTCTTCTACAAAATAAGGCTCGTGAGTTTTAACGCTTGAAGTTCTCTTGATTTTTGAGTTTTCGGGAGGATAAACGAATTTTGAAGCTTCGTTATCCGCAGAGAAAGCGTTTTCTATATTAATCTTATCCGAATACTTTGCACTGTAGCACTCAAAAATATCATTAACTTCAAGCAAAGGACTTGCGCCCTCTCTTAAAAGAAGATTTGACCCTTTATACTGCGGCTGATCAAGACCGCCCGGTATTACAAATACATCCTTGTTAAGGTCTGCCGCCTGATGAGCGGTATTTATTGCTCCTGATTTTTCTCCTGCCTCGGTTACGACTACGCCGACGCTCAGCGCCGCCATAATTCTGTTTCTTACAGGAAAAGTGAATTTACCCGGTTGGCAAAACGGCGGATATTCACTGATAAGACAGCCTTTCTTAGCGATCTCTCTTCTAAGATCCGCATTTTGCGGAAGATAATCGTAAAGTAATCCGCAGCCTAAAACTCCTATCGTAAATCCTCCGAAGTCAAGTGCCGCTTTGTGCGCATAGTAGTCGCTGCCTACTGCCGCACCGCTGATTATCGGAAATCCGGCTTTTGACAAACGCTTTGATAACGAATAAGAAGATTTAGCACCGAATTCGGTGACCTTTCTCGGTCCTACCACGCAAATAGCAGGCAGGTTATCAAAATCGGGAAAAGTTCCTTTATAATACAAAAGCAGCGGCGGTGAATATAGCTCTTTTAATCTCTTAGGATAATTATCATCTTCTATAGTGATGATATTGATGTTGTTTTTAATGCATATCTGCATTATTCTCGTGTTATATTCTGTTTTAACATCATAAAACTGCTTAGCAAACTTTTCGGGAAGTTTTAAATAGACCGTGTTTGCGTCGCAGGCAAGATGATTTTGTTTTTTAACGATTTTATACGCTTCGTAAGCTTTTGATGTGCCTATGCCGAACGCTCTTTGAATTCTCAAAAGATTGCGAAGAATATAAAATCTGTCATCTCTGTAAGTTAAATCTTCTAGCATTTTATCTCATCATTTCCCACATCGAAATCGCCGCTGCGGCTGCCGCATTGAGCGATTCCGCTTTTCCTTTCATAGGTATTGTTATTTTTTTAAAGGCGGCATTGATCAAAGCTTCATCAAGTCCGTTGCCTTCATTTCCTATCATTATGACATCTTTATTATTAAATTTTACATTGCAGATATTTTCCGCGCTTTTATCGGGAACACAGGCAAATAACCGAAGTTCCGATCTGTCCGCAAAAGAAAGAATATCGTCTGTCAGATAAACGGGAATTCTTAATATCGTTCCCATAGACGCTCTTAAGACCTTAGGCGAATACGGATCACAGCCTCCGCTGATTATTAATCCGTCTATCCCGAGCGCCTCCGCCGATCTTGCTATCGCCCCGATATTTGAGGGATCCTGAAGATCTATGAGTGCCGCATATCTGCCTGATAAAACATGCGAACAGCTTTTTCCCGGATACTTAGCGGCGGCAATTATGCCCTGGGGAGTTTTCGTATCTGCAATTTTTAAAAAAAGCTCGTCTGAAAGAATATAGATTTTTTCAGCCTTTTTTAGAATTTCATTTGACCTTTTATCCGCTTTCAAATTGAAAGAATCCGAGATGAAAACTTCGGAAAATTCTATCCCGTTTTGCGCCGCGTCTTCGCAAATTCTTAGTCCCTCTATAACAAATTCGCGGCTTTTCTTGCGGTATTTCCCCGATGTCTGCAAAGAAAAAATATGCTTTAAAGCGGCGTTCGATTTTGATGAAATTCTTATAAACTCCAAAGCTTTCACCCCTTGTTTTTTAAGATATAAAAATCAAAAGTCGCCCGGGAATATCTTCTCGGGCGATTTAGCTTTATTTTGCAAGAGCTTTTTCAGCAGCTTTAACCAATGTGGTGAAACCTGCGGGATCGTTAACCGCGATATCAGCAAGCATCTTACGGTTGATCTGAACCTTTGCTTTAGAAAGACCGTTCATAAAAGTAGAATAATTCATACCGTTCATTTTAGCGGCAGCGGAAATTCTTGTTATCCACAGACGGCGGAAATCGCGTTTCTTCTGTCTGCGGCCGATATAGGCATAGTTGCCCGATTTCATTACGGCTTCTTTAGCTGTTTTAAAAAGCTTTGATTTAGCGCCAAAATAACCTTTGGCAAGTTTTAATGTCTTTTTTCTTCTTTTGCGTGTAGCTAACGCACCTTTAACTCGTGCCATTTCAAGTATCCTCCAATTCTGATCGATCGCTTATTTATAAGGGATCATTTTCTTGACCGCCGCTACATTTGTAGAATCGGCGCATACGACTTTGCGAAGATTTCTCTTGCGCTTGGTTGTTTTCTTGTTAAGAATGTGGGACTTGAAAGCATGAGCGCGCTTAACCTTACCGGTTTTAGTGAGCTTAAAACGCTTTTTAGCGCCACTGTGTGTTTTGATCTTAGGCATTTTGTTTTCCTCCTGTAATTCTTATTTACCCGATTTCGGTGCTAAAAACATCAGCATATTGCGGCCTTCCATTTTAGCCGGCTTTTCAACCGAACAAACCTCGGAACAATATTCCGCAAATTTATTCATAATATCCGTGCCGATCTCGGGATGGCCCATTTCTCTGCCTCGAAATCTGATGGAAACCTTAACTTTATTTCCGCTTTTAAGAAAATCTATCGCGTGGTTGCCTTTTGTTTCAAAATCGTGCTTATCGATACTAAGACCTAAACGGATCTCTTTTAACTCGACGATCTTCTGATTTTTTCTGGCTTCCTTTTCCCTCTTCGCCTGCTCAAAGCGATATTTTCCGTAATCCATAATTTTGCATACGGGCGGATTGGCATTAGGAGAAATCGCCACAAGATCAAGATCCTGATGATACGCGGCGTCTAACGCTTTATCCAAGGGAAGAATACCGAGCTGGTTACCCTGGGAGTCTATTACTCTGACTTCCTTAAATCTGATTCCTTCATTGACTGATAATTCTTTGCTGCTGATTGTAAAGCACCTCCGAAGCTAAGTAAAATTAAGACGCAGGCATAAATTACCTGCGTCAAAAAATATCAAGAATAATCTCAAATATTTACCCGGCAGCCCTATTGCCGCGCAGGTGAGAACACAAGTAAATTCTGCTTCATTGTCCTAAAGATTATACATCAACTTAAATATTTTGTCAAGCATTTTTTATTCAAAGGTCAATTCTTTTATCGATCTTAACTGATAATTGATATTTTTAAGCATAGCGGGATGTTTTAAAGCCTCTGCCGCTCCGCGTACGACGCTGTGCGTGGGATCTTCAAGCATATGAACGGAAGTACCCGTATAATCGGCGATAAGCCTGTTCATTCCGTAAATAAGACTTCCGCCGCCTGTAAGATAAATCCCCTCTTTATTTATATCCGCAACAAGATCGGGATCAGTTCTTGAAAGCACAGATCTTATAGCCTCGCAGATCATAACAGCCGGCTCGCTTACAGCCTCAAAAACCTCCGACGCCGTTATCTCAAAGCTTTCGGGCAAGCCCGTATAAAGATTTCTGCCCTTTGCCATCATAGCGATATCAATAGGCCTTTCAACAACTGCGCCTATGGTCTTTTTAATATTTTCAGCCATAAGCTCGCCTATTTCTATATTGTACTCTTTTCTGATATATCTGATGATCTGAGAATCGAAGTTATTTGACGCGGTCTTAAAAGAATCGCACACGGAAATTCCGCCGAGAGTTATAACAGCTATATCGGTCGTACCCGCCCCTATATCCACTATCATAGTGCCGTGAGGTTTAGTAAAATCAATTCCGAGTCCGAAAGCGACGGCAAGCGGACCTTCTATAACCGTGATATTTCTTCCTCCGCCGGATTCCACGGCGTTTGCAAGAGAATGGTGCTGAAGCTCGGTAAGCCCGGCAGGGATCGCAGCAATGATCTGAGGTCTTACTATTTTATTACCGAAAGCCTTTTGCATATATTCTTTGAGCATAAGCTCCGTTATATCATAATCGGCTATTACTCCGTGTTCTATCGGAGAAACGCATATTAGGCTTTCAGGAGTTCTTCCCAAAGTGTTTTTTGCCATTTCGCCGTAATACACGGGATCCCAGGTTTCGCTGTCCACCGTTACCATACTAGGCTGCTCAAGAACGATCCTCGAACTTGAAAATATAACGGTTTTAGAAGTTCCTAAATCTATTCCGATCTCTGTAGCCATTTTTTCACCCTTTGTCTTCTGATTTTTTAGTCTGCCTTAAAACGGAAATACAGTAAACCATATCCGCGCCTGCGATAAGAAGTTGTTTTGCACATTCGTCTAAAGTGCTGCCCGTTGTTACGATATCGTCAAACAGCAGGATATTTCCGCCTTTTATATTATCTGTAAAGTAATACTTGTTTTTAACATTTTCCGTTCTCGATTTTAGATCGCTGCCGTGTTGCGGCTTTTTGAAATTTCTGCATTTTAAGACTTCAAGCAACGGAAGTTTAAGCTTATCCGACATAATTTCGGCGATCTTTCCGCAATGATCGAATCCTCTCTTTGAAATACTGCGAAAGGATGACGGAACATAAGTTATATAATCGAAATTTATTCCCACATATTCTGTTTTAACGGCTTTAACGAGATTTTCGGCAAAGAACCCGGCATTTGTGACTCTTTTGCCGAGCTTATAGCTGTAAAATGCCGCCTGTGCGCTGCCTTTGTTTCTGTAAAGACTGACAAGATTTTCAAATCTGAAAACTCTCGCGTTGCAAATACATTCGGATTTTTCACAGCCGCATTTTAAACATCTTTTCTTAGGATCAATAATATCCAGATCTTTTAAGCACTCGTCGCAAAGACCGGGCTTGTCCGTCACTTCACGGCAGGCAAGACATTTATACGGATACACGGCTGATAGTATTTCCGAAAAGAAATTCTTAATTCTTTTGCTGATCTTCATTTAAAAAATCCCCGAGAAGAGTATATCTTAAAGTTTTTCTGTCGTTAGCCGCCATTTCTTCAAATATTC
The DNA here is from genome assembly GCA_934445035.1 of uncultured Eubacteriales bacterium. Classification (GTDB taxonomy): domain Bacteria; phylum Bacillota; class Clostridia; order Oscillospirales; family Acutalibacteraceae; genus UBA737. Next base: position 79,603 of record CAKSDI010000006.1, read on the forward strand.
TTTCACTGCCGACTATGACCAAAAGCTTTTTCGCCCTTGTTACAGCAGTATATAAAAGGTTGCGGTATTTAAGCTTTTGAGGAATATCAAAAAGCGGCAGAATAACGCATTCAAATTCGCTTCCCTGGCTTTTATGCACCGTAACGGCATAAGCAAGCTCAAGTTCTGCAAGATCGGTTTTAAAATATGTAACCATTTTATCGTCAAACAAAACCTCAAAGCAACCCGCCGCGTGGTCCATTGCGACAATAGTTCCGATATCTCCGTTAAAAACTCCTGTGCCCGATTCGCCGTTTGGCTTTTTCCAGGTTAGATCATAGTTATTTTTTATCTGCATTACCTTATCTCCCAAACGGAAGAATACGCCTTTATAAGACATTTGTTTTTCTCCGCTTTTGATAGGATTAAGGCAGGACTGCAGAAGATTATTCAAATTCACATTTCCGCACTCGAATTTTTTTGACGGACAGAGTATCTGAATATCTTTTTTCGGATCAAAGCCGTAAGCATTAGGTAGCCTTAAGCAGGCAAGCTCTAAAACAGTATTATTAACGGAATTCGAATTAGCTCGCTTTAAAAAGAAAAAATCATCCTTTTTGGAAGTGAGATCCGCTTTTTCGTTATTTATAATAGCATGGGCATTTCTTATTATCAGGCTTTTGCCCGCCTGCCTGAAAACTTTTTTAAGCCTTATTGATTCGAATTTTTCCGAGGCTATAATATCATTTAAAATATTGCCCGCTCCGACGCTCGGCAGCTGATCGGAATCACCCACGAGAATAATCCTGCAGGTGCTTCTTACCGCTTTTAAAAGCGCCGCGAAAAGCACGGCGTCGATCATAGAAGCCTCATCTATTATTATAACATCACAGTCAAGAGGATTTCTTTCGTTTCTGTAAAATCTTTGCTCGTCGTTACTTCCCCACTCGACCTCTAATAATCTGTGGATAGTTTTAGCCTCGCGGCCTGTTAGCTCGGTCATTCTTTTTGCGGCTCTGCCTGTGGGTGCGGCTAAAGCGATACTTGCGTTTCTGTTTTCATAAATCTGAATTATTGCATTAAGCGTGGTGGTCTTTCCCGTACCCGGTCCTCCCGTTAAAATTAAAACACCGCTTAAAAAAGCCTGCTTTACCGCTCTTCGCTGAATTTCTTCAAATTTAATGCCTATTTTATTTTCCACATAATCAAGCTCAAGATCATCTATTTTAAAATCAGGATCGATATTTTTATAATTTGATTTTAATCTTGCCGAAATATAAAGCTCAGCATAATATTGCTCCGGCAAAGCATAAAAATTATCGCTTTCCTTTTTATAAAGCATAAGCCTTAAATTTTCAACGAGTATATCAAGAGATCTTGTTATTTTCTCGTTTTCAACCATAAGCAGCCTTTGCGCAACGCTTGCAAGCTTATCTTCCGGCAGACAGGTATGCCCGTTTTGCAGGTTTTTTCTTAAAATATAAATAATTCCCGCGCTGATTCTATCAAAACAGTCATAATCAAATCCTAAATTTTGAGCGATAATCTCCGCTTTTTCAAACGAAACTCCGATATTATCGTCACACAGAATATAAGGATTTGCTTTGATCTTATCGACGGCTCCCGCTCCCAGCTTTTTAAAAATGAGAGAGCATTTTTCTATTGAGATCTCATAAGGAGATAACATAAAAATAATATCCTGCACGCCGAACTGTTTTTTGTATTCTTCACTGTAGGAAATCGCTTTTTCGGGCGAAATACCTTTGATAAGCGAAAGCTCTTCGGGACAGTCTTTTAAAATTTCAAGTGTTTTCTCTTTGAATTTTTCCACGATCTTGGCGGCTGTGGAGGGACCTATACCTTTTATCGCTCCGGAAGAAAGATATCTTAGTATCGCCGCAGAATTTTCGGGAACTGATCTTTCAAATTTATCCACTGAAAACTGCTCGCCGTAGGACTGATGAACGGTGTATTTTCCATACAGCGTTACATTATCGCCCACAGCGGCAAAAGGAAGATAACCCACGGCTACGGTGTGAGTATTACCGCTTTTGATATTTGCAACGGTATAATAATTTTCTTCGTTTCTATATGTAATATTTTCGATTATTCCGACAAGTTTTTCATTATCTTCCCTGTTTTCGGGCAAATTTTTCACTTCCGTTTCATAAAGACAATTCGTTTATAATATGTTCTGCCATATTATGAGGAGAAATAACTATATCTTTTCCTCTTGAATATTCGCGGCATAATTCTTTTTCTTCCTCCGGAATCAAAGAATCGAGCGCAATTATAAAATCAGCAATTCTCTTTCCGTTCCAATAATACTGTTCATAGGCATATTTAAGCTGATCTAAAGCAGTTCCGGGTTTTAAAACCACGACCAAAAACTTATCGATACCCGCATTTTTTGATAAAAAAGAAGTCCTTAAATCGTGCAAAAACTCACATATTCCGAGAGCTGCAAAAATAAAAAGCAAAGCCGAAAGAATTCCTTTAATCATAAATTTCACCTCGCTACATAATATGCAGCGAGGCAATATCTATTGAAAACTATTTTTCAGTGACCGTGACTGTGACGGAGTAGGTTCCCACCTGCCAGATAGTATCTAAAGCGTCTGATTTTATGATCGCGTCGACCGTGTAATTTCCTGCGACCTTATCCGAAAGATCTATCTGCGCGTAAAGCGATGAAGCGGAAAGCGACCTTATGATATTAGCCGGTCCGCAAATTCTTACATTTTTAATGCTTCCGTTCGCACGGCTGTTAAGATTGCTCGAAAGTCCTTTCGGCTTTATCTGACTGATCAGGAATGTTTTTTCCGCAAAGCCCGAAGTGTCTATACTTACCGTAAAGTTTTCTATATTATCCGCAAGTCTTACACCCGTCGGCAAAACAGCCGAAACCTCGAAAGTATTCTTTGATTTCGAAACATCAAAGAAATTGATCTCCGAAAGAGTGATCTTTTTCATTGTATCGATAACGCCGGGTGTTCCGATAACCGTCGCGGTGGTATGATCGATACTATAAGCAAACGAGCCCGATATTCCGGTCGGCATATTTTTAAATGCGGCTTCCACAGAAAGCGTTGCTTTCTTAAGAATGGGCTGAGTGACTTTTATAGTGGAGTATTTAATGCTCAGATAGTTATTTTCCACTTCGTTACCGTCAGAATCAAGAATTTTTCCGTCGGAAGTGTATCTGTAAATTATCTTATCGTTTTCATCATAAAGAATAAGGTCGGTATCAAAGCTCTGAGTAGAATCAAGAGTTTTGTTGACCTCTGCGTAAGCGCAGACGGTTTCGATCTTATTCATCACATTTCTCGGACCCTTGATATTTATGGTGTTTTGCTGTGAATTGCTAACGGCAGGCGTATCCGCTATAAGACCGGAAGCCGCCGAAACACCGATAAGCTTAGGAGTGATCGTGAATGTTCTTTCGTCGATATAATCGAAAGTTACATCAATAGTAGAGGGAGAAACCGAAGTAAATGTGTAACCCGTTTTAGAGCTGTTTGTAGCAGGAAGAACATCAAGCTTATAAGTACCCGCGGCATTTACATCAGCCACAGAAGCCGTGAGAATAAAATCATCGGTTCTAAGCGAGCTTACGATATAATTCGGACCGCTTACAACTACGGTGAATTTTTGATTTGAAACATCCGAAACAATTCCGAGCCCCATTTCGCTCGCAACCGTATCGTCAATAGAAACCGCTACGGGAACATCTCCGAAAGTCTGCTCTCTGACAGGGTTTCTGTTGATCATTATTACAAGCCATGCCGCAAATGCAAACAAAAGCGATAAAACTATAGAGAAGTTACGGCTTTTAAAAAGTTTCTTTAAAAACAGATCGAATTTATCTCTTATCTGAGAAAACTTTGTCATTTGCCGAACCTTCTTTCTTTCTGTTTTTCCTTAATTTTTCGATAGGCTTTAAATGCTTGATTTTTGAAATCACGGTATTATCATTGTCTGTAGTGTTAGGATCGATAAGAAGATTTTTAAGCTCTTCATAAGCCGTAGCATAATTAAATCCTCTTTGAATTTGTCCGTCTTTTACTATCGAGATAACGCCCGTTTCCTCAGAAACGACCAAAACGACAGCGTCGGAATTTTCCGTCATACCTATCGCCGCTCTGTGCCTTGTGCCGAGGTCGAGCGGAACTTCCGTATTCTGCGTAAGCGGTAAAATACATCCTGCCGCGTAAAGCTTGCCCTCGCGGATTATAAGCGCGCCGTCGTGAAGAGGCGATTTAGGATAAAAAACATTTTCTATAAGCAAAGCTGAAGCCTTAGCGTCGATCACAGTGCCGGTGTTAATTATTTCGCCTAACTGCGTCTGTCTTTCAAAAACTATCAAAGCTCCGGTTTTTGAAACCTGCATTGCCGCCGCGGCTTTTGCGGCATAATCGATACATTTTGCCGCCTCGGCTTTTTCTTCGCTGAAAAGCGCGTTTCCTTTAAGCGCGCCCTGACCTACTTTTTCAAGAACTCTTCTCAGCTCCGGCTGGAAGATGATCGCAATAAAGAGAATGAGGGAATTGAATATCATTGACAAAAGCCAGCTTACAACTTCCAAATCGCACCATTTTGCCAAGATATAAAAGAAAAGCAGGAAAGATATACCTTTTACGAGCTGACCTGCCCTTGTTTCGCGGAAAAATCCAATGGCTCTGTAAATAGCATAAGCAACTATAAGGATATCAACAATATCGAAAAAGCTGATATTTGATATGGCATAAATTATCTGATTCCAAAGCGTTATGATACTGTTGAAAAAAGCGCTCAAAATTTCCATTCCTCTCGATTATATACTATATATATTTTAACATATCATCCTATCAGTATCAACATTAATTTTAAATTTTTTTAATTGTTTTTTGTATTACATTTAAAAAATAATCTATATCGTTCTCTTTAGTAAAAGCGCAGGGAGAAATTCTTACGGTTCCCGTATCAAGAGTGTTCATTTTTCTGTGCGCAAACGGCGCACAGTGAAGCCCCGAACGAACGGCAATATTGTTTGCATTTAAAATTCCTTCTGTTTCACCGGAAAGCTTACCGACGATATTAAATGACAATACGGGGCAGTAATTTACAGTGCCCGAAGGCTCTGCGTAAAGAATGACCTTTTCATTATCCGAAAGCTCGCGGTTTACTTTTTTAATAAGCTTCATTTCGTGGCCGTAAATTTTTTCAATTCCCATTTTTTTAACAAAATCGAGACCTGCTCCAAGTCCCATTATCCCCGGGATATTAAGCGTTCCGCTTTCAAACATTTCAGGCATAATTTCAGGCTGCTCTATCATTTCGGAAAAAGTGCCCGTTCCGCCCTCGATAGTTGTATCCTCGATCCTTCCGCGCGCAATTAAAACGCCTATACCCGAAGGAGCATACAAACCCTTATGCCCTGCAATACATAAAAAATCTATATTTTCCCTTTCCATATTTATCGGGTAGACCCCCGCCGCCTGCGCCGCGTCAACAGCAAAAAGAATATTATGTTTTTTGCAAAGCTCGCCTATTTTATCAATAGGAGGCATAGTTCCGAAAACATTTGAAGCGGCGGTGCAGATAATAAGTTTCGTTTCAGGTCTTATGAGCTTTTCAAAATTATTCACTGTTTTTAAGCTGTCAAAAAGATCTATCTTTGCCGTGTCGAAAGAGCAGCCTGTTTTATGGAGCGGGCGCATTACCGCGTTATGCTCCATATCGCTCACTATGCAGTGGTCTTCTTTTTTAAGAATTCCTTTGATGATGTAATTGAGCGAGTAAGTGCAACCGGGTGTAAAAACCACATTTTCGGGAGCGTCGGCATTGAAAAAATCTTTTAATTTTTCCCTCACCGAAAAGATCATATCCGCGCATTTTATAGAAGCGTCATATCCGCTCCTGCCGGGATTTACATTAAAATAAGTTAAAGCTTCGTTTACAGCAAGCTTTACGCTTTTCGGTTTAAAGCCCGTTGTAGCCGAATTATCAAGATAAACCATTTATATCACACCGTTTTATAATAAAATAAGCTGCCGAAAAAATCTTCGGCAGCTTTTCGCCGGCGGAAAATTTGCCGTCGGGTATTATTTATATCTCTTTTATTCCGGAATATTTCACGCCGGCATTTTCAAGAATTGCTTTGATTTTTTCAAATTCTCCGTCAGAAACAACAGAATAACCGCAGCCGCTTGACCCCGCACTCGGCTTTTTTCTTTCTATATGAGCTTTTCTTCCTTTTGTTCTTAGTGCGTCGCGGGCTTTTATCGCATAAGTCACGCTGCCTGTTTCTATAACATATCTTTTCATTTTAAAAACTCCGTTCCGTTGCCTTGATCGTGCACATTACATTATATGAACAAGTCTTAAACGGTGCTATAAAATTAAAACAGTCAGCTCTCTTTTTTATATTTTACCTGGACAAATTCAAGCGCGGTGATCGTTACAAGCGGCAGTATAAACATTCCGACAATCCCTGATAATTTAAGTCCCACAAATATTGCCGCAAGCTGTATAAGCGGATGAAGACCTATCTTATCCCCTATTATTTTTGGCTCCGCAAAATTCCTGACAAAGGTTATAACGATATAAAGGATCAGTATCATAATTCCCGTTTTAAAGTTTTTCTGTATCAAAAGAATAATGCTCCAAGGGATCAGCACCGTTCCCGTTCCGAGCACCGGCAGAAAATCTATGACCGCGATTATAAGCGCAACAATAAAGAAATTCTTTATTCCTATAATGAAAAGTCCTAAAGTAAGCTCTGCCGCAGTAATTAAAAAAAGCAGGAAATATCCCTTTAAAAAATGAAGTATTTTATCGCTGAAAATATTTTTTATTATCTTTAAATCCCCGGTTTGTTTTTCTGATAAAACCTCTTCGAAAAATTTGATTATCTTTTCATAATCCTTTGCTGTGTAACAGCTTGCCACAAGCGTGATAATAAATGAAATTATAATTCCCGGTATCGAAGCGGCAAATTTTGCGGCGGCGCCGGATGCCGCGTTTACGGCTTTCATAGCTATATTTTTCACCGCATTTGCAAGCATAGAATTAAAGCTGCTTAATTTATTTTTATCAAATAAAGGCTTTAATCTCTCGGTCGTATTTTCAAGATCGGAAATTAAATTTTCCGCAAAAGGCTTTAAAAATTTTGTGAGATCGGATATCTTTATCGATAAAAACCAAATAATCAAAGAAAATAAAGCAACAAAAATTATAAAAAACAGTGCAACTATTACAGTTCTGATCGCAGGAATTTTTATTTTAATAAATTTTGAAAGCCTTTGTGCCGGCTTATGAAAAACAAAGGCAAGCAAAAAACCGATCATAAAAGGAAAAAGATATTTAAAAGCGAATTTTGAAAAGAAGAAAATTATTGCCGCAATAACGCCGTAAAAGGCACAATTCAGCAAAAAGTCACTTTTTTTAGCTTTATTTATAAAAATCGCCTCTTTTTTGATAAAATCGGATTGACATTTTTAAAAATTGTATTATAATTAAATACATCGTTTTCATACGGAGGACATTATGGAAAAGGAATGTTACTATCTCATTAACTCAAAAATTCTTCCCTCGGTTTACGGCGGAGTATTAAAAGCAAAGGCTCTCTTAGCTGAGGGCAAAGCGCCTAACACCTCTAAAGCCGTTCAAATGGCGGGAATTTCGAGAAGCGCTTTTTATAAATATAAGGATTATATTTTTAAGTATGACGGTAACGATAAAAATACCGTTAACCTTTTTGCGGTCCTTTCGGATAAAGCGGGTGTTTTTTCAGCACTCACTGCCACGCTTTATCAGTACGGCGCAAATATTCTTACAGTTAATCAAAGCGTTCCTGTAGACGGTACGGCGGATGTCAGACTGACGGTCAAAACCGATAACATCAAGTTGTCCTTAAATGAATTATTGACAGAACTCAAGAAAGTAAACGGAATAGTTTCAATAAAATCGCTTTAAAACGGAGGAAATATGATTTACATTGCTATTATGGGGCACGGAACGGTCGGCTCGGGCGTTGCGGAGCTTCTTATCAACCACGAAAAAATGATCAATCAGAAAATCAGGGATGAGATCAAGATTAAATATATTCTCGATTTAAGAGAATTTAAAAATCTTGAGTATTCTTCCCTTTTTACTAAAAATTTTGAGGATATTTTAAACGATAAGGATGTTAAAATAGTCGCCGAAGTTATGGGCGGAATAAATCCTGCTTACGATTATGTTAAAAAATGCCTTGAAAGCGGAAAGAGCGTCGTTACATCAAATAAAGAGCTTGTTGCGGAAAAAGGCGCGGAATTATTGAAAATTGCGGAAGAAAACAATGTAAACTTCCTTTTTGAAGCGAGCGTGGGCGGAGGAATTCCTATCTTAAGACCTATGGCTCAATGCCTTGCCGCAAACAGTATAAATACCGTTACGGGAATTTTAAACGGAACAACTAATTACATTTTAAATAAAATGATAATGGATAATATGGATTTTGAGTCCGCACTTAAGCTTGCTCAGGACAAGGGCTTTGCCGAAAGAAATCCCGCCGCCGATATAGAGGGCGGCGACGCCTGCAGAAAGATCTGCATTTTAGCCTCCCTTGCCTTTGGCAAACATATTTATCCGAAACAGGTCAAAACCGAAGGAATTACGGAAATTACCTTAAAGGATGTGGAATTTGCCGAGGCTTTCGGTTATTCCGTAAAACTTATTTGTATTGCAAGAGATAATCATAACGGCAAGGTTTCAGCCTCTGTCCGCCCGACTTTTGTTTCAAAGGATAATATCCTTTCAAGCGTAAACGGCGTTTTCAATGCTATCACCGTCAATGCGGACTGCACAGGCGATGTTATGTTTTACGGCAAAGGCGCCGGAAAAATGCCCACCGCAAGCGCTGTGTGCGCGGATATAATCGACTGTGCCAAGCATTTAAACGCAAAAAAATATCTCTCCTGGGAAGACGGTTTTGACGGTTATGTGGAAGAAAGAGATTTTGAAAATCAGTTCTATGTATATGCTTTTTCTTCCGATTTCGATCTGCTTTTAAAAAGCTTTGAAGAGGAATTCCCCGAAACAAAACAGGTCATAAAGAACAAATACAGCGGCGAAATAGCCTTTATCACAAATAAAGATTTTGAAAGCAAAATCAGATCAAAGATTAATAAACTAAATGCGGAAAAAATCAAAGTTATGCCGACATTACACTGATTTTGGGGGTACAAAAAAGTGGCACTTATTGTAAAAAAATTCGGCGGTTCCTCTGTAGCAAACGCCGAAAGAGTTTTTAATGTTGCAAAAATTATTACGGAGGATTACCGCCGCGGTAACGATGTTATAGTTGTCGTTTCCGCTCAGGGCGATACGACCGATGATCTTATAGAGAAAGCAAAAGAAATAAATCCCGGCGATATTTCAAAAAGAGAGCTCGATATGCTTTTGACCGCCGGCGAACAGATCTCTATCGCGCTTTTATCAATGGCTGTGGAAAAGCTCGGATTTCCCGTTATTTCCCTGCTCGGCTGGCAGGCGGGATTTGAAACGGATTCAAATCACACTATAGCAAGAATAAAAAGGATAAATGCCGAAAGAATGCGCGCGGAGCTTGCAAAAAAGAATATTATCATCGTTGCGGGATTTCAGGGTATTAATAAATACGACGATTTAACCACCCTCGGCAGAGGCGGATCGGACACAAGCGCAGTCGCCATTGCCGCAGCGCTTAAAGCCGACCGCTGCCAGATATATACGGATGTTGACGGCGTCTATTCCGCGGACCCGCGCAAGGTCAAAGGCGCCAAAAAAATGGAAGAGATAACCTACGATGAAATGCTTGAGCTTGCAACTCTCGGCGCTCAGGTGCTTAACAACAGATCGGTTGAAATGGCAAAGAAATATGCCGTAGAGCTTGAAGTTCTTTCAAGTCTTGAAAATAAAAAGGGAACTATCGTAAAGGAGAAAGTAAAAATGGAAAAAACTTTAGTCAGAGGAGTAGCAAAAGACGAGAATGTTACTAGCGTTTCGATAATCGGGCTCAAAGATTTCCCGGGAATAGCCTTCAAAATTTTCAATAAGCTTTCGCAGTATAAAATAAATGTAGACACCATTTTGCAGTCTGTAGGAAGAGATAATACAAAGGATATCACTTTCACGGTCTCAAAAAATCAGGAGCAGGAAGCTATAAAAGCCATTGAAAGCTTAAAGGATGTTCTTGATTACAAGGATCTTTCGATAGATAACAGTATCGCTAAGGTGTCAATAGTAGGAGCAGGTATGGAAAGCCACCCCGGCATTGCCTCTAAAATGTTTGAATCTCTTTATGACGCAGGAATCAATATAAGAATGATAGCGACAAGCGAAATTAAAATTTCTGTTTTGATCGACGCAAAATATGCCGATAAAGCAGTTCAGGCAGTTCACGATTCACTTATCATAGGAGCATAAAAAGCAAGACCGCTTATGCGGTCTTGCTTTTTACTGTCAAAACGAATTTTTTTACATCCTCATCGGCATTTTTGCTGTATAACAACCCGTACGGAATTTTATATTCCCAATTAACAGGAATAGATACAAGCCCCGGGTGGACATCCCTCCAGCACTCTATGGAAAGAAGAATATTTCCGCTTTCTGCACAGCGGTTAAAGACAGACATATCGTAAAATTGCGGTGTGTCTTCTATTTTTATCTGCGGATGATTTTTTTCAAGATCGTTTCTGATAAAATCGTTTACCCCCGAATCGCCTTTACTTACCATCATAAGCGTTTCGCCGTAAAGATCCTCAATATTTATCACGCTTTTTTGCGCCAATCTATGTTCGCGGGAAACAGCCACTGTTTTATTATAAAATCCAAGCGGAAGAAACTCGCACAGCGAAAGCCACGCTTTAGAATCGCAGACTCCTATCAGAAAATCAAACTTTTTGCCTAACTTCCCTATTTCGGTTAAAATTCCGTCGTGATTGTCTTCAAAAGGTACAAGATGAAGCTTATAATCGGGAAAATCACCGTTATACTTATACCATAGGTCCATAAAAGGCTTTGCGGGATTTAATAGTGAAGTTCCCACGCAAAAGGTCGTGTCCGCTTTCTTTTCCGCCGCATTTGCCGCGGCTACCGATTTTTCTGAATAATCCTTTAAAAATTTCGCGTCACGGTAAATGACATTGCCCGCAGCGGTAAGGACTACGCCCGACGGCGTACGCTTTAAAAGCATAAGATTTAAATGTGTTTCAAGCGAATTTATCTGTTTCATAACAGCCGTGGGCGTTATAAAAAGCTTTTCGGAAGCCTTAGTAAAGCTGCCTAAATCAGCGACTGTTATAAAAGTATCGAGCAGTGGATTATACATAAAATCACCTATTTACTTTTAGTTTATACTATGATAACATATCGGCTATTCCCTGTCAATAAACATTATGCTAAAATTCAGATAAAGGAGGAATTAAAAATGTCAAAAAAATTAATTGCTTTTTATTCAAGAGCCGATGAAAACTATGTTTCAGGCGAAATTAAAAACTTAAAAGTAGGAAACACACAAAAAACGGCGGAGATGATCAAAGATCACACAAATGCCGATATTTTTAAAATCGAGCAGATAAAGCCTTATAGTAAGGGTTATAACGATTGCATTGACGAGGCGAAAAAAGACCAGCAATCAAATGCAAGACCTGAGCTTAAAGAATACTTACCGAGTATTAGCGAATATGATGAAATTTACCTCGGTTATCCCAATTTTTGGGGAACAATGCCTATGGCCGTGTTTACCTTTTTGGAGCATTATGATTTCAGCGGAAAAATAATTAAGCCTTTCTGCACTCACGAGGGCAGCGCAATGGGAAGCAGCGTTTCGGATATTAAAAAGCTGTGCCCGAATTCCACTGTTAAAAAGGGTCTTGCGATACACGGCAGCAGAGTTGATAAAAGCGAAAAAGAAATAATCAAATGGATAGAGGAATGAAAATGGATATAAATAATTTAAGCGTCTTCCCTGTCGGAGAAAAAAATACTGCGTTCGGTAAATATTTTATAGGTCAAAGCTATCTTGCCATGCTTTCTAATGAGCAGGTTACTATCGGCAATGTTACATTTGAGCCTAAATGCAGAAATAATTGGCACATTCATAGTTCCACAAGCGGCGGCGGTCAGATTTTAATTGTCACCGCAGGCAAAGGCTGGTATCAGGAATTCGGCAAAGAAGCCGTAGCTTTAAAGCCGGGCGATATCGTGCATATTAAACCCGGAGTTAAGCATTGGCACGGCGCGGCGGCAGACTCTTATTTTCAGCACCTCGCCATTGAAGTGCCGGGCGAAAACACCCAAAACGAATGGTGCGAACAGGTAACGGATGAAGAATACAATAAATTAAAATGAGGTGTTAAAATGAAAAAAGTAACAGCAGGCAGAGAGGCTCTCGGAAGCTTTGCTCCCGAATTTGCAAGACTTAATGATGATGTTTTGTTCGGAGAAGTCTGGGCAAGAGAAGATAAGTTATCATTAAAGGAAAGAAGTATCATAACTGTAACCGCGCTTATCTCTTCGGGAATTCTTGACAGCTCTCTTGAATTTCACCTTAAAAACGCAAAAAACAACGGAGTAACAAAGGAAGAAATAGCAGAAATAATCACTCACGCCGCCTTTTATGTGGGTTGGCCCAAAGCCTGGGCGGCTTTCAGATACGCTAAAAAGATCTGGGAATAAGAAAGGAAAGGTTTAATATGGATTATATTACTTTGTCGAACGGATTAAAAATGCCCCAGCTCGGCTACGGTGTTTATCAGGTATCGAAAGAAGAATGCGAGCGCTGTGTGACCGACGCTTTAGAAGTCGGCTACAGAGCCATCGATACGGCGCAGGCTTATTTTAATGAAGAAGAAGTCGGCAATGCAATTAAAAATTCCGGAGTTAAAAGAGAGGATATTTTTCTCACCTCTAAGGTTTGGATCGAGCATTACGGATATGATGAATGCAAAAAGTCTGTTTTCGAGTCATTAAAAAAGCTTAAAACAGATTATCTCGATCTTATGCTTCTTCATCAGCCGTTTTCCGATTATTTCGGTGCTTATAAGGCTCTTGAAGATCTTTATAAAGAGGGCATTTTAAAATCTATCGGAATTTCTAACTTTTATCCCGACAGAGTTATAGATCTCGCTTCTTTTTGCAGAATTCCGCCAATGATAAATCAAATTGAGCTCCACCCTTTTAATCAGCAAAATGAGGCGATAAAGTGGAACGAAAAGTACGGTATAAAAGTTGAAGCCTGGGCGCCTTTCGGCGAGGGCAGAAACGGAATGTTTGAAAATCCCGTGCTTAAAGAGATCGGCGCTAAGTATAACAAAACTGCCGCTCAGGTAATCCTAAGGTGGCATCTGCAGCGCGGAACGATAATAATTCCGAAGTCCACACATATTGAAAGAATGAGAGAGAATTTCGATGTGTTTGACTTCACCCTTTCGGCGGAAGATATGGATAAGATAAATTCGCTTGATCTTAATAAAAGCTCATTCTTTTCTCACACCGATCCAAAAATGGTCGAATGGTTTGTCAGTATGGTGGAGGAGCGCAAAAAAGGTCACGAATCGGTAAAAACAGAAAAAGCAACAAGGCCGTGGGGTGACTGATATGAAAAAATTAAAAATTTTAGCTTTGATTTTTTTGTAGACAATACAATCAGGATACAACGCTTCTCATAGCGGAAAATTTGTCCGATTATATTGTCTCGTCATTTGAAATACGACAGTATTCCTGCATTCCTCGACTTCATAATCAAAAAAATTTTCTCGCTATGAGTCGAAGATTTTGTAAGAAAGCGGCGCTGTTTATCGGCGCGGCGCCCGACCGAAGAATACTGTCGTATTGTGAGCGGAGGGCAACAAAGTCGGTGAATGCGCCGTTTCTTCAAAAAAGCATTGTACCCTGATTGTATTGTCTAGCCGTTCTTTTCACATCCTGCGCAAATTCGGGAAATAAAACCGTAAATAATTCCTCTTTGCAAAGCTCAGGCACTGATAAAAAAGTTCTCGTAGCTTTCTATTCCGCCACAGGCTCCACTAAGCAGGCGGCAGAATATATCGCGGAATTTTCAAAAGGCGATCTTTTTGAGCTTGTGCCCGAAACGCCCTATTCAAGCGACGATTTAAATTACAATAATTCAAAAAGCCGCGTATCTTTAGAACACAGCGATGAAAATTTGAGAGATGTGCCTTTAAAATCGGTAACTCCCGATAATTTTAACGATTACGATATTATATTTATCGGCTATCCTATTTGGTGGGGCGAAGCCGCCTGGCCTGTAAATAATTTTGTAAAATCCAATGATTTTTCGGGCAAGACTGTCGTTCCGTTCTGCACATCCGCAAGCTCCGGCTTATCCGACAGCGGCGAAAAGCTCAAAGAAATGTCAAATTCAGGCGATTGGCTTAAAGGCGAAAGATTTTCTTCAAGCCCGAATAAATCGGATATTGAAAATTTCGTAAAAGAAATACTCAATTAGATAAAAATAAGTTGGTTACTTTAAAAAAGTAACCAACTTATTTTTTATCATTAATTCTTTTTGATAAAACATCAAATTCTTTTTCGAATAAAGCTTTTTCAAATAATATTTTTTTAGTTTCATCGTTTTTATCCGTAAAACTGAAAAAATAATTATAACTCACCGGATCGCCGTATCCTATGCTGTGCCGAGTTTTTTTAAGTTCCTCTTTAGAAGCAGAAATATCATCATAATTGTAATATTTCCCATTAAAAGGATTTGACTGAAAGAAAAATCCGTCTTTCCCGATACAAATTTTAAAGTAGAAATATCGATTTATAAGCCTTATAAGAGTAACTGTCAAAAGCGCGCAAATAGAGCCGAAGAAAATAGCAACAATAAGCATTTTTTTAGGCACAGGTCTTAATTGGTCTATTGTCAGAGCTGCAAAAAATCCGGTCAGAATGCCGATAATGATAATTCTGAGCAGACCGTTCGTTTTACCCTGAATAACATAATCCCATTTTTCGAAATTATTGTTTTTCATCGGTTTTGTCTCCCATAACCTTACTTATAAGAAAATCTACTCCATCGCCGTTTGCGGCGGTAAATACAAATTTTTTAACCACACCGTCACTGGTTTTAAAATTCAAATAATATTGATTTGCTCCGTTTCGAGCCATACCGCTGCTTTCCCATGCCTCTTTAATATCCGAAAAATTATAATATTTTGCATTTGCAATTCCGTTTTTATAGTAGAACCCATTATCATCAATAAGAATTTTCTTAAAGAAGTGAGCATATAAAACGGCTAAAACTATGGCTATTACTGCTAAACTTAAAAGACCGGTAAAAATAAACATTCCGTTATTTTTTATTTTCAGTATTATCGTTGTGCCACCGAAAACAAGCAACATAATGCTTGCAGGAATAAGTGAAAATAAGTCATAACCGATTTCATATTTTATATTTTTCATTTTTTATACCTGCCTTTTTTATTGTAGTTAAGGGATAAAAAAACGGCAAACCTCTTAATGAGATCTGCCGATTTCTTGGTGGAGCCGGGGAGAGTCGAACTCCCGTCCAAAAATCAATTCCCGTCGGCATCTCCGGGCGCAGATGCTTCTTAAAAATTCCCTACGCTAAAAGTCAAGCAACGAACTTTTAATTTCGGTAGCCGAATAAGCCGTGATCATCCCCTCGGCGAAAGATAATTCACGTTCACCGCTAAGTGACGCCCGTTCCGAACCGCGGTACTTTCGGAAAAGACGGCAGCTTAATTAAGCTGCAAGTGCAACTGAATTGTTGTCAGTTAATTTTAAATTGCGGATTTTAAAGCGGTTCCGCACCGCTGCCCGCTTCCGACGGTTCATAATCCCTGTCGAAACCTTTACGGCCCCTTGTAAAAACTTATCTGTTATTCTCTTTTATGGCTCTGCTGATAGCTCTGTCCGCGTCTTTTTTAGCGGCTACTTCCCTCTTATCGTGCAGTTGCTTACCTTTGCAAAGACCGACCTGAACCTTAATATAAGAGCCTTTAAAATAAACAGACAAAGGAATTAAAGTTAAACCCTGAGTTTTAACAGCACCCAAAAGTCGCATAATTTCTTTTTTATGCATTAAAAGCTTGCGGCTTCTTTTAGGGTCTTTATTAAAAATATTGCCGTGATCATAAGGGCTGATGTGCATTTGCTTAATTATAAGCTCACCGTTTTCCACGGCGCACCAAGCCTCTTTTAAGCTCACGCCCCCTGCCCTGACGGATTTAACTTCCGTACCCGAAAGGGAAATTCCCGCTTCAAAGCTTTCAAGGACAAAATATTCAAAAAAAGCTTTTTTATTTTTAGCTATCGTTTTAATATTATCCAAAACTTTTCCCTCCGGTTACATTAAAATTAATTATAACATTTTTTTATTTTTTCGTCAAGAAAATCGTGTCGAACAATAATTAAGCGCCGGCGTTAAAAACCGACGCTTAAAATCTATTATTTAAAAACTTCGTCTAAGAACTTATCTGCTTTCTTATGATATTCATAAGGAGCGCTTAAGCATTTAACCGAAACACCATGACCTATTTCGTCAAAACCGACAAGCTCTGTTTTAACTCCAAGCTCTGTCAGGCGGTTATAATAAGCTTTGCAGTTAAGGTCGGGGTTGACCGCTGCATCGGCTTTACCGTACCAGATAAAGGTTGCAGGGGTGTTCTTAGTAGCGGCGTTTACTCCGACATACTGTGCTCTTGTTTCTTCACCCGAACCCAAATCGTTTACATCAAAGATAACATCCATCTTTCCGTAAGTTGCAGGTTTTAAAACAGAAGTTACGGAATATCCTAAAATAACCGCATTCGGAACGCTGCTTATCTCGCCTATGCTGTCGCCTACTATATTTTCTTTCTGCTCGTGCAGAGAAACGCTCATAGCAAGGTGACCGCCGGCTGAAAATCCGCAGGAAACTATTCTTTTAGCGGAATATCCGTATTTTCCGGCATTTGCGCGCGCTATCTGAATTGCTCTTCTGCCGTCGGCAAGGATCGCGTTTCCGCGGTAACTGTTTGCACCGTCATTATCATTTCCTACTCTATAGTGGCAAATGTAAACAAAATATCCGAGGTTATTAAATGCTTTCGCAACCGTAACGGTATCATTATCTCCTCTTCCGACATATCCGCCACCGGGATAAAGAACGATACAAGCCTTTGCATTTCTTACAGGATACATAGAAATATACGGATTGTTCTGGTGGCTCTCAGACATCCAAACATTAGTTGACGAATATTCTGCATTATAATAAGGAACTTCATTATCGCCGTAAAGATCGGCAAACTCAACTGTGTCGAACGGAACTTCCGATAAGATAAGATCGGCAAGCGCGCTCATATCGTCGGAATTGATAACGCCGTCGGAATTAACATCGGCAGCCGTTTTATCGATAAGCGTGCTGTCGTCTTCAAGATATTTCTGAAGTCTAACCATTTCTCGAACTGTAAGCTCTTCATACGAGCCTGTGGTGTGGCCGGGAAGTGAATAATTTCCGCCCAATGCCTCAAACAGCCTTACAGAATCATCTCTGAAGTCGCTGCCATAATTCTTTTCTACCGATTTGATATTTTTAAGAACAGTTATAAACGATTTAAGCTCGGTTTCAAAGCTGCTGTAATCGCCTATTACCGCATAATCACTCAGAGTTTGAGCAGAACTGTTGAGTGTTTTGAGAGAAGTTTGATTTTCGCTGTCAGAAAGTTTATCAGCCGAGGCATTGACAGCCGAAACAAGCTTATAAATTTCTGTTTTTTCAGAAACCTTTTGAGAAATCGAAAGATATGAAGAGGTTTCCCCGTAAACAGAAAGGAAATTATCAAGCAGGTTTTTAAGAGTCTCATATTCGGAATAGAACTGATTTTTTTCTTCACCGAAATAATTTATAAGCGCCGCAGTCAAAGCAAAAATATCATCATTTTCCGTGCAGGAATCGGCAGCTGAAATAAATGCGTCGATATCCTTACTTCCCACATAAACTTTTGCATTTGAAAGAGTAAGCGAAGAAGCGTTATAATTTTGTGCGGCAACAACAAGGATATCTCCGAGAGTTGTTACATTTTTAAATATATCAAAATTCTCTCTTAAATTCCATTTTGAATAAACATTTGAAAGATAAACTGTTTTTACCGTATCTTTTTCAAGCTTATTTACATCACCGGAGGATTTTGAAAGTCCGATGAAATCGAGGTTAGGCAGATCGCCGTTATCTCCGCGAACGATATATTTACCGCTTGAATTGGAAATATAAGTAAGAATATTGCTCGAAGTTGCGTCCGAAGAAACTTTGATATCATAAGAGATATCAGAAATTTCTTTTATATCAAGCTTTGTATTTTCGGGCAAAGAAAGATATATCGATCCTGGTTGAGTTCCCGAAGTGTCGGAAGTATTACCATTGCCCTGAATTTCAGTGCCGAAAGTATAAGAGCTTTCATTAATATCTACAAGCTCGGAAGAGTTATTAGCTCTGTACTTCGAAATAGTCAAAGGATAAGAAGTATTGAATTTAGATAAAGTTTCTTTAAGCTTATTTAAATAGCTGTTAAGATCAAGCGCAGGGAATTCTTTAAGAACTTCTGCAATAGCATTTTCAAGAACTTCGCCGTTATCATACTTAGTTGTATCAACAGCCGCCGCTGCTACATAAGCGTCAGCAAGAGAAGCAGGGCTTATAGGAGTGATATATTCTTTTTTTACAACGAAAATACTTCCCATAGTAATCGAAACGCTTTCCGATTCACCTAAAGAAATATTAACTAAAATTCTCGAAAGTGACAGATCTTCTAATTCCAAATCTTTAGAAAGATCATAATATTCGCTGAACGAAAGTTTATTCCAACCTTTTTTAACGGAAATCGATTGGTCATTAAGCCAAATATCGGATTTTTGACCTTTTTCTCTGTAAACTTTAAATTTAAAAGAGCCTATATTATCAGTCGCGTAATACCAAAAATAAATATCTGATAATTCGCTTGCTTTTGCAATTACAGAAGAATCACTGTTAATAATAAATGCATTTGAATGATTCGGCAGGTTGTTTCCGCCGGTAAAGGTAAAATCGGCATAAGTGCTTCCAAGCTCTGTCTGCGCAGGAGCAGTATCTGATTCGGGCAGTTTGGAAAAATCACTATAATTGTGATCTGCTAATGCTGATCCTGCCTTATCATATACTTTATACATATTGAGTGAGCCGATTTTTGAATTGTTGCAAAGACTGTTGTAAGCCTTAGTAAGGTCATAAAGAGCCTTGTCCGAGGCAAAAGCCTTTAAAGCGTCGCTTTGAGCATTTTTAACATCTTCTTCATTTGTCATAAACGAAGTATCAAGATCGCATGCGGCAAAGACTGCGTTTTTAAGCTCGGTGCCCGAAAGGGTCTTAAGAGAATTTAAAGCCGCAGAAATTTCAGGATCATTCCATATAATATTACCTCTATAAAAAGTGAAATCTCCGCTTAAGAAATCATTGGAACCTTTGGCAAACTGATAATACAACTTATTAAAAGAAGTGCTGTTTAGATCAGTCCAATCAGACAAATTTGCTCTGTTTGACCAGTTCTTTGTATTTCCGACATCATAATATTTCGAAACCGAAATTCCGTATTTACCGGAATCATCAGCTTTGAGCTGACCGCCGTTACCGTTAGACCCATTTACTCCGTAAAGGTCTGCGGCTTCAAAATGAGTACTGCGTTTTGTATAGTCGCCTTTTTTATTGTATATATAAAGAAGCGTGTTGGCATATCCTGTTTTACCTACGGAAAAAGAAGCCTCAATATCTTCGATATCCTTAATTAAGATATCGTAATTCTTAGCCTTTGAATCCGTAACGGAATAAAACACACCCGAAGCGGTATTGACACTTCCGGCACCGCCCGTTGTATTTAAAGACTCGTTGCTTAACGCAACAGTTCCGCTTTCATCAGCCGAAACCTCGCCCGATGTTTTAGCAGTATTATTATCCCACGAAGAAACTTCTATCGGAATATTTCTTTTAGACTGGGACAATGCACTGATAAGAGCGCTAACAGCCGAAATCTGCTCTTCATTTTCAGCCGAAGCCTTAAATGAGGGAGCCACAAAGCAAAGCTGAGCTATCACGGCAAGTGCCAACAGTAAACTTACTGATCTTTTTTTCACAAAAACACTTCCTAAAAACCAAAAATTATTACAATTTATTATAAAATAAATAATAAAATTTGTCAATAAATACTTTATTTTAAAAGATAACTTGACAAACCTCGGCGTTAAGTTTATAATATTTAGGTAATTAAAAAAAGGAGCGGCCGAAAAAATGGAAATTCTTAACAAGCGATTTTATTATTACCATCATTGCGGCCTTTCTGCCTTTGCTCGAAACGGCTGATCTGATGGCTATTTGGCATATCAGTCCGTTAATAACAAATGAGTGAAAGTCCGCCTATGAAATTCCTTGGATTTCAGTATGCGGGCTTTTTATTATGTAAAAAACAGGAGTGCTTTATGGAAAATAAACTAAACGAGGCAAGAAACATTATCGATAAAACCGATAAGGAGATAGCCGCTCTTTTTGAAAAAAGAATGGAAAGCGCCAGGGTAATTGCCGAATATAAGATGAAAAACGGGCTTCCCATTTATGATAAGGAAAGAGAAAATCTTATAATAAACAGAAATCTATCATATGTCAGCCGCGAAATGGCACCTTATTATGAAGAATTTTTAAGAGATATTATGGATATTTCCAAAAAATATCAGGAAAAGCTCATCAAGGGAATGACGGTTGCATTCAGCGGAGTTGAGGGAGCATTTGCACATATTGCCGCCAAAAAGATATTTAACGATCCTGCCTGTCTTCCCTGCCCGGGATTCGGTCACGCTTACAGAGCGGTTGAGAGCGGTCAGGCAGACTGCGCGGTGCTTCCTATAGAAAACAGCTATGCAGGCGATGTGGACAGAGTTCTCGATCTTGCTTACCGCGGTGAGCTTTCTATAACGGGGATATACGATATGCCCCTTTCACAGTGCTTAATGGCGAAGCCGGGAGTTACGATAAAAGACATAAAAGAAGTTGTTTCACACCCGCAGGCGATATCGCAGTGCGCGCCGTATCTTAAAAGCCACGGCTTTAAGGTGACCGAAAGCATAAACACCGCTATTGCCGCAAAAAATGTTGCACAAAGCGAAAGAAACGATCTTGCGGTGATAGGCGCGAGAGACGCCGCCGAAATTTACGGACTTAATGTTTTAGAGGGCGAGATAAACGACAATGCGAACAATACAACCCGTTTTGCGGTTTTCTCAAGAGAAAAGTGTAAAATTTCCGCAGAAGATAAGCATTTTATAATGTTTTTCACCGCTAAAAATGTGCCGGGATCTTTGAGCAAGGCAATTTCGGTCATAAGTAAATTTGGAATCAACCTCCGCTGCCTTAAAAGCCGACCGACAGGCGAGAAAAACTGGGCTTACTATTTTTACGCCGAGGGCGACGGAAATTTAGGAAAAGAAAACGGAATTCAGATGATAGAGGCGCTTAAAAAAATATGCGATAATGTTAAGATCGCAGGCAGCTTCTATGATGAAAAAATATTAAAAAAGCAGAGATGATATAAATGCCCACCTTAACAGTTGATTTAGGTAAAAATTCCTATGATATTCTGATCGAAAAAGGCGCTCTTAAAAAGGCAGCCGAGATATTTGATCTTAATAGAAAGATCTTATTCGTTACAGACAGCGGCGTGCCCGAAAAATACTTATCCGAAGTAACAAAACAGGTTAAAAACTATGTTGTTTTTAAAACCGAGCAGGGCGAGCAAAACAAGTGTATCGAAAAATACTGTGAAATTCTTAAAACTCTGGTGCTTAATAATTTTGACAGGAAAGATTGCGTGGTAGCATTAGGCGGCGGCGTTATGGGCGATCTCGCGGGCTTTGCCGCAGCGACCTATATGAGAGGAATAGATTTTTACAATATTCCAACAACCCTTTTATCACAGGTCGACTCTTCGATAGGCGGAAAAACTGCGGTGGATTTTTGCGGGTGCAAGAATATCGTCGGCGCTTTTTATCAGCCGAAAGGCGTTTTAATAGATCCTGATGTGCTTTCTACTCTCGATAAAAGGCAGTTTTCCTGCGGAATGGCAGAAGTTATAAAAATGTTTGCCTCCTTTGATGAAAAAAGCTTTGAATTGCTTGAAAATGAGGAAAATCCGGATATAACTGATATTATAGTAAGAGCGCTTAAAATTAAAAAAGATGTAGTCGAAAAAGACGAAAAAGAAAAAGGTCTTAGAATGGCACTTAATTTCGGTCACACCGCAGGCCACGGTATAGAATCCTTAAGCGCAAAAACAGATACTCCCCTTTTCCACGGTGAATGCGTTGGTTTAGGAATGCTTTGTATGAGCAGCGAAGAGGTTAAAAACAGGATAAAAAAACTGCTTATAAAAAACTCTCTTCCGATAGATTTTAAATGCAATGCAAGCGATCTTAAATCTATTATATCTCACGATAAAAAATCGAGCGGAGAAAACATAAATATCATTTATGTGGATAAAATAGGCTCTTTTGAAGTTAAAAAGCTTAATTGTGACGAAATTATAAAAATGTGCAAAGGAGCGATCGATCTAATATGAAAAATTCATTCGGTAATTCTTTAAAAATTACTATCTTCGGCGAAAGCCACGGAAAAGCGCTCGGTGCTGTGATCGACGGAATTGCGCCGGGAATAGAAATCGATGAAGATTATATTGCTAAAAAGCTTACTAAAAGAAGACCTTTCGGGAAAATTTCCACCGCGAGAAGCGAAGAAGATAATTTCAAAATTTTAAGCGGCGTGTATAACGGTTATACAACAGGCACGCCGATAGGAATAATAATTGAAAATTCCGAACAAAAAAGCTCGGATTATGATAAAATAAACGGTCTTGCAAGACCGGGCCACGCCGATTATACGGCATTTTGCAAATATCACGGATTTGAAGACAGGCGCGGCGGCGGTCACCAGAGCGCAAGGGTTACCGCGGCAGTCGTAGCAGCAGGAGCGATAGTTTCAAAAGCTTTGGAAGATAAAAATATATTTATCGCAACTCACCTTAAAAAATGCGGCGGAATTTTTGACAGAGATTTTGATTACGAAGATCTTTCTTCCGATTTTAAGGCTTTAGCCTTCGAGCCTTTCCCTGTCCTTGATAAAAATTCAGGCGAAGAAATGAAAAAAGCCATTATGGCAGCAAAAGAGCAGAACGACAGCATAGGCGGTATAATTGAAACAATGGTTACAGGCGTGCCGGCAGGCGTAGGAGAGCCGTGGTTTGATTCATTTGAAAGCGTTATTTCCCATATGCTTTTCTCTGTACCGGCTGTTAAAGGAATAGAGTTCGGCGACGGGTTTTCACTGTGCGATAAAAAAGGCAGCGAAGCGAACGATCCTTACAGAATTAAAGACGGAAAGCCCTATAGTCCCTCCCATTCAAACGGCGGAATTTTAGGCGGAATAACGGACTCAAATCCTATCATATTCCGCTGTGCGGTAAAACCGACGCCTTCTATTGCAAAACCGCAAGAAACTATAGATTTTATTAAAAATGAAAATGCGGAAATATCTGTTAAAGGCAGGCACGATCCCTGCGTTGCTCACCGCGCCGCGGCTGTTGCCGACGCGGTCACGGCATTAGCGGTTGCCGATCTGTGCGTTTCAAGATTCGGCACTGACTGGTTATCCAAAACTATCTGAAAGGAAATTAAAATGCAATTCGGACTTATCGGCAAAAAGCTTGGCCACAGCTTTTCCGCTGAAATTCATTCAAAACTTGCCGAGTATAATTATGAGCTTTACCCAATAGAGCCTGATAAGCTTGACGAGTTCTTTAAAAAATCTGATTTTAAAGCCATCAATGTAACGATACCTTATAAAGAAAAGGTAATGCCCTATCTTTATTATATCGATCCGCTGGCGGTTTCTATAGGAGCCGTCAATACCGTTATCAACAAAAACGGAAAGCTTTACGGCTACAATACAGATTTTTTCGGAATGACTCAAATGATCTTAAAATCAGGAATTGAAGTCAAAGGAAAAATTGCGGCAATTTTAGGCAGCGGCGGAACTTCAAAAACCGCTTTGACGGTTTTATCCCACCTTGGCGCCGAGAAGTGCTATGTAGTTTCAAGAAATGCCGATAATAAGAGTATTTCTTATTCCGACCTTTATTCTTTAGCCGATAATATCGATATAATTTTGAATACCACGCCCTGCGGAATGTTTCCCGATTCTGAAAACTGCGCAGTAGAAATTGAAAAGTTCAAAAATTTGAGCGGTGTGATCGATGTGATTTACAATCCCTTAAACACAAAGCTTACTCTTGACGCCAAAAAGCTCAATATAAAAACTGTTAACGGACTTTATATGCTCGTAGCGCAGGCGGCGCTCGCCTCTTCCCTTTTTACCGATGATAAAAGCGTTATATCAAAATGCGACAGCGTTTATCTTGATATTTTAAAGGAAAAATTAAATATCGCTCTTATCGGTATGCCCGGCTGCGGAAAAACCACGATAGGAAAAGAGCTTGCAAAAATTTTAAGCAGACCTTTTATCGACGCCGATGAAGAATTTGTGAAAAATCAGAAAATGAGTATCCCTGAATTTTTCGGGAAATATTCGGAAAAGGAATTCAGAAATAAAGAAACCGAAATAATTTTTGATATCAGCAAAAACCAATCGCAGATAATCGCCACAGGCGGCGGAATTGTTACAAGACCGCAAAATATCGATCACCTTAAGAAAAACAGTATAATAGTATTTCTGGACAAAGACTTAAAGTCACTTGAGATCGGAAACGGCAGACCTCTTACAAGCGATATTTATGCGCTAGAAAAGAAATATAACGAAAGATACGATCTATATAGAAATTACTGCGATATAAAAATCGATATTACAAACGATTTAAAGCTCAACACTCAAAAAATCTTAAATGCCTTATCGGAGATGATATTTTGAAATTCTTGATATTAAACGGACCTAATCTTAATATGTTAGGAATAAGAGAGCCTGATATTTACGGCCGCGAAACCTATGACACTTTAATTGAAAAAATCAGATCCCACACGGATAAATTAAATATAGAAACCGAATTTTATCAGTCAAACCACGAGGGCGATC
Source organism: uncultured Eubacteriales bacterium (assembly GCA_934445035.1). Classification (GTDB taxonomy): domain Bacteria; phylum Bacillota; class Clostridia; order Oscillospirales; family Acutalibacteraceae; genus UBA737. Next base: position 104,705 of record CAKSDI010000006.1, read on the forward strand.
TTGTTGATAAAATTCAGTATGCCTATAATAAATTCGACGGTATAATAATAAATCCCGGTGCTTATACTCATACGAGCGTCGCATTATTAGACGCTTTAAAGGCTGTTGGTATTCCTGCAGTGGAAGTTCATATTTCAAAGGTCGATAAGCGGGAAAGCTTCAGGCAGATAAGCTTTGTCCGAGCGGCGTGCATTAAATGCGTTATGGGTAAAGGAACCGACGGATACCTTGAAGCCGCAGATATCTTAAATGAATATTTATCGGGTAAAGAAAAATGAAAGTAACTGTTTTTAAATCAAAGGCGCATAAGAAAATCACCGTGCCGGGCTCTAAAAGCTATTGCCACAGAATTTTACTTGCGGCGTTTATGAGCTATGATAAAGTTAAGATAAAAAATATTTATCTTAATGACGATATCAAAGCAACTCTTAACTGCCTTAAAGCTTTAGGCGCAGATATCGATATAAATAACGGCGAGGTATCTGTTTCCTCGGATATAAAAAATTTAAAAGACGGCGCTTTGCTTGACTGCTTTGAAAGCGGAAGCACTTTAAGATTTTTAATACCTTTAGCTTTTTTAACGGGTAAAAAATTAAACTTCACAGGAACTCAAAGGCTTTTTGAAAGACCTTTAAGTATCTATGAAACGATTTGCAAAAATGATAATATTCTATTTAAAAAAGAAAAAAACACTCTTGAAGTCTGCGGTAAAATAAAAGGCGGAGAATATAAAATTCCCGGAAATATAAGCAGTCAGTTTATAACAGGGCTTTTATATATTTTGCCTTTGCTCGAATCCGACAGCAAAATTATTTTTACAACGCAGATAGAAAGCAGATCTTATATAGATATAACAATAAGCGTGCTAAAAAGTTTCGGAATTGATATCGATTTTAAAGATGATTTCATATTTATCAAAGGCAATCAGAAGTTTAGATCTTTAAAGGAAGAATATATTGTTCCGATAGATCAATCTTCCGCGGCATTTTTCGGCGGATTTAACGCTGTGGGGAACGATTTTATAATAGAAAATCCGGAAACAAACAGCCTGCAGGGCGACAGCGTTTGGCAGGAATATTTTGAAAAGCTAAAAGAAGGTTGCCCTGTTCTTTCAGTTAAAAATTGCCCCGATCTCGCACCTGTTTTAACAGCCGTTGCCGCCGCGCTTAACGGAGCAAAACTGACCGACACCAAAAGGCTCAAGCTTAAAGAGAGCGACAGAGCCGAGGCTATGAAAGAAGAGCTTTTAAAATTCGGAATTAAAATAGAAAATAAAGAAAACGAAATAATAATTCCAAAGCAGAAGCTTTCAAAACCAAAAGAAGATATTTTCGGGCATAACGACCATCGGATCGTTATGGCGCTTACTATTTTGCTTTCACTTACCGGCGGAACAATAGCCGGCGCGCAGGCAATAAATAAAAGCTTTCCCGATTTTTTCGATATAATTGAAAGCGCGGGAATAAAACTTATTAAAGAGGACTTATAATGAAACAGCTTGATTTAAATACCGATATTCTTATAGTCGGTCTCGGTCTTATCGGAGGAAGCTATGCAAAGGCTCTGACCGAAAAAGGCTATACCGTGAGAGCGATAACAAAAGAACAAAAGGATATCGATTATGCTATAAAAAACGGATTTTTAACAGAGGGAACTGTGGATGATATAGAGGGTTTTATTAAAAGATCCGATCTTATAATCCTTTCTCTTTATCCGCACACACTTCTTGAATGGGTAAATAAATACGGTAAATTTATAAGACCCGATACTTTAGTCACCGATGTTACAGGCGTTAAAGAGCATATTATAAACGAGGTTCAAAAAGCGTTGCCTGAAAATGTTGAGTTTATTGCGGCTCACCCGATGGCAGGCAGAGAAAGAAGCGGTGTTGAACACAGCGACAACAGCGTATTTAAAGGCGCTAACTATATAATTGTTCCTAACTATAAAAACAGCGAGCATTCAAAAAAGATATGCGAGGATTTAGGAAAAGAGTTAGGCTTTGAGAATATAAGCTATTTAGATGCCGAAAAGCACGATGAAATGATCGCTTTTCTATCCCAGCTTACCCACTGCATAGCCGTAACTCTGATGTGCACGGGCGATACAGACGGGTTTGAAAAATACACGGGAGATTCTTTCAGAGATCTCACCCGAATCGCTAAGATAAACGACGAAATGTGGAGCGAGCTTTTCCTTTGCAATAAAAAAGCTTTGCTTGAAAAAATGAACGAGTTTTCTTATCAGTTTGACACATTTAAAACCGCGCTTGAAAACAGCGACAGGGATAAAATGCGTGAAATGATGAAAAAATCCACTATAAGAAGAGAAAAATTCGATAAACAATAACAGAAAGAAGAGAAAAACCTATGAATATGAAATTTTACAGGAAATTGCCTATTCCTAAAGAAGTAAAAGCACAGTTCCCCGTGACGGAGGAAATGGAGAAGATCAAGCTTGACCGCGATAATCAGATCAAAGATATTTTCACGGGAAAAGACGACCGCTTTATACTTGTTATAGGTCCCTGCTCTGCAGATAATGATGTTTCTGTTCTCGATTACATAAGCAGGCTTAAAAAGGTTTCCGAAAAGGTAAGCGATAAAATTCTGATAATTCCGAGAATTTACACTAATAAGCCCCGCACCACTGGCGACGGTTATAAAGGAATGCTCCACCAGCCGAACCCGAATGAAAAGCCTGATATGCTTAAAGGAATTATCGCTATAAGAGAGCTTCATATGCGAGCGCTTAAGGACTACGGCTTTTCCTGTGCAGACGAAATGCTTTATCCGGATAATCACAGATATTTATCAGATCTTCTTTCTTATATTGCAGTCGGAGCAAGGTCGGTTGAAAATCAGCAGCACAGATTGACTGCAAGCGGACTTGACATTCCCGTAGGTCTTAAAAATCCGACAGGCGGCGACCTTAGCGTAATGATGAATTCTATCACCGCCGCTCAGCACCCTCACACCTTTATTTACAGAGGCTGGGAGGTAGAAAGCACAGGCAATCCTTTCGCCCACGCGATACTCCGCGGATACCAGACTACCGACGGAAAAACCGTTTCCAATTATCATTACGAAGATCTCTTAAAACTTAACGATCTTTACTGTGAAAAAGGACTTTTAAATCCTGCGGTCATAGTTGACACAAATCACGCAAACTCTTCAAAGCATTATGAAGAGCAGATAAGAATTTCGCTTGATGTTATGAATTCAAGAAAAATGAATTCAGATATAAGAAAGCTTTGCAAGGGACTAATGATCGAAAGCTATATTGAAGACGGCTGCCAGAAAGTAAACGGCGGAGTTTACGGTAAGTCTATCACCGATCCGTGTCTCGGCTGGGAAAAATCCGAAAAGCTGATTTATGAAATCGCAGAAAGAGTTTAAAAAAACACCGCTGTTTTATATAAACAGCGGTGTTTTTTTATTTAGTTTTACTGCTCTTTTCTCTTTTTTCTTAAGATAAGGAAATAAACAGCAGTGCCTGCTCCTGCAACAACGACAGCTGCGGCAACAATGA